>NZ_FOPY01000002.1 GCF_900113605.1 Modicisalibacter xianhensis
ACCAGCCGTTGATTCATCATTCGGACCGAGGCATTCAGTATTGCTGCGATCGCTACCAGCGCCTGCACGCTCGTCATGGCATCCGCTGTTCGATGACCGATGGCTACGACTGCTACCAGAATGCCTTGGCGGAGCGGGTTAATGGAATCCTGAAAACGGAGTTCCTGTTGGTGCAGCCTTGGGACCTGGACCAAGCCCGCACCATGGTCAACGAATCGGTTGAAATTTATAACCGTGACCGGCCCCACCTGGCCCTGAAATACAAAACGCCCGATGCAGTGCATCGGGCGCTCTGAGGCGAAATTAGGTGTCAACCTATTTCAGGACTAGACACCTGAAAAAGGAAAATCCATGTCGCCTACCCTGACCAAGACCCTCGCCGCCCTTCCCCTGGCCAGTGCCATTGCCCTGCCGGCGGTGGCCGACGACGCCACGCTCGACTTCGGCGTCCCGGCCTGGCCCGGCATCACCGTCAAGACCGAGATCGCCTCGCAACTGCTCGAGCCGCTGGGCTACGAGACCCGCAGCCAGGAACTCGGCCTGCAGGTGATCTACCAGGCGCTGGAAACCGGCGATCTCGATGTTTTCCTCGGCGGCTGGATGCCGGCACAGCAGGATATGCTCAAGCCGCGCGAGGAAAGCGGCGACATCCTTCGTCTGGCCAACAATGTCGATGGCGCGCAAATGACGCTGGCCGTGCCCGAGTACGTCTACGAGAACGGCGTGCAGAGCTTTGCCGACCTGGACGCCAACCGCGAACACTTCAATGGTGAGATCCATGGCTTCGGTGCGGGCTCCGCCGCCAGCGAAATCCTCACCAAGGCCATCGACAATGACACCTGGGGCCTGGGCGACTGGCGCATCGTCGACACCAGTACGGTGGGCATGCTGAGCGCTGCCGAGGATGCCATCTCGCGTCAGGAACCCATCGTCTGGGTAGGCTGGACACCGCACTGGATGAACCTGGAATTGCCGATGCGCTATCTTGACGATCCCAAGAACCTGTTCGGCGAGAACAATGGCAAGAGCGATGTGCTGACTTTGATGCGCAGCGACTATGCCGAGTCCCACCCCAACCTCAAGAGCTTTTTCGAGCAGTTCGCCTTCAAGGCCGAGGAGCAGAGCTGGATGATCCAGGCGTTCGGGTTGGACGAGCGTGCCGCTGATGAGGTAGCCAAGGAGTGGATCAGCAACAATCCCGAGCGTGTCCAGGCCATGCTCGACGGTGTCACGACCCAGGATGGCGCACCGGCCTGGCCAGCCGTGCGTAAGGCTTTGTCGCTATAATCCTGCCTTCACGGCGGCCAGGCGTTGGCCGCCGTGCGCTGGATGCGTATCCTGATCGCCACCCAAACGACCGGATGCGCCGAACCCATGTCCCGTCCCCTCCTCATCGTCATCGTTTCGCTGGTCGCGCTGGCCGGTCTGGGCCTGCTATGGCAATGGTTGGCCATGAACGACGCCCTGTCGCCGGAACGCCTGATGGAACTCGTCCAGTATTCCGTCGCCTGGCGCGACTCGCCCTGGGCCGTGCTCGTGGTCGTGGCCGTTTACGCCGGTGCCTCGCTGGTGGTGTTTCCGCTCAGTATCCTGGTGGCCGTCACCGGTTTGATGTTCGGGCCTTGGTGGGGGTTCGGCTATGCCCTGGCCGGTACGCTGGTGGCCTCGGCCACTACCTACTGGGCGGGACGCAAGCTGGGCCGCGATGCACTGCTGCGGCATGGGGGTCATCGCCTCAACGGGATTGCCAAGCATCTGGCCGGACGCGGCATCCGCACCATGACGGTAGTCAACCTGCTGCCACTGGCGCCCTTTACGCTGACCAACATGATGGCCGGCGCCTTCCACCTGCGTTTTCGCGACTACATGCTGGGTTCGCTGATCGGGATCGTCCCCGGCCTGGTGGGCATGACCCTGCTGGGTAGTCAGCTCGGCTCGCTGGTCACCGCCGAGAATCGCAGCGATCTCTACTATGCCCTGGGTGGCCTGGTGCTGGCAGTGCTGGTATTGCTGGGCCTCAAGCGGTATGCCACCTACCGGCAGCAACGCAGCCGGCGCTGACCCTCATTTCTGCGAGGTTTCCGGCGCTTCGGGCTTGGCCATCAACCCGTGTACCGGCTCCTCCTGAAGCAGCGAGCGCAGCACCCGGCCGCGATGACGCAGTAACTGCCACTCCGCCTCCAGGCGACCACGCATGCGCTCCCAGGCATCCTCGTCGGCATGACTGACGGGGCCACCGGCAGCGATCGCTTGCCGGTAGACGTCCAGGCAGCGTGCGGCACAGCGTGACTCATCGAATGCCTGTGCCGTCGACAGGGCGCCTTCGCGTAGCGTGTTCCTCAATTCAGGCTCGTCGAGATTGCCGAGGGCGGACGCCAAGGCCTCGGTGTGATCGCCAGGCAACAGGTAGCCGTTGCATCCGCTTTTCACCACTTCACGTACACCCGGTGCATCCACCGCCACCACGGGCAGCCCGGCCGCCATGGCCTCGACCAGCACCATGCCCTGGGTCTCGCTGTGCGAGGCAAACGCAAACACGTCCATGGCATGGTAGGCATCGATCAGGGCCTGGTCATGCAGCTTGCCGGTGAAATGCAGCCGATCGACGACACCGGCGTCGAAGGCGATCTCATGCATGGCCATGCGTGCATCGCCATCGCCGACGACGAGAAAGTGCGCACGTGGCCGCTGGATGAGAAACCGCGCGACTGCCTCGGCCAGAAAAGGCAGGTTCTTTTCCCGCGCCAGCCGACCGACATGACCGATGACATAGGCCTGCTCGGGGATGCCCATGCGCCGACGCATGGCCACGCCATTGCCGTGGGCGAAGCGCAGGGTATCGACGCCGCTGGGGACGACATGTACTGCCTCGTTGGCCCCGCGCAGGCGCAGCAAGTCGCGGATACTATCGCTGGGGGCGATCACGGCATCGCACAGGCGGGTATATTCGGTGGAAAGTGCCACGGCAAAACGCTGCATGCGGGGCGAATCGCCCGGCACGTAGTGCGTGTAGTGCTCGTAGAGGGTGTGGTGGGTGAAAACCAGCGGCAAGCCATAGGTTTCCGCCGCCCGCGCTGCAGTATCGCCGAGCAGAAACGGATGATGCGAGTGAACGATATCGGGATCGAAAGCCTCGATGGCTTCGTAGAGTTGTCCGGGGATCGGCACCGGCAAGGAGAAGTCGCTGCCGTTGAAATGCTGTACCGCTGCCACGCGCACCACGTCAGGCTCATGTTTCGGCTGCCCCTTCAGCTTGGGCGCCACGACCAATACCCGGTGCCCTTCCGCCTGCAGACGGGCCTTGAGCCGCTGTACCGACTCGCTGACCCCGCCGACGATGGGACGGTATGTATTGGTAAACATGAGTATGTTCAAGCCAACTTCTCCTTGGCAGTGAAGGTGACGGTGGCGGTTAGGCCTCACGTCCTCGCGATACCCTCTCGGTATGCAGTGGCACGCTGCGGTGGCGACGGTACGCGACCGGGCAGCGCCTCCTCAAGATAGGCGACGAACGCCCGCAGGCGGGCCGGCAGATGACGACGCTGGTCATAGACGGCATAGAAGTCCGCCTCTATTCCCTGCCAGTCTGGCAGCAATCCGACGAGTTGCCCGCTTTCCAGATAGGGATACACGTCCCACCACGAACGCAGCATGATGCCATGCCCTTCCAGCGCCAGCAGCGTAATCGCCTCGCCATCGTTGCTGGCCAGCCGCCCGGATACCTTGACCCCGACTTCGCGCGTTTCGTTCACGAAGCGCCACAACGCATAGTCACTGTCGTTTTCGCGAACCACCAGGCAGTGGTGCATCGCCAGATCCTGGGGTGCAGCCAACGGCGGCATGGAAGCGACATGGTCCGGGGCCGCACACAGAATGCGGCGATTATACAGAATGCGTCGGGCAATCAAGCGGGAATCCGGGGGCTGACCGATACGAATGCCGATATCGAAGCCGTGGTCCGCCAGGTTGAGAGGGAAGTTGGTCAACTCGAGAAGGATCTCGAGCCGGGGATGGCGCTGGGTGAACGCCGAGATCAGCGGCGCGACATGTCGCCGCCCGAAACCGAAGGTGGCATTGATACGCAGGCGTCCCGACAGTGCACTCTGTCGTGCACTCAGCATACCCTCCAACTCACCAATGTCGTCGAGGATGACCGCTCCGCGTTCACGGTAGAGTTCGCCCTCGGGGGTCAACGTGAGACGACGAGTGGTTCGGCTGGCCAGTTCGACGCCCAGTCGTGCCTCGATCTGCTTGAGACGCTTGCTGACCGCCGACAACGAGATGCCGAGCTCGCGGGCCGTCGCTGTCAGGCTGCCGCAGTGTGCCAGGCGTTGGAAGAATGCCAGGTCATCGACGTGGGCCATACGATTATCAACTGCAACGCAACAATAGCTTGCATTCTACTCTGATTATTCCATGCCTGACAGCGTCTAGACTCTGGGTATCCGCATCCCCTACAACCCGACAAGAAGGAGACCGCCATGACCCATCGCATAGCCGCCATCGCCGGTGATGGCATCGGTACCGAGGTACTGCCGGAAGGCTTGCGTATCCTCGAGGCCGCGGCCAAGCGTTTCGACATCGATCTTGAAATCGAACATTTCGACTTTGCCAGCTGCGATTATTATCTCGAGCATGGGCAAATGCTGCCGGACGACTGGTTCGATACCCTGTCATCATTCGATGCCATCTTCTTCGGTGCCGTGGGCTGGCCGGAAAAGGTCCCCGACCACATATCGCTGTGGGGCTCCCTGCTCCAGTTCCGCCGCGCTTTCGACCAGTACATCAACCTTCGTCCCTGCCGCCTGATGCCAGGCATCAAGAGTCCATTGGCCGATCGCGAACCCGGGGACATCGACTTCTACGTGGTGCGCGAGAACACCGAAGGGGAATATTCCAGCGTCGGCGGCAAAATGTTCGAAGGCACCGAGCGCGAGGTGGTCATCCAGGATACGGTCATGACCCGGACCGGTATCGACCGGGTACTCAAGTACGCCTTCGACCTGGCCTCGAAGCGTCCGCGCCACAAGCTGACCTCGGCTACCAAGTCCAACGGCATCTCCATTACCATGCCCTACTGGGATGAGCGGGTAAAAGCCATGGCCAGCCACTATCCGGATGTCACTGTCGACCAGTTCCATATCGACATTCTAACGGCCAACTTCGTGCTGCATCCCGACTGGTTCGATGTGGTGGTGGCCAGCAACCTGTTCGGCGACATTCTTTCCGACTTGGGCCCCGCCTGTACCGGCACCATCGGCGTGGCTCCCTCGGCCAACATCAACCCGGAAGGCAAGTATCCCAGCCTGTTCGAGCCGGTTCACGGTAGTGCGCCGGACATTGCCGGCAAGGGCATCGCCAACCCCATCGGCCAGATGTGGTGTGGCGCCATGATGCTCGAGCATCTCGGCCATGAAGAGGCGGGTAAGGCCATCGTCGACGCCATTGAACAGGTACTGGCAGCAGGACCGGAACAGGCGCCACTCACCCCTGACTTGAAAGGCCAGGGCACGACCCAGTCATTGGGTAAAGCCATCACCGAAGCGCTCGAGAAGTAACCAAACGTACCAGTGTGTCCCAGGGCATACTGGTACGGTTACAGTACGGCGTTCGTTATCATCTAGATCAATTTTCTCGCTCTTTCGTCTTGCAACTTGTCCGCGATCCCCCTATCCATGAGTGAAACCTACAATGACAAGGATAAGGATATCGGCCATGGCCATTGCAACCCAATTGCCCACGTTTCCCCGCCTTACCTGGTTGGCGCCCTTTTCGTTCCTGGCCGGCTGCACCGGTATTCCCGAGGGCACCCAGGCCGTGACCGATTTTCGGCTCGAAAACTATCTGGGTCGCTGGTACGAGATCGCCCGTCTGCCGCACGGTTTCGAGGAAGGTCTCTCCTGTGTCACTGCCACTTATCGCCCGCGTGACGATGGCGGAGTCGATGTCATCAACCAAGGATATAACCTGGAAAATGGCCAGTGGGACGTCGCCGAAGGGAAGGCGTACTTCATCGAGAGTCCCGATGTCGGCCGTCTCAAGGTCAGCTTCTTCGGCCCGTTCTATGGCGGTTACAACATTCTGGAACTCGACGCGGACTATCGCCATGCCCTGGTGGCCGGCCCCGACCGCGACTATCTATGGATCCTGGCACGCGAGCCCAGTCTCGACGAGCACACTTACCGCTCGCTGGTCCGTCGAGCCCGGGAATTGCAATTTCCCGTCGACAAACTGATCAAGGTGGAACAACGCCCGACCATTTGCCCCGAACAGCGTCAGGCGAGCTGATAGCAACCCGGCATCTGCCTTCGACTAAAGACGCTTGCTATATGTTTAACATTCACCATTAAAGCTTCTACATTTTTTCTGGTAGGCCCTTGTGGCCTGCACCCTGTTCAACGCCACCAACAAACAGGTAGAAAAATGAAGCTTGGACGCCGCCAGTTCCTGTCAGCATCGGCCGCCCTGGCCGCTGCCAGTACTGCCCCCACCCTGTTCGCCCACACAGGCATGAGCGCTTCGCCACCGGATCGTTATCCGGCCGATGCCTGGAAGATCGTCGATGAACGTTTCCGCGATTATTTCCTTTTCAATACACCGCTGCAGCGCCAGTGGACCGGCGGGTTGTGGCTGGAGGGGCCGGCCTGGAATGCCGTAGGCCGCTACGCCGTTTTCAGCGACATTCCGCGCGCCCGGCAAATGCGCTGGGACGAAGCCACCGGACAGGTCAGCGTACTGCGCCACAAGGTAGGTCACTCCAATGGCAACACCTTCGATGACCGCGGTCGCCTGGTCTCCTGCGAGCACTCCCCAGCGCGCGTGATCCGCTACGAATGGGATGGAACTACCACCGTACTGGCCAGCCAGTACCAGGGCAAGCCGCTCAACGCCCCCAATGACCTGGTAGCGCTGCCCTCGGGCGGCATCATCTTCACCGATCCCGGTTACGGGGCCCACGTGGAATATGAAGGGCACAAGCGTGAACTGCAGCTCAAGCCGGCCATCTACTACATCGACGACTCACTGGACGAGCCGATCCTGCTGACCGACGAGATCCACAAGCCCAACGGCATCGCGCTGACCCCGGACGGCAAGGCCTTTTACGCCAGTGACACCGCCCCGTCGCACTTCCCCGACCAACCGGCGGCCATCATCAAGTGGTCCCTGGCAGAAGATGGCAAGAGCGTCAGCAACCGACAGGAAATCGTTACCAGCAACAGCACCACCTATGATGGCCTGACCTGCGACGTGCACGGCAATATCTGGTCGAGCGCCTCGGGCGGCGAGAGCGTCGACGGTGTGGCGGTGTTCACTGCGGATGGCACCCTGCTGGGCCGCATCTTGCTACCCGAAATCTGCTCCAACGTCTGCTTTGTCGGCGAGGATCGCAACCAGCTGCTGATGACCGCCAGCCAGTCGATCTACACGCTGTACACCGCCACTCAGGGCGCCTGATCCCGGCCCTTGGCCAACCAACCGCCAGCCGCCACCCATTTGTGAAAGGGTGGCGGCTGGCGTTTACATTATCGCACCCGCGTTTTTCATCACGTCGACGTCACCTCTTGTCCCTCTTCGCCCAACCCTCGAAGGTATTTATCCATCGAGGCAGCTAATCGTGCATTAACGCCATCGATTACGCTGCCCATGGATGTTTCCCAACAGAACAACAGGACAATAGGCAGGCGCCACGATGACTCTCGACCAGTTCTTCGCCAAGCTTTGGAACGACTACACGGCGATGACGCCGCAGGCCCAGCGCATTCACGATGCGTTTGTCGCCGACGGCGAGGCCATCATCAACGATCATGTCGCTTTCCGCACCTTCGATCGCGGGCCGATTACCTTGGCCAATCTCGAACCACACCTGCTGGCGCTGGGCTATACCCGCTTCGAACCTTACGACTTCGCCGCCAAGAAGTTGCGCGCCTACGGTTACCTGCCCCCCTCTGAAGAACAGCCGCGCATTTTCCTGTCGGAACTCAAGTGCGATGAGCTTTCGACGACCGCTCAGCGCATCATCGACGGGCTCGTCGGCCAGATCGATGCCGCCCGGGTGGGAACACCCGAAGTGATGTGGGCCGGCCGCCTATGGGATGCCCCCAGCTTCGAGGACTATCAGACCCTGATGGACGAGAGCGAGTATGCCGCCTGGCTGTCGATCATCGGCTTGCGCGCCAACCATTTCACCATCAGCGTCAACCACTTCCAGACCTACGACAGTGTCGAGAAGGTGCTCGACAAGGTCGAGTCGCTGGGCCTGGGCATCAATGCCTCGGGCGGGCGCATCAAAGGCTCGCCCGAGGTGCTGCTGGAGCAGGGCTCGACGTTGGCCGACCGCGCCGAGTTTACCTTCGCCGGTGGTCAGGTCGAGGAAATACCCACCTGCTACTACGAGTTCGCCAAGCGTTATCGCGCCAGTGACGGTAGGCTCTATCAGGGCTTCGTGGCCGCCAGCGCCGACAAGATTTTCGAATCCACCGATGTCCGGGGCGCTCGCCATGCTGGCTGAGTGGCTCGACCTGACGCTGGACGGTGAGCTGCCCTCTGACACTCAGGGGCGGCTGCCCTTCGGGCGTTATGTCCTTCACGGACCGGGCATTCTCGAACTGGCACCCAGTTCGCTTCAGCCACAAGCTCGGGCGGTGATCGTCTCCGTCGGCATCCACGGCAACGAAACCGCCCCCATCGAGCTGCTAGGCGAAATGCTTGCCCGTCTGGAAGCCGGCCTGCTGCGCCTCGGCGCCCCGACGCTGATCATTCTCGGCAACCTGCCCTCGATTCGTGCCGGACAGCGCTTTTGCGAAACCAACCTCAATCGCCTGTTCCGCCGCGATCAAGACGAACCGGGCGACGAGCCGCAACGGGCCCGCGAGTTGATGGCAGCTGTCGATAGTTTCTATGCGCGCCACTCCCAGCCGCGCCTGCACTACGACCTGCACACCGCCATTCGCGATAGCCGCTTCCCCCGCTTTGCCGTCGAGCCCTACGCAGATAACGGCATCCATGCCGAGCAATGGCGCTGGCTCGCCGCAGCCGATATCCAGGCGGTACTGCATCAGCATCAGCACAGTTGGACGTTTTCGCACTATTCGAAGCATTACTATCAGGCGCAGGCGTTTACTCTCGAGCTGGGCAAGGTGCACCCCTTTGGCGAAAACGATCTAGCAGTACTTCGCCCCATGCGACAACTGCTCGAAGCGCTGCTCGAAGGGCGCGAACCGCCCGGCGCCGACCCCGATGCCATGAAATTCTTCACGGTAGCGCATGAGCTGATGCGCGAAAGCGAGGACTTCCGCCTGTGCTTTCCCGACGATACGCCGAACTTCAGCGAATTCGATGTCGGTACCCGCCTGGCCTGTGATGCCAAGGCGGGCGAGTTTATCGTCACCGAGCAGCCCTTGGCGGTGGTCTTTCCCAACGCTCACGTGGAACTCGGGGCCCGTGCCGCCCTATTGGTACGCGCCACGACGACACCGCAGAATTAACGTTAGCGGCACATGCTACCTAGACGGCGCCGCATAGAATAAAAAACTTTTTCATTACAATAATTTAGAGGAAATTTACCATGAACCCTCCAATATCGTCAGACCAAAGTCGTAACTCTGGGTGAACAACCCGCTCTGAATCGGCGTCGAACGCCTGTTAGAATCGCTGCCTTTTCTGCGGCATCACGCTGCGTCAGCTCGCATCGATACACCGTACAGGTGACTTACGAAACGGCCCGCCCAGCCCCGGCTCATGCCGGCCCTGACCTGGGCACGGTTTCGTAGGTGACCTGACAAGCCAGTCACCGGAGCCCGACTCATGGCCGAAACGCCCCTTCCCCTCGAAGTGCGCAACCTACGCAAGCGCTTCGGAAGCAACGAGGTCCTCAAAGGCCTGTCCCTGCAAGCCCATCAGGGCGACGTGATCACGCTCATCGGCGCCTCCGGCTCCGGCAAGAGCACCTTCCTGCGTTGCATGAACCTGCTCGAGCAACCCAATGAGGGCGATATTCTCGTGCATGGTGAGGAGATTCGCTTCAAGGAAACCCGCCATGGCCGCGAGCCCGCCGACTGGAAGCAGGTCGAGCGTATCCGCGCCAAGCTGTCGATGGTCTTCCAGGGCTTCAATCTGTGGGCGCACATGACGCTGCTCGAGAATGTCATCGAAGCGCCGATCCATGTGCTCAAGAAGCCCCGCAAGGAAGCCATCGAGCAGGGCCGCGCCCTGCTCGATCGCGTCGGCCTGCTCGAGCGCGCCGACTATTACCCGGCACAGATGTCCGGGGGGCAGCAGCAGCGCGGTGCTATCGCCCGTGCCCTGGCCATGGAGCCGGAAGTCATGCTGTTCGACGAGCCGACCTCGGCACTCGATCCGGAGCTGGTCGGCGATGTGCTCAAGGTAATGCGCGACCTGGCCAAGGAAGGACGCACCATGGTCGTGGTCACCCACGAGATGGCCTTCGCCCGGGATGTGTCCAGTCAGGTGATCTACCTGCATCAGGGCGTGGTAGAAGAAGCCGGGCCGCCCGCAGACGTGCTGGACAACCCGCGCTCCGAGCGTCTCAAGCAATTCCTCGCGCCCAAGCATTGAGCAGGAGAGAACCATGATCGACCTGCAGGGCTACGGCCCGCGCCTGCTGGAAGGTGCTCTGGTAACCATCGAACTGGCGGTACTGTCGCTGCTGCTGGCCGTTATCCTCGGCTTGCTCACCGCCAGCGCCAAGATGTCACGCAGTTGGATCCTGCACCGCATCGGCACGCTTTACACTACAGTGATTCGTGGCGTACCCGACCTGGTACTGATGCTGCTGCTGTTCTTCGGTGGGCAGATGGGCATCAACCTGGTTACCGACTGGCTCTATTACCAGTTCGACATCGACATTTTCATCAACGTCAACGAGTTCATCGCCGGGGTCGTGACCATCGGGCTGATCTTCGGTGCCTACATGGGCGAGACGTTCCGTGGTGCCTTTCTTGCCGTGGACAGTGGCCAGATCGAGGCCGGCCGGGCCTACGGCATGTCCGAAGGACTGATGTTCCGGCGCATCCGCTTTCCGCAGATGATGCGCCATGCCCTGCCGGGACTGTCGAACAACTGGATGGTGTTGCTCAAGACCACGGCGCTGGTCTCGATCATCGGGCTCACCGACATGGTACGCGTGGCTGCCGAGGCCTCCAAGGCCACCCACGAGCCGTTCACCTTCCTGATCCCGGTCGCGGTGATCTACCTGCTGATCGCCAGTGTCTCGGAGTGGATCTTTGCGCGCCTGCAGAAACGCTACAACGTCGGGTTCGGGGAGGCTGACGAATGGAACAACTGAATATCTGGTTCACCAACCTGCTGGCCGACAACACCATCTTCAACGCCCAGACCCTGGAATACTATGCCGAGGGCCTGGCCACGACAGTTCAACTGGTGTTCCTGTCACTGGTCATCGGCCTGGTCATGGCCGTCCCGCTGGCCATCGCCCGCGGCTCACGGCGCAAGTGGATCAAGATGCCGATCTTCTTCTACACCTACATATTCCGCGGCACACCGCTGCTGATCCAGCTCTACATCATTTATTACGGCGTGGTGTTCATCGATGGCATCCAGGATACCTGGTTGTGGCTGATCCTCGAAGAACCGTTCTACCCCGCGCTGATCGCTTTCACCCTGAACACGGCCGCCTACACCACGGAAATCTTCCACGGGGCGATCAAGGCCACGTCCAAGGGCGAGATCGAGGCAGCTCGTGCCTACGGCATGTCACGCGGCCTGATGATGCGGCGCATCATCCTGCCCAGCGCTTTCCGCCGCGCCCTGCCGGCCTACGGTAATGAAGTGATCTTCATGCTGCACGCCAGCGCCATTGCCAGCGTGGTGACGATCATGGACCTGACCGGCGCCGCCCGACTGGTCTATGCGCGCTATTATGCCCCGTTCGATGCGTTCCTGTTCGTGGCCATGCTCTACCTGTGTCTGACGTTTGCCATCCTCTACCTGTTCCGCTATCTCGAGAAGCGCATGCTGGCGCATCTCCGGCCGCAGAGCTGAGGCAGCGTCAAACGAGCGTTGGGAAAATGCCTTCGGATGGCATGATTCCCTCTTCCGACACGACCTTGGGTACGCTACCTTGGTCGGGTCATCGATCAAAAGTCGATTCGCACAACAAAAGGGAAAGTCTCTCCATGAAAAAATTGCTGACCGTCACACTGCTGGGCGCCGCCCTCGTAGCCGGCTCTGCCCAGGCCCGCGATTACGACACCGTACGCTTTGGTGTCGACGTCCCGTACGAGCCGATGGAATACCGCACGCCGGAAGGCGAGCTGACTGGCTTCGACATCGAACTCGGCAATGCCCTGTGTGCGGAAATCGGCATCGAGTGCGAATGGATCGTGCAGGGCTGGGACGGCATCATCCCGGGCCTCATGTCACGCAAGTACGACGCCATCATGTCCTCGATGACCATCAATGAAGAGCGTCGCGAGCAGGTGCTGTTCTCAGATCCGTACTTCACGCCGCCGTCCGCCTGGTTCGTGCCGGCTGACAGCAACATCGACATGCCCGCCAAGGAGACCCTCGAAGGCAAGAACATCGGGGTGCAGCGTGGCACGCTGCAGGACAACTACGTAAGCGACATGTACGGCGAGATCGCTGATGTCAATCGTTACGCCACCGCCGACGACATGGTGCTCGACATGGAAGCCGGACGCCTCGACGCCGTGTTCCTCGACTTCCCGGTCGGCAAGTCCACGCTGCTCGACAGCGAAGACGGCAACTACAAGGTCGTCGGCAGCATGATCACCGAGCCCAAGTCCTATTTCGGCGATGGCTTCGGTATTGCCTTCCGCAAGCGTGACGAGGACCTCGCCAGCAAGTTCAACGAGGCGCTCGCCACGCTCAAGGAAAACGGCACCTACGACGAGATCTTCAACAAGTACTTCAGCAACAAGAAGTGACCGCAGGCGCTCCGGGCCACACGGCCCGGAGCACCGGGTCGGCAACCGCTCATGAACGCCTCGCCCATGCCACCGCTTTCGGCCACAGCCTATATCGTGCCGTTCTATCTCAGCGAATGGTTCGACGAATAGCCTTTCCTCGATGACGCGCCCGCGTCGTCCCGGCACGCCCGTGCCTGCTGCAATAGCCAGCCCCTGATATCACTCCAGATTTGCCCTGTGTCGAAAGGGCATGCTCCCGGTGCCACTGCACCTAACTCATCCTCCAGGAGGAGATTCGACATGCGTCATTCACGCTTGCTGCTTACCGCCGCCCTGAGCGCTTCCCTGGCCAGTGCGGTATTTTCCGGCTCCGTCATGGCTCGCGACGACGACCCGATTCGTCTGGCCGTCGACGTGCCCTACGAGCCGTTCGAGTACAAGACCGCCGACGGCACGCTGACCGGTTTCGAAGTCGACCTGGGCAATGCCGTCTGCGACTATCTCGAGGTCGAATGCACTTGGGTCGAGCAACCTTGGGACGGCATGATTCCCGGCCTGATGGCACGCAAGTACGATGCCATCATGTCGTCGATGGCGATTACCGAAGAACGCGCCCAGCAGGTCCTGTTCTCCGAGCCCTACTACACCACGCCCAGCGCCTGGATCACCGCCAAGGACCGTGACATCGACATCCAGGACAAGGAGAGTCTCAAGGGCCTGACGGTCGGCGTCCAGCGCGCCACCATTCAGGACCGCTACGTTACCGACCTCTATGGCGATGTGCTCGAGATCCGTCGATACGGCAGCGCCGATGACGTAATTGCCGACATGCAGACCGGTCGCCTCGACCTGACCTTCATGGACTACCCGATCGCCGAGGCGAGTATCGACATCGACACCGAAGGCAGCGAGTTCAAGCGCATCAGCGACTTCATCAAGGAGCCAAAGAAGTATTTCGGCCAAGGGGTCGGTGTGGCTTTTCGCAAGCGGGACAAGGCGCTGGCCGAGAAGTTCAACGAGGCACTGGCCGAACTCAAGGCCAATGGCACCTACGAAGAGATCATGAACAAATACTTCACTTACGACGTCAAGCTATGAGATCGCATGCCGCCCCGCTCCACGGGGCGGCATCGACAAGCGAGGTAACATGCTGACCCTGCTACGCAACGCCCGACTCTACAGCCCGGAACCGCGCGGGCTATGCGATCTTCTGATTGCCGACTCGCGCATCGCCGCCATCGCTGCGGCGGGCGAGACGTTGGCTACAGGCCCTGGCATCAACGAGATCGACTTGCACGGCCGACGTGTGGTACCCGGCCTGGTCGATCCTCTGGTACATTTTCTCGGCGGCGGCGGTGAAGGCGGCTTCGGCACCCGCACGGCCGAGCTGACCCTGGACGAGGCCTTGCGTTCGGGCGTGACGACACTGGTCGGTGCGCTGGGCACCGACGCCCTGACCCGCACCCCGGCCAACCTGATTGGCAAGGCACGTGAGCTGGCCGCCGGCGGCCTGAGCACCTATGCCTATACCGGTTCGTACCAGCTTCCCCCAGTCACCTTGACCGGCAGCGTGAATGGCGACATCGTCTTCATCCCCGACTTCATCGGTGTCGGCGAGGTGGCCATCAGCGACCATCGTGGTTCTCAACCCAGCTGGCAGGAACTCGCCCGGCTCGCCTCCGAGGCGCGTACCGCCGGCATGCTCGCCGGCAAGTCGGGCATCGTCTTCGTGCATGTGGGCGATGCTGACACTCGACTCGAGCCGCTGCGCGATGTTGCACGAAACACGGCAATCCCGCTGAGCCAGTTCTACCCCACCCACATCAACCGTACCTCGGCCCTGTTCGAGGATGGCCTGCGTTTCGCACGCGAAGGCGGACGCATCGACTTCACGACCAGCACCACACCGGAACTCCTTGCCGACGGCGAAGTACCCGCTGCGGAAGCGGTCGACCGAGTGCGTCATGCCCGGATCGACCTTTCGCGTGTCAGCCTGTCTTCGGATGCCAACGCCTCGCTGCCTCGCTTTGATGCCCAGGGTCGTTTCGTGGGGCTGGAACCCGGCCGTCTCTCCAGCCTGTTCGACACGCTGGGCGAGTGCCTCGATCTCGGCTTGCCTTTGGAACAGGCGTTACCGTGTGCCTCGACCCATGCGGCCGATACTCTGGGCCTGCACCGCAAGGGCCGCCTCGCAGCCGGTCAGGATGCGGACCTGCTCGTGCTGTCCGACGATGCCTGGCACATCGACGAGGTATGGGCGCTGGGCAAGTGCGTGCATGGCGGGCACGGATCCCGACGCTAGCAGTTGGCTCAACCCCGGCAAGCGCTTAACCTGTGCGCAGAGACACTGGCCAACAGGGAAGTCGATGATTCGTACCTTTACTTTCGATAAGCACGCCATCAAGGAAGTCAGCCGTGAGGCCCAGCCGCTCCCGCAACGGCTGTCCTCAGCGGCCTGGATCGATGCGCACGAGCCCGACGACGACGAGCGCGAACAGCTCAACGCCTTTCTCGCCGATGAACTACCTGCCGGTGAGGACGTGGAGGAAATCGAATCGTCGGCGCGCTACTTTGTGGATGCCGATGGCATCCACGTACACTCCCTGTTCCTGTCACACAGCGAAGGCCGCCACGGCAATACCACCGTGGCCTTCATCCTGCAGCCTGATCGCCTGATCACGTTTCGCGATTGCGAACTCGCCGACTTTCGCCTGCTGCGCATGCGAGCCCGCTATGGGCAGGTAGAGGCTGCGTCTCCCCAGGAGTTGGCGCTGACCATCTTCGACCAGAAAGTCGAGAATCTCGCCGACACCCTGGAGGACATCCATCGCAAGCTCGAGGATGTCAGCCATCTGGTACTTGAGGAGGAGGATTCGGATCTCGAGGATGCGATTGATCAGCTCGCCAAGCTGGAGGACAGCAACGGCAAGATTCGCCTGTGTCTGATGGATACACAGCGCTCGGTGGCCTTCCTGATGCGCCAGTTGCGAGGCCACAACGAGTTGCAGGAAACTGCGCGCGAGATCATGCGCGACGTCGAGACGTTGATGACCCACACCACCTTCTTGTTCGACAAGATCAATTTCTTGATGGACTCGACCCAGGGTTTCATCAACATCCAGCAGAACCAGATCATCAAGATCTTCTCGATTGCCGCTGTCGTCTTTCTCCCGCCGACGTTGGTCGCCAGTATCTATGGTATGAACTTCGAGCACATGCCGGAATTGTCATGGCCCTATGGCTACCCGTTCGCGTTGTTGTTGATGGTGGTGGCCGGGATTTCGCCGTATCTGTATTTCAAGCACAAGAACTGGCTTTAGAAGGACACTTCAACGAGCTGTTCCCACTCTCGGCAACTCAATGGGAATGGGAGCCACCGATATGCTGCACGGGAGGCGGCAGTTCGCCGTTGTCCTGCTCGTCGGCGGGCAGCGCGAGTTCACGCAGGATGCCACAGGCGCCGGCTTCCGCTTCACCCCGACAACGTGCCCGCAGATCGAGCAGCGCGTCGCGCAGGCTGGCCAACTGGGCGAGACGCGCCTCGACGTGACCAATGTGCTCGTCGATGAGATCGTTGACCGCAGCACAATCACGCTCGGGGTGATCGCGAAGGGCCAGCAACTCGCGGATTTCGTCGAGCGCCATGTCCAATGCCCGGCAATGACGGATGAACGTCAGTCGTTCGACATGCGTCGCGCCATAGACCCGATAATTGCTGCTGCTACGCGCCGGCTCGGGCAGTAGTCCCTCGCGCTCGTAGTAGCGAATCGTCTCCACCTGGCACCCGGTCCGGCGGGCCAGTTCACCGATCTTCATTACACGTCTCCTGCCGATGCACCGCGAAGGTGCAATTTCTTTCCTGCATCGGTCACTGGAAGTCTTTCAATGGTATGTCAGGCGCCAGGAGTGGCAACCATGGCACGCCCCGACAGGCGATTGGCACGCTCCTTACTTTAGTTTAAATGCATCGCCTGAACGGCGGAGCCGGCGCTCTCACCGGTTCCGCCGTCCGTTTTTCAAGATGCCACCGACTGATGCAAAGCCTGATCAAGAAAGTTGAGCATCCAGCGCACCACCACCTGATCGTCCACCGGCGCACTGAGCGAGGTCATGCCCTCCCGCAACCGGTTGCCCGGCAGAATGTCGCGCTTGAACTCCATCAGATCAGCCGAATAGGCCTTGGTGAACTCGGGGTGTCCTTGGACACCGAGGAATGTCTCCCCTACCTGCATGAGATAGATCGGACAAAAATCGCTCACGGCGAGGATCTTCGCCCCTTCCGGCAACTGTCGCACCTGGTCCTGATGGCTGACCACCAGATCGAGCCCTTCCTGCCAGGGTTCCATCCAGGCGGCACGCTCTGTCACCCGGTTGAAAGACATGCCCACGCCCCAGCCGCGTTCATTCTTGACCACCTCGCCCCCCAGCGCCTTGGCGATCAACTGATGTCCGAAGCATACGCCGACCAATGGCCGGCCTGTCCGCCAGAGTTCACGCACGAAGCTGCAAAGCCTGTCGATCCAGTCGCTACCGTCGTTGACGCCAAACTTGGACCCGGTAATCAGCCAGGCATCTACCGCCATGGTATCGGAGGGAATGTCCCCGTCGTGGCAGCGCCAGGTCCGAAAGCTCAGCGTGGGGTCGGCTGACGTCATTAGCCGCTCGAACATGTCGGGATAATTGCCATGACGAGGCTGTAGCTCCTCGGCCACATCATCGCACTGCAGCAGACCGATGCGCATGCGTCACTCCTTTATCGATCGTTGTGTCGTTCGTGGCGTGCCAGGACATGCCCAAAGGCAGGCGAAGCGATGGCACGCGGCAGCCATGGGCGCTATCGTAGCGTGGAATCGGGCCTTAACCCATGCCGGAGCGATCCATGCCCCTGACATCACAAAGCATCCCTTTCCAAGAAGTCCAGCGTCCTTCGTCAGCATGGACGGGCTGGGGCCAGTGGCTGGCCCTGATCACCATGACCGTGGACCACGTTACGCGCTACCTGTTACCCGATCATTGGAACGTCGGGTGGGCAAGCTCCTCCATCGGACGCATCGCCTTTCCCCTGTTCGCCGCCATGGTGGCCTGGCACGCGCTGTTCAATACCCGCAGCCCGCTGCGCTATGCTCGTCGAATCCTAGTCATCGGCCTGTTAGCTCAGTTGCCCTACCTGGCCATGCCGCGCGATCATTTCCAGTTGAACATCTGCTTCACGCTGGCCTTGGGGCTGTTCTGGGGAAGCTGGCTGTTCGACGTCGTCCGCCAGTCGGGAACGAGGCGTAACACGTTCATCACGGCCCTGCTTATTGCCCTGACAGGCCTGGCCTGGCTGCTCATCGGGCCATGGGTAGAGTACGGCCGCCAAGGCTTGCTGATGATTCCGTTCTACATGCTCGCCTTCCAGGCATTGAGCCAACCGGCCGAGCCACTGCTGGAGCGCCTGTGGGCCGCCCTTGCCACGCTACCGCTGCTGCTCAATGCCGGATTGCTCAACAGCTCGGACATGGCCAAGTCATTTACCGTCGCGACCTGTCTGGCCGTGCTGCTGCTGGCCGCCGGTGCAGCCAGGCACATTCCCCAGGTGGGCTATGCCATGCCACGCCGGGTCTGGCTGGCCTGGTACCCGGCGCACTTTGCGGTTATCGCGCTCCTGCTGTTACTGATGGAGTGACGTCCTGCGCCTCTCACTAACCGAGTCACGTCATGTAGTTTGGCGCGGGCAGTACCCGTGCCAGCGCCGAAAACGTCAACGGACGATGGAAGAAGAACCCCTGGAATCTTTCGCAGCCGTTGGCTGACAGGAAAGCCAGTTGGTCGTCCGTTTCCACGCCTTCGGCCACGACATCCAACGCCAGATGCTGGGAAATGGCGATGATCGTCTGCACGATAGCGGCGTCGTTGGGGTCGTCCAGTTCCTGCACGAAGCTGCGGTCGATCTTGAGTTCATCGAGGGGCAGACGCCGAAGATAAGACAGCGACGAGTAACCGACCCCGAAGTCGTCGATAGCCAGGCCGACGCCGATGCGCTTGAGCTCGCGCATCTTGTCGACGGCACCCTGCAAGTGGTCGATGAGCACGCCTTCGGTCAACTCGAGGAACAGACGCTCAGGCGCGATCCCTGAACTGCCGACGGCTCGCTCGATGCATGTCACGAAGTCGGACTCGCCGAAATGACGGGGACTGATGTTGATGGACAGTCGCGGCAAGCGCTCGGCATCGAGGGCCTGCAGGCAACGGCAGGCCTCGCGCAGCACCCATTCGCCCAACTCGACGATCAGGTTGCTTTCTTCCGCCAGTGGAATGAATTCCGCCGGTGACACCGAGCCACGCGTCTCGTGTTCCCAACGCAGCAGCGCCTCGGCACCGACGATGACGCCATAGGCATCGACTTGAGGTTGATAGTGCAGGCTCAACCGGTCGTCCTCGATGGCCCGACGCAGGTCGCTTTCCAGCGCCAGACGCCGTTCGACCTCGATCTGCATGCTGGGCTGGTAGCAGCAGACCCGTGAGCGGCCTTGGGTCTTGGCCTGGTACATAGCGGTATCCGCGTGCTTGAGCAGGTCATCGGCATTCTGTGAGCCATCGGGGAACAGTGTCATGCCAATGCTCGGCGTTACACGCAAGGTACGTCCATTCAGCACATAGGGAACAGAAAGCGCATTCAGGAATCGCCGCGCCAATGCCATGGCCGCCCGGTTGGCACGGTCGGGTGAGTCTGGCAAGCCAGTGACCAGAACCACGAACTCATCGCCGCTCAAGCGGGCCGCGACATCTCCCTGACGAAGCAGGCCGGTCAGACGCTGGGCCACATCGCGCAGTAGCCGATCGCCCATGGCATGCCCCAGCGAGTCATTGACTGCCTTGAAGCGATCCAGATCGAGGAACAGCACGACGCCACGTTCGCCACTTTGCTGGCAGGCCTGATGTGCCGCACCAAGCCGCTCGAGGAGCAGGCGACGATTGGGCAGGTTGGTCAGAGGGTCGTAGAAGGCCTGATGATGGATCGTTTCCTCGGCACGCTTGCGCTCGGTAAAGTCCTCGATGACCGCGACACCGCCAGCGATCTGGCCACTCGCGTCGCGAATCCCGTTGAAGAAGGCGCGTAACGGAATCATTCGCCCCGAATGAATGCTGACGTAATCCCCCTCGTAGTAACCACTGCCTTCGTGAAGCGCACGAGCCACCGCGTCCATGACCCGGGAGTCGATCAAGTCATGGCAAAGGTCCAGCCCGATCACCCCGCCCCGTCGCCCGCCGACAATGTCGAGAAACTTGTCATTGCAATCGAGAATGCCACCCTGCGCATCGAAATGCAGGATACCCAACGGCGCGGAGTGAAAAATGCTGCGATAGCGGCTACGACTTTCACGTAGCGCCCGCTCACGTTCCTCCCCCTGGGCACGCAGCCGAATATTGTCGGCGATCAGCCTTCCGAACCGGTAGCTGGCGACCAGCGTGAGACACAGGAACAAGGCCATCAGCAGCGCCAGCAGCATGGCGACCGGCGTGCCTGTCTGCACAAAGCGCAGCATCAACGGCGCCATGGTCGGCACCAGAAACAGCGCCGCGACACCCCATACCGACGATAACGTCGTTACCGCCCCGGCGCTGACGCCGGCCAGAATGATGGCCAGCGCCGCCTGTCGCTCGTGCTGATCGACAGGAAACAGCAGAAAACCGGCGGCCCCCCAGGCCATGCCCGCAGTCAACGCACCCAATGAGAACCCGATGAGCCAGCGCCTTCGGGCCTGCATGGCATCGTTCTGGCGTCGATAGCGATGCGCCAGGCCAAGACGCAGCAGGGAAACCGCAACGATGGCCACCAGCCAGGCCAGTAGCCAGGCATGTGGCATGACCGACCAGAGCGACACAATGAGCAACAGGGCACAGGCCACACTGGCCAGGACCGGCTGCCAAAGCCCGTGATACAGCATGCTCACCCGTTCGCGGCGCACTGCCGGCAGGGAGCCACGCCCCAACATCCTCCGCCATGGTGCGAAGCGCCCCAATGAATCCGTCATCCACTCTCCCTATCCTGGGCCTGGACCTGCCGCAGGTTGTCCTGTAGCAGCCCCGAATGCTCTCGTCCTTGAGCCAGCCGACATGGCAGCCACTCAGCCTTGTACGTTATCTCATCATAGCGAACCAACGAGCCCCGACGAATGGATGAGATCGCTGCGTTGAATCGAGTGAGCGTTTACCGATATTTCGCATGTCGCCCTTGAGTGAGCTCAAGCCTTGCTATGCTTGCCAGAGGTGGGGTGGGCGCGACCGTGGAGCGCTAGCCGCACCGGGGCGGCCATCGCAAGCCCGTTCGTGGCATTCCGCCATACAACAACAGGAAACCATGGTGGCCGCAGCTTCCATCCGACCCTGGGGAACCTGCCATGAAACGTCCCGTACGGATCGCCATTACCGGCGCTGCCGGTAGCATCAGCAACTCCCTGCTCTTTCGTATCGCCGCCGGCGACATGTTCGGCCCCGACCAGCCGGTCATCCTGCAACTCATCGAGCGCCCCGAAGCCATGCCTGCCTTGCATGGGATGGCCATGGAACTCGAAGACTGCGCCTTTCCGCTGCTGCATACCGTACGCCTGCACGACAACGCCGAAGCCGGCTTCAAGAACGTGCATTATGCGATCCTGCTCGGCGCTCGGCCGCGAGGCCCCGGCATGGAACGCAAGGACCTGCTGTCGGCCAACGCCGAGATATTCAGTCGTCAGGGTCGGGCCTTGAACGACCATGCCAACCATGACGTCAAGGTCGTGGTGGTCGGTAACCCCGCCAACACCAACGCGCTGATCGCCAGCCGTAATGCACCGGACCTTTCGCCGTCACAGTTCACGGCAATGAGCCGCCTCGACCACAACCGTACCAAGGGCATGCTGGCTAATCATACCGGCTGCAACCCAACTGATATTCGCCGGGTGGCAGTCTGGGGCAACCACAGCGCCACCCAGTACCCTGACCTGCGCCACGCAGAAACGTTCGGCATGCCGGTCTTTCCCAGCCTGGACCTGAATTGGGTCGAGAACGACTTCATTCCCCGGGTCCAGAAGCGTGGCGCCGAAGTCATCGCCGCCCGCGGCCAGTCCAGTGCCGCCTCGGCGGCAAATGCCGTCATCGATCACATGCGCGACTGGGCCCTGGGCACCCCGCCGGGCGATTTCACCAGCATGTGCATTGTCTCGGACGGCAGCTATGGCGTGGCCAAGGGCATCGTCTTTTCCTTCCCGGTCTGCTGTCGCTATGGTCGTTACCAGATCGTCCAGAACCTGGCCATGGATGAGGCAAGCCTGAAGCGGCTAAAGACCACCGAGGCCGAACTGCTCGAAGAAAAGGCGGCTGTCGATCACCTGCTGCCCAAGGAAACCGAAGAAGCCCACAATAACCTGAGTATTCGCCTGCGCTCCGGCGCTGTCCGCTATGCAGAGGAAGACAACGATGATGACAGTCCGGCAACCGTGCTGAGAACCGATCGCGTCATGTAAACGACGCCCAGCGTCTAGCGATGCCGTTCGATGGATGTTTGATTGGTCATCGGCGGCATCGTGAACGTTCTTACCACCCACCACAGCGCTACCAGCAATCCCAGCGGCAGCAGTACCGTCTCGAGCAGGTAGACCACCAGCAACTGGATGAAGCGGTCCACCATATCGTCGGAAAAGCCGCGAACATCCAGCGCCATCGCCGTTGTCTCGTCACGCAGTTCGCGCATCCAGTCGAATAGACCGCTATCCTCCGCTTCCAGCGCTTCGACATCGGCTTCCTGCAGTTCGGCCGTGGCAGTATCCAATTGTTGCTGAGCCACGATACGTCGGGGCTCGAGCACGGCATCCGAGATCACGGCGACCCCGGTCACCGCCAACGGCACCATGAGCCGGGCAACGACCAACAGGACCAGGGCACCGCGCGCCAGCCGTCCCAGACGCCAGGCAACCGACGGCAACATTAGCGAGATCAGGAGAATCAGGGCCACGGTACTGCCCAGCACGGCGATCGACGCATTGTGACCGAGCTCGATCAGCACGCGCTGGATGCCGATCGAGGCCATTGCCACGACCATGACATCAGAATAGCGCTCGGCCATGTCCTGCAATGGCTTGAAGAATTGCCCTGGCTTGACCGCCACGCCACCGATGACCGGCAAGGTCAGCTCGGCTTCGGAGACCAGGGCGATACCGCGATCAATCAGACGCGCCGACCCGTAGGAAGCGGCAGCCAGCACCAGCGAGCGGTTCAGCGCCTCCACCGCCGTAGTCTCGACCGGCGCCATCGCCGGCCCCAGCACGCGTCGTTCGGCCAGGCCACTGCCCGATGCCAGCAGCACGAGACATAACAGGAACGCCATGGCGACCCGCTGGCCCACGCCATGGCGGGGACCGGAGAGCCCCGCGGGCGCTGCCTGGCGCGACATCGTCCAGGATAGGCAAGGCAGCACCAGGCTCAGCGCCAGCAACACACCTTGCCAGGGCGCCTGCATGCTTTTCAGCCACCATTGCCGTGCCGCCACGGCGCCGACGAGCCAACCCAGCAGCAGGCCGTAACTCAGCCATGGCAGGTCCATCACCCACCAGTAACTCACCAGGTAGGCCGCATCGAGCAATGCGGCCACCCCCACTCGCCAGACGACGTTCATGAAATAACTCCTCGACTTTCTCCGACTAAGGCCTGCCCCGTGCACACGGTACAGCGCAACATTTGCAGCCTGCCCAGTTAATTACCATCCTAGTTATCAAAGCTGAGGAGAGGCCTTATGAACGACCGAGTTTTTCTGATCACCGGTGCCTCCAGCGGCATCGGTGCCGCCACCGCCCGCGCCGCGCACCGAGAAGGCTACCAGCTGGTGCTGGCGGCACGCTCCGCGGACAAATTGGATGCCCTGGTCAAGGAGTTCGGTCCCGAAAAGGCCTTGGCCATCTCCTGTGACGTGACCTCCATGGACGACCAGCGTGCCATGGTCGATCAGGCGCTGGAGCATTTCGGACGCATCGATGCCGTGTTCGCCAATGCCGGGCGCGGCGGTTCGCCGGGCGGCTTCAGCGAGGCCGACCATGAATCATGGCGCGCATTACTGATGACCAACGTCTATGGCGTCGGCCTGACGATCCAGGCCACCCTTCCCGCCCTGCGCCGTAGTCGGGGGCATATCCTGCTCACCGGTTCGGCAGCCGGTCGCGCCACCATTCCCGGCTCGATGTACAGCGCCAGCAAGTGGGCGGTGACCGGCATCGGCTACAACCTGCGCGAAGAACTGCGCGGCACCGGCATCCGCGTGACCTTGATAGAGCCCGGCATGGTCGATACTGCCTTTTTCGATCAGGCGCCGGCACATGCGTTACAGGATAGGGACATTGCCAATGCCGTACTGTATGCGGTCAACCAGCCCCCGCACGTCGACGTCAACGAAATTCTCGTGCGCCCGACCCCACCCATGGACTAGGCTGGCAAAGGCAATAACAAAAACTTGATCGATGGCATGAATCGGGACTAGCACAAGCGTCAAAAATTGCGCATCCTGACACGGTCATAGGTAAGGCACTGGAGCCTCATGGACGCTGTACGACAGATGAACGGCTGTGCTTCTTCCGCACAGCCGTCGAAATGGAAAAGCGATTTCGATGTCCGCGACATGGAAAAACGCACCCGCCTGATGCGCGTCGTCACCCGCCGCATCGCCCTCTCGGAACTTGGCAACCGGGAAATCGCCCGCCGCGCAGGCATCCCTCCTCAACGCATCAGCGATCTTCTCGCAGGACGCATCGAGCAGTTCTCCGTCGACGAGCTGCAGGCGCTGCGCGAGACCGTGGAAGAGGACGTCACAACGCCGCCCCTCTAAGCGACAAGGGCTACCGCCCGCCCTGCAACCACTCGAGCGGCAACTCGTGCTGGCCACGTTCGTCGGTCACGAACAGCGTATCCTCGCTGAGCATCACCGCCCATTTGACGCTGCGCGGCAGGTTCTCTGCGAGTGCAGCCAGGGGCGCCTGGGGTAACGCCGCAATATTCAGATTGCCCAGCGTGTCCACGCTGGGCAATACACGCGTTTCCCAACCTCGCCGATTGCCATACGCCAGCAGCGAAACCCGCTCGGCGCGGCGTGAACACCAGGTCAGCCGCTCGGCATCGGGCTGGCCGACCTCGATCCAGTGCAGGATTCGCTCATCCAGGCTCTTTTCCCATAATGCCGGCTCATCGACATCGGACAGTCCTCGGCCGAAGGCGAGCCCCTCGGCGTACCACAAAGCGTAAGCCAGCAAGCGTACTGCCAGGCGCTCCTCGGTTTCGGACGGGTGACGCGCCACGGTGAAACGCAGCGTGGCGTAGACGTCACGATCCAGATCGGACAGGCTGAGGTCGACCTTGTAAGGCGTGGCGGTCAGGGCCATGAGACACATTCCAGATGAACAGGGGCGCCTAGCATAACCTGCATGGCGCAACACGGCCCACCAGTTCCGTTTCCGGCGAGTTTCGCGAGCACCCTGACGTAGAATGCAGTCATCAGCGGTTTGTGGAGAGAGCTCATGCTGGATCGCGACGTTTGCCGACGTGCACGGCTTGCACGCGATGCCCGCTTCGACGGCCAGTTCTTCACTGCCGTCAGGACAACGGGAATCTATTGTCGTCCGATCTGCCCGGCCACGCCTCCCCAGGAAGGAAACGTCGATTATTATCCTAGTGCCATCGAGGCGGCCAGGGCCGGCTATCGCCCTTGTCTGCGCTGTCGTCCGGACAGCGCCCCCGGCTCACCGGCCTGGAAAGGCACCGACACCACGCTTGAGCGCGCCCTGCGCCTGATCGACGCGGGCGCCCTGCAGGACGCCTCGCTCGACCGGCTCTGCTCGCGCCTGGGCATCGGCGATCGCTATCTCCGCGCCCTGTTCCAGCGTCGCTTCGGCGTTTCGCCGAAAGCGTATGCGCGCTACCAGCAGTGCCTGTTTGCCAAGCAACTTCTCCACCAGACCCGCCTGCCGGTGACCGACATCGCTTATGCCAGCGGATTTCGCAGCCTACGACGTTTCAACGCCTGTTTCCGCGAGTACATGGGCATGGCCCCCAGTCAGCTACGCCGACAGGCCGGCACCACGACGGGTGGCCTGACGCTTCACCTGGCCTATCGCCCACCCTATGCCTGGCCGGTCATGCAGCGTTTCCTGGCGAGGCGCAGGATCGACGGCCTGGAGTGGATCGGTGACGACCACTATGGGCGTAGCTTCACCTGGCAGCATACCAAGGGATGCTTTACCGCCATTCACGATCCCAGGCGGCATGGGTTCCGGGTCACGCTGGAACTCGACGACCTGAGTGTCATGCAGCCGGTCGTGGCCAATATCCGCCGCATTCTCGATCTGGATGCCGATACGCGGGCGATCGAAACCCACCTGGCAGGAGCCGCCCCCGGCCTGCCGCTAATCGAGGGGCTGCGCCTGCCCGGCACGTGGAGCCTGTTCGAAGCCGGCGTGAGAGCGATCCTCGGCCAGCAGGTATCAATCGATGCCGCCAAGCGCCATGTCCAGATGCTGGTCGAGACGCTAGGCCCCGGATTCGCCGATAGCGCTGGTGAGCAACGGCGTCACTTCCCGGGGCCCGAGTCCATTGCCGAAAACGAGCTGGCCTTTCTGCGCATGCCCGGGGCCCGTCGCGAGACACTGCGTCGCTTCGCCGCCTGGTATCGTGACGCCCCGAAAGTCGATGATCCGGCCCACTGGTTGGCGCTCAAGGGCATCGGCCCATGGACGGTGGACTATGCACGCTTGCGTGGCACCAGCCATCCCGATATCTGGCTGGCCGGCGACCTGGGCGTGAAACAGGCTCTAGGCGCCTTAGAGAGCGAATCGCGAATTGACCCGCAAGCTGCCGCTCCCTGGCGCAGCTACCTGACACTGCAACTGTGGAATCGCTGACATGTACGTGGATTATCTGACCCCACCCTGCGACAGCCCCATCGGTCTGCTGGAAATACGTACCAATGACCAGGGCGTCACGCATATCCTGTTCGTCGAATCACCTTCCCGGCCGGCTCGCCCCCACCCGCTAATCGAACGCTGCCAGGCGCAGCTCAGCGAATATTTTCAGGGACAGCGCCTCGAATTCGACCTGCCCCTCGCCCCGATAGGCACCGATTTCCAGCAACGGGTGTGGACGCGTCTGCGCGAAGTACCCTACGGCGAGACCTGTAGCTACGCGGCGATTTCCGCCGGTATCGGCAGTCCGAAAAGCCATCGTGCCGTGGGGGCCGCCAACGGTCGCAATCCGCTGGCGATCATCGTGCCCTGCCACCGGGTGATCGGCAGCAATGGCCGACTCACCGGCTATGCGGGGGGCCTGGCACGCAAGGAGTGGCTTCTCGCCCATGAGCAGGCAAACCGGGGTTTCGCCCTTCAATAATGCTGAATGACGCCGTATGACTTGGCCGCGCCGGCCGGCTTGGCTAGGGTGGACATGACGTACACTGACTAACGCTATTACGGAGACCACCCATGAAACGCCTTCTCGCAGGGTTGATGCTCATCGCCGCCACGCCGGTGTTCGCCGATGGCAAGGCGACCATTGCCTCGAACGACAGCCAGCAGGACATGCAGATGGAGATTCAGTGGGCCGGGGACAAGATGCGCATGGACTTTCCCGGCCAGCAGCAGCACGGTTACATGCTGATGCGCGACGGCAAGGGCTACATGGTGACCCAGCAGGGCGGACAGCCGCTCATCATGGACATGTCCATGCTCAGGGAGATGAGCGACTCGATGGACGATAACACCGGGGCCATGGCCGGCCAGGCGGAAACCGTCGAAACCTTGGAGGTCACCGGCGAGACGGAGACCGTCGCCGGCATCGAAGGGAAAGTCTATCGTCTCGAGTGGACCGATCGTGGCGGTCAGACCCACGAAGACACGCTGGTACTCAGCGACGACCCGCTGGCCCACGAGATGCTGACTGCCTTCCAGAACTACGTGCAAGCCGTCATGGGGCGCGCCGACCCGATCGGCCAGGCGGTTCTCGAACGCGACTTGGGCATGTTGCGCTTCGGCGAACGCTTCAAAGTCGCTGAAATCGCCAAGGCCTCGCCCGCCGAAAGCGCCTTCGAACTACCGGAAAACGCCATGACCATGGATCAAATGATCCGTGAGCAGATGGGGGAAGGCGCCCAGTAACAAGACGGTTTACTGCACCTGCAGCTCTCAGACCGGCAGGTGCAGAATCGCCCCGCGCAAGCCGCGGGTATCTGCCCACAGCTTGCCCACGGTGATCGGCAGCGTAAAACGCCGCCGCCCACCACCGCCCGGATTGAACAATAGCCGTCTATCCTGCCATTCATTGCGCGGCTTGTGGGAATGGCCATGCAGTACGGCATCGCAGGGTGTGCCGGTGTCAAAATCGTCCAGATTGTGGACCAGATGCAATCGCCAGCCATTGACGACGAGATCCTGCGTCATCGGCAGGCGCCCGGCCCAGTCCGGCGTGTCGATATTGCCGCGCACGGTGTACAGCGGCGCCATCCCGGCCAAACGTTTCAGGATATCTTCGTCACGCTCACGGCTGCCCACATCGCCCAGATGCAGCAGCAGCTCGCAGCCGTCGAGCATGGTCAGCGCTTCGTCGCGCAGCGTACCGTGGGTATCGGCGATCACGCCGATTGGCGAGGCGATCTCGTGCACCGGCACTGCCATTTCTTCCTACTCCGGCAGGTCCGTTACCGCGCCCAACGACGCCGAACTCACCGTTCGCGCATACTTGGCAAGTACACCACGCCGGTATCTTGGCTCGGGCTGACGCCAGGCGGCACGGCGGCGAGCCAGTTCGTCGTCGCTGACATTGACCTCGATGACATCGGCCTCGGCATCGATGGTGATCTCGTCGCCATCTTCCACCAGCGCGATCGGCCCGCCTTCGAAGGCTTCAGGCGTCACGTGGCCAACCACGAAACCGTGGCTGCCGCCCGAGAAGCGCCCGTCGGTGATCAACGCCACGTCGTTGCCCAGGCCGCGCCCCATGATCGCCGAGGTCGGCGTCAGCATTTCGCGCATGCCCGGCCCGCCCCTGGGCCCTTCGTAGCGGATTACCAGCACGTCGCCGGCCACCACGGTGCCGTCGTTGATACGGGCCTGGGCCTCCTCCTCTGAGCCGAACACCCGGGCGCGGCCCGTGAAACGTGTGCCTTCCTTGCCGGTGATCTTGGCCACTGCGCCGGTGGGTGCCAGATTGCCATAGAGGATACGCAGGTGACTCTGCGCCTTGATTGGCTTGTCCAGCGGCATGATGATCTGCTGGTCATCCGGGTAGGGTTTCACGTCGGCCAGGTTCTCGGCCAGGGTCCGGCCGGTCACCGTCAGGCAGTCACCGTGCAGCAGCCCGGCATCGAGCAGCGTCTTCATTAGCGGCTGGATGCCGCCGATGGCCACCAGCTCGCTCATCATGTAATGGCCGCTGGGGCGCAGGTCGGCAACTACCGGTACGCGTTTACCGATCCGCGTGAAGTCTTCCAGCGACAACTCGACGCCGATGGTGCTGGCCATGCCGATCAGGTGCAGTATGGCGTTGGTCGAGCCGCCGAGGGCGATGACCACGGTGATGGCGTTCTCGAACGCCTCGCGAGTCATGATGTCGCTGGGCTTGATGTCCTTCTCGAGCAGCTCAAGGACCGCTTCGCCGGCCGCATGGCAGTCGTCGCGCTTGGTCTGCGAGACGGCGTTCTGCGCCGAACTGTTGGGCAGGCTCATGCCCAGCGCCTCGATGGCCGAGGCCATGGTGTTGGCGGTATACATGCCGCCGCAGGATCCCGGGCCGGGAATCGCTGTTTCCTCGATCTGCTTGACGGCGATACGGTCGATATCGCCGCGCGAATGCGCGCCCATGGCCTCGAAGACCGAGACGATATCGGTATGATTCTCGCCGGGCAGGATGGTGCCGCCATAGACAAAGATGCTGGGCCGGTCGAGACGCGCCAGCCCCATCATGCACCCCGGCATGTTCTTGTCACAGCCGCCGATGGCTACCAGGCCATCGAAGCCTTCGCAGCCGGCCACCGTCTCGATGGAATCACAGATCACCTCGCGCGAGACCAGCGAGTACTTCATGCCCTCGGTGCCGTTGGCAATACCGTCGGAGATGGTAATGGTATTGAAGATCACGCCCTTGCCGCCGGCTGCATCAGCGCCCAGACGCGCCTGCTCGGCCAGGGTATCGATGTGGCTGTTGCACGGCGTAACCTGGCTCCAGGTCGAGGCGATACCGACCTGGGGTTTGGCGAAGTCCTCGTCACTGAAGCCCACCGCGCGCAGCATGGCGCGACTGGCGGCCTTGCCCGGCCCATCGACGACCGGGCTGGAATAACGACGACGTGGATCCTGGGAATTCTCCTCGCTCATGGTCTCTCTCCGCGGCATGCATGGTCAGAACAGAGTCTGGCCATCGCCCGCCGCGGTTGCAAACCCGATCAGCCGTACTGGTGGGCAAGCCTTGGCCGGATGAGCGCGACTACCACGCCCACGACACTCGATGCCACCAGCGCGCCGACGAAGGGCGCCAGGGTCGGCGTACCTCCGGGAAAACTCGCCGCGAGCAGGCCGGCCTGAAGGCTACCCTGGGCGACCCAGCCCGGCAGCACGGCACCGACCAGTCCAGCAAGCCCACCGCTGACCGCAGCGGCGGTACTCATGCGCGACCACAAGCCCAGCAGCACCGGCACCACCGCGGTGGCACACAGCAGATCGGCGATCAGGAACAGGCGCAACACCGACACGCCCTGCAGCGCGATGATCACTACCGGCACCATCAGTGCCACCGACAGCCAGCGCGCCCCATTCAAGGACAGTTCCCGGCGAGACAGACCATCGCCAACAGCCAGCGAGGCAATCCCGTTCTGTAGCGTATCCACGCTGGAAGCGACCAGTGTCACCGCCAGCACCAGCGCCAGCAGCTTGAGCCAGCTGGGCGCCTCGCTGAGCAGCGCAAAGAACGGCATCGGTGGTTCGCCCAGGCCGACACCGCTCATCGCCGCGAGAATGCCCAGCCCGCCGACCACGGCCACGACGATCACGGTCGTCACTCCGCCCAGTACCGCGCCCTGCCCCAGGGCAGCCCCGTTCCTGGCCGCCCAGACGCGCTGCCAGTAGCCCTGATGGAACAGGTTGGCGGCGGTCACCGCGATGACCAGCGTCAGCGCCACGCCCAGCGCACTCCCGGTCGGCACACCGGGAAGTGCGGCATCGGCGGGCATGGCCGGCAGGCGCTGCAACGCGACGACGCCCACCACGGCCAGCAGGCCGATCAGCAGCAGTGCCTGCCAGCGGTCGGTGACCAGGCTTGCCCGTAGCCCGCCCCAGGCGGTGTAGATCAGCGTGATGATGGCGACCGCCACCACGACCACCCCGCCCGGCACGCCTGACAGCAAGGCCGTGATCCCGCCGATGGCGGTCAGCTCGGCAGCCAGGAAGCAGGCCATGTAGAGTACCGAGATCAGCGATACATAGCGGCGCACGCCATTGCCGAAGCGCGAGGCGGCAAATTCGCCGATGCTGCGCCCTTCGGGCAGGTGACGGCGGATCGCCGGCCCGCATAGGGCCAGTACGATGAACGGCAGCGCAGACCCCAGCGCATACCCGCCCAGGGCAATGGGACCGACAAAGGCGCCCACCTCAGGCGGCGCGAAGAGGATCCATGCCCCCATGCCCGAGGCCAGAAACGACAGGCCCAGCGTCGAGGCGCCCTGCGAATTTCGTGCGGTGACGTAATCGTCGAGGTTGGTGCCTGCGCGACTCGCGCGCAGGCCGAGAATGGCAAACAGCAGCAAGGCGGCGCCCAGCGCCGCCAGGGTGGCGTAAAGCATGTCGCTCTTCCTCCGCCGGCATTAACCGGATCAGGTTCCAGGGTCAGTCCTTTGCGAAAGGACAATCTCAGCCCTGCCGGACGGCAGGACACCCCTGGCGACAGTGAATGAATTGTGAGCCTGACTGCATATCAGGTTGCAGGTAATGATCGGTCGCGGGATGCCGAGTGTAAAGCACCCAGACTGACAAGACACGACAGCCCGGCGTTAGAGGCGAGTCAAGGGAAAGGCGAGTTTACCGGACGACCGGACCACTCCCGGCTGGTTTTCAGCGCGGGAAAACAGCGCATGGATGAATCGACTGAGGGGTGAATCGGCGCCGAAGACTGCCACCAAATGAAGATCTGCCTCGGCCAGGTGTCCGGCCAGGCGTCGGCGCACCTCCCGTTCGCCGAGCAGGGCCACCAGGGTCGCCTTGCCACGATCCTGATCGATATCCTTGCCGTTTACCGCCAGGCCATCGGTCAGATCGTCATAGAGCTGGTAGGCCTGGCCGAGCGCCAGGGCGAAGTACTGCAAGTGCGATGCCACGGTCGCGGAGGCACTGGCGGCGAGCCCCGCCAATGCCAGGGTCGCCTGGAACAGTGCGCCGGTCTTGAGGGTGTTGGTCGTGGTTACATCATCCACATCAAGCAAGTGCTCGGCGGCATGCAAATCCTGATATTGTCCTCTGACCAACCCTTGTTCGCCGACTGCCCGGGAGAGTTGCGTCACCATCTCGGCACGTATGTCAGGAGCAATGCCAGGCGCTGCCGACACTAGCCCGAACGCCCGGCTCAGCAGCGCTACCATCGACAGCATGGCGACATCCTCACCGTACTGGCGGTGTGTCGTGGGTCGTCCCCGCCGCAGGCTGGCATCGTCCATGCAGGGCAGGTCATCGAGAATCAGCGACGCGCTGTGAATCATCTCCACGGCACAACCCAGATCAAGCAAGGCCGGCGACTCGTGGCCCAGCCCCCGGGCAGCGAGAACCAGCAGGCTGGGACGCACCCGCTTGCCCCCTGCCAGCAGGCAATCGCGCATGGCCAGGCTCACGGCGTCGCCACCCACCTTGGGCAGCAACTCGTCCAGGCGCGCATCGACCTGCCGGCGCAATTCGGCAAACTCGCTTGCGGCCATGTTACCGGCATCGGGTCGATGTGATATTGAACCCATCTGGTGACACTCCCGTTAGGCACCCAGGCGCGACATTGTTATCTTGAAGAAGTGGCCCGTTGGGTACCGATTGACGAGCCTCGTAATTGCATTACCATGCCTTGTACAAGTTACGTATAAGTTAGGCATTCCTCGCGACAATAGCAATCGACAACACTCGGGCCCAGGAGATGCACATGGCCGATGGCGATCTGGTAAACCGCAAGAACGATCATCTGGATATCGTGCTGGATGACCGGCGAGCGCTCTCTCCTGGACAGACAGGTTTTTCACGTTACCAGTTCCTTCACTGCGCCCTGCCCCAACTGCATCTGGATGACATCGACCTTAGCACCCCATTGCTGGGCAAGACACTGCAGGCCCCTTTTTTGATCAGTTCGATGACCGGCGGCGCTGCACGGGCCAAGGCCATCAATCACCACCTGGCCGAGGCCGCCGAGGCCCTGGGCATCGCGCTGGCCATCGGCTCACAGCGCGTGGCCCTGCAATCCGGCAGCGATCACGGCCTGACCCGTGACCTGCGTCAGCTCGCTCCGAGCATCCCCTTGCTGGGCAATATCGGAGCCGCTCAACTGGTCGAGCGCGACGGGATCGACTGGGCACGCCGGGCCGTCGAGATGATCGGCGCCGACGCTCTCATCGTCCATCTCAACCCCCTGCAGGAGGCCGTTCAGGCCGGGGGCGACCGCGACTGGCGCGGCATCCTGGAGGCCATCGAATACCTGGTCACGGTGCTGGACGTCCCGGTCGTCATCAAGGAGGTCGGTGCCGGCATTTCCGCTTCGGTCGCCCGCTCGCTGGTCGACGCCGGTGTAGCGGTCATCGACGTGGCCGGCGCCGGCGGCACCAGTTGGGCCGCGGTCGAGGCCGAGCGGTCGCCGGACGAGGCGTCACGCAAGGTCGCCATGGCATTCGCGGGATGGGGCATACCCACGGCACTGGCCCTGCAATCGGTACGCCATGCTCTGCCCGACACGCCATTGATCGCCTCGGGCGGCATACGCGATGGGGTGGATGCCGCCAAGGCGATCCGCCTGGGTGCCGATGCCGTCGGTCAGGCGGCAGCCGTGCTGCAAAGCGCCACGCAATCCACCCAGGCGGTGATCGACCATTTCGAGATGGTGATTCACCAGCTACGTATCGCCTGCTTCTGCACCGGCAGCGCCGATCTGGCAGCGTTGCGCCGCGCCGAGCTGGTCGACCTGCAAGATCCGGCACTGGGCAGCCTGCATGGCTAAGGAACCCAAGCCGATCCATGTCGGGATCGTCGCGCCACCCTTTCCCAGCCACTACCGCGCCCTGCAGGCGCTAGCCGCCGAGTTGATCGAACGCGGCCATCGCGTGACGGTCATCGACCGCGCGGATGCCGCGCGCTGGCTCGACGCCCCACGCATCGGTTTTCACACGCTCGGGCATGCTAGCCATCCTCCCGGCTCGCTGAATCGACTGCTGCGCCTGGCCGCCAGTCCCGGTAGCCCGTGGGGATTGCTTCGCCTGATTCGCGAACTGGCCGCCAACACCGACATGCTTTGCCGTGAACTCCCCGAAGCGCTAGGGACACTGGGCATCGACCTGCTGCTGTGCGACCAGATGGAAGCCGCTGGCGGCCTGGTCGCAGAGGCCGCTGGCCTGCCCTACGTCTCGGTAGCCTGTGCCTTGCCAGTCAATCGCGAACCCGGCATTCCCTTGCCGGTGATGCCAATGGCCTTCGGTCAAGGGTCGCGCTACATCAAGATGTATGCCAGTAGCGAGCGGGTCTACGATGTCCTGATGTCCCCCCTGCGCCGAGCCATCGCCGTCAATGCCGAGACCTTCGGCCTGCCGCCCCGCGACGGGCTGCATGAGTGCCTGTCGCCATACGCCCAGATCAGTCAAACGGTGCCCGGCTTCGAATTGCCACGACGTGCCTTGCCTGCCCATTTTCATCATGTCGGACCGCTGCGTCCGCCTGCCATGAACCAGGACGCATTGGACTTGCCGGCCGCTGAAGGTCGCCCGCTGGTGTTCGCCTCGCTGGGCACGCTACAAGGCCATCGCTACCGGCTGTTCCAGCGTATTGCCCGCGCCTGCCGTCACCTCGATGTACAACTGCTGCTGGCCCATTGTGGTGGCCTGAGCGCCTATCAGGCCCACACCCTGAAGCGCGAGGGAGCGACCTGGATCACCGATTTCGCCCCACAGCGCGCGGCGCTTGAACGTGCCGATGCGGTGATCACCCATGGCGGGCTCAATACGGTGATGGACGCCCTGTCGACCCGCACGCCGATGCTCGTGCTGCCCATCGCCTTCGACCAGCCCGGCGTGGCGGCGCGTATCGAGCATGCCGGGGTTGGCCTGCGCACCTCGCCGACGTTCGCCGGTACACGCTCGCTGGCGGGGAAGCTTCACGAACTCCTGCATTACGGACGCTTCACAGCACCGCTGGAACGCTTGGGCGCACAAGTCGATGCCGCCGGTGGCGTCCCGGCTGCGGCCGACATCGTCGAGAACACGTTTGCCGGCGCTGTGCCGGCCGGAAGGATGGACTGCGCATGACCACGCCCGATTTCGATCTGATCTTGGTGGGCGGCGGCCTGGCCAATGGCCTGATCGCGCTGCGCCTCAAGCAGGCGCGTCCTGCGCTGCGTCTGCTGATGCTGGAACGCGATGCGCGCCCCGGCGGCAATCACACCTGGTCATTCCATGATGGTGACCTCGACGATGCCCAGCATGCCTGGCTGGCACCGTTGATCGGCTGCCGCTGGCCGAGCCATCGGGTAATCTTTCCCCAACGCACGCGCCAGCTGCGCGGTGGTTATGCCAGCATCTTCTCGGCGGATTTCGCCCGGGCGCTGGAAGACGCACTCGGCAACGACCTATGGGCCGATACTCGTGTCGAGTCGGTGCAGCCCACCCGGGTGACCCTGAGCGATGGACGCACCCTGCAAGCTGGTGCTGTGATCGATGGACGCGGTGTCGACCCCAACCCGCACGTGGCGCTGGGCTACCAGGCCTTTCTCGGCCAGGAAGTCCGCCTGGCGCGCCCGCATGGCCTGACGCAGCCCATCCTGATGGACGCCAGCGTTGCCCAGAGCGACGGCTACCGCTTCGTCTACGTGCTGCCGTTCAGTGCCGACACGCTGCTCATCGAGGATACCCACTATGTCGACGGCCCCCAGGCCGATGAAGCCACGTTGCGCGCGCATGTCGAAGCCTATGCTCGGGCCAGCGGCTGGCAGATCCAAGAGGTGCTTCGCGAGGAACGCGGCGTGCTGCCGATCACCCTGGCTGGCGACATCGATGCTTTCTGGCGCGGCGCCGACGGTCAACCACGCAGCGGCCTACGCGCCGGGCTGTTCCATCCCACCACCGGCTACTCGCTGCCCCACGCCGCACGCCTCGCCGAGCAGATTGCCAGGCTTGACGACCTGAGCGCGCCGGCGCTGTTCACCGCCATCCGCGACACGGCCGAGCGGGAATGGCGCCGTCAGGGATACTTCCGCCTGCTCAACCGCATGCTGTTCCTGGCCGGACGGGCCGACCAGCGCTGGCGCGTCATGCAGCGTTTCTACGGCCTGCCGGAGCCGCTCATCGAGCGCTTTTATGCTGGCCGGCTCACGGCAGCCGACAAGCTGCGCATCGTCGTCGGCAAACCGCCAGTACCCATAGGCGAGGCTGCGCGGGCCGTGCAACTCACCCATCCCCGGCATATCGCCTCGCACCAGCGTTCCCATCAGCTCAGGAGCCGTCCATGACCCAACCCAAGCGTGCCGTAGTGATCGGTGCCGGTTTCGGCGGCCTGGCCCTGGCCATCCGCTTGCAGGCCGGTGGCTACCAGACCACCCTGCTAGAGAAGCGCGACAAGCCCGGCGGGCGAGCCTATGTCTATGAGGACAACGGTTTCGTCTTTGACGCGGGCCCCACGGTAATCACCGATCCGTCCGCGCTGGAAGAGCTTTTCACGCTGGCCGGAAAGCGCCTTGAGGATTATGTCGAGCTACTGCCGGTCACGCCGTTCTATCGCCTGTGCTGGGAAGACACGCCCGCCTTCGATTACGTCAACGACCAGGCCGAACTCGAACGCCAGATCGCCGAGCGCAATCCTGAAGATGTGGAAGGCTACCGGCAGTTCCTCGACTATTCCCGCGCCGTGTTCGAGGAGGGCTATCGCAAGCTCGGCGCCGTGCCGTTCCTGTCGTTTCGCGACATGGCGCGCGCCGGGCCGCAACTCGCCAGGTTGCAGGCCTGGAAAAGCGTCTACGCCATGGTGTCGCGTTTCGTCAAGGATGAGCACCTGCGCCAGGCGTTTTCCTTCCACTCACTGCTGGTGGGCGGCAACCCCTTCGCCACGTCGTCGATCTACACCCTCATCCACGCCCTGGAGCGCGAATGGGGCGTGTGGTTTCCGCGCGGCGGCACCGGCGCGCTGGTGCGCGGCATGGTCCGGCTGTTCGAGGATCTCGGCGGCCAGCTCGAACTCAACGCCCCGGTGAGTCGCATCGAGGTCAGCAATGACCGTGTCAGCGGCGTCAGCGTCGAGGACGGCCGCCATTTTCCAGCCGACGCCCTGGCCTCGAATGCCGATGTCATGCACACCTATGGCCAGTTGCTCGGCACGCACCCACGCGGTATCAGCCAGGCCCGCACGCTGGGCCGCAAGCGCTTCAGCATGTCGCTGTTCGTGATCTACTTCGGCCTCGACACGCCACCGCCCGACGGCCTGGAACACCACACGGTGTGCTTCGGCCCGCGCTACCGCGAGCTGATCGAGGACATCTTCAACGGCGAGACGCTGGCCGACGACTTCTCGCTCTATCTGCATGCGCCGTGCGTCACCGACCCCTCGCTGGCCCCGCCCGGCTGCAGCGCGCACTACGTGCTCGCACCTGTGCCGCATCTGGGCAAGGCCCCCATCGACTGGAGTGTCGAAGGGCCGCGCTACCGCGACCGCATCCTCGAGTATCTCGAACAGCACTACATTCCCGGCCTGCGCGAGCATCTGGTGACCTGCCGCCACTTCACGCCCGAGGATTTCCGCGACGAACTCAACGCCCACCTGGGCTCGGCGTTTTCGCTGGAGCCCATCCTCACCCAGAGCGCCTGGTTCCGCCCGCATAACCGCGACGCGCGGATCGACAATCTTTACCTGGTGGGTGCCGGCACCCATCCCGGCGCCGGCGTGCCGGGCGTGATCGGCTCGGCCAAGGCCACGGCTGGCCTGATGCTGGAGCGCCTCGACGCATGAGCGAACCAACCGACGTCAATGACCTGGCACGCCATGCCACCCAGACCATCCAGACCGGTTCGAAGAGCTTCGCCACCGCTTCGCAATTATTCGATCCCGCCACGCGGCGCAGCGCCGTGATGCTCTACGCCTGGTGCCGCCACTGCGACGATGTGATCGACGGTCAGGAATTGGGATTCGGCCAGGCCGAGGGCGAGCGTGCCGACGCGTCCTGCCTGGCCGAGCTACGCGCAACGACCCGGCGTGCCTATGCTGGCGAGACGATGGAAAGCCCGCCGTTCGCCGCTTTCCAGCAGGTTGCCCTGACCCACCGCATCCCCGAGCGCTACCCCATGGATCACCTCGACGGCTACGCCATGGATGTGCAGCATCACCGTTACGAGACGCTCGAGGATACGCTGACCTATTGCTACCGCGTCGCTGGCGTGGTCGGCGTGATGATGGCCATGGTCATGGGCGTGCGCGACGCGCCGACCCTCGACCGCGCCTGCGACCTGGGGCTGGCTTTTCAATTGACCAATATCGCCCGCGACATTGTCGAGGATGCAAGCATCGGCCGTTGCTATCTGCCCGCAGAATGGCTGCACGAAATGGACATCCCGGCAGACGAGGTTGCCGACCCGAGCCATCGCGATGCCTTGGCCGGCCTGGCCGCCCGCCTGGTCGACCTGGCGGAGCCCTACTATCAATCGGCCAAGGGTGGGCTGAATGCGCTACCGCCACGCTCGGCCTGGGCCATCGCCACGGCGCACGGAGTCTATCGGGAAATCGGCATCAAGGTGAAGGCACAAGGCGCCCGAGCGTGGGATACGCGGGTTTCGACCAGTCGAGCCGACAAGCTACGCCTGCTGGCCCAGGGCTCGGCGATGGCGTTGCGCTCACGGGTCGGCACGCCCGAGCCGAGACCGCCCGGGCTGTGGACACGACCGCACTGAACTCCTGGCGTCTGGGCCCCTAGCGATCGTCCTGACGCTTCAACGCTCCACCATGCAGGTCGCGCAATTGACGTTTCAGGGTGCTCACCGGCGGCGCAATCAAGAAACCGAACGACACGCAGCCGTCCTTGCCATGCACGGCATGGTGCATGCGATGGGCCTGGTAGAGGCGCTTGAGATAGCCGCGGCGAGGCACATAGCGAAACGGCCAGCGCTGATGCACCAGGCCGTCGTGGGCGAGAAAATACAGAAAACCGTAAGCAGTCATGCCGGCGCCGATCCATTGAAGCGGATACCATCCCGCCGTACCCAACGCGATCAGGGCAATCGCAATACCGGCGAAGACCACGGCATACAAGTCATTCTTCTCGAACCAGCCGCTACGCTCGGGCGAGTCGTGTGGCTCATGATGCGAGCGATGCCACGCCCAGCCCCAGCCATGCATGATGTACTTGTGAGCGAACCAGGCGAACGCCTCCATGCCGGCCACCGTCAGCATGACGATCAAGATATTCAGGACATAGCTCATCGATCTCGCTCCCGGCCTTGGCAGGACACTGTACCGCTACTGTACAAGCTCACACGGTACTTCGACAGGACAAACCCGCAGAGTTTCATTTTCTCGCTGTACATAAAAACCGCCGCCCGAAGGCGGCGGAAGGGAGGCATTCCAGAGGGGTGGCAACTCAACCCATCGAAATCGTGCTGTTGATACCGCTGGAGACGTTCTCGGGCTCGAACCAACGCGCGGTGACGGTCTTGGTCTGGGTCCAGAAGGCGATGGCCTGCTTGCCGTTGGGGCCGAGATCGCCAAGCTTGGAGGCACGCGACCCGGTGAAGCTGAAGTAGGCCACCGGTACCGGGATCGGCACGTTGATGCCGACCTGACCGACATCGATGTCGCTTTCGAAGCGCTTGGCCGCCCACCCCGAATTGGTGAATATCGCCGTGCCGTTGCCGTTGGGGTTGGCGTTGATGAACTCGATGGCGTCGTCCAGCGTCTCGACACCTGCCACGCACAGCACCGGGCCGAAGATCTCCTCCTTGTAGATGGTCATGTCGGCGGTCACGTCACTGAAGATGGTCGGGCCGACGAAGTTGCCGTCCGGGTAGCCTTCCACTTGAATGTCGCGGCCATCCAGCGCCAATGTCGCGCCTTCGCCCTCCCCCGTGTCGATCAGTTGCAACACGCGATCGCGTGCCGCCGGTGAGACCAGCGGACCGAGATCAGCGTCGCGCTGGGTGCCGGGGCCGACCTTCATGGCGCGGGATTTTTCGACGATCTCGTCGAGCCATTGCCGGGCCTCGCCCACCAGCACCAGAACCGAGTTGGCCATGCAGCGCTGCCCGGCGGCGCCGAAGGCCGATCCGAGAATGTTGTTGATGGCCTGGCTGCGGTTGGCGTCGGGCATGATCACGCAGTGATTCTTGGCGCCCATCATGGCCTGCACGCGCTTGCCCGCCTTGCCGGCCCGCTCGTGAATCAGGGTACCGATGCGCGTCGAACCGATGAACGACAGCGCCTTGATGTCGGGGTGGTCACACAGCCGGTTGGCCACGTTCGGGCCACCGTGCACCACGTTGAGCACCCCGGCAGGTACGCCGGCCTCGTGAGCCAGCTCGACCAGGCGCATGGTCGAGGATGGGTCCTGTTCGGAGGGCTTGAGCACGAAGGTGTTGCCCGTAGCGATGGCCAGCGGGAACATGAAACACGGCAGCATCACGGGGAAGTTGAAGGCGGTGATGCCGGCTCCCACGCCCAACGGCTGGTTCAGCGAATAGACATTGACGTCGCTGGCGGCGTTCTCGGCGATCTCGCCAAGCTGCAGCGTGGTGATCGAGCAGGCGTGCTCGACCACTTCCAGGCCACGCCCCACCTCGCCTTCGGCGTCCGGCAGGGTCTTGCCGTGCTCCTCGGTGATCAGCGAGGCGATCTCGGCGGTGTGCTCTCGGATCAACGCCTGAAACTTGAGCATGATGCGCATGCGCTTGGCCAGCGGTACCTTGCGCCAGGTCTTGAAGGCTGCCTTGGCACTGGCCACGGCACGGTCGACCTCCTCGACGGTACAGAACGGCACGCGCGCCACGACTTCCTGGGTGGCCGGGTTGATCACGTCGCGCCATTCCCCTGACTGCGAGGGAACGGGCTGACCATCGATGTACAGGGAAACATTTCGGACGGACATGGTGGCGGCTCCTCGTTCGTTGTCTTTGTTGGTGTGCCCGTGCATGGCGAAATGCAGCGGTGGCAATTCTTCGAGTCTAGTCAGAGGGCGAATTGACAGACAACCGGCAGCGCAGCACATTGCTTGTGCATGAATGCACAAGGCTGACGACATGCTGGACTGGCAGGATATCCAGATTTTTCTCGAAGTGGCACGCTGCGAGCGCCTGACCGATGCCGCCCGTCGCCTGGGGCTGGATCACTCCACCCTGTCGCGTCGCGTCCGCCGCTTCGAGAAGCAACTCAACACCCAACTGTTCGAACGCAGCACGCGGGGCTACCGGCTCACCGAGGCCGGACAGCGCCTGCTCGGGCATGCCGAGGAAATGGCCCGCCACGCCATCGACGCCCGCGAGACGCTGGCCGACCAAAATCATCAGGTCAGCGGCCAGATTCGCCTGGGTGTCACCGAAGGTTTCGGCACCTGGGTGATCGCGCCGCTACTGGCCGCCTTCTGCGAGCGTCATCCCGGCATCACCGTGGACTTGCTGGCCCTGCCGCGCATGATCAACCTCAGCCGTCACGAGGCGGACCTGGCGATCACGCTGGACCGGCCGACCAGCCAGGGACTGGTGGTATCGCGATTGTGCGATTATGCACTGCGCCTGTATGGCAGCCAGGGCTACCTACAGCGTCACGGCACGCCCCGGTCGCTGGCCGACTTGTCCCACCATCGCCTGATCGGCTACGTCGACGACCTGATCTTCAGTGAGCAGCTCAACTACCTGGTGCCCTTGCTCGGCGCGGAGTCCGGCCACGGCGCGCCGGCCCATTTCAGCCTGCGCAGCACCAGCGTCTCGACCCAGTGCAGCGCCACACGCCACGGCGCCGGCCTGGCCATCCTGCCCTGCTTCATGGCCTCGGGCTGCAAGGACCTGGTCGGGGTGCTTAACGACAAAGTGGAAATCCACCGCCAGTTCTGGATCGTGTCGCGCCAGGAACAGCGCCAGCTTGCCCGGGTCAGGCTACTGTGGGAGTTCCTGCGCGACGCCGGCGAGCGCAACCGCGAATTCCTGATGGGTGAATCGGCCGAACTGGTCGTGCCCTGATCACGTTCCGCAGAACGTCCGGAACACCTGCTCGCTGGGTTCGGCCGGCAGCGTATAAGACTCACGGCCGGGCTGCTCCTCGAACGGCCTGGCCAGCACCTCGCGCAAGGCCTCGAAGGGTGCGAAGTCACCTTCGTAAGCCGCCGACAGCGCTTCCTCTACCTTATGGTTGCGCGGGATGTAGAGCGGATTGACCGCCCGCATGCGTGCGGCAATGGTCGGGGGCTCGGCATCTTCACGCACCAGCCGCGCCTGCCACTGTTCCAACCAGGCCTCCAGCGGCTCGCTGCGCTCGAAGAGTTCAAACAGTGCCGGCCGGGCCTCGGCGGATTCGGCCACGTCGGCCAGCAGGCGAAAACTCAGGGTGAAGTCGGCACGTCCGGCCTGCAGAGCCTCAAGCAGCGAATCGGCCAGTTCGCTGTCGCCCTCCTCGTGCTTCGCCAGGCCGAGCTTGGCGCGCATCACCGCGAGCCACTCGGCACCGTACTGGTCGGGATAGGCCTCGATGACCTGGGTGGCGCGTTCGACGGCACGCTCCTGCTCGGTATCGATCAGCGGCAGCAGCGTTTCGGCAAAGCGCGCCAGGTTCCACTGGATGATGCCCGGCTGGTTGCCATAGGCATAACGCCTGCCCTCGTCGATGGAGCTGAACACCGTGCGCGGGTCGTAGGCTTCCATGAACGCGCAGGGGCCGAAGTCGATGGTCTCGCCGGACACCGCCGTGTTGTCGGTATTCATCACCCCATGAATGAAGCCCACGCCCATCCAGCGCGCGACCAGCGCCGCCTGACGCGCCTGCACCGCTTCCAGCAGGCCCAGATAGCGCTCACCCTCGGGGCGTTCGCTCAGCTCCGGAAAGTGGCGCTCGATGACGTGATCGGCCAGTTCGCGCACGCCCTCGATGTCACCACGCGCAGCGAAATACTGAAACGTCCCCACGCGGATATGGCTCGACGCCACCCGCGTGACGACTCCACCGGGCTCGGGCACCCGGCGCACGACACGCTCGCCGGTGGTGACTGCGGCCAGCGCCCGCGTGGTCGGGATACCCAAGGCATGCATCGCCTCGCTGACTAGATATTCGCGCAGCACCGGCCCCAGCGGTGCACGGCCGTCGCCGCCACGCGAGAACGGCGTACGCCCGGCGCCCTTGAGGTGAAGATCGCGCAGCCGTCCATGCCGGTCGGTAACCTCACCGAGCAGCACGGCGCGGCCGTCGCCCAGCCGCGGCACGAAGTTGCCGAACTGATGGCCGGCATAGGCCATGGCCAGCGGCTCGGCCCCCGGCGGTACCGAGTTGCCCGAGAACCAGGCCGCCGCCTGCCCGGCATCGAAGGCCTCGATGTCGAAGCCGAGCTCCTCGGCCAGCGGGCGGTTGAAGGCGACCAGTTCGGGCGCCTTCACGGGAACGGGGTCGAAGCGTTCAAAGAAACGCTCCGGCAGTCGTGCATAGTGCAACGAAAACGCGGGAAACATCGCAACTCCAGCGGCATCCAGCCGAATGACGAATGACATCCTGTCCCGATCAGCGTAGGCCATGCCCGGCAAGGATGCCGGCAGGAAACAGGATCAGGACGGGGGATAGCGTCGGCTCAGCTCGTCATCATACTCGCCGTGCCCATGGCCCACATAGACCTGCGGCAGCCATTGCAGGTCATGCCCCAGCCGCTCCATCGAGTCCTGCAGTTCCAGCGCGGCGACCCACGCCTGGGGCAGCCCGCCGAGACCGAAGCGAAGGCCGAGCAGATTGCCGGCGAGCAGGCCGGCGTCCTTGCTGTCACCGCCATGGTTCACCGCCCACAGCACGCCCTGCCGGTAATTCCCGGCAGCCAACGCACACCATGTCGCGACGGCCAAGGCTTCCTGAGCGGTTCGTCCGGCACCGAGCGCCGCAATCCCCTGCGGGCTGGGCACGCTGCCCTGGGCATGCAACTCACGGACCGCATCGAGCAGAAAACGAATCTCCGCCTGGCAACGCGACAGGCTGGCCCGTTCGTCATCGTTCTCGATGTAAAAATCGATGCAGGCTCCGCTATCCATGAAGGTCAGCGCCTGGGGCAGCAGCGTCTCGAGGGATTGCTCGCTTTCGAGCAGACCATTGATCAGGTAAGCGAACACACCGGCACCAAGATAAGCGCAGGGGTGGCCATGGGTCAGGCGGGCGGCCTCGCAGGCCACCGAGAAGGCTCGCTCACGATGCCGGAGCAGAAAGTCACTCCAGGGAAACAGCCCGATGGCCGCGGCTCGCGCCAGGGCAGCACTGCCGTTGACCGCATTGCGTGGCAGCGAGGTAAAGGCCGGGGCCTGTTGCAGAGCCTTCAGGCATGTCTCGTCGGGAAAGTGTCGCTGGTGAAGCTGTGGATTGACGACCAGTCCATTATTCCGGTCGACACCGGCGACAGTCGGCGTGACGCCCTGGGTGACTGCCCAGCGCATCAGGGCATGATGAATGACGGCGACCGGATCGTAGATGTCACGCTCCTGGATACGCACATAAGCGCGCAACATCCCCTCGGCAGTAAACAACATCGTCTGGGTCGCCCCACTGACGCCTCCCCGCACGCCACCGAGCCCCAGCAGGTCGCTCACCCCGTCGGGACCGAACTGTGCGACGATCTTGTCCCATCCCTGCGATTCGATCGGCGCGCCCAAGGCATCGCCGATAGCTCCACCCAACAGGCAAGCCTGTGTCAGTTCGATCCGTTGTGCCGTATTCATACTCGACCTCCCGCCCCATGGCTCTAGGAGCAAGGCTAGGGCCAGCATACGACAACACGTGTCGTTCGCCACCTAACTCCGAGCAGGTTACGACTCGAGAACCAGACGAGACTCGCCTTCATCAAGGCCACACGACCACCCCGCTCATCGGCGTCGCACCATCTCTCTCATTCCCGTGGCGTCTACCTGTTGCTCACTGTCTTGGAACCGGGCGTCCTATAGTAGGTTCAACCTCGAACGGAGATGACCTAAATGCCCAAACCATTGACCTGGCCCTTGCGAGTACTGAACCGCTTTCGCCAGAGCATCGCGTACCTGACCAGCCTGATTACCCTGGTTTACCTGGGCCTGGCACTGCTCGTGGTGCTGCTCCCCGTCGATGCCTCCGTGCTGCCGGATTTTCTCGAGTTCGTGAACTTCGACGACCCGGATACGGCACGCACGCTACTGGCGACACTGATTGCTGGGATGATCTCGCTGATGGTGTTCAGCTTTTCGATGGTCATGTCGGTACTCAGCCAGGCAGGGGGTAACTTTTCCCATAAGCTGGTTTTCGGACTGGTCACGGAGCGTCGCCATCAGCAGGTGCTGGGCCATTACCTGGGCACGATCCTGTTCATCCTGGTGCTGCTGATGGTGCCGGAGGATGGCAGGACCCCCGATCTCTGGCGTTCACTGGCCGTCTACCTGGGCGCCGCGATGGTGATCCACTGCCTGGCACTGTTCGTCTACTTCATTCACAACGCCTCCCAATCCGTGCAGATCAATGCCGTCACGCAGGAACTGCATCGCTCCGCGCTGCAATCCATGGAAGGGCTTCAGGCCAGGCAGGCCCAGTCCCGATGGTGCTACGCCAGCGATCGTCGAGTGCCTGCCAACTGCCATATCATTCATGCCCGGCAGAGTGGCTATATCCAGCGCACCCATCTCGACGAGTTGGCCAACCTGGCCAAGCAGTCAAACGTCACCATTCATTTCAATTTTACGCTGGGCGACTTCATCGTCAGAGGCTTTCCGATATTGCAGATAGAGACGGCGCGTTCCCTTGACGATGACTGGTGCGAAGCCGTGAGAGCTCAACTGGAGTACGTGGAAGGCGAGTCGATCCAGGACCTCTACGTCAATGGGCTGACACAGCTCATGGAGATCGCCATCAAGGCCCTTTCCCCCGGCATCAACGACCCGGGCACCGCCAGGCTGTGTCTGCACCAGATCACCGAGCTGCTCTGCGAGCGGCTCAGGTTCCAGCCCTGCAACACCCTGGCTGACGACACGGGACAGGTCAGGGTCACCTGGCCCGAGGAGTCGCTGGAAAGCCTGCTCTACAAGTTGTATACGCCCATTTTGCATTACGGACGCGACGACGTGAGCATCGGCCTGGCTCTGCTGCAATCACTCAAGACCCTGTCTCTGTTCGCCGATGCCGAGCAACGTGAGCTTATCCAGGCACATGCGCAACGCGTCGTCGCTGCATTGGCCGACCGGGTCAGCGACTCGCTGGACAGTCGGTTCATTCTCGAACGCCTCGATGGCGGCACGCATCGGCTCAACTTGTCGCGTGAATCGTTCGAGACTATTTAAACCGATGCAGATCGCCCGGACATGACGTGTCATGTCACCATGGCACTGTTGGCAAACTTCCCATACAGCACGGCAAGGAGTCGAAGATGCTCGACAAACTGATGGCAGCCATCGGAATCGGCAGTGCTCAGGTGGACACCCGCCTGGAGGCGGATGTCGTCCGCGCCGGCGAGACACTGCGCGGCCAGATTCACATCAAGGGCGGCGAAGTGGCCCAGGAGATCGACGGCCTGACCCTGGACCTGGTCAGTGAAGTCACTGAGGAAGTCGACGACAAGAAGGTGCGTGTACCGCACAGCTGGGCGCGCCTGAGCCTGACCGAGCGACTCAGCGTGCAGCCCGGTGCATCACAGGTCCACGATTTCACATTGGATATCCCGCTGCTCTCGCCGCTGTCGATAGGCCGCCAGCAGCCCCGCACCTGGGTCGCGACTCGAGCAGACATCGCCATGGCCATCGACCCGCGCGACCAGGACGCCCTGCGCATCCAGCCCGCGCCGCTGCACGAGAACGTGCTCGACGCCATGGCGGCCCTGGGCTTTCGCCTGACTGAGGCACCGCTGAACCGCTCGCGGATGAACCCGCAGACCGGCTTCGTCCAGGAGTTCGAGTTCAAGCCCGAGCGCGGTGGGCGCTTCTCGCACCTCGACGAGGCGGAACTGGCCTTTCTGCCCTCCCGCGAAGGGGTGCTCGATCTGCTGATACAGCGCGATACCAAGGCGCGCGGCCTCGGCTCGATGTTTGCCGAGATGACCGGCACCGACGAGCAATTCCACCGCCTGACCCTGCACGGCAACGAAACCCGGCAGACCCTGCAGGATGCCCTGGCACGGAACCTGTCCTGACCCCGCCTGGCTGATGACGCAAGCGCCGGTGCCCGGCGAGCATCGGCGCTTGCAGTGGTGACCGCGACATGGTTTATTCCCGCGCCTCGTCCAGTCCGGTATGGTTGGAACGTGTTCGACCGCCCCGCATCAAGGAAGCGCCATGTCCCTGTTTTCTAACGACGCCCTGCAGCCCGGCTTCATGGTCGTCCATGGCAATCGCCTGGAAGACCTGCGCGGCGTGGCGGTGGAATGGATGAAGCGTCATCCGCTGGCGCCGCTGGAAAACGAAGTCATCCTGGTACAGAGCAACGGCATCGCCCAGTGGATGAAGCTGGCGCTCGCCGCAGACACCGACGAGGCCGGCACCGGCGGCTCCGGCATTGCTGCCGCGCTGGACATCACCCTGCCGGCACGCTTTCTATGGCAGGCCTACCGCGCCGTTCTTACCCATATCGAGAACGATCCCGCTGCCGTGCCCTCGACCTCGCCGTTCGACAAGGCGCGGCTGACCTGGCGCCTGCTGCGTCTGTTGCCCGAACTGATGACGCACGACACCTTCGCGCCGCTCAAGCAGTTCCTGGATGGCGATGGCGACCTGCGCAAGCACCACCAGCTGGCCGAGCGCCTGGCCGACCTGTTCGACCAGTACCAGGTCTACCGCGCCGACTGGCTGGATGCCTGGGGGCGCGGCGAGGACGTGCTGATCACCGCGCGTGGCGAGTCCCGCCCGCTGGATGAAGGCCAGCGCTGGCAGCCCGAGCTGTGGCGCGCCATCCGCGAGGACGTGGGTAGCGATGGCATCGACTCCAGCCGCGCCATGGTCCACCGGCGCTTTCTCGATGCCGCCCAGGCACTGACGCCCGAGAATCGCCCGCCGGGCCTGCCGCGCCGGGTCATGGTGTTCGGCATCTCCTCGCTGCCGCAACAGGCGCTCGAGGCGATGGCCGCCATCGCCCGCTGCTGCCAGGTGGTGCTGTGCGTACATAACCCCTGCCAGCACTACTGGGCGGACATCATCGAACACAAGGACCTGCTGCGCGCACGGCGTTTTCGCCAGGCACGCAAGGACGGCATGCCCGAGCGCCTCGACGTGATCGGCGACGGTGACGGCGAGGCCGACCTGCACTTGCATGCCCAGCCGCTGCTGGCGGCGTGGGGCAAGCAGGGCCGCGATTACCTGCGCCTGCTCGACGAGCACGACGACACCCAGCAGTACGAACGCCTGTTCGCCGCCGAGTCGCTGCGCATCGACCTGTTCGACTCGAACGGCGACGGCTGCCTGCTGCACCAGCTGCAGGACGACATTCGCGAGCTGCGCCCGCTGCACGAGACCCGCGAGCGCTGGCCGGCCGTGGACACCCACCGCGATGACTCGGTGGTCTTCCATGTCGCCCACAGTGCCCAGCGTGAAGTCGAGATCCTTCACGACCAGCTGCTCGCCGCGTTCAGCGCCGACCCGAGCCTGCGCCCGCGTGACGTGATCGTCATGGTGCCGGACATCGACAGCTACGCGCCGCACATCCAGGCAGTGTTCGGGCAGATGCCAACCGACGACCCGCGCCACATCCCCTTCACGCTGTCGGACCAGGGCAGCCGCCACCGCCTGCCGCTGCTGATCGCACTGGAAAAGCTGCTGCGCCTGCCCGAGCTGCGCCTGTCGGTCAGCGACCTGCTCGACCTGCTCGACGTGCCCGCGCTGCGCACGCGCTTCGGCATCGCCGAGGACGACCTGCCCACCCTTCGCCGCTGGATTCACGGCGCCGGTATCCGCTGGGGCCTGCACGGCCTGCAGCGCCGCAGCCTCGACCTGCCCGACGGCATGGAACAGAACACCTGGACCTTCGGCCTGCGCCGCCTGCTGCTGGGCTACACCGTGGGCAGCGCCGCCGATGGCGCCTGGCGGGATATCGAGCCGTTCGATGACATCGGCGGACTGGAAGCGCAGCTCGCCGGCCCGCTGGCGACGCTGCTGGAGACCCTCGAGGACCAGTGGCACGCGCTGCGCGGCGAGACCGACGTGGTCGGCTGGGGCACGCGCCTGCGCGCCCTGCTCGAGGCCTGTTTCTTCGCCGACGAGGCCCGCGACAGCCTGGTGCTTACCCAACTCGAACAGGCCCTGCAAACCTGGCAGGAAAGCGCGTTGGAGGCCGGCCTGACCCGCGACCTGCCGCTGTCCATCGTGCGCGAGCACTGGCTTGACCAGATCGACGAGCAGACCCTGTCGCAGCGCTTCATGGCCGGCGCGGTCAACTTCGCCACGCTGATGCCGATGCGCGCCATCCCCTTCCAGCGTGTCTGCCTGCTGGGCATGAACGACGGCGACTACCCGCGCAGCCATCCGCCCATCGACTTCGACCTGATGAACGGCGACTACCGTCCCGGCGACCGCTCGCGCCGCGAGGACGACCGTTACCTGTTCCTCGAGGCGCTGCTCTCGTCGCGCCAGCAGTTCTACGTCAGTTGGGTGGGTCGCAGTATCGTCGACAACAGCGAGAAGCCGGCCTCGGTGCTGGTCGGCCAGTTGCGCGACCATCTGGCGGCCGGCTGGCGCACTGACGACGACACCGACCTGCTCGGCGCGCTGACCACCTTTCATCCATTGCAACCGTTCAGCCGCGCCTACTTCCCTGCCGCCGAGGAGTACGCCGCGCGCAACGTGGCGGCACGTCGGCTGGTGACCTATGCCCATGAGTGGCGAGCCGTGCATCACGAAGCGACGGACAACGAGGCGCTGAGCGTCTCGTCGAGATCAGACGTTCTGGCCGACTTCGAACAGGATACGCCACTGACGCTGCACCAACTCGGCAGCTTCCTGCGCAACCCCGCCAAGGCGTTCTTCAACACTCGGCTCAAGGTCTACCTGGAGCGCGAGGATATCGTCAGCCTCGACCAGGAGCCCTTCGCCCTCGACGGGCTGGAACAGTGGCAACTGCAGGACCTGTTGATCCAGGCCCAGCGTCAGGCCGTGGACAGCGGCCACTCCCGCGAGGCGGCACTGAGCGACATGCTCGATACCCTGCAGGGCCAGGGCGTGCTGGCCATGGGCGCCTTTGGGGAACGCATGCGCGATTCCCTGGCCGAGCCCATGGAAGCGCTGTTCGACGACTATCGCCAGGCCTTGGATGAGTGGCCTTACGCGTTTGATGAGCCGGCGCCGGTACGCCTGGCAATTCCCGGCGGCCCGCTGCTGGAAGACTGGCTGGGCGATCTGCGCCACGACGACGCCGGCAACCGCTGTCGCCTGCTGCTTATCAGCAGCAGCCTGGTGAAAAAGAACCGCTACAACTGGCACCACCTGCTTCGCCCCTGGGTGGCGCACCTGGCGGGACACCTTACGTCTCACCCTGACGACGCGCCGCTGACCACGCGCCTGCTCTCCAAGGCGGGCAACATCACATTGCCACCGCTCGATCCCGCCGTGGCCCGCGAGCACTTGCGCGCCCTGATTGATGCCTGGCAGGTCGGCATGCAATCCCCCCTGCCGTTGGCCACCGGCACCGCCTTCGCCTGGCTGGGCAAGGAAGGCAACCCGGAAAGCACGCCGGACAGCGATGCCTGGAAAGCGGCGATCAGCGCCTTCCAGGGCGATGACTTCGTGGCCGGCGAGGTCGGCCGCGACCCGTACCTGGCCCACCGCTGGGCGACCTTCGCCACGCTCTACCAGACGCATCTCGGCACGCCCTATGCCTTCGCCACCCTGAGCGAGCGCTTGCTGGCCCCCGTGTACCACGCCGTGAAGGGAGGCGGAAAATGAGCGATGTCACGCAGCTTGATCCACTCAACTTTCCCTTGCACGGCAGCCGACTGATCGAAGCCAGCGCCGGCACCGGCAAGACCTTCACCATCGCCCTGCTCTATGTGCGCCTGGTGCTTGGTGCGCGCCGCGACGACGATCCCGCCGCCTTCGCCCGGCCGCTGACGCCGCCGGAAATCCTGGTGGTGACCTTCACCAACGCCGCCACCCAGGAACTGCGCGAGCGTATCCGTCACCGCCTGGTCGAGGCTGCCGAGGTGTTTCGTGCCGGCGCGCAGACCGACACCAGCGAGGCCACCGCCAAGCCGGCCGATCCGCTCCTGCTCCAGCTGCGCGACGAGTACGACCCGGCCACCTGGCCAGCCTGCGCACGCCGCCTGCAACTGGCCGCCGAGTGGATGGACGAGGCCGCCGTCTCGACCATCCACAGCTGGTGCTATCGCATGCTGCGCGAGCATGCCTTCGACAGTGGCAGCCTGTTCTCGCTCAACCTAGAAAACGACCAGAGCGAGCTGATCAGCGAAGTGGTGCGCGACTACTGGCGCAGCTTCTACTACCCGATGAGCGTCGACGAGCTGCCCGCGGTGATGCGCTACTGGCAGTCGCCCGACACACTCTACGAGCATATCTGCCGACTGCTGCCCGAGTGCGACGCCCTGCCCGAGGGCGCGCCGCCGCCCGACGAGGCGCTGAATGAAGCCCGGGAAGCGACTGCTCAGCGTCTCGCCGAGCTCAAGGCGCCCTGGTCGCAATGGGTGGATGAGTGCGAAGCCCTGTTCGAGGACGCCGCCAAGCGCAAGGCCTTCAAGGGCCAGAGCTTCAATGCCCGCAGCCGCGCCAACTGGCTGGGCGCGTTACGTGATTGGTGTCAGGGTGACGACGTGCGACCGGCGCTGACCGAGGCCGCCTGGAAGCGCCTGACACCGAACGGCATGGCCGAGATCTGGCTCAAGGGCGAGCCACCCGATCACCCCGCGCTCAGTGCCATCGTCGAGTTACAGACCGAACTCGAGGCGTTGCCCGAGCCGCGCGCCACGCTGCTGCTTCATGCCGTGCACTGGTGCCGCGCGCGCCTGGAGCGCGAGCAACTGCGCCGCGCCGAGATGGGCCCCAACGAACTGCTGACTCATCTCGACCGCGCCCTGGCCGGGGGCAACTGCGAAGCGCTGGGCGCACAGATCCGCCGCCAGTTCCCGGTGGCGCTGATCGACGAGTTCCAGGATACCGACCCGGTGCAGTACCGCATCTTCGACTGCATCTACCGCATCAAGGAGAACCGCCGCGACAACGGCGTGTTCTTGATCGGCGACCCCAAGCAGGCGATCTACGCCTTCCGCGGCGCCGACATTCACACTTACCTGCAGGCGCGCCGCGATACGGCAGGCCGGCATGTCACGCTGGGCACCAACTTCCGTTCCTGCACGCCGATGGTCGAGGCAGTCAACCGTTGCTTCGCGCATGCCGAGCAGCACCCGCCCGGCGCGTTCCTGTTCAAGGGCAAGGACGGCAGCAATCCCGTCCCGTTCAATACCGTCGCGGCCAAGGGGCGCAAGGACGCACTCACCCTGAACGGCCAGCCGCTGTCGGCCATGACCCTGTGGCAACTGGAAAGCGACGAGCCGCTGGCCAAGGGTGCCTATCACACCGAGATGGCCGAACGCTGCGCCAGCGCCATGGTCGAGCTACTCGACCATGGCCAGCACGGCCGCGCCGGCTTCCGTAGTGATGACACTTTCAAGCCACTCAGGCCCTCCGACATGGCGGTGCTGGTCAACGGCCTGGGTGAAGCCCGGGCCATCCGCCAGGCACTGGCCCGGCGCGGGGTGAAGAGCGTGTACCTGTCCGACAAGGACAAGGTGTTCACCTCGCCCATCGCGCCACAGGTCGAAACCTGGCTGCGGGCCTGCGCCGAGCCCGACGACGACCGCAAGCTGCGTGCTGCCCTGGCCACGCCCGCGCTGGGGCTCGACCTGCCCGAACTCGATGCCTTGAATGAGGACGAACTGGCCTGGGAAGGCCGGGTCATGCAGTTCCGCGATTATCACCGCCAGTGGCAGTTCCAGGGCGTGCTGCCACTGCTGCGCCGGGTGATGAACGACTTCGCCGTACCCGCCCGGCTGCTCGCCGACGGGCCCGCCAGCGATGGTGAACGCCTACTCACTGATTTGCTTCACCTGGGCGAGTTGCTTCAGCAGGCCAGCCAGGAACTCGACGGCGAGCATGCGCTGATCCGCTTTCTCGCCGAGGCCATCGCCGACCCGCAGGGCCAGGGCGACGCCCACAAGCTGCGCCTGGAAAGCGATGCCGATCTGGTCCAGGTGGTCACTATCCACAAGTCCAAGGGCCTGGAGTACCCACTGGTGTTCCTGCCCTTCATCTGCAGCCACCGCCCGACCAAGAAGGACGACTCGCCGCTGCGCTGGCACGACGATGCCGGCAGGCTGCAGATCAGCCTGGAAGCCGACGAGGCCATCCTCGAGCGTGCCGACCGCGAGCGCCTCGGTGAGGACCTACGCAAGCTCTACGTCGCGCTGACCCGCGCCCGCCACGCCACCTGGCTGGGCATGGCGCCGCTCAAGGGCATGGAAAGCTGCGCCGTGGGGCAACTGCTGGCCAACGGCGAAGCCATCGCGCCGTCCAACTTCGGCAATATGCTGGCCACACTCAAGGGCCGCTGCGAGTCGATTGAATTGTGCCCCGCGCCAGAGATCACTCGCCGCGTCATCAGTCTGGACGACAAACAACCGCTGCTTGGTGAAGTGCGCCAGCCGCTGCGCCGCGCCCGCGAGCACTGGTGGATCGCCAGCTATTCGGCGCTGCGCTTCTCCGGCGAGGCTCCAGCCATCGCCCCCGAAACGACGTTTGCGCCCATCGAGTCCACGGCAAGCACCACAAACGAGTCGACACCGTTCGAACCGGCGACTGCCGTCGAAGCCACCGCCTTCGAGGTCATGGCCGAGCCCCGCGACAGTTCCGAACCCGACGCGCCGGTGCCCAGCCTTCACCGTTTTCCACGCGGCCCCGGTCCCGGCACCTTCCTGCATGGCATCCTCGAGTGGGCCGGTCAGCAGGGTTTCGCCCAAGTGAACGCTCATCCCGCCCAGCGCGAGGACACCCTGGCGCGGCGCTGCAACCTGCGCGGCTGGAGTCAGTGGCTACCCACGCTGGACGAGTGGCTGGCCGACCTGTTGAGCCGCCCCCTGCCGCTGCCCAGTGCGAACGGCATGACCGACGAGGTGCGCCTGGAAGACCTGAATGCCTATCAGGTCGAGATGGAGTTCTGGTTCGCGGCCAACCAGGTCGACGCGCCCGTGCTCGACGAACTGGTGCGCCGCCATACCCTGCACGGCATGCCAAGGCCGCGCGCCGAACGCGACAGGCTCAACGGCATGCTCAAGGGCTTCATCGACCTGGTGTTCGAGCATCAGGGTCGTTATTACGTGGCCGACTGGAAGTCCAACCATCTGGGCCTGGACGACAGCGCCTACACGAGTGAGGCGATGCGTGCCGCCGTCGCCGAGAAGCGCTACGACCTGCAGTACGCGCTCTACCTGCTCGCGCTGCACCGCCTGCTCAAGGCACGCCTGCCGGATTATGACTACGAGCGCCACATCGGCGGTTCACTGACGGTGTTCCTGCGCGGCACCCATGCCGCCAGCCGTGGCGTGCACGCCGAGCGCCCCCCACGCCAATTGATCGAGGCCCTGGACGCGCTGTTCCGTGGCGATGCTCCCGAGTCCACTCACACCCAGGCCATGGAGACACCGGCATGAAGGAACTCGACCTGTTCGATGACCTCAACCCCGAGGCGGACAGGCCGCAGCGGGACGTCTCGCATGCCGCCTGGCACGATCACGCTGCGCTGCTGGCGCTGCTGCAGCGCTGGGTGGATCGCGGCTGGCTGCGCCCGCTGGACCGCGCGCTGGTGGTGTTCCTGCATCGCGAAGTCGGCGACGGGCACCCGCTGCTGCTGCTCGCCGCCGCGCTGGCCAGCCATCAGCTCGGCCGTGGGCATGTATGCCTGGACCTCGCCCAGACCCTGGCCGCGCCCAACCTGGCGCTCTCGCTGCCACCGGAAGGCGACGACCTCAGCGACCCGCCGCCGCTGCCCAGCGAGATTCTCGACGGTCTGCACCTCGACACCTGGCGCGCCGCACTGACCGATCCGATGCTGGTCGGCGAGGCCAACCACGGCCGCGCCGGCAATACCCCGCTCGTACGACTGGATACCGCCGGCAGCACACGCCTCTACCTGCGCCGCTACTGGCAATATGAGCAGGACATCCGCCACGCCCTGCACGGCCGACTGACGAACGACTTGCCCACACCGCCGACCGATACCCTGAGGCAGGCGCTCGAGGCATTGTTCGGCGAAGCGACCGCCACCCAGGCGCATGACGACGCCCAGCTCGACTGGCAGAAGCTCGCCTGCGCCCTGGCTGCCCGTTCGCGCTTCTCGGTAATCACCGGCGGTCCCGGTACCGGCAAGACCACCACCGTGGTGCGCCTGCTCGCCCTGCTCCAGGCCTTGCAGCTTGGCCAGCAACAGGGCAAGGGCAGCGACCGGCCCCTGCGCATTCGCCTGGCCGCCCCGACCGGCAAGGCCGCCGCGCGCCTCAACGAGTCCATCGCCAAGCAGGTCGAAGGCCTCTCGTTGCTGGAACTCGCCACGGCGGCCAGCACCGACGGCGTGGATATCCGAACGCTGCGCGAAGCGATCCCCACCGAGGTCACCACGCTGCACCGCCTGCTCGGTTCACGGCCGGATACGCGCCACTTCCGCTACAACCCCAGCAACCGCCTGAGCCTCGACGTGCTGGTGGTCGATGAAGCCTCGATGGTCGATATCGAAATGATGGCCGCCCTGCTCGGCGCCCTGCCGCCACGCGCGCGGCTGGTACTGCTGGGCGACAAGGACCAGCTTGCCTCCGTGGAAGCCGGTGCCGTGCTCGGCGACCTGTGCCAGCGTGCCGAGGCCGCTCACTACACCCCCGAGACCAGCAATTGGCTGGCTCAGGTCGCGGGCGCCACGCTACCCGAGCGTTATCAGAGCGACCACGGCCAGGCACTGGATCAGGCCATTGCCATGCTGCGCGTGAGCCACCGCTTCGATGCCAGCAGCGGCATCGGTCAGTTGGCCCAGGCCGTGAACCGCCCACTGTCCAGCGACCATCAACCCAAGGACAAGCGCCGCGCAGTGCGGGGTGTCTTTCAGCAGGGCTATGCGGATATCGCCCACCTGCGCCTGAGCGACAGCGACGACCCGGCGCTGGACCGGCTGGTGGTCGACGGCAACCCCAACGGCTTTCTCAACAAGGGCCGCGGACGTGCTGGGCGCGACGGCGAACTGCCGCCACCCACCGGCTACCGGCACTATCTGGAAACACTGGCCGGGCATCGCCCACCCGCCGACGCCGACCTGGAGCACGACCGCGAGACCTTCGATGCCTGGGCACGCGCCGTCATCGACGCCTATGGCCGCTTCCAGTTGCTGTGCGCGCTGCGCAAGGGCCCATGGGGTGTGGAAGGCCTGAACCCGCGTATCGCCCGCGCCCTGCGCCGCCAAGGGCTGATTCACGCCAGCGACGCCGAACTCGAACGCGGCTGGTATCTTGGCCGGCCGGTGCTCGTCACTCGCAACGACTACAGCCTGGGGCTGATGAATGGCGACATCGGTATCACCCTCGCCCTGCCACTGCCCGGCCAACCCGGCGAGACGATGCTGCGCGCCGCCTTCCCCAGCAACGACGGCAGCGGACGCATCAAGTGGGTACTGCCCAGCCGCCTGCAGGCGGTGGAAACCGTCTTCGCCATGACCGTCCATAAGTCCCAGGGCTCGGAATTCACGCACACCGCATTGGTGCTACCCGACGCCCCCAACCCCATCTTGACGAGAGAATTGATCTATACGGGCATTACGCGTGCCAAGGATTGGTTTACCTTGGCAGAAAGCGGGCGCGGGATACTGGATGAAGCGGTGCTGCGGGAAGTGACGCGGGTGAGTGGTTTGACGTGAATAACAAAGTCAGAATTCGGCTCAAAGCGATCATGTACCGGTTCGATTCAGGTAATTAAATGAGATGGAGTGAGTCGGCACACTCGCCTTTCTAATTATAGACAGGGTTATTAACAGAACAGCACGCTCTCTTCTTAGTCTTCTCTAAAAAATAACCATGCTTTACTCATTGACTCATGGATGAGTCTCATTAGGGAACCCTTCGACATAAGATGACTTGAGAGCGCCTGCAAAGCGGGCTTTTTCCTTTCGACAATAGCTAAGGGGCACAACCGTAGTCGTCGCCCCTTAGCTTGTTTGGAATACTATCTACAAGTCCTATTGAGAATTGGAAGAGCTAGAACCACTCTGGTTTTGCTGCTGCATTGAGCCGGAGCTACCTTGCGAGCTTTGCTGACGCTGGCTGTTCTGCTGCTGTTGCCCCTGTTGTTGAGCTGCGGCTTGCTGAAGGCCCTGAATATACCCTTGCTGGTAGCCTCGGATAAGCCCCTGCTGAGTGCCTTCTTCCTTACCTTCCATATATCCCTTGACGTAGATGTATTGCATCAACTGCTGAGGGCTAGTGATCTGGGCACCTTGGTTACCCATCTGACCACCTTGGTTGTTACCCTGATTCCAGCTTGGGTTCCCTTGGTTCCAATTCTGGTTGCCATCTTGCCCCCAGTTAGGGTTACCTTGCCTTTGGCTATGCTGGTTGGGGTCATTCCATTCTTGGCGATACGACTGCTGCCCTACTTGTGGGCCTTGGTTATTCTGGTAGCCTTGCCCTTCATTCCATTGCTGGGCTGTGGCTGCTCCAGTAGCGAGGGCTGATGAAATGGCTGCTGTAATGAGTAGGCGCTTGAGCATATTTCCTCCTTGATTCTGCGTATCAAGTGAAATCCCCAATATGCGTAGCGGGAAATCACTTCTACCCACCCTAGATGCTGAAAAGAGAAATTGAAGAAACTCGCCGAAAATTTATTGTTATTTTTTGAAAACCCACACATTATAATCAAACTGATATCATTAGGATTGAAATAATTACTTTGCATAATTTTACCCCCCCCCAATTGAGCATTTATCAAAATGCATATTATAATTTATAGCTTAAATTAACTAAAAACAACATTACAGGATTTGATTGTTTATACGCTCCTCTCCTACGTTGAAACTGTCGATTGCTTGAAGGGCAATCCGGTTTAGGACAAACCGTCTTATCATCGCTTTTCATCAGCATGGAGGTAGTATGAAACGCAACTGGATTAATGGCATTGGCGGCACTCTTGTTCTCTTTTCTCTGCTAGGCGCTGGTGGCGCCTTTGCTCAGGAAGACAATGGCTTCAACGACTGGGATAGTGATGGTAACGGCGCCATCAACTATGAAGAATGGGATGCTGGCTTTGACGATGAAGGCATTTTCGATACTTGGGATGCCAACGACGACGACGTCATCGATGACACTGAATATGGTGAAGGTATTTACAATGCCTATGATCAGGACGAAAGCGGCGATCTGACCGAGGACGAATACGGCGACTTCAATGATGACGCCGGTGATGAAGGCTTCTGGGACGTATAAAATACATCCTTATCCATGAGATTGCCGAAGCGGGGGAGTGTTCTCTCCCGCTTTGTTGTGTCTAGGCTTGCGCGTTCCTGCTATACCCGAAAGGCTACCAGCCGATCGCACCTCCTACAGTCCTACTGCTGTTTGCCCCCCAACATTGCTACGCCCACAGACCCTGCAAGAAAACTGCGTCATGGCATGCCTGCTTCCTTACTACTGCGCTACCGCCATGTTTCTGGCTCTTGCGGGGATAAGCAGTCGACTGGCTGGATAGCCATAACTGGCATAGATTGATAGTCAACAATGGGTTTCGCCCGGCCATTGGGCCAGCGACTCCATCCGCCAATAACAAAAATCCGGTGCGAACAAGAATTGGCCATGGATGCGACGAAATGCCCCCCAGGGATGCGGGTGCTGGTTTCTCTGACCGCGCTTTCTTCACTCTCCGGATGCAGTGGTCCCCAATCGGCTCTGCAACCAGCCGGGGTCGATGCCGAGCAGATCGGGCAACTGTTTTGGTGGATGTGTGCGGTCGCTGTCCTGATCTGGTTGCTGGTGATCGGCTTCGCCGTCTATGCCACGCATATCAACCCTGAGACCCATGACAGCCGAGCGGCACGCTGGTTGATTATCGGTGGCGGCGCTATTGCCCCGCCTGTTGTGTTGGGGGCATTGCTGGTCTTTGGTCTGCCTCTTCTTCCCTCACTCAGTGCGCCGGCAGAAGACGGCCTGCAAGTCACTGTCTCGGGCGAGCGTTGGTGGTGGCGAGTGCAGTACCCGACACCATCGGGCGGAACCGTCGAACTTGCTAACGAGGTTCGGCTGCCAGTGGGTGAACGGGTCGGATTCAGTCTCACTAGTCCGGATGTCATCCATTCATTCTGGATTCCCTCCCTGGGCGGTAAGGTCGACATGATTCCAGGGCGGACCACCCGCTTGACGCTGGAGCCTACCGACGTCGGTGTGTATCGCGGCGCCTGCGCCGAGTATTGCGGTACGGCCCATGCACTGATGAATTTCCAGGTGGTGGTCATGGAGCCAGAGGCATTCACCGTTTGGCTCGAGCAGCAGGCGGCACCCGCCCAGACACCTCAAAGCTCGCTTGCCAGGCGGGGGCAGGAAGCCTTTCTGGCCAACGGCTGCAGTGCCTGTCATACCATCCGCGGCACCCCCGCCGACGGCGTGTTGGGGCCGGACCTGACGCACGTCGGTAGCCGCCTGAGTCTGGGGGCGGGCATTCTGCCTAACGATGCAGAGGCCTTTGCCCGCTGGATCCGTCATACCGACCAGATCAAGCCGGGGGTGAACATGCCGGCATTCGCCATGTTGCCCGAGGGGCAGCTTACTGCACTCGCCGCTTACCTGAGTGGACTGAAATGATGCCTGCTGATGCCCAGAGTGATGACGACCGGGCTGACCGGGCACGTCAAAAAGCGCAGGAGGCGCGACTGAGCAAGCCTTGGGTGACGCCACGCGGCTGGCGCTACTGGTCGGCAGTCAATAATTCCGAAGTCGGTCGCTGGTACACCGCAACCTCCTTCCTGTTCTTTCTTTTTGCTGGGGTGCTGGCGTTATTGATGCGCACGCAACTGGCCGTTCCAGAAAACGACTTCCTGTCGGCAGGCACCTATAACCAGATATTCACCTTGCATGGCTCGGTGATGATGTTCCTGTTTGGTGTGCCGATTTTCGAAGCCTTCTCGATCATGATCCTGCCGCAGATGCTGGGCGCGCGGGACCTGCCGTTTCCCCGCCTGTCGGCATATGGGTACTGGAGTTTCCTGATCGGTGGCGTCTTTGTCTGCGGGTCGATTTTCTTTGGGGTCGCGCCCGAAGGCGGCTGGTTCATGTACCCGCCCCTGACCACGACATATCAGGAAGGGCTGGGAGCCGATATCTGGCTGCTGGGACTTTCATTCATCGAGGTCGCGTCACTTGCCGCAGCGGTCGAGCTCATTGTCGGTGTGCTCAAGACGCGCCCACCAGGCATGCGCATCAACCTGATTCCCCTTTACGCCTGGTACATCCTCGTGGTGGCGGGAATGATCCTGTTTGCCTTCCCTCCACTGATCGCCGGCGATTTGCTGTTCGAACTGGAAAGGGCGTTCGATTGGCCTTTTTTCGACCCTGCCCGGGGCGGGGATCCTTTGCTCTGGCAACACCTATTCTGGATATTCGGTCATCCCGAGGTGTATATCATCTTTCTGCCCGCGATCGCGCTAGTGGCAATGATCGTCCCGACCTTTGCCCAGCGGCCCATCATCGGCTATAGCTGGATCGTGCTGGCCGCCGTCGGCACGGGCTTCATCAGCTTCGGTTTGTGGGTGCATCACATGTACACCACTGGCCTGCCTAACGTCTCCCTGGCCTTCTTCTCGGCGGCCTCGGAGGCGGTCGCCATCCCTACGGGAGTCCAGCTCTTCTGTTTTCTTGCCACGGCGGTTGCCGGCCGGTTCGTGCGTTCAGTGCCCATGCTCTTCGTCACTGGCGCCTTGGCGATCTTTGTGCTGGGTGGTCTCACTGGAGTCATGGTGGCCATCGCCCCATTCGACTTCCAAGCCCATGATACCTATTTCGTGGTGGCTCACCTGCACTATGTGCTGATCGGCGGCATGTTGTTTCCGGTAGCAGCCGGCCTCTACTACTTCTACCCCATGGCTACCGGCAAGCTGCTGGCACAGAAGCCGGGCTACTGGGCATTCTGGTTGATGTTCTTTGGCTTCAACGTCACCTTTCTGCCGATGCATCTTACCGGCCTGCTGGGCATGCCGCGGCGTGTATTCACCTATCCTGCCGATATCGGCTTCGATGTGCTCAACCTCACTTCGTCCATTGGTGCCTTCATCTTTGCAGCGGGGGTCGTCGTGCTGGTGCTCGAAGTCGTGCGCCCAAAGACGAAACAACCCTATGCGAAACGCAATCCCTGGGGCGCAGGAACCCTGGAATGGCTCGGAGAAATGCCGGGCAAACCCTGGGGGATACGTTCGATTCCCTCCATCAAGGGACGTTATCCGCTCTGGGATCAGCCCAACCTCATGCAGGATGTCGATGCCGGGCGCTTCTACCTTCCCGATGCCGAAGAAGGCAAGCGAGAGACGTTGATCACCACGACGATCGATGCCGACCCGATCCAGTGCCTACGGGTTCCCGGGCCGACATTCGTGACGCTCTGGGCGGCGATCTTTACTGGTGGGGCTTTCATTTTCGCCACCTATAAATGGTACTTCGCCGCAGGCATCAGCGCTGTACTGGCATTGGTCACGGTGCTCATCTGGCTATGGACCGGCACGGCAAAAATACCCGAGAAGCGCAGCAAGGAGGCGGGGCTGGGTGTAACGTTGCCGCTGTATGCCTCGGGTTCGACGTCGGTGGGATGGTGGGCGATGTTCATCACCATGATCGGGGACATGAGCGCCTTTGCCAGCCTGATTTTCGGGTATTTCTTTTTCTGGACCGTGCATGAGGATTTTCCGCCCGATCCGGCGTCCGGCCCGGGGCTTTTCTGGCCGCTGATAGCCGTGGGGCTACTGCTGGGTGCCTGGCTGCTTACCGTACTGGCCAGGTGCTGGAATCGACACGACCGGCCCATGGCGTTCCATGTCGGGCTCGGGCTGGCGGTATTGCTTAATGTGGCCGGCACAATGGCGCTGTTGGCCGGCCCCTACCTGAGTGGTCTCGACCCCACGCGCCATGTCTATCCAGCCACTGTCTGGGTGCTGGTGCTGTGGGCGGTAATTCATTTTGGTGTCGGTCTGGTGATGCAGCTTTACTGCATCGCTCGTCGCTGGGCCGGCCGCATGAGTGCCGACCATGACATCGATATCCAGAATGTCGCGCTGTATTGGCACTTCATGGCCATTACGGCCGTGCTGACAGTGGCGGTTATCGCCGGTTTTCCGATGGTGGCTTGAGCAAGAGCCCCTGGAGGTCCTATGGCACAACGCATGGAATCCGAACCCGATTCAGAGAGCGAAGCCCTTCCAGAACGACGGGAGACGCTCTGGCTATTGGCACTGAGTCCCATGCTGTGGATGCTTTATTTTCTGGTGTCCTATGCCACCGCGGCTATCTGGTGCGCGAAAGTGGTGGGGCGCGATGGCTCCCTGGAGGGCGCGCGCATCGCGATCGGCGTCTACACCGTGCTCACGCTGGTGGGCATTGGCATCGTGACCTGGCGCGGCTTTCGCAAGCACAGTTTCGGCACTGCGACGGTACCACACGACTTCGATACGCCTGCCGATCGTCATCGCTTTCTCGGCTTTGCCACGGTACTGCTTGGCGGCCTTTCCGTGGTCGCTACGCTGTACGTCGCCCTGGCCATCGTCTTCATCGGCAGCTGCACATGACGCGCCCTTGCATTGCATTCATGAGCCTATGCCTATTGGCGTTTGCTCTGCTGGGGCCGCTGCTCGACCTGGCCAGGCTGAGCTTCGGCGGGCACATGGCCCTGCACATGCTGATCGTGGCGGGAGTAGCGCCCCTGCTGGCCATGGGGCTTGCTGGCAGCCGCCTCGACCCGGCCCAAAAGGCACCGAAACTATTCTCGCCTCTTCTGGCGTCAGTGCTTGAATTCCTGGTGATCTGGGCCTGGCATGCTCCGTCGCTACATCACGCCTCAAGGCAGTCGATGATCGTGTTCGCTCTCGAACTGGCAAGCTACCTGGCGGTCGGACTCCTGCTATGGTGCGCAGCCTTCGGTGGCCCACACCAAAAGGCACATGGGCGGGCGGCCACTGGCATCGCGGGATTGCTGCTGACCTCGATGCACATGACCTTGCTAGGGGTGCTGTTGGCGCTGACCGACCGTCCACTATACCGGCACTCGGGGTCAGCTCCCTGGGCACTCACACCGCTTCAGGACCAGCAAATCGGCGGGGTAATCATGCTCGGTGTCGGTGGTGCGGTCTATCTTCTTGGAGGCCTGTATCTTCTGGCCGGTCTATTGCGTGGCACTCCTGTGACGGGTACCAATTTACCGGAGAAGCGACATGAGGGTTGAGCCAACCCGAGCCCTGTTGTATCGGCTTACCACTCTCCCGCATCGGGTCATTCGATACATGGTCGGTCATGGAAAGGCGTTACTGTTGAGCTTGGCAATGCTGGGCGGCGTACTGGCCGGTGGTGGTTTTCTTGTCGTGTGGCTGGGCCTGGTACCGATCAGTGCCAGCTCGGGCCACTGGCCCGTGACTCGCTGGTTCTTGCATTTTGCCATGCGCAATGCTGTCGAAACCCAGGCGATGGGAATCAAGGCGCCTGCACTGGACGACCCGGCGCTGGTACTCAAGGGGGCCGGGCATTATGCGACCGGTTGTGCGCCTTGCCATGGCGCTCCTGGGGAACGCCAGTCGCTTATCGTGCAGCAGATGACGCCAAAACCGCCGTTCCTGCCACCCAGGATTCATGAATGGACACATGAGCAGCTGTTCTGGATCGTCAAGCATGGCGTCAAGTTCACGGCGATGCCGGCTTGGGTGAGTCTACAGCGCGAAGACGAGATATGGGCAATGGTCGCGTTCCTGCGCGAACTACCGACCCTAAGCCCCGAAAACTACGAACGCTTGGCATATGGCGAGCGTGCCGATACCGGTATCGCCAAGGAAACGACACCCGACCATCTGCGAGCGTTGAGTGACCCTCTGGGGCCAACGTTAGCCAACTGCGACCGCTGTCATGGCTCGGATGGCCTGGGTCGTGGCACCGGCGCCTTCCCCAAGCTGGCCGGCCAGAGCGAAACCTACCTACGGGCCAGCCTTCGCGCCTATGCCGATGGCGAGCGCAACAGTGGCATCATGGAGCCGATCGCTGCGGGCATTGACGAAGCGACAATGCAGGCGCTCGCAGAACATTATGCCAGCCAGTACGCCATCGCCGATCAGCCGGCCGATACACAGCGGCCCAACATCGATGGGCCAGTAGCAACGGACTTCGATCCGGCCGCAATAACACGCGGTCGCGCCATCGCCCAGCGAGGTATTCCCGAGCAGGGAGTTCCTTCCTGTACCGACTGCCACGGCCCACGGCGAGAGCCCCACAATCCTTACTATCCCAAGCTTGCCGGCCAGTACACCGACTATCTTGTGCTCCAGCTATCACTGTTCAAGTCGGGCAAGCGCGGCGGCACAGCGTATGCGCACATCATGCACAGCGCAGCCAAGGGGTTGAGTGAAGAGCAAATACATGATGTGGCGCTATACTACGCCTCGCTCAAGCAAGAAAGCCGATATCCTTCGATCCGACTAAAGCGAGGCGAGGAGCCGATATCCAGTAGTATCGAGATCTCTTCGATATACCGTGACAGGCTCATACGTTAAGCTTTACGAAAATAATGCGCTGTCTTTAAGGCTCTGCCTTACTCTATTACCGTGCGCCTTTTTAATACCATAACGACATTTTATATAAGTTACTCATCACCGGTGTTTATTGGCCTCCTATACGCCGATAGTCAACCTTGAGCCAGGTAACGACGACCACGTCGCAGCAATACCCATGAAATGGCAGTTACTCCACCAACCAGCAACAGGCCAAGGAACCGCTCATAGGCACCGTTCCATTCTGTCGGCGTTACCAAATACAGTGGCGTCAGAACTGACCAGGAAAGACCGAACCATAGGGCATACCGCCCCCATAAGCCGGATATCTCACGCAAACCGCCAATTACAAAGAAAACTGTCAGACAAACCAGCACATATAGCGTATAAACCGCATAAGTATGGACCTTCATTCCAGCATTATGGCTGCCTGCATATTGGTTGAAGAGGGCAATGACAGTGATGTCTATACTCAATAACGCAAAAAAGTTACTAGCTGCCCTCCACCTTGCTCCTGCCCAGCTCCAACGATACAGGCCAAATGCACAGGCCATCAGGCCTGCAGCAAACATGTACATACCCGAATCGACTATCCAGGCATACTGGCCCACTGCCAGTTTGCTGATGGTTTCGCTAATGGGGTCATGCTGTTCGTAGACAAGAATGCCCACCAGGTTACCGAACACTACTGCCAAGCACCCGATCAGTCCTCCCACCCCACAGACGAAAAGAATCTTCCGTTCTACTGCTGATAACATGCAGCCTCCCTGCCTTGGCAAGAGCTCCCGTCACTGCAACATAAAAAAGCGGGAGGTAGCCTCCCGCTTTATACGGCATTACTCTCTATCATCAGAATAGTTTAGACGTCCCAGAAACCATTGTCACCGGCATCATCATTGAAATCGCCGTATTCATCTTCGCTCAAGTCGCCATTTCCATCTTCGTCATAGGTGTTGAAAACACCTTCACCAAACTCATTTTCATCAAGCATGTTGTCGTCGTTGGCATCCCAAGAGTCAAAGACACCTTCATCGTCAAAGCCTGCATCAAACTCTTCATAATCGACGACGCCGTCACTGTTTGAATCCCACTCATTGAATCCAGCGTCTTGAGCAAAGGCACTACCAGCGCTCAGCAGAGAAAAAGCAATGAAAGTTCCACCGAGTCCATTAATCCAATTGCGCTTCATGCTTACCTCCTTGCTTGCGAAAGCGATGAGAAACCTTAACGGCAACTCCTTGTCCGCTTAGAATCTTCCAATAACAATGTCGTCGCAAAACCTTAACCATAACAACCAGCCTAGAAGAAGGCTTTCAGAAACGACAAGCCAAAAAGGATACTATTTGTCATGAATCGTAACTTTACTTCGGAGATGACTCGCTACCACGATAATTTATGCACTAATTTCCTCATGTCGTCGCAAATTTCCGCAATAATTAAGATGCTAATATTTTGTATTACTGAAGAAAAAAATGGGCGACATAGAGTCATAAACCTTCTATTTAATAAAGAATCATGGGCTAGGCTGGACCTAATCTAGCTTCGTTCACTGAGCGCAGGCGTACGGGCGTAACCCCCGTCAGCTCAGCGTCGACCGGAGCAGTTCCAGTTGCCATTCCATCGCCTGCCCAGATGTTGAGGCCCGGCCGAGGCGTCAGGCTACACCGAAGCTTTTAGGCCAGTGGTAGGTAGCAAGCAAGTGGCCGCTAATCGCTAGCCTGCTACGTAAGCTTATTCTTACATATGAATAGCAGATTTCTTACACGGAATCCCAACCTGCGTTAGTTCCAAAAAAATTGATCTGGATAAAATTCTTTCACGTGGACAGGGATGAACTCCACAGGGAACCCGGGCAAGGATGGCCCGAAGCACCAAGGATGCGCGAGCGGGATTGCTCGCGGTTGAGCAGCATGGAGCACTACGCTACGCAGCCCGGCCTTTCAGGCCGGGCTTTTTAATGATTTGATGGCGCCTACCCCCTACTTCGTCTTGGCCGAGACACTGCTCTGATCGTCACCCCCCGAGTCACCGGCCAGCAGCGGATTCATGCCGTCACCGAACTTTTCGGTATCGAAATTCGAGATCTGGTGCAGGCAGGTCAGGTCCAGGATCTCGATCTCGGTACGGGTCTTCTTGATGACGTTGTCCTCATGCAGCTCCTTGAGGATTCGGCTGACGTGCACGTGAGTCAATCCCAGCGCCAGGCTGATGTGCTTCTGCAGCAAGGGCAGCGTGAAGCCACTGCCGAGATCGCCGTGCACCCGCTTGATACGGTAATAGATTTCGAGAATGAAGTGTGCGATACGGCAACGTGCGTCGTTGCTCAGCACGTTGATCAGGCGGTCGGTAATGACGGCTTGCTGCCGCGCGGCAGAGGCATGGATACCCATCGCCAGGTTGGGATGAGCTTCAAAGATGTCCTTGATCCGACCGGTCGGAAACGGGCAGATGATACCGTCCGTCAACATGACGGCAGTCGTGTAGTGATGAGGAAGCGTGGCGTCGCGAATCCCCATCAGATCGCCGGGGATGAAGATATCCAGAACACGAATCGTATTTTCACCCAGGCAATGGTAGGAATAGGCCCAGCCACTGCGCAGCGTGTAGAGCTGCTCCGGCCGCATCCCCACTGTCCATAGCTCGTGCCCTTTCTTGACCTCTTGCGGGTCCTGCTCCAGCTCGGAGAGTATCTGGGCCTCTCGCTCCCCGATCGTCATGTGGTGCGACAGGTTCTGTGTGACGCAACTCTCGAAATGGTCCGCCATTCTTCCTCCTTGAAGTCTGACCTGCATATTCTGATGAGAATAGTCTATCAGCCCCCATCATCTTCTCCATCGGTTGTCATTGGGTTGCCAGATAGAGCCGGGACAGTTCGGTCAGCCCGTGTTTCATCCGTTATAGCGTTTGCCCACCGCTAGCGAAGGTGTCACGCTCAATGGAGTGTTTTTATCCCTGAATAAGGAGTGGTCATGTTCATTGCCATGAACCGTTTTCGCGTCAACCCCGAGAGAACCGAAGAGTTCGAGCAGATCTGGCTGGAACGCGAGACACACCTGAAGGGTCTGCCCGGGTTCGTCGAGTTCCACATGCTGCGCGGACCCGAAGAAGAGGATCACGTACTCTACGCCTCGCACACCATCTGGCGCTCGCGCGAGGATTTCGAGGCCTGGACACACTCCGAGGCGTTTCGCGCCGCACACGCCAACGCCGGCCAGAGCCGCCGCGAGGGGCTGTACCTGGGCCCGCCGAAATTCGAAGGTTTCGAGGTGATCCAGACGGTCGGTAATGACTGACCACACCAGCCCAGGGAGGCTGTCGACTGGGTAGCGACTCATGCAGCCTCCTGTTCCTGCGGGTAGTCCTGCGCCGACTCATTACGGTACGCCACAGCCATGGTCAGGATCGCCACACTGGCGAAGGCAGCGAAGGTGAAACGTGCCGAGGTCGACTCCATGAGCGCGCCGGCGACAGGCGCGCCGATGACCTGACCGACCGCGATCATCAGAAACGGCAGGCCGAGGCCGATAGCCGGCCTGTCGGAATAAACGTTGACGCCCCAGACCAGGTACGTTCCCGCCAGCATCATATAGGCGACGCCCAGCAGTGCAGCCGAACCCAGGGCCGTGGCCAGCGATCCGGGAAACAGGGCCAATCCCAACGTGGCGGCTGCCAGCATGACGAGAAAGAGCCGATGGACGGTAGTCACGCCAAGGCGGCGAATCAGGTCTCCGCCGGCCCCGCCCAGCAGCCCTGCGATGCCCATGACGACCCATAGCAGGCTGATATTCTCCCGCGACAGGCCGCCGACCTCGACCACGACCTCGCCGGCAAATACCCAATAGGCGGTGCTGGCAAAACCCATGCCGGTGGCAGCGTAGATCAAGGGCAGCGCGTCACGCCGCCACAGGCCATGCCCGGGCGCTTTCGAGCGGATAGCCGAGTGGCGATTCCCGCCTTGGGTCCGTGGCATGGAGCGCGCCAACCAGAAGGTTGTAGCCACGGCCATTACGGTGAACAGAAGATAGGCACTTCGCCATTGCTCGGCGGCAACCAGGGCAACTGCGCCCGACAGCGCGATGCCTACGCTGGTGCCGCTGCTGATCAAGGTGTTGGCCCGCGCCTGCCCCCGCAGCGGAATCGCACGGGCCACGACATCGGCCAGCGGCGGCGAGGCCAGCCCTGTGCTCATGCCGGCAAACAGTACGGCGAAAGACAGTGCCCAGGGCGAAGGGCTGACGGCGATCATGGCCATGCCCAGCGAGGCCGCGAGCCCGGCCATGAGCGCCACCCGGCGGGGGCCCAGCCGCTCGACCAGCAGCATGCTGAGGATGATTGCGACACAATAGCCCAGGTACGAGCCACTGCCGATCACGCCAGCGATGGTCGGCGTCATGCCCACAGTGTCACGCATACCGGGCAGAAACAGGCCATAGGCGAAGCGGGCCAGACCATAACAGACACCGGTCAGTATCAGACCGGGAAGCACGATGCGAAGGCTGGATGATGCAGTCATGTTCATGTCTGGCCCCATCCCCTGACGTGTTCAGCGTTTCGCCGGCATCGCTGCAGTTCCAGCGCAGCCAGGGCATCCTCACGCAGCGGTAGCCGCAAGGCCCATTCGATATCGCTGCGATGATGGCCCATGTCTTCGAGGATATGGTCGTCATAGGTAAGCAAGGGCAGTATATAGCGGCGGAAAATGCGTCGACGCTGCCAGGCATACCAGCGATTTTCCAGTGCCGTGATCAGCCCCAATGGCGGCATGGCCGGCATGGAAAATTCCGGTTGGGGCGAAGTGCAAGGGCGCGGCAAATTGTCGATGGCCCGGCGAACGTGTTCGAGATCGGACATGACGATATCTCCCGGCGAGTGCCAGATCATGGTTTGGCAAATTTCAGGAACGTTGAGGGTCGCGACCTCATCGTCAGGATGGCGGGCGCATTGTGTTCAATCAAACAAAAAGAACTACACTTATCTTTAAGTAATACTGAAAGGTTTGATCATGACTTCGACGCTTCCACCCCTCGAGCGCGGCACCCTGCCATTACTGGACGCCGACGTACTGCGCATGTTCGTGGCAATTGCCGAAAGCGGCAGTTTCACCCAGGCCGCCAAGCAGGTATTCCGTACGCCCTCGGCGCTGAGCATGCAGGTCAAGCGTCTGGAAGAAACGCTCGGGCAGGCGCTGTTCGTGCGCGAGGCCCGGCGAGTCACGCTGACGCCGGAAGGCGAGGTACTGCTGAGTTATGGCCGCCGGCTACTTCGGCTCAACGAGGAGGCGGTGACGCATTTCCTGGCGCCCTCGCTGGATGGCACGGTGTGCTTCGGCACGTCAGATGATGTGGGGTCGCGTATCCTGCCGCATGTGCTTGCGCGCTTCGCCCGGTCGCATCCGGGCGTTCAGGTCAACGTGGTGGTCGGCCGCAGCGTGGAGATGCTCGAACGCCTGGATCGGGAGGAGCTCGACCTCATCCTGACAACCACCGGCAACGAAGGGCCGGCCAAGGAGCGTGGAGAGATCGTGCATGCGGAACCGTTGGTGTGGGCAGGTCTGGAGGGCGGTGTCGCCGCACGGCGTTCACCGTTGCCGCTGGCCCTGGCAAGCCACGGGTGCCCTTGGCGCGGGATGGCGCTTTCCGTGCTGGACCGCATGGGCCTGGCGTACCGCATCGCCTACACCAGCGAAAGCTGCAGCGGTCAGGAAGCCGCCCTGCAGGCAGACCTCGCCGTGGCGCCCCTGCCGCAGGGTATGATACGCCCGCCCCTGCGCCGATTGGACAACGAGACCGGCCTGCCCCCGCTCGACAACTCCCAGGTCGCGATGCTCTGCCGGCCCGGCGCCGGGGCGGCAACCGATACCTTGGCCGAGCACGTCAAGGCGGCGTTTCGGGAGCTGCGCTAGAACGTGCCCGTCGTACGCAGACGCTCGCTCAACTTGCCGAGCTGGTAGAGGTCGTGCATGTAGATATCGAACTTGGAAATGGCGAAGTTCATCAGCAAGAGCACGCCGATGATTACCATCAGGATGAACTCGTCGTTGGCCCACTGCAGCGCTTCCATGGGCACTTCGTAGGCGATGGTGTAAACGCTCAAGCCGCCCAGGAACAGCACCAGCAGACAGTTCACGATGATCACGGGTAGCAGCACGCCCCGGATATCATTGCCTGGTGGGCGGGTCGTCCACGAGGCCAGGTGGCGCACCTTGAGACCACCATCGCTCACCACGTGTCGCTTGCGGCGCAGTAGCGGCTCCGCGTAGGTTTTTTGTGTGCCTTCGCGAAAGGCGACCAGTGCAATGCGGTAATCGAAGCTGCGCCCGAAGATGCGATGTGCCGCCTGGACGAAGCCTGCCGATTCGCCGGTTTCCTCGTACGCCTTCGCCTCGCGCGAAAGCGCCTCCAATTCCTCGTTCTCGGTACGGGAACGCGTGTCCTCGTCGTCAAAGTTCAGGTTGTAGTGAATATCGTAAACCTGATAGAGCGCCAGCGTGACGCCGGCGTAAATCAACACGTAGATTAAAATGCTCAGCATGGCATGCACCCGTTCGAAACCTGCCTTGGCGCGATCCACCCGAGGGTCGATGGCGAATGTCGCCAGCATCCTACCTTGGGGTGCGGTGCATTGCACCGCTTGGCCGCCCGATGCAGGGCTAATCTCGCGACTTGACCCGCAATCCCCCCGATAGTGTGATAGCCCATGCACCAACCGCTTCGGTATTCCCCCTGCGCCAGCTCAGAGGCTTCCATGCAACGCTCCATGCGAAAGATCGTGCTCATCGATAACGGCTCCCTGCGGCCCCAGGCCACGCTCAACCTGCGTCGCCTTGCCCATGCCCTGAGCCTGGCCACCGGCGAGGCCGTCGAGGCCGCCTCCCTGTTGCACTCTTTCAAGATTCCTCCCGAGCAACTCGATGGTCGCAAGGCCGTGACATTGGGGCCGCTGGCCGAGCGGTATGCGGCAGAGGGCGTGACCGAGCTGCTTGTCCTGCCCTTCTTCTTCGGCCCCAGCCAGGCGCTGACCCGCTACCTGCCCGAGCGTCTGGCAGAGGTGCAGGCCAGCTACCCGCAACTGAGCGTCAAGGTGGCCCTGCCTCTGGTCGAGACCCAGGCACCGGTGGATCTGCGCCTGGCGCGGTTGCTGGCAGACAACGTGCGCGAGCGGATAGCCGGCCTGACGCAGCCCAAGGTGGTGCTGGTCGATCATGGTAGCCCGATCCCCGAGGTCACGGCCGTGCGCAACTATCTCGCCGGCCAGTTGAGTGTGCTGCTTGGCGATGAGGTCGGCTGCGTCACCTTTGCCTCCATGGAACGCCGTGACGGTGAGGCCTACCGCTTCAACGAGCCACTGCTGGAACACCTGCTGGCCTCGCCGGCACTGGCCCACAGCGACGTGATCCTGTCCATGCTGTTTCTTTCCCCGGGCCGCCACGCCGGCGAAGGCGGCGACATCGCGGAAATCTGCGACCGGGCAGTGGCACAGTCGCCCGGACTGAACGTCGTCACGACGCGCCTGGTGGGGGAAAACGACGCCATCGTGGACATTCTCGCTACCCGCCTGCAGCAACTTCTGACCGGACAGCCGCTGCTGACGGAAATGCCAGCGGCGCAGGGGGAGCGTACCTGATGGCCCTGCTCATTACCCGTGTCGCCCCGGAATGGGTCGATTACAACGGCCACATGAACGATGCCGAGTACGCCCGGGTCTTCTCGCTGAGCGTGGAAGCGCTGATGGCGCGTATCGGACTCGACGAGGCCGGACGCGAGAAGGAGCGGTATACGCTGTATACCCTGGAGACTCACCTGTGCTATCGGCGCGAAGTCCACGAGGACCAGACTCTCGAGGTCGAGGTGACGCTGCTGGATCGCGACGCCAAGCGCCTGCACGTCTTCTTCGAGATGCGCGATAACCAGGGCAACCTACTGGCAACCAGCGAGCAGATGCTGATGGGGATGGCCACAGCTGCCGACGGGGCCCGACCGGCGCCCTTTCCCGAGTCGGTGGACCGAGCCATCTCTGAGCTACCGGTAGCCCCTATGGATGCCTGGCCGGAACTCGCCGGCCGGCGTATAGGGCTTCCGCCCAAGCGCTGATGCTGCTGGCCATACACGGGGACGCGATACCTAGCCGCCACCTTCCAGGGCGCGTCGTAGCTCGTCGCGCCAGGCATCTGCATGACGTGACGGGGCGGCGGGAAAACGCCCAAGTGCTACCGCCAGTTCGAAGAAGCCCTGCGCCGGCAGCCCCTCGCCTCGTCGACTGACAACCAGCGCGGCGATGAATGGCTCGCCCCGCTGGGCATCTTCGCGCATCAGAGTTTCCAGTGCCTGGGTCACACGCTGAATAGTGCGCGGCGGACGCAGCCCCAGCGCCTCGGCGAGCTGCCGGTAGGTCATCGGCAACGCCTCACGAGGAGTGGTCTCGAGGATCTGACGCACCTGGTCGGGCAGCGACACAATATCGGTCATGGTTTGCTCAGGCATTCGGATCGAAGAGCGCCACTTCGCGAATGTCGACCCGCTCCCATACGCGCCCGGTCATGTAGGGTTCGGTCTCGAGCCATGCCTCCAGGTCCTGCCGGTCGGCAAAACGAAAATGGGCGTTGGAGCCGATCATCCTGCCCTTGCTGTCGAGAATCGCCCCGCCACTGAGAAATTTCCCCTGCCTGGCGAGGTCACGAACGCCGTCCAGATGCGCCTCGCGGTTGGCCAGGCGCCGATCCAGGGCCGCGTTGTCGGTGTAGTCATAAGCCATCACGGCGTATTGCTTCATGTTCCGCTCCTTTCGTTCACCGTTCGCTGTCAACGCACCGCATCATGCGCCAGGCCGCCGTGCGAGACAAACCGACATAGGCGGCACACCAAGTGGGCTGCATTGAACGTTGCAATGCCCTCATGGCGCCTCGCCAGACTTGGCCCGGATCCCTGAGCGGTACTATGTTGGGAACTGTGGTAACACTCAATAAGCAACGACCCCAAGGAGGGAGTCATGACCGTTGACAATGCAAATGGCACCGGCACGGACGTCGTCGATATCCTGACCGCCGACCACCGGGAGATGACGGAACTGCTCGCCCAGGCCGAGCATACCCCGGACGCCGATCAGCGCCGGGATCTGGTCGAAACGGTAATCGCCGAGGTGATGCGTCATTCCGTTGCCGAGGAGATGTACGTCTACCCGGTGATGGAAAAGCACCTGCCCAACGGCAAGGAAGAAGCCGATCATGACAGGCAGGAGCACGACGAGATCGTGCAGGTCATGAAGAAGCTGGAAGACGCTGATGCGACCGATCCGCAGTACATGGCGCTGGTGCAGGAACTGGACAAGCAACTTCGCCACCACGCGGACGACGAGGAATCCGATCAGTTCCCCTCGCTGCGCAAGCATCTGACCCAGGACCAACTGATCGACATGGGCAACAAGGTGCAGAAGGCCAAGCAACTGGCACCGACCCGCCCTCACCCCAGCGCACCGCACTCCGAACTGTTCCACAAGAGCGTCGGCCCCGGTGTCGGCATGATCGACAGGCTCCGCGACAAGCTCACCGGACGCCAGACCGGTTAACATTACTCACTGCAAGCACTTCAAGCACTTCGCGGCCCACGCCGCGAAGTGTCCCTTCCTTCGCTGTCTTCCTTTTCGTCATTCCCTTACTGCCTGACGCAGGCCATGCGTCAGGGTGTTGTTTGTGTTCATTCTGGAGTCTTACACCCAGCCGGAACACCACGCTACCGACGAAATACTTTTTGATTAACGAATTCACCAAGTACACCAATGACATGACATCAGAGTCTGCTACTTTAAAGTTACGTCTTTAAGAGGGAACAAATATGCACAATGAAAGCCTTCTCGAAGATATCCAGGAGGTGAACCTGGCATACCTGCTCCTCGCCCAGCGCATGCTGAAGGAGGACCGGGAAACTGCCATGTTTCGCCTGAAGATCGACGAGCGCATGGCGGACCTGATGGCATCGCTTTCCATCAAGCAATTGAGCCAGATGGCACGCTCCAATCAGCTGCTGTGTCGGCTGGCGTATGTCGACCCCGACCAGCTAATGAAACTGTTCGAGAACCCACGTGAACTGGGCATGGCCCAGACCCATGCGGCCCTGCTCATGGCGGCAGACCGTTTCTCGAGTTCCGGCCACTGAGTGCCGACCCGGCGCGAGGGCGAGGGCGAGCGATGAAAAGTCTGGTCAGCGAGATGATGCAGGTGCAATTGGCGATCGAGCTTATCGAGCTTGGCGCCCGCCTGCAGGTACTCGAGACGGAAACCGAGCTGAGCCGTGCCCGGCTGATCAAGCTGTACAAGGAAGTCCGTGGCGTATCCCCGCCTAAGGGTATGCTGCCCTTCTCGACCGACTGGTTCGTCACCTGGCTGCCGAACATCCATGCCTCGCTGTTCTACAACATCTACCGTAGCCTGTGCGACGATATTCACTGCGAGCGCCTTGCGGCCTTCGTCAAGGCCTACCGGCTCTATGTCGAGCATGTCATGCTGGAGGCAAACGAACCGGTGCTCGGGCTGACGCGTGCCTGGACGCTGGTGCGCTTCTTCGAGAGCGGCATGCTACAGCTATCCCAGTGCAAGGAATGCCGTGGGCCGTTCGTCGCCCATGCCCATAGCCCCGTAAAGCATTTCGTCTGTGGCATCTGCCAGCCCCCGTCACGTGCCGGAAAGACGGTCAGGAGCCGCCAGAGCAAGTTCGATGACAATCGCAGGACAGGCACTGCCTGATTCGCGTATCGGCTCCTTTGCCCCTTGGCTTGGCCTGTCGGCTGCCGACACGTGGCGTGATGGCCAGCAGCTAAGGCGAAGAGATTTCTTCAGTAATGACCTCAGGCTGATACAAACCATCCTGCCAATATCGATGGTGGACCTACCCTGGGATGCTGGCTTTGTTGCATGATGTCCCGATTGCCCAATCGGGAGTCATCATGATGTTTATCCCCCGTGTGCGAAGCGCCATTTGTATCGTTGCCATGGTGTTGTCAGCCCCGGCCCTCGCTATCGAACCTGCCCAGCGAGCACAGGTTGCCGAAAAGAAAGCGGAAGTGCTGGAACAGGAAGCCTCGGCCGAAGGCAGCGGCCGCCCCCCCGAGCCCGACGAGTTGATCACGCGGCCCGGTGCCCAGGCAGTAGACCCTGTCGGTGAGGCGCCACTGGATGACGCCATCACTTGCCTGGCACGCTCGATTTACTGGGAAGCGAGGGGAGAAGGCGCGACGGATATGGAAGCGGTCGCTAACGTGGTGATGAACCGGCTGGGTCACGAGGGCTTTCCCGATACTGTCTGCGGGGTAGTCAAGCAGGGCTCGGAACAGGGCAACTGCCAGTTTTCCTGGTGGTGCGACGGGCGCCCTGACGAGGCTCAGGAGGAAGAGGCTTATACGGTGGCCAAGGAAATCGCTCGCAAGGCGCTGAACCAGCAATTGAGGGATCACACAGAGGGTGCACAGTTCTTTCACCACCGCAATGTGACGCCTCACTGGGCCTCGGAATTTACCCGAACATTCACGACCGATGAGATGCTCTTCTATCGGCAGGCCCGCTGACGACAGCGGGATTCATCGGGTTGAGACGTAGGCACGCGAGAAATACGAAGCCCGGATACATGCATTGTAGTGATGCATCCGGGCCAAAAACGATTCTTGTTGGTGCAGAAATTATCTGGAAGAGGGCATGTCCCCTCGGCAAAAATACTTAAATCTTCTTAATGGCTTGTTTTTGAAGGTTTTTTGTTATTATGGCGCAATATTCGTATAGTTATTGGCATGGTAGGTGCGGTAATGGCCGCTCCTGAGGTCCCATGGCAAAGATTGCGCCGGGACAAGCCACCCGTTTTCAACGTCGCCTTCAACATGGCGATAAACCGAGTGAGCTGGCGTGCTCCCCTGGTCCCCTTCGGGGGACTTTTTTATTCAAAGCCCGATGTTGTTCTTGTGACCTTTCGGTTCGGGCCGGCGAGCTGTAATGGCCCTAGTCTCCATCGCCTGCCCCCTCGAGACAACACCACCTTCGTTTAATATCGGCTCACTCGAGCATGGCTTTCAGATGTTAGTCCTCTCTTCCTGATGCCCTGTCGTATCGTCTGCTACAGCCTACACTGACATGCGTTACAACCGGGTCAGTCAAGGAAGTGGCTGTCCACGAACAGCAGTGGACTGGAACGTCGCATCGCACCCGGTTGTCGTTTCCTCGTATGCCCTCATGCTTCATACCCATGAGCGTTAATGGAGGCAGACCAACAAGGAGGTGTCATGCCGCATCAGATCACCAATCGTAGACGTAGCTACAGGAAGGCCCCGCAGCGTGAACGTTTTCTCTGGGAGGGATTGAATGCCTCGGCCTATGTCGCAGGTGCTGCGACCTTCGTTATTGGCAGTGTCTTCTTCCTGCCCTCGTTCGAATCGTACTCCAGCGCCGGCGCATGGCTGTTCATCCTGGGCTCATTGATCTATCTGGCAGTCACGGCCAATGACTTTCTCGAGACCGTCAATCATTACCGGCACTATTCATCGCACGGCAGGAAGACCGTGCTCGAATTCGTCACCTCGACGGGCTACGTCATCGGGTGCGGACTGTTTCTGGTAGGCAGTGCATTCTTTCTGCCCAGCCTGGGCCTGGAGCGCTGGGGAGCCTGGTGTTTCATTGTTGGCAGCGCCCTGTTCACCATAGGCGCGACCATCAACGTCACGCAGATCACCCAGGCCGGCTCGCTGGTTACCCTGCAACTGCTCAATGGCGTTGCCATTTCGTTCATCATCGGCTCCATCCTGTTCCTGGTGGCCTCGATCCCCTACCTCTGGTCGACCCATCATTCTTCGCTCGCCCATGCCTTGCATACCTACCTGGGCTCGCAGTTCATTTTCGCCAGCCTTCTGTTTCTCGCAGGGGGCGTGGCGAACTTCTACCGCGCCTATCGCACCCATCGCTTCCATCAAACCCAGGTTAATGGCAAGTGATGATGCTTCGCTAAGCGCCAGGCAGAAAAAAGCCCCGGCCGAAGCCGGGGCTGAACGCCATCATTACTGCTACGGATGCTGATGGACACTGGTTACATCTTGCTGCCGGGATAACCTTCACGGTGCTGCTGAGTACCGAGATGTGTTGCCTCGCCGACGACATCGGCAGAACTCGAGCGTGACGCACCGCCTTTATGCTGAGCCGTGCCCAGATGCGTGGCTTCCCCGACGACGCCCGAACTGGACGCCGGGCCGGCTGCAGCCGTTCCCACCCCAGACGTGGTTCCAGAACGATTGGTCCCGGTCACGGTATCGGTGTACTCCGGCGGAGCCGAAGTCGAGGCAGTCGGCGTTGCCGGCATGACGGTACCCGGCCGGTAGTGACGCCCCGAGGCATCATCATGCCGCTTTCTACCCAAGGTCTTGGCGTAGGCCTTGTCATAGGCCTTCTGCCCTTTGCCGCTCTGCGACATCATCAACCAACCGATGCCGACACCAATCAGTAGTACAGGGAAGGGATTCTGCTTGATGGTATTGCCAAGGTTGGAAAGGAACTCGTTGGCTCCACCGTTACGCACATGGTTGTAGGCGGAATCCACGAAGTACTTCGGCGAGAGCCGGTCTTCCAGTTCGTGGAGGGTATCGTCCAATTCTTCGCGCGTCTGGCGAATTTCCTCTTCGATTTCATCCGGACTGCGTCTTTCGTGTTTATCGCTCATTATCTGCCCTCCTTGACATGTTCACCGTGATGCCTGGCCAGGTCCTTGTCGTTTCTGAAGCTGGCCATCGTTCTCTCGGGAGCGAGCTCCAGCGTCTTGAGCTTCTTGCGTCCGGCCTGCAACAGGATAGCGCCAATGATCAGCACGACACCGCCCACGATCAGTGCCGACAGCCAAGGCGTCGAGCCATAGTCGATCACCGTGTCGAGTCCATAGACGGCAGCGGCGAGTAGCACTAGAAATCCGCTGAACAGTACAGCGCCGGCGGCAGCGATGGAGCCGGCGCCTTTCGACGCCTGGGAAGCCTTTTCGGTCATCTCGGCTTGCGCCAGACGCACTTCGCCACGAATCAGGGTTCTGACTTCGTCGGTCAGATTGGAAACCAGCGATCCCAGCATGGAACTCTCCGTACGATTTTTCTCATCATCCATGAGTGCCTCCTTGCCAGACGTGAATCCGCGTTAGCAATTACCAACGTAGACGATGATGCTGCCGTGACAATGCCTGCTATCGTTACGTTACAAACATTTTCAACTCTTTTCCTGGGTGTGGGGCGCTGCCTGTCGTCCCGGCCAGTCCGAAAGACGATGCTTGCCCATCCCCACCGGCCGGCATCGAGGAACGGTACGCAAGGGGTGCAGGCCGTAGTGCCTGGTGCAGCGCACCGGATCGGCAGGCAGTGCCGAACGACGCCAGGTCGGGCGATGCCGCAGCGATGCCTGTCGGTAGCGCATCCCGGCAAGGTATTCATCAATGAGCCTGATGAGCATGGCGGCCAGCATGGCCAGTTTTCTGAGGTTAGCCATCGATCCGATCCAGTGCCTGAGAGATTGAATGGGTATTGGGCGGCCGAACAAGACGGGTGACTTCCTCGCCGTTGTCGAGAAAGACCAGGGTGGGCCACAGCTTGATTCGAAAGGAACGTCCCAGTCGGCGCCCTCGGCCATCCGCAATCTTGAGATGGTTGACACCGGGGTGGGATTCCATGGCCGCCGCCAGGATCGGTTGCGCCGACAGGCAGAAACCGCACCAGGGCGAGCCGAATTCGAGGACAGTCGGCATTTCCATCGCGTCGATCTCCTCACGCGCTGGCTCCCGCTCCAGGTAGGTCGTGGTCATTGGCATTCCGTATCCTCCTTGACTTGATCCGTCAGCCAATGTCGCTAGCTTTGAAAGTAAGCGCTCCCCAACCCAACAACAACGACACGGAGGTCGGTATGAAACGCTCGTGTTCTTTCCTGAACCTTTCCTCTTCAACCCTAGTTGGAAGTATGGCGACTTTTCTAGTTTTCGCCGTACTCTCCTCCTCACCTGCATTGTCACAGGACACCGCCTCGCCTTCACCACAGGCAGCAGGTGACGTGCCTGGCCTGGAAGCTTCCGCCTGTGTCACGGATGCCCTGAAGGCCATGCAGGCCGAGTGCTACACCTTCCGCGGCCAGGAAGATTGGAGCGATCCCAATGGGCAGGTGGTGGAACTTCCCGTGGCCGTGATTGCCCCGGAACAGGCAGGCAACCCGGACGCCCCGCCAGTCGTGTTCTTTCCCGGCGGGCCCGGCTATTCGGTGATCGGCAACCGTGATTACGTCGAGCAGTTGCGCAAGGACATCGGTGATCGCACCTTGATCGTCATGGATCACCGAGGCTTCATCCATGCCAAGCCGACCCTGGCTTGTCCGGACTATGCCGAGGTTTCCCCCTACCACAACATCATCCACACGCCAGCCATCACGTCGTCACTGGACCCCATGGAGCGCATGGAGGCCATGACTGGCGAAGTGAGCGCCTGCTATCGCAAGCTCGAAAGCGAAGGCATCGATGTGGCGGAATATAACCAGTACGCGGTAGCGCGCGATGTCGACGAGATTCGTCGACTGCTGGGGTACGACACCATCGATGCCTTCGGCTCCTCGACGGGCAGCGGGACGGTCCTGTCCTATCTTCAGTACCACCCTGAACACGTCCGAGCGGCGATTCTCGGCTGGCCCTGGTTCACCAGCTTGCGCAACCGCTCGCCCCTGGACGAGTTCTACGTCGCCAAGCAGACCTTCAGCGACGTGCTTGCCCTTTGCACGGCGAGCAGCGAGCGCTGTCGGGAGCAACTGCCGGCTTGGTTCCTGGCCATCGACCGGGCCCGGCGGACACTGGATGATCGACCCTACGTCGCCACGGTGCAGGACGAAGGTCAGGAGAAGCGCCTGTACTTTGATGGCGCCGCGTTTCTGGATACGCTCTACCTGATGTTGCCCAGCGACTATGCCCAGCTTCCGCGCCTGGTCAACGATATCCAGGCCGGGGACTACTCTTCGCTGGGGCAATTCTTCCGCATCGATCAGTACCAGCCGGACACTGAAGCGCCCAACTACGCGCTGGGCTATTTCCTCGCTCATGTCTGCAACGACATGGGCACCAACCGCCCCACCCCAGCCGACTCACGCGCGGCGATACAACGCGAACCGGGTATCCTGGGGTTCGAGCCGCCGTGGGTATGTGCCTGGTGGGGGGTGGATGGCGACGTACCGAGCTCACATAGCGATCCGCTGCAGTCGGACAAGCCGGCGCTGTCGATTCATGGGCAGATGGACCCCTGCTGCGGCACGCGCTGGGGGGAAGTACTGTCGCGCACCATGCCCAATCTGCAGACCCTCGAAATCCAGGCCAAGGGACACAGCCCGGTGACCGAGTGCCGTTCTCAGGTGATTTCGGCGTTTCTCGATGATCCCATGGCCGAAATCGACACAAGCTGCGCTAATGAGGTACCGCTGGAGCCGTGGGCACTGCAGTGACAGGAGATGACGGCAGGGGCCAACCGCGCCGGCCCCTGCCGTATCAGTTTTAGCCTTGGGATTGGCCTTGGGTGTCCTGCTCGGGCTGCTGCTCGTTCTTAGAGCCGTCAGGGGCCACCAGATACCATTCCCCACCGAAACCATGGACGTCCTGGCCATTGACCTCGCCCGGCGCCTGATCCTTGACGAAGTAGTACAGCGGCCAACCGCCGTAGGTGACCTGGGTACTCCCGTCCTCGCGCTGGAACGTATCCACCAAGTCCTCCTGCAATTGCTCGCCGACCTGGGGCTTACCGCTTTCCAGCGTCAGTGGCGGCCAGGCCTCGGCACACTTGTCCTGACAGGAACTCTTGGCCTGGGTGTCACCCTGGCCTTGCGTATCCGTCGTGAACATGTAGAGCGTCCTGCCCTGTCCATCGGCGACATAGGCACCGTAGCCGCTAGTGGTCTGTTCAGAGAGCTGGACGCTACCCTCCGACTGGGCCAGGGCCGGCCCGGCGAACGCGACGGCGGCCAACAGCGAAAGCGACATCAGTTTCATGACTGGCACTCCTTTGACGATTGTCGCCTTCAACATAGCAGGTAGAGGCGCAGCCACGACCGGCATTTACCGTTCGTTGCACATTGAATGAAGAAACCGCTCAGAACTGCTGCATGGCCACCAGCACGACCAGATAGCGCGCGCCCTTGCCGATGGCGGTCAACACGAAGAAGATCGGGAAGGAAACCCGCAACAGGCCGGCAATGAAGGTTAGTGCATCGCCACCCACCGGCAACCAGGCCAGCAACAGCGACCACACGCCGAAGCGGTTGAACCAGCGCTGGGCATGGCCCAGCTTCTTCTCCTTGAAGGGAAACCAGCGCCGGTCCTTGTAGTGTTCCAGATAGCGCCCCAAGGCCCAGTTCACGGCCGCGCCGAGCGTATTGCCCGCCGTGGCGACCGCCAACAACAGCCAGAATTCATAACCGGCACGAAACAGACCGGCCAGCAGCACTTCGGAATAGAAGGGAAGCAGGGTCGCCGCGAGGAAGGAAGACGTGAACAGCCCGAAGTATCCCGTCACATCCGCTCCTGTCGTCTATGGGTGAATTGCGGGTTACAGCGTAGCCCCTGCCGGGCCGAGTGTCCGGCAACCATGTCAGCGTAGCAACCGGCTCAGTGTGTCGTGCCGCGCTTGCCCCCGAGGCGGCCGGCGAGCTTGACGACGCCCAGTACCACGCCACCGGCAACGATCCCGAACAGGGCATTGAGCACGGTGGTGCCCAGCGTGCCGAGCACGGCCCCGATGCCGGGGATCGCGGCTGAGGCATGCGAAACGTCCTCCATCGCGTGCTCGAGGAAAGGAATGCCATGGGTGAGAATACCACCGCCGACCATGAACATGGCGGCCGTGCCGATCACTGACAGGCTTTTCATCAGGTACGGTGCAGCACGCAGGATGGCGCCGCCGATGGCTTGCGATAGGGCGCCGGATTTCCTGTCGAGGTAGAGTCCCAGGTCGTCGAGCTTGACGATACCGGCCACCAGCCCATAGACCCCGACAGTCATGAGAATGGCGATGCTCGACATGACCGTGATCTGCTGGGTCAGGCTGGCGCCCGCAACGGTGCCCAGCGTGATGGCAATGATCTCTGCCGAGAGAATGAAGTCCGTGCGTATGGCCCCCTTGATCTTGTCCTTTTCGAAGGCCACCAGGTCAACGTCGGGATCGTTGAGCGCCTTGACCTGCTCGTCATGGTGGGCCTTATCCTCATCCTTGCTGTGCAGGAACCGGTGCGCCAGCTTCTCGAAGCCCTCGTAGCACAGAAAGGCGCCACCCAGCATCAGCAACGGGGTCACTGCCCAGGGAATGAAGGCGCTGATCAGCAGGGCCGCCGGCACCAGGATCAGCTTGTTGAGGAACGAACCCTTGGCCACTGCCCAGACCACCGGCAGTTCGCGGTCTGCCTTGACGCCGGTGACCTGCTGGGCATTGAGCGCCAGGTCGTCGCCGAGCACGCCAGCGGTCTTCTTGGCCGCCACCTTGGTCATCACCGACACGTCGTCAAGAATGGTCGAAATGTCGTCGATCAGGGTCAGTAAGCTTGCACCGGCCAACAGCGGATCCTCTTCGATGGGTTACGCTGGCTCAGCATAAGCAATTGGCGGTGTCGCCGCCATCGCCGCGGTGTCACGATAGCGCACGCAGACGCTGCAGGTAATCGTCGGCCACCTGTTGCAGGTTCTCACGCTGGCGGGCCGCCTGCTCTCGCGAACGGCCATCAAGGGCGCTCAGATTGGCATCCACATTGAGCAGCACGGCACTGAGCCCCGAATGCAGCAACATGCCCCCGGCAATCACGTCGCTCTGCAGATAGGCCTCGGTCAACGGCCGCGCATCCAGGGACAGCGCCAGGCCATCCAGGCAGGCATCGGCGGTGACCAGTGGGATTCGATTCACCTCCCGCGTTGCCACGTCCAAGGCTTGGTCTCGCTGCTCACGCTGGGTCTCGTCATCCTTGGGCATGCGCAATGCCTCCAGATAGCCTTCAAAGGCCTGCATATCGCCGTCGGCATGATCGGCCAGCGTTTCCAGCAATTGTTCCGCACGCTCGAGCAGACGCTGGCGATCGACGCTCGGTTGCTTGTCGTTGCTGATCTTCAACCCTTTCATGATCAGCGCCACCCCGAAATCGGCAGACGCCGCCGCAGCAGCACCGCATCCCGGGCTGGAGCGTTGCACCACGGCTTCGCGAAAGTCGAGCAGTGGCAGGGTCCATAGACTTTTAGGTGTTGTCATGGGCGCTCCAGCCGGCTTACCTGACCATCGCGCGAGAGTCGGTAGGTCTCGAGGTCACGGGCCAGGTAGAGCGTGTTACGATAATGGTTGCGCGCTTCGCGCTCGACGTCGCCGATGTTGGGAACGACCCCGCGTTTATCGTGGTAGCGCGGGCTGAAGTGGGTGAGGATCAGGTTGGGCAACGCCATGGCCTGGGCGAACGTCGCCACGGCAGCCGCCGTGCTGTGCTGGTTGTCGGAGCCCAGGCGTTCGACGACGTCCTCGGTGTAGGTCGCCTCGTGAACCAGCAGGCTCGCCCCGAGGCAGGCGGCCTCGAGTCGCGAGGGGGCGTCGTTATCGCCGCCGATCACGACCTTTCTCGCCGGACGGCTGGGTAGCAAGACCTCATCGCTGCGCACCTGCGTGCCGTCGTCCAGGGTCACGTCCTCGCCGCGGTGCAGCCGCCCCCACGCCGGCCCCCTCGGCACGCCGAGGGCGTCCAGACGCTCGGTGTCCAGTTGGCTTTCCACGCCACGTTCATGAAAGACGAAGCCGTAAGATGCCACGCCATGCGAGAGCTTGACGGGCTCCACGCTGAAATCGGGCAGGCTTAAGCGCGCGTTTACCGCTTCCACCGCAACGAATTCCAGCGGAAAGGTCAGGTGCAGCCCGGTCGTGGCCTGGATGGCGTCGAGATAATCGCGAATCGCTGCCGGCGCAATGATAGTAAGGGCATGGCGACGCCCAGACATCGAGGCACTGGCCAGCAAACCGGGCAGACCATAGCAATGGTCGCCGTGCACATGAGTGATGAGCACGGCATCCAGCCGATGCAACGACAATGGGGTCTGCATGACACGATGCTGGGTGCCCTCGCCGCAATCGACGAGATACCAGGCTTTGCCACTCTGTTTCTTGATCGCGGCAGCCGTGACGTTGCGCTTGCGTGTCGGCACTCCGGCCGAGGTACCTAGAAAAACGACGTCCATGGTCCTGTTCGTTCAATCCCTTGATCCGATTCATCACAGCGTAGTGTGCAGCACGGGTCTGCACCAAGCGTCACGGCGATTATGTGTCGCCAGCAATGCTCCTTATACTGCGGGCAATTCTGGCGATTTCATGACGAGGCAAGCATGCGTATAGCGATCTACGGTACGGGCGGTGTCGGCGGGTATTTCGGGGGTCGTCTCGCCGAAGCCGGCGAGGACGTGACCTTCATTGCTCGTGGCGAGCACTTGGCGGCGATCCAGCGAGACGGCCTGAGCGTGAAGAGCGTGGCCGGCAGTTTTCACGTCGCCGTACAGGCAACCGATGATCCCGCCACGGTGGGCGAGGTGGATTGCATCATTCTGGCCGTGAAGGCCTGGCAGGTCACCGACGCCGTCGAGGCCATGCGGCCAATGATTGGCCCCGGTACCTTCGTGGTACCGTTCGAGAACGGTGTGGAAGCTGCCGACCAGATCGCGGCCGCGCTGGGCGAACGACACGCCGTCGGTGGCCTGTGCGGCATTCTCGCCTATCGCGACGCACCCGGGCATATCGTGCATGCAGGCGTCGACCCGTTCGTGCGTTTCGGTGAGCGGGACAATCGTCCCAGCGAACGTCTCGAGGCGCTCAAGGCCTGCTTCGAGCGCGCCCGTGGCGTCCAGGCCGAGATCCCCGACAATATCAACGTGGCGATCTGGAGCAAGTTCCTGTTCATCTGCGCCATGAGCGGAATCGGCGCGATTACCCGGGCGCCCATCGGTGTGTGCCGTCAACTGCCACAGACCCGACACATGATCGAGCAGATGCTCGACGAGATCTATCAGGTCGGCCGGGCACGAGGCGTCGCCCTGCCGGACAACGCCGTGCCACAAGCGATGAAGTTCATTGACGCCCTACCCGCATCAGGCACCGCTTCCATGCAACGCGACATTATGGACGGTCGCCCTTCCGAGATGGAGTCGCAGAATGGCGCGGTGGTACGGCTGGGTGAGGCGAGCGGCATCGCGACGCCGATCAATGCCCTGGTCCATGCCGCGCTGCTCCCCCAGGAACTGGCAGCGCGCGGCGAGACCCCGTCGACCTAAGCCATCCCGGAGGAAAAGCGTCAATGCCCAACCTCTACCTGGTGCGAGGCCTGCCCGGTGCGGGCAAGACCAGCTTGGCGCGCAGCATTGTCGATCCGTCGCGGGTGTTCGCAGCGGACGACTATTTCTACGATAACGAGGGCAATTACCACTTCGATGCGGACCGCCTTTGGCCAGCGCACCGCCACTGTCAGCTCGCCGTCGCCAAGGCGATGGAGAACGGTGAAGATATTGCCGTGGCCAATACCTTCACCCGTACCCGGGAAATGAAGCCCTACATGAAGCTGGCCGAGGCGCACGGCTACCGGGTGTTCTCGCTGATCGTCGAGAACCGGCATGGCAGCAGCTCGCTCCACGATGTTCCAGAAGAAGATATCGAACGCATGCGGCAGCGCTTCAATGTCCGGCTGTAAGTACGCCGGCAAACGGCCAGGGCGGGACGAGTGCTCCCACCTTGGCCGTTATCGAACCAGACTCTTCCTCAGGGACGGCAGACAAAATAGTCGTTTTGGATATCGTGTTCGAGCTGGTGCACCGTCACATCGGTGAAGCCCGCGCGGTCGAAGTATTCCAATGCCCTCTCGCGCCCCCACATGGTACCCAGCCCCTCCCCGCCCTGGGCCAGCGACACCGTCATGCAATGCGTGACGGATACCGCATACAGCAGCGCTCCCAGTGGGTGCTCGCGGTCCAGGTGGTGATGGCTCGAGGCATGGATGTCCTGGGCGATGTAGACCCCACCGGGCTTCAGGCTGCGATGGATGCCACGCAACAGCGACAGCGGGCGGGCCTGGTCGTGGATGCCGTCGAAGGTGGTGACCAGGTCGAAGGCTGCCGGCTCGGCCGTGGTGTCGAAATCCGACAGGTCGCGGACCGTGAAGGCGACGTTCGCCAGGCCCAAGGCGTCAGCCTGCTGGCGCGCCCAGCCGATGGCTTCTTCCGAGAGGTCGTAGCCTACGAAGCCGCTGGCCGGGAAGCGCTCGGCCAGCTTCAGCAGCGCCCTGCCCCGGCCGCAGGCACAGTCGAGCACGTCGATACCGCTCTCGAGCCGCTCGATCAGGCCCGGAGCCAGCGGCAGGATGCTGTCCAGCAATGCCGGCAACACCGTCTGGGCACTGTCGGTCGCCATGACTTCGTGGAATCTCGGGTAGCGGGCATAGGGCACGCCCCCACCCTCGCGAAAACAGATAATCACCTCGTCTTCCACGGCGCCCAGCAGGCTCAGGAACTGCGCATACACGGCCAGGTTGGCCCCCTCGATATCGGTCAGGCGTGCGGCATGGGCATCAGGCAGCCAGTAGCGCTGTGTCTCCGGGTCGGTCTCGATGACGCCACCGGCCACCATGCCGCCCAGCCATTCGCGAACGTAGCGTTCTACGAGCCCGAGGCGGTCGGCGACTTCCTGACTGGTCTGTGGGGGCTGGCCGCGCAAGGCCTCGAACAGTCCGGTGCGGTAGCCGATCGAGGTCAACAGCATCAGCCCGCTCTCGTTGAGAGCATTGACCAGACGCGCTTCGAAGGTATCGGTGGTTGGCTCGATGGCCGGCGTGGGTAGAACGTTGCACATGAGTCTTCTCCTTATTGTCTGCCATTCATGGCGAAGTGCAGGAGAAGGCTAGCGCTGGACGTGAGCGTGCACTAACGTGAATTGGGACGTAAACGAGGCTTTTCTGCCATGGCGGCCACCATCAAGCCTGTCGTTGCCCTGCTCGCCCCGCCCGAGGCAACGGCATCGACGCTGTACGGCCTGTTCGACCTGTTCAGTTCCGCCGGTCGCGACTGGAATGCCGTGATGCATGGGCGTCCGGGAGAAAGTCGCCTGGCGCCGGTGATCGTTTCACGTGATGGCCGCGGGTTTCGCGCCGGGAATGGCGCCTGGATCGAGCCCGATGCAGCATTGAGCGAATGTCCACGCCCCCAGGCGGTGTGCATTCCCGATCTGATGGTGGCTCCTGACGAGCCACTGTCGGGGCGCTACCTGACCGAACTCGCCTGGCTGCGTCATTGCCATTCACAAGGTGCCCTGCTAGCGGCGGCCTGTACGGGGGCGTTGCTGCTGGCAGAGGCGAACCTACTGACCAACCGGGATGCCACGACCCACTGGGCCTATTGCGATGCACTGGCGAAGCGTCATCCTGAGATTCGTGTGCATGCCAATCGCGCCCTGGTCGCCACCGGGGATGGCGAGCGCATCATCATGGCAGGCGGCGGAACGTCCTGGCTCGATCTGGCCTTGTTTCTCGTCGCTCGTTTGCTGGATACCGAGGAGGCCATGCATCTGGCCAGGCTCTACCTGATCGACTGGCATCGCGAGGGCCAGCAGCCCTTCGCGGCGTTGACCGCCTCGCGGCAGGTCGAGGACGCCGTGATCGGTAAATGCCAGATCTGGGCAGCCCAGCATTACGACACCCATGCGCCGGTCGCGGAAATGATCCAACTGAGTGGTTTGACCGAGCGCTCCTTCAAGCGGCGCTTCAAGTCCGCCACTGGCATGACACCTATCGAGTACGTACATACGCTGCGCCTGGAAGAGGCCAAGCTGCTGCTGGAAACGACCGATACGCCCATCGAGGCGATTGCTGGCGACGTCGGCTACGAAGATCCCAGTTTCTTCCGCCAGCTCTTCATGCGCCGCGTCGCCCTGACACCGGGCCAGTACCGGCGTCGATTTCGGACCATGCGCCTGGCCATGCAATGAGGCCAGTGAGTCAGACGCTCACGGAGTCGCGCTTGCGCCGGTTGAAGTCCTCGACGAAGGCATCCATGACGTCGGCGTCGTAAGGCTGCAACCCGCTCACGACCAGTTTCTTGGAGCCGCTGCCGACCGACTCGCCGCCGGCCAGCATACGAAACTCCAGGTGAGCCTCGCCTCGCTTACCGTTGATCTCGAAGCTCGAGCCGGCAAATTCCACGTCGAGCGCCGAGACATCCAGATTGTCGAGGACGAATCCCATGCTGTCGTAGATGACCAGCGGCCGCTGCGGATTGAACATCACGCCATGGGTTTTCATTAGCGGCTGCAGGTAGTGCGGAAAGTTGCGTCCCGAGAAGGCGATGTAGCGCCGCGTGAATGCCTCGATCACGTCAGGATCGCGGGTGGTCTCGCCACTGCGTTCTACGCACAGGTATTCCTTGCCGGCATCGTCGACGACACTGAGCAGATTACCCTCGCACTCACGGATGGTCAGCGGCACATCGGCGCCGACCATGCCGCGGAAATGAAACGTCATGCGCTGCGACAGGCCATGCTGCGCCAGCACCAACGCAAACAGCAGATCCCCCGGAACGCAGAAGCGTCGTGCATCGGGGTCGTGAATCGGGTTGTAATCGCCGGCCATCCGCTTGGCGAACTGACTGGCCTGTTCCGCGGCAATGCACAGCCGCCCGCCGGCCAAGGCGTAGAAATCATCGAGAAACATACGATCCTGTCACCGGCAATGCCGCAGGGGCTCCGGTATTGTTGCTGTTTGCATGAGACTGCCCGGGAGACTGTTTCTATCATCCCGCGCTGGCCAAGGCCAGAAGTTATCCTGCACGATGCGGGAAAATACGCATCCTCCCCCCGCCGAGGCAGAAAAGTCTCACAAGCGCTTGAGCAGTTCCGCTTTCTTGGCCGCAAACTCTTCGTCGGTCAGCAACCCCTTGTCCTTGAGATCGCCAAGACGCTCGATGGCGCTGAAGATATCGGCTTGCGCCGGGTCGGCTGCCTGCGTCGTCGCGGAGCTTGTCGCAGCGGCCGGCTTCCCGGCAGTGCTGGATGATGGAAATGAGTGACCATCCTGCGAGACCACGGGCAGGCTGGCCAGGTCGACAGTACCGTGCTGGCTGGTGAAAGTGATCGTTCCCCCACTGCCTTGCTGCTGAGAGAAGCCGCCGATCCGATGATCGCCCGTGTCGTAGACCCGGACATTTCCGCCGACACGCACGGCAAGGCGGCGTGCGTCGGCGAAATAGGCATAGCGGGCATCATTCTGTACACCGGTGGCATTCGGTACACCCAACTCGCTGGGCCACCAGCGATCGCCCGGTTCGGACACGAACAGGCTCGAGCTGCCTCGAGACATGCCGCTGTCCTGATGTTGTTGCCCCCCACCGCTCTGGCTCTGCGACTGAAAATTGCCACTCGTCTGCAGCAGCCCCGGCTGGTTGGCAAGGATCTCGGCGATCTCATGGCACAGCGCGTCGACACGCCCCTTGAGGGTGTGATTGAACATGTCGCTGAGCATCAGCATGCCCCCGCGCATCCACTGGCCGGAACCGCCGAACTCGGGGTGGGAGAACTGCGCCATGCCGCCATTGCCATTGAGCACTGCAAACAGCATGTGGGCTACTGCATCGCGACTGAAACCATGTCGCTGAGCGAGGTCGTCGACCACCGCCTGTCCTTGCGAAGTGAGTCGTTGCATGGCTACTCGCCCTGTCTGAATTCGACTTCCACAGTCTAGTCGAGAAACACGACCGGATGACCCAACGAACCATTGATGCACATCAACGGCGTCAAGCTGAGACATGCAGTACCTTGGCGCCCCGCACCGCCCGGGTCTTGAGCTCGATCAGCGCCTGGTTGGCATCGCGCAAGGCGAATGAACGCACTTCGGGGCGAACGCCGATCTCCGCCGCCAAGGCAAGGAACTCGACGATGTCTCGCCGGGTCACGTTGGCTACCGATTGCAGGGTTTTCTCGAGCCACAGGTGACGGGGATAATCCAGTCCCAACAGCGCCGACTGGTCGTCGTCTTCCTTGCGAATCGCGTTCACGACAAGGCGACCACCCGGGGCGAGATTGGCCAGTGCCGCCACGACCGGCGTCCAGGCCGGAGTCGTGTCGATGATGGCGGCCAAGGGATGTGGCGACAAGGCCCGGGTATCACCTGCCCATTGCGCACCCAAGTCCAAGGCGAAGCGCTGCTCGTCGGGACTGCGCGCGAATACATGGACCGGCGAGGCCGGATAGATATAACGGGCCAACTGCAGGACCAGATGCGCCGAACCACCGAAGCCGGTCAGGCCGAGTGGCTCGCCATCCTCGAGCCTGGCCAGGTTGAGGGACCGATAGCCGATGGCGCCGGCGCACAGCATGGGCGCTGCCTGCGCATCGTCCAGTGACGCGGGTAGCGGGCAGGCATAGCGGGCATCGACCACCATGCGTTCGGCATAGCCGCCATTGATGTCGCGCCCGGTAGCGATGAAGTCGGGACACAGGTTTTCGCGATCGCTGTGGCAAAACCCGCATTCGCCGCAGGCCGAAGCGATCCAGCCGATTCCAACCCGTTCACCGAGACGCGATGTCGGTACGCCCTCCCCCACTGCGCTGATCCTGCCAACCACTTGGTGGCCAGGAATCATCGGCAGCGTGGGCGGTGGGGTGCGCCCCTCGATTTCATCCAGTTCGGTATGACAGACACCGCACACGCTGACATCGATCAGTACCTGGCCAACATCCGGCATCGGCGGTTCACGCTCCCGCCAGGCCAAGGGCGATGCACCGGGCGTCACCGGCGCAATGTGTTCGAGTTGCATGGCATGCATGAAGGCAGTTCTCCGTTCGGGCCTGGTGCGTCCCGAATGCTGGTCTCGTCAGTTTGAGCCTAGTGCAGCTACCTTCTGCCGATGTTGATCTTGGTCATGCCCCGTGACCTGGGGTGTCGGCCAGGGACGAAACAGGGCGTGCCCGGAGAGATCCGGTCCCGAATACAGACGATCCGGCCACTGAAACAGCATGATGGCCAGTACGTTACGATGCTCGCCGAACTCGAGCTCGGTGCCACCGTCTTCGGCAGGGATCATCCGCGCTTGCGGATCGTAGCGCTCACGCAGCGCCTGCTTGATCCTGGCAACGGCAGGATCATCACCGCGCCCGGCCAACTCGAAGCTGATGCCGACTTCGGTGAAAATGTCGGCCTTGGTCCGGGCGATGATGGGGTCGATATTGGCCGAGAAATAGTCCAGTACCCACTCCACCTCCTCTGCATTCACCGGATGCTGGTAGTAACCACTGGCGGCGATGACCAGATGAGTCAGGCCATAGATCTTGTTGCGAAAACCGGCGTTAGAGAGCGCATCGTCCTGCTGGGCTGGATAGCGCGTGCGCATCGCCGTGGCGAATGCGTCACGCAGATCCGTGATGCCCAGATCATGCAGGTAATAGACGGCATTGGCGACCTGGGCGGCATAGATGTCGAGCACGTCGGGGGCGAGCAGGAACCGGCGAAAATCGACGCCAGCCAGGTAATCCAGCGCCCGCTCATGCCCCGCGAAGGGCGGCGTGCCGAGCAGACGGTAGTCGTTGGCCTGCGCCAGCCGGAACAATAGCTGGCGGGCAAAGGGGATCTCGCCCCAACGGGCCAGCAACGCCTTGCGCCGACGCTGCTTTTCGGTCCGGGTGGGATAGGCTTCCATGATCGCCCGGCTGCGCGCCATGGGATAGCCTTCCAAGGCCAGTCCGGCAATGTCCCGTTGCAACTCGAGCGCCAGGCGTGCCGCATAGTCGACATTTGCCGGTACGTATTTAACGTTGCCAGTGATCCGATACAGACGCTGGGCATAGTGACGTTGCTTGCCCGGGCTCAGTGTCGAAAGTCGCTCTTCATAGCGAGCCTGAATCTCGCCACCGATATCGCGAAGTTCGGTCAACGGTGAAGCCGCACAGGCGGCAAGCAGCCAGGCAAGAACCCACCATGCCAGGCAGTGGCGTACCCTGCCGGCAGATAATATCGGTACGTATCGTTGCATGGCTCCCCCTGACTGTATACCTCGCTCTTTGCCCTGAGGTGCTGCACCGCCTGCCTCGACCCGAAAGGGCAACATGACGAGATACTGCCGGAGTGCATCGCCTAAAAACATCCTGGAATAGGCCGCTATTCAACGATAGGCCTGGTTAACGTCGTGGCATGCTGAGCATATCCTCGACCAAAGGTGGGTCAGTCCTTTTTTGCAATTCGAGGTCTCGAGTACGTAATATCCGGTAAGCAAAAATGCGGTGCATTTTCATCACAACTGCACCAGACTATTTATAACGAAATGCTCAAGAGAGTGATTTCTCTCGGTTTCTCAATGATGGCAGAGACTGTGCTTCCATATTCGGAATCGACATATGCCAGCTAGGCGGGACTGGACACGATGGCGAGACAGCTTACCTCGGTGCATGGTCGCGCGCTGGCTCGTCTTCATGGCGCTGAGCCTGTCCTGTCTCGTGAGTTGGGCGGATGAACCGAACGATGTGGTCCTGATCGCGCATCCCAATGTCCGGGTCGAGACGCTTTCCCGGGATACTGCGCGTGCCATCTTTGCCATGCGACAACGAACATGGCCAAACGGACAGTCAGCCAGCGTCTTCGTCCTGCCGGAAGACCACCCTGTCCATGCGCGTTTCTCGAAATCCCTGCTGAATGTATATCCCCATCAGTTGAGGCTCGCTTGGGACCGTGTCGTGTTTTCCGGCACTGGCCAGGCCCCGAATGTCGTGATGTCACAGCCAGACATGATCAAGCACGTTGCCTCGACCCCTGGCGGACTGGGCTACATCGAAAGAGGTTATCTGGATGACAGTGTCAATGTCATACCGATTGTCAATTAGCCGTCTGCTATCGGGCTCGGGGTTCATAGCCACGGTGTTATGTGCCAGTCCAACTGCCATGGCCAGCGAAAACATCATGGGCACTCTGCAAGTGCACGGTTTCCTCAGCCAGGCATGGATCGTCTCCGAAGACAACGATTTTTTCGGCCCCAGCAGCGAACATGGCGGAAGCTTTCAATATACTGAAATCGGTGCCAATGCCTCGCTGCGTCCACACCGCGATGTCCTGCTGGCCGCTCAGGTGCTGGGCCGCCAGGCCGGCGACACCAGCGAGGAAGGCCCTGTACTGGATTATGGCGTCATCGACTACCAGATGGTCTCCAACCGCCATCGCACGATAGGTTTTCAAGCCGGGCGCTTCAAGAACCCCTTTGGCTTCTATAACCAGACCCGAGACGTCGCTTTCACACGCCCCAGCATATTGTTGCCACAGTCCATCTACTTCGACCGTACCCGCTCGCTTGGCCTCGCCGGCGATGGTGTGTCGGTGTATCACGAGGAACGCTTTCCCGGCGGCACGTTACGCACCCAGATCGGCTATGGCGCAGCGCAGGCCGATGACGACCTGAGGCAGACCTTGCGTCTCGATGCTGTAGCGGGGTCTCTGGACCCAGCCGACTCGGCTATTGGACAGGTACGTTACGATCACGCCAGCGGGAATTTCGTTGCCGCCTTGAGCGTAGGCCATGCCAAGGCGGAATTCGATTCCAGCGAAAACACGATTTCCGATGGCACGTTCCGCTTCAATCCATGGGTTCTGTCGTTCCAGTACAATCAGGAGTTGTGGAGCCTGACCATGGAGTATGCGTTACGCAATTCCAGCCTGTCGGGATTCGACAACCCTCGCTTCAATTACGATGTCACCGGCGAAAGCTGGTATCTACAGTATGCCCGGCGCTTTCATGAAGATTGGCAATGGCTGGTGCGTTACGACAGCCTGGTAAGCAATCGCTCCGACCCTGACGGTACCGATTACCAAGCCAGCGGTGCCGGTCCCGCCCATACGCAATTTGCCAAAGACGTGACCCTGGGCCTGCAATGGACGCCTCACCCTCAACTGATGCTGGCTGCCGAATACCACAATGTCGATGGTACCGGCTGGTTGCCCATCCAGGACAACCCAGACCCGCAAGACACTGAGCGCTACTGGCAGATGCTGCTGTTTCAGTTGTCATTACGTTTTTGATTCGTTTTTTCTAACGCAAGCGTAGAGTGGCTGGACAGCAACGATGAGTAACTTGCCGATTCCTTACAAGCCTAGGCACCTGAGCCTGACATGGCGGGTCATTGCCCTGAGCAGCTTGCTGCTGCTGGGCCTGGCTTCGCTCTTCACCTATATCAGTCACTTCAACTTGACCAGCCAGTTCAAGGAGAGTCGCACAGCTCACCTGGCACGTCAGGAGCGCGAGATCAGGCTGGCCGTGAATCGCTCTGAGGAGAACCTCAGGCAATTGGCCAGCCTGTTGGCAGCCTCACCAGGCATGGGAACTGCGCTGGCTTCCAACACACCGGTCTTGGCTGCCGATGCGCTGAACTCACAATGGCCGACGCTTCAGCTTGAAGCCGGCATAGACGAAATTCTGGTTTTCGATGCCAATGGCGAGCGCATGGCTTCTTGGGGAGCCCCTCAGGAAGGAGTATTCAAGCCTGTCAGCGACTGGGTCAGGCAAGTCATGTATTCAGAATCGCCGGTCACCAGCCTGCGCTGCTTCCAGGATTGCCGTCAGTATGCTGCGGTCCCAGTACTGGTTAACGCAGACAGTGCTGGTATGGTTGTCGTGTCTCGGTCACTGGCCGATGTCACCCGGCAAGCCCAGCGCGTTGCCGATAGTGACGTCGCGCTTCTGGTAACCGGTCAGCCAGCCTCTTCCGACCTGGGCGAGGAACGTATACTCAAGGCCTGGAACGGTCACCTGGAAACCCTGACACATCAGGCATCCACCCTGCCCGTGCTTCAAGCTGCAGCGCATAGAAAGTCACTGCCACAACTTGTCAGTAATCCTCTGGTCATTCAGTCGGGCGAGGTGCACCATGAGATAGCCGCCATTCCTCTTGATGGCGACAACCCACGTCAAAGCTCGGGGTATTTCCTGCTGGTCTCGGACATTACCGGGCAGATCGGCACGATCACTCAAGACACCCGCACTAGCCTGATCATTTCGCTGGCAGGCTGGATTGCTGCAGAATTATTGCTGTTGGCTATCCTGTGGCGCCCCATGGCACGCCTCAGACGGCTGGCTGATGTTCTCCCCTCGCTTGCTCGAGGTGGATATTTTCAAGCCAGGGCTGCCGTGGCCCGCCCGAAAGGCCTTTTTTTCGATGAAATCGATGTGCTGGACTCAACGACACTGGATCTGGCCACGCAACTCGAAAGTTTCGAAGGCGAACTTCGCACGCGCAGCGAGCAATTGACTCTTCGCGTCAAGGAACTGGCGCAGGAGCGCGACTTCGTCGAAGGGCTGCTGGATACGGCACGCGTCTTTATCCTGACTCAGGATGACCAGGGCCACATTACGATGGTCAACGATTATGCCCTGTCCATGCTTGCACTTTCCGAAGCGACACTGCTCGGCACGCCCTTCGATAAGGTGTTCCTGCCTCGAGAGGCAATGAGCAATGCCGCGTCCATCGGCTCCCATCAGGATGAGCGCGTGGTCCGACTACCTGGCCAGTCGGAAAGAATCATTGTGTGGGCACATGCCGCCCTGCCCACACGGCAGAACGAAAAATCCACACGCATTTCGGTTGGACTCGACATTACCGAGCGCAAAGCCGCCGAAGCCCGCCTGACCTGGCTGGCGCAGCATGATCCCTTGACCGAGCTTTACAATCGTCGCTTTTTCCAGGAAGCGCTCGATCGTGCGCTGGAAAAGGACAGCCCAGGGGCCGTGCTATTTCTCGATCTGGATCAATTCAAGGAGGTCAATGAACTCAGCGGTCACCATGCTGGCGATAGCCTGTTACGCACGGTAGCCGATGCCTTGCATCAAGAGTTTGGCCGCGATTGTGTCATTGCCCGGCTCGGGGGGGACGAGTTTTCCATCCTATTGCAGAACGCCGATGCCGCACGTGCCATCCAACTTGCCAAAGCGATCGATCGCGTTCTGGACAACATCGGCCTCACCGTGGGATCCCGGCGCCACCGTGCCGTGGCCAGTATCGGCATCGCCCTCTACCCCATACATGGCGATACGCCTTCCGATATCATGGCCAGTGCCGATGTCGCCATGTACAAGGCCAAGGAAAGCGGCATACAACGTTGGCACCTGCTGGAAACGATCCAGCACGCCAAGGATGAACTGCAGCAGCGTGTTTACTGGGTGGAACGTATTCGCAAGGCACTGCGCGAGGATGACTTTACGCTCATGGTGCAACCCATCGTGCGTCTGGCCGACCGCGATGTGCGACACTATGAAGTCTTGCTTCGCATGCGTAACGACGATGGTTCACTGGTCGCCCCGGGCAGTTTCATCCCGATTGCCGAGCGCAGCGGCCAGATCATCCAACTCGACCGGTGGGTGGTGCGCGAGAGCCTCAAGGCGCTTCGCTCTGTCCAGCACCTGGGTATCAGCCTTGCCGTCAACCTATCCGGACAATCCTTCCATGACGATGGCCTGACCCGTTTCCTCGCCGATGAACTCACAGCCAGCGGTGCCGATCCACACCATCTGATACTCGAGATCACCGAGACGGCAGCCGTCACCGACTTTGCCACGGCCAGCGGCATGATGCAGGGGATTCGTGAACTAGGGTGCCGGACGGCCCTGGACGACTTCGGCGTCGGGTTCAGCAGCTTCCACTATCTGAGCCAACTCCCCGTCGATTACATCAAGATTGACGGATCGTTTATTAGGAACCTGGCAAATAATTCAGATAGTCGTATCATCGTCAAGGCTATTGCCGATATTGCCAAGGGGTTCGGCAAGCAGGCCATCGCCGAATTCGTCGATCAGGAAACACTGATTCCTTTATTACAGGATTATGGCATTACTTACGGTCAAGGATTTCATTTGGGCCGGCCAACGCCAATGAAAACCGCGTTTGCGAACATGCCAGCCGGCACATGAAGTGACTTGATAACGCTCGCGTAGATGAGCAAAGGGAACAAGGGACTAACGATGAGAATTGACTCTTCCTCCTGCCCGCAAGGCAGCGAGTCATCACTGACCGTTTATGAACAATTCATCAGGGACTTTCGTTTCCGGCTAGCCGATGACGACGAAACCAAGCGCCGCGTCTACGCGCTAAGGTACGAGATCTATTGCGAGGAACTTTGCTACGAAGAGCCTGCAGAGCGTTTCGACAAGGTCGAAAAGGACGACTATGACACACGCTCCCTGCATTGCCTGATCGAGCACCGCCAGAGCGGAAAGGCAGCCGGCTGTATGAGATTGGTACTGCCGGATCAACGGACTTCGCAAGTGTCAGGCAGGTTGCCTATTCAGTCTCATGGTAGCCAAAGCCTTAACCATGCCACACTGCATCCTGAACGCCTGCCTGATGAAAATATTTGCGAGGTTTCGCGGCTCGCCATCTCTCGTGACTTTCGTAAAGCCCGCCATACCGAAACCTTGGCACAGAATGCCTTGAGATTTAGCGAACAGGAAATTCGCTGCTTTCCACTGATCCTTATCGGGCTGTTTCTTGCCACTTATGCCTTGGTTGGGCTGACTCACCGCCCTCACGTCTTTGCCATGATGGAGCCGCGGCTTGCCAAGCTGCTTTCGCGTTCGGGGTTCAACTTCACCAAGGTGGGGGAAACTATCGAGTTTCATGGCAAGCGCAGCGCCTATTACATCAACCAGCGTAACGCCGAAGAAGAAATGAACGCCGAACTGGTTCCGCTCTACTTGTATGTGCAGCAGCAACTCGGTCCACAATTGAAGGCTGCACAGGCGAGGGGATACCCCGCCCTCGAACTAGGTACTGTCTGAAAAGTCGATGAGCGAAGGTTAGACAAGGCAAAAATCAGCGAAAAAAGCGGAGTTTACGGGTTGGTAATGAGTATTTTTAGCTGATTTTTAACGCAGTATGGCCGAACGCAGTCAGCTTTCAGACAGAGCCTAAGCTGAACTCACGTCAACACAGATAACCTTCCTGCCCGATCGAGATGCGCTCGCATCTCGTCGGTTGCCGCATCACCGTCATGGTGTCGGATAGCCTCGAGAATGCGCGCATGCTCTTCCAGCGTGACGTGCTCGTTGCCTTTCCAGTGCAGCACCGAGGCATGAAAATTGGCCAACCAGTCGAGCATGGCGTTGCTCACGGCAATAAATATGGCATTGCCAGTAATCTTGGCAATGGCGACATGGAAGGACATGTCCGCCTTGATGAACGCGCCGGCATCGCCATTCAGATGGGCGCGCTGCGCCTCGAGCAACGTTTCCAGGCGCTCGATATCCCCCTCACTGGCTTTTTCGGCGGCCCGGGCGACCATCCCAAGTTCGAAGAAGGCCCTTGCCTCCTTGAGCTGTTCCAGTGACTGCGGCGAACTCGACAGCATGTGCATGGCCGTCAGTTCGATCTGAGAGAGCACGCCCGATGCCGTGGGCATGGTCACCGTGGGTCGCTGGCCATGATGGATGCTGACCAGGCCGGCCCGCTCGAGCGACTGCATCGCCTCGCGCACCGCCGGGCGCCCCACCCCGAACATCTCCATCAACTGGCGCTCCGACGGCAGGCTATCCCCCGGCTGATAGTCGCCGTTGAGCAGCATGGTGTACAACCGATCGAACACGTCATCGGATAGCTTGCGGCGGGAAATCTTCAGGGCATCGCTCATGGCGTGTCTCTTGCAATGGCTAGGTGCGGTTGTCGGAAGGCAGCTTACCCAATCGCCTCGCTCACTTCAGCCCTACCCATCACGGCACAGGGCGCGACCAAAGTCGCGTTTGACAGCGCGCGCTACTTATCATGTCATCATACCAGTTGTAATTCGGTTTTTCTCTCCAATCGGTAAAGGCAGGACAACGACAATGACACGCATCGCACTGATCGGCGCTGGCGGCAAGATGGGTTTTCGGCTGTCGCGCAACCTGAAGGGCTCGGAATTCTCGGTCGACCACGTCGAAGTTAGCGAGGCAGGACGCAGCCGGCTCGCCCAGGAACTGAGTATCGAGTGCACCGACGCCGAGCGTGCGGTGCCGGATGCCGACGTAGTGATTCTGGCCGTACCGGACACGCTGGTCGGCAAGATATCCCATCAACTCTCGCCAATGATGAAAAGCGGCACCATGGTCATCACGCTCGATGCCGCCGCGCCCTTCGCCGGGCATCTACCTGCGCGTGATGATCTGACTTACTTCGTCACCCACCCCTGCCATCCGCCGATCTTCAACGACGAGACGGACCTGGAAGCCAAAAAGGATTACTTCGGCGGCCTCAAGGCCACCCAACATATCGTCAGCGCCCTGATGCAAGGGCCAGAAGACAGCTTCGAACTCGGCGAGCGCATCGCCCGGACCATCTACGCCCCGGTTGGCCGTTCGCACCGGGTCAGCGTCGAGCAGATGGCGCTGCTCGAGCCGGGGCTCTCCGAGACGGTCTGCGCTACGCTACTGGCAGTGATGCGTGAAGCCATGGACGAGGTCGTGGCCCGTGGCGTCTCCCAGCAATGCGCTCGCGACTTCCTGCTCGGCCACATGAACATCCTCTCTGCGGTCATCTTCGACGAGCAGCCCGGCGCCTTCTCGGATGCCTGCAACAAGGCCATCGAAAACGGCAAGCCAATGCTGATGCGCGACGATTGGAAGAAGGTCTTCGAACCCGAGGAGATCGCCGAAAGCATTCGCCGCATTACCTGAGCGCGGGCATTGCCTGAAGAACCTGACAAGAGGCGCACCATGAGCGAACGGATCCACGCCACCTATCTCATCGAGACGCCCTACCCGGTCGAACGGGCCGCCGAGGTGATGGCCGGCGAACAGTCGTCGGGCACGTTTACCCGGCTGGCCAACGAGACCGACGAGTTGCGCGCCAACCATGGTGCCACCGTCGAACGCATCGAACGGCTCGACTGCGTCGAGACGCCCTCGCTGCCGGTGCGCCCAATCAAGGGCAGCGACATGCCGCGTTATCAGCGGGCGCATGTCACGCTGTCCTGGCCAATTGCCAACCTGGGGCCATCGTTGCCCAACTTGCTCTCGACCGTTGCCGGCAACCTGTTCGAACTCAAGGAATTCTCGGCGCTCAAGCTGCTCGACCTGACGCTGCCGGCGAGTTTCGCCGCGGCCTACCCGGGGCCGCAGTACGGCATCACCGGTACGCGCGAGCTCACCGGCCTCGAGCGGCGCCCGCTGATCGGCACCATCATCAAGCCCAGCGTGGGCCTGTCCCCGGCGCAGACTGCCGAGGTCGTGGAACAGCTCGTCGAGGGCGGCATCGACTTCATCAAGGATGACGAGCTGCAGGCCAACGGGCCGCACAACCCGCTCGAGGCGCGTGTCGATGCGGTCATGCCGATCATCAATGCCCATGCCGAACGTACCGGACGCAAGGTGATGTACGCCTTCAACATCACCGACGACCTGGATGCCATGTTGCGCCATCATGACTACGTGGCAGCCGCCGGCGGCACCTGTGCCATGGTTGCACTCAACAGCGTGGGCCTGACCGGGGTAACACATCTGCGCCGGCATTGCCGGCTGGCCCTGCACGGCCACCGCGCCGGCTGGGGCATTTACAGCCGCTCGCCGCACATCGGCATGAGCTTCATTGCCTATCAGAAGCTGTGGCGCCTGGCCGGAGTCGATCACATCCACGTCAACGGCCTGGCCAACAAGTTCAGCGAGGCCGATGACAGCGTGATCGCCAGCGCCCGGACCTGCTTGATGCCAATGTTCGCCCCGCCGACGCCGGGCTGCGAGGTGATGCCGGTGTTCTCGTCCGGCCAGACCGCACGCCAAGCCGTGGATACCTACCAGGCACTGGGCAGCACCGACCTGATCTTCTGTGCCGGCGGGGGCATCATGGCCCACCCCGGCGGCATTGCCAGCGGTGTGAAGAGCCTGCGCCAGGCCTGGGATGCTGCCGTGCAGGGCGTGACGCTTGAAGCCTATGCCGCCGAGCACCGCGAACTCGCCCAGGCCCTGGAGACTTTCCAATGAGCGCCCCCGAGACACTCATCACCTATTACGGCGATGACCTCACCGGCTCGACCGATGCCCTGGAGGCCCTGAGCAGCCGGGGCGTACCGACGGTCCTGTTCACGGCCATTCCCGACCATGAACAACTGGCCCGCTTCGCGGCGTGCCGCGCCATCGGCCTGGCCGGCACCAGCCGCAGCGAGTCGCCGGCCTGGATGCGCGAGCACCTGACCCCGGCGCTGAGCTGGCTACGTGAACGCCATGCCGGGCTGTGTCACTACAAGACCTGCTCGACGTTCGACAGCGCCCCCGAAACCGGCAGCATCGGATGTGCGCTGGAGATCGGACGTGAGGTGTTCGGTCAGGCCTGCGTACCGATCGTGGTCGGCGTACCGCAGATGAAGCGTTATACCGCCTTCGGTCATCTGTTCGCGGCCTATCGCGGCGACGTGTATCGTATCGACCGGCATCCGGTGATGTCGCGTCACCCGGTGACACCGATGCGCGAAGCCGACCTGCGTCGCCATCTCGCCGATCAGACCACGCTCGATATCGGCCTGGCGGACCTGGCCTCGCTGGCCGCCGAGGATATCGACCAGCGCGTCGACGACTGGCAACGCCGTCATCAGGCACTGCTCTACGACGTCATCGATGAAGCCACCCAGGCCAGCGTCGGGCACCAGTTGTGGCGCACGCGCCAGGCCGGTGGCAGCTATGTGGTGGGCTCCTCCGGTGTCGAGTACGCGCTGATTCCCGAATGGCGCAGCCAAGGGTTGATCGGCCCGCCTCCGAGCTTTGCCGACCCCGGCAGCGTGGAGCGAATCGCCGTGGTCTCGGGCAGTTGCTCGGAAACCACCGCCCGCCAAATCCACTGGGCGAAAGACCACGGCTTCCAGACCATTGCCGTGGACGCCGCCCGCCTGGCCGACCCGGCAACCGGCAAGGCGGCACGCGACGAGGCGCTGCAGCGCGGTCTGGCCGCCCTGAAGGCCGGCGAGAGCGTGATTTTGCATACCGCGCTGGGCCCCGACGCTGCCGATCCGGCCCTGAATACCGAGCAGGCCCGCCACAGCATCGGCCGGCGCCTGGGTGAGATCCTGCGTGAACTGGTCATTGCCGAAGGCCTGACACGCGTGGTGGTTGCCGGCGGTGATACCTCGAGCCATGCCATCGAGCAACTGGGTATCCATGCCCTGACCACACGATTGCCATTGCCGGAGACGCCAGGTTCACCGCTGTGCACGGCCTACAGCGATGACGCACGCTTCGATGGCCTGGAAATCGCCTTCAAGGGCGGCCAGATCGGCAGCGACAGCTACTTCGCCACCATCCGCGACGGTGGCGCCCAGCGGCCCTGAACGGTTTAACGCCGAGACGCCGTGGAGGCGTCTCGGTAATCCTGCGTCAGTATTTTTCCAGGATACGGATCAACTCTGGTGCCAGGCGATCGCCATGGCCCTGGTCGTTGACCTCGCGGTACAGTGCCTCGATGGCCTCGGCGACGCGATGCGGCGCCTTCACGTCCTTGGCCATGGCGTTGTAGTAGCCGACGTCCTTGAGCGTATTGGCGAGACTGAAGCGGAACCCCGACGGATCGTCGGCGGCAATGAACGGGCGCAGGCGCTCGAGCACCACGCCGGCGCCCCCGCCATTGCCGAGCACCTCGAGGAACACGTCGTCGGCGATCCCGGCATGGCGTGCCGCCGAGGCAGCCTCGGCGAGCACTGCGGTGAAGCCCAGCGACACGTAATTATGCAGTAGCTTGAGCTTGTGCCCGGAGCCCACCGGGCCGCCATGGGTGATGTTCTCGGCGAAGTCCTGCAGCAGCGGCAGCACGTCGCGGAACAGCTCGTCCGGTGCGCCGACGATCAGGTTCAGCCGGCCCTCGGCGGCCTCCTTGGGCGTGCGTGTCATGGCGGCATCCAGGAACTGACCGCCAGCCTCGGCGACGCGCTCGGCGATCTTCACCGTGGAGCTGGGGATCGCCGTGGAGCAGTCGATGACGATGCTGCTGCTGCCCAGCCCCTCGACCACGCCACCCGGCTCGAACAGCACGCTCTCCACCTGGGGCGTACCGGTGACGCACAGGATGATCACGTCGGAGGCCTCGGCAACCTCGCGGGCGCTACGTTTGAGCACAGCGCCTTTTCCGAGCAGGTCGTCGACCGGCTGGTTGCCGGGATGATCGAGAAAACACAGCTCATGCTGGTGTCGCAGCAGGCTGGTGGCAATACCATGGCCCATCAGGCCGATGCCCACCATACCGACACGATAGGGTTTGTTCATGCCCGTTGCTCCTCGATGGCTGGTTGGGTCTGCGAGCCGCCTGCGGCCAGCGCCTCGGCGATGGCACGCCCCAGTGTTTCGGTCGTGCCGCTGCCCTTCAGGTCCGGCGTGATCACGCTCGGGTCGCTGCGTTCCATGACCGCTTCGATGGCGCTGACAATGGCCTTGCCGGCCTCGATCTCGCCCAGATGCTCGAGCATCATCGCCCCGCACCAGATCTGGCCGATGGGGTTGGCGATGCCCTTGCCGGCAATATCCGGCGCACTGCCGTGGACCGGCTCGAACAGGCTGGGGTACTCGCGCGTGGGATTGATGTTGCCGGAGGGCGCAATGCCGATGGTGCCGGTGCAGGCCGGGCCCAGGTCGGAAAGAATGTCGCCGAACAGGTTGCTGGCCACCACCACGTCGAACCAGTCGGGGTGCAGCACGAAATTGGCGGTGAGAATATCGATATGGAACTGGTCGACGCTGACATCCGGGTAGTTCGCCTTCATCGCCTTGACCCGCTCGTTCCAGTACGGCATCGAGATCGACAGGCCGTTGGACTTGGTCGCCGAGGTCAGCTTTTTACGGGGTCGGGTGGCTGCCAGCTCGAAGGCATACTTGAGCACCCGGTCGACCCCGGTGCGGGTCATGATGGTCTCCTGCAGCACCACCTCGCGGTCGGTGCCCTCAAACACGCGACCGCCCAGGCGCGAGTATTCGCCCTCGGTGTTCTCGCGCACCACCATGAAGTCGATGTCGCCCGGACCGCGTCCCTTGAGTGGGCTTTCGATGCCCGGCATCAATCGGCACGGGCGCAGGTTGACGTACTGATCGAAGGCGCGCCGGAACTTGAGCAGCGAGCCCCACGCCGAGACGTGATCGGGCACGGTGTCCGGCCAGCCCACCGCGCCGAAGAAGATGGCATCGAAGCGGGTCAGCGTTTCGTACCAGTCGTCCGGCAGCATGTCGCCATGCGCCATGTAGTAGGCGCAACTGGCGAAGTCGAACTGCTCGAACTCCAGCGACAGATTGAAGCGCTTCGCCGCCGCTTCCAGCACGCGTAGCCCTTCCGGCACGACCTCGAGGCCGATCCCATCACCCGGTAATACCGCAATCTTGTAGGTCATCGTCATTCACCCTTAGCCGTGCTTGATGGCGATAGTCTTGATCTGCGTATAACTCTTCAGCCCTTCGAAGCCCTTTTCACGGCCATGACCGGAGCGCCCCACCCCGCCGAACGGCAGCTCGATGCCCCCGGCAGCGCCGTAGTTGTTGATGAATACCTGGCCGCTGCGGATAAGCTTGGCCAGGCGCAGCTGTCGCCCGCCGTCGCGGGTCCAGATACCGGCGCATAACCCGAAGTCGGTGGCATTGGCCAGGCGCACGGCGTCGTCCTCATCCTCGAAACGCTGCACTGCCAATACCGGGCCGAACAGTTCCTCGCGCACCACGTCATGATTCTCGGGAATATCGACGAGCATCTGCGGCACCACGAAATGGCCGCCAGCGGGTGCGCCGTCGGTCAGTTGGCCGGCAGCCGCAACGCGAATACCGTCGTCCTTCGCCTCGGCAAGCCGCGTCTCGAGCTTTTCGCGCTGGCGGGCGTTGATCAGCGGGCCGCAATCCGGGTCCTTCTCGCCGGCGTCGCAACGCAGCGCCGAGAAGCGCTCGGCCAGGCGCGACACCACATCGTCGTAGCAGCTCGACTCGACCAGCAGGCGGCTACCCGCCGAGCAGGTCTGGCCGGCGTTCTGGATGATGCCGCGCACCACCGCCGCCAATGCAGCGTCAAGATCCGCATCGGCGAATACCACCTGCGGGGACTTGCCGCCCAGTTCCATGGTCACGGGCACGTGATTGGCTGCGGCCGCCTGGGTGACCAGCGTGCCGGTGACCGGCGAGCCGGTGAACGACAGGTGATCGATCAGCGAGTGCGCCGACAGCGCCGCGCCCGCCTCGCTGCCCAGGCCGGGAATCACGTTGAGTGCACCAGGCGGCAGGCCGCAGCGCGTGGCGATCTGGGCCAGGCGCAGCACGCTCAGGCAGGCATCCTCGGCGGGCTTGAGCACCACCGTGTTGCCGGCCGCCAGCGCGGCAGCCACGCAGCGCCCGAAGATCTGTGACGGATAGTTCCAGGGGATGATCTGGGCGCAGACCCCGAACGGCTCGCGCAGGGTCATCACCGCAAAGTCGTTCTCGAACGGGATCGTCTCGCCATGCAACTTGTCGGCGGCCCCGGCATAAAAGCGGAAGTAGCGCGCACAGACAGCAATATCGCCCTTGGCCTGGCTCATCGGCTTGCCGGTATCGGCGCACTCCAGCGCGGCGAGTGCCTCGGCGTCGTCATCGATGGCCGCCGCGAAAGCATATAGCCACTCGCCGCGCTGACGGGCCGACCAGCGATGCCATTCGCCCAGCTTGCCATCGAAGGCGCGCCGCGCGGCCCTGACCGCCTCTTCGACGTGCTCCGCCTCGCTGCGGGCGATCTCGGTGAGGGTCTCGCCGGTGGCCGGCGCTTCCACGCGCAGCGTGTGGGGTGTCGTCACCCACTCGCCGGCAATCAGTGCCGCACGAGGTGGCATTTCGGGTAGCTCATGCATTGTTGTTTTCCTCGCTCAGTAGAGAAGATCGACCAGGCCCAGCGATATCCAGGGCAGATAGGTAATTGCCATCAGGCAGGCCAGCACCACCAGCACGAAGCGCAGCAGCCAGGGAATGAGCTGATCGATGGACAGCTTGGCTACCGCGCAGGCGGCGAACAGGTTGACGCCCAGCGGCGGCGTGAACATGCCCAGCGCCAGGTTGACGACGACGATCAGGCCGAAGTGCACCGGGTCGATACCGTACTGCACGGCGATGGGGGTGAAGATCGGGGCCAGCACCAGGATGGCGGCAGACGTCTCGACGAACATGCCCACCACCAGCAACATCACGTTGACCGCCAGCAGGAACGTGATCGGGCTGTCGAAGACCTGGGTTACCCAGGCCGCCACATCCGAGGGCAGCCCGGAGCGGCTGATCAGGAAGCTGAACAGCGTTGCCGCGGCGATGATCAACATGATCGTGGTGGTCGAGATGACGCTCTGCTTGAAGATCGGCCACAGGTCGTCGAAACCCAGCTCACGGTAGACTAGCCCGCCGACGATCAGCGCATAGACTACCGCCACCGCCGAGGCCTCGGTGGGCGTGAAAACGCCACCGTAGATACCGCCAATGACCACCACCGGCATCAGCATGGCGGCCCAGGCTCGCCGGAATGCCGTGGGAAAGGCTTGGCGTTCCTCGCGGTCGCGCAGGCCGTAGCCGCGCACCTTGCAGAATAGGTAAAGGAACAGCAGCAGCGAACCGCCGATCAATAGCCCTGGCCCGATACCGGCGATGAACAATCGACCGATCGAGGTGTCGGTGCTGACGCCATACAGGATCAGCGGAATCGACGGCGGAATCAGCACGCCCAGTTCGGCGGACGAGGCCTGAATCGAGGCCGCCAGTGGACGCGGATAATCGTGACGCACCATGGCCGGGATCAGGATCGAGCCGATGGCAAACGTCGTCGCCACACTCGACCCGGACACGGCAGCGAACATCATGCAGGTCAGCACGCAGGTCATCGCCAGACCGCCCTGCAGGCCGCCGACGATCGACTTGGCGAGATCCACCAGGCGCTGAGAGATGCCCCCGGCAGCCATCAAGTTGCCAGCCAGAATGAAGAACGGGATCGCCATCAGCGGAAAGTTGTCGATCCCGACAAACATCTGCTGCGGCACCATCAATAGCGGCAACCGCGAGAAGAACTCGATGCCGATGATCGACGCCAGCAGGATGGAAATGGCGATAGGCACGCCCAGGCCGAACAGGATGATCAGCGAGAGTCCGATGGCCAGGTTCATGAGCGGGTCCTCCCGGTGAGTCCGGTCGGGGTCGGCGCAGCCGACGACTTGGTTGGGCCGGACGAGACGTCATGGCGCGGAGCCTGGCGTGACGGTACAGCGGACGAATCCTGAGGCCGTTCGGCCGGTGCTTCGGCCTCGGCGGGGCCGATCGGCTCACGCCGGGTTACCTGGGCGGCAATGCGCGCCAGCACGGCCAGCACCGAGAAAGCGGCGCCGACGGGAATGGCCGCGTAGACCCAGGCAATCGAAATCTGCACGCCCGACAGCATCTGCGCGCTGACCCGCATCGTCATCTGCGTGCCGAAGTAGACTAGGATGGCCAGCACGATGAGGCAGCACAGCGCAACCATCAGTTCGAGCCACACCAGGGCTCGGGCTGGTACCAGCTTGTAGATGACCTCGACGGCCATCATGTAGCCGCCGCGAAAGCAGGCGGCCGCCCCCAGAAAGACACACCAGATCATCGACGAGCGCGACATGACCTCGGACCAGGTCGAGGGTGCATCGAACACGAAGCGGGTCAGCACCTGATAGAAACCCAGCGATACCGAGACAACCAGCATCGCGACGGCAGCGATCAGCGCAATACGTGACGTGAAGCGCTCTAGGCGCAGGAAAAGTTCCAGCATGGCAGTCACCTTGCATCGGCCACCCCCGACGCGGGGGTGGCGAGGTTCCTAGAGTGCTGTGCTCAGCTGCCGGCGAGACATTCGCTGTTGCGAATCTTGTCGAGCATCTCGCTGCCGTACTGGTCGGTATACACCGAGTAGGACGGTTCGACGGCATCCTGGAACTGCGACTTGTCGACGTTCTCCACCACCGTCATGCCCTTGTCCTTGAGTTCCTTCACCCCTTCGGTCTCGAGACGAGATACCTCGGCACGGGTCGCTTCGGCCCCGGCCTTGGCGGCCTGCGTGAACCAGCCCTGCTGCTCCTCGCTGAGACTGTTCCACAGGACCGGCGAGGCGAGCATGACGGCCGGCGAGTAGACGTGGCCGGTCAGTGTCATATGGTCCTGAACCTCCCACAGGTTACTGGTCAGGATCACCGACACGGGGTTTTCCTGGCCATCGACCGTGCCTTGCTGGAGTGCCGTGAACAGTTCCGGGAAGGCCATCGGCGTGGGGTGCACGTCCATTTCCTCGAAGGCCGCCATGTGCATCTGGTTTTCCATGGTGCGTATCTTCAGGCCGGACGCGTCTTCGGGGGTCTTCACGTCACGCAGGCTGTTGGTCAGGTGACGGAAGCCATTCTCGGTCCAGGCCAGGCCGACCAGGTTGTTCTGGCCGACCTTGTCGAGTAGCTCCTGGCCGATCTCGCCATCCAGCACGCAGCGCGCCTGGTCGTAATCGGCGAACAGGAACGGCAGGTCGAGCACGTAGGTCTCGGGCACGAAGTTGCCGAGCGGCCCGGTGGACGTGATGACGGTGTCGATGGTGCCGATCTGCAGCCCCTCGATCATGGCGCGCTCGCCCCCCAGGGCCCCGGACGGATGCTCCTCGACGGTGAACTCGCCACCGCTGAGCTCTTCCAGGGTTTTCTTGAAGGCATCGACGCCCACCGAATAGTGGGAATTGTCGGAGGTGGTATGGCCAACCGTGATGGTCTGGGCCGCCAAGGCAGTGAGGCTGGTGGATGCCAGGGCGACGCCAGCGATGGCGGTGGTCAGAGCGGTGCGTGCAAAGCGTGCTGTCATTGTTATTTCCTCTTTCGCGTTACGCTTCTGGGTTGTGGCGGCAGTGCCGCCGGATGAGTCGTTGTGTTGTTGTCTATCACACCTCAGGACGCGGTCTGCTCGGCGATGAAGGTGCGTACGATCTCGTGAAAATCCCGGTCACCGGCAAAGCCGAGCCGTTCGGCACGGCGCGTCTCGAAGCGTGCCGGCCAGCTGGCGACGATGGCTTCGATGCGCGGGTCGGGCTCATGGCTCACCCGGGCCAGCGCCTCCTCTCCCCCCACCTCACGCAACACCTCGAGCATCGCGGCGACACTGACGGTCAATCCGGGCAACATCACACTGCGATACGGGGCCAGTGCCTCGCCGGGGAGTGTGGCGGCATGCAGCAGCGCGTCGATGACGCGCCCCGGCGACATCACGAACAGGTCGAGATCGGTGGGTACCGGGCAGACCGCCGCCTCGCCATTGAGCGGTTCACGCAGGATGCTCGACGCGAAGCTGGACGCGGCGGCGTTGGGCTTGCCGGGACGTACCACGATGGTCGGCAGACGCAGTACGCAACCGTCGACCAGGCCACGCCGGCTGTAATCGTTGATCAGCAGCTCGCACATGGCTTTCTGGGTGCCGTAGGAGCTTTGTGGCGTCAGCGCCGTCATGTCGTCGAGCGTGTCCGGCAGCTCACCGCCGTAGACGGCGACCGAACTGGCCATGATCAGGCGTGTCTCGGCCAGCCCGGCCGCACGGCAGCCTTCCAGCAGGCTACGGGTAGCATCGAAATTGACGGTCATGCCCAAATCGAGATCGGCCTCGGCCGCCGCACTGACCACAGCGGCAAGGTGATAGATAGCCTCGGGACGCTCGCCGAGCAGACTGTCCAGTGCACCGGGACGGGTGATGTCCATGGCCCGGCAATCGAGCCGGACCGTGTCATCGGAAGGCGGTACCGGTGCGACCTGGTCAATCAGCGTCAGGCGTGTCAGTACCTTGCCGTTGACCTCGCCGCGCTCGAGTAGCGTCCTGGTCAGGCGTTGGCCGAGGAAACCGGCCGCGCCGGTGATCAATACGTGCATCGTCTTTCCTTGTCGTTGTTTGTCACGCAAACTGGCTTATCAGTCTTGGCGTATCAGGCTTGCAGCCCGTAGGCGATCCCCCACCCCAGCCCGGCGGCGGTTTCCGCCGCCGGCTTGTACTCGCAGCCCACCCAGCCGTCGTAACCTAGCGCCGCCAGGCGCTCGAGCACTGCCGGATAGTTCACCTCACCGACATCCGGCTCATGACGCCCCGGGACGCCAGCAATCTGCACGTGCCCGAGATAGGGCAACTGTGCCTCGAGATTGGCGAACAGGTTTCCTTCGCTCATCTGGCAGTGATAGAGATCGAACTGGACGCGCAGGTTGTCGGCGCCGACCCGTGCCAGCACCTCGCGGGCCTGGGCCTGGCGATTGAGGAAGAAACCGGGCATGTCGTGGGTATTGATCGGCTCGATGAGCAGGGTCCGCCCTGCCTTGGCCAGTTCCCCCGCGGCAAAGCGCAGGTTGTCGACGTAAGTCGTCATGTGCGCTTCGCGGGTCGCCTCGTCGGCCTCCGCCGGCAGCAGCCCGGCCATGGCATGCAACCGGGGGCAGTCGAGGGCCTCGGCATAGCGCAGCGCTTCCTGGACGCTGTCGCGAAACTCGGCCTCGCGCCCCGGCAGGCTGGCCAGGCCGCGTTCGCCCGCCTCCCAATCGCCCGGCGGCAGGTTGAACAGCACCTGCTGCAGGCCGTTGTCGTCCAGGGCGGAACGCAGTTCGTGCGGCGCATAGGCATAGGGGAACAGGTACTCGACGCCACGGAACCCGGCCTTCGCCGCCACCGCGAAGCGCTCGAGGAAGTCGTGCTCGGTGAACAGCATGCTGAGATTGGCAGCCAGCTTGATCATGGAATCGTCTTGCCTCGTGTCGTTGTGGATTGCCGCTTCAGTCACGCGGAAACTTCGCTTCGAGTTCGGCCACCTGTTCCGGCGTCAGGCAGCGCGGGTTCTGGCCGCGCAGCAGCAGGAACAGCTTGGCGGTTTCCTCGAGTTCTTCGGTGGCGTAGACCGCCGCCTCCAGCGACTTGCCTGCCACCACCGGGCCGTGATTGGCCAGCAGCACCGCGCTGTGCCGGCCTGCCAGTCCCTTCACCGCGTCGCCCAGCGCGGTATCGCCCGGCACGTGGTATGGCACCAGCGGTAGCCGGCCGACACGCATCACGTAGTAGGCAGTGAGCGGCGGAATGCAGTCGTGGGTGTCGATGTCCGGCAGGCACGACACCGCCACCGAATGGGTCGAATGCAGATGCACGATGGCCTGCGACTGCGGCCGCTCGGCATACATCGCCATGTGCAGAAAGCTTTCCTTGGTTGGCTTGTCGCCGTCGATCAGCCCACCGTCGCGATCGAGGTGCGAGATGCGCGCCGGATCGAGTCGCCCCAGGCAGGCATTTGTCGGTGTCATCAGCCAGCCGCCATCGTCGAGGCGCATGCTGATATTGCCGCTCGAGCCCATGGTCAGGCCGCGATCGAACAGCGACTGGCCGTAGGTGACGATCTGCTCGCGCAGGCGGTTGTCGTCGTGGCGGCTCATGACGTCCCTCCCTGGCCAAGGGCCGCGAAGGCCCGAGTGAAGAAATCGACCCCGCCGAAGTTGCCGGACTTGAGCGCCAGCGACAGCGGCGCCTCGCGCCCGGCCACTTGGGTCTGCGTCCACGGTACGCCGGGGTCGATCTGCTCGCCGATGCGCAACTCGGTTACGCCCAGCGCCGAGACCACGGCACCGGACGTCTCGCCACCGGCCACTACCAGCCGCCCGACACCCGCATCCAACAGTTCACGGGCCAGGCGTGCCATGGCCCGTTCGACCAACTCGCCAGCCTGCGCCGCGCCCAAGCGTTGCTGGGCCTGCTCGACCCGTTCGGGCGATGCCGAGGCATAGATCAGTACCGGCGTCGCCTCGTCCAGGCGCTCACGGGCAAAGGCCAGCGCTTCCTCGATCTGCGTATCGCTGTCGGCCAGTGCCAGCGGGTCCAGCGCAAACCCCTCATGGGAAGCCAGGAAATGCTCGACCTGACCCAGCGTGGCGCGCGAACAGCTTCCGGACAGCACCAGGGCCGCACCGTTCGGCGCGTCTAATTGACCGGCATTGGCGACCGGCGCCAGCCAGCCACGCCGGCGGTAGGCTTCGGGCAGGGTCTGGCCCAGCCCCGACCCGCCGGTCACCAGCGCCAGGTCGGCCACCGTCTCGGCGAGCACCGCCAGATCGTTTTCATCGAGAGTGTCGCAGATCACGTGACGCACCCCCTCACGTTGCAGCGCGCCCAGGCGCGCCTGGGCGGCCTCAGCCCCCTGGGCCAGCGTGGCATGTGGCAGCAATCCGACCGGATGCGGCGTCTGTTGGGCCAGTACGCGCACCAGGTCGGCATCCTGCATGGGATTCAGGGGGTGATGCTGCATGCCGCTGTCGTTGAGCAGCCGGTCACCGACGAACAGATGCCCCTGGTAGACGGTGCGCCCGTTGACCGGAAAGGCCGGTACCATCACCGTCTGCTCTCCACCCACGCGCTCCAGTAGCGCATCGGCGACCGGGCCGATATTGCCGCGCGGCGTGGAGTCGAACGTCGAGCAGTACTTGAAGAAGATCTGACGCGCGCCCTGTGCTTGCAGCCAGGCGAGCGCGGCCAGCGAATCGTTCACGGCCTGCTCCGCCGGGCAGGAGCGCGACTTGAGCGCCACCACCACCGCATCGACATCGTCGACGTCCAGTGCATGCTCGGGCACGCCGATGGTCTGGATGCAGCGCATGCCGGCACGCACCAGGTTGTTGGCCAGGTCGGTCGCGCCGGTGAAATCGTCGGCAATGGCACCGAGAACAAGGCTCATGCTCCGCCCTCCTCGTCGTTAGCGGCCGGCAATGTAATTCCCGACAGGCGCTGATACACCTTGACGACGGCCGCGTCGTCCTCGCGCCCGAACCCGGCGCCACTGGCAGCAGTGAACTGCTGCAATGCACTGGCCGACACCGGCATGGAAAAGGCCAGCTCGCGCCCGGTCTGGTGCACGATATTGAGATCCTTGACGAAAATGTCCACGGCGGAGAGCGGCGTGTAATCGCCCTTGAGGATGTGTGGCACGCGATTCTCGAACATCCAGGAATTACCGGCCGACTGCGTGATCACTTGATAGAGCGTATCCGGGTCGATGCCCATGCGAATGCCCAGCGCCATGGCCTCGGCGGCGGCGGCGATATGCACGCCGGCCAGCAACTGGTTGACCAGCTTGACGCTGGAGCCTGCGCCGGGGACATCGCCCAGGCGATGAACGGTTTCGGCCATGGCCTCAAGGACCGGCCCGGCCTTGCCATAGGCCGCCTCGCTGCCCGATGACATCACCGACAGCCGGCCCTGGCGCGCCTTGGCCGCCCCGCCGCTGATCGGGGCATCGAGCATCAGCAGGCCGGCGGCCTCGAGCCGTTCGCCGAGCGACTTGGCGTAGCTAGGCGCCACCGTGGCACACTGCATCACCAGGCTGCCCGGTGCCAGCCGATCCACTAGCCCCGCTTCACCGAACAGCACCGATTCGACCTGCTCGGCGTTGACCACCACCACCAGCACGATGCTGCAACGCTCGGCCAACTCGACCGGCGTGGCCACGCTGGTGCCGCCCCGCGACTCGAAGGCCTGCCGGGCGCCGTCGTTGATATCGCAGCCCATCACCTCCAGCCCGGCTTCCAGCAATGCCGTGGCCGTGCCCAACCCCATGGCACCCAGCCCGATGACTCCTATCGTTGCGGCGTTCGTGGCGCGCTCGGCCATTGGCGTCTCCCGTGTTCCACCTTGTCGTTGTTGTCGCTGTATCGGCTTGGATGTTAGCGCTAACATCTGGTTTAGATTACCCTCTCAGAACACGCAAGCGATGGGAACGGGAGCGCGACCAATGTCTAATCCAGAATTGCCGGAGCGTCGCAAGCGACGTGGTGCCGACAACCCGACCCTGGCCGACGTCGCCCGCGAATCGGGAGTCTCCACGATCACTGTCTCGCGTGTGCTCAACTCGCCCGACAGCGTGCGCCCGGCGACCCGCGAGCGCGTCGAGGCCGCCATCGCGCGGGTCGGCTACGTACGCAACATGCTTGCCGGCAGCCTGGCCTCGGCCAATTCACGCTTCATCGCCGTGATCGTCCCGTCGCTCTCCAACGTGGTATTCATCGAGGTCATACACGGCCTGCAGACCACCTTCGAGAAGCACGGCTACCAGATTCTGCTCGGCAATACCGAATACGACATGCGTCGGGAGTACGAGCTGGTCCAGACCTTCCTCGGCTGGTCCTCCTCCGCACTGGTGATTACCGGGCTACGTCACGACGCCGCCTGCACCGCCATGCTCAAGCGCTGGCAGAAACCGATCATGGAAATCATGGAGCTCGGCCAAGGCATCGATCTCAATGTGGGCCTGTCGCACTACGATGCCGGACGCTGCATGGCGCAGCATCTGCTCGACCGAGGCTATCGGCGCATCGTCTATGCCGGCTCGCAAATGGACGGCAACTACCGTGCCCGGCTGCGCTACGAGGGGCACCGCGACCTGTTGCAGGAAAACGGGCTGGAAGCGCCATTGGAGGAATGGCCCGAAGCCAGCGCGCTGGAGATCGGTGCCAGGGCATTTCGCCAGATAATGGTGCAGCGATCAGGCACCGAGGCCATTCACTTCGCCGACGACACCCTGGCGGCTGGCGCCATCCTGCATGCCAACCGAGCCGGTATCCGCGTGCCCGACGATGTCGCCATCGCCGGCTTTACCGGGTTGCCGTTCGGCCAGCACATCACCCCCCGGCTGACGACGATCGTGTCACCACGCGAGGCGATCGGGCGAATTGCCGCCAAACAAGTCATCGCACGTATCGAGGGCAAGCCAATTGAAAATACAAGTCACGATGTAAGTTTCGAACTTTGCATTGGTGAAAGCACTTGATAAAAACTAAGCAAACTTAACCAATGGAGTATTCACACCTTGAATACTTTGAATTGATAAACGCAAGTTTGAACGTGAACAAACGTGACAAGTCATGACACATAGTCGACTAACAATAAACTCGGGATTTACTGTTCCGTAACAGTTAGGCACTGTCTGAAAAGTCGACGAGCGAAGGTTAGGCAAGGCAAAAATCAGCGAAAAAGCGGAGTTTACGGGTTGTAAATGAGTATTTTGAGCTGATTTTTAACGCAGTATGGCCGAGCGCAGGCAGTTTTCAGACAGTGACTAGTCAACTCTTCCTAGAGAGAGACATGTCATGACCAGGCACTTCAAGAAAATCAGCGTAAAATATGCCGTCGCCTTCATTGGCGTGGCACTGGCCCTGCTGGCGGTCGTCATCGCCGACTTCATGCTGACCCGCAGCGTCAAGGAGCGCATGCTCGAGTTCAGTTCTTCATTCAACCCCGCCATTTCGGCAGCGCTCAACGCCGACCGGGACCTCTACCAGGCCAGGACAGCCGAGCTCGAATATTTACGCGCCGAGCCAGGTACCGCCCATGCCGAGGAAGTGCGCAAGGCGTATCGGGAAAATGCCCAACAGGCATACGATGGTTTGATGGCCTACAAGGAAAAATTGGCGAGTCACCCCGAACTCATCGGTCAGTTGAATGCGTTCGAGAATACTTATCGGCAATGGCGGGAAGCGTCCGAAATGACATTTACGTTATATTCGGAAGGCAACGTGTCTGAAGCGATAGCCCATCTTGAAGGCGACTCCTTGAGCCACTTCGAGACACTGCGCGGCATTTACGACATGGCAGGCGAAACGGCCGGTCAGAAAGTCGTCGCTCTGGAAGCCGCGACCGTCAAGCGTATCAATACCCAGCAGACCATCATCGTGATTTTCTCGATCCTGGTCTTTCTCGGTGCCGTGACACTGGCGCTGGTCGGTCCGCTGTTCATGTCGCGTGCCATTCGCCAGATCACTGGCCGTATCCGCGAAATCACTGACGGCGATGGCGATCTCACTGCCCGCATCGACAGCAAGCGCAACGACGAGATCGGCGACCTGGCCGTTCAGTTCAACGCCTTCATCGCGCGTATCGACCAGACGTTGCAGCAGGTGCGCGCCAGCACGGAAAGCGTGCATACCGCCGCTGACGAGATCGCCCAGAGCAGCCAGGACCTGGCCTCACGCACCGAGCAGGCCGCCTCCAACCTGCAGGAAACGTCGGCCTCGATGGAGGAGATATCCTCGACCGTCAGCAATACCTCTGACGCCGCCCAGCAGGCCAATCAACTCGCCCACTCGACCGTGGATATCGCCCGCCAAGGGCAGAAGGCCATGCAGCAGGTCGAGACCACCATGGACGACATCAACGCCTCTGCCGGCCAGATCAGCGAAATCATCGGCCTGATCGACAGCATCGCCTTCCAGACCAACATCCTCGCCCTCAACGCGTCGGTGGAAGCGGCGCGCGCCGGCGAACATGGCCGTGGCTTCGCGGTGGTCGCCCAGGAAGTCCGTACTTTGGCCAGCCGTTCCAGCGAGGCCTCACGCAATATCCGTGAGCTGATCGATACATCGGTAGCCCGCACGCAGTCCGGTACGCAACTGGTCAAGCGCGCCGGCAAGACCATGCTGGAGATCGTCGAGAGCATCGAGCGCGTCACCGACGTGATCGGCGAGATCAGTGCCGGCGCCAAGGAGCAGAGCGTCGGCATCGGTCAGGTCAACACCGCCGTGACCGAACTCGACAACATGACCCAGCACAACGCCTCCATGGTCGAGCAATCAAGTGCTGCCGCCAACGAGATGCGCGAACAGGCCGAGCGACTCAATGCCCTGGTGGCCTCGTTCCGCCTGAGCAACACCCTGCAAGGCAACCCGGCAACCGCTCGTCAGGCTGCCAAGCCGGCCGCGGGCAAGGCCTTGGCGTCACCGGGCAAGTCAGTCAAGACGACCCGCAAGGCGACCGAGCATGACGATTGGGAGGCCTTCTGATCGCACCGAGATGAGCCGCTAAGCACTGGACACGGTTTCCCTGGTCTTCCCGGCGTGCAGTCAAACACGCCGGGCTTTTTCTACCGAACTGCAATCCGCTTCCCTACCCGGCACACGACCAACCCCGCTCTCCCTTGTCAGGAGTTCCTTGCATGACACAGCGCGCCTTGATCGTCGATGACGATATCGAAATCCAGTTACTGGGCCAGCATCTGTTGCGACGTCGTGGCTTCGAGGTCATTGCCGTGGCCGGCCTCGAGGAACTGGCTCGCCAGCCGGGCCTGCTCGACGTGGACCTCATCCTGCTCGACTTCAGCCTCGGTGAATTTACCGGGTTCGACATTCTCCAGTACCTGCACGACTTGCGCCTCAACGCCGCCGTGGTACTGCTCAGTGGCTGCGATGAAGATACAGCTCAAGCCTTGCTTCACTCTGGCAGGTCCAAGGGCTTGCACATGCTCGGCTTTCTTTCCAAGGGGCAACTGCTGAAGCGACTCGATACGGTGATCCAGCCCTTGGCAGACCGCGAAACGTCACCGACCCTCGAGGCGCTGGACAATGCCATGCGCCAGGGTCATTTTTTCCTGGCCTATCAACCCAAGTTCGACCTTCAGACCGGCCAGGTGGTCGGCGTGGAGGCCCTACTACGCTGGCAGGATCCACGGTGTGGCCTGATCACGCCCGACCGCTTCATCCCGTTGGCCGAACGCCATCATCGTATCGTCGACCTGAGCTGGCACGTGCTCGACCTGGCCCTGGCACAGCAGGCCCGCTGGCAGGCCAATGGCTGGACGCTGAACATGGCCATCAACGTTCCTGCACAGTGGTTGAAAGCGCCCAACATGCTGGCGACCTTCGACCGCATCGTGGCCCGCCATACCTCACGTCTCGAGGGGCTGACCCTGGAACTGACCGAGTCGGCAGGCATCGAATGCCTGAGCTATGCACGGCATGTCCTGTCGGCGCTGCGCGAACGCGGATGCCGGCTGGCACTGGACGACTTCGGTACCGGCTATTCATCGCTGATTCAGCTCTACCGGCTGCCCTTCGACGAGCTGAAGCTGGATCGCAGCTTCGTTTCGCTGTGTGACGAGGACCGTGAGGCTCGCGCCATCACGCTGGCCATCATTGACCTGGGACGACGACTCGACATGACGGTAGTGGCAGAAGGCATCGAGACCCGGGAACAGCATGACCTGCTGCGTCACGCCCATTGCGATATCGGCCAAGGGTTTCTATTGGCTCGCCCCATGCCCAGCGCACAATTCGATGCCTGGTATGCCGCACAGGCCACGCAGAAGGCCAAGGCCCTCGCGTGAGGGCCTTGGGTATGGCTATCAAGGCAACGGGAACATCAACCCAGCAGTGGCAGGTCTTGCAGCGAAACACGCGTGGCTCGGGCCAGTTCGGCAAGGCGCTGCAGGTCGCGGCGAAGATGGGCCGCTTCGGACAACACGCTTCCCTGTTCCAGGATACGTGCCTGCTCGGCGATGGCCAGGCATCCCAAGGACCCCGCCGCGCCCTTGAGTGAATGCGCTTCCCGTTGAAACGCCTGCCGATCCTCGTTGTCCAGATGGCGCCCCAACGCAACCAGACGCTGATCGAGGCGTGCCAAGAACGTCTCGAACAATCCTTGCAGGGCATCAGGATCGAGGGTATCGCGCAATTCTCGCTGGGTTGCGATATCCACCAGCACACTATCGGCCACCGCTCCACTGGCAGGCGATGGCAACGACAGCGCATCACGCGGGGCCTGCCGGCCTTCCAGCGACTCGACTGCCTCCCGGCAGCAGGGGCCCAGGTAATGGCAGAGCCGGTCGTAGAGCGCTTCACGCGTGAAGGGTTTGCAGATCACCTCGTCCATGCCGCTCTGCAAGCAGATATCGCGATGTTCAGGCATGACATTGGCTGTCATGGCGAGAATCGGCAGGCGCTCTCCCGCCGCCTCCCGCGCCCGCCAGCGGCGTGCCGTCTCCGGTCCATCCAGCACCGGCATCTGCATGTCGAGCAATACCAGGTCGATGGCGCCATTCGAGGCCAGGCAGGCCAGCGCTTCCTCGCCATTGTCGACGACGATGGCCTGCTGTCCCATCCATTCGAGCATCGCGGTGGTCACGGTCTGGTTGACCGGGTTGTCCTCCACCACAAGGATCGTATGGCGGTCGAGGCCCTTGCCATCCGTCACGATCCGGGACAGCGGTTCGACAGGGCTCGTCTCGGGCAAGCTGACGGTAAACCAGAACAGGCTACCCAACCCTGGCTGGCTACTGACACCGATGTCGCCGCCCATAGCTCGGGTCAGGCGCTGGCAAATGGCCAGCCCCAGCCCGCTACCTTCATGCCGCCGGGCAATCGAGGCATCGACCTGAGTGAACGGGGCGAATAGTCGCTGCTGATCGTCTGCAGCAATACCACAACCGGTATCGCGTACCTCGAAGCGAATGTGCTGTCCGTTTTCACGCGTGACACTGAGCCTGACAAAGCCCTGTTCGGTAAATTTGAAGGCATTGGTCAACAGGTTCATCAATACCTGGCGCAGACGATTGATATCGCCGCTGACGAATGACGGCAGATCGGCATCAAGCTGGTACGTCAGGGGAACGTCCCGCTTATCCTGGCGCAACTGATAACCGGCACAGACCTGCTCGATGAACGTCGGCAGGTTGAACGGACGATCGTCGAGATCCAAGGCCCCCGACTCGAGCTTGGTGTAGTCCAGGATATCGTTGATCACCGCGTGCAGCCCAGCCGCGCTCTGCTTGAGTGCCATGAGATACTCATGCCCGCGTGCCGTCAGCCGCTCGTCGCCGAGCAGGTCGGCCATGCCGATCACGCCGTTCAGCGGTGTGCGGACCTCATGACTCATGACCGCCATGAATTCCGACTTGGCCCGACTCGCCGACTCGGCACGACGGGCGACCTCGTCGAGCTCGACGGCCTGCCTCTCGAGCAGTTGCGCCTTTTCGAAACGAGCCCGACCTTCCTGGACCAACGCCCTGACCAGCACGCCCCCGGAAAGCATCACCAGCACAACCAGTATCAGCACCACCCAATACAGCTTGAGCAGTTCCTGGCGCTCGAAGGTACGCCTTTCCGCGACATGGGCATTGATGTCGACCAGGATATCGCCGGTCAGCAACTGTAGCGCCTGGTTCTTGTCGAGAAGTTCCCGGGTCAGCCCCGCCGACAGTTGCGTCACATCCTCGGGCAAGGCCAGCAGTTGTCCATCGATGTCGTCGATCAGGCGTTTGGCACGTTGAAGGGGATCGTTCAGCCCCGGCACCGCGCCGATAGAGCGAGCGATATCGCCGTGGAGAAAAAGGTTCATGCGACTGTAGAGGATTTCATGGCGCAGCAAGGCCTCATCAAGCGAGTGATCGCTTTCATCGAGCAGGGCAAAGCGGAACTCCCTGACCTCGCGGTCGAACTGATACGCCGCCCAGACCAGGTTTTCGAGCAAGCGACCTTCGAGGGCCTGCTGGCGCTGGAAGATCAGGCCGCCTGTGGCCAAGGCCGCAAGAAAAAAGAGGATCGCCGCGAACGTGGCGATCCTGAAACGTCGCGATAACAGCGACTGCATCGACAGGGCCCCCGATGCCCTAGCGGTATCAGTGGATTTCAATGGCCTTGACCTGCCAGACCGAGCGGGTAATGACCTCTTCGTTGAGCAGCGCCGGGGTCTCGTCGAAGGGATAGATGACGAACAGTGGCCCTTGGTCGCGGACCCGCAACCGGCGTCCATCGGCGGACATGGCCAGGATCACGTCATGCTGCGCGAAATCCGCGACGGGGATCTCGGAAGAATAGTCGTTTAGCGCGACGACCTTCATGGTGTCGCCCTGTGCCCCCACCGTCTCCAGCAATGCCCGTCCCAGCGGGCCGTTGAACGTTACCCGGCCTTCGTGCCACGGCGTCCCGGTCACGGTCTCGCGCTGCTCGAGAACCTGGAGCATGTCGCTGTCGAAATGTGCCTCGTCGCCGACATTGGTTTCGGTGATGTCGCCACTTACCACCAGGATTACCGGTCCCGTCGGCGCCTCAAGTGCCAGGGCCTGGCTGCCGATAGAAGAGAGTAAAAAGGCCAGGAGGCCGCCCAACAGGGCGCGTGAGCGATAAAGCGACATGACAGTTCCTCAAATGGCTGACAAACCGATTGTATTTCGAAGACTCGCTATCGAACTGTGAACCATTGTCACAAACATGGCGTGAGCACCCCTATTCAAGCAACGACCGGTGGTTATCGGTAAGAAGAAAAACATGCCAAACCCAATGCATATCGGCGTGCTGGAAGACGATGCCGATCAGCAGGATTTCATCGAGCAATGCCTGATCGCCGTCGGGCACCGCGTCACGCAGTTCATGCGCGCCAGCGAACTGCGCCGGGCCATACAGACCCAGGCGTTCGACCTGTTCATCATCGATTGGCGGCTGCCGGATGCCAGCGGCATGGACGTTACCGCCCACCTGCGACAGCATGATGGCTGGAAGGGGCCGATCCTGTTCGTTACCGCCAGTCAGGAGGAGGAGGACATCGTCCTGGCACTCGACAGTGGCGCCGATGATTTCCTGGCCAAGCCGCTGCGTCCTCGCGAACTCTCCGCGCGTGTCAATGCCCTTGCGCGGCGGGCCGGGCTCCAGGCACAAGCCACTGACAAGGAGCAGTTTGGGGCCTACTCGCTGGATGGCGGTCAGCGCGAGGTGCAGCTTGCCGGCGAGCGTGTGACGTTGACGGAGCGTGAATTCCGCTTGGTCTCGCTGTTCTTCAGCCATCCTGGCGAACTGCTCTCGCGCGCTCACCTGCTGGAAGTCGTCTGGGGCATCAAGGGCGACGTCTCGACACGCACCGTGGATACCCACATCAGCCGGCTACGCCGCAAGCTGGTACTGGACGGCAGTCATGGCGTACGCCTGCGTAGTATCTACCAGCATGGCTACCGGCTGGAGGCGCAGGCCATGAGTCACTGAAGATCAGTTCGTCACGCGGGATGACCGACCTGGTCGGCCTGTTGCAACCCATGGTCGGTATCACGCGAGTCAACGAAGCATCGGTAGTCCTGACTGACACAATCGGCATAAGTCATGGCCAGCGTGGCTACCATGTCGATGAAATTATTGAGGCGCCCCTCGAGCCGCTCGCATACGCAGCGGGCAAAGCGCGCCGGATCGTCCTGATTCAGAGCACGCGCACCGCGCAGGTGTTCGCGAGCCAGGATGCGTCCCCATTGCTTGGTCAGCTTGCGATAGGACTTGGCTCCCTCGATGCGCTGGGTGGGAAAGTCCACCTTGTAGGGCGAGCGCTCGCGCACCGAGAACACCTTGTCGTCCAGATGCAGCCAGCCCAGATAGATGTCGGGATGCTCGGCGATGGCGCAGAACGCTGCGGCATGGCGAATGCCTTCGTGGGGAAAGGCCCGACGCCAGGCGCGCTTCTCGTCGCGGCTCATCAGCCGCCAGCCCTCCGGTGGTGTCTGTTCCTTGATGTCGAGAATGACATCGTCGTGTTCATGTTCGGCCCCGCCCTCGATGAGTACGTAATAGCGCTCCAGCCCCAGCGACCCGGTCCCCGCATCGAGCCGACGCGCCATGTCCTTGACACGAAAGTGGCTGGCCTCGCTGGCAGCCGCCGGCCCCTGCAATGTCTTGGGATACTCCTGCTCGATGGCCTGACGAAGCTGGTTCGCCTGGGCCTGGGAAAGGGGCGCCAGCTTTTTCGGGCGTTTAGCGAAACAGCGCTCGTCATCGCCAAGACGCGTCCATTTCTCCAGCATCCTGGCCCGACTGCACGTGTCCGCAACGGATTGCATGAACGGCGCCAGAATGCCCTTGGCATTGTCCAACGTCACCGCCAGGGGCGTCTCGCCACGGACATGACCGGCCAATTCGTCGTGATAGCTCTCGAGCAGCGCACTCAGGGCCTTGTGGATGCCCTTGCGCGTCAAGCCAACGTTTTCGCGGGCATCGAGTACCACGCTGATCGCCAATCGCCAGAGATCGTATTGATAGTCGCCTATCAGGGCATCGTCAAAATCGTCCATACCGTAGCGCACGCTGTCGTCATGATGGCCATAGGCCCCGAAGTTGTAGGCATGGGCATCGCCCTGCAGCCAGGTCTGGGTCCCGGGCAGCCCGCCATACAAGGCAAAACGCCAGTCGTGCCAGACGTCGGCCCAGTAGAGTTGGTTGGTGCCTCGGAAGAACCGGTAGGGCGACTCGGCCAGTTTGGTGTACTTGGCCTTGCGATGCGCATCGGAAAGACCGGCGTTGGCAGCGTTAATGGCCTCCAGTACCTGGCGGGGCCGGTTATGACGCGTCAGTGGCTGCGACATGCGCAGGCTCCCTCGACGAGAGTGGCGTAGTGTCTCTAGCGTGACGGATAAGTTCAGTGACGCCAAGCGCTCTCGTCTCGACGTCTACGCTTTGCAATCCTGATTTGGGTTCTATGCTTACCGGGCAGTCAGCAGGGAAATGAGACCCCTATATGCACTGGAACGCCTGTGACCACGGGCAAGGAGAGCAATATGGCACTGCGTTTGAAACCGCTCGATGAACAGGTGATCGTGATCACCGGCGCGACGACGGGCATCGGCCTGGCCACGGCACGTATGGCCGCCGACCACGGCGCCAGGCTGGTGCTCGCGGCCCGCGACGAGACCGCCCTGTCGCTGCTTGTCGGGGAGTGTCGCGAGGCTGGCGCCGAGGCCACCTACGTGGTAGCGGATGTCGGTGACGAAGCCCAGGTCCGCGAGGTTGCCGCCAAGGCCATCGGCAGTTTCGGCGGCTTCGATACCTGGATCAATAACGCCGGTGTGTCGATCTACGGGCGCATGCTCGACATCAAGATGGAAGACAACCGCCGTCTGATGGATACCAATTTCTGGGGCGTCGTAAATGGTTCATTGGAGGCGGCGCGCTACTTTACCCAGAAGCCACGTGACCATGGCGGGGTCATCATCAACCTCGGTTCCGCCGTGTCGGATCGTGCCCTGCCCATCCAGGGCATGTATTCCGCCTCGAAGCATGCGGTCAAGGGCTTTACCGATGCCTTGCGCATGGAACTGGAAGAGGAAGGCGCCCCCGTCGCCGTCACCCTGATCAAGCCGGGCAGCATCGCCACGCCCTATCCCGAGCATGCGCAGAATTACATGGACGAGGAGCCCACCCTGCCGCCGCCCTTGTATGACCCGCGTGTAGTGGCCGAGGCTATCCTGCACTGCGCTGAGCATCCCCATCGCGACATGGTAGTCGGCGGCGGTGGCAAGCTTATCGCCGCGCTGGGCCAGATCGCCCCCCGCCTGGCCGACAAGGCCATGGAGGCGTCGGTGATCCGTCAGCAGAAGTCGGGGTACGCCGAGCATCGCCAGCGCTTTGCCCTGAACTCGCCCACGCAGGACATGCGCGAGACTACGCGTTATCCAAGCCACATCTCGAAGTCGAGCATCTATACCCAGTCCTCGTTTCACCCCTTGTTGACCACGGCGGTGGTTGCCGGCGCCGTCATTGGCCTCGCTGCGTTGACCGGCAAGGGCACGCCGAAGAAATTCCGCCGTCACTGAGGGGGCAAACCGAGGTGCAGAAATAGGCTACGTCACGCCCCGGCTCGGACAGCCGGGGCGTCTTCGTTCAGGCACCTTGTCATGATGGTGACGGCTTCGCCGCGATAGTCCACGGCTTCGACGTCCTGCCAGCCCAGTCGCCGGTATAGTGGCTGCTGGTCCGGCGTGTAGAGATAGAAGCGTTCGATTCCCGCCTGGCGCGCCTCGTCCTCGACGCGCCTTACCAGTCGCGAGGCAATGCCCTGCCCGCGCCACTCGGGATGCACGAAGACGGAGGCCAGCCAGGGCGTAAGCTGCGGCCGGCTGCTCATGTCGCTTTCGATCAGGCTGGCGGTGCCGACCGGTTTACCGGCGTGCATGGCCATGAAGACCCGCGGCACCCCCCTTTCACCGCATTCACTGCGCACCTCGGCACAACGATCCGCAAACGACATTGCGGGATTCAGGTGGCCCCAGGACTCATGCTGCCAGGTCACGATGGTTTCCAGATGGGGTGAATCCGGGGTCAATGCCTCGATCGTCGGCGGATTAAGTGGGGTCATGCCGTCCTCCTGCGGTGGGTGACAGGCCAGTATACGGCATCACCCACCGCCAGGTGGCAGGACGCTCAGCGCCGCTGCCGCCGGTACCAGTACAGGCCCAGCGCTGCGACGGCCGCCGTCGTGGCGATCAGCGCCGTACTGCGATACGACGAGGGCTGGCGAAATCCACCATCGATGCGCCGTTCGCCAGTAGGCGGCGAGAACAGGTTGCCCGACGAGGTGGCATCCGGCGCCGCCTTGCCTAAGGCCGTTTCGACCAGGCGCGCATTGGCAATGCTGTAGCCCGGCAACCAGGCCTGGGCGAACCTGGCCAGGCGCGACACGCTGCCTACATAGATGCTCGGGCGCGGGTGTTGCGCCGCCCTGACGATGGCGCGAGCGGTACGTCGCGGGTCGTAGACCGGTGGCACCGGCTTGACGGCACGCCCGGTGAAGTTACCCCCGTCGCGAAAGCCGGGTGAGTCCATGACCGCCGGATAGAGGTTGCAGACGTGGATGTGCGGCCAGGCGTGAAGCTCGCCACGCAGGCTTTCGGCAAAGCCGCGCAGGCCGAACTTGGCCGCAGCATAGGACGCCGCATAGGGCTGCGCCGCCCAACCGCCCAGCGAGATATTGTTGATCAGCACGCCCGACTGCTGGCGCTTGAAGTGCGGCAGCACGGCATGGGCACTGCGCACGTAGCCCAGCAGGTCGGTCTGGATGACTTGTTCGTGAGCCTCGATGGGGATCTCGTCGAAGTTGCCGAGGGCACCAATGCCGGCATTATTGACCCAGACATCGATTCGACCTGCCGTATCGACGGCCGTACGCGCCAGACGCTCGACATCCTCGGTACGCGTCACGTCCGTAACCACTACCCGGGCCTGTCCGCCCTGGCGGTGGCACTCCTCGGCCACGTCGTGCAAGGCGCGACGATCCCGCGCAGCGAGAAACAAGGCTGCTCCCTGGCGGGCGAATTCATGCGCCGTGGCACGTCCGATACCACTGGAAGCCCCGGTAATCACGACGACGGCGTTCTGCAGATCATGCGACATCCTGCTCTCCTTCCGTGAGTTGGATATATCCAGGCTCAAGACCGAGCCAGACTGTTCGTCTCAACTCAACGTAGTAGACACTGTACGCATGGGCGTGACGTATACCCGGCCGGGCGGCGAAAAAAACCCCGCCAAGAGGCGGGGAACCGAGAGTGAAGCGACCCATCCGTCGATGAGCCTCAGCCCAGCTGGAACGGATAGACATTGCCCAGGTTGAGCAGGCGCGTCAGCTCGTCCAGAGCGGTCAGGGTTTCCTCGGCGAGTTGCGGGTCGGCAAGGTCGTCCGGCGTCAGGCGATCGCGGTAATGGCGATTGACCCAATCGGTAAGCTCGCCATACAGCGTGTCATCGAGCAGTACCCGGCCGGTCAATCCTTGCCGCTCGCGCTCGCTGAGCACGATACGCAGGCGCAGGCAGGCCGGACCGCCGCCGTTGCGCATGCTCTGCTTGACGTCCTTGACCACCACCTCGGTGATCGGGTTGTTGCCGGCCAGCAGGTGATCCTGAATGGTCCGCCACACGGCCTCGTTCTCCTCGCACTCGCCGGGCACCACCAGCGTCATGGCACCAGAGCCATCGGGTTGGGTGAGCAATTGCGAGTTGAACAGGTACGAACTTACGGCATCGTCCAGGCTGACCGCCTCGCTGGGCACGCGCACCGGAATCAGCGGCGTGGTCATCTTGCGGCGCAGTTCGTCGAGTGTGCGCTGCTCGTCGAGGAAGGCCATCTCGTGGTAAAGCAGCACCGGTCCGTTGCCCACGGCGATCACGTCATTGTGGAACACGCCGGCATCGATCGCCTCGGGATGCTGCTGGGCGAACACCGTCTGCGCCTCGGACACGCCGTGCTGACGCGCCACGGCCTGGCTGGCCTCCAGGGTCTGGCGGGCCGGGAAGCGCGTGGGCTCTACCTGCCCACCGAACGCCTGGCGACCGTAGACGTAGAGATGCACGCCGGGATCGCCATGCGTCGCGGCCAGGCGGGTATGGTTCGCCGCGCCTTCATCGGAAAACGCCGGGGTCGCCGGCAACACCGGGTGATGGGCAAAATGGGCCTCATCGCGGAAGATCGCCGCCAGCACCCGCGCAGTGGTCTGCGGTTCGAGAAAGCGGTGGAAGCTCGACTGCAGGTTGGCTGGGGTGAAGTGTACGCGCGCATCCGGCGCGTCAATGCTCGGTGTCACCGTAGCGGCGTTGGCGGTCCACATCGACGACGCCGAACACACTGCGCGCAGTAGTTGTGGCGCCTCGCGAGAGGCGCGCTCGAGCACCTCGGCATTGCTGCCGGTAAAGCCCAGGTCGCGCAGCGCGCCGAGATCCGGACGCTGCTGCGGCGGCAGCACACCCTGCGGATAGCCGGCATCCTTGAGGGCCTTCATCTTGGCCAGGCCCTGTAATGCGGCCTCCCTGGGATTGGAAGCCAGGCCACCGTGGCGCATGGAGGCGACGTTGCCATGTGCCAGCCCCGCGTAGTTGTGGGTAGGGCCGACCAGCCCGTCGAAGTTGACTTCCTGAACGTTGGGATCGCTCATATTTCCTCTCATAGCGTCACGCCCGGCGGCAGGTTGTCGGGCATCGCCAGCGACTCGCCTTCCATCGAGGCGATCGGGTAGGCGCAGTAGTCAGCCGCGTAGTAGGCGCTGGGGCGATGGTTGCCGCTGTCGCCGATGCCGCCGAACGGGGCGTCGCTGGAGGCGCCGGTGGTCTGGCGGTTCCAGTTGACGATGCCGGCACGAATGCGCAGCAGGAAGTCGTCCCAGTCGGCACGCTCACCGCCAATCAGGCCGGCCGCCAGTCCGTAGCGGGTGTCGTTGGCCAGGCCGATGGCCTCGTCCCAGTCATGGTAGCGGTGCACCTTGAGCAGCGGCCCGAAGTGCTCCTCGTCGGGTATCTCGAGGCCGGTCACATCGATGAGTGCCGGCGTGACCAGGCTGGTACCGTCGACCACGCGCTGCATGCGCGACAGCACGACCCCGCCGCGATTCTCCAGGTCATCCTGGGCGCGCAGCATCGCGTCTGCGGCCTCGGGGCTGACCAACCCGCCGTAGAACGGCGCCGGCTCGCTGAACGGCGCGGCCACGTGAAGCTTGCCGATGGCCTCGACCAATGCGTCGATCAGCCGGTCGCCGATCTCGCCCTCGGGCACCATCAGGCGTCGTGCACAGGTGCAGCGCTGACCGCCGGAGAGAAACGCCGACTGCAGGATGGTAAGTACCGCCGCAGCCTGATCGGGCACGTCCTTGACCACCAGCGGATTGTTGCCGCCGAGTTCCAGCGCCAGGATCTTGCCCATCTGCCCCGCGAACTGCTCGTGCAGCAACCGGCCGATCTTGACGCTGCCGGTGAACAGCAGGCCATCGATGCCGCTATCGCCGGCCAGCGCCTGGCCGACCGGGGCCGCGCCCTGGACCAGATTGATCACCCCATCGGGCAGGCCCGCCGCCTGCCAGCACTGCAGGGTCAGGTCGGCAGTCATCGGGGTCTGCTCGCTGGGCTTGAAGACCACGGTGTTGCCGGCCAGCAGCGCAGGCACGATATGCCCGTTGGGCAGATGGCCGGGGAAGTTATAGGGGCCGAACACCGCCATGACACCGTGCGGACGATGACGCAGCACGGCCTGGGTGCCACCGGCCACGTCGCGGCTGCGCTCGCCGGTACGGTCCGCATAGGCGGTCACCGAGATGCCGATCTTGCCGATCATGGCGCCGACTTCGGTACGCGACTCCCACAACGGCTTGCCAGTCTCGTGAGCGATGGACTCGGCAAGCGTCTCGCGGTTGGCTTCCAACTGGTCGCGAAAGCGCTCGATCAGTGCCTGGCGCTCGGCCAGCGGGCGGCGCGCCCAGTCCGGGAACGCCTCGCGCGCTGCCGCAACGGCACTGGTCACCTGATCATCGCCGGCAGCCCTGGCCTGCCACAGCGTGTCGCCGGTGATCGGGTCGCGCTTGTCGAACGCTTGCGCCGTGCCGTCGACCCATTGGCCGCCGATAAAGAGTTGTTGTCTGGCGTGCATAGTTCTCTCCCGTTCAGCGCATCACGATGCACTGCAAAACCTTGTTGTGATCCTGGTGTCCTGAAAGCGAAGCCAGGCTCACGTCTCGAGAACGCGGAGGGAATCGCCCGTGCCCACGTTAAGTCGGCCCGCCTCCTCCTCGGTCAATGTCAGGGTGCCGTCCTCGCTGGGGCCACGGCCAACCCAGGCGGCACGGAAACCGACCATGCCGGTGGTCGACACCAGCCAGCCCGGGCGCTCGGTATGCTCGAGGTCGTGCCCGATCTCGACCTGGCACAGCCGTGACAGGCGCACGGCGCGAACATCGTCGATGTAGGCTTCCACTGTCGGGCCACCATCGAAGATGTCGACGTAGCCCTCCCAGCGCAGGCCTTCCTTCTTGAGCATTTCCAGCGCCGGGCGGGTGTGCTCGTGGACCTTGCCGATGCAGTCCCGCGCTTCCTCGCTGAGGAAGGTGGTATGAATCGGGAACTTGGGCATCAGCTCGCCGATGAAGCTCTTCTGGCCCATGCCCGTCAGGCGATCGGCCTCGTTGAAATCCATCGGGAAGAAGTGGCTGCCCAGGCACTGCCAGAACGGACTGTTGCCGTTCTTGTCGAACACGCCGCGCATCTCGGCCAGCACCTTGTCAGGAAACTGATCGCGGAACTGGGCCATGAACAGCCAGCGTGCCTTGGACAGCAATGCCCCGTTGCGGTCGCGGCGGTATTCGGGGCGCAGGTAGAGCGAGGCCACCTCGGCATCGCCGGTGTGGTCGGAGCTCAGGAACAGCGTGTCGATGGTGCGATGCAGGTCGAGCTGTACCGACGAGTGCGCCAGCTTGCCCACCCGATAGTGATAGAACGGTACCTCGCGCCCGACCTGCGCCTCGATGGCGCAGCAGCCGGCCAGCTCACCGTTGCTCTCGTCTTCCAGCACGAAGAAGTACAACCGGTCGTCGACCGGGGTACGTTCCTCGAAGGCGCGTGCCGCGGACTCGATCTTGCTGGCCAGAAACTCCCGATTGTCGGGCAGCGAGGTGAAACCGACGCCGGTTTCCTGGGCCAGGCGTTGCAGGCCGTCCAGGTCGCCACGGGCGATGGGTCGAATGCGCATCACAGTTCCCCCTCGTCGAAGGTGTCTTCCCCGGCGGGCAGGGCCAGCGGCGCGGCCAGCACCGCCCGGCCCTCTTCCACGCCGAGCAGTTCGGCATGTTCCGGCGAGAGCATCAGCTGGCCGGTCGGCGACAGCGCATAGCGCGCCACCACGCAACGGAAGCCGCCCAGCTTCTGGTTGGCGATCATTGCCGGCTCGGCATCGGGCAGCGCCGAGGCCGGCCGGATGCGTACCGGATGCCAGGTACTGCGGCGGAAGGTCTGCAAGCGCTCGCGCTCGGCCTTGATCACCGGCCCGGCATCGAAGATATCGACATGCCGCGAGCGCACGAAGCCTTCCGCGAGCATCTCGTCGAGCGCCGTCTCGTGCTGGGGATGCTCACGACCGATGGCGGCTCGTGCCTGTGGCGTCAGCAACGGCAGGTAGAGCGGGAATTGCGGCATGACCTCGGCGATGAAGCTTTTCGAACGCACCCCGGCCAGGTGATTGATCTCCTGATAGCCACGTACGAAGAAGTGGCGTCCGACGCTGTTCCAGAACGGCGACTCGCCGTCGGCGTCGAGATAGCCCGGAAAGGCGATCGCCAGGATCTCGGCGAAACGCTCGGGATACTGGGCGATGAACATCAGTCGCGCACGGCGCAGCAGGCTCTCGGCACTGGTGCCCTTGTAGCGGGCATCCAGTGACATGGCACACAGCAGCGTGGCCTCGGAGACTTCATGGGACAGCGACAGTGTCTGTACCTCGCGGCGCACGTTGAGTTGCTGCGAGGCGTGGATCAGCGTTTCCTGGCGATAGGTGTAGTACGCTTCATGCGCGCCGGCCTGGGCGCGGATGGTAGCGGTACCTACCACCTCGCCACGCTCCAGGTCCTCGAGCACGAAGGTGTAGCTTTCATCGCCGGGAAACTCCACCTCGCGCGTCAGCGAGCGCTGCGAACGCGAGATGCGCTCTTCCAGGCGGTCGCGGTGCGCGGGCAGGTTGGTCAGCTTGGGGGTGGCGGTTGACGCCAGGCGTTCCAGCCCGGGCAGATCCGCCGGCTTGGCAGGACGAACGACCAGCATGGTGTTCCCTCTTATCGGATCCCGATGGCGCCGGCCGCGATCAGGCCGCGGCCGGCGCGCGTCTCATGCGTTGTCGACCAGGCGGGCGATGGCGCGCTCCAGGCGCTGCATGCCTTCGTCGATGTCGGCTTCGGGAATCACCAGCGACGGTGCCAGGCGCAGCACGTCGGGACCGGCGATCAGGGCCATCACGCCCTCCTCGATGGCCAGCGGCAGGATCTCCCGGGCGCGGCCTTCGTAATCCGCCGACATCTGCGCACCGATGAGCAGCCCCATGCCGCGAATTTCGCGGAACACGCCATACTTGGCGTTGATGCGTTCCAGATGCTCGCGGAACCGCTCGTGGCGGCGCTGCACGCCTTCGAGCACTTCCGGCGTATCGATGGTTTCCAGCGCTGCCAGGGCCACCGCGGAGGCCAGGGCGTTACCGCCGTAGGTGGAACCATGGGTGCCCAGCACCAGCACTTTGGCAATGTCTTCCTTGGTCAGCATCGCACCGACCGGGAAGCCGCCGCCCAGCGACTTGGCGCTGGTCAGGATGTCCGGCGTGACGCCATAGCGCATGTAGGCGAACAGGGTGCCGGGGCGGCCCATGCCCGACTGCACCTCATCGAAGACCAGTAGCGCATTGTGGCGATCGCACAGTTCGCGCAGGCCTTCGAGGAATTCCTGCGTGGCGGGAACGATGCCGCCTTCGCCCTGCATCGGCTCGACGATAATGGCGCAGGTCTCGTCATCGATCAGTTCGCGCACGCTGTCGAGGTTGTTGAACTCGGCGTGCACGATGCCCCCCGGCACCGGCCCGAAACCCTGGGAGTACTTGGGCTGGCCGCCGACACTGACGGTGAACAGGGTGCGGCCATGGAACGACTGTCGGAATGAGATGATCTTGGCCTTGCGCTCGCCGTAGTTGTCATGCGCCCAGCGACGCGCCAGCTTGAGCGCCGCCTCGTTGGCCTCGCCACCCGAGGAACACAGGTAGACCTTGTCGGCGAAGGTGCGCTCGACCAGCGCCTTGGCCAGTTTCAGCGCCGGTTCGTTGGTGTAGATGTTGGACAGATGCCAGAGCTTGTCGGCCTGCTCCTTGAGCGCCTGGACCAGCACCGGATGGCAGTGCCCCAGCGAGTTGACGGCGATGCCACCGGCGAAGTCGATGTACTCGCGGCCTTCCTGATCCCACAGGCGGCTGCCCTCGCCGCGTACCGGTATGGTCTTCTGCGGTGCATAGTTGGGCACCATGTAACGGTCGAAATCTTCGCGGCTCGGGGTGTAGGCCATGTTGTTCTCCATCCAGTGGGATTGGTGTCATACGCTCAGGCGACGGAACGCCGTCTCGGCAGTCGCGTATCGCACGATGACACCGAGTATAAGTGGAGGATATCAGGCGTGGCTTTCAGCAATGGGACGACGAATTATGAAAAGCGGCAGTCGCTGCGAGTTCGCCTGCCCTTGAAAGCTGTCCATCAGCCTTCACACTCATTAGCTGACTAGTCTTTGCAGGAATCTACCGACAACACAGGAGTCACTACATGCAAATCGATCTGACGGGCAAGCGCGCCATCGTGACCGGCTCCACGGCAGGCATCGGCCATGCCATCGCCAAGGGACTCGCCGAGGCCAGCGCCGCGGTGATCATTACCGGACGCACACAGGCTCGCGTCGATGAGGCCATTGAGGCCATCCGCCGCGAGGTCGGCGGCACCCAACTCGATGGCGTGGCAGCCGACCTGGGCACGGCCGAGGGTTGCCAGGCCGTGATCGACGCGCATCCCGAAGCGGACATCCTGATCAACAACGTCGGCATCTTCGCGCCCCAGGATTTCTTCGAGACCGACGACGACACCTGGGACCACTTCTATCAGGTCAACGTCATGAGCGCGGTCCGCCTGTCGCGCCATTACGCCCAAGGCATGAAGCAGCGCAACTGGGGGCGGGTGCAGTTCATCTCCAGCGAATCGGCGCTCAACATTCCCACCGAGATGATCCACTACGGCATGACCAAGACCGCCGTACAGTCGATCTCGCGCGGCCTCGCCAAGACGTTGGCCGGCACCAGTGTGACCGTCAATGCCATCCTGCCGGGACCGACCCGCTCCGAAGGCGTGCTCAACATGATTCGCGAAATGGCGGAAAAGGAAGGTATCTCACAGGATGAAATGGAAGCTCGCTTCGTGAAGGAGAATCGTCCCTCCTCGATCATCCAGCGCCTGGCCACTCCCGAGGAGGTGGCCAATATGTGTGTCTATGCCGCCTCGCCTCAGGCCAGCGCCACCACCGGCGCCGCACTGCGCGTGGAAGGCGGCATCGTCGATACCATGGCGTAGCCCATCCGTGTCATGCTGGCAGCCCTGATCGACAATGTGTGGTTGAATGGCGTAACGACTATGAGGCTGACAGCATGCTCAACACCACCGCCTGGAACCGTCTTCGCTATACCTTCTATGCGCCGGTCTATGATCTCGTTGCCGACCGAGCCTTCCGGCGTGCCCGTCGCCAGTCGCTGGAAGGCGTCGACTGGCATAGTGGCCAATGCGTGCTGATCGTCGGCGCCGGGACCGGCCTCGACCTGCCCTACCTGCCTCGCGATATCGAACTGCACGGCACCGATCTGTCGCCGGCCATGGTCAAGCGCTTTCGGGCGCGTGCCGATGAACTGGGCTTCGATTGCCAAGCCCGCGTCATGGATGCCGAATCCCTCGATTTCCCCGACAAGCATTTTGATGTGGTAATCATGCACCTGATCCTGGCGGTGATGCCCCATCCCGAGCGTGGTCTGGCCGAAGCGCACCGCGTATTGGCCGACAACGGCCAGCTTTGCGTCCTGGACAAGTTCCAGCCCGACGACCGCCCTTCCGGCTGGGGCCGGCGAGCGCTCAACCTGGCGACCAACGCCATCGCCACCGACATCACTCGCCAGGCAGGCCCCTTGCTGCAACGGGCCGGGTTCATGATCGAGCAGGACAAGCCGGTCATGATGGGAAGCCTGTTTCGGGCTTTGATCGCCAGGAAAGCGCCCATGCCCTGAGTCAGGGCTGAGCGCTCCGTCGGTCTGTTTCCGGTGATGACAAGGCAGAGCACTCAGCCCAGGCGCTCTTCGCGAGGTGTCATCCCGAAGTGATTGCGGTAAGCGGTGGAGAAGTGCGCCCCCGAGGAAAAGCCGGTTTGCAGGGCGATGTCGCCCACCGCCTGGTCGGTCTCGCGCAATAGCTTGCGCGCCTGCTGCAGGCGCAGGTCGAGATAGTAACGACTGGGCACTGCCTGGAGGTATTTCTTGAATAGCCGCTCGAGCTGACGCCGCGAAATGCCAAGATGCTCGGCCAGTTCGTGGGTGGTGAGCGGTTCCTCGATATTCGATTCCATCAACGCCACCGCATCGATAAGACTCTGCGGGGCATGCCCGAGCCGCGATCGCAGCGGTACGTGCTGGGGCTCGTCGCCCATGCGGATACGTTCGCACACGAAATGCTCGGAAACCCGCTCGGCCAAGCGCTGGCCATGATGCTGACCGATGAGGGTCATCATCATGTCCATCGCCGCCGTACCGCCACCGCAGGTCAACCTGTCGCGATCGATCTCGAACAGCTGGTGTGTCACGCGCACCGCCGCATGGTTGCGCGCGAAGCTTTCGGCGCTCTGCCACGGCAGGGTCGCCCGATACCCGTCCAGCACGCCGGCTCGAGCCAGGACCTCGGTGCCACCGGCGATCCCCCCCAGACCGATGCCGCGACCGGCAAGGCGCGTCAGCCACGCCAACAGGCCGGGCGGCACGCTGCCCGCCTGGCTGGGCGCAGCACACACGAACAACAAGTCCAGTTCGCCAGCGTCGTCCCCGACCGCGCCCTGCGGCGACAGGGAAAGCTCGGCGGCACTCTTCACGGCCCGCTCGTCCAGGCCGTAGGTCACCGTGGTATAGAGCCGCGCCCCGGCCAGCCGGTTGGCCACGTGAAGCGGCTCCAGGGCACAGGCTTGGGCGAGCAGGGAGAAGCCCGGCAACAGCACGAAGCCGACCTGCCGGGTGACGCCCGAAGGCGCAGGAAGCGTCGCATCAAGGGGCATCTTGGCTGCCGAGCTCGGCAATGAAGGCATCGGAGCGCGCAATCGCCGCTTGCATGCGCTGGCGCAGGGCCGCCACATCACGCTCCAGTCCTTCCACCTCACCCCGCAATGCGCCAATCGCCCGCGCATTGAGGTTGTGCTTGAGGAACAGCACATTGTCGCGCATGGCCAGCAGCACCGGTTGCATGCTGTCTGCCGCGTCGTGCATTGCCTCGATCATCTCGCCATAGCGCACCCGGGTGTCGCGCAACTGCCGTTCGGAGAGGCGCCGGTACTCGGCACTCTGGTACAGCGAAAGCTCATCTTCCCACTCGTCGAACAGCGCCTCGGCCACGTCCTCGATGCTCTCGATGCGTTCTTCGACACGCTTGGCAGCGGTCTCGCTATCCTCGTACTCTGCATTCAACTGATCGTAGGTCCGGGAGAGTTCGCTCTCGGGCACCTGGACCACCGCCCGAAACTGCTCGAGTGCCGAGGCGAACTGCTCCTGGGCCGCCTGCTGGGCGTCGCGGCCCTCCTCGACCCGATCGACCAGTACGTCGCGCTTGTGAATCCCGACCTTCTCCAGCGCGCCATAATAGGCGCTCTGGCAGCCGGCCATGCCGACCAGAACAACCAGCAACAGCGGCCACAGCCAGCCAGCACCACGCTGGCGTTGCGTTCGCCTCGTCATGCGCTTGCCCTTACCCGTCTCAGAGTTGAGTGACGTCGAAGTCGGCGACCGGATCGACCTCGGCGTCGTAGTCGATGTCGTCTCGCTCGAAGCCGAACAGCTTCAGGAACTCATGCTTGTAGCCAGAATAATCGGTAATGTCGAACAAGTTCTCCGTGGTCACCTGCGGCCACAGGTCCTTGCAGGCCTGCTGGACATCGTCGCGCAGTTCCCAATCGTCGAGGCGCAGGCGGCCGGCCTCGTCGGTCTCAGGGACACTGTCGGCATAGACTCGGTCACGGAACAGGCGATTGAGCTGCTCGATGGTGCCTTCATGCAGCCCTTGCTCCTTCATCACCTTGTAGACCATGGCAATATACAGCGGCATGACCGGAATGGCGGCGCTGGCCTGGGTCACCACTGACTTGAGCACCGCGACGTTGGCGCTGCCGCCTTTCTCGCCCAAGCGCTTGTCGATTTCGCCGGCAGCACGGTCGAGGTCTTCCTTGGCCTTGCCCAGCGCACCATGCCAGTAGATCGGCCAGGTAATCTCGGTGCCGATATAGCTGAAGGCCACCGACCTGGCACCGTCGGCCAGCACCCCGGCCCGGTCGAGGGCGTCGATCCACAGCTCCCAGTCCTCGCCGCCCATGACCTGGATGGTATCAGCGATTTCCTGCTCGGTGGCGGGCTCGACCTCGGCCTCGATGATGGTGTCCTTGTTGGTGTCGATGGCGGTGGCGCGATAGGTTTCGCCGATCGGCTTGAGCGAGGAGCGCTTGACCTCGCCACTGTCGGGCAGCTTGCGCACCGGCGAGGCCAGCGAATAGACCACCAGGTCGACCTCGCCGAGGTCCTGCTTGATCAGTTCGATGGCCTTCTCACGGGTCTCGTGGGCGAAGGCATCGCCATTGATGGCCTTGCTGTAGAGACCCTCTTCCTTGGCGTAGCGATCGAAGGCGGCGGCGTTGTACCAGCCAGCCGTGCCCGGTTTTTTCTCGGTCCCGGGCTTTTCGAAAAATACGCCTAGCGTGCCGGCACCATAGCCAAAAGCCGCGGTAATGCGTGCCGCCAGGCCATAGCCGCTGGATGCACCGATCACCAACACTTTCTTCGGGCCTCGGGCCTTGTCGGCGTCACCGATCGCAGCGCGGGTGGCCTCGATCTGTTCGAGCACGTTCTGCGCACAGCCGGCAGGGTGAGTGGTGGTGCAGATGAAACCGCGAACCTTGGGTTTGATGATCACGTCAGACCTCGACTTTCCATGACACTGGTTTCGCTCCCGCAGTTGACATCGAACCGGGAGCCGCTGATTTGCGGCTATTCTAGCGGCTAGACGATTCCCTGTCCGCCCTGCTTGAGCTCACCCACACAATGGTCGAAGATGCCGACGTGATCGACAAGTAGCGAGCAAGCCGTGGAAGAGATCGAAACCCTGGTCGCCAAGCGCGGCGAACTGTGGCTGGCATTGGCCCCCCTGTGGCTCGACCGCGAGCCGCGCGAAAGCGACTACCAGCACATGATCGAGGTCATCGGGCGTCATGATCTGACCCTCGAGCAATTGGAGTGGATCTTTCGCCTGGAACTGGCCCCGGTACTGTCGCGCCAGCAGATGTCGATGGCCGGGGAATGGCGCAGCTTCGACGAGAATCGCCTGTTGACGCGGCTGGTCATTCATTACCGGCGCCTGAGTGGCTGGCGCAAAGGCTTCTGGACCCTGTTCTCGGGGCTGACCACGATGATGACCCGGCATCGCTGGAACCTGCTAATGACGCGCTTGATGGAAGAGCGCGGCGAAACACCTTCCTGAGCCCTGGGGTTCTCAGGCGGAGAATGGCGTATCCAGGGCTGTCTCCAATCTGGGCACAATGCGCCGGATACCATCACGTGGCGCGAAACGACAGATGACCTGACCGTCACGCCCTACCAGGAACTTGGTGAAGTTCCACTTTATCGGCGTGCTGCCCAGCACGCCGGGGGCCTGCCGCCTTAGCAGCGTGAATAACGGATGCGCACGGCTGCCGTTGACCCGGACTTTCTCCATGACCGGAAAGGTCACGGCGTAGTTGCGCTCGCAGAACTCGGCGAAGTTACGGGCCGATTCCGGAGACTGGTTGGCGAACTGGTTGCAGGGGAAGGCGAGCACGGTAAAGCCCTGGTCGCGGTAGCGACGGTAGAGCTGTTCGAGTTCACTGAGCTGCGGCGTGTATCCGCAGCGACTGGCGACATTGACGATCAGCAACACCTGACCGCGCAGGGCGCGCAGGTTGAAGGGTTCGCCGCTCTGAGTGCGGCAGTCCTGAGTATAGATTTGCATAACCCGCCGATTCGCTATGGTCCGCCTACAAGGCCAATGGTCCCCGGAGAAGCCTTCCCCGGCTGTTGGCCAAACGCAAAAGATGCCATGTCTCGTGGCGGCATGCCAACGGCAGCGACGCCTTGTTGGCGAAGAGTGCCGTCTGCCGGATTTGCCTCTTTCAGCATAGCCCCGCCCGGGCCAACGGGCACGTGGCAGCACCAGCGCTCAGGCCTCATGTTTCCTGGCTGAGCAGACCGCGTTCCAGCATCAGCTGCAATGCCAATCGGCTGTCCGGCGTGGCCCGCTCGAGACGTAACGCGTCGGCAATCGGCATCCACAATGCATCGGCGACTTCTTCGGGCTGAAGACGCAGCGGACCATCGTAGCGAGCAAGAAATACACTGCCGAAGATATGGTTACCCTGCTCGGCGAAACGAAAATCGAAACACGGGCGCAGGCGGACACCCTCGACGCCCAGCTCTTCGGCCAATTCTCGCTGCGCTGCCACGTGTACCGGCTCACCGGCGCCGACCACGCCTCCGGTGGCCAGGTCGTAATGGCCCGGGAAAACCTCCTTGGACATCGTGCGTACCTGAATGCAGAGTTCCTGGCGTGCGTTGAGCACGAACACATACGTCGCGCGATGCCAGAAATGAAAGCGCCGCATCATGGCACGCTCGGCACTACCGCAAGGCCGGTTGGCGGCATCGACGAGCTGGATGCGCTCTTTCCTGATGGCAGGTGATGCACTGTGTGCCATGTCGACGGGCATGTCTGGCTCCTCGAAATGAGAACGCCCAGCATGCCAGAAACTCCAACCCGGCGTCATCGCCGCTTCGACGTCGGCAGTATTGACCGCAGGCAGGTGGGGTTCCATGCTCAAGCGAACAAGGAGATCCGCCATGCACGACCGCGCCCCCCGTAGCCGCCTGGCCACGCATAGCGTCGATAACCAGCCGCTCCCCCCGCATGATCGCAACTTGTTCGCCCTTGACCGCCCCCTCCGCGACACATTGGCCCGCGAAGCACCAGCCTGGGTCGCACGCCGTCTCGCCCCCCTGGGCGCCGCTGTCGGCAGTCGAGAGTTTCAGGCCCTCGGCGAAGAAGCCAACCGTCACCCACCCGAGTTGCGCCTGTTCGATCGTCACGGACGTCGCCTCGACGAGGTGCACTACCATCCTGCCTATCACCAACTCATGCACCTGGCCTTCGACCACGGCTGGCACACGGTGGCCTGGGAAGAGGAGTTCCAGGGCGGTCATCAGGCGCATGTTGCAGCACTTTACCTGCTCACCCAGGCCGAACCGGGATTCTGCTGTCCGGTGACCATGACCCACGCCGCCGTGCCGGCGCTGCGCCGTGAACCGAGCGTTTACAATACCTGGTATTCACGATTGCAGGCCTGGGATTACGATCCGCGTGCCGTCCCCGCCTGGGAAAAGCCGGCCGTCACCCTGGGCATGGCGATGACCGAGAAACAGGGCGGCAGCGACGTGCGCGCCAACACGACCCAGGCCGTTCGCGACGACGAGGGTTATCGCCTGACTGGCCACAAGTGGTTCTGCAGCGCGCCGATGTCCGATGCCTTTTTGACCCTGGCCCAGACCGACGAAGGCCTTGGCTGCTTTCTGGTACCTCGCTTCACACCGGATGGCGAACGCAATGCCATCGAACTGCAACGTCTCAAGGACAAGTGTGGCAACCGCGCCAATGCCTCGGCGGAAATCGAGTATCGCGGCGCCTGGGCCGAAGCCATCGGCGCCCCGGACCGGGGGATTTCCACCATTCTGGAAATGGTGCAACAGACACGCCTGGATGCAGCAACCGCTCCGCCCGGCATGATGCGCCAGGCGCTGCTTGAAGCCTGGCTTCACGTTCGCGAGCGGCATGCCTTTGGCCGTCGACTCGCCGAACAGCCCCTGATGCGCCGCGTCATTGCCGACCTTGCCCTGGAGACCGAAGCCAGCCTGGCGCTGGCGATGCGTACTGCACTCGCCTTCGACACACCGCTCGACCCTCATGAACGTGCCCTGGCCCGTCTACTCCCGGCCCTCGCCAAGTACTGGCACAACAAACGCGGCCCCGGCTTCATGGCCGAGGCCATGGAGTGCCTGGGCGGCATCGGCTATGTCGAGGAAACTCCATTGGCCCGCCTGTATCGCGAGGCGCCGGTCAACTCGATCTGGGAAGGCTCGGGCAACGTGATCTGCCTGGATGTACTGCGTAGCCTGGAACGCAACCCGGAATGCATCGACGCCTTGCGCGACGAACTGCTCACGGCCCGGGGCCAGTCAAGGGACTACGATCAGGCAGTGTCGCAACTCGAGACGCTGCTGACACGCCCGGCGGAAGAGATCGAGGCCAATGCTCGCTGGCTGACCCAGCGCATGGCCCAGTGCCTGCAGGCCGCGTTGCTGCTGCGGCATGCGCCCGAAGCGGTCGCGCAGACCTTTTGCCGTAGCCGACTGGGTCAGGACGTGAGCCCAGCCTATGGCGTACTACCCTACGGCGCCCCGCTAGACGCGATCCTGTCGCGCATCGTGCCCTGATGGGCAGCACTGGCATGTGCGTCAGCCGAGCAAGACCCGCAATGCCAGGGCAATCAACAATACACCGGTAATGCGGTTGATCCAGTGGGCACGCGCCTGGAGCCAGGGCAATACCCGGGAATGCGATAGCGCCACGGCGACCAGCACGTACCAGGCACCATCGATCAGCGTCGCCGTGGCTACGATGATCGCCTTGGCTGCCCATCCCATGTCGGCACTGACGAACTGACTGAGTAGCGCCACGAAGAACAGGATCAGCTTGGGGTTGGCCAGGGCAACGATGACGCCGTCACGCGCCGCCTGAACAGGGCTGGTGATGGTGGCCTGGGCATTTAGCGCGCCACCTCGTCCGGCGCGAAGCGCTTTCATACCCAGCCAGGCCAGATAGGCCGCACCGCCCCAGGTGATCACATTGAACACCACGGGCTGATGCGTGATCACTGCGCCGAGTCCCCATACGGTCAGCAGGGCATAGAAACCGACCCCCAGTGCGTGGCTAATGCCAGCCACGACGCCGGGCGCTCGTCCACCTCCCAGTGTATGCCGCAAGACCATGGCCAGACTCGGCCCCGGAGACATGGCTCCCATCGCACAGACAGCAGCCAGTGACAGCCATAGCGTTAGCGGCATCGGTTTCCTCGGTGAGTTTGACTAGCGGTGATATTGCCTGGCGGCCTCCGGCTGCCACAGGATGGCATCGACACGCAGGCGCGTCGGTCGCCCATCGGGCAGCAGCCAGTCGATAGTGTCGCCGACTCGCAACCCTAACAGCGCCGCCCCGACCGGAGCCAGGATCGACAGGCCATCCGGCGTTTCTGCCAAGGCATGAGGAAAGACCAGCGTGCGTGTGATGGCATTGCCGTAAGTCAGCTCGGTAAAACGGACTCGACTGTTCATGCTGATCACATCTGCCGGCATTTCTTCGGGATCATAGATTTCGGCACGTAACAGCTCGGCTTGCAATATCTCGGCAATCGAGCGGTTGCGGGCGTCGCAGGTGTCGATCAGGCGTTGTACGCGTTCGGCATCCAGCCGATTCATGACAAGCATCGGGCGTGGCATCAGAGACTCCTTCTCTTTGGCCATGCGCAGTCGCGCAGAAAAAACAGCCCTTCATGCGTGATTCATGAAGGACTGTCAGCCTTTCGATCATAGCGTCTATCGCGGTTACCGGTAAGCCCCACCCCCTACAACGAAAGTATTATCCGCTCCGATCCGGTAATGGGTCGGCTTCACTCGACACGAAAAAAGCCCGGGACACTAGGGTCGCCGGGCAAAATGCAAATGCTGGGATACAGCGTTGGTATCTTATGCCCAGCCATGGACGCCTCATCCTATAAAGAGCGCATCATTTAGTCGCTTTATTAGAAACATATGAAAAATTGTTTACTCCGGTTAACGAAAAGTGCGTAAAACGTCGCTAGCGTGGATATCTGGCCAAGCAGTATATGACCTTGTACGGATAATGCGTTTTTTGACAGTACGCCCCAAATCGCGTACAAGATTTGTACAATAAAAACATCCCTCCATTCGACGACCTGCCAATACCCCTCACAACCCGACCCGCCAAACGCAAGGAAACCGACCATGCTCCGCTCGAAGCGCAACGATACGATCGCCAGCGCCATCCATCGCTCGATGGCCATCATCGAATTTACACCTCAAGGCGACATCCTTTCAGTCAATGACAACTTCTGTCAGGTCACGGGGTATAGCGAAACGGAGCTGGTTGGCCACCATCACCGCATGCTATGCGAGCCGGAATATGCCGCCAGCCTGGATTATCGGTTGCTCTGGGATGCGTTACAGCGTGGCGAGCATATGTCGGGACGCTTCAAGCGTATTGCCAAGGATGGCTCCGTGCTCTGGCTGGAAGCCGCCTATACTCCGGTGACCGGACGCAGTGGCCGGGTCGATAAAGTGCTCAAGACCGCCACGGACATCACAGAGAAGGTGGCCCACGAACAGGAAATGACCAGTCGCCTCAATGCTATCGACCGCTCCATGGCGGTCATTGAATTCAATCCCGATGGCACGATTCTTACCGCCAACCGGAATTTCCTGGAGACGGTGGGCTATTCCCTTGAGGATATCCAAGGCGCGCACCACCGCCTGTTCTGCGAGGCCGACTACGCGACCAGCGACGAATACCGGCGATTCTGGCAACGTCTCAATGCCGGGGAGTACACAGCGGGTCAATACAAGCGCCTGGACAACCAAGGGCGTGAACTTTGGCTCGAGGCCACCTACAACCCCGTATTCGACGCCGATGGCCAGCTCTACAAGGTCGTCAAGTTCGCCACTGACATCACCCGCCGGATCGAGCGCCAGCGCGCCGAGTCGGCAAGTGCACAGATGGCCTACCGCATCTCTTCGGAAACTCGCCTCACCGCCAATGAAGGCGAAGAAATCATTGGCCAGACAATGGCCGAGATCCGTGACATTGCCGAGCGTGTCAGTCAGGTGTCACACCTCATCGACGAACTGGAACAACGCTCGAGCGACATCACCGCGGTGATCGAAACGATCCGCAACATCGCCGAGCAGACCAACCTGCTGGCCCTCAATGCTGCCATCGAAGCAGCCCGCGCCGGCGAACATGGCCGCGGTTTTGCCGTCGTTTCCCACGAGGTGCGCCAGCTTTCGATACGTACCACCCAGGCCACACAGGATATCGTCGCGACCATCGGCAGTCTGCGCGAGATCACGCAGCAAGCCAGCGAGGGCATGCAAGCCTGTCTGCATAACGTCGATAGCGGCGTGAAACAGACCGGTCAGGCCAGTGACATCATTGCACGCATTCGTACCGGCGCGAACGACGTGGTTACCGCCATTGAGCGCTTTGCCTCGACGCTGGAAAGCGGCACCTGCAACCAGCCTGCCACTCGCCGGTCGAGCACTCCCCTGCTGCAAGAGCTTGCCGGTTCATGAGGTCGTTGCCCATGACAAGATGATTTATGTCGTCTACCTTGACTGCCTAGCGGAAGGAAACCGCACGAAGCCCAACGCGGGCCGTTCGTACCATTGTCGTAACAAGGACAGGAGACAGACGAAATGGATTTCGCAAACGAGAGAACCCTGGATGTGCCGCAGTGGTGGCTGAAGCCCCGTGTCGGCCAGCTGGCCGAAGGCGTGACCTGTCACGTCATCGACCGTAACTCACCGGTAGCCAAGCAAGGCAATGTAACCAAGCTGGCCTATTACCAGCTGCGTGTCGACGAGATTGGCCATGACACCTGCCGCTGCACCATCACCAAGCGGATGAATTGAACTTTCTCTCCAGCCCTGGCGAGACCGCCCGATAGCACAGCGAGCAGTCTCGCCCCTCCCTGTCCTAGCGCTGCGCGCACCACTGCGTATAGACGCCTTTAGTGTCCGGTTCTCCCAGCCTTACTCTCTCGTCGACATCGAGCATCTCCTCCCTCCGCCACTGATCGACACGGTCACAGTACCGGCGCTGCTCCATGGTTGGGCTGTCGTGATCGGCGGTCGAAGGTTCAGGGAACGTCAGTGCAACAGTGCTGGCTCCAAGGGCCAGAAAGAAGAATGCTGTGACGAGGGTAACCTTGCTCATGTCGTGACTCAGTATGTTAAATAATTTTATTCGAGTGTAGCTGCCGGTACGCGCCCACACACAAACCATAAACGTGACTTCGCCATAGCTCCTTTCTTTACGCCATTGAGGCAAACCAGAACGGAATATTTCACGGCAACGTATTTTCCTTGAATGTAACGGCGTGTGTACTAACGTATAGGAAAGGCACGGAATGCCTTTGTGAAAACACGGAGGAGTCCCTTATGGACAAGACACAGAGAACCACACATTCGATTCGCGTCTGGCTGGGTATCGATAAGATCTCACGAGCAGACCACTCGATCGCAACAGCCCGCAGAAGCCTCGACGATGGACCGATGAGCGTGGAGCAGGCTGCCAATGCCCGGCGAGAAGCGGAATACGTGGCCCGGCGCAATGGCATCAAGGAACCTCTTCTGCAGCTGTGGAAGGTGGTGCACTGAACATCGAGCGGTGCATGGCCCGATCCGTGTTGTGACGACAGGCTCAGGCGCTTGCCCGTGTCTGCAGTCGCCATGCCAGGCAATCTCACTGGTTAGCCATGCCTCGAAAACTACGAGGGCCGGCCATTGCCGGCCCTCGTCATTGGCCAAGTGCAACTCGTGTTGTCACGGGTTTGTCGAATGATCCTCGATGCGATGCCAACGCCTGCTTCTGGGCAATCCCGGCCCCTTCGGTTCCCTGCGCGCGTCTTCAATCATCATGCCGTTTCCCAGCAATAAACTCGCTCTTGGTCGTGCCTTTCGCTGGCCACTCGGCTTCTGCTGGGACAAGGCATGCTTGATCAACGCCAGGTCCCGCTTGGAGTCGGTCTCCATGAATTGCGCCAGCATGCGTGCCGCTTCCTCACGCACAAACTCATAGATGTATTCGTCGTAGGTGATGATGAAGGCGTGGCAGTAGCGACAATGCAGTGCATCGGCTGGTGCAGGATCGCCTTTCCAGAAATTGGTGCCATGGCAATGCGGGCAAGCGACGGAGCGCGAAAGGTTGAACATAAGGCCTCCTGCCTTGGAGTTGTTATCGGAACGTAACGTACCACTCCCGTTTGGCGGTCGATATCCCACCTAATCAGGCTTTGGCACACCCTGCTTTCTCTTGGAAGACCCCATACCGAAGCATGAGGAAGCACGCCATGGTCGGCTCTCTTCATGCCCCATATGATTCGCGTTCGTTTTTAGGGTAAGATGGGCTGCGTTTTTGGGGAGTAGCCTGCTTCCGCAACGGAAGTCCCCGTGTCAACACAGTCGGCATCATGCCGTGGCACGGGTGGCCGCAAGGTTGGCGAGACCAATGACATGTCCGCACTTTCGCCGGTAGTGCGTGCTGTCATTGACTCGTTTTACCGGCACGGACTCCTGCTTATGTCGCTGTTATCCACCTTTCTACTGGCATTCTCGATGTCCAGCGATGCCTTTGTCGCCTCGCTGAGCAAAGGTGCGACACTTCATCGCCCGCGCTTCTCGGAAGCCCTGCGCACCGGGATCATCTTCGGTGTCGTCGAGGCACTGACGCCGCTGATCGGCTGGACGCTGGGTCTTTCAATGGCACAGTACGTGGCCGCCTGGGACCACTGGATCGCCTTTACCCTGCTGCTGTTGCTGGGAGGCCACATGATTCTGGAAGGGCTGAAACGCGACGACGATACACCACCCGTCAAGACGACCCGGCACTCCTTTCTGCGCCTGACAGTCACGGCATTCTCGACCAGCATCGATGCCTTGGCGATTGGCGTGGGCCTGGCATTCATGGAAGACGTGCATATTCTATGGACCGCCCTGGCCATTGGCCTGGCCACGCTGTTGATGACAACGCTGGGTGTCATGCTGGGACGGGTCTTGGGAACGCTCGTCGGCAAGCGGACGGAAATCGTGGGGGGAGTCATTCTTATCGGTATCGGCTCGACGATTCTCATCGAGCACCTGGGCCTGTTTGCCTAAGGCGGCGGAGCCCAAGCCCGAACGCCACCCAGCCAGGACCATCAACAGGCCTGGCTGGGTGGCGGCATTCTTCAGGCGCTCAGGCGTTGCTCCGGCGCGGCCAGGACACGCTTGAGATAAGCCAGGTCGTCGGCGGTACGCGCTTCGGTGAACTGCGCCAGCAACTGTTCGGCTTCATGCTGAATGGCGTTGCGAATGTATTCGTCGTAGGTAATGACGAAGTTATCGCAGTAACGGCAGTGCAGTGCCGATGTGGGTTCCGGGTTGCCTTTCCAGAAATTGGTACCGGAACATGTCGGGCATGTCACTTCTCTGGAGCGATTGAGCATATGGCCTCCTGCCAAAAGGGATTGTCTGATCTTTCCGTGACCAGGTAGCGTTAGCGCAACCGACCGCCTCGGCCGCCAACGAGTGACCAGCATAAAGCAAAATTTGCCATGTACAAGGCAAGTACAACCAACGTATACACGACAAAACCAAATTTTCTCTTTCTCGACAAACCGTTACGTTACCCAAGAAAAACCTGATTGAGCAAATGCCTCTTGCATGCCAAACCATGGTCGCTTTCCTGTGGACTGCGGCTTTCGTCATCTCCGGCTTGGGGTGCTCCGGCTTCAATGTTAAGGTACGCGCCCGATCAGGAGGGTACATGAGTATTACCGACGAACTGAAAGCCGCCATCACCGAACACCGCCTGGCGGAACGCCGCTATCCTGAGGCCATTACCGTCACGCCAGTCAAGATGGCCGAGCTGATGCAGCACAGCCTGGAGCAAGCCAAGACCACCATGGCCGATACCAACCCCAACCTTTTCATGGGAGTGGAAATCCAGGTCGACGCCGACCAGGACGACCCTATCGTCGTTCAGCGTTGAGTTGTCACGCTGCGCGCTAGCCGATAGCTCCCCATCGGGCTTCGCTTCACAAAGCAAAAACCCCAGCATCCATGCTGGGGTTCTGCTGGGCTTCCCTGCCCCGGTTTACCGGTTCCGTTTCCCTGCTCTTGTTATCCCTGGTTAGGCTATCCTGGCCTTGCAATCCTTGTTGAGCTGTCCTTGTCTCGATGAAGCGTATTCTGCCCGGCTCACGGCTGGAATAAGAGCAGCAGTTATCGACTCGTTGCGTAAGCCGCAATGGATGGATATGTAGGTTTTCTGACTGCTAAAAAACTCATCCAGAGCGTGGCGACCCCCTGCTGAAAACTGGGTTTCAACGGCATTGCGCTCGAAACGAGCCCAAAAACGGCTCAAAAGAGGATGCTGCGTAACCGCATGACATGAAAGACTTGATAGCCCGGTACGAGATGCGCCCCATGCAGCATGTAAGACATTGGCCATGTAGATCCAATGTGATACGGCGCCAAGGGCGCAGGCACGTTCAGGGTTCGCCCTGAGCCAGCCGGGCTTTGATGATCTCTACGCGGCGCGGCATAGCGGTCCTAATTATGTCAGAAGTCAGCCCATTCGGGCTCGTCCTTTGTGGCTCTGTCGGGCGAACCCGCGGCCGGGACAGGCAGTAGCGCCGCCTTGGCCCGCGCGTCGAGCCTGAAATGAGTCACCAAATCGGCCAGCCGCCTGGATTCCTGCTCCAGCGAAGCCGCTGCCGCATTGTTCTGCTCTACCAAGGAAGCGTTCTGCTGGGTCACGGAATCCATCTCTGTCACCGCGCTTCCTATTTGCGTAATACCCGCTTCCTGTTCCTGAGCAGACATCGACAACTCACCGATCAACTCTGAAACGCGATGAATGACAGCGACGACATCCCGGATCTTCTCACCGCTACGCCCGGCCTGGGCAGACCCGCTGGCTATCTTGGAATTCACATCTGAGATCATTCGATGAATCTCTTGCGAGGATTCCGCCGTTCGGGTCGCCAGGGTCCGGACTTCGCTGGCCACGACGGCAAAGCCACGGCCATGCTCACCGGCACGCGCCGCTTCCACCGAAGCGTTCAAGGCAAGAATATTGGTCTGGAACGCAATCGAATCGATGACCTGGATGATCTCGCTGATCTGGTCTGAGCTACGCTCGATATCCTGCATCAGCGCTACCGTCTGCTCCACTTCCCGAATACCATCCTCAGCTTGGCTTGCCGCTTGGGTAGACAACTCATTGGCAGAGTGGGATGTCTGGGTGTTCTGGCGGACGGTAGAAGAGATCTGCTCCATACTGGAGGCCGTTTCCTGCAATGCAGACGCCTGCTGCTCAGTGCGAGAAGACAGGTCCTGGCTCCCTGCCGAAATCTGCGCCGCCCCGGTAGCCACGGTATCGCTGCTGGCCTGAAGCGTCGCGATCAAATGCTTGAGCTTGCCCTGCATGCCTCCCATCGCCGCGAACAGCTGACCGATTTCATTGCTCCCCTTGGACTCGATATTCGCGGTCAGATCGCCATCAGCTACACGCTCGCAGTGAGTAACGGCTGCCGCGAGAGGCCTCACCAGGTAGACATTGACACTGCGAATCACGAAGAAGGCGACAAGGCCTGCCAAGACCAGCAGTCCCAGCCCAATGCCGTCAGCGAGCTTGCTGAACTTTTCATCGGCAAGGATCAATGTATTGCCACGTTGCTCGGCATAATGCACAAAATCATCGACAGCGGCAGAGAATTTGTCATAGCCAGAGCGGAAGCCCTCTAGGCCATCCACGATGGTTTCCTCCTCCCCGCTCATCACGGCATCGATAAAGGCCTCGCTCATGGCCTGCTCATAACCTGCAATGATGGCGTCGACATAGGGTTGTCGCTCACTACCTTCTGGCAGCCTTACCTCACGAAATTGCTCGAAGCGATCCATGACCTGTCGAAATGACCGCTGCGCTTCGACAAGCTGCCCATCCGCGCGCTCAGGCATGTCTCGGCGCTGGAAGTCAGCGAACTTGACCAGGCGGGTCTCGCCCTGGGACATGTTCAGTTGGGCACGGTTGATGCTATTGAGCTGTTCGACATTGATTTCAGCGAGTTCGGACAAATTGCTACTGCTGATTTTATGCGAGTAGAACCCTAGACCACTGACCAAGGCAACCATGACCACCAGGATGCCGAATGCCAACGTGAGCCCTCTCTTGACCGAGAGATTGTGCATGTTTTGCCCCTGCTTGTACGAATGGAATAGTTCTGTACACATTACGTCCAACTATTGGCTATCGGCAGGCAAGCAGGCAACTTGAGCAAAATACCGGGCACTAGGCAGATACAAGAGAGCCCGACCTTTCGGCCGGGCTGCTACGCTCCTTGCTGACGACTCACGCGCTTCCTAAATTAGTCTAGCTAATTCAATCAGAAAGCTTCCCACTCAAGTTCAGCGGTTTGAGTTGCAGGCGCCTTTTTAACCATTGACTGCAAAGTACGAGAAGGAAGCGCAGTGGCTCGCTCCGGGGCCAAGGTGTGGGTGTGCTGTAGCCCGACCTTACGCTGCGCCTCACCTTCCGCTAGCCGAAATATGGCGACTGCCGATTCAAGTTGAGCCGCCTGTTCCTCAAGCGATGACGCGGCTGCAGCAGCTTCTTGTACCAATGCCGCATTCTGCTGGGTTACTTCATCCATTTGCGAGACGGCCTGATTGACCTGCTCGATACCATCGCTCTGCTCTTGGGAAGCGGCAGAGATCTCATCCATGATGTCGGCAACCCGTTTCACCGAAGCCATGATGTCGTCCATAGTCTGTCCCGCCCCTTCCACCAGGCTCGCCCCCTGCTCGACCTGGTTTGCCGAAGTCTCGATAAGGGCACGAATTTCCTTGGCCGCATCAGCGCTACGGCTTGCCAGGTTACGCACCTCTGTTGCAACGACAGCAAACCCACGGCCTTGTTCACCGGCCCGAGCCGCCTCGACCGACGCGTTGAGCGCCAGAATATTGGTCTGGAAGGCGATCGAGTCGATCACGCCGATGATATCGGTAATCTTCCTCGAGCTTTCAGAAATGCCGCGCATGGTCACAATGACCTGGTCAACCGCGTCACCGCCACGCTCGGCTGTGGCAGAGGCCTCGCTAGCGAGGGTACTGCCCTGACGCGCATTGTCGGCGTTCTGTTTCACTGTCGCGGTCAGTTGCTCCATGCTGGCTGCCGTCTCTTCAAGTGAAGCGGCCTGCTGCTCGGTACGAGACGACAGATCGGTATTGCCGCTGGCAATTTCACGGGTACCGATATGGATAGAGCCGCTACTGTCACGAACCACTGCAACCGTCTGGGATAGCCCTGTCTGCATGTGTTTCATAGCAGCAAACAACTGACCGATCTCATTGCGACCCCGATCGGCGATCTTGTGCGACAGATCCCCCTGGGCAATGCGCTCGAAGTGCGTCACGGCTTCCTGCAAAGGGCGAATGACGACACGCATCATCCCGATACGGACCATGACTACACACAGGACAACCAGACCCAGAGCCGCCAAGCCGATGTAGGCAAACGTTGTCATCGTCGCACGGAAGCCGGACAGCAATTCCTGCCCACGCGTCCTGGCGAAATCGATAAAGGCCTCATTGGCTTTAATATATGCCAGGTTCAGCCTGTCACCTTCGCGCTTGGCTGCTCGGAAGTCTCCCTCGTTACCGCGCTTGAGTGCTTCATGCTGAGGTGTCAGCCCTTTCGTGATGAGCTGGGAGAAAGCTGCCTCAACGGCAGCTGCAATGGGTTTGCCCTGTTCGGTTTTGGGTGCGGCCATGAAAGTTTCGAAACGCTGCTGAGCTGCCTGCAGCTTCTCACCGGCTGTCTCCAGGTACATCACCGCTGCGGCCTTATCCCCTTCATTCAGCGCGTCCAGATGGTTCAGAAAGAACAGTTGGGTATCGGCGATATTTACCTGCGCACGATTCAGTGAGTTCAATTGTTGCACATTGATTCGGTTCAGCTCGTCTATCGAACCAGAGCCCAAGGCACTGGATTGATAGCCAAGCATCGACACAAGCAGTATCAAGGCTGTAAATAACACCAGAACCGCCGTTAACCCGGTCTTAACCGTTAACTTTTTCAATAACTTATGCATCTTTTGATCTCACAGGGAGGAGGATCAGTCAGCCTTGATAATCCAGCCTAGATATAAAAGTGCCTGCATTACGACGTCATGGGCGCAAGGCTAAGTTGTCTTTCCAAAGACAACTTAGGTATCGGCATACACAACAAAGATTTTTAGTATACAAAAATTTATATTTGTATAAAGCTAGATATCACAGGTTAAGAAAGCACATCATTTGTGAATATTAAATGCTCAATTAATGAGAAAACTTGCCCAATAATGGAAAGAAAAAAGTCGAGGGCGTGCACTTACGACCGCCACTGACAGGATCGAAATGCTATAGAGTAATTTTGAAATGCCAAATGAAACGCATCTGTCCTGACACTGAACTCATGCCGACCATCGAGATGAGTTCTTCCTACAGCATGCATATAGCCCCCTTTGAACAGCTCCGTGCCGGAAACAAGCACAGCACACGAACCAGCGGCCGTTGCCGTCATGGCCGCTCTGACGCTCACTCTACGCAGGATAAGCTTGTAGCAGTTCCTTCCCATAGGCACGAATGAACTCCAGCGCCTTGGCATGCTTCCAGTCCTCCCGATAGACGAGGCCAAAACTGAAGTCGATCCGGGGGCTGAAAGGCCTCATCACCACTTCGTCCCGCTTATACAACTGGTCGGTGGCAGTAATCGGGTTCATCACGCTGATTCCGGCCCGGTTTGCGACCAATGACGTGATGGTGCCAATGTTGGCTTCGGTCTTGCCGGCAATATGAATCCCGTGGCTGGCGATCAGGTTGAGCAGCGGATCGGCCCCGACATTGGGCTGGTTGCTGATGACCAGGTACTGGTCCTTGAGATCGGCGACGGTGACCTCTGGCAGATCGCTCAACGGATGCCCCTGCGGAACCAGGCACAGCGCGTGAGTGGTCAGCCACTCCTCGATCCGTAGTATTCGGGAACTCACGGGCAGCGTCACGAAGCCCACGTCGGCATGCCCCGACTCCACTTCCCGCAACACGTCGTGACTCGACATCATGTCGAAGCTGATACTGAAACTGCGGTTCTTCTCGAGCAAGGCTGCGATCAGGCTCGGGACGAACCCGAAGGCCAATCCTGGAATCGCAGCGATCCTCAGGCGCGACGTGCCGAACTCCTTCAGGGCCAGAACACTGTGACGCAACTCGTCGATGTTGCCCATCAGGCGCAGGATTTCCTCGTAGAGCTCGCGTGCCTCGGGAGTGGCAACCAAGCGGTTCTTTTCACGCAGGAAAAGCGCCAGTCCCAGGTTCTGTTCGAGCTGTGACAACGAGCGACTGACCCCGGATTGCGTGATACCCAGCATTCTGGCCGCCTGTGAAGCACTGCCTGCCTCGAACAGGGTCTTGAAGATGGCGAGCGCCTTCAGCGAATGTATGTTGACGTCAGGCATGATTAAAAGTCATCGTATTCGGTAAAAACATCATATATTGAAATATCTTGTCGGGGCTACCTAGACTAGCCCTATCCGACTTACACAACGACAACGGATCGACAAGATGACCACTTCCCCGCTGTTCTATCAGGCCGGTCCCGCCATGCCGGAAGTCAGCCACGCTCACGGCGTCTTCCTCTGGGATGCACAAGGCAAGAACTACCTCGACGGCTGCTCCGGCGCCATTTCATGCAATCTCGGCCACGGTCACGAGGCTATCCGCGACGCCATGCTGGCCCAGCTCGACCGGGTCGCCTTCACCTATCGCACCCAGTTCGAGAACGCCCCGGCCGTGGCGCTGGCCCATGAGCTGGTTGCCATGACCGACGGCGAACTGGAAAAGGTGTTCTTCGTCTCCAGCGGCTCGGAAGCCGTCGAATCTGCGCTCAAGCTGGCGCGTCAGTATTTCGTGGCGAGAGGCGAACCACAGCGCCGCCACTTCGTGTCGCTGCGTCCGTCCTATCATGGCAGCACCCTGGGTGCGCTCGGCGTAACCGGCTATCAGCCCCTGGAAGCACCCTTCACCGATATCACGCCCGGCTCGATCAAGGTGCCCGGTCCCGACTTCTATCGCGCCGGCCAAACTGATCGGGGCGCCCATATCCGCCATGTCCTCAATGAAACCCGAGCGCAAATCGAGGCGGCGGGCGGCGACAGCGTCATCGCCATCGTGGTCGAGCCGGTAGGCGGCGCCAGCACCGGGGCCCGCCTGGTCGATAAAACCTATCTGGAAGGTCTGCGCCAACTGTGCGACGAGTTCGGCTGCCTGCTGATCTTCGATGAGGTGCTGTGCGGCATCGGCCGCACCGGGCACTGGTTCGCCTATCAGCAGTGGGGCGTGGCGCCAGATCTGTTGACCACTGCCAAGGGACTGGGGGCGGGTTATTACCCCGTCGGCGCCCTGCTGTGCCGCGAGGCGCTTGTCGAGACGGTGATGGCCAACGGCGGCTTCCAGCATGGCCACACCTATGCCGGCAATCCGCTGGCCTGTGCCACCGGCCTGGCCGCCATCGAGGCGATCCGCCGCGAGGGACTGCTGTACAACGTCACGGCCCGTGGCCAGCAGCTCAAGCACGGCCTGGAAAGTCTCCAGGCCCGCTACTCCTGGCTCGGCGACGTGCGCGGTCTCGGCCTGCTGTGGGGCGTGGAGCTGGTCATGGATCCCGTCGAAAAGACGCCCTTCCCCGCCGAGGCCAACCTCTTTGCCAAGGTGACCGCCCTGGCCAAGGAAGAAGGCCTGCTCATCTACCCGCGTCGCACGCTCGACGGCCTGGCCGGCGATCACTTTCTGATCAGCCCGCCCTTCACCATCAGCGAGAGCGAGACCGAGCTGCTACTCGAGCGGCTTGCCAGCGCCCTGGAACGTCTCGACCGGGAGGTGGTAGCCCCATTGCTGGATACCGCCACGGTTTCCTCTACCAATGCGATCACAGGCTGACACTCATGACACGTCTCAACCAGAAGCATACTGCCATCGAGACGGCCATTGCGCTGATCCCCGATGGCGCCTCGATCATGGTCGGCGGATTCGGCTCGCCGGGAACGCCCTTTGCGCTGCTCGACGAGCTTCTGGCCCAGGGCCAGAAGCACCTGACCGTCATCAAGAACGACGCCAACGAGCCGGACATCGGTATCGGCCGGCTGATCCGTGCAGGCCGCATCGACCGGCTGATCACATCGCATATCGGGCTCAACCGGACGGCCATCGAGGCGATGAACCAAGGCCACCTGGCGGTGGAGATGCATCCGCAAGGCCTGCTGGCCGAGAAGATCCGCTGCGCCGGAGCCGGCCACTACGGTTTTCTGACTGATATCGGCCTGGGCACCGAGATCGCCCAGGGGCGCCGCGAAATCGAGTGCGATGGACGCACCTGGGCCATCGAGCCGGCCATCCGGGCCGATTTTGCCCTGGTGCATGCCGACCTGGCCGATGCCTACGGCAACCTCGTCTATCGCGGTACGGCGATCAACTTCAACCCGCTGATGGCCATGGCCGCCGACAAGGTCATTGCCCAGGCCTTCCGGGTCGAGGCGCCCGGCACCCTGCCCCCCGAGACCGTTCATACGCCGTGTGCCTTCATCAATCACATCGTCCAGGTCGACTCGGCCACCAGCGAACAAGGGAGACGCGCCCATGTCGTCTGATCAGGAAAGGCTCCTGGCCCGCGCCGCCCGCGAGGTGCTGCCCGGCCAGATCGTCAACCTCGGCATCGGCCTGCCGACCCGGCTGTTTCATTACCTGCCGCCGGACATGGACGTGCTGGTTCACTCCGAAAACGGCGTGCTGGGTAGCCAGCCCGTGGCGCACGGCGCCGAGCCGGATCTCGAAATGATCGACTCGGGTGGGGCCTATATCGGCACGCGGCCCGGCGCCAGCGTGTTCGACAGTGCGCTGTCGTTCGCCATGATCCGCCGCAGTCGCATCGACATCACCTTCATGGGGGCGTTCGAGGTGGATCAGCACGGCAACCTGGCGAACTGGAAGATCCCCGGCAAGTTCTCCCCCGGCATCGGCGGCGCCATGGAACTTGCCCAGAAGGTCGACAAGCTGGTGGTGCTGTGCTCGCACAACGACAAGCACGGCAATCCCAAGATTCTCAAACAGTGCCGGCTACCCCTCACCGCGTTGCACTGCGTTTCACGAATCATCACCGACAAGGCCGTGATGCAGGTGACGAAGGCCGGCCTGGAAGTCGTGGACATTGCCGAAGGGCTCGACGTGGCTTCGCTGCGGGCCGCCACCGACGCCGAGCTGATCATCGACGAAACCCGGCTGGGGAGGTTCTGATGCTGACCGCTACCGAAAAGCGCATCCTCGACTGCTGCGAGGCGCTGATGGACGATACCCTGACGCTGACCCGCGATCTGGTGAAGGCCTATAGCGTGCTGGGTCAGGAACACGGGGCTCTCGCCACCATGGAGCGCTGGTTCGAGCGCCTGGACCTGCCGGCGGAGCGCGTCGGACTCGATGCGCCGGGCTTCGCCGATCATCCCCATCGGGCACCGGCCGCCTGGCCGAGCGAAAGGCGCTACAACCTGGTCAGCCGGCTCAACCCGGGCGTCTCCAAACCCCATCTGGTGCTCAACGGCCACCTGGACGTGGTACCGGCCGAGCCCACCGACATGTGGACACGCCCACCCTGGGAGCCCTGGGAAAAGGACGGCTGGTTGTATGGTCGCGGTGCGGGCGACATGAAGGCCGGCATCGCCGCCATGGTCATGGCCGTGCAGGCGGTACGTCAGGCCAGCGTGGCGATCGACTTCCCGTTGACCCTGCAGACGGTGATCGAGGAGGAGTGCACAGGTAACGGCGCGCTAGCCTGTCTTCACCAAGGGTACTGTGGCGACTTCGTGCTCATCCCCGAGCCCTTCGGGGCACAGATCTACAGTGGCCAGGTCGGTGTGCTGTGGTTTCGCATGCGCATCGACGGCGTGCCGGCCCACGTGCTGGATACCCGCGCAGGAAGCAACGCCATCGAGACCTTGCAGGGCTATCTGCCGGCTTTCAAGGCGCTGGAGGAAAAGATCAACGCCTTGCCCCGCCCCGCGCCCTACGAGGTGTTGGATCATCCCTTCAACCTGAGCATCGGCAAGATCGAAGGTGGCAACTGGGCGTCAAGCGTTCCGGCCCATGCCATTGTCGAAGGACGGGTCGGCTTCCCGCCAGGCATGTCACCCGACACCGTCATGAACCGCGTTCGCGAGACGGTTGCCGAGCACCATCGCACCCTGAACGATGGTACGCCGGCCCCGCGCGTCGAGTTTCACGGCTTTCGCTCGGAAGGCCACCTGGTCGACCTCGAGGCCTCGGGTATCCGCCTGCTGTCACGCTGCCACGAGGATCTGGTCGGCGAGCCACCCGCTCATTACCTCTCGACCTGCACCACGGACCTGCGCGCCTTTCATGTCTCGGGAGGCATCAACGGCACCTGCTATGGCCCGGTGGCTCAGCGTATTCACGGCGTGGACGAGTGCGTCGAGATTGACTCGATCCGTCGGGTCCTGACCACCTATGCCCTGTTCATTCACCGCTGGGCTGCCAGCGGCGACACATCGAGGAGCGCCTGATGAACGCTGCCTATCTCGTCGACTATGCGCGCACGGCCTTCACTCGCGCCCATCCCCGCAAGCCGGAAGTCGACGCCTGGTCAGGCCAGCGTGGTGATGCCTTGCTGGGCCAGGTCATCGATGCCCTGCTCGCACGCAGTGATATCGCGGGCGACAGCATCGAGGACCTGAGCGTCGGCTGCGCACTACCGGTCAAGGAGCAGTGGAGTTTCGGGGGCCGCTACCCCCTGTGGCTGTCCCGGCTGGGGTCGGCGTGCGCCTCGCGTCAGATCGACCAGCAGTGCGGCTCCAGCCTGGCCGCCCTGCGCGGCACGGTCCGCGAGGTCCAGGCTGGCGCCATCCAGGCTGGGATTGCCGGCGGCTTCGAGACCATGTCGCAGGTGCCGATGGGCCCGAGCCTGTTTCAGGAAGGCGTACTGACGGTGCCCCAGGCCCTCATGGACAGCAGCAGGCTCGACATGAGCGTGGCCATGAACATGGGCCTGACCGCCGAGCGCCTGGCCCGGGAAAGCGACATCAGCCGGGAAGCCATGGATGCCTATGCCCTGCGTTCTCACCAGCGTGCCGCACGCGCCGAGCGGGATGGCTGGTTCGAGGGGGAGCGCCTGACGCTGACCAACCCGGCCGGCGACGTCGTGGCTCGTGACGCCAATATCCGCCCCGACACCAGCCTGGCGAAGCTGGCCGATCTTGCCCCGGCCTTCGTCGAGGATGGCCGGGTCACGGCCGGCAACAGTTCTCCACTGACCTCGGGGGCCGGTGCTGCGCTGGTGATGGCCGAGGCCGCCATGGCGCGTCACGACCTCTCGCCGTTGGCACGGGTGGTCGAGGTGGCCGACTGCGGGGTGACGCCCGAACGCATGGGAGCCGGCGCGGCGGCGGCCATCGAACGGGTACTTGCCAAGGCTGGCCTGCGCACCGAGGACATCGATGCCTGGGAAATCAACGAGGCCTTCAGCGCCGTGCCGCTCTATGCCATGCAAACCCTGGGCCTCGACCCGGACCGGGTCAACATGCATGGCGGCGCACTGGCGCTGGGACACCCCCTGGGAGCCACCGGCATCCGGCTGGCCGGCACGCTGGCCCGCATTCTTCAGCATCGGCAAGGGCGCTACGGCTGTGCCGCTGCCTGCATCGGTGGCGGCCAAGGGATCGCCCTGATTCTGGAGCGATGCTGAACGCCATCACGTACCACGTAATCCATTGCTTCATCCACACAACGACAACAAGGTTCATTCCTTGAAGGAGAAAAGCATGCAAACTCCAACAACAAACGACACAGCGCCGCGTCCCTCGCTGCTGGGGGCGGCAAGTTGCATCGGCTTTCTTTGCTTCATGATGTTCGCCCAGATATTCCTACTGGGCGAGGACTGGGTCACTCACATCTCGCTGATATTCGCCATCGTGGTCTGCAGCATCGTCGCCCTGGTGTCCGGCTTCACCTGGCATGACATCCAGAAGGGCATTCTCTATGGCTGCGAAATTGCCATGTTGCCGATGCTGATTCTGATGATGGTCGGCGTGCTGGTTGCCAGCTGGATCGCCTCGGGCACGATACCGTCACTCGTGTATTACGGGCTGCAGCTCATCAACCCGTCCTACTTCCTGGTCACCGCCGTGCTGGTGTGCTCCATCGCCTCGCTGGTGACCGGCAGCTCCTGGACCACCGCCGCGACGTTCGGTGTCGCCTTCATGGGCATCGGCAGCGGCCTGGGCATTCCTCCCGCCATGACTGCAGGTGCCGTCATCTCTGGGGCCATCTTCGGCGACAAGATCTCGCCCATCTCCGACTCCACCAACCTGGCAGCGGGAATCGCCGAGGCCAACCTATTCGACCACATCCGCTCGATGTTCTATACCACCGGCCCCGCCTGGATCATCACCGCGGTCCTGTTCTTCTTCCTCGGGCTGGGTTATCAGGGCGAGGCGGATACCAGCCAGGCCGACCTGCTCCGCGCAGGCATACTGGACAATTATTCGGTCAGCCTGTTCGCCTTCATTCCGCCCCTGGTCGTGCTGGTGCTGGCTTACCGGCGGGTCAGCGCCTTGGCCGTCATGGTCATCGGCAGCCTGGTGGGCGGTGCCATGGCGGTTGCCGTCCAAGGGGTTGGGATTGGCGACATGATGAACTACATGAACTACGGCTACGTGTCGGAGACCGGGATCGAGCCAGTGGACAGCCTGCTAAGCCGGGGTGGCCTGCAGGAAATGATGTGGACCATTTCGCTGGGGTTCATCGGGCTCAGCCTCGGCGGCCTGCTGGAAAAGACGCGCATGCTCGAGGTACTGCTCGGGAGCCTGGGCAAGCTGGTGAGCAATGCGCGAGGGCTCATCGTGACTCACGTCTTGGCTTCCCTAGCTACCAACCTGTTCTCGGCAAGCCAGTACATTGCCATCATCATTCCGGGACGCATGCTGGTACCGGCCTATCGCAAGCTCAAGATCCTGCCTTCCGTCTGCTCACGCACTTGCGAGGACTCCGCCACGGTGACATCCCCTCTCGTGCCCTGGGGCCTGGGCGGCGCCTACTACATGGGCGTGCTGGACGTATCGGCCTGGGACTACATGGGCTGGACCTTCCTTGCCCTGATCACGCCCCTGATTGCCGTGGCCTACGCCATGGGTAACCTGTTCATCTGGAGAGAGGGCGAGCGCAACGACGTCAATACGTATTATCAACAGCCTGCCGGGCAGCGAGATCCGTCTCGCAACAGCATCGCTGACCAAGCACATGGTATGGCAAGCACATCATGGCGCTCTCCTGCCGATCACTGAAGTTTCAAGGCAGGAATATGCCTGACTATATGGTTGATCTTGCTCAGTAGTAGTCTGTAAGTAGTGGCCATCACAGATAAGCACGGCCCGATGGCCATTACGCTCGAACAGCGCGTCCCCCAGATAACGTTCCAGTTTCTTGAACTGCTTGCCTGGCTGACGCGCAGTTCCGTCCGCCTGCTTGATTCCGGCGTACTCTCAGAAACGACTCCAGACCAACGAGGGAGGTGAATGTCACTTAAGCTTGTCTTCGCGATTCCCTGCTATTCTGGAATATCGTAAGGCAGGAAGTGATGGACCACTCCGGCAAGACAATTACAACACCGGCCCGGCACGCGTGCAGGATGCTGCGGTTACGCAAGCCGAGCTTGCCAGGAGCCCAGCCATGAAAAGACTGTCCCACGATACCAAGACACGCGGCATTCATGAGCTCTATGCGGAAGATCCCGAGGCGGCAGATCGCAAGCTATGGGGTCGTGAGATTGATCCGTTAACCCGCCGTGGCTTCTTGAAACGTTCAAGCCTGCTCGCCATGGCGGCCGCCGTAGGCGGCGCCATTCCCTTCGCCGACCGTATGCCCGGCGGACTCATTCCTGCAGCTCTGGCGCAGAGTGACGACCCCTTTACGCTTGAGGGCAAGGAAGGCCTGACTGTCCTCAACGACAGGCCCATCAATGCCGAGACCCCAGCGCATCTGCTTGATGACGACATTACCCCGGCAAAATACATGTTCGTTCGCAACAACGGTATTCCACCAGAGCTGCAGAACATTAATGCCGATACCTGGGAACTGGAGGTTGCTGGCGAGTCTTGTAAGAATCCGCAGACCTTTACCATTGCCGACCTCAAGAAACGCTTTGAGCATCATACATTACAGCTTCAAGTGGAATGCGGTGGCAACGGGCGCAGCGAGTACGTGCCCTCGGCCAGCGGCAATCAATGGACTACCGGCGCGGTAGCCTGCCCGACGTTCACCGGTGTGCGGCTGCGAGATGTGCTCGAGGCCTGCGGAATCAAGAAGGATGCGGTTTACATCGGCTATTACGGAGCTGACCGTCACGCTAGCGGCAACCCGAACAAGGAGGCCATTTCACGCGGCGTACCCATGGCCAAGGCATTGGAAGACGAATCGCTGATCGCATGGGCAATGAATGACGATGATATTCCCTACCTCAATGGTTATCCCTTGCGCGTCGTCTGCAGCGGGTGGCCGGGCTCCGTTTCGGGCAAGTGGCTCAAGCGGATCGTGATCCGTAACCAGAAACACGACGGTGCCAAGATGGCGCCTCCTTCCTATAGCGTCCCCAAGCACCCGGTCGCGCCGGGCAGTATCGTGCCCGATGAGGACTTCGTGACCATCGAGTCGATGCCAGTGAAGTCGCTGGTGACTTTCCCCCGTTCAGGCGGCGAACAAGCGCAGGGTGAAGGCATGACGGTTCGCGGTCACGCCTGGGCCGGAGACCTGGAGGTTGAAGAGGTGCATGTCTCCATCGACTTTGGTACCACTTGGCAGAAGGCTGACCTCAAGGCACCACCCAATCGCCTGGCCTGGCAGCGCTGGACGACCACTGTCACGTTTCCCGAGCCGGGCTACTACGAGGTGTGGGCTAGGGCGACCGACACGAAAGGCAGGTCTCAGCCCATGGTAGTACCAGGCTGGAATCCCAAGGGCTATCTCAACAACGCCTGCCACCGCATCGCGGTTCAAGTGGTTTAGGAGGCAGCCATGAAATTTTCAGGTGAGCTTGCCATGCCAATGCTGGGGGTGGTCTTGCTGGGTACTCCCCTGCTATCAGGGGCACAACAGACAGATCCTGCCACCGGTCTGATCAAGGCTGAGGGATGGGAGACAGTACGCAATAACTGCACTGCCTGCCATTCAGCCGATTTGGTTACCCAGAACAGCGGCACTCGCAACCACTGGGAAAACCTGATTCGCTGGATGCAGGACACCCAAGGGTTGTGGGAGTTCCAGGCTGAAACGGAGGAAACAATCCTCGATTATCTCTCCAGTAATTATGGCCCCAAGGAAGATACTCGCCGTCCGGCACTGCCTCGCACGCTGATGCCGGACAACCCCTATCCCACGGTCACCGGGTCTGACTAGACTCAACAGCAGCCCTCCTACGTGGAGGGCTGTGCAGCCTTAGAGCGCCCTACCGAATCTAAAGGAAGCCCGGTCATGCCCGTCTGTCGCCAGATGAGCATTGCACTGGCTTCACCCTTGCACGTGACCAGTTCGTCGCGACTCGCCACCAGCACCTCAGTGATACTTGGTCTGTCGAAACACTGGTCTGACAAGTTTCTTTCCCCAAGAAGCTATAGACCCACTTGTGCCCGCCGATATCTAGCTCCCGACGATAATAACTTGGAGCTACCTACTGTGACGAAGACGGCCACCAAAAAACGAATATCTTTCAACCTGCAAACTAAAATCCTCCTGCTGACATTAGTTCCACTGCTGTTGGTGACAAGCTCTCTTGTCGGCTTATCACTCCTTGAACGCATGGAAGACACCCAAACCAACCTGGCCGAACAGCGGGCCATGTTGATCGAAGCGCGCAAAAGCTCAGTGCGCAACGTGATCGAGACAGCCATGTCCGCGATCAGCCCGATCGTGTCGCAAGCCGGCCCCGATGATTCTGAAGCCCAACAGCGTGCTCGTGACGTGTTGCGTAACCTGCGGTTCGAGGGCGACAACTACGTCTTCGTCTATGACTATGACGGCACCAACCTGGTCCTGCCCCACCAGCCACAACTGGAAGGCACCGCCATGCTCGACAAGCAGGATCCCAGCGGGAAATATCTGGTCCGTGACATGATCAAGATTGCCAAAAATGGTGGCGGTTTTTACCAGTACGGCTGGCCGCACCCGAGTACAAAGCAGGTCGAACCCAAATTCTCTTATGCGGCCGGCATCGAGAAATGGGGCTGGCTGCTCGGGGCCGGTGTTTACGTAACCGATATCGACGCTGCCATGGCCGATGCCGAAGCCTTGGCTGCCAAGGAACTTCGTCAATCGATCTGGTCATCGGTACTGATTGGCATCGCCATGTTTATCGGGGTTGCCCTCGTGGCTGTCTTCCTTGTGCGCCGGGCCATCCTACCCATTCGTCGTATCGCCGAAGCCATGAAGGACATTGCCAGGGGCAAGGGCGACCTGACCCGCCGTCTGCATGCCGACAGCAATGACGAGGTTGGCGAACTGGCCCATCAGTTCAATGCCTTCGTCGAACGTATGCAAAACACCCTGCGTGAAGTCCGCACCAGCACACGAAGCGTGAATCGGGCTGCCGGCGAGATTGCCCAGAGCAGTGAAGAACTGGCGTCACGTACCGATCAAGCTGCGGCGAACCTGCAGGAGACCTCTGCGTCAATGGAGGAGATCACCTCGACCGTCAACCACAGTGCAGAGTCCGCCCAGCAAGCCAATCAACTGGTGCAGTCGACAGCCGACGTGGCTCGTCAGGGCGAAACGGCCATGACCCAAGTCGAGAAGACGATGAATGACATCAATTCCTCGGCAGCGAAAATCAGCGATATCATCACCATGATCGACTCGATCGCTTTCCAGACCAACATCCTGGCGCTGAATGCCTCAGTCGAGGCTGCACGTGCCGGCGAGCATGGTCGGGGGTTTGCCGTCGTCGCTCAGGAAGTCCGTACCCTGGCCAGCCGCTCGAGTGAAGCTTCCCGCGAGATCCGTGAGCTTATCGACACCTCATCCTCCCATACCCGTTCCGGGGCCGAACTTGTCAGGTCGGCAGGCCAGACCATGCATGACATCGTGGCGAGTGTGGCCCGAGTTACCGATGTCATCGCCGAGATCAGCGCGGGCGCCAAGGAGCAAAGCAGTGGCATCGGCCAGATCAATACGGCAGTGGCCGAGATGGATACCATGACCCAGCAGAATGCAGCCATGGTTCAGCAATCCTCTTCCGCAGCCAATGAGATGCGGGAGCATGCGCAGCGACTCAACCGCCTGATCAACTCGTTCGTGCTGGGCGACGACACAACAGGCATAAGCGACCGAGCAGCTCCAGCATTGCCGACCCGATCCGCTCCAGCCGCGAAGCACAACCTACCGGTTACGAAGCCAACCATGGCGAGCGAGGTTGAAGAGTGGGAAGCGTTCTGACAGCAGATAGGCGTGACAATAGGTAATAAGAATGAACCCGGTCTGTTATGACCGGGTTCATATTAGATGTCCCGAAAATCTTTGATACAGAGCAAGCGGCGATGCGGCGCACCTATCCGCTTGATTACATCCAGAAAATGGGCGGTAGAGCCCTGTGGGATGAAGCTTCTGGACGCTAAGCGATGATCTGCAGTCTGCTCTAAAAGCTCCGTCTCGATGCCCAATGACGCAGCAATGACGCGCTTGTGAACTAGAATGCTTACGCACGCCCGGAAAGCGGAATCCCCTCCTGGTGTTTCGCTCCCGCTCGGCCTTATTCAAGGACACCTTATATGCGCGTCTTTGCCAATCCTGTCGGCTCTGGTTCACTTTGGTTCGACAATCTCGCAACGGCCGACGGCACGCCGGTTGCCTACGATCCTCAGGCAAGAGCGTTCCTGGCCACGCCACCATTTTGTAGCAACCGTGACGTAATCAGCTGCAACTGGATCGCTCCAAAACAAGGCGCTTTCTGTCGTGCTTGCGCAATGACCGCGCTTGCTCCGGATCCGTCCATTCCCAATGCCATGCCCTACTGGGCCAAGACAGAAGCCGCCAAGCGCTGGGTCCTCGATAATCTTGGCCGCTGGAACTGGTTCCGGCCGGAAGATCCCGGCGTGGCCCCCGTGTTCCACATGCTCGCCGAAGGGCACACACCGGTTCCCATGGGGCATGTCGAGGGGGTAGTGACCATCAGCGTTGCCGAGGCTGACCCGGTTCTTCGCACTACGCGCCGCCAGGCCCTGGAGGAACCCTACCGGACCATGATCGGCCACATGCGTCATGAGATCGCGCATATGCTCTGGTGGCGGCTTAGCCTGCGTGCCGATTTCCTGGATGCCTTCCGTGCCATGTTTGGAGACGAGCGCGTGGACTATCGCGCTGCGCTCCAGCGCCACTACAATGATGGCCCGCCTGCCGACTGGAAGCAGCATTTCCTGACGACCTACGCCTCAGCCCATCCACACGAGGACTGGGCCGAAACCGCCGCTCACTTGCTGCACCTGACCGACATAGCCGACAGCTTCGTTGCCGCGGGCTTGTCCTCGCCCCAACTGCCGCATCCCAACTGGGACCCGTATTCGGAACCGGATGCCGCACGCCTGATCTATGTCGCAGCCGACCTCAGCATGGGCATCAATAACGTCAATCGTTCCATGGGGCTATCGGACATCTATCCCTTCGTGCTGTCGGATGTCTCCAGTCGCAAGCTGGCCTTCGTGCATGACTGGCTTCGTCGAGGAGCAAAAGGATTATGAGTGCAAACTTGCTAATTTAATGATTACAACTTCATTGCGGGTTCACATACAAAACAGTGGTTATGCTTTTCTGCGTTTTTCCTTGTCATGACCCATTCCCCCACAATGTTGTTTATGGATATGGTGCAGCGGTTGATGCTCAAAGCTCAGGCCGGGTTGAGATCGAGCATCTCACGAGCCTGCCGCCATGTAGCCACGGATCGCTCGTATTTCTCGCATAGCGCCACGGCGCGCTCGACCAAGGCTGCATTGGAAGGGGCCAGAGTATGGCGATCAAGGCGCACATTGTCCTCCAGGCCGGTGCGGGTATGGCCGCCGGAGGCAATAGACCATTCGTTTATTAGGTACTGGTTAGGGCCGATGCCGGCGCCACACCATTGAGAGCCCGGTGCCAAGCGTTTGAGAGTGTCGATGTAGAAGTCAAAAGTAGGCCTGTCCACCGGCATGGCGTTTCTAACACCCATCACGAATTGTACGTAGAGAGGTGGCTTGAGCTTGCCCTGCGAAGAGAGATGGACGGCCTGATGGATATGCGACAGGTCGAAAGCCTCAATCTCGGGTTTTACGTTGTATTTCAACATCTCATCAGCGAGCCACTCCACCAACTGGGGCGCATTCTCGTAGATTCGGTTGGGAAAATTGATGGAGCCCACCGCGAGGCTCGCCATATCGGGCATGAGCGGCAACATGCCGCCACGCTCCTGGCCGGCACCGGAGCGACCGCCAGTGGATAACTGGATAATCATTCCCGGGCAGTGCTTTCTCACCCCTTCCATTAACTTGGCAAATTTCTCAGGGTCAGAAGTGGGCGTCTGGTCATCATTGCGTACATGGCAGTGGACGATGGAGGCACCAGCCTCGAAGGCTGCCTGGGTGCTCTCGATCTGCTCCTCTACGGTGATGGGAACCGCAGGGTTATTTTCCTTGCGCGGTAGGCTTCCGGTGATGGCAACACAGATTATACAGGGAGTAGACATAAGGGCCTCATTTTACGCCATGGTACTGGCGCGGCAGGTTGAATTGTTATTTAGCGTGAGCCTAACGGATATTGTTAAAGGCTTCGTAGATACTAAACAGGCCTTTTTCAGCGCCTCGTGAAGCACGAACGGTAATATTGTCGGTCGACAAGAAGTCATCGGGAAATGAGATGAACGCCCTGCTTGTTAGCGCTCAAAGGCCTCCACCCCAGCCGCGGCGAGGCTTCGCATGTAATTCTCTCAAAAAACATTCCGGCGGCCGATCAGGTTCTACTGTAAAAAATCCGATCTGGTCAAAATCCTTGCGCCCCCTTCTACCCTTTACACCTCTTAACTGCTGACAATGCGTTTCAGCAAGCTGAGTGAGAATACATCTGCCTTGCTTATCAAGCGGGAAAGCACTCCAGACTATTCCCCTGGACTCCGTATCGGCATGACATATCTTCGTGCCAGCAATAAATAACTCCAAGAGGTGACTTCATGGACAAGGCTCGACTTAACGGAAAGAACTGCCTGATTACGGGTGCCGCGCGCGGCATGGGTGCCGCTGTTGCTGAGCACTATGCCGAACAGGGCGCGAATGTATGCGTAGCCGATTTGAACATTGAAGGGTGCGAGGAAGTTGCCAAGCGCATCAACAGCAGAGAGGGCGGCAAAGCCATCGCGGTCAAGCTCAATGTCACCGAGCGTGAGTCCATGAAGGCAGCAGTTGAAGCCACTGTCGAGGCTTTCGGCAGCCTCAATGTCATGGTCAATAATGCTGGCATCAACAAGCCGCTAATGTTCCTGGATATTACAGAGGAGAACTGGCACCAGATTATGGACGTCAACGCGCTAGGCTGCCTGATCGGCATGCAGGAAGCCGCCAAGCAGATGATCGATCAGGGCAAGGAGAACGGCCCCTACAAGATCATCAATGTCGGCTCCATTCTCTCCCGTCAAGCCTTCGATGATGTAGTCCCCTACTCCTGCAGCAAGCACGCCGTCCTGGCTATGATCAACGGCGGCGCCAAGGCGCTGGCCGACCACAACATCACCGTCAATGGCTACGGTCCCGGTGTCGTACGTACCGAGCTATGGGAGCAGCTCGACAAGGACCTGGTCAGTATTGGCAAGTTCGACAAGCAGGGCCAGTCCATGGACGAGCTCGCCGAAAAGATGATTCTGATGAAGCGCTATTCCTACCCCGAAGATGTGGTCGGCACGGCCTCCTTCCTGGCCAGCCCGGAGTCGGACTACATGACCGGCCAGTTGCTGATGATCGACGGTGGCATGATCATGCAGTAAGGCTACCGGCAATTCGGGGCTGGCTCAGTAATATCCCCTGTCGCGCATCACCCGATCGGCCCTGTCCTGTGCCATGGACAGGGCTTTCTTGATGGAGCGGCGCCCGTCCAGCACCTCGAATATCTCGTGCCCGGCAATGCTTATCACCTCCGTGATGCCCGGTACCGGGGGGCGTGGCCAGACCTGCAGGATGTCCTTTCTCGCCATGTCATCCACAATCTCGATCAGAGGGGACAGGGCTGAGACCTCCGGGTCCCGGCTGACACTGAAGCGCGGGGTCACCAGACTGCCATTGAGAATGTAGAGCTTGGACATGCTGGCCGAGGTCAGGTGACGAAGGGCCGTCCAGACATTCTCGGTCCGTTCCTCCGAGAGATTCGCCGGAATGGCCAGGGCATAGCCTCCGATAGGGGTAATTATGCGGCCATGGTTGCCGATCGGGTGCGGCAGGTAGCCGGTATTCCCCCAAGCCGGTGACTGCCGATCGAACTCGATGAGCGGGGCCAGCAAGGTATAGCAGTAGGCCATGCAGGCCTCGCCGGAGGCATAGGACTGGGCACGCTCGTACCACGCCATATGGAGGATGTTGGGGGGCGAGAACTTCAGGATGTCCAGCATGTACTCGCAGGCGCGGTAGGCGGCATCTGATTGAAACATTGGCCGCAGCTCCTCGCCGACTGCCTGCTGGAAGTCATAGCTGCCTTCGCAACGGCGAAGGTTGATGATCGGCTGACCGAACTTAGCCATCAGGAAACTGAAAGTATGGCCCAGCGGCGTGCCTCGCGCAGCGTTCCAGGCGATGCCGTAGCGCCCCTTGGCGGGGTCGTGCAAGCGCCTGGCCGCCTTGATCAGTTCCTCCGTCGTTTTCGGAGGCTCGAGTTGCGCTTGCTCGAGAATATCCTTCCGGTAACAGAGTAGCTCGGGCGTGGTCTGCAGGGGAATGCCATACTGTCGCCCAGCGTATCGCGTGCTCTGGATCGCCACCGGATGGAAGTCGGAGAGGTCGTAGGCATCGCGACGGATGAAGTGATCGAGAGGCTGCAGGATCCCTTTCGACGCCAGTTCGCCGAACCAGGGGAGGTCGCAGGCCACCAGGTCATAGCGCGACTTGATGCGACCGGCATTGTGAATGATCTCCTCTAGCAGCTCGTCTATCGATCGGGCGGAATTATGAATATCAAGGCCGAAGATGGATTCGAGCTGTTGCTTCAGGTTGTGCATCGCCATGAAGGTCGGGTCGGCATGGATGAGTCCACGCAGCCCGCCCTTCAGTTCGAGCCGTGCCGAGAGCACCGCCGGAGGCGAGATCACTCGAGCCATCTCGGCCGCGTCGAGGAAGATCCGTCGGCCGGTCTCCGAGGCGGGATTCACGCCGAACAGGGGGCCCAGAAGACCCTTGATCCGATTCGCATAGGCTTCCCACTCGGCGATCATTCTGGGCGAGGGGTGCAGCGATACCGTCTTGCCCGATTTCGTCCTGGGCCGTGAGAGGATCAGTCCACGCTTGATAATGCTCTCTATGCCGCGCTTGGCGGTGCCATAGGAGAGGCCGGAGGCATCCGCAAGGGAGGTGGGCGTCGTCAGACGGCCGGCCAGGTGGTTGCGCATGAGATGGATCATCATGCGCATCTCCCGGTAACCGTGGCTCATGGAGAGCGAGTGCTCGGTCTCCTGCTCGAACTGCTCGATGAAGTCAATGAAGCGCGAGAGCTCCGTGTTGGAGAGCTTCGGCATTGGGGGCTGGGACAGGCTGTCGTAGGGACCCTCCGGGTGGCTCTCGTCGAGGATCTCGCTCATCTCATATTCACCTCGGGGCAGAGAAACTCTCATACACAAAGATAGCGCCGCCTGACTCTTGTCGGCAAATGTGGCGGCCCCCAGCTACCCCCATCCGCTAGCGATCAGGCGTATGCCCAGCAGGATCAGCAAGCCCAGGATGAACCGGAAGAAGAGTTCTCCGTTCAGCCGCTTCTGTATGACCAGTCCCAGACGCACCCCCAGCCAGGCCACCGGGAACAGTAGCAGCGCGATGGTGAGATTCGTAACATTCAACAAGCCAAGCATGCCGTAGGGCACCAGCTTGACAAGATTGGTGGCTGCCAAGAAGACCACTGCAGTAGCAAGGAACTGCTCCTTAGTGAGTCGTCGCTGCAATAAATAAAAGTTGAGCGGTGGTCCTCCCGCATGGGCGATGAAACTAGTGAAACCGGCGATGCAGCCACTCAGCCCACCAACCCAGGTCGGCATTACCCGACCCCGGAAGGGCTTGAATAGCCCCCAGAGGGCGAACAGGATCGAGAACACCCCCAGCAAGACCTTGAGCAGGGCCTCATCGAAGCGGCCATAGGTTAGGTAGCCGACCGACACCCCCAACACCGCGGGGGGGAACATCAGCCATAGTACGGCCGCCACCCGGTGGCGCCACCAGGCCTTGAGACTGAAGAGATCCATCACGATCAACAGGGGCAGCATGACGGCCACGGCGAAGTTCGGGCTGGCCTTCAATGAGATCAGCGGTACCGCTACCACCCCGACGCCGCCGGCGAAGCCTGATTTCGAAATGCCGGTAATCAGCACGGCGATAATGATCAACACAATGAACTGCCAGTCGTACACCATGCAGCCCCCTGCCTCCTTACAGGCTAAAAAAAGAGGCCGTGGCGATGGCGATCACGGCCCAAGCGGAGGGTATCACTGCCCATGAATGCGCTTCTTTATAAAGTGCCCGGGAGCCCCGGAAGGCAGGGATCACAAGATGTCGCACACCTCGTCGAATGTGAAGCGATCCTGGCGCGGGAAGAGCGCCGAGGCGTCTCCGTAGCCCAGGTTACATAGGAAGTTACTCTTCACCTTGCCATCGGGGAAGAACTCTTCATCCACGGCGGCATTGTTGAAACCGGACATTGGCCCGGCATTCAACCCCAGCGCACGCGCGGCCAGGATGAAATAGCCTCCTTGGATGGAGCTGTTACGGAATGCCGTCGTGTTGATGAAGTCGGTCTTGCCCTCGAACAGAGACTTGGCATCCTTGTTGTGGGAAAACATTCGTGGCAGATGCTCGTAGAACTCAGTGTCGTAGCCTAGCACGGCCACTACGGGCGCCTTCATGGTCTTCTCTTGGTTGCCGGGGAGCAGTGCTGGCTTGAGACGCTCCTTGGCCTCCTGGCTTTTCAGAAATAATACGCGTAGGGGCTGGCAGTTCATGGAGGTCGGGCCGAAATGCATTAGGTGATACAGCTCGCGCAACTTCTCCTCACTGACCTCCTGATCTGTCCACACGTTGTGGGTACGTGCCTCGGTGAACAGGGTCTCAACCGCATGGTTATCGATGACAGTCATGTCGCTCTCCTCTTGCTGGATGGTTCTTTCGGGATGGCTTCGCCCTGCGATGCGACTAACGGCTTGCCTTCAGGCCAAAGTCGTATTTCAGATAGCGGAAGGGTACGTCCATTGATCGCCCATCGGGTGCCTGTCCTGGCGGCAGCGGCACATACTCCGCGACCAGGGAATCCTTGACGCCGAAGACTGCGTCGGAGTCGAGGTAGGGATCTTCTTCGGCGAAGACCTGGGTTACCAGGGTCTCGTAGCCCTCGGCCTTCAGCATGAAGTGCACGTGGGCGGGCCGGTAGGGATGCCGGCCGGTGATCTCCAGCATCTTGCCGACCGGACCGTCGGTCGGGATCGGATAGGGTGCGGGGGTCACTGTCCAGAAGGCATAGCGCCCCTGGGCGTCAGTAATAAAACGAGCCCGCAGCGAGGCGCTCTCGAGTTCCTTCTGGACGTCATAGAACCCTTCGCTGTCCGACTGCCAAACATCGACGATGACATTGGCCAGCGGCTCGCCGCGCGCATCATGCACCTGCCCCTCCACAAAGAAGGGCTCGCCCTCGACGTTCCAGTCGATCGACTCGCCCTGGACAGCCTCGGGCGGGTCAGCCACATAGAAGGGTCCCAGCACCGTGCTTTCCGACACCATGGGGTCTGAGGTCTGATGATTGATGGCATCGACCAGCATCGTCACACCCAGGGTATCGGAGAGCAGGATGAACTCTTGACGCTGGTCATCGCACATCTGGCCGGTTCGGGTCAGGAAATTGATGGCTTGGGTCCACTCCTGTTCAGTGAGTTCCACCTCACGGATGAAAGTGTGCAAGTGCCTCACCAGCCTGTTCAGCACGCTCTTCAGGCGCTCGTCACTGCAGCCAGCGAACTGTTCAATCACGGCGTCCGTGATGTTCTCGGCATTGAGATTTCGCATGGGGTTATTTCCTCTCTAAGGTCGGCAGCCCGGAGAGGCGCTCGGTGTGGTGGATCGTGGCGATATAGTCATCCCCACCGTGTCCCGTGCCGATCAGGGAGCTGTAGGCCTCGCGCATCTGAGCAGCCAAGGGCACGGCGACACCATCTCCGTGGGCACAGCCGAGGATCAGGTCCAAGTCCTTGGCCATCTGGGCGGCCGAGAAGGTAGAGGTGAAGTCACGGTCCTTCAGCGGCTGGGTCTTGTACTTGACCATCGGCGAACCCACGGCACTGTCGGCCATGAGGTCCAGCATTTCCTCCCAGCCGATGTTGCCCTTGCGGGCCATCGCCAATGCCTCGCCCATCATCCCTGCGCTTACCGCGATCATCAGGTTGATGGCCAGCTTGGCGTAGCGAGCCTGTTCATTATCACCGAGCCAGTACTGGGCCTTGGTGAAGGTATTCATCACCGGCAAGGCCTCATCCAGTGCCTCACGCGGACCGGAGACCATAGCCGACAGGGTGCCGGACTCGGCGGCGACCGGGTTGCCCGACACCGGGCTGCGCAGATAGGCAATGCCCCGCTCGTCGGCGGCGGCTGCCACCCTGGCGGAGGCCTCGATGCTGACGGTACTGGTCTCAATCAACACGCTTCCCGACGCCAGCTTCGCCAGCAGGCGTCCGGTTTCAAGCGTCAGGCCCAGCAACGCTTTGTCGTCGGGAACCGAGACAAAGACCAGGCGGCAGTCCACGACAGTAGAGGCCAGGTCCTCGTATGCGGTGATGCCGGCCTGCTCGGCCAGCGCCATCCGCTCGGCGCTCAGGTCGAATCCCTGCACGGGGTAGCCGGCTGCGGCGATCCGCGTCGCCATGGGCAAACCCAGCTTGCCAAGGCCAATCCAGGCTACCTTGGTGGTATTGGTGGTCATTGAGAGGCCCCCTCTTTTTTTTGCCGTGATTGAAGCTCGGCATTGATGCGGTGACCGGAGACTGCCAAGTGATTGATACCCTCCTCGACGCCTCCCAGCAGCTTGCCGTGTCGCTTGTGGAATTCTCCCGCCACCATGACGCTGTCGACGTTGGCGAGACTCGCCTGCATGACCACGGTCGATACCGGGTCATTGACTGGCTGCATGTTCAGACGGCCGCTGTCCAGCAGCACGATGTCGGCCTGTTTGCCCGGCGTCAGGCTGCCGATGCGGTCCTCGAGCCCGAGGGCGCGGGCACCGTCGACAGTGATCCACTGCAGCGCCTCGCGGGTGCGGATGGTCGAGGTGTCGGGTATCGAGCCCTGCTCCCGTCGCGAGGCATCGTTATCAAGCGCGCGCTGCATGCCCAGTGCCATGCGGGCGACGCAGAACATGTCACCGGAGATGACCGATTCGAGATCCACCCCCAGGGAGACGACACCGCCGTGTCGGCGAACGTGGCCGGTGATCGGGAAACCGTGACCTTGGGTCATCTCGTTCTCGGGGGCGATGGAGAAGGTCACGCCCTTCGCGCAGAAGCGGGCCAACTGGCTGTCGTCCAGGCTCTGCCCATGCACGATGTTGATATCCGGCCCCAGTAGCCCCTGATCCTCGATCACGTCCCAGCCTCCGGGGCTGACAGCCTCGCCGCCGCCTTGGTGCATTGAGGCCACCAGGCCGAACTCCTTGGCCAGTTCGAAATCGTGCAGGCTGACGTCAAGGGTGGAGTAATGCGGCCCGAGGATCGCCAGCCCCAGGGTCACGCGTCCCTCGCGGTCGCTCAGCGAGCCGGCGAGCAGTCGCTCGACCTCGCTGCGTGGATGGGGGATCTCGCTGAAGTGCGGCTGCCCCGGCTTGGGGTCCGGCTTGGGGGAACCATGGAAAAACAGCGCCCGAATACCGGACTCCTTGAGCCCGCGAATGGCCGCATCGGTATGATCGGGCGTGGGGTTGTTGTGGCACCAGTCACCCAGGGTAGTGGTTCCGCAGTTGAGCTGGTTAAGCGCACCCATACGGGTGGCGATGTAGATGTCATCTGGGGAGAACAGGGTCGCCAGCCCGCGATGCACATGGCCGAAGTACTCTAGCAACGTCCAGTTGGCGGCGACGCCGCGCAGGGCCGTCTGCCAGGTATGCATATGGGCATTGACCAGGCCGGGGATCAGGATGCCTCCCCGACAATCGACCACTTCGGCCCCCTCAGACGGCAGGTCCTGGCCAACTTGCAGGATACGATCGTCTTCCACCAGCACCTGGCCGTCGGCCAGATCACCAGTCTCGGGATCCATGGTTACCACAATGGCATTGGTCAGCAGGATCTTCATGCGTCGAGAACCTCCCTTGACGTTGGACGACGACCGGCAAAGGCATCACACAAGAGACGGTGGATGCCATCGGCCTCGATCTCGCGTGGATTCCAGTAGGGATTGCTCGTGGCGATCTCGGTCGCCCGGTCGATATCGCTCTCCTGCATACCAATGTCGGCCAGGGCCAATGGCGCCCCCACGGCGCGCGCCAGGTCATAGAGCCCACCGGCTGCATCGCTCGAGCCCAACGCCCGGGCGATACGTGCCATTGCCTCCGGGGCCGCCTCGGTGTTGTAGGCCACGGCGTGGGGAAGCACGATGGTGTGGGTCTCGGCATGAGGTAGGTCGAAGGAGCCGCCCAGGGTGTGGCAGAGCTTATGATGCAGCGACATCCCCACGGAGCCGAGGCAGGCACCGCACAGCCAGGCACCATAGAGAGCATCCGAACGAGCGTCTTGGTCCGAGGGATTCTTGGCGATCGCCGGCAGACTACGCGCCAGGGCGGCGATGCCCTCCTCCGCCATCAGCGAGACCACGGGGTTGCGGTCTTTGGCGTAGAGCGCCTCCACCGCATGGGCGATAGCATTGATGCCACTGGTGCCGGACATGCCGACCGGCAGACCCAGCGTCAGGTCGACGTCATAGATCACCACCTCGGGTAGTACCTTGAGGGTGCGCTGGGTCGTTTTAAGGCCGTCCCGAGTTTCCCCGAGAATCGGTGTCATTTCAGAGCCGGCATAGGTCGTGGGGATCGCCACTTGGGGCAGGCCGGTACGAAGAGCGATAGCCTTGCCGAGCCCAATGGTGGAGCCGCCGCCGATCGCCACGGTGCAGTCCGCATCGAATTCCTCGATATGGCGCATCGCCGCGTCGGTGACCTCGACCGGGGTGTGCATCCTGGCTTCGGCGAAGACGCCGGCCCCGAGCTCGCCCAGTTTGGCGAGTACCTCGCGAGCCTGGCCTGCCTGCTCGGGCGTTGCCAGGACGACTGCACGGTGGCAGCCTAGCTCACGGACCTCCTCGGCGATTCGGGACAGGGTTCCTTGTCCGAAGATAGCGCGTGACGGCAAGCCATTATAAATGAAGGGCTTCATGATGGTTTCCTCGTGATTACCTGGGAAGCTGGGTCGCATGGCCACATCAAGCCGAGGCCGAGTGGGCAGGCCCGCTGGTTTCCGTGACGTACTGTCCGGTGATGGCCTGAACCAGCTTGTCCTCGGATACTGCATCGCCGTCGAATTCCGCCGTCACTCGCCCCTCATACATCGCGATGATGCGGTTGCTGACACCCAGCACTTCGGGCATTTCCGAGGAAATCACCAGCACCGCATAGCCCGACCGGGCCAACTCCTTGATCAGCCCATGAATCTCGGCCTTGGAGCCTACGTCGATGCCGCGGGTCGGCTCATCCAGAATCAACAGCTTGGGATGGGTATGCAGCCACTTGCCGATGACGATCTTCTGCTGGTTGCCACCACTGAGGTTGCCGACTTTCTGGCGCCAGCTGGGTGTCTTGATCTTCATTGCCCGCTGGTACTTGTCATAGACGACCTTCTCTTCACTAGTCTTCATGAAACCCATGGAAGAGACACTGCCAAGTGCCGAAAGGGTCATGTTGTCTCGACAGTTCATGCCGAGGATCAGGCCCTTGTCCTTGCGATCCTCCGGTACCAGAGCAATGCCCCTGGCCACCGCATCGTGGGTGGAGCGGATCGACTCGACCTTGCCGTCGAGAAGGATCTCGCCGGCCGATGGCTGACGCAGCCCGAAGATCGTCTCGGCGACCTCGGAGCGGCCTGCGCCGACCAGACCGTACATGCCAACGATCTCGCCCTTGCGTACGTTGAAGCTGATATCCTCGAAAACCCCCTTGACCGTGAGGCTACGCAACTCGAGCATGTTCTCCTTGAATTCACGAGGCTTGCTGGCGTGATCGAGCTTGAGGGTTCTGCCGATCATCAACTTGGTGACTTCATCCTCGCTGGTGTCAGCTGTATTCAGGGTCCCGTTGTACTCGCCGTCACGCAGAACCGAGATGCGCTGGGAGAGATGGAAGATCTCATCCATTCGGTGCGAGATGTAGACGATGCCCACCCCCTGCTTCTGCAGGTTCCGAATGATGTCGTAGAGCACCGGCTTCTCATGGTCGGTCAGTGATGCCGTCGGCTCGTCGAAGACCACGATCCGCGGCGTGAAGACCAAGGCTCGGGCGATCTCCACCATTTGCTTCTTGGCGATGGAGAGATTGCTGACCATGTCGCGGGAACTAAAGGTGCACTTGAGGCGCTTGAGTATTTCAGTGCTGTCTGCATGCAGCTTCTTCCAGTCGACACGGTTACCCCATTTCAGGGGCAGGCTGCCCAGGAAGATGTTCTCCGCCACCGACATTTCGGGAACCAGCGACTGCTCCTGGTGGATCAACACGATGCCGCTCTTCTTGGCCTGCTTGGGGTTTTCGAAAAACTTCTTCTCTCCCGCGAGAAAGATCTGGCCCCCGTTGGGCTGATGCTTGCCGGCCAGCACCTTCATTAGTGTGGACTTGCCGGCGCCGTTCTCGCCCAGCAAGGCATGGACCTCGCCTGCCCTGACGTCGAAGCTGACCTTGTTCAGGGCTATGACACCTGGAAACTTCTTAGTGATGTTGATCAACGACAGTACGGGGCTCGGGGAATCCGCACTGTGACGGGGATTGCGACTAATAGCTGTAGTGCTCATATGCTGACTCCCTTGCTGGCATGGACATTGAGCCGTTGGTCGATGATCAACACCGAGATCAGGATGAGACCGAGAATGACCAGCACGTAGAAGGCCGGCACCTGCATCAAATTCATGCCGTTGCGCAGGATGCCGATGGCAAGCACGCCGCCCAGGGTGCCGGTGATGCTGCCGAATCCACCTGTCAGCTTGGTGCCACCGAGTACCACGGCAGTGATGGTCCAGAGCTCATAGTCACGGCCCAGGTTCGGCGTGGCGGCACCCATCTGGGTCGCCAGAAGCACACCGGCAAGGGCGGCGAAGAACCCCACAATGATGAAGTTGATCATCATGTGACGACCGATGCGGATACCTGCATCCAGGGCAGCCTCGGGGTTGCCGCCCACGGCGAAGGTATTGCGACCGTGACCGGTCTTCTTCAGCACCAGATGCATCACTAGGGTGCAGACGAGAAAAATAAGGGCGAGCACGGGAAACGGCCCGATCGATGCGGCCCCGAAGTCGGAGAAGGCGAAGTTGGTGGCATAAAAGGACTGCTCTTCGGTGTAGACGAAGATGAGACCGCGGACACCAATCATGGCCCCTAGAGTCACGATAAAGGCGTTGACGCCTGTCTTCCAGACGATCAAACCGTTGATGGCCCCCAACACAAGGCCCGATGCTAGGGCGGCTATGACCGCAATGGTAATTCCATAGTCTTGGAGGCCGACCGATAACGATGCCGCCAGCCCCAGGACAGCACCCACCGAGAGATCAATATTGCCGTTGATCATGACGAAAGTCATACCTAGGGCAATCAGCCCGATAGTCGAAGTCTGGACTAGGATATTGCCCAGGTTACCTATCGAGAGAAAATACTCAGACATGAAGCTAAAGAAGACGGTAATGACGATGACAAATACCCAGATCGGCTGGATAAATCCACTGCCTTTTAGAAAATCCTTCATGTTAATCATGTTCATCACCAGGTTCAGGAGTGAGTCGTAAAAAGACGCTTGCGCTTGTTGGCAAGGTCCAGCCACACCGCCAGGATGATAATTACCCAAGTGACAAGCCACTGGGTGTAATAGGGATACCCCAACAGCAGCAACCCGTTCTGGATGAACCCTAGAATTAAGACCCCAATGATCGTCTTCCAGACGCTCCCTGCCCCACCTAACAAGCTGGTTCCTCCGAGAATGATCCCGGCCAGCACCAGCAACTCGTAGCCCTGCCCGACGTTATTCTGGGACCCCATGACCCGCGAGCCCAGCACCAGTGCAGCACAGGCCACGCAGAAGGCTGAGATCAGGTAAGTACTGAATACGCACCAGTTCCTTCGGATGCCAGAATACACGGCCGCGGCCGGGTTACCACCGACGGCGAAGATGCGCCGACCATAGCTGGTGTAAGACATGCCGACCTGCACGATGATTGCCAGAACAGCAAAAAGGATTACCGGAACTGCGATACCCAACACATAGCCTCGCCCGAAGATGGCGAACCAGGTGTCGCTCTGGTTGGCGATATCGACATTTTTTCCGCCACTATAAATCAGCACCAGTCCTTGGACTGCCGATAGCATCGCCAAGGTAACGATTAGAGAATTCAGCCGCATGAAGCCGATCAGTAATCCGTTGACTGCCCCGATCATCAGCGTCAGAACGAACATCAGAACGATGGCCCCGGCCGGCCCTATCTTGTCATGCAAATCGACTACTAACACCGTCGAGAAGGAGAGCATCGACCCGACGGAGAGATCTAGATTACCGCCGATAATTACTATCGTTACCCCTACGGCAATAATGCCGATAATCGAGGCCTGTCGGACCACAGTCATGATATTTGACTGGGATAGAAACTGTTCGGAGAATAGTGAAAAAGCAAACATGCAGATAAGAAAGAAGACAAGGATGCCCTGAGCGGAAAGAAAATTCAGAAGGCCTTCCTTATACTTCTTATTTAATAAGATGGCTTGTTTACCTTGTTCTATAGAAGCCATGATACTCACCTTTATTGGCGTTTCTGGCTGAAGTCCGGGATGCTTCCGTTGCAGTCGACGCCCCGTCGGCATGCCCGGGAGCATGCCGTCGATCCGAGAAATTCTTGGCCATTTGTCATGGCGGACGGAACAGAGTGTCGGTCCTGATGTTCAGAAAGAGTCTTGGGCGAACTCTCCGGAACCATGGACCCGGGGATACTAGAGAAGACCAGGCCCCTTGAAAGTCCCAGCCCCCCGATGCTTAGAAAACGGGTTTGTCGAACTCGGTCAGGTTGTTGGCGGTGATCTTTGGTGTCTCGAAGAAGTTCATCTTCGGCACCTCTTCACCTGCCAAGACATCGAGTGCGGTTTGGAGAGCCGCTTCCGCATCATCGACAGGGGACTGGTAGATGGAGCCGTAGTATTCACCACGCTCGATGGCCTCGTAACCCACGGCGAAATTAGTGGCGCCGATGAACACGATCTCATCGGCACGGCCGGCGCTCTTGGCGGCGTTCAGGGCACCGACTCCCATGTTGTCATCCCCAGCATAGACGCCGTCGATGTCATCGTATTTGGTGAGGAAATTTTCCATGACCCGCTGGGCCTTCTCACGGTTCCAGTCGGCGGGCTGGGTCTCCAAGAGCTTGACTCCGGGGCACGCTTCGGCCAGTTTCTCCTCGAAGCCTTGGGAGCGCTCCATGGCGGTGGTATATCCCGGCTGCCCAGCGATCTGCACGATTTGTCCCTCACCGTTGAGGGCTTCGCACATCATCTCGGCAGAAGAGGCTCCCTGCTGGACATTATCGGGGCCCGAGAAGGCCGCAATGTAGTCAAGGCCCGCCTCGGCGATCTTGGAGTTGGTTACCACGACAGGTATACCGGCATTATGGGCCTGCCGGATGGCGGGAATCACAGCCTGTCCGTTGGTCGGCCAGATAATGATGGCATCGACACGTTGCTGGATGAGGTTTCGCATCTGGCCGATCTGGCGAGCGACATCTCCACCGGCATCAAGCACGATGACATCGACATTGCCATGCTTTGCGGCTGCCTGCTCGAAAGCACTCTCGTAGGTCGTCTGGTAGCTATCGACACCGACGTTGTTCTGAGTGATGCCGATCCGATAGGACTCCTCGGCCTGGGCGAGGCCTGCGGAGAAAATCATGACACCGGTGGCTAGCGCTGTTTTGTAGATCATATTAACACCTGCTTTATTGTAATTGATTTGAATGATTCGCCTCTGGGGGCTCATCGTGTGCATTGAAGCTTACTGTCGGGCTTTGGCCTCCAACAACGTAACAGCGTGTGAGAAATGACCAGTTTGGTTATTTCCTTCTCCGTTTCCTCCCTGCGGTCCACGAACCTCATCTGTCTGGCCTGCAACTAGGATCAGAGTGGCAGGATGTCCTTCCAGAGCCATGACAACAGTAAGTCGAAGTCGGCAACCTAGCTGCGGATCGACCACATCCCAAAGACGAACTGAAGGTATAAGGCGAGAGAGCCCTATAGGCGTTGGCCGTCTCGATCAGGCTGTAGATAGCCACACTTGCCTGGGCACCGCTGGATGCTTGGCTGAATAGCCAGCTCTTACAGCCGCGACGAAGGGGGAGTGTTCTCGGCCGAGGGTATTGGCCAGGAGGATCAGACCCTCACCGAAGTACCGCGCCAGATGGCTCCACTGGATAATCAGTTAGTGGTGCCTAGCCCAGCGCGCTCTTCGGCAGCACTTGGTTCAGAGGCTTGTCGAGCCAGATGCGTAGTTGAGTAATCAGCTGGCGGCTCTTCTGATTAAAATACCAGGCACGCTTCGGGTCGAGGGCCTTGGCTGCTTTTATCTGCGCCTAGAACTCAACGGATCTGAGTGCCCTGTCGGTCTTGCCAGTCTTGTCCTTGGTTGCACCTGCTAAGTCTCAACGGGCTTACGCCACGTGTGTGACCAGTAGCCGCATTATAGTCGGCCAGCATCACTCGTTGGCCCGGCCGCCACCCGCTGCAGCCACACGTTGTAAGTAGTACTTGCCGGTCGGCCGGCTTAAGCATTGATCTGCAGGGTGGAGAAAACCGGCTCTATTGCACCTATTTCCTGCCGCCTTACCTGGCATAGGATGGCTGTAGTACTCGCCTATAAACTGATGCTGCACTGGAGTGGCGGGCCCAGCAGGAATCGAACCTGCAGCCAAGAGGCTAGAAGTGCAATTCTTTAACGGAACTGTCGTTCGGTACGTCCTACGCCAAGCTGCGGCCTATTCTGGAAATGCGAGGCACGATATAAGCTGGCCCAACCTGCATTTTCATGATTTGCGGCACAACTACTACGCCACGCGTTCGCCAGTCACTTCATGATGAACGGCGGTGACGTGTTAACGCTGCAAAAGATTCTGGGTATCAAACGATTCAGAGGACGATGCTCTATGCACACCTAACGCCGGATCACTTGGTGGAGGCCATCAAATAAGCGCCGAAAGTGCGTAGCCACTTTGCAGACAGACGAGTGGAAAAGGCTAGATACAAAGGAAGGGAAGGATGACGCTAACTTACTGATTTGGAAATGGTGCCGGTGGTCGGACTCGAACCGACACGCTATCGCTAGCGGCGGATTTTGAATCCGCTGCGTCTACCAATTCCGCCACACCGGCAGCGGAATCGCATTATACGGAGCTAAATCATGGCGTCAATGGCGGACTGACTTCATCGCCCTGCTCGGCTATCATGGGCGCCCTGTCCAAACGGTCCAGCCTGGTGCCGGACCATCGATGCAACGTTCACCGTCCTGGCCTTCATCATTCATGCAGCGTGCCGATTTCCATTACGATCTTCCCGACGAGCTGATTGCCCGCTACCCCAGCGAACAGCGCAGCGACTGCCGCCTGCTATGCGTGGACGGCACCAGTGGCGAACTCGCACATCGCCGCTTTCCCGACCTGCTCGACCTGCTCGCGCCCGGCGATCTGGTGGTATTCAACGATACGCGGGTTATCCCTGCACGGCTCCACGGCCAGAAAGCCAGCGGTGGCCGAGTGGAAATGCTGCTCGAGCGGCCGCTGGATGCGCATCGCGGCCTGGCCCACCTTCGTGCCAGCAAGTCGCCCAAGCCGGGTACCGAGCTGATCTTCGAAGGTGACGTGCGTGCCGTTGTCGAAGGCCGACGGGACGCACTTTTCGAGCTGCGCTTTCTCGGCGAGACGCCACTGATCGAACTGCTCGAGCGCCATGGCCATATGCCTCTGCCGCCGTATATTACCCGTGAGGACGAACTGGCCGACCGCGATCGCTACCAGACCGTCTATGCCCGTCGCGACGGCGCCGTGGCCGCTCCCACCGCCGGCTTGCACTTCGATGAACCGCTGATGGATGCCATGCGCGAGCGCGGCATCGAAACGGCCTTCGTCACGCTGCATGTCGGTGCCGGCACCTTCCAGCCGGTACGCGTCGACGACATTCGCGAGCATCACATGCACAGCGAGTGGATCGAGGTCGACGAGACCGTCACCGAGCAGGTGCGCGCCGCCCGCGCACGCGGCAACCGGATCGTCGCGGTGGGCACCACCAGCGTTCGCTGCCTGGAGAGCGCCTGCCTCAAGAGTGACGACGGCACGATCGCCCCGTTCCGCGGCGAGACCGATATCTTCATCTATCCCGGCTACCAATGGCGCTGTGTCGATGCCCTGATTACCAACTTTCACCTGCCGGAATCGACTCTGATGATGCTGGTGTCGTCATTTGCCGGCTATGACACGGTAATGCGTGCCTATCGCGAAGCCGTTGACGAGCGCTACCGCTTCTTCAGCTATGGCGATGCCATGTTCCTGACCCGCACGCCCACGCTTTCCTGATTTTCGAGACCCCGATGCGTAACGAATGCTTCATGAAGTTCGAGCGCCTGGCCAGTGACGGGCGTGCCCGTCGCGGCCGGCTGACCTTTCCCCGCGGCACGGTGGAAACCCCCGCGTTCATGCCGGTGGGCACCTACGGCACCGTCAAGGGCATGACCCCGCAGAGCGTCAAGGAGATCGGCGCCGAGATCATCCTCGGCAATACCTTCCATCTGTGGCTGCGTCCCGGCACGGAAGTGATCGAGGCTCACGGCGACCTGCACGACTTCGCCCAGTGGGACAAGCCGATCCTCACCGACTCTGGCGGCTTCCAGGTCTTTTCGCTGGGCGCCATGCGCAAGATCACCGAGGAGGGCGTGCATTTCCGCTCGCCGGTCGACGGTGCCAAGATATTCATGGGCCCCGAGGAATCGATGGCCGTACAGCGCTCGCTGGGCTCCGATATCGTAATGATCTTCGACGAATGTACGCCCTACCCGGCCACCGAGGACGAGGCGCGCAAGTCGATGGAGCTATCTCTGCGCTGGGCCAAGCGCTCGCGTATCGCCCATGGCGATTCGCCCTCGGCGCTGTTCGGCATCATTCAGGGCGGCATGTACCCCGAGCTGCGCAAGCGCTCGCTGGAAGGTCTGCAGGAGATCGGCTTCGATGGCCTGGCCATTGGCGGCCTGTCGGTGGGCGAGCCCAAGGAAGAGATGATCAAGGTGCTCGACTACCTGCCGACCTGGATGCCCGAGAACAAGCCGCGCTACCTGATGGGTGTCGGCAAGCCCGAGGATCTGGTCGAGGGTGTACGCCGCGGCGTCGACATGTTCGATTGCGTGATGCCGACCCGCAACGCCCGTAATGGCCACCTGTTTACCGCCGAGGGCACGGTCAAGATCCGTAACGCCAAGCACCGTCACGACACCCGGCCGCTCGAGGCAGGCTGCGACTGCTACACCTGCCAGCACTTCTCGCGCAGCTACCTGCATCATCTCGATCGCTGTGGCGAAATGCTCGGCTCGATGCTCAACACGATCCACAACTTGCGTTACTACCAGCGCGTCATGGCTGGTTTGCGCGGTGCTATCGAAGCGGGTACATTGGCGAACTTCGTGGAAACGTTCTATGCGCAACGCGGCTTGCCGGTACCCGACGAGCCCCGCTGAACGGTCAGGATGACCCGATTCCCGGCCGGACGACTGGCGTCCGGCCATGCTCTGCAACTTTCTTCACTTGTCCGGGAGACGACAACACATGCTGGATTTCTTCATTTCCCAGGCGCATGCCGAAGGTGGTGCGCCGGCGGGCGGCGGCATGGCCCAGATCATCATGCTGGTCGGCTTCGTGCTGATCTTCTACTTCCTGCTGTGGCGCCCGCAGTCCAAGCGTGCCAAGCAGCACAAGCAGCTGATCAATGGCCTGTCCAAGGGCGATGAAATCGTCATCGGCGGCGGCCTGGTCGGGCGCGTCACTAGGGTGAACGATGAATTCATCGCCATGGAGATCGCCGAAGGCACCGAAGTCAACGTGCAGAAGAACGCCGTCGCTGCGGTCCTGCCCAAGGGCACCTTGAAGTCCATCTGATCCCCCTCGCTGCCGGCCACCTGCCGGCAGCGTCTTTTCTGCGTCAGCAACAAGGACAGGGCTTCCATGCTCAACCGTTACCCCCTGTGGAAGTATCTGCTGATACTTATCGTTCTCCTCGTCGGCCTGATCTACGCATTACCCAACCTCTTCCCCGAGGATCCGGCAGTCCAGATCAGCACTGCCCGTAGCGACGTGTCCCTGGACGAACGACAGCTCGAACGCCTGCGCAGCGAACTCGACGAGGCCGGCATCGCCGTCAAGCGTATCGACAGCGAGCCCAGCGGCACGCTGATTCGCCTGCAGAATGCCGACCAGCAGCTCGTCGCCCGCGATATCATCAATCAGGTGCTGGGCGAAGATTACACCGTGGCGCTCAACCTCGCCGAGTCGACCCCGGCCTGGCTCGAGGGCCTGGGCGCCTCGCCGATGAACCTGGGGCTCGACCTGCGGGGCGGCGTGCATTTCGCCCTGGAAGTCGACATGGAGGCCGCCCTCACGCAGCGCCTCGAGGTCAATGCCAGCGCGATCCGCGAGAGCCTGCGCGACGAGCGCATCCGCTACCGCGACACCTCGGTCGAGGGCCGCACCCTGACCATTACCCTGGGCAACGAGGAAGATCGCAGCCGGGCCCGCGAGATCATCAGCCGCGAGTTCCCCAACTTCCAGTACGAGAACCGTGACGGTGGCCGCGGCGCCGTGCTGGCGATGACGCTGACCGAGCAGCAGGTCAACGAGATCCAGGATTATGCGATCAACCAGAACCTGACCACGCTGCGCAACCGCGTCAACGAACTCGGCGTGGCCGAGCCGCTGGTCCAGCGCCAGGGCCCCAACCGCATCGTCGTCGAACTGCCCGGCGTACAGGATACCGCCGCGGCCAAGCGGGTAGTCGGTGCGACCGCCAACCTGGAATTCCGCCTCGCGGCACGTCCCGACACGCCGGACAACGAGACCGAGACCATTGCGTTCCGCAACAACGAGGATCGCACCGCCGAGGTGATGCGCGACGTCATCATCACCGGTGATAGCGTCTCCAGCGCCAGCCGCAGCTTCGACGAGAACGGCCGCCCGCAGGTCAACATCAACCTCGACGGCACCGGCGGCACGCTGATGAACCGTGCGACGCGCAGCAACATCGGGCGTGGTATGGCGGTGATCTACATCGACAACCAGACACGCACGCGAATGGTCATGGAAGATGGCGAGATGGTCGAGCAGCGGGTTCCATATACCGAGCGCGGCATCATCAGCTTGGCGACCATCCAGAGCGCACTGGGCAACAGCTTCCGCATCACTGGCCTGGACTCACCCACCGAGGCCGAGGAACTGGCCCTGCTGCTGCGTTCCGGCTCGCTGGCGGCGCCGATCTACTTCGTCGCCGAGCGCACCATCGGCCCGAGCCTGGGCAAGGCCAACATCGAGCAGGGTGTTCTCTCGGTGCAAATCGGCATGCTGCTGGTCGTGCTGTTCATGCTGGTGCGCTACAAGGCGTTCGGCGTGGTGGCCAACCTGGCCCTGGCAACCAACCTGATTTTGTTGATTGCCGCCCTGTCGATGCTGGGCGCCACACTGACGCTGCCGGGCATTGCCGGTATCGTGCTGACGCTGGGCATGGCGGTGGATGCCAACGTGCTGATCTTCGAGCGCATCCGCGAGGAGATACGCGCCAAGATGCCCATCCAGCAGGCCATCCATGCCGGCTATGAACGTGCGTTCACCTCGATCGTCGACGGCAACATCACGACCCTGCTGGTCGCGGTGATCCTGTTCTCGATCGGCACAGGCCCGGTGAAAGGCTTCGCCGTGACGCTGTCGCTGGGCATCCTGACGTCGATGTTCACGGCCATCCTGGTGTCGCGCGCCATCGTCAACCTGTCAGTCGGCGGCAAGCCGGTGAAGAAACTCTGGATCTGAAGGGGCAACGCGATGCGACAGTTCGATTTCATGGGCAAACGCCGCCTGGCCTTCATCGGCTCCGGCGTGCTGCTGCTCGTTTCCCTCATCACGCTGCTTTTCCAGCAGTTGAACCTGGGTCTGGATTTTACCGGCGGAACGCTGGTGGAAGTCCGCTATGCCACCGCCCCTGCACTGGATGCCGTGCGCCAGGCATTGGAAGGCGCCGGCTTCCAGGATGTCTCGGTACAGACCTTCGGCAGCGCCAGCGAGGTGCTGGTCCGTCTGCAGCAAGCCTTCGATCCTGGGGTAGGCGAGCAGGTCACGCAAATCCTGCGCCAGACCGGCGAGAGCGTCGACCTGGTGCGCGCCGAGTTCGTCGGCGCCCAGGTCGGTGGCCAGCTGCGTGACCAGAGCGGCCTGGGCATGCTGGTTGCGCTCGGCGTGGTGATGCTCTATGTGGCGTTCCGCTTCCAGTACAAGTTCGCCTTCGGCGCGCTGCTGGCCCTGGTCCACGACGTGATCATCGTGCTCGGCGTATTCTCGCTGTTCCAGCTCGACTTCGACCTGACGGTCCTGGCGGCGATCCTGGCGGTCATTGGCTACTCGCTGAACGACACCATCATCGTCTACGACCGGATTCGCGAGAACATTCGCAAATCCCGCACTGACGACATGGCGGCGATCTTCAATGATGCCATCAACGCCACGCTGTCACGCACCCTGGCCACGTCAGGTACCACGCTGCTGGTCCTGCTCGCCCTGCTGCTGCTGGGCGGCGACATGATTCATAACTTCGCTTTGGCCCTGATCATCGGGGTAGGCATCGGGACATTCTCCTCCGTTTATGTCGCCTCGGCCCTGTTGATCGTGCTCAAGCTGCAGCGCGAGGACCTGATCCCGGCGAAGAAGGAAAATGCCGAAGAGGAAGAGCTGCCCTGAGCGGCCAACCCGCCTGCTCGATTTCACCCCGCCTCGGCGGGGTGTTTTCGTTGGAGCCGGCTCAATCGCGCCCTTCACAGCGCAGCCCATGCTTTCGCAACTTGCGCACCGCACTGGGCTGGCTGATTCCCAGCCGCTGGGCGATCTCGTAGGTACTGCGCGCCGTCCCGCACAGCGAGGCCAGGATACGGGCCTCGTGGTTGTCCATGGCCTGGCGCAGGGTCTGCCCTTCGGCCAGCAAGGCACTGACTTCTTCGAGGTTTACGCCGGAAGAGACCGGCAATCCCGCCGGCCCCTCGTCTCCCGGCGCGCCGATGACACCGCCCGGCGCCGCCAGCCAGGCACGCTCCAGCCAGTTCTCGAGTTCGCGGACATTACCGGGCCAGTCGCGGCCCATCAACTCCGCCCATAGCGAAGGATGCAGTACCTTGGTTTGTTCGTAGCGCTGGTTGAGCCGGTCGAGCTGCAGTTCGACGAGCGCGGGAATATCCTCGCGGCGCTCGCGCAGCGGAGGCAGCGTGACCGGAATCACGTTGAGCCGGTAATAGAGATCGAGCCGGAACTCACCGCTTTCGACGCGGTGTGCCAGGTTCTGGTTGGTGGCCACGACCAGCCGGAAATCCACGCGCCGGGGCTGGGTATCACCCAGGCGTGTCAGGTAGCCATCCTGGATGACCTTGAGCAGTTTGGTCTGCATGACCAGCGGCAACTCGGCGACTTCATCGAGAAACAGCGTGCCGCCGTCGGCCATCTCCAGCACCCCCGCCTTGCCCTGGCGGGCGGCACCGCTGAACGCACCGGGCTGATAGCCGAACATCTCGGATTCGAACAGCGACTCGGGAATCGCTGCACAGTTGACATCGACGAACGGCCCCTTACCGCGCCGGCTCCAGCGATGCAGTTGCCGGGCGAAGGCCGTCTTGCCGACGCCCGATTCACCCAGCATCAGCACGGTGGCATCGCTGGGCGCGACGCGCTTGAGCAGCAGCGCAATCTCGCGCATCACCTCGCTGCGCACCTTCAGAGAATCCAGGGACAGCTCATCCCCCAGCGAGGCTTCGGCACCGCGCTTGAGATGCTCGCTGAAACGCTGCTGCAGCAGCGTGTACTCATCCTGCAGCAGTTGCACGTCAGTCAGGTCCATCGAGCGCGACACCACGCGCACCAGTTCCCCATCGGCAAACACCGGGTAGGCCTGGGCAATGACCCGGCGGCCGGTACCAGTCTGCTGCATCAATTGTGCCGGCCGATGGGTACGCAGTACCTCTTCGGTTACCGAGGGGCGCAGCACGCCCTGGGCCACGAGATCATGAACGGTACTGGCCCGGAGTTCCTCGCGACTCAGGCCGTAGACGGCGGCACACCCCGGGCTTACATCCAAAATCTGGCCATCGGCAGCGGCAATGAACAAGTGATCGTGCGCCGTGTCGACGACGGTTCGGAGAATGGCGGCATTGATGTCCATGAGGCAATCCAGCAGCAGGCAAGCGGGCGATTCATCATCGTATCACGATTCTTTTTTGAATCATTCACAGACCCAGATTGATTCAATAATGAATCAACGGGCCGTAAAGCCGGTCCGTTATCAGTGACTTACAAGTTGGCATGCTTTCTGCTTTGAACAATAAGAAACGGTAGTCATAACAACGTATGGAGTCTCCATGACCGACAGTCCCTCTCGCTTCAACCAACCGCTCGGCGGCAACGAGATGCCGCGCTTCGGTGGTCCCGCCACCATGATGCGCCTGCCCACCCAGCCGACGGCACAAGGCCTGGACGCGGCCTTCATCGGCGTGCCGCTGGACATCGGCACTTCCAACCGTCCCGGCGCCCGTCTCGGTCCGCGACAGATCCGCGATGAATCGCGCATGCTGCGTCCCTACAACATGGCGACACGTGCCGCCCCCTTCGACAGCATTCAGGTGGCGGATATCGGCGATGTGCCAATCAACACGTTCAACCTGCAGAAGAGCGTCGACATCATCGAAGCCTTCTACGACGAGGTACTCTCCCACGGCACACGCCCGCTGACATTGGGAGGCGACCACACCATCGTGCTACCGATCCTGCGCGCCATGAAGCGCAAGTACGGCAAGGTCGGGCTGATCCACGTCGATGCCCATGCCGACATCAACGAGCACATGTTCGGCGAGGCCATCGCCCATGGCACGCCGTTCCGTCGTGCTGTCGAGGAGGGCCTGCTAGATGGCGAACGCGTGGCACAGATTGGCCTGCGCGGTACCGGCTACGCCGCTGACGACTTCGACTGGAGCCGTGAGCAGGGCTTCCGTGTGGTGACTGCCGAGGAGTGCTGGCACAAGTCGTTGACGCCGCTGATGGAAGAGGTTCGCGCCAAGATCGGTGACGGCCCCGTCTACATCAGTTTCGACATCGACGGTCTCGATCCGGCCTATGCCCCGGGCACCGGCACGGCAGAGATTGCCGGACTGACCGTACCCCAGGGGCTGGAGATCATTCGCGGCGCATGGGGCCTCGACATCGTCGGCGGCGATCTGGTCGAGGTGGCGCCGCCCTACGATACCAGCGGCAATACCGCGCTGGTGGGCGCCAACCTTCTCTACGAGATGCTGTGCATCCTGCCGGGGGTGCAGCGCCGCTCCTGAGGCTCATCAAGTACCGTATCGCTCGCCGCTCATTGGCCGATCGGCGGGCGCGTCTTCACTGGATCGACAACAACAATGGGTGTCTTATGTCCTCTTCCCTCGACGCGACCACGGATCGCGCAACCAACGGCGGCAAGCTCAATCGCTCCGGTTTGTTCAAGTTTCTGATTCCCTCGCTGATCGGGGTCGGCATGTTCCTGGTGCCGTTCACGGTGGGCGATACCATCAACATCGGTATGGGCCTGCTGGCCGATGGCCTCAAGGCGCTGCTTGGCGATGCCCTGCCGGCCATTGCCGTCGGCGTGCTGTGCCTGTCAGTGCTGCTCACCGCCTGGGTGAAGTTCGGCAACCCGCGCTGGGGACAGCAGCGCGCCATGAAGGAGCTGTTCGAGGTCGCGCCGCTATGGTTCGGCATGCGTATCCTGGGCGCGCTGTTTGCCGTGATGACCTATTTCCAGGTCGGGCCGGCGTTCGTCATCGCCGACTTCACCGGCGGTGTCATGCTCAACGACCTCGCCCCGGTGCTGCTGACGTTCTTCTTCTTTGCCGCCCTGCTGCTGCCCTTCCTGGTCGACTTCGGTTTCATGGAATTCATCGGCAGCCTGGTGCGCAAGCCGTTTCGCATGATCTTCGGCCTGCCCGGCCGCAGCGCCATCGATGCCACCGCATCATGGATGGGCTCGGGCACGGTGGGCGTGCTGATCACCACCCAGCAGTACGAGCAGGGCTATTACAATCGCCGCGAGGCCTCGGTGATCGCCACCAACTTCTCCATCGTGTCGATTGCCTTCGCCCTGCTGGTGACCAGCTTCATCGGCATCAATCACCTGTTCATCCCGTTCTACCTCACCGTGGTCGTGGCCGGGCTGATCGCCGCAGTGATTGTGCCGCGCCTGCCACCGCTGTCGCGCAAGCCGGACACCTACTATGAACCGGTGGGATGCCGGCTCGAGGAGGAGAGCACCGGCAACCAGGGCATCCTGCGCTTCAGCCTCAACCAGGCCATCGCCCGTGCCGAGCAGGCTCCCGGCCCACGCCAGTTGCTGCGCCATGCCGTACTCAACGTTGCCGATATCTTCCTGGCGCTGCTGCCGCTGGTGATCGCCATTGGTACCGTGGCGCTGATCCTTGCCGAGTTCACACCGCTGTTCACCTGGCTCTCGTACCCGATGGTGCCGGTCCTCGAATGGCTGCGCATTCCCGAGGCGTCCGCCGCCGCCCCGGCCACGCTGGTGGGCTTCGCCGACATGTTCCTGCCCGCCGTGCTGGCGACCAACATCGAGAGCGAGCTGACGCGTTTCGTGATCGCCTGCCTGTCGCTGACCCAGTTGATCTACATGTCGGAGATCGGTGCACTGCTGCTGAAGTCGCGCATTCCGCTCAAGCTGTGGGAGCTGGTGGTGATCTTCCTGCTGCGTACGGCGATCACCTTGCCGATCATCGCCTTCATCGCCCACGTCTTCGTGTTCTGAGGCTGCCATGACCTGTGCCGAACTGTTGATACGCCTGCTGCACGAGCGCTACCACGTCGACACCGTATTCGGGATTCCCGGCGTGCATACCGTGGCGCTCTATCGCGGTCTGGAAGGACAGGCCATCCGTCATGTCACCCCGCGCCACGAGCAGGGCGCGGGCTTCATGGCCGACGGCTACGCTCGCGCCAGCGGCAAGCCGGGCGTGTGCCTGATCATCACCGGGCCGGGCATGACCAATATCGCCACGGCGATGGGTCAGGCCCTGGCCGACTCGGTGCCGATGCTGGTGATCTCCAGCGTCAACCGGCGCGACACCCTGGGACGTGGCCAGGGCCGACTGCACGAGCTGCCCAGTCAGCAGCAGACGCTGGCCGGGGTCTCGCGCTTCAGCCACACCCTGCTCGATCCGGATGCGCTGACGGAAGTGCTGGCCCGGGCCTTTGCGGTGTTCAGCTCGGCGCGGCCGGGGCCGGTGCACATCGAGATCCCCATCGACCTGTTCGATGCCCCGGCAACGCCGCCCGCGTCCTGGCGGGCTCCGGTACTCTACCGCCCCGCACCCGATCCCGACGGCATCGCCCAGGCTGCCAGCTGGCTGCGAGAGGCCGAGCGGCCGCTGGTCCTGCTTGGTGGTGGCTGCGTCGATGCACCGGCCATGGCCCGTACGCTGGTGGAGCGCCTGGACGCACCCTGCGCCACTACCATCAATGCCAAGGGGCTGTTGGGGCGCGATCATCCGCTGGACATCGGCGCGAACACCTCGCTGCCTGCCGTGCGGCAACTGGCACGCGAGGCGGATGTAATCCTCGCCGTGGGCACCGAGCTCGGCGAGACCGATTACGACGTGGTCTTCGACGACGGTTTCGCGCTCGACGGTCGTCTGATTCGCATTGACATCGACCCCGAGCAGCTGGCGCGCAACCAGATGACCGCACTGGGCCTGGTTGGCGACGCGGCGCGCGCCCTGGCCATGCTGCTCGAGCACGTTCCCGACGCGCTGTCCCGCGATGGCGCCCAACGCAGCCGTGCCGTCCGGGATGCCCTGGCACTGGGCAGCGACCCGACATTTGTGTCGTTCGTTCCGCTCTATGCCGCGCTGGCAGACCACTTGCCCGACGCCATTCTCGTCGGCGACTCCACCGCCCCGGTCTATGCCGGCAATCACCTCGTCTCGCAACCCGAGCCCCGGCGTTACTTCAACGCCTCCACCGGCTACGGCACCCTTGGCTACGGCCTGCCGGCGGCGCTCGGCGCCCAGCTTGCCCGCCCCGAGCTGCCGACAGTGGCACTGGTCGGCGACGGCGGCGTGATGTTCACCCTGAGCGAACTCGCCACCGCCGTGGAAGAACGGCTGCCGGTGGTGATCGTGCTCTGGCACAACGCCGGATACGAGGAAATCCGCCGCTACATGGACGCTCACGGCGTGGCTCGCCTCGGCGTCGACATTCAGGCACCGGACTTCCAGCAGCTTGCCGCCGGCTTCGGCTGTGCCTCACAGCGAGTCGCAACGCCTGCCGAACTGGCAGGCGCGCTGGCCTCACGGCCCGACGCGGCGCCCTACCTGATCGAGATCGATGCGGCAGCCTGGCAGGCTTCGCTCGTTGCTTAGCCCTGAGCCTTTTCCCAACCACAAGGAACAACAAGAATGAACACTGCCAAGACATCGTCGGCCTTCGGTCAGGATACGCTGGACGCCGTCTCTCATGAACGCAGCCTGGGACTACCTGGTACCTTCGCGTTGTGGCTGGGCGCCAATGTGGTGGTCACGACGATCCTTACCGGAATGTTCCTGTCACCGGACCTGGCCTTCCTGCATGCCATGACTCTGGTCTTTCTCGGCTCGGCCATCGGCATCGTGCCCCTGGTCCTGATCGGTGTAATGGGCCAGCAGACCGGCATGACGACCATGGTCCTGGCGCGTGGCACCTTTGGTCGAATGGGAGCCGTGTTCCCGGCTTGGGTCAACCTGCTGGCACTGGTGGCGTGGAGCTGGATCCAGGCCCTGCTGGCCGGGATGAGCCTTGACTATGCCGTGCAGAGCCTGACCGGCTACTCCAACGTGGCCCTGTTCACGGTGATCTGCGAGGGCCTGGTCGTGCTGATCACGCTGCGCGGTCACCTGGGTATCGAGACTGCCGAGAAGATCGCTGCCGTGCTGATGCTGCTGCTGGCCGGCGTGGTGGTCTACGCCCTGGCCACCAACTACGACCTGCCGAGCATCGTCGAGATGCAGGCCCGCGGCGGGCTGGGTGCCGGCGTGGCATTCGATATCGTCATCGCCACCGCCTTCTCGTGGATTCCGCTGGCGGCGGACTACAATCGCCACTGCAAGAGCCTGCGTGCCGCCGTGGCCGGCACCTGGGGTGGCTACGTCACCGCCACCCTGGTCGCCATGGGCCTGGGTGCCAGCGTCTCGGCGCTGTCGGTGGCCATCGGCTTTCCGCAGACCTACGATCCGACCCAGTTGCTGAGCGGCTTCGGCTTCGGCCTGCCGGCGGCGCTGGTGATCTTTTTCTCGGTGCTGACCACCAATGTGATGTGCGTCTACAGCGCCACGCTCTCCTACATGAGCACCGCGCCGCGCACACCATTCTGGAAACCGGCGCTGGTGATCGGCGTAATCTCGGTCGTGGGCTCCCTGATTCCCGGCATCCTCGATCAGTTCCAGACCTTCCTGCTGATCATCGGCAGCGTGTTCATCCCCGCCTTTGCGCTGATGATCGTCGACTACTTCCTGCTCGGCCGCGAGCGCTACAGTGCCGATCAGTTGCTCGGCCATACCGGTACCCTGCCCGCGATCAATCCGGTCGCTTTCGTCAGCTACGGGGTCGGCGCCGCCCTGGCCTACTACTGGAACTGGGTGGCGCCGCTGGATTTCGGCGCTTCGCTGCCGGTCTTCGTGATCACCGGCGCGCTCTACTTCGTGGCCAGCCGTCTCACCCGTCGTTCAGGCAGGGCCGTGGCATGAGCCTGCTGCGCATCGCTGCCGACCAGTGGTATCGCACCACGCCACTAGCGGATGGTGTCACACGGATCGACGAGCCGTGGATCCGCCCGTTCTATCGCTGCAACATGTGGTACGTGCGAGGGCGTGAGCGGGATTTGCTGGTCGATTTCGGCCTGGGCGCCGTGCCCCTGCGCCGTCATGTGTCGCTGGTCGCCGAGCGTGACCTGATAGCCGTGGCCAGCCACACGCATTTCGATCACATCGGCGCGGCCTGCGAGTTCGACATCTGTCACGTGCATGCCGAAGAAGAAGATATCCTGGCCTCGCCTGACCGGGAACGCACCCTGGCCGAAGGGTTTCTCGACGATGCCATGTTCGAGGCGCTGCCGCCGGCGCCGTTCGAGTACCACACCTACCGCATCGAGCCGCCACGCCGGATCGTCACGCTCGAGGATGGCGAGACGATCGATTTGGGCGACCGGCAATTCATGGTCGTACATACGCCGGGGCACTCCCCCGGCGGTATCGCCCTATGGGAGGCTGCCACCGGCACACTCATCTCGGGTGACGTGATCTACGACGGACCGCTCATCGAGGATACCTGGCACAGCAATCTGACCGATTACGCCGCCAGCCTGCGCCGGCTGCGGCAATTGCCGGTACGCGTCGTGCATGGCGGTCACTTTCCGAGTTTCTCGGGCGAGCGACTGCAAACGATGATCGATGCGTGGCTACGCACCCATGACGCTTGAAGGAATGCCCATGCAACGTCTCGACAAGCAATTCATCGACAACCAGTGGGTCGCTTCTCAGGCGACCCGGACCTTGCCGGTCACCAATCCTTACAGCGCAGCGGTGATCGCCGAGGTCACGGCCGGCGACAGCGCCGACGTGGAGGCTGCGGTCGCCGCGGCACGTCGTGCCCTGCCTGCCTGGCGCGCCCTGTCGGGTACCGAGCGGGCCGTATATCTGGATGGCTTTGCCGATGCGCTGAGCGCGCGCCGCGATGAACTGGTCCGACTGTCCGCGACCAACAACGGCAAGGTGCTGGCCGAGGCCGGCATCGACCTCGACGATGCCATCGCCTGCTATCGCTACTATGCCGGGCAGGCCCGCCAGCTCGATTCGCGACAGGGCCAGCCGGTGGCGCTGGAAATGGAGGGCGTCGAGGCGCGTTGTTATTTCGATCCGGTCGGTGTGGTCGGGCTGATAACGCCCTGGAACTTTCCGCTGGTGACCAGCGCCTGGAAACTCGCGCCCGCCCTGGCTGCCGGCTGTACAGTGGTGTTCAAGCCTTCCGAAGTCACGCCGCTACCCGAGCAGGCGCTGGCCGAGATCGCGCTCGAACTTGACCTTCCCGCTGGCGTGTTCAACCTGGTGCATGGCGATGGTCAGGGCATCGGCGAACCGCTGACCCGGCATCGCCACATCGACAAGGTCTCCTTCACTGGCAGCAACCGGGTTGGCGAAGCGGTAATGCGGGCCGTGGCCGACGGCAGCCGGAACATTTCGCTGGAGCTGGGCGGCAAGTCGCCGATCCTGGTGATGGAGGACGCTGACATCGAACGGGCCGCCGATCAGGTGATGGCTGGCCTCTACTTCAATGCGGGCCAGATCTGCTCGGCCACGTCGCGCCTGATCGTTCACACGTCGATTGCCGATGCCCTCTATGCTGCACTGGGCCGGCGCATCGATGCGCTGGTGCTGGGCAATCCTCTGGAGGAAACCACGACCATGGGTCCGCTGACTCATGCACGCCAGAAGGACAGCGTGGAAAACTACCTGGCGGTGGCCGCCGAGGAGGGCTTGAGCGCCGTTCGCGATTCGCGTGATTGCTCCCTGCCTGAGCAGGGCTTCTTCGTCGCGCCGACTCTCTATCGGGATGTCCCCACGACCAGCCGCCTATGGTGCGAGGAAATCTTCGGGCCGGTGCTGTGCGGGCGCAGCGTTGCCAGCGAACAGGAAGCCATCGAACTGGCCAACGACAGCGACTTTGGCCTCGCCGCCACGGTGATCAGCGGCGACCCGGCACGCGCCAGGCGCATCGGCCGCCAGCTGCAGGCGGGCAGTATCTGGTACAACAGTGAGCAATTGGTCTTGCCGCAAACGGCCTGGGGTGGCTTCAAGCGCAGCGGTATTGGCCGCGAACTCGGCCCTTGGGGACTAGCAAGTTATCAGGAGGTCAAGCACGTCATCGGGCCCGCCGACTAGATCCCTCACGAGCCACAAAAAAACCCCGCTGCAATACAGCGGGGTTCTGGTATGGGCTGGAATATCAGACCGATACGTGCGGCTTGAGCCGCTGCACCATCGCCTTGAACAGGCGTGGGCCGGCAGCCATGAGATCGCTCTCGGGGCCGACGCTGGGGGTACCGTCGGGACCGCCGATCAGCGCGCCGGCTTCCTTGAGCAGCAGCGAGCCGATCAGACTGTCCTGCTCCTCGAGACCCAGCACCAGCACGGCATCGGCACGGCCGGCAGCCATTTCGGCGATATCCAGCAATGGGCAGCCCGTGGCTATCACGGTCTCGACCTGGGGACCGAGTTGCTGCAGCACGCGCAGGTAGGTCGGGAAATGGCGGGCACGCAGCCAGCTTTCGGGCAGGCCCATGGCCAGACGAATGCCGGTGACGTTGGTCGCCTTGCTCACGCGGATACGCTTGCCGTTGTGCTGGGCGCCGCGACCGCGGCTGGCCAGGTATTCGTCGTCACTGAACGGGCAGATCACCACGGCATGTTCGGGGCGTCCCTTGACCAGGCACACCAGTGAAATGGCACAGCCGTTGCCTGCGACACCCAGGTTGGAATAGCCATGGAAGGGTTCGATCTTCCAGACGATGTCACGGCCTTCGCCCTCGCCGTCGCGGTGCGGCGTGAAGCGGCCGGAGACGCCATGCTGCGGATAGCCACGCGCGAGCTGACGCACGATCAGCGTCTCGGCGTTACGCGCGGCATCTTCCAGCAGGCCTTCGAGATTGCGGTCTTCATGAGCTGTCTCGATGCGCTCACGAATGCGCACGAACTGTTCGGCGGCGCTGCGCGCGGCGCGCAGCGCAAATTGGACCATCGGATGCATGATCGGGGCCTTGAGGAGTCGGTCACTGTTAAAGAACGCCGGGCATGCTAGCAAAAAGTCGCATCGTGGGCCACGAAAATCGCCCTGTCCCGCCGCCACGTCATGTCACATGGTAGACTGTCGGGTTCATCGTCAACGACTCGGATTGTTTCCTGACATGCCCGCTTCTGCCTTTTCCCTCGACCGCCTGCGCATCGTGCTTGTCGGCACCAGTCACCCCGGCAACATCGGCGGTGTCGCCCGCGCCATGAAGAACATGGGCCTTAGCGACCTGGCCCTGGTGGCACCGCGTTGCGAGGTACATTGCAGCGAGTCGATCTCGCGGGCGTCGGGAGCGGATGAGATTCTCGCCAAGGCCCAGGTTCATGACACGCTCGACGCGGCGCTCGGCGATACCACCCTGGCCGTGGGCGCCAGTGCTCGCTCGCGCACCCTGCCCTGGCCAATGCTCACGCCCCGCCAGGTGGGCGATAGTCTGAGTACGGAAATGGCTCACGACGCAGCCCGCGTCGCCCTGGTCTTCGGCCGCGAGGACACCGGACTTACCAATGCGGAACTGCAGCGCTGTCACCGTCACGTGCACATTCCCACCAACCCCGAGTTCAGTTCATTGAATCTGGCTGCCGCAGTTCAAGTGCTGGCCTACGAATGCCGACAGGCGTGGCTAGCGGCACCGGGCACCGAGAACGTTCACGAGGACGATGCCCCCTTCGGTGTCGAGTGGGACAGCCCGCTGGCCGACCATGCGGATCTGGAGCGCTTCTTCGAGCATCTGGAACGCACCCTGGTCGCCATCGAATTCCATGATCCCGACAATCCCCGGCAATTGATGGCCCGGCTGCGCCGTCTCTACCTGCGTGTGCGCCCCGACCGCATGGAGATCAACATCCTGCGCGGCATTCTCACTGCCATGGAAAAGCGCGCCCGCGGGCATTGACGAACTCGCTGAAACGTCGGTCCCGCACATACCTTGCAGGGCCGGGGCCGCGCCCCAATAATATTTGCCCCCACGATTCATCGCTGCGGTCGACTATCGGCCTGGCCCGTGACAAGGATCGCTTCATGTTCAGCCGTCTGCGTGAAGACATAAACAGTGTATTCGCCCGGGACCCTGCGGCCCGCAACTTCCTCGAAGTCCTGACCAACTATCCGGGCCTGCATGCCCTGCTCGCCCATCGCCTGAGCCATTGGCTGTGGGCGCACAACCTGAAGTGGCTGGCGCGCAGCATATCGACGCTGTTTCGTTGGCTGACGGGCATCGAGATTCACCCCGGGGCACGCATCGGTCGGCGCTTCTTCATCGATCATGGCATGGGCGTGGTGATCGGCGAGACCGCCGAGGTCGGCGACGATGTCACGCTCTATCAGGGCGTGACGCTGGGCGGCACCAGCTGGAACAAGGGCAAGCGGCATCCCACGCTGGAAGACGGCGTCATCGTCGGGGCCGGCGCCAAGATCCTCGGCCCGTTCACGGTCGGGGCCGGTGCCAAGATCGGCTCCAACGCGGTGATCACCAAGGCGGTGCCGGCCGGCGCCACGGTGGTCGGGATTCCGGGCAAGATCGTCAAGCGCGCCGACCCCGATGTGGAGGAAGTCCCGGCATTCGACCCGGAGCGGCGCGAGGCGATCCGCCAGAAGTTCGGCTTCGATGCCTATGGGGTCAGCCAGGACATGCCCGACCCGGTCGCGCGTTCCATGCAGGCGATGCTCGACCACATGCATGCCGTTGACCAGCGCATGGATATGATGTGCGAGACACTGCGCAAGCTCGATGCCGGCTATCGTGCGGGGCACTGGCCAGAGTTGCGCGACGAGGATTTCGCCGAGATCCTCGCCGATGTCGAGAGTTGCTGCTCGCTCCCCGAGGACGAGCCGGCAACGAAAGGCGATGACGGGAGCCAGGAGGCGTCTCCGGCGTCCCCGCTGCCTCGCAAGCGCTCCGGAGGGGAGCGCTGAGGCGATATGCAGAATAGTTGACCGTTCTAGTCGGTTTTTCCATAATGGCCGTTGTTCACCGGAGCGCCATCGGCGTTCCGGTATCGTTTCGGTCACTTGACAAGCCCGTGCGACTGACACTCTATGCGCCTGACCACCAAGGGACGCTACGCCGTCACCGCCATGCTCGACCTGGCCCTGCATGCCGACCAGACGCCCATTTGCCTGGCCGATATCTCGCGTCGCCAGGAAATTTCCCTGTCGTACCTCGAGCAGCTTTTCGCCAAGCTACGGCGGGCCAAGCTGGTCAAGAGCGTACGCGGGCCCGGCGGTGGTTATCTTCTGGCGGTGTCACCGGCGGCCGTGTCGGTGGCCCGCGTGATCGATGCCGTCAACGAGTCGGTGGACGCCACCCGGTGCCAGGGCTTGTCTGACTGCCAGCAGGGCAGCACCTGCCTGACTCATCACTTGTGGTGCGAACTGACTCACGAAATTCATGCATTTCTCGACGGTGTGACCTTGGCTGACCTGGTCGAGCGTCATGAGGTGCGCAACATTGCCGCTCGCCAGCGACAGCGTGTCGATGGCGACACCATTGCCGTGGACTCGCCCTGACCGGGCCCGATTTCACTTAACGGTGGACAACACGTCATGAACGGACCCGTTTATCTCGATTACGCCGCGACTACCCCGGTCGACCCCCGTGTCGCCGAGGTCATGAGCCGGCACCTGACGCTGGACGGCATCTATGCCAACCCGGCGTCGCGCAGCCACATGCCCGGCTGGCAGGCCGAACAGACCGTCGAGAACGCCCGCCGCCAAGTGGCCGACCTGATCGGTGCCGACCCGCGCGAGATCGTCTGGACCTCCGGCGCCACCGAAGCCGACAACCTGGCTCTGATCGGCTTCATGCGCGCCAACCGCGCACGTGGACGTCACCTGATCACTTCTACCATCGAACACAAGGCGGTAGTGGATACCGCCACCGCCCTGGAGGCGGAGGGCTTCGAGGTGACCTGGCTGTCGCCGGGCCCCGATGGCCGCGTCTCGCCCACACAGCTGGCCGAGGCCATGCGCGACGATACCCTCCTGGTGTCGCTGATGGCGGTGAACAACGAACTCGGCGCGATCCACGACCTGGCGGCGCTCTCCGAAGTCACCCACGCGCACGGCGCCGTGCTGCATGTCGATGCCGCCCAGGCCTCGGGCCGCATCCCGCTGGACGTCAACCAGTTGGGAATCGATCTGATGTCGCTGTCGGCTCACAAGGTCTACGGTCCCAAGGGGGTCGGTGCGCTCTACGTTCGCCGCAGCCCCGACATTCGGGTCGAGGCACTGATTCACGGGGGCGGCCATGAACGCGGCATGCGTTCGGGCACGCTACCCACCCACCAGATCGCCGGCATGGGCGAGGCCTTTGCGCTCGCCGAACGCGAAGGCCAGCAAGACCAGGAGCGCATTGCTGGCTTGTCGCAGCGCTTTCTCGACGGCTTGAGCGACCTGCCCGGCGTGCACCGCAACACGGTGGCTGAGGTATCGGTACCCAATATCGTCAACCTGGCCTTCGACGGGGTGGATGGCGAGTCGCTGTTGATGGCGTTGCGCGGCATTGCGGTATCCACCGGCTCGGCCTGCAACTCGGCGAGCGTCGAGCCGTCCTACGTGCTCAAGGGTATTGGCGTGCCTCGCGCGCGTGCACTGACGTCATTGCGCTTCAGCTTTGGCCGCTTCACCACCGAGGAAGACATCGATACTGCCATTGCCGAACTACGGCATGCCGTGACTACACTGCACCCATGACACGCCGCTTCATCATCGAGGAGTAAACAATGGCTCAACTCAAGATCACCCCTGCAGCCGCCAGTCAGATCCGCCAGGTCCTCGACGAGCGCGGCCACGGCCTGGGCCTGCGGGTGAGCGTCAAGCCCAGTGGCTGCTCCGGTTACAGCTACGTGCTCGACTTTGCCGACGAGGCCGCCAATGAAGATATCGCCTTCGAGGAGCACGGCGCCAAGGTCTACGTGGCCCCCGACGCCTTGGCGATGCTCGACGGCAGCGAGGTGGACTATGTGTCTGAAGGTCTCAATCGCTTCTTCCGCTTCAACAATCCCAACGTCAAGGATCAGTGTGGCTGCGGCGAAAGCTTCAGCGTCTGATTCTCGGCAAGGCCTGCCCCGCTCGCGTGTCGCAGGATGCGTAACCGTGGTCGAGCCGCTATAATGTCGCGATTTTCGGTACCGTCCAACCCGGTTTGCCGAAACGCATTCTGCGCGTCGCTCCCAGCGGCGCGCAGCCGTCTTTATATCCATGACATCTCGATAGTCGAACCCAACGGAGTCTTTGCATGGCCAATCAGCGCACCCTTTCCATCATCAAGCCCGACGCCGTCGCCAAGAACGTCATCGGCGAAATCTACAGCCGCTTCGAGCAGGCCGGCCTGAAGGTCGTTGCCGCCAAGATGCTGCACCTTTCCAAGGAACAGGCCGAAGGTTTCTACGCCGAGCACAAGGAACGCGGTTTCTTCGGCGAGCTGGTCGGCTTCATGACCTCCGGCCCGGTGATGGTCCAGGTACTCGAAGGCGATGACGCCATTGCCAAGAACCGTGAACTGATGGGTGCCACCAACCCCAAGGAAGCCGCGCCCGGCACCATCCGCGCCGACTTTGCCCAGTCCATCGACGCCAACGCCGTGCATGGCTCCGACTCGCCGGAATCCGCCGAGCGTGAAGTCGCCTATTTCTTCAGCAGCGACGAGATCTGCCCGCGCTGATTCGTCGACGGTGGGGGGGCTACCTCCCCACCTGACGCCTCCGCTCCGAGCTCGTCCTGCTCCGTGCCCTACCGATAGCGATTATGACTGCCACCACCCAATCCTCGCGTACCAACCTGCTTGGCCTGTCTCGTGACGAGATGGAGGCCTTCTTCGTTTCCATCGGCGAGAAGAAATTTCGTGCCGCCCAGGTCATGAAGTGGATCCACCATGAAGGCTGCGACGACTTCGAGGCCATGACCAACCTCTCCAAGGCGCTGCGCGCGCGACTGGCCGAGGTTGCCGAAATCCGTGGCCCCGGCGTTGTCTACGAAGGCACGTCCAGCGACGGCACCCGCAAATGGGTCCTAGAGGTCGAGGACGGCAGTTATGTGGAAACGGTACTGATACCCTCGGACAACGGCACCCGTCGCACCCTGTGCGTGTCATCCCAGGTCGGCTGTTCGCTGGACTGCAGCTTCTGCTCAACCGGCAAGCAAGGCTTTCAGCGCAACCTGACCGCCGCTGAGATCATCGGTCAGGTGTGGGTCGCCCAACGCAGTGTGGGTCCGCGCCGCGACACCGCCAACCGCCCCGTCACCAACGTAGTGATGATGGGCATGGGCGAGCCGCTGCTCAACTACGACAACGTCGTGCCGGCGATGAAGCTGATGCTCGACGACAACGGCTACGGCCTCTCCAAGCGTCGCGTCACCCTTTCCACCTCGGGCGTCGTGCCGATGATCGACCGACTCGGCGACGAGATCGACGTGAGCCTGGCCATTTCGCTGCATGCCGCCAACGATGAGTTGCGCAACGAACTGGTGCCGCTCAATCGCAAGTACAACATCCGCACCTTGCTCGACGCCTGCCAGCGCTATCTGGCGAAGTGCGACGACACGCGGATGATCACCATCGAGTACACGCTGATCAAGGACGTCAACGATCAGCGCGAGCATGCCGAGCAACTGGCGGCCCTGCTCAAGGAACTGCCCTGCAAGATCAACCTGATCCCGTTCAACCCGTTCCCTCACTCGGGCTACGAAAAGCCATCACGCAACCAGACGATGCGCTTTCAGCAGTGGCTCTACGAGTTGGGCTATACCGCCCCGATCCGTACCACGCGCGGTGATGACATCGACGCCGCCTGCGGCCAGCTCGTCGGTCGGGTGAAGGACAGGACCCGGCGCCACGAGCGCTACATTCAATCGATTCAGCTCGATGCCGACTGAATGAAGTGCCGACCTTGACTTCAACTGGGCACGGCGCTTTGATGAGTACGCTTCATAGTTTACTGCGGTCACCTTGGCCTGACGCTGTGGCCTAACCGTAAGATTTCACTCGAGGAGTGCATGATCCGACGCTGTCGTTCGTCATCGCTGACCAGACTATGTGCCGTCACGCTCGGCGTGCTCTGGCTATCCGGCTGCACGACCACGACGCTGGAACAGCCGACCCGTACGGCGGATCTGGATCAGGCACTCAAGCTCAATGTCACCATGGGTATCGAGTACATGGAGCAGGGCAACCTGCGCCGTGCCCAGGACAAGCTCGACCGGGCGCTGGAAATCGCTCCCGACGACCCCGGGGCGCTCCAGGCCCAGGCCCTGCTTTATCAACGCCAGGGCGAGACGACGCACGCCGACCGGTTTTTCCAGCGCGCCCTGGCGGAAGCACCCGACTTCACTCGTGCCCGTAACAACTATGCGGCCTTCTTGTTTGCCCAAGGCCGCATCGAGGCCTCCTGCGAGCAACTCGAACGTGCCACGCAGGATCTCAAGTACGATAACCGTGCCCAGCTCTATACCAACCTGGGCATTTGCCAGCGCGAGCTGGGCGACCTTCAGGCGGCCCGCGCCAGCCTGGAGCGTGCGCAGGCCATCGACCCGCGCAACGCCCGGACGTACCTGACGCTGGCCCAGATCAATCATGCACAGGGCAATGACGAGCGCGCCTGGGAACAGCTGCAAACGTTCATCCGGCTGGCCGGCATGAACCCCGAAGGACTGCGTCTGGCGCAACGAATCGCCAGCGCTCGCGGGGATGCCGTAACTGCCGCTTTCTATTCACGCCAGCTCGACGAATACGAAGGCGCCCCCTGACCATACGCATCAAGAGGATTGCTCAGTCATGAGCGAAGCACAAGAACGACAGGAAGCCAGCTTCGACCCCGCCGGTCACACCTCACCCGGTCAGCAGCTCAGACGTGAGCGTGAACGCCAGGGGCTCGGGCTCGAGGAAGTGGCGGTTCAGCTCAACCTGCGCCCGGCCGTGGTGGCCGGCCTGGAAGAGGACCGCTACGACGAGGTTCCCATTCCGGCCTACCGCCGCGGCTACCTGCGCGCCTACGCTCGCCTGATGGGCCTCGACGAACGTCAGATCGTCGAGGCTTACAATAACCTGAATGGCCGGGGCGACCTCGACCGCAAGGTCACGCCCGTTAACGTCACCAAGCCACCATCCCGGGTCGGTGCCTGGGTCTTCAAGCTGGTCACGCTGCTGGTCATTCTTGGCCTGATCGGCCTGACCCTGCTCTGGTGGCAAAGCCGCAACGGCAACGAGCTGATGGAAGGCCTGGGCCTGAGCGATTCCGTCGAGGTCAGCCCGATGGACGAACAAGCGGCAAATGATACTGCGGCCCAGCCCGACGAGACCGAGAGCGAGGTCTTGCCGCCGCTGCCCGAGGAAAACAGCGAACTCGGTCTTGTCGAGGACGATAGCGCCACCGCTGGCGAGACGCCCCCGCCCTCCGCGGATGAGGCCGACACGAGTGCCCCCGACTCCACAACCACGCCGGGCGAGGCTGCCGATGCGACCGCAACGGCAGCAGCCAATGACGTAGCGAACACCGACGACACGGCACCCGTAGAGGCAACGCCCGACGAGACCGGCGCCGCGCCCGAAGATTCGGCGGCGGCCGAAGGCGGCGAAGCCGAGGCGACTACGCAGGCCGAGACGCCGGCCGTCGACAATCGCCGCATGCAATTCACCTTCAACGAACAGTCATGGACCGAGGTCTACGATGCCAATGGCCAGCGCATCTTCGTCGGTCTGCAATCGCCCGGCACCGAGGCGACCGTGGAGGGCGAGCCTCCGTTCCGCCTGACCGTGGGTAATGCCAGCGGTGTCGAACTACGTTATCGCGGCGAGCCGGTCGACCTCCGTGCTCGTGCCGGCGGCAACAATGTCGCCCGCTTTACCATGGGAGAATGATTCAGGCTATGCACGCTCAGTCTCCGATCCAACGGCGCAAGTCTCGCCAGATCCATGTCGGCTCGGTGGCGGTAGGTGGCGACGCTCCCATCTCCGTCCAGAGCATGACCAACACCGACACGCTCGATGTCGAGGCCACGGTGGCGCAGATCCAGCGCCTGGAAGCCGCCGGCGCCGATATCGTGCGCGTTTCGGTCCCGACCATGGATGCCGCCGAGGCCTTCGGTCGCATCAAGCGTCAGGTTCAGGTGCCCCTGGTCGCCGACATCCACTTCGACTACAAGATTGCCCTGCGCGTCGCCGAGCTCGGTGTCGACTGCCTGCGCATCAATCCCGGCAACATCGGCCGAGAGGACCGGGTGCGCGCCGTGGTCGAGGCCGCCCGCGACAACGGCATCCCGATCCGCATCGGCGTCAATGCCGGCTCGCTGGAGAAGGACCTGCAGAAAAAGTACGGCGAGCCCACCCCCGCTGCGCTGGTCGAGTCGGCCATGCGCCACATCGATCATCTCGACAAGCTCGACTTTCCCGACTTCAAGGTCAGCGTCAAGGCCTCGGACGTGTTCATGGCGGTCGCTGCCTATCGGGATCTGGCGACTCGCATCGAGCAGCCCCTGCACTTGGGGATCACCGAGGCCGGCGGATTGCGTTCGGGGACCGTCAAGTCGTCGATCGGGCTGGGCATGCTGCTGATGGATGGCATCGGCGATACCATCCGCGTGTCGCTGGCGGCCGACCCCGTCGAGGAGGTCAAGGTCGGCTACGACATGCTCAAGAGCCTGCGCCTGCGCGCCAAGGGCATCAATTTCGTCGCCTGCCCGAGCTGCTCGCGCCAGAACTTCGACGTGATCGGTACCATGAACGCACTCGAGGAGCGTCTCGAGGACATCATGACGCCACTCGACGTCTCGGTGATCGGCTGTGTGGTCAATGGCCCCGGTGAAGCCAAGGAAAGTGACATCGGTCTGACTGGCGGCAGTCCTGCCAACCTCGTCTACATCGATGGCAAACCGGCAACCAAGCTGCGCAACGACCACCTCGTCGACGACCTGGAGCGCTTGATCCGCGAGAAGGTCCGTGAAAAACAAGCCGCCGAGCAGGACATGATCGCTCGCAGCTGAGGTTTCTTTTCGGCCGGGTGCGGGCCATGCCAGCCCGTGACTCGGCATCCCAGGAGTTACCCTTGAGCAAGAAGATCCAGGCCATTCGTGGCATGAACGACCTGTTGCCCGAACAATCGCCACTGTGGCAGTACTTCGAGCATCAGGTCGAGGCGCTGATGCAACGCTACGGCTATCGTGAGATACGCACCCCCATCCTAGAGCAGACAGCCCTGTTCGCTCGCTCCATCGGCGAGGTCACCGACATCGTCGAGAAGGAGATGTACACCTTCGAGGATCGCAACGGCGACAGCCTGACGCTGCGTCCGGAAGGTACCGCAGCCTGCGTGCGTGCTGCCATGGAACACGGCCTGCTGCACAACCAGACCCAGCGCCTATGGTACCAGGGGCCCATGTTCCGCCATGAACGCCCCCAGAAAGGCCGTTATCGTCAGTTCCATCAGGTCGGAGTCGAGACCTTCGGCATGGAAGGGCCCGATATCGATGCCGAGGTCATCCTGCTGTCGGCGCGCCTGTGGAAGCAGCTCGGTCTGTACGAGCACGTGACCCTGGAACTCAACTCGCTGGGCTCGCTGGAGGCTCGCCAGGCCTATCGCGACACGCTGGTAGCCTACTTCGAGCAGCACCGCGACGTGCTCGACGAGGACTCGCTGCGCCGCCTGTCGAGCAATCCGCTACGCATCCTGGACTCGAAGAATGCCGACATGGCCGAGATGCTGGCCGGCGCGCCGCAATTGCTCGATCATCTCGACGCCGAATCGCGCGAGCATTTCGAGCAGCTCACCTCGCGTCTCGATGCGGCAGGCATCGCCTACCGCATCAATCCGCGCCTGGTGCGTGGCCTCGATTACTATTCACGGACCGTGTTCGAGTGGACCACCACGGCATTGGGCAGCCAAGGCACCGTCTGTGCCGGTGGCCGTTACGACGGACTGGTCGAACAGCTGGGGGGCAAGCCCATCCCGGCCGTCGGTTTTGCCATGGGCGTGGAGCGCCTGATCCTGCTGCTCGAGACACTCGACCTGATTCCCGAGGACAGCCAACGCGGCCCCGATGCCTACCTGCTGGCCATGGGCGAGCGTGCGGAGCGCGAGGCACTGCTGCTCGGCGAAACCCTTCGCGATGCCCTGCCGACCCTGTCCCTGCAGTTGCACTGCGGCGGGGGTGGCTTCAAGAGCCAGATCAAGAAGGCCGACAGGAGCGGGGCCCGCGTAGCGCTGATACTCGGCGAGGACGAGGTCGATCAGGGCACGGTCGGGGTCAAGTTTCTGCGCGAGGAGCGCGAGCAGGAGACCTTGGCTCGTAATGACATCAGCAAGGCGCTGGCGGACCTGCTGGCCTGACGCCTCGCCGCGTCAAGGCGCCTCGGACAAGGCACGCCCTCGTTTCAGACAGACGTTAAGGAGACCGCCTGTGGCGGAACTGCAAACCGAAGAAGAACAGCTTGAGGCCATCAAGCGCTGGTGGAAGGCCAATGGCACATCCCTGATCGCCGGTGTGGTGATTGCCGCCGCCGGTGTCTTCGGCTGGAAGGCCTGGCAAAGCTATCAGGCCAATCAGGCCGAGGCGGCCTCCATGCGCTACCAGCAACTGCTGTCGCTGGCTGGCCAGGATGAGCTCGAGGCCGATGCGATGGCCCAGGCCCAGCAACTGATCGGCGAAATCCAGGATGAGCACGGCGGCACGCTGTATGCCGACCTGTCCGCCCTGCTCCAGGCACGCCTGGCCATTGCCGATGGCAACCATGCAGCAGCGATGGACGCCCTGCAGGGTCTGATCGAGCGTACCGAGCGTCCTTATCTTCAGGGCCTGGCACGCCTGCGCCTGGCGCGCGTACAGCTGGCCGACGGCAATCCCGACAAGGCACTGGCCACACTCGAGGCCGGTGTTCCTGACGCCCTGAGTGCCCAGCAGGCCAACACCCGTGGCGACATTCTCGTTGCCCTGGGTCGCGAGGACGAGGCCCGCGACGCCTACCGCAACGCCCTGCGCCTGGTGCAGGAAGGCGGCCAACCGGTGCCCGGCGTTCAGCTCAAGCTCGACAATCTCGGCGCAGAGGATGCCACGCTATGAAGACGTCTACGCTTTTCCTTCCCGCAGTTCTGGTTGCCCTGCTGGCCGGCTGTGCCGGCTCCGTCGAGCCTGAATACGAACCACGTGAACTGACCGATATCAATCCACAGGTCGAACTCGACCGTGACTGGAGCCAGGGCATCGGTGAAGGGCTGGGCGTGGCCCGCTACCCCATCACCCCGGCGCTCGATGATGGCGTCCTGTACGCTGCCGACCAGTCCGGGCTGGTGCGTGCCATCGATGCCGCCACAGGGGAGCGCCAGTGGCAGGTCGAACTCGGCACGCCCATCTCCAGCGGCCTGCGCGCCGTGGCCGGTCGCGTCTACCTGGGTACGCGTAATGGTGAGGTCGTGGCACTGGATCAATCCAGCGGCGAGGAGCAGTGGCGCGCCCGGGTTTCCAGCGAGGTACTTGCACCGCCCCAGGCCAATAACCGATTGCTGATCGTACAGAGCGTGGATGGAGCCGTCACCGCCCTGGACCGTACCACCGGCGAGGAGCAGTGGGTCTACAACAGCAGCGAGCCGGCGCTGACCCTGCGCGGCACCGGCACACCGCAGGTCATCGACCAGGTCACCTTCGCCGGCTTCGCCAACGGTCGCCTGGTCACTCTGGACAACCGCAGCGGACAGGCACTGTGGGACATGCGTGTCGCCGTGCCTCAAGGCCGCAGCGAAGTCGAACGTCTGGTCGACCTCGACGGCCAGCCGCTGCTGACCCGTGACGGTCGCCTTTATGTCACCAGCTACAACGGCCGCCTGCTGGCGCTGGAAGCCACCAGCGGCGAAGTGCTCTGGGAGCGTGAATCATCGAGCTACCTGAGCCCCATGCTGGTCGGCGATACGCTGTACACGGTCAACGAGGCCAGTCACGTCCTGGCGCTGGATGCTCTGTCCGGTCGCGTCATCTGGGAGTCCGATGCGCTGGAAGGCCGCTGGCTGACCTCGCCGACTTTCGTCGACGGCCGCATCGTGGTAGGCGACTATGAAGGTTACATCCATCTGCTCGACGCCCGAAGTGGCGATTTGGTGGGTCGGCGCAATGTCGGTGATAGCATCAGCCTCGAGCCCATCGGCAATGGACAGCGCCTCTATGTGATGACCAACGACGGTGAACTTAGCGCCTTCGACGTATCTGCCACCGGCAACTGATCCCTGACGTGCAGGCACATCCGCCTGCACGGTTCCCATAGACTGCTTTCGCGGATGGGCGCACCCTGGCAAGCAATGCTAGAATCGCGCCCAATCCAACAGAAACCCTACCGGTTTCTGCCGACTCCTGACTCGATTCCCGAATGCCATGAATCCCGTGATCGCCCTGGTCGGCCGACCCAATGTCGGCAAGTCGACCCTTTTCAATCGCCTCACCCGCACGCGTGATGCCCTGGTCGCCGATTTCCCCGGCCTGACCCGGGATCGCAAGTACGGCAATGGCCAGCTCGGTGGCAAGACCTACACCGTCATCGACACAGGCGGTATCAGCGGCGATGAGGAAGGCATCGATGCGGCCATGGCCGAGCAGTCGCTGCTGGCCATCGATGAGGCCGATATCGTGCTGTTCCTGGTCGATGCACGTACCGGCCTGCACGTGGCCGACGAGGCCATCGCCAACCATCTGCGCGTCAACCAGAAGAAGACCTGGCTGGTCGTCAACAAGACCGATGGCCTGGAAGAGCACTCGGCCATGGCCGACTTCTGGGCCCTTGGCCTGGGCGACCCACGCCCCATCGCCGCCGCGCATGGACGCAACGTCACAGCACTGATCGACGAGGTACTGGCGCCCTTCCCCGAGCGTGAGGAAAACGCGCCGCCCCCCGCCACCGAGCAGGGTATTCGCATCGGCGTGATCGGTCGGCCCAATGTCGGAAAGTCGACGCTGGTCAACCGATTGCTCGGCGAGGAGCGCGTGGTGGTCTTCGACGAGGCCGGCACCACGCGAGATGCCATCGAGATTCCCTTCGAGCGCCGTGGCAGACCCTACGTGCTGGTGGATACCGCCGGGGTACGGCGACGCAAGAACGTCAGCCTGGCCGCCGAAAAGTTCTCGATCATCAAGACGCTGGAAGCGATCAAGGAGTGCCATGTCGCGATCATGGTACTCGATGCACGCAGCGGCCTGGTGGAACAGGACCTGCACCTGCTCGACTACGTGCTCAGCACGGGCCGTGCCCTGGTTCTGGCGGTCAACAAGTGGGATGGTCTGGAAAGCGAGCAGCGCGAGAAGATGCGCGCCGACATCAAGCGTCGCCTGGGGTTTGCCGATTATGCCGACCTGCACTTCATCTCGGCATTGCATGGCACGGCAGTGGGCGATCTCTACCCATCCGTCGAGCGCGCCTTCAAGGCAGCGACCGCGCACTGGTCGACCAACCGCCTCACCAATATCCTCCAAGATGCGGTCAGCGAACACCAGCCGCCACTGGTGCATGGGCGTCGCATCAAGTTGCGCATGGCGCACCAGGGCGGCAGCAATCCGCCGATCATCGTCGTTCACGGCAATCAGACAGAAGCCTTGCCGGAAGCCTACAAGCGCTACCTGACCAATACGTTCCGCAAGGTGCTCAAGGTGCGCGGCACGCCGATGCGCTTCGAGTTCCGTTCCGGCAAGAACCCCTACGACAGCAACGCCGATGCCAGCGATCGCGAAAAGGCTCGCGCCCGCCAGCTGGCCCGCACCAAGGAGGCTCGCCGCAACCGCCGTTGACACGGCGACGGCCGGCGCTGCTCGAATTCGCTTGTCGCCCTTTCGTGGGTAGTCCTAGAATGCGCGCGCCTGGCAGTAACCGCCAGGCGCTTATCCCATCCCTGTTGTCCGGAGCGCTGCATGCCCTCTTTCCGTTCCGACCGTCGCCACCTGTGGCGCGGACTGCGTGTTCTTCCCTTTTGCATCGCGCTACTGCTCGCGGGCTGCCTGGCATTGCCTCAGACCGGCCTGTTCGCGATGCGCCTGACGCTCACTTCGCTGGGTGTCGAGAAGGTGCGAATCGGGCCATATGACGTTAGTGCCGGCCTGGACACCAGCGACCTGACCTCATTGCTCGCCTCCAGCCTGGGTACTGGCAGCCTGCCGATCCAGGCTACGCTGGCGCTGGGGCTGGGATTGCCCAGCGGGCTGCCACCGGTGCAGCTCGACGGCTTCGGCTGGAAACTGGACGTGCCCGGTGCCGAGCCAGTCAGTGGCCACTATGCCGAGAGTGTCGCACTCACCCCGGGTGACGCTGCCGATGTGCGCCTGCCGGTACGCTTCGACCTGCTCGGTGACAGCCAGAAGTTGATGCCCATGGTGCAGTTGGCCAGACAACTGGCCAGCCAGGGTGAGTTGCCGGAAGGCAGCGAGCTGAGCATCGACCCGGGCGATGTGCGCGGGCTGGGCATGAAGCTGCCGACCGGAGCGTGGATGCCAACCCTGCGATTCACCGTCGGCCCGGAGGGCAACCTGCAGCCCCAGCAGTAGCTCGTCAGCGCTCGAGTCCCTGCCGCCCGACCCAGTGGCAGGCGAATTGCCAGGCGGCCCGTCCGCTGCGTCCGCCACGTAGCGTGGCGAAGCGGACGGCCTCCTCGCGGGCTTCCTCGCTCCAATCCAGCCCAGCGCCGAGTTGGCCAACCCAATGGCGGCAGGCTTCGAGATAGGTGTCCTGGTTGAAGGGGTGGAAAGCCAGCCACAGGCCGAAGCGATCCGACAACGAGATCTTCTCCTCGACGGCATCGCCATGGTGAAGCTCATCCCCCACCAGCCGGGTCTCGGCATTGTCGCTCAGCGATTCGGGCAGCAGATGACGGCGGTTGGAGGTGGCGTAGAGCAGGACGTTTTCGGGAGGCCCGGTCAACGTCCCGTCAAGCACGCTCTTGAGCGCCTTGTAGGCATCGTCGTTGCCTTCGAAAGACAAATCGTCGCAATACACCACGAAACGCTGCGGCCGGTCGCGCAGCTGCTGGACCAGGGCGGGCAGCCCCACCAGGTCGTGCCGGTCCACCTGAATCAGGCGCAGCCCCTCCTTCGCCAAGGTGTTCAGCAAGGCCCGAACCAGCGAGGACTTGCCACTGCCGCGCGCGCCCCACAGCAGTGCGTGGTTGGCTGGCAGGCCGCGAAGAAAAGCCCGGGTATTGTCGAGCAGCGCCCGCTTCTGGCGCTCCACGCCAAGCAGATCGTCCAACGTCACGGCGTCACGTACCTGTACCGGCAAAAGCTGGCCGCCCAGGGCATGGCGTTGCCACAGGGCGGCAACGTCCTGCGACCAATCCAGCCGGGGCGGCTCTTCGGGTAGCCAGGCTTCGACACGGTCGAGCAGGCGGGAAAGACGCTGGGACAGCTCGGCATCCATCGTTTTAGACTCCTAAGTCGGCAATGGTTGACCCTGCAGGGCATCCGGGTATCTTGAAGCCCAATACGATCACGGTCCAGACGGACAGGACGCCAGGAGACACACCCATGAAGTGGATGAAGCGCAGCGCCATTGGCGCCTTGATGATCACCCTTGCCGCCTGCAGCCAGTCGCCGACCGGCCGCTCGCAGTTGACCCTGTTCTCGCAGGAACAGCTCAGTGAAATGGGCGAGCAGAGTTTCGCCCAGTACGAACAGCAACTGCCGGTGGTTGGTGGCCAGGTGAACAGTTACGTGCAGTGCGTGGCGTCAGCCATCACCAGCCAACTGAATTCGGGCGGTGCGTGGGAGGTCAAGGTCTTCCAGGACGAGTCGGCCAACGCCTTCGCCCTGCCCGGTGGCTACATTGGCGTCAATACCGGCCTGCTCGATGTGGCGACCAACCAGGACCAGCTGGCCGCCGTCATCGGTCACGAGATCGCCCACGTCATGGCGGACCATGCCAATGAACGTGTCTCCCAGCAGGCCGCCACCCAGACCGGCCTTTCGGTGTTGCAGGCTGCGGCCGGCCTGGAAGGCGCCGGCGGCCAACAGCTCATGGGGCTGCTCGGCGCGGGTGCGCAGTACGGCATTCTCATGCCGTTCTCGCGCAAGCAGGAAAGCGAGGCTGACGTGGTAGGGCTGAACCTGATGGCCAGGGCGGGGTTCGACCCTCGCGAGAGCGTCGATCTGTGGCAGAACATGTCAGCCAATAGCCAAGGACAGCCACCGGTGTGGATGTCGACTCACCCCAGCCATGGCCAGCGTATCGGCGGTCTTCAGGAACAGATGGACGACGCGCTGGCACTGTACCAGCAGGCGCAAGCCTCGGGCCAGACGCCCAATTGCCGTCGACCGGGCTAATAAGCCAGCCTCGGCATCCTGATGCGTCACCCGGCAAGGCCGGGTGACGTTCAGCTCATATCTCGCTGCGCAGCAGCTCTCTGACCGGGCCAGTCTCGGGCCGCCGGTTGCGCCACAGGAAGTAGGATTCCGCTGCTTGCTCGATCAGCATGCCCAGGCCATCCACAGTGCGAGCGCCATGCTCGGCGGCCCAGCGCAGGAAGACCGTCGGCTCGGCACCATACATCATGTCATAGGCCAGCGCCGCGTCAGCAAACAGGTCGTCGGGCAAAGGGGGCAGCTCACCGCCCAGGCTGGCACTGGTGCCATTGACGACCAGATCGAACGTCCCCACGATTTCGTCGAAGCCACCACCGGTAGTTTCGCCCAGGTCGGCGAAATCGTCGGCGAGTTGGCGTGCCTTGTCAGCGGTACGGTTGGCGATCATCAGTACCGCGGGCCGGGCCGCCAGCAGCGGCTCGAGCACGCCACGCACAGCCCCCCCGGCACCCAGCACCAGAATTCGTGCGCCTTCCAGCGGTGCGGCATGCGCCTGCAGGTCACGCACCAGACCGATGCCATCCGTGGTATCGCCGTAGGTGTCGCCCTGCTTGCCGAGCACCAGCGTGTTCACTGCGCCGGCACGTCGGGCACGTGGACTCAGCACGTCAGCCAGTCGGTAGGCATCTTCCTTGAAAGGCACGGTGACATTGCCCCCCTTGCCGCCATGGTTGACGAAGTCCCGCCAGGCGCCCGCGAAACCATCGAGCGGTGCCTCGATGGCCTCGTAGGCGATCTCGGCACCAAACTGCTCGGCAAAGGCCTTGTGGATGCGGGGCGACCTCGAGTGACCGACCGGATGGCCGAACACGCAATAACGATCTGTCATCTCTCGACTCCTGTTCGATCGGCGCTTACGGCGCGGAACGCTCGGCATCGTTCAGCCAGTCGCGCGGGCGCAGATAATCGCGATACAGCACCTCTTCGCGGCTGCCCGGCTCCGGGGTCCAGCCATAGTGCCACTCGGCGACCGGTGGCATCGACATCAGGATCGACTCGGTACGGCCGCCACTCTGCAAGCCGAACAGCGTACCGCGATCCCACACCAGGTTGAACTCGACGTAACGTCCACGACGATAAGCCTGGAAGGCCCGCTCGTGCTGACCGTAGTCGTCGTGACGGCGGCGTTTGACAATGGGCAGGTAAGCATCAAGAAAACTATCGCCCACGGCGCGCTGGAAGGCGAAGCACTCGGAAAAATCCCACTCGTTCAAATCATCGAAGAACAAGCCACCGACGCCGCGAGTCTCGTTGCGGTGCTTGAGATAGAAATACTCGTCGCACCAGGCCTTGTAACGAGCATAGACGTCCTCACCGAACGGCAGGCAGGCGTTACGGGCCACCCGGTGCCAGTGAATCACATCCTCCTCGACCGGATAGAACGGCGTGAGATCGTAACCGCCGCCAAACCACCAGACCGGTGCTTCTCCGGCCTTCTCGGCAATGAAGAAGCGCACGTTGCCGTGGCTGGTCGGCACATGCGGGTTATGCGGATGCATGACCCAGGAGACCCCGACGGCATGAAAGCTGCGCCCGGCCAGTTCAGGACGTGCCGCCGTGGCGGAAGGCGGAAGCGTCTCGCCGTGCACGTGGGAAAAGTTCACGCCGCCCTTTTCGAAGACGGCACCGTTTTCGATGACCCGCGAGCGACCCCCGCCACCCTCGGGGCGATCCCAGGCGTCCTCCCGGAATCCGGCCTCGCCGTCCTCGTCGGCCAGGGCCTGGCAAAGACGATCCTGCAAGTCGAGAAGATACTGCTTGACGTCATCGAGATGGGCGTGTGCCACACAACACTCCTTGGATTGGCGTTCGTGAAGCCATGCCCTCGGCTGGGGCATGGCTAGGCGCGCAGCACCTCGCCACTGCGCAGATCGCGGATGGTACTGGGACGCGAATGGCCACCCAGCGGTCCGTCGAGAACATGGACCGCTGAGCCAAACTGATGGCTAACGGTGTCGGCGTCCCGGGCCGGCGGTGCGCCGGCGGTATTGGCCGAGGTCGATACGACCGGTCCGCCAAAGGCGGCGCACAGCTCACCGACCAGCGGATGATCGCTGACGCGCAACGCCACACTGGGGTGCTCGCCGCGCAGCAAGGGATGGGAACGTCCGTTGTCCGGTACCAGCCAGGTGTTCGGCCCCGGCCAGCTCGCGGCGAGGAGTTCCCGGTCCTGCGCTTCCAGGCCGGCCAGCCAGGGTTCCAATTGTGCGATATGCCCGGCGATCAGGATCAGGCCCTTGGCCGGATCACGCTGCTTGAGCCGAATCAGGGTTGCCAGGGCCTCGGCATTGTCGGGATCGCATCCCAAACCCCATACAGCCTCGGTCGGATAGGCGAGGATGCCACCCTGACGAAGGGCGGCGACGGCAGCATCCAGAGCGTGACGTTCGGTCATCGTTTGCGACTCGACTGAAAGACTGGGGCGAGATTCTAGCACGCCCGGCAGCGGCCAACAGCTACCCGGGCAGCCGGACCCAGCCACCCGGCGCCTGAGTCACGCGCCCCTCGAGCTCGAGCTCCAGCAGTCGCTGCTGACAGTGGCCGAAGCCTTGACCGGACAGGTCGATCAACAGATCGAGTGGCGTTGGTGCATCGCTGAGTAGCGCCAGCAGCGGATCCTCCGGCGCCGACTTGGCCTGCGAAACGGCAGCGCCACCCGGCGGGCTCGTCGCCAGTGCTGGCAGCGACCAATGCGTCAATTCGGCAAGAATGTCTTCGACACTCGTGACCAAGGCCGCGCCCTGGCGCAGCAGCGTGAGACAGCCTCTGGCCTGGGGGTTGTTGATCGAGCCCGGCAGGGTGAAGACATCGCGATTCTGTTCCATGGCCAGACGTGCACTGATCAGCGAGCCGCTTTTCTCTGCCGCCTCGACGACCAGCACTCCCAAAGACATCCCGGTAATGATGCGATTGCGGCGCGGAAAGAACGCCGGGTTGGCACGCACTCCCGGCGCGTGCTCGCTGACCAGCAGCCCGCCGCGCTCCAGCATCTGCCGATAGAGCCCGGTGTGACGTGCGGGATAGACCACGTCGATGCCGCACCCCAGCACGCCGATGCTGGTTCCGCCAGCCTCCAGCGCCGCATGGTGGGCCTGGCCATCGACGCCCAGGGCCATGCCGCTGATCACTGCCAGCCCGGCCCTGGCCAGGTCACCGGCGAAGCGCGCGGTATTGCCCAGCCCTTCACGGGTGGGACGGCGTGTCCCGACAATGGCCAGCCCCGGCACATCCAGTGCCTCCAGGCTACCCTGCGCCCAGAGCAGCGGTGGCGGATCGGGAAGCTCATCAAGCAGAGCCGGCCAGGCGGGATGTGATGGCGTCAGCAGATGGTGTGCGGCATCACGAGACGCCCAGCCGAGGGCCCGTTCGATCTCCGCCTGGAGCGGACTTCGCGAGGGATGTTCCAGCCAGAGTCGCAAGGCATCGCGGGCCGGTCCGGGCAACAGCGCCAGCCAGCCATCGGGCCATTCGGGTTGGCGCGCCTTCAAGCTGGTGATGCGTCGAGCACCGAGTCCCGGGAGTCGTGACAACACCAGCCATTCCTTGGCAGTCATGGCCATGCGTCACACGCCCCCGTCATTGATCAGCCTGTCCACGCCTTGCGGCGAATGGACCCGGTCGCCCACTGCCAGACTGCGTGTGGCATGCATGACCAGTGCATAGCTGATCCGGTCGTAGACGCGAAACACCATCAACCAGCCGGCATCCTCGCCGGGCAGGCGAATCAGTTCCTGGGTAACGGGATCGGTGACCAGTTCGCCCCGCTGCTCCACGGCCAGGACGTGCCCGGGCTCGAGGCCATCGCGTTCGCCAAGGTCGAGCGCCACCACGTCCAGCCTGCCGATGAACTGGACGCCCCCGGGTACCGCCAGGATATGGCCCTCGCTCGGCCGGTCAGGCGCGCGCGGTTGAAATTCGGGTGTGACCGGCAACGATTCGAGAGGCAACACCAGGTCAGCATCGCGAATCTCCTGTCGCGAGGATACCACCTCGAGCATGGCAATGTCGCCCTGCTGGCGGATGAAGCGCGCCTCTCCCAGTGTTTCGAGCTCCACACCGAGAAACTCGCCGGTGTCGGGATCCTCGTAGCGCTGTCCCGGGCGATAGAGACCGAAGCGCTGCATGGACGGCAACGTACCGCGCACATAAAGCCGATCGCCGGCCCCGCTGATGATGCGCCGGTCGTTGCCGGCAACCACATACGGCACCGCCTCGGTCATGCCTGGCTCGACGATGCGGTTGCCTTCGAGGAAGCTTTCGACGGTGTCCAGAGGCAGGGGAGGAATGGCTTCGCGTCGCGGCACCTGGCGCACCTCGGGCGACAGCCGGACCACACTCCCCTGGCCGCGCTCTAGCCCCAGGCGGGGCTGACCGTTCTCGTAGTAGAGATAAACGCTGTCACCGGGATAGATCAGATGGGGATTGCGAATCTGGGGGTTGACGTCCCAGACCTCGGGCCACTGCCAAGGGTGCTGCAGGAAACGCCCCGAGATATCCCACAACGTATCGCCCTTGACCACGGTATAGCGAGCCGGCGCGTCCTGACGCAACTCGCTCGTGAGTGCCACGGCAGGCGTCGCCAGCAGGGCACCGGCCAAAGCCCCGGCCACCCAGCCGAACAGGTGCGGGCGGCGCACCTCCCCGTCTAACCTCTTTATCATCCCCTGTTCCCTATCGAGGCCGGCCCTGGCGGGAAACCGGCTTTTTTCTTTTGCTGACGTGACCGCGCCGAACCCCCGCGCGGTCATCCTGTCAAAGTGAATACCCACCCGGATGCCGCCAAAGGTTCCGTTACCCGGCGGCGCGCACTACAATATGCCTAATGTTCTCGTAACTTTGCACAACGGTAATTTAAACGCCATGGCCAAGCTAGACATCCTCGAATTCCCCGACGAGCGCCTGCGCACCAAGGCGGCGCCGGTCGACGTCGTCGACGATGAGGTACGCACCCTGGTCGACGACATGCTCGAAACCATGTACGACGCCCGTGGTATTGGCCTGGCGGCGACACAGGTCGACGTGCACCGCCGGGTCATCGTGATCGACGTGAGCGACGATCGTTCGCAGCCACTGGTGCTGATCAATCCGCAATACACGCCGCTCGGCGACGAGCGCGAGCCGATGCAGGAAGGCTGCCTGTCGATTCCCGAATACTATGCCGAAGTGCCGCGTGCCCTGCGCGTCCACCTCAAGGCACTCGGCCGTGACGGCCAGCCCTACGAACTGGAAGCCGACGGCTTGCTCGCGCATTGCATCCAACATGAGCATGACCATCTCGAAGGCGTGCTGTTCGTGGATTACCTCTCGCCGCTCAAGCGCGACCGCGTACGCAAGAAGATGGAGAAGCGCCACAAGCAGATGCAGGGCGCCTGACTTCCACGTCACTCAGTCAAAAGACTGACACAGCCAGGACCGGACTCCCGTCCGGTCCTGGCGTTTCTGGTAGCGACGTTTTGACTTCCGCTCCCCTTCGCTATCATGCCTCTCATGCTTCTCTACCATGGATGCCCTTCATGTCCCGACCCTTGCGTGTGGTGTTCGCCGGCACCCCGGTGTTTGCCGCCGACAGCCTCAAGGCGTTGCTTGCCAGTCAGCACGATGTCATCGCCGTCTACACCCAGCCGGACCGCCCCGCCGGACGCGGGCGCAAGCTGACCCCGAGCCCGGTCAAGGCGCTTGCCCAGCAGCACGGCATCAAGGTCTTTCAGCCCGAGTCTCTCAAGAATGCCGAGGCCCAGCAGACGCTGGCGTCACTCGGTGCCGACGTCATGGTCGTCGTGGCCTACGGCCTGCTGCTGCCACAGGCCGTACTCGACACGCCGCGCCTGGGCTGCATCAACGTTCACGCCTCGCTGCTGCCACGCTGGCGTGGCGCCGCCCCGATCCAGCGCGCCATCGAGGCCGGCGACAGCGAGACGGGCATCACCATCATGCAGATGGATGCCGGTCTCGATACCGGTGACATGCTGCTGACACGTCGTCTTCCCATCGACACGGCGACGATCGGTGGCGCACTGCACGACCAACTGGCTCACCTCGGCGGCAAGGCGATTGTCGAGGCTCTCGACGCACTGGCTTCCGGTGAATTGTCGGCCACGCCACAGCCAAGCGAGGGCGTTACCTATGCCGCCAAGCTCTCCAAGGCCGAGGCCGAACTCGACTTCAATCGCCCGGCCTCGGAACTGGCCGCTCGTATCCGTGCCTTCAACCCCTGGCCGGTCGCCTGGACCCTGCTCGACGGGCAGCCTCTGCGCCTCTGGCTGGCCGAGTCCGAACCCGCAACCGGTTCCGCCACGCTTCCAGGCACCCTGCTCGAGCCGGCCGGCGATGCCCTGCGCATCGCCTGCGGCCCGGACGGTACCCAGGTGCTGAGAATTACCCAGGCCCAGTTGCCCGGGGGCAAGCCCCTGACGGCGCGTGATCTGCTCAACTCCCGCGCCGAACGCTTTGCACCAGGCACTTGCCTCGGCCATTCCCGTCAGGAGGACACGGCATGAATGACACATCCAGCGGTCAGGGCGTCCGGGTTGCCGCTGCGCGTGCCCTGGTACCGGTATTGACCGGCAAGGGCTCGCTGGCCACGCTCGATGATAGCGTCGTGCCAGCACGCGATCGCGCCTTCCTGCGTGCGCTCTGCTATGGAGTGTGCCGGACGTTACCGCGTCTCGAGGCGCTTGCTGCCGAGTTGTTGCGAAGCCCGTTCAAGGCGCGCGACACCGACGTCAAGGCATTGCTGCTGCTGGGCATTCACCAGTTACTTTATCTGCGGGTCCCCCCGCATGCCGCCGTCGGCGAAACCGCCGGCGCGGCCCGCCTGCTCAACAAGGAGTGGGCCACCAAGGTGATCAATGGCTGCCTGCGGCGCCTGCAGCGCGAGTCGGAGACGCTGCAGGCCCGGGTCGATAGTGATACTCATGTCGCCCTGCTGCATCCCGTATGGCTGATGCGTTCGCTGCGCCAGGCCTGGCCCGACGACTGGCAGGCGATTGCCGAGGCTAACAATCGTCCCGGCCCGATGACGCTGCGCGTCAATCGCCGCCTGACCACCCGAGATGCCTACCTGCAGCGACTCGAGCAGGCCGGCAAGCCGGCCACGCCCTGCACCTATTCCGCGGACGGTCTGACCCTGGAAACGCCCTGCGATATCAGCGAGCTACCCGGCTTTGCAGACGGCGAGGCCAGCGTCCAGGACGAGGCTGCGCAACTCGCTGCGTCGTTGCTGGCACCAGCGTTGCAGCAGCGATCCGGCGCGCGCGTGCTGGATGCCTGCTGCGCCCCGGGCGGCAAGGCCGCCCACCTGCTCGAAGCCTACGATGTCGCCCTGACAGCTATCGACAATGACGCCAGTCGCCTCGCGCGCGTCGCTGCGACCCTGGGCCGCCTCAACCAGACCGCACACCTGAAGCATGCCGACGCCAGCGAACTCGACTGGTGGGACGGCGAACCTTACGATGCGATTCTGCTGGATGCACCGTGTTCGGGTACCGGGGTCATCCGACGCCACCCCGACATCAAGCAACTGAGACGCCCCAGCGACATACGCGATCTCGCCTCGCTGCAGGCGCGCCTGCTGGATAACCTTTGGCAAACCCTGGCCCCCGGCGGCACCCTGCTCTACGCCACCTGCTCGGTGATGCAGGAAGAGAACGCCAACGCCATCGAGGCGTTCCTGTCCCGCACGCCGGATGCCCGGGCCTCGACACCGACAGATGTGGCCTGGGGCCGTGCCGCTGGCGCTGGACGCCAACTGCTGCCGCGCATCGACGGACACGATGGGTTCTTCTACGCGCGCCTGGAGAAGTCGGCCAGTTAGACAGCGGGCCGGACACTGCACCTATACTGGCGAGGGAATTCGGCACTGCTCGTCAGTGCCGGTCATTACTCACCGGTTAGGAGGACTGGCATGTCCAATCATGTCTACAAGCACATCGAAGTCACCGGCTCCTCGCCCAAGGGGATCGAGGACGCCGTCGAGCAGGCCATCGCCAAGGCCAACGAGTCGTTGCACGACATGCGCTGGTTCGAGGTCGTGGATACCCGTGGCCACATCGAACACGGGCGTATCGCGCACTGGCAGGTCACTGTCAAGATCGGCTTCACGCTGAACTGAGCCACCTGGCGCCAGCGCTCGGGCCCGTTTGGTCGGGCCCTGTCCCCGGCGCCCCTGTCTGGTTTATGCTAGCGCGTCACAACGGACCACCCCGTATGCGGAACCCCCATCGATGAAGATCATCATTCTGGGCGCCGGTCAGGTCGGCGGTACGCTAGCCGAACACCTGGCCCATGAAGAAAACGATATCACCGTGGTCGATACCGACACGGGACGCTTGCGTGAACTGCACAACCGGCTGGATATCCGCACCGTGACCGGTCCGGCATCCTACCCCATGGTGCTGCGCCAGGCCGGTGGCGAGGATGCCGACATGCTGATCGCCGTGACCAACTCCGACGAGGTCAACATGGTGGCCTGTCAGGTGGCGCATACCCTGTTCCGCACCCCGACCAAGATCGCCCGCGTGCGGGCCGCCGCCTACCTGACCCGCAAAGGGCTGTTTTCCAACGAGGCCGTGCCGATCGACGTACTGATCAGCCCGGAGCAGGTGGTCACCGACCACATCCGCCGCCTGATCGTTTACCCGGGTGCCCTGCAGGTGCTCGAATTTGCCGGTGGCCAGGCCCAGCTGGTTGCGGTCAAGGCCTACTACGGCGGTCCGCTGGTGGGCCAGGAGTTGGGATTCCTGCGCCGACACATGCCTAATGTCGATACTCGTGTCGCCGCCATCTATCGGCGTAATCGACCGATCATTCCACGCGGAGATACCGTCATAGAAGCCGACGACGAAGTCTTCTTCATCGCCGCACGCAAGGATATCCGCGCGGTAATGAGCGAGCTGCGCAAGGTGGAGCGCGACTTTCGCCGCGTGATCATCGCCGGGGGCGGCAACATCGGTCAGCGCCTGGCCGAACAGCTCGAGCACAGCCATCAGGTCAAGATCATCGAGCACGACCTGGATCGCTGCACGGTGCTCTCCGAACGGCTCGACCGTACCGTGGTCCTGCATGGCAGCGCCACCAGCAAGCGCCTGCTGATCGAAGAGAATATCGAGGACTGCGATATCTTCTGCGCGCTGACCAACGACGACGAGGTCAACATCATGTCGTCGATGCTGGCCAAGCGCCTGGGCGCCAAGAAGGTCCTGACCCTGATCAACAATGCCGCCTACGTCGACCTGGTCCAGGGCGGCGAGATCGACATCGCGATCTCGCCCCAGCAGGCCACCATCGGCGGCTTGTTGACTCACGTGCGCCGCGGCGACATCGTCAACGTCCACTCGCTGCGTCGAGGTGCCGCCGAGGCAATCGAGGCCATCGCCCACGGCGATTCGCGTTCGTCCAAGGTCGTCGGCCGCACCATCGACGAGATCGCCCTGCCGGCCGGCACCACCATCGGAGCCATCGTACGCGGTCAGGAAGTGCTCATCGCCCATGACGACGTGGTAGTCGAATCAGGCGATCACGTCATCCTGTTCGTGGTCGACAAGCGGCGTATCCGTGATGTCGAGCGGCTGTTCCAGGTAGGCCTGACTTTCTTCTGATACACCGGACACAATAACGACTCACATGCCTAACGCGGGAAACACCACGCCATGAGCCCACGCGTGACACTACGCATTCTCGGGCTACTGCTGATGCTGTTCAGCCTGACCCTGGTGCCACCAATCGCGATTTCCTGGCTGCTCGTCGATGGCGTGTGGGACGCCTTCGCCATTGCCATGGCGATCACGGCCGTGACCGGCGCCGTGCTCTACATCCCCAACCGGCAGGCCCGCAAGGAGTTGCGTACTCGGGACGGTTTCCTGATCACGGTGCTGTTCTGGAGCGTGCTGGGGCTGTTCGGGTCGCTGCCGCTGATGCTCGCCAGCGACCCGGCGCTATCGTGGACTGATGCCGTCTTCGAGTCGTTTTCGGGGCTGACTACCACAGGCGCCACGGTGATTACGGGGATCGACCTGCTGCCCGACTCCATTCGTTACTACCGGCAGCAACTGCAGTGGCTGGGCGGCATGGGAATCGTGGTACTGGCGGTAGCCATCCTGCCCACCCTGGGTATCGGCGGCATGCAGCTCTATCGCACCGAGATTCCCGGTCCGCTCAAGGATTCCAAGCTGACTCCGCGCATCACCGAGACCGCCAAGGCGCTGTGGTACATCTATGCCGCACTAACACTGGCCTGCTTTGCTGCCTTCTGGGCGGCCGGCATGAACTGGTTCGATGCCCTCGGTCATAGTTTCTCGACCGTGGCCATCGGCGGCTTTTCCACCTATGACGCCAGTATTGGCTACTTCGACAGCGCCACCATCGAGACGATCTGCATCGTGTTCATGATCCTGTCCTCGATCAGCTTCGGACTGCACTTCGCGGCCTGGCGCGAAAAGCGACTGGGCCAGTACATGCGTGACCCCGAGTTTCGCTTCTTCATCCTGTTCCTGATGTTGCTCAGCGCCATCAGTGTCCTGGTGCTGCTGGTCAGCGACACCTACAACGACATGACCGGGGTCCGCCACGGTATTTTCGAGGCTGTCTCGGTGGCGACCACCTCCGGCTTCGGTGTGGCCGACTTCTCGGCCTGGCCCGGCGCCCTGCCGTTCATGCTGTTCGTCGCGGCGTTCGTGGGCGCCTGCTCCGGGTCGGCCGGCGGCGGCATGAAGGTCATCCGTATCCTGCTGATCCTCAAGCAGGGCGGGCGCGAGGTGCTGCGCCTGATCCACCCCAACGCGGTAATCGCCGTCAAGGTCGGGCGTACCAGCGTGCCGGACAGCGTCTCACAGGCGGTATGGGGCTTCTTCTCGGTCTACGTGATGCTGTTCTTCCTGATGCTGATCGGCATGCTAGCCACCGGGCTGGACCAGGTCACCGCCTGGTCGGCGGTCGGCTCGGCACTCAACAACCTCGGCCCGGGACTCGGCGGGGTGGCCAACCACTATGGTGACATCCCCTCTGCGGCGAAATGGATCCTGGTAGTGGCCATGGTGCTGGGGCGCCTGGAGATCTTCACCGTTCTGGTCCTGTTCACCCCTGCCTTCTGGCGCCGTTGAGCGGGTTTGGCCTGCCCCCGACACTCGTGGATAATCGGTTGCTCGATTCCACAGCAAGCGAGCGTCCATGATCGAAACTCAGGACACCCCCCGCGAAGACATTCAGGACGGTCCCCGCCGGGTCATCGAGTGCGGCGATACCCGCTACACCCTGCTGGGTACCGCCCACGTCTCCCGTGCCAGCGCCGATGAGGTTCGCGAACTGATTCGCTCCGGCGAGTACGATGCCGTGGCCATCGAACTCTGCGAATCGCGCTACAAGAGCCTCACCGAGCCGGATAGCCTGGCCAATCAGGACCTGTTCGAGGTGTTCCGCCAGGGCAAGGCCGGGATGGTCGCCGCCAGCCTGGCGCTGGGCGCCTTTCAGCAGCGTGTCGCCGAACAATCGGGTATCGAACCCGGAGCGGAGATGCGCGCAGCGGTCAAGGAAAGTCAGCGGGCCACCCTGCCGCTGGTGCTGGTCGACCGGGACGTCGGCGTGACGCTCAAGCGCATCTATGGCAACGTGCCCTGGTGGCAGCGTGCCGGCCTTATCAGCGGCCTGTTCGGCAGCCTGCTGTCGCGCCAGAAAGTGTCCAGCGAGGAGATCGAGCGCCTCAAGCAGGGCGACGTGCTGGAGTCCACCTTTCGCGAATTCGCCGAACAGTCGGAAGCCCTCTACACGCCCCTGATCGCCGAACGCGACCGTTACATGGCACTGCGCCTGGCCGAAGAGAGCCCGCCCGGACGTTACCGCAATGTGCTGGTGGTGATCGGGGCCGGGCACCTCAAGGGGCTGGCCGAGCATCTGTCGCAGCCGCTGCCCGACGACCCGGCCATCGAACGCCGCGATCTGGACGAGACACCTACCCGGGCTCGCTGGTGGAAAGCCATACCCTGGGCGATCACCGCCCTGGTGCTGGCCGGCTTCGTCATCGGTTTTTCCCGCGACACCCAACTCGGCTGGCAACTGGTCGGCGAGTGGTTTCTGATCAATGGCGTCCTGTCAGGCCTCGGCGCCGCTATTGCCCTGGCGCACCCACTGACGGTGATCGCCACTTTCTTTGCCGCCCCGCTGACCTCGCTCAATCCCACCATCGGGGCCGGCTTCGTGGCCGCTGGCGTGGAGCTCTCCCTGCGCCGCCCCAAGGTGCGCGACTTTTCGCGCCTGCGCCATGACGTGTCATCGCTCAAGGGCTGGTGGCGCAATCGTGTTTCGCGCACCCTGCTGGTGTTCCTGCTGGCGACCGTCGGCTCGGCAGCCGGCACCTGGATTGCCGGGCTGCGCATCGCCGGCCAGTTACTCTGAGCCCTGCTCCCGCAGGCGGCGCATTGCCGGGGTCGGGGCGTCCAGCTTGTGATGCCTGCGACTGGCCGCGTAACTGTCGTTGAAGGCGTCGAAGTAGTCGTCGAGGATGGCCGAAGCCTGGGTGTTCCCGCTCTGACGCAGCAACTCGGCGGCGACTTCGGCGGTACACAGATGCGCGGCCGAGGCTGGTTTGCGCAGGTGATAGCGGGTCAGCCGCTCGCTGTGCAGCGGCAGCACCGGCAGACAATCCAGATAGGGGCTCTTGCGAAACATCCGTCGCGCCTGACGCCATGTGCCATCGAGGATGATGAACACCGGAATGCGACCGGCATTCGACACCTCGTCGACTGCCTCGATGCCGACCACGCGATCGGCATAGTCCGGCTGGTCGTCGGGAAAGATAATGAAGGGCGCGAATCGCGCATCCTCGAGGTGCGCCAGCAATGTCGCATCAGGCGCCGTACGGTACCAGGTGAAGACTTCGGTGGTATCCAGGATGTCGCCGATGAGCCGCCCGGTGTTGGTGGGCTTGTTGTGTTCCAGCGGGTGCGTCAGCAGCCAGAAGCGCGCCTGGCTGTGGGCGCTTACCCGATACGGGCACAGGCAATTAAGCGTGGGCAGCCGACACCCCTCGCAGCGCTCGACGAAACTACCCCGCGCCTTGAATGGCCGACGCGGCGGACGGGGCCGGCCAGTCGCCGGGTCACGTTCCCAGAGGCTATCGCCGGAAAAATGCTGGTCGGCCAGAGGGGCCTCGGTGCAGGTCGCCGTGTCCGCGTCGTCGCGAGTGTCGCTCGTCATGGGATTGCCGGAATCGATATGAAAAGGGGCTAAAAAGGGACTAATAAAAGGGCCGGGCATTCTAGCATGCCCGGCCCTGTTTGCCGTGTCCCCGCGAGGTCAATCGGCGATCGGGCGTGCCCCGCCCTCGGCATCCGTTACCGGCCGACGCTTCCAGTAGCCAGCGAGCAGCGATCCCGACACGTTGTGCCAGACCGAGAACAGCGCACCCGGCAGGGCTGCCGAGGCGCTGAAGAACTGATTGGCCAGTGCCACGGCCAGCCCCGAGTTCTGCATGCCGACCTCGATGGCGATGGTACGCGCGACACGCTGATCGAACCCCAGCAGCCGGCCCACACCGTAACCGCCAGCCAGACCGATGGCGTTATGCAGGATGACCGCCACGGCGACCAGCGGCCCGAGGGTCGCCAGTCGGCCGGCATTGAGCCCAACCACGATGGCGATGATCAGCACAATGGCCGCCATGGCGACAGTCGCCAGCAGAGGCTCGACACGACGGATCTGTTGCCCGAGGAAATGGTGGACAACGACGCCCAGGGCAATCGGGGCAATGACAAGCTGGGCGATGCTCATGAACATCCCTGCCACCGGTACCTCGACGCTCTGGCCGACCAGCAGCCAGGTCAGCAAGGGGGTGGCGACTACCGAGATCAGGGTGGAAACCAGGGTCATCGACACCGACAGGGCGACGTGGCCACCGGCCAGCCAGGTCATGACGTTGGACGCAGTGCCGCCGGCCGTGGCCCCGACCAGCACCATGCCGGTCGTCAGCGCCGCATCCAGGCCCAACGCCCAGGATACCGCCAGGGCGGCTACCGGCATCACCGTGAACTGCAGAACCACGCCCACTGCCACCGGCAGCGGCGCACGCAGCACGCCGAGAAAATCATGACGCGACAGGGTCAGGCCCATGGCGAACATGATGATGGCCAGCAGCAGCTTGATCTGCCCGGCCAGGCTGGTGAACCAGCCGGGTTGCCAGGCGGCCAGGATGGCAAAGAGGATCGCCCAGACGGGGAACAGGCGATTGAGGCGTTCGAAAATCGACATGACGTGTCCTGATAGCGTTGCTGATATCGGCCGCTCTATGCGGCGCTTATGGTTGCCGGCCAGGCAGGCCGGGAGCGCTATCTTGCCCCATCTGGCGCGTCCGGTGAAGACAGCCGCCCTTCATGCCTTCATGACATTACAACCACTCCGGCACCCAGAGCCGGTTCTCCCGTTTCCAGTGCTCGGCCAGGGTCGGCAGCCCCTCGCTGGCCGGTCTATCGAGCGCCTTGACCCACCTGGGCGACAAATGCGATGCCTTGGGGTCGACGAGAATGCACGGACATTCCACCGGCGCCTGATCGACCAGCATCGCTGCCGGCATGACGCTCAGCGAGGTGCCGACCACCAGCAGCAGGTCTGCCTCGGCGACGATGTCGCAGGCGTGCGGATAGGTGGGTACTGCCTCGCCGAACCACACCACATGCGGCCTGAGCTGGCTGCCCTTGTCACACAGGTCGCCCAGCTTGATGCCGCCACGCGGCAGCGGATAGAGCAGCCGCGGGTCGATGCTCGAGCGCGCCTTGAGGATCTCGCCATGCAGGTGCAGTACATCGCGCGAACCGGCACGCTCATGCAGGTCGTCGATATTCTGGGTGACGATGCGCACATCGAAACCGGCCTGCTCCAGCTCGGCCAGGGCATGATGGGCCGGGTTGGGCTTGGCCCGACGTACCTGGGTGCGTCGCTCGTCATAGAAGCGCAGCACCAGTTCGGGATCGCGAACCCAGGCCTCGGGCGTGGCCACATCCTCGATGGCGTGGTTCTCCCACAGACCATCGCCGTCGCGGAAGGTCTTCAAGCCGCTTTCTGCGCTGATGCCGGCGCCGGTGAGTACCACCAGGCGCGGTTGGGAATCGGTCATGTCACACTGCCTGCTGAGAAAATACGCACCACAGGATAGCCGACACCACTTCAAAGATGACACAGCGCGATACGATGGCGACAATAGCGACCCATTCACGAATTGCAGAACGCCCATGAGCCAGGTCCTGCCCATCGTCTATCAGGACGAGTCGCTCGTCGCCGTCCGCAAGCCGTCAGGACTGCTCGTGCATCGCACGGCGCTGGCGCGCGGCGAGTCGCGCTTCGCCTTGCAGATAGTGCGCGACCAGTTGGATCGTCACGTCTATCCGGTGCATCGCCTGGACCGGCCTACCTCAGGACTGTTGCTTTTCGCCCTGTCACCATCGATAGCCAACGCTATCAGCGAGGCATTCACCGCCCAGCAGGTGCGCAAGCGTTACCTGGCAGTAGTCCGCGGTGTCGGCCCCGAGCATGAATGGCTCGACAACCCGCTGCGCGAAGAGGACGGCACTCGTCCCAAGGCAGAGATGCCAGCTCAGCCTGCCTGCACGCAAATACGTCGACTCGACAGCGTCGAGTTGCCGGTACAGGTGGACCGCTATCCCCAGGCGCGCTATTCACTGATGGAGGCGCGCCCAACCACCGGTCGTCGTCACCAGATTCGTCGCCATCTCTCCCTGCGCGGCTATCCAATCATTGGCGACGCCAAGCACGGCAAGGGGCGCCACAACCGCTTTTTTCGCGACCAGCTGGGCTGCAGTCGCCTGCTGCTTGCCGCCGTGGGGCTGGGCTTTCGTCACCCGGCACGTGATGCCGTACTGCACTTGTCCGCCGCACTCGATGGCGACATGCAACGCCTGTTCGAGTCCTTCGGCTGGGCCGGGCACCTGCCGCATGACGGGATTCACTGGGATGAAGCGTTGACATGAACCTCTCTGAAACGGATGCCATGACTGACGACTACGAGTTTCGCTTCGGCGGGATCCGCCGCTTGTATGGCGCTCGTGCCGCTCGCCATTTTCGCCAGGCCCATGTGGTCGTGGTCGGTGTCGGCGGTGTGGGCAGTTGGGCAGTCGAGGCCTTGGCGCGCGCCGGTATCGGCAAGCTGACCCTGATCGACCTGGACGACGTCTGTGTCTCCAACGTCAACCGTCAGCTGCATGCTCTCGACGGTACCATTGGCCGCCCCAAGGTCGACGTACTGGCCGAGCGCTGCCGAGCGATTCACCCCGGCATCGATATCGTCGCCGACACGGCCTTCGTCACGCCGAGCAACCTTGCCGAGCGCATTCCAGAAGACGCCGACCACGTTATTGATGCCATCGACAGCGTGGTCGCCAAGGCCGCACTGATCGCCTGGTGCAAGCGCCGCAAGCTGGGCCTGACGGTCACCGGTGCCGCCGGTGGTCAGACCGACCCCACCCGCATCAAGGTCGCCGACCTGACGCGGACCGAGCATGACCCGTTGCTGGCCAAGGTGCGCTCACGCCTGCGCCGCGATTTCGGCTTTTCGCGTAACCCCAAGCGCCGCTATAGCGTGGAATGCGTCTATTCTGACGAGCAATTGGTCTATCCCGGCAGCGACGGCGAAGTCTGCCTGCAGAAACCCGGTCAGGGCGAAGCCACCCGCCTCGACTGCGCCAGCGGCTTTGGCGCCGCGACGTTCGTCACCGGCAGCTTCGGCTTCGTTGCCGCGTCTCGGACACTTGCGCGCCTGGCGCGCGAGGCGACCCGACGCGCCCAGCCCGACGTTATCGAGGAGCCCCATGATGTCACATGACCACCCTCGCCCCGTGCCCGGCATCTACCGGCACTACAAGGGCCAGACCTACGAGGTACTCGGCGTGGCGCACCACAGCGAAACCGAAGAGCCTCTGGTTGTCTACCGCGCCTTGTACGGGGACTACGGTCTCTGGGTACGCCCGCTAGACATGTTCACCGAGACCGTCGAGGTACAGGGCGAGCCGGTACGGCGTTTCGAACTGGAAACCCCTTTCCGGTGAACCCCGGAAGCGACGGGCATGCCAGCCCCAGCCGGGAATGGTATACTCCGGCGCTTCTTTTGAGCGGGGGCACCCCCGGGCCTGTGCAAGGCCAGCCATCGGCGTAGTGAATCGAGCGGAGGAAGCATGAGCGCACGGGTAGGCGTCATCATGGGATCAAAGTCGGACTGGGCGACCATGTGTCATACGGCCGAGACCCTGGAGCAGCTGGGCATCGCCCATGAAGTCAAGGTCGTCTCGGCCCACCGCACGCCCGATCTGCTGTTCGAGTATGCCGAGACGGCAGCCGGACGCGGGCTGGAAGTGATCATCGCCGGGGCCGGTGGCGCCGCTCACCTGCCAGGCATGGCAGCAGCCAAGACCTGCCTGCCGGTACTGGGCGTACCGGTTCAGTCGAGCATGCTCAGCGGCGTCGACTCGTTGCTGTCGATCGTGCAAATGCCGGCCGGCATTCCCACCGGCACCCTGGCCATCGGCCGTGCCGGTGCCATCAATGCCGCCCTGCTGGCTGCCGCTATGCTCGGTAACAAGTACCCCGAGGTTCGTCAAGCCCTGGAGCGCTATCGCGCCGAACAGACGCGCAAGGTCCTCGACCAGCCCGACCCCGGCCAGCCCGACAATCAGGAGGCCTGAACCATGCGTATCGGTGTGATCGGTGGCGGCCAGCTTGGTCGCATGCTCGCCGAAGCCGGCGCCGGCTTCGACGCCCGCTTTACCTTTCTCGACCCTTCGGAATCCGCATGTGCCGCCGTGCATGGCCGACATATCCAGGCCGACTGGAACGACACCGCCGCACTCGAGCAACTGCTTGCTGCCAGCGACGCGATCACCTTCGAGTTCGAGAACGTCTCGTCCGACGTAGTCGCCATGCTCGCCGAGCAACGCCCCGCCTATCCACCGGCCCGTGCACTGGCGACAGCACGTGACCGCTGGTCGGAAAAGAGCCTGTTCCGGTCGCTGGACATCCCCCTGCCGCCGGTAGCGAAAATCGATAGCCAGGCCGACCTCGACGCCGCCGTTGCGGACATCGGTCTGCCGGCAGTGCTCAAGACACGCACGCTGGGCTATGACGGCAAGGGCCAGAAGGTGCTGCGCCAGGCCGGCGACGTCACCGACGCCTTTGCCGAACTGGGCAACGTGCCGCTGGTGCTCGAGGGTTTCATCGATTTCGACCATGAAGTCTCGGTTGTCGCGGTACGTGGCCGTGACGGCGAGACCCGGGTCTGGCCGCTGGTGCGCAACGAACACCGCCAGGGCATGCTGCACTGCTCGGTGCCACAGATTGACCATCCGTTGCAGGCCCAGGCCGAGGATTACGCCAATCGCGTGCTGGCCGAACTCGACTATGTCGGCGTGATGGCCTTCGAGTTCTTCGTCCAGGGCGAAACCTTGCTCGCCAACGAGATCGCCCCGCGTGTCCACAATTCTGGTCACTGGACGATCGAAGGGGCCGAAACCAGCCAGTTCGAGAATCACCTGCGTGCCGTGTGCGGCCTGCCGCTGGGTTCGACGGCACGTCTGGCACCTTGCGCCATGCTCAATGTCATTGGCGCCCTGCCCGAACGCGATGCCGTGCTGGCCGTTCCCGGCACCCGTTGGCACGACTACGGCAAGGCCCCGCGCCCCGGACGCAAGATCGGTCATATCACCGTGCTGGCGTCCAGCGATGCGCAATTGCAGGAGCGCCTGAATGCCGTGGAGCAGTTGCTGACCAACGACCTGGGCTGAGCAATCTTCCATGCCTCACGCATAAACACCAAGGGCGCCCGATGGGCGCCCTTGGTGTTGTAGCAATCGCTGTAGTCACGAAGACGATGATCAATCTTCGGCGGCGTGCATCTGCTTCTGCAGGTAGTTCTCGATCCCCACCTTGTCGATCAGGCTGAGTTCGGTTTCCAGCGCGTCGATATGCTCTTCCTCGTCATCGAGGATTTCACGGAACAGATCGCGGCTGACGTAATCGCGTACCTGCTCGCAGTAGGTGATGGCCTCGATCAAGTCGTTACGCCCCTTGTGCTCTGCCGCCAGGTCGGCCTCGAGCATTTCGCGGGTGTTCTCGCCGATGTGGAGCTTGCCGAGATCCTGCAGGTTGGGAATCCCTTCCAGGAAGAGAATACGCTCGATCAGCTTGTCGGCATGGTTCATCTCGTCGATGGACTCATCGTATTCCCACTTGGCCAGTTTCATCAGGCCCCAGTCCTTGTACATCTTGGCATGCAAAAAGTACTGGTTGATTGCGACAAGCTCATTGCCGAGCGTGATGTTGAGATGTTCGATGACCTTGGCGTCGCCTTTCATGGTGATCTCCTCACAGGTGCCTTTGTCGGGGAGCAGCAGGGAGTCACGCCCGCTCGCTCAGGTGCAGGAAAGTATCACCCATGAAAAAGAAAAAGTCTAATTGCGCCAATGAGTTAAAAAACTTACTCGCATTTGGCAAACGTTGACGAATGCCAATTAAAGTACGCCTCGACGCGATTCGCGCGGTGTCAGACGGCGTAGGCGAGATCCGCGCCGGGAACGAGTTCGCGTGCTATGGCATCGCGGGTGATGGTCTTGCCGACACAGGCGCACTTGCCGCATTGCGTGCCACAGCCGGTCTGCTCACGGACTTCGCGCCAGCTACGCGCCCCCTCTTCCACGGCCTGACGGATTGCCTTGTCGGATACGCCTTTGCATAAACACACGTACATTGCATCACCCCGCTTGGTATCGCGAAGTCAAATGTAAATGATTCGCATAGGGCCCTGCAAGCGGAATTATGTAACGCTATTGATTCAATAGCTAAATACAACCAGCAAGGCGGAACCCTGAAGACGCTAGGTCGGGGTACGCTTGCCCCGTTCAGGTTTGGGCAGGACGACGACCCGCGACCGGGAGACAATATCGGGCCAGCTGCGTTTCTCGCTATCGAAAAGAATCCACCAGTAACCCAGCCCGAAGGCTGCCAACGAGACGATGGCGACCAAGAAGCGGATCAGGCTTTGCTGCAACGAGACGGACCGGCCGTCCAGGTCCTGCACGCGCAGGCGCCAGGCCTGCATGCCCAGTGTCATGCCGGCACGCATCCAGAAATAGGCAAAGAAGGCGAATGTCACCACGAACAGGGTGCTATGGAATAAAGGCGACTCGTTCGCCTCGCCCCCGTTGAGCGCCACGGCAACGAAACCGACCAGCATCCACACCGCCAGCAATACCAGGGCATCGTAGACCATGGCCATCAGGCGGCGTAGCAGCCCGGCGGGCCAGACATTATCGAGATCGGAAAAATAGCGCATGGTCATCATCCATCATCCGAGGCGAGCGGCTCCCGGGCAGGCTCTAGCCGCTACGCCGTAAAAGGTACAACCCCAGCAGCACACAGCCCAGTGTCGGCGCCAGCACCGCCCACGCCGGCGAGAAGCCGAACACGGTCGAGGCCGGCGCCAGCAGGTCCTGCAGGTACTTGAACGAGAGCCCCACGATCACGCCGTAGAAGACCCGCGTACCCGCCGCCACGCTGCGTAGCGGACCGAACACGAACGAGGCGGCGACCAGCACCAGCGATGCCATGGTCAGCGGCATCAAGACCTTCTGCCAGAAATACAGCAACGGTTGGGTAGCGGCTTGTCCCTGCTCGCGCAGATAGATGGCATAGGCCCACAACTCGCTGGGTGCCTGGCTGTCGACGTCGCGCAGCAGGCGATTAAGCTGCGCCGGTGTCAGTTGCGTCTCCCAGGTCATGCGATCGCGATGCTCTGCCTCGGTGCGCTGCGCGAAGAAACGCGTCACATCGGCATCCTCGAGCACCCACCGATCCTCACTCCAGACGGCACGCGCCGCATGCGTGGCTTCGACCAGCCGTTGGCCGTCGAACTGGTAGCGAGTCAGATCGATGACGGTGTCATCGGCACGAATCGCCCCGAAACGGTAGAAGGTATCACCTTCGCGCTGCCAGCCGCCGCGCTGGGTCAGCACCGCTCCCTCTCCGGCCATCTGCTCCAGTCGCCAGGCCTCGGCGAACTGCTCGGTACGCGGACTGACGAATTCGGCAATCAGCAAGACGGCCACGATCACCAGGCCGATGGGCTTCATCACACCCCACAGGATGCGCGTCAGGGAACGGCCCGCAGCGCGCATCACGGTAAGCTCGTTGCTTGAGGCCATGGCGCCCAGGCCAATCAGTGCCCCGATCAGCACCGCCACCGGCGCATACTGGTAGAAACGCCAGGGCAGTCGCATCCCCAGGTAGAGCAGTACATCGAACGCACCGTAGTTGCCTTCGACGTCCTTGAGATCGTTGATGAAGGCAATGACCAGGTCGAGCCCCAACAACACCAGTTGCACCACCACGATGGCAGCCAGCACGTTACGGGCAATATAGCGGTCGAGACGATCGATCAACATCAGCGTACGCCTCCCAGTTGTGCCCGGCGGGTCATCCAAAGTCCCAGCAACAGATAGCCCACATGGATCGGCCACATGCCGACCGTTGCCGGTAGCGCCCCGCTGCCGATCGCGTCCAGCCCGGCCAGCAGCAGGCTGAGGTAGCTGATGTGCAGGAAGATGGCCGGCAGCAGCTTGGCAAAGCGACCCTGGCGAGGGTTGACCTGGGACAGGGGCAGGGCCAGCAGGGTCAGGATCGGGACCATCAGCGGCAGGCTGATCCGCCACTGCAATTGTGCCAAGGCTTCCGGTGTTCCTGACTCGAACAGCGTCGGTGTCGACGCGTACTCGGGATCGTCGAGCTCGCTACTCTCGGCAGCCCGTGACAGGCGCACCGCATAGGTGTCGAACTCCAGACGCTCGGCCACGGCGCGCCCGGGGTCGACGCTGTAGCGTTCGCCGTCGGCCAGCACCAGAAAGCGACTGCCGGTCTCTTCATCGACGGTCTGGTAGCCGCTAGTGGCGCGCGTCACCACCGTTTGTGGCGTGCCATCGTCGCGCCGCTGGCGTTCGCTGATGAACACACCCTGCATGCGGCTCTGATCGTCGTTGAGGCCTTCGGTGTAGGCCGTGCGTCCGCTGCCGATATCCTGGAAACGCCCCGGCGCGAGTGCCGAGAAATCCAATCGGCTCTGCTGCTCCTCGAGCAGGACCTCGTTGTGAAGCGCCCCGGCCGGCGTCAGCCATAGGCTGCACAGTGCCACCAGAATCGCCACCAGCACGGCCGGCAGCATCGTCACCTGCAAGAGCCGGTTGGGGCTGGTGCCGCAGGCAATGAGCACCGTGATCTCGCTGTTGAGGTAGAGCTGGCCGTAGGCCAGCAGGATACCGAGAAAGAATGCCAGCGGCAGGATCAACTCCAGGAAGCCCGGCAGGTGATAGAGCATCAGGGTGCCGAGGATGCTGGCCGGAATATCGCCTTCGGCGGCGTTGGAAAAATAGCGGATGAAGCGACTTCCCATGATCACCAGCAACAGCACGCCGGCAACGGCGGCCATGGTGACCAGGATTTCGCGTGTCAGGTAACGAAAGATGAGCAAAGCGGTCTCCCGATGTGGCTGGCTCACGCATCGCACTTCGACAATGCCCGTTGCCGAAGCGGTATGCCCTTCCTTGAACGTGCCAGGTGCCGGTCATGGCCCATGCAATGGCGCGCGCCTTTGCGTACACTGGGGAAAGTTCGGCCTTGTGCCGGCATTATCCAGATTCCCCAGACCCTTGTCTCGTCAAGAGACCCCTGTCCTGTGGAGAAGACCTTTGTCCAGTGGAGACGACATGGAATTTCCTGTTCTCACCGTCAATCCGGCCAAGGTCGAGACGGCCTGCTTCGTGGTCCCGGTGTTCAAGGAGGGTGACCTGCTACCGGCAGCGGCCAAGCTCGACGACGCCAGTGAACGATTGATCGGTCAACTGATCGAGCGTGGCGATTTCGACCCGGCTCTCGGTAACGTGCAGTTGATTCCCTTTGCCCCGGGGCTCGCTGCCGAGCGCCTGCTACTGGTCGGGCTTGGCGATCGCGCGAAGTGCAACGAAGGAAATTTCCGCAAGGCGCTCGACGCCACCTTCCCGGTACTGGCCCGGCTGCCGGTGGACGAGGCCGTGGTCGCCTTCGGCGACGTGCCGGTGCCCGAACGCGACGCAGCCTGGAAGGCTCGCATGATTGCCGAAGCCACCCTGCGCGCCATGTATCGTTTCGATACCTTCAAGTCCGAGCCAGCCCCTACCCCGCGTCTGGAGCGTCTCGGCCTGCTGGTCAGTGATAACGCCGAGTCCCCGACCAGCGAGCAGGGAGCGCGCATCGGCAATGCGCTCGGTCATGGCATCAACTACGCTCGCACCCTCGGTAACCTGCCCGGCAATGTCTGCACCCCCCGCTACCTGGCCGATCAGGCCGTGCAACTGGGCCGCGATTCCGAAGGCAGCCTGTCCGTGGACATTCTCGACGAGGAAGCGCTCGAAGCGCTGGGTGCGCGCACGCTACTTTCGGTCGGCCGCGGTAGCGCCGAGCCCTCGCGCCTGATCGTCATGCACTACCGGGGCGCCGAAAGCGACGACGAGGCGCCCCATGTGCTGGTCGGCAAGGGCATTACCTTCGACACCGGCGGCATCTCGCTCAAGCCCGGCGCCGACATGGACGAAATGAAGTTCGACATGTGCGGCGCGGCCAGCGTGTTCGGCACCATGAAGGCCGTGCTGGATATCAAGCCCAAGCTCAACGTGATCGGTATCGTTGCCGCTGCCGAGAACATGCCTGATGGGCACGCCACCAAGCCCGGCGACATCATCAAGACTCTCAAGGGCCTGACGGTCGAGGTACTCAACACCGATGCCGAAGGCCGCCTGGCACTGTGCGACGCCCTGACCTACGCCGAGCGCTTCGAGCCGGCCAGTGTGGTCGATATCGCCACCCTGACCGGCGCCTGTGTGATCGCCCTCGGCGCACACGCTACCGGCCTGTTCTCCAATGACGACGACTTGGCATTGAGCTTGCTGGATGCGGGTGAGACGGCTTGGGACCGCGCCTGGCACATGCCGCTGTGGGACGAGTATCAGAGCCAGCTGGATTCCAATTTCGCCGACATGGCCAATATCGGCGGCCGCCCTGCGGGGTCGATCACGGCGGCGTGCTATTTGTCACGCTTCGCCGACACGTACCCCTGGGCACACCTCGATATCGCCGGCACAGCCTGGCTCTCCGGCAAGCAAAAAGGTGCCAGCGGCCGCCCGGTAGGCCTGCTGACCCAGTATCTGCTGGATCGCGAGGAGGATGCCCGGGACATCGCCGAGTAACTCGGCTCGTGATTGACTGCGCTTGATACCGGCGTTGAAATCCGCCATGGAGCGTCCATTGCTACCCGGCAACGACGTTCCATCGGCGGATTTCGTCTTGCAAGCCAAGGGCTTCAAACTGCCTTGGCACACTGCCTGGCCAAGTGCAGCGAGTCTTCGGATAGTGCTTCATGACCCAGATTGATTTCTATATCCTGCCTGACACCTCGCTCGAGGCACGGCTCGATTTCGCCTGCCGCCTGACCGAGACCATCTTTCGCAAGGGCTACCGCCTCCATGTCCACGTGGCCGACGAGGCACTGGCCAGGCAGTTCGACGACCAGTTGTGGCGTTTTCGTCCTGACAGCTACGTGCCGCACGCCATCGTGGGCGACGAGCACACCCCCGTCCCGGTCACCATCGACTGGCGTGAGCCGCCCGAGCCCGGCATCGAGGCGATGCTCAACCTGCATCCCGAGATTCCCGAGTGGTTTTCCCGCTTCGAGCGCGTTGCGGAAATCATCAACCAGAATCAGGACGTGCTGACCGCCAAGCGCGAATGCTGGCAGACCTACAAGCGCCGCGGCTATCCGGTCAAGGCCCACAATATCGGCTGAGCCGCCTACCCCCGGAGTGCATCCGCGGCTTCATGACGCTGGCGTTCCTCGGCGGTATAATCGACGCCATTTTCAACGCGTTTGCACTCGTCTTGCCGTTGCACGCAACCTGGCGAAAGACCTGCGCAAACTCGCCATCCCGCTTGCAGAGCCTCGAGTCCATGGAAAAGACCTACCAACCCGAACAGATCGAAACCCGCTGGTACCAGCGCTGGGAAGCGGACAATCGCTTCGCACCTTCCGGCCAGGGCGAGCCCTTCTCGATCATGATTCCGCCGCCCAATGTCACCGGCAGCCTGCACATGGGGCATGCGTTCCAGGACACCATCATGGATACGCTGATCCGCTGGCGGCGCATGCAGCAGCGCAACACGCTGTGGCAGGTGGGCACCGACCATGCGGGGATCGCCACGCAGATGCTGGTCGAGCGCAAGCTGGCCGCCGAGACCGGCCAATCGCGTCATGACCTGGGCCGTGAGGCGTTCATCGACAAGGTCTGGGAGTGGAAAGCCGAGTCCGGCGGCCACATCACCCGCCAGCTTCGCCGCATGGGTGCCAGCGTCGACTGGAGCCGCGAACGCTTCACCATGGACGACGGATTCTACAAGGCGGTGCAGGAAGTCTTCGTGCGCCTGTTCGATGAAGGCCTGATCTACCGCGGCAAGCGCCTGGTCAACTGGGACCCCACCCTGCATACCGCCATTTCCGACCTGGAGGTGGAGAACCGCGAGCAGCAGGGCCAGTTCTGGCATTTCCGCTACCCGCTGGCCGACGGCGTCACCACCGACGACGGCAAGGACTATCTGGTGGTCGCCACCACCCGCCCCGAGACCCTGCTCGGCGATACCGGCGTGGCAGTCAATCCCGAGGATCCGCGCTACGCCTCGCTGATCGGCAAGTTCATCGAACTGCCGCTGGTCGGCCGGCGCATTCCGGTCGTCGCCGACGAGCACGCCGACATGGACAAGGGCTCGGGTTGCGTGAAGATCACCCCGGCTCACGACTTCAACGACTACGAGGTCGGCAAGCGTCAGGGGCATGTACTGATCAACGTCTTCTCGCGTGATGCCCAGATTCTCGAGCGTGCCGAGATCTTCGACCTGCAGGGCCGGCCGCTCCCCGACGAGGACGACAGCCTGCCGGCAGCCTATGCGGGGCTGGACCGTTTTGCCGCGCGCGACAAGATCGTCGCCGACATGGACGCCCTGGGCCTGCTCGAGACGGTCGAGACCGTCAACAACACCCTGCCCTATGGCGACCGCTCCGGCGATGTCATCGAGCCGCTGCTCACTGATCAGTGGTTCGTCGCCGTGGAGAGCCTGGCCAAGCCGGCCATTGCCGCCGTGGAAAACGGCGACATCCAGTTCGTGCCCAAGAACTACGAGAACATGTACTTCGCCTGGATGCGTGACCTGCAGGACTGGTGCATCTCGCGCCAGCTGTGGTGGGGGCACCGCATCCCGGCGTGGTACGACCCGCAGGGCAACGTCTACGTCGCGCGCAGCGAGGCCGAGGCCCGCGAGAAATACGCGCTCAAGCCGGATACCGTGCTGACCCAGGACGAGGACGTGCTCGATACCTGGTTCAGCTCCGGGCTGTGGACCTTCGGCACCCTGGGCTGGCCCCAAGAGACGCCGGAACTCGAGACGTTCCACCCGTCGAGCGTGCTGGTCACCGGCTTCGACATCATCTTCTTCTGGGTCGCGCGCATGATCATGATGACCCTGAAGTTCACTGGCGAGGTGCCGTTCAAGACCGTCTACGTTCATGGCCTGGTTCGCGATGGGCAGGGCCAGAAGATGTCCAAGTCCAAGGGCAACGTGCTCGACCCCATCGACCTGATCGACGGGATCGACCTGGAAACGCTGGTCGACAAGCGCACCGGCAACATGATGCAGCCGCAGAAGGCCAAGGCCATCGCCAAGGCCACGCGCAGTGAATTCCCCGAAGGCATCGAGCCGCACGGTACCGACGCGCTGCGCTACACCTTCCTGTCGCTGGCCTCGACCGGGCGCGACGTCAAGTTCGACATGGGCCGCCTCGACGGCTTCCGCAACTTCTGCAACAAGCTGTGGAACGCCTCGCGCTATGTGCTGATGAATACCGAGGGCGAGGACGTCGGCGTGGATAACGGCGACGTCGAGCTGTCACTGGCCGATCGCTGGATCGTCTCGCGACTGCAGCAGACCGAGACCCAGGTGAGCAAGGCGCTCGAGGAGTATCGCTTCGACCATGCCTCGCAGGCGCTCTACGAGTTCGTGTGGAACGAGTATTGCGATTGGTACCTGGAGCTCTCCAAGCCGGTGCTATGGGACGACAACGCCTCGCCGGTCGCCAAGCGCGGCACACGCCGCACACTGGTGCGCGTGCTCGAGGCGATCCTGCGCCTGGCGCACCCGATGATACCCTACATCACTGAGGAGATCTGGCAGCGCGCGGCCCCGCTGGCCGGCAAGGCGCGTGGCGATGGCAGCGCGTCGATCATGAACCAGCCCTGGCCGCAGCCAGAATCCGGCAAGATCGACGAGCAGGCCGAGCGCGACATCGAGTGGCTCAAGGGGGTGATCGTCGCCGTGCGCAACGTGCGCGCCGAAATGAACATCGCCCCCGGCAAGCCCCTCGACGTGCTGCTGACCAAGGGCAGCGACGCCGATCGCCAGCGCCTGGAGAAGAACCGGCCCTTCCTCGCCAAGCTGGCCAAGCTGTCCAGCGCCGAGTGGCTCACCGATCCCGCCGAAGCCCCGCTGTCCGCCACCCAACTGGTCGGCGAGATGGAAGTGCTGGTACCGATGGCCGACCTGATCGACAAGGACGCCGAACTGGCTCGCCTGGCCAAGGAACTTGACAAGCAGGACAAGTTCATTGCCGGTATCGAGCGCAAGCTCGGCAATGACGGCTTCGTCGCCAAGGCCCCGGCCGAAGTGGTCGAGAAGGAACGTGCCAAGCTGGCCGACGCCCAGGCCAGTCGAGCCGTGCTTGCCGAGCAGCGCGAAAAGATTGCTGCCCTGTAATTGGTTTCGCGCTTGGCAGTGCATTGACGACAAGGGCCGGACATCGACTGTCCGGCCCTTCTTCTGGCGTTCTTGTGACGCGCCTCGCTCGGCCTTGGCTATCGCGGGGCAGTGGGCTCAGCCAAAGCGCGACACCCCCTGCATCCGTACCGGCAACGGGTTCTCCGGTAACGGATCCTCCTTGTTGGGCGATACCACCGGGCGATCCTTGGCCACGATACGATCGCGCCCCGTGCGTTTGGCCCGGTAGAGGCGCTGATCGGCCAGGACAATCAAACCGTTGAGATCCTCGGCCTGGCTCGAGACGGCCACGCCGACGCTGACGCTCATGGACAGGGTCAGGCCGTTCGCGGCGGCATAGGGATTCTCGCGCACCAGTGCCGCAAGACGTTCAGCCACGCCCACGGCATCGTTCAGTGTCATGCTGTTGAGCACCACCATGAACTCCTCGCCACCGTAACGCCCCAGGACGTCCTCTTCACGCAATCCCAGGCGCAGACATTCGGACAGATGGCACAGGGCGCGGTCGCCCACGTCGTGGCCATACTCGTCATTGATGCGCTTGAAGTAGTCGATATCGATCATCAGCATGGCGAAAGTACGATCGCCCTGCGCCATCTGCTCCGCCGCCTTGAGGACAGCACGCCGATTGTAGACGCCAGTCAGTGCGTCATGGGTCGCTTCCCGGCGATAGCTACGCTCCAGGCGCTCGGTCACGCCCTCCAGGCCGGTCAGGATGACGGCGAACAGCACACTGACCAGCAGCAGGTTGGCCATCAGCACCAGATCGGGCACCAGCGATCCGTGATGCCAGTCGTTGGTACGATCGCCGAGTTCGATGACCTGCAGCGCCGTCAGGGTCAGGATCGACAGACTGATGCCGAGCTTGGCCACCGGCGACATGGCGCTGATATAGATGATCAGCAGAATGACCGAAAAGTAGAGTTCGAAGCCGACACCGGCACCATAGGCATCGAGGGACTCGAGCATGTGCCAGGTCATGCCCGCCAATACCAGGCTCACCCCCGCGGTCATGTATCCGCGTCGATGCAGCTCCCGCGCCATCAGTACACTGCCCAGGCCAATCAGGGTAATGGCCAGCAAGTGCACGTTGCCCAGTAACCAGAACATGGGCAACAACGCCAGCACATAGGTCACCGTGGCGATGACATACAGTCGGGACAGGGTATGGAAATAACGCTGCTGTTCGGGAGGTAGAGGACAAGCGGGGAACATGAACGAACGCCACTTGTCCGGTATCTTTCGAGAGTTGCAAGCAACCATGAATTCCCTTTCTCCTTCCGCCGCCAGGCTGGCAGCGAAACGTTCTTATCGACGGCGTTGGCGACACTTCACCACCCCACCAACCCGACCCATGGATTGATCCAGTTCCAAGGTGCCTTGCTTCGATAATATCGCTGTTGCGGTTTACGCCTTATCCTTGGCGCTTGAAACCACCCAACACGTGACCGTCGCGACCCATCAGGACCAGACGATCATGATCGAGAAGATAACGATAGGCTTGCGACAGCATATCGGCGACCTGGGACGACTGAGGTAGGCCGGGGCAGGCCATGCGGGTCGTCGCCAAATCCGAGATCGCTATTCGTCTTCCATCGCCTAGCGTAGCCTCTCCTCTCAAAGTATTACAGCCGTCACTACCAGCAAGCTGCAATATTTTACCTTTTGGTAACAAAGAGAAATGCGCCTTGCGCTCGCCTTGCCACCATACATCGGTCCCTAGCAGGACCAGCTCCCAGCGCGCGCCTACCAGGGGAGATTCGGCAATATCGGCATTAGATGACACATCCAGCGTGGGGGCTGAAGTCGCACATCCCCCCATCAGCAACATCATGCCTGCCACCAACCAGTAAGGTCCGATGACCCGACGAATCTCCAGTAATTTCATAGCCGCCTTCGATACTCCATGCCAGTTTCAGGCATTGTCCTTCGTAGGCACTCCCTGGAGCAAGCGCGCCGTAACCCCCTCCCCGACCTGTTCCCCCTGGTTCTCCCCCCCTTGCGCCAGGAGCCGGTCGCGCCCGGACGACTTCGCCAGATAGAGACGCCGGTCGGCCAGATCGATGACATCACGCAGCTTGTCGCCCTCGTTCGACAACGCCAGTCCCATGGACAGGGTCACCGACAGCGCGAGCGACTCCAGGCGACACGGACAGCTGGCCAACTCGTTGCGCAGACGTCCCGCCACGCTCAACGCCTCATCCATCGAAGCCTCGGGCAACAGCACGAGGAATTCCTCGCCGCCAACGCGGCCAATGAAATCGTCCTCACGCAGCGTCCTGCCTAACAGTTGCGCCAGGTGCCGCAGGACTTCGTCACCGGCACTATGCCCATGATTGTCATTGATGCTCTTGAAATGGTCTGCATCCAGCAGCAGCAAGGCAAACGGTTGCGCCGCCTGCCAGCAGCCCTCGGCTTTCTCGAAGATGGCGCGTCGATTCAACACGCCGGTCAGCGAATCATGGGTGGCATCGGTGCGAAAGCGTCGCTCGGTGACCTCGGTGATGGTATAGACCTGCAACACGATGAACATGAACAGCACGAAAGTGGCCACGACGTTCAGGGAGAACAACAGCTCCCGGCTCAATTCACTGTAGGGCCAGCTACCCAGCGAACCGAACAGGAGGTGTTCCGAAGCCAGGATGAGGCTGATCACCAATCCACCGAAAAGCAGTTTTAGACGATGCGCCAGATCGCTGATCAGCACCTCGAAGAGAATCACGAAAAAGAAATATTCGCAGCCCGTCTCCCCGCCGAGCAGCATGCCGGACAGCACGACCAATGCACTGACCATCCCTAGCTTGATGAACAGGGCCGCCGTACGCTGGCCTTGGCGATGCAGGACGATCGCCAGGACGTTGGCCGCAATGCAGGTCAGGTTGAGCAACATCAACGCCACGACATCGAGCGCGACGAAAACCGGAATGAACGCCAGGTGAGTCGCGATGGCGAACAGGTAGACATGGATAAAGATCTGATAGCTGCGTCGTCGCTCGGGAGCGAGGCCGACGGGAGGCCGCGTCAAGCGTACCCAACGCGCCCGGAACACACCACTGGACATAGTACTACCCCTGTATGCGGTCGCCTTGCGCATTTTTCTGATTGAGGCGACAGGCAGCCCAAGAGGCGGTTCAAGCCCTCACGGTCTGCTCCCTGCGTCGGTCCACCTCCCGCACGAGGCTGGCGCGCGTGCATGGGTGAACTCTTAACCTGCTTTTCGTGGCGTCACCTGGCATGCCGATCTGCACATCCAGATACAGTCATGGCATCCTAGCCAATGCCGATCATACCGCGTTGCTACGTTGGTAGGCATTCGCCTGGATCAACCTATCCGTCCCGGCCGGCATGGTATCGTGAGCGCCCATCAACGCGTCTGGCTGCCATGTGCCATGGCATGACATCGGCCAACGATTGTCAGGAAGAGGACTCTGCATGCTACAAGCACTGCACAACGATGCCGTCGGCAAACTCATCGTCCGATTGAGTGTCGGCGTATTGATGCTGTTGCACGGTATCGCCAAGCTGCTCAACCCAGGCAGCCTGAGCTGGATTGGCGACCAGGTCGCCAGCCATGGACTGCCGGTGTTCCTGGCCTATGGCGTACTGATCGGCGAGGTCGTGGCCCCGCTCATGGCAATTGTCGGTTGGCAGACACGCATCGCCGGGTTGCTCATGGTGGGCAACATGGTCGTGGCCATATTCCTGGCACATACCGGCGAATTGTTCGCGCTCGGCCGTAGCGGTGGCTGGGCACTGGAACTGCAGGGCATGTTCCTGTTCGGCGCCCTGGCCCTGATATTTCTTGGCAGCGGAAGGCTGGCCGCTCGCCCCGATTAGGGACTATGCGAACTTTTCCACGCGGGCGCCTGCGATGACCATCTTGTGTGCTTGCACAGCTTCCAGTCTCGCTATCAGACGAAATCACGCGGGACCTCTTCATCCCAACTCTTGGCAAAGACCCGACTATCACCTTCAAAGGCGTCCAGCGTCGCACGCAAGCGAAAGTGCTCGGCATTAGACGTCATCAAGGTACGGGTTACACTACGCACATTCCAGTCGCCACGCCGAAAGCTACGCTCCCACTCGGTCCAGCCGCTTAGGCTGTCGTAGTTGCCATAGGCGTAGGTGTAGCGCTCAATCACGCGTGACGAGAGCTCGAGGTCGATGTCATCGATACGAAAGGTGCCTTGATCATTAATGACTTCGAGAGTGGTCTGGTCATTGGCCAGATCCCGTATCACGCGCCACGCTTCTTGGCTTGGCTGTATCAGGGTCACCGCTAGCGGCGGAGCGGCCTCCGGCTGGCCAAATTGAGGCAGCGCGGCTTCTTCCTGCGGCTGGGGCTCGCGATATGGCAGGGTCAGTCGGCTGCCCGCTGGGTAAACTGTTAGCTTAACAGGAGCGGGCGACGGCCAGGCCAGGGGCCAATAGCTAGTCGAGAGCGAGAGCCGGATGGCGTTGCCCGTAGGAAAGTTCTGCGCGATGTGCTTAAGGGGCACGCGCACGTGATAACGCTTGCCGGGCTCCAGTGGCTGGGGAAACTCGTCACTGTCACGGTGGGTCAGGTTGAGCAGGCCATAGGAGATCCGGGTCGCCTTGTCGTCTGGTGCAATATCGCTAAGCCGTAACGCGACCATCGCCACCGGCTGATCGGCTTCGAGTTCAAGCTCGACAACGGGCTGCCCGCAAATCTCGATATCCTGGTCGAGTCGTGCCGTCTGGAAAATCAGCGAACCGCCATCCTCGTCGCGTTGATCGTGAGGCAGGTCCGGCGGAGCATTGTAGGAGCACCACTTGCCGGCATATAGCCCGACCGACAGCGGCGATCGCACGGCGAGGGGAATATCGTCGTCCGCTACGTGAACCTCCGGGTCCTGCGGAGTAGGCACCAGGCCATGGCCGCTGGTAAGCCGGAAGGGCTTCGACTCGATCCGCGGCGATGGCCAGCTCGGTTCGGCAGCCCAGCGTCCCGGGCGCATGTCATAGCGGGCCGAGGGCGGCACCGACTCCTGTATCCATACGCGCAACATCGGCTCATCCATGATGCCGGTGTCCTTGCCCTTCAACCAATGGTCCCACCAGCGCAGTGACTCCTGCATGAAACCGATGGCCGGGCCCGGAACGCCAAGGTGGGGATACTTGTGCGCCCAAGGGCCGACCAGGCCCTTGCGTGGCACGTCGAGTCCCGCGAGCAACCGGAACACGGCGTTACAGTAACCGTCAGCCCAACCACTAACGGCGTAGACGGGGCAACGAATGCGCGAGAAGTCCTCGCAGACCGAGCCATGCTTCCAGTAGTCATCGCGGCGCTGATGCTGGAGCCAGGTCGCCAGCCAGAGCCCACTACCCTCAAGGCGTTCCTGCCACATCTCCCGCCAGCGCTCACCGACCAGCAACGGGTCGGGTGGGCAGGTATTGGTATCGAACATGGTCGAGGCCCAGGACAGGTTGTCACCAAGCAGGCAGCCACCCATGTGGTGGACATCATCGGAATAGCGATCGTCGGTCGAGCATAGCGTGATCACGGCTTTCAGCTCGGGCGGTTGCAGTGCCGCGATCTGCAAGCCGTTGAACCCGCCCCAGGAGATACCGATCATGCCCACATCGCCAGTACACCAAGGTTGCTGGCCAAGCCAGTGCAGGATCTCGACGCCATCGTCGAGTTCCTGTTGCAGGTATTCATCGGTTAGCACGCCATCCGACTCGCCGCTGCCCCGGATGTCCACGCGCACCCCGGCGTAGCCGTGACCGGCCCAGTAAGCATGCGTTTGCACGTCACGCATCGCTGTCATGTCACGCTTGCGGTAAGGCAGGTATTCGAGAATTGCCGGTACCGGATCGCTCTCGGCATCCACCGGGCGCCAGATACGTATTCCCAGCCGGCAGCCATCAGCCAGCGTGATAAAGCCTTCTTCCTCCTGAACGTCGCGGGGGAAATCGCTGACGATATGCATGGTCTGATCCCTGTAGGGTTGCCTGTACCTGTTTACCTTACGCTCACGTCAGTGAAGAAAGGTCGTTAGCCAACGATATCCTCGAACTCGAAATGCAACTGTTCAGCAAGCCGCGCATAATTTTCTTCCAGCGCGGCGTCATCGTCTGCCCCCATCCAGGCGTAAGCCAGGGCATAGCTGTAGCTGTCCTGCTCAGGAAGGGACGACAGGCGCGTACCGACCTCCACTTGCACCGAGATCCGGGCGCCGGGATACGCTTGCTGCAATGCTTCAATTTCCTCGGCGCTTGGTACCCGGCTGACCGTGGCGTCGACGAAGAACACCCGATAGAAGAACGTACCCGCGACCTTGAAGCGTCCTTGACGGCTAGGCATGTCAGGCACCTGCCCTAGCGCCAGGTCGACGGTCACTTGCTGATGACTGACCCCGTCGACCTTGTCGAACAGATCGCAATGCGATTGGGCGATGCGGGTGTTGATCTCCAGCAGCCAGATGTGGTCTTGCACTTCATCCCAGAAGTATTCGATGTTGAAGGCGGCATTATCATAGCCGATATGGGCCATGATCTGGCGGGTGAGCTGCTGCAGCTTGTCCTGGATGGCAGAAGGAAGACGGGATGGGTAGCGATAACAGAAAAAGCTCAGGACTTGCGGATAGCGAATCGAATCGACGATGCCATACGGGACGACGTCGCCTTCGAATACGTAACCTTCAACCGTGCATTGCCAGCCACCGATAATCTCTTCCGCCATGCAATGCCCGCCATCGACTGCGCGTACGTTATCAGGAAGATTGGCGTGTTCCAGCACAAAGTTGAAAGGCTCTGAGATGGTCCCGATGCCTTCACAGAGTCGCGCTGTGGCATAGGCAAAGTCTTCGGGGCTATCGATGCGAAATCCCAGTCGTGAGCCTGACGATTTGATGGGCTTGACGAAGAAGGGAAAATACAGCCCCGCCTCGCCAATATGCTGCAGTGCCTGGGCATCAAAGGGGTCGAAGGCGGTAAAGCGAGGAATGTAGTCACCGATTACCTCACGTTGTACGAGCCGGCTCCAGTACTTGTGCTCGCACTTGAGCAAGCTTTCGAGGCTGGTGGAACGCGTACCAAAGCGTTTGCAGAGCAGCGGCAGCATGGTCGAGACGGGAAAGTCCATGTAACCAATGATGGCATCGACAGGCTCATTGAACTCCCTTAACCGGGCCTCGGCGCTGGCCAGCATGTCTTCGATCGGAAAGATTTCCGTATCGTAGACTTCAGCCGGTTCGATCACACCATGGAAGCGGTAATCTTCAGCCCCACGCAAATTCTCGAGCCGTTCTCGGTTGATGGAATCCAGCCCGACAACAAACACGTTCCGAACACTCATAATTGCCTCCTGGCACGAGCTCGGCTGTTGCAGTCCTTGCCACTGAGACGCAATGGATTGCAGACAGGGTACGGTGCTTGCCCATTCCGGGCTCCAGGCCAGGCATGGGTATTACCGATTATCGAAGCATAGCGGTTTATCGTTGCAGCGCCGGGGCAATACGCGAGAGCGCGGAAATCTCACTATTCCACAGGAGCGGTGTGGTCAGGCCAGGGGCCGTTAATAATCTGGCTAGGGTGATTGCCGGCTGTTATAAGTGAGGTGGTAGGCTAACGCATCATGCGATACGACATTACCGGTAGCGGTAATGATTCAGCGTTTCCTCAAAAGCGTCGCTGGGCGGCGAATGGAATATGGTTTCACACCCCCCGACCGTTTCCGGCCACATCGTGGCCATTGGCGGTGCCGAGGACAAGACCTCCGAACTCGCTATCCTTCGACGGGTTTTCGAGCTTGCCCCTCAAGACAGTGACGAAGTGGCCGTTATCGCCACGGCCAGCAGTATTCCTGAACAACTTTTGCCCTGCTACGAAGCGGCTTTCTCTCGCCTGGGGGCGAGCCAGGTCCATGCGCTAAATATCCAGGATCGCAAGCAAGCCGCCGATGCCGACAACGTGCAGTTGATCCAGCGAAGTGGCGTGATTTTCTTCACCGGAGGCGATCAGCTTCGCCTGACCAATGTGCTAGGTGGGTCAGCCACACTCCGGGCTATCCGCGAACGCTTGAGGGTTGGCGCCGTCGTGGCAGGGACCAGTGCCGGCGCCGCGGCCATGCCAAGCACAATGATCTATAACGGTGCGGCGGCGGACGCCCTGCGTAAGGGGGCGGTCAACATGACCTTCGGCCTGGGCTTCGTCCGCGGCATGGTCATCGATAGCCATTTTCTCGAGCGTGGGCGATTCACGCGCCTCATGGAGGTGGGTGCCAGCAACCCCGAGCAGCTGGGCGTCGGCATCGGCGAGGATGCAGGGGTCATCATCCACCCGAACCGCATTCTGGAAACCATCGGGCCGGGGCATGTCATCATCATCGATAGTCGGGACCTGGCGAGTTCCAATATCGCGGAACTGGCCATGGGCGAGCCGGTCGCCATCGAGAACATGATCCTGCACGCGATGGTCAGCGGTCATGGGTACGACATCGATGCGCGGCGCTATCTCGTCGCTGACGAACTCAATGCCATCCTGGCGCAAGGACAAGCGCGATGAACATCCTTGAGCACCGGGCGCTACGCGGCCCGAATTACTACAGTCGCTACCCAGCCATTTACATGCGCCTGGATATCGGTGAGCTCGAAGAACGGCCGAGCGATACCGTGCCCGGCATCGTCGATCGCGTCACCGAGCTTTTGCCGACGCTCTACGAACATCGCTGCTCGGTAGGCCGAGCTGGCGGGTTTCTGGAACGCCTTGAACGCGGCACCTGGGCCGGTCATGTGGTAGAGCATGTCGCAATCGAGCTGCAGAACCTGATCGGCTTTTCGGTGGGTTACGGCAAGACGGTCGACTCCTACGACACCGGCATTTATAACGTCGTCTATCGCTACCGGGACGAGGCCTGCGGCCTGGCCGCCGGCGTGGAAGCCGTCGATATCGTCACCCGGCTTTTCGATGGCGGGGAAATCGATATTTCGTCAGTAGTGACCCGCCTCAAGCATGTTCGAGACGCCCATGTGCTGGGGCCATCCACTGCATCGATCGTGAATGCCGCCGTACGCCGTGGAATTCCCTGGGCTCGCCTCGACGAGGACAGCAGCTACGTTCAGTTGGGACACGGGCATCGGCAGCAACGGATCCAGGCGACGGTGACCGGTCGCACCAACCTGATCAGCCATGGTATCGCTGACGACAAGCACTGGACCAAGCAAGTGCTCGGCGATGCCGGCGTCCCCGTGCCGCAAGGGCGCGTTTGCCACTCGATCGAGGACGCGCTCGACGCTGCCCTCGATATCGGCTATCCCGTTGTCGTAAAGCCGCTGATCGGCAATCACGGCCGCGGTGTCAGTACGGACATACTCGACGAACCGGCATTGCGAGACGCGTTCGCTGCCGCCTCGCAGCGGAATTCCTCGGTAATCGTCGAAAGGTTCGTCAAGGGCGAAGATCATCGCTTACTCGTGGTCGATGGCAAGCTTGTCGCCGCCGCCCGGCGGCGCCCGGCACATGTGGTCGGTGATGGACAATCGACGCTGCAGACACTGATCGACAGGGAGAACCAGGATCCACGTCGCGGCATCGGCCATGAAAACCTGCTGACCCAGATACACGTGGACGAGCAATCGCATCGACTGATCGCCCAGCAGAGCCTGACCCTGGAGAGCATCGTCCCCAACGATGAGGTCATATACCTGAAGCCCACGGCGAACCTGAGTACCGGGGGCACAGCGACGGATGTCACCGACGATGTCCATCCTGAAGTGAAGTACACGGCAGAGCGCATCGCCCGCCTGGTCGGCCTCGATATCATCGGCATCGACCTGCTCGCCGAGACCCTGACCCGCCCCTTGGATGAGCAGTCTGCCGCAGTGGTCGAAGTCAACGCCGGGCCGGGGTTTCGCATGCATCTGTCACCGACCCATGGCACGGGCCGCGATGTCGGCCAGCATGTGATCGAGATGCTCTTTCCCGATAGCGAAGACACCGGACGGATACCCATCGTTGCGGTGACCGGAACCAACGGAAAGACCACTACGGTGCGCCTGATCTCGCACTTGCTTCGCCAAGCGGGGCGCAGTGTCGGCATGGCCTGCACGGGGGCCATCGAGATCGATAACCATACCATCATGCGTGGCGACTACAGCGGACCACAGGCGGCCGCGACCGTACTCCGCGAGCCCACTGTCGAGTATGCCGTGCTCGAGGTCGCAAGAGGCGGCCTCATGCGTCGCGGGTTGGGCTTTGATGAGTGCCAGGTCGGTGTGCTGCTGAACATTGCCAGCGATCACTTGGGAGAAAACGATATACGCACCCTGGATGAACTGGCGCGCTGCAAGAGCGTGGTGATCGACGCGGTCCGCCACGAAGGGACGGCCGTACTCAATGCTGATGATCCGCGCGTACTGGCGAGCCAGGAATGGGCCAGAGGAGAGGTGATCTACTTTTCCCTGGACCCCGACTCACAGCCTGTCCGTGAGCATGTGCAAGCCCACGGCGTCGCCTTCACGGTGCATGACGAGTGTATCGTGATGCGCCAGGGCAGTGTCGAAGCCTCCATCATCCCCGTGGTGAACGCCCCCATCACCTTCGAAGGCCATGCCCGTTTCAATGTTGCCAATGCCTTGGCCGCCAGCGCCGCGGCCTACGCCCTGGGGCTAAGCATCGCCGACATCCAGTTGGGCCTGCAGACGTTCCACTCAACGCCGGGACAGAATCCGGGACGCACCAATTTCATCGACGCCGGCGACATGAAAGTGCTGATCGATTACGGCCACAACGTGCCGGCGCTCGAAGCGCTGAGCGAACTCGTGAGCCGTATTCCCGCTCAGCGGCGCATTGGCGTGGCAAGCGCCCCGGGCAACCGCCGTGACGAGGACCTGTTCAGCCTGGGTGTGCAACTCGCCAACATGCATGACATCGTCTTTCTCTATGAGACTGATCCGCGTGGTCGTTCCGAGGGCGAAACCGTCAGCCTGTTGCGCGCCGGGGTGGAATCGATGCCTGGCGCCTGCCAGGTCGAGGTGATCATGAAAGAACGCCACGCTGTCGACAGGGCATTCGAGGAAGCCAGGACAGGAGATCTGCTGGTGCTGCTGATCGAGGATATCGATAGCGCCACCGAGCGCTTGCGTGGACGGCAGTTTCTACCCGATGCCCGGATGGATGATGCTGCCGGTGGACGATCATGATGGCCGGCAACGAGCAACATGCCCAGCTCATGACACTGTTGCGTGTCGGCGGCATTTTTTCACCCGAGCGGCTCGAGGCGACCGATATCCTCATGGCCGGCGGGAAAATCATCGCCTTGGGACAGGATCTGGATGTTCCCACTGGCTGGCCTATCGGGGTCGTCGAGGCGCGTCATCTAATCGCCGTTCCCGCCTTCATCGACCAGCATGTCCATGTCACCGGGGGCGGCGGTGAAGGCGGTTGCGGCACCCGTTGCCCGGAAATTTCGGCCCAGGAAATCGCCTCGATGGGGATCGCCACGGTCGTGGGGGTGCTTGGCACCGACGGCATCAGCCGCTCCCCGGCCGAGCTGTTGGCCAAAGTGCGCGGGCTGATTGCCGAAGGCATCTCGGCCTACATGTATACCGGTGCGTATCGTGTACCACCTCCCACGTTGACCGGCGACCTCCAGCGTGATCTGGCCTGGATTCCTGAAGTCATCGGCTTGGGCGAAATCGCTATCTCGGATCACCGATCGAGCCAGCCACGTCAGGATGAAATCGAACGGATCGTCAGCGATACACGTGTCGGCGCCATGCTGGCCGGCAAGCGAGGTATCTGCCATTTCCATCTCGGTGATGGCAAGCGGGGCCTGGAACCGCTGCGCAGGTTGCTATCCGAGACCGAGATTCCCGCCGATCAGGTCATCCCCACCCATGTGAATCGCCACCCTGCCTTGCTCGAGGAAGCTGCAGATTATGCGCTGACGTTCACCGCCAGCGTGGATGTCACCGCGTTCGAAGATGCCGGTGACGGCCTCTCCAGCTTTGACGCAGTGTCTCGGTTACTCGAGCGCGGCGTTCCTCCGGAGCGCATCACCATGAGTTCCGATTGCAATGGCAGCTTGCCTGAATTCGATGCTGAGGGGGCGTACATTGGCATGAAAGTGGCGAGAAACACGGCCCTGATTGCGGATTGGCAGCGCCTCGTTCGAGAAGGTGTGCTGCCTCTCGAAACGGCCTTGGGCCTGATTTCGGGCAATGTCGCCCGAGTACTCGGTTTGCAGGCCCACAAGGGGCGCTTGGCCGCCGGCCTGGATGCCGATATCACCCTACTTGATGATGACTTCCAGCCACGTCAGACCTACGTGGCTGGGGTATGTCGTTATTCCGCTCAGTAGATGAGTGTGACGCGGTGTCACTAGGTTGACGTAGTGACTCGGCCCTTACATTCCCTTGGCACCCCGACGCAGCCAGTCATGCACGAAGGCAAGCTTGCGTCTGGAAACATTCGACAGCACGAAAGGATAGATGTCGGAAAGTCCCATGGATCAGTTGACGTTGTTGATCCCCATGCTGAGGTCAGCTGCAACATAGATCAGGCGTGCGGCATCCGGCTCCGAATACGGGTCCCAGTTGAAGTGCGGCAGTTGGGACGAAGACAGGCCTGCGGCAACGAAGCTATCGGCAATATCAGTCAGGTGCAGCAAGTGCCCGGCGGTTTCGGCCCAGTCCTCGAGCGGATGGGCAGGGGCGTAGGTGGTCAAGAAGCTCTGTTTCCAGTCGGCAGGCGGCCCGTCGTAGTGACGCTGGCGCGCAGCAGGATAATCTGCCCGTTCATCACCGAACATGTCACGGAGGGTATTCAGGAAATCGTCGCACAGACTGAGGCGCCACCAGAGCATGTGCGCGATCTCGTGACGCATATGGACGATCATGGTCCGGTAGGATTCCTCCAAGGCCTGGCGACGGGTGGTTCTCAGCACCGGGTCCGCCTCGTCGACACTGATGGCCCCCTCGGCATGCCTCATGGGCGAACTCACCAGTCGCGTAGCGAACGTAAATGACTGATAGTTACAGCGTAGCCATCAGGAGATTTTGTACCAGCCGGAACCTAGCCGGCCTGGCGCAACAGGTTGGCCCCCCATCGCTTCGAGCCTTGCTTCCAGCAGGCCGGGAAAGCGCTTGAACCATGTCTGATTCAGCGGTGAGGGATGCGGCAAGGGGGCGAGCCGGAACTCGGCCTCACGGCCATCCTCCAGGACCAGTGTCGTGGTGTGGCTTTCCTCAAAGCGATCCTCGCGCTTCCAGAAATCCTCCAGCTCCTGGCGTACCGCCTTGGGCTGGTTGATGCCGAACCACAGGAAAGCTTCCCGTCCCAGGGTGATCAGCTCCCGGCCTTGCCATTGGTCAATCAGGACCTGCGCCATCAGCGGTTGGAAGCGTTTCTTGACGGCCATCGACCAGGCCTTGTTGCCGATGGGCTTGTAGGGCACGGTATTGGCCCAGAAGGCCAGCCGGCCGATCTCGCGAGAGGCCTCGAAGTCGGGCAGCGCCGTCCCGTGAATCGCCCGGTACAGGCCTTCGCGAACCTTTTGCCCGCCGGCGCCGATGAACGGCTCTCCCCAGCGAACTTCCTGCTCCCCTGGGTCGCGGCCGAAGAAGCCGATTGGTGCATCGCGAGGCCCCAGGCCGATGATAGGCTCATGCGGATCGCGTCCATGCTTCTCGTAGGCCGCAAGGTCGACGCCATCCAACTGCTCTGCCTCTCGGCGAAACGCGGCGTGCAGCGACTCATCCAGTGGCATGATGCTCCTCCCTGAGCCTCGGTGATTCACCAGGTGCCGGTATTTTCCATCGACGCCCAAGGTTCGCGGGGTTCCATGGCATCGCCTTTCTGCAGCAACTCGATGGAGACTCCGTCCGGTGAGCGCACGAACGCCATGTGCCCATCGCGTGGTGGACGATTGATCGTCACGCCGTTGGCCTGCAGGTGATCGCACAACGCATAGATGTCGTCGACCCGATAGGCCAGGTGACCGAAGTTGCGACCCCCGGTGTATGTCTCGGGATCCCAGTTGTAGGTCAGTTCGACCATCGGTGCCCGATCCTCCCTGGCACGTGAAAGGTCGTCTGGCGCCGCCAGGAACACCAGCGTGAAGCGCCCCTTCTCGCTTTCCTTGCGGCTGACCTCCTCGAGGCCGAGCAGATCGCAATAGAAGTGCAGCGATGCCTCGATATCGCTGACGCGTACCATGGTATGCAGATACTGCATGTTCATTCTCCGTTTTCTTTTCGCTTAGGCATCGTGCGTGTAGCGCTGATAGACGTCGATATCACCGTCCTCCTGCCAGGCATAGACGGCATAGTCATCGACACGTCCGGTTTCCATGCCCGGCGATCCATGCGGCATGCCCGGCACGGCGAGACCGCTGACCTCGGCCTCGCTGTCCAGCAGGCGCTGAATATCCGCCGCCGGTACATGCCCCTCGATCACGTAGCCGTCGATCACGGCCGTATGGCAAGACACCAGCCGCTGCGGCACGCCATGTTCGGCCTTGATCGCGCCCATGTCCTGGCTGGCATGCAGCTGCACCTCGAAGCCGGCACTCTCGAGATGTTCAGCCCAGGCGGTACAACAGCCGCAGTTGGGATCCTTCCAGACTTCGGCAACGGGGCCGGCCCAGGCCGACCCGGCCATCATGCCCAATACGAGGCCGGCCATCCCCCGGCGCCACTGACGCGACAGCGATACTTGTCCTTGCATGATTGTCTCCTGCTTTGGCGATTGCCGCATACTACGGCATGATGGCCCATTAGCCATCGGCTTGCCGATGTGTCCCTGTCAGCCCAACGCCGATAGAGAGTTCCCATGGCCGATTACTGTGACCTGGCGCCGACGCATCCAGTTCACCAACCCTACCACGATAACGAATATGGCTTCCCGGTCGAGAATGACGATGCCCTGTTCGAGCGCCTGGTACTCGAGATCAACCAAGCCGGCCTGTCATGGTTGACGATCCTCAACAAGCGCACGGCGTTTCGCCAGGCATTCGATGGCTTTGCCATCGCCCGGGTGGCCGGCTATGGCGAGGCCGATCGCGAGCGGCTGCTGACCGATGCCGGGATCATTCGCAACCGCCTGAAGATTGATGCCACCATTCACAACGCCGGTGTCATCCTTGGCTTGCAGTCCGAGCATGGCAGCTTCAAGGCCTGGCTGAACCACCATCATCCACTGCCGCTCAACGACTGGGTGCGCGTATTCAAGCGTACCTTCCGCTTTACCGGTCCGGAAATCGTCAACGAATTTCTGATGAGTACCGGTTACCTGCCGGGAGCACACCGCGAGGACTGTCCGGTACATGCCAGGATCGTCGCCTGCCGCCCCGCCTGGGCCGATAGCAGTCGCTAGGAGCGAAAGCTATGGATTCCCTGACCCAAGCCTGTCTTGGCGCCGCCATCGGCGGTGCCGTGCTCGGGCGTCGGCTGGGGCGCAAGGCCGTACTCGCCGGCGCCATCCTGGGCACCCTGCCCGACCTCGATGTGGTCATCGACTACGGCGACGCCGTGGCGGACTACACCTATCATCGCGGCTTCAGCCACTCACTGCTGGTGCTGGCTGCGCTGTCGGCTTTGCTTGCCGGGCTGACCGCCCGCCTGGCCCCGGCCTGGGGTATCCCGTTGCGCCACTGGGCGACATTCTATGCCGCCTGCCTGCTCACCCATCCGCTGCTCGACGCTTTCACGACCTACGGCACGCAACTGTGGTGGCCACTGCCCGCATCGCCGGTAAGCTGGGCCAGCATCTTCATCATCGACCCGCTGTACACCCTGCCATTGCTGATCAGCGTCCTTTACGTGCTGGCCCGCGGCCTACGCCAAAGGGCTCTGCACTTGGGACTGGCGCTGTCCACGCTGTATCTCGCCTTCTCGCTTGGCGCCAAGCTGGTGATCGATCAGCGCATGGCGCCGGTGCTTGCCGCACGCGGACTGCAGGAGGCGCCCCGCCTGGTTCAGCCCACGCCCTTCAATACGCTGCTGTGGCGGATCACGGTCGTGGAGGGCGATCACTATTACGAAGCGTTGAGTGGCTTGTTCGATTCGACGCCCCCGACGCTGGAACGTTTTCCGCGAGGCGGCGAGCATGCCGACACTGCCCTGGCACTGCCCAGTGGCCGGCGCCTGCAATGGTTCGCCGGGCCTTTCCTGCGCTACCGGGTCAAGCAGGACAATGACACCGCCTGGCTGATCGCCACCGACCTGCGGCTGGGTTTTCCGGGGTTCCACCCGTTCAATTTCCGCCTGGCCCAACGCGAAGATGGCAAATGGCAGCCGGTCACGACCCGTGAAGTTCCCGGTCGGCCTGCCGATACCGCGGCCCTGATGAAGCTGCTGAACCGCGCCATCACGCCTGACATGAGCCTGTGCCCTTCGGCATTCTTCCAGCCGGAGAAGGTGGCGGGACCGAGCACATGCCCTCCGCCCTGACACGACAAGCCCGGCCATCGAGGCCGGGCTTGTCTCTCTTCTGGGACTAAACGTTAGAGCGTCTCGACCAGCGAATCGATGGCTTGGCGCGCTTCGCGGAGAGCCGCATCGCGACGCCCTTCCCCCATGTTCAGTCCTTCGGCATAAACGAAATCGACCTCAGTGATACCCATCAGGCCTAGCATATGGCGCAGGTGGGGCGTCTGGGAATCCAGCTCGGTCCCCGCATACTGGCCGCCACGCGCCGCCAGGACCACGGCTCGCTTGCCCTCCACCAGCCCCTTGGGACCGTTTTCGGTATAGCGGAAGGTCTTGCCGGCACGCAGGACGCGGTCGAACCAGGCCTTGAGTTGCGAGGGTATGCCCAGGTTGTAGAGCGGCACGGCCAGGACCAGCACATCATAGGCCAGCAGTTCGTCGACCAGAGACTCGGAGCGCGCCGCCAGGTCATGCTGCTGGCTGTCCCGCGCTTCCTCCGCCACCATCCAGCTGGCCACCTCGGTACCGTCCAGGTGCGGCAAGGGCTCGGCGACCACGTCACGCTCAAGCAGTGACAGACCGTCACGTGCCGAGGCACGCGCCTTGAAATGCTCGGCCAGCGCACGCGATTGGCCGTTGTCGCCGAGGATCGAACTGTTGATCAGCAGAACCTTGGATGTCATCGCACGTCCCTCCATTGGGCATTGGGAATGACATCCATTTTATGTGGCATTTTTCAAATGAAAATCGCAAAAAACTGCTTTAATCATTCGATAAATACGAAATCTAGAGTGCCTCGATCCCTTGGCCGCACCCCTGCAGCGTCCGATTCTGCCACTGCAGCGTCACTTGAACCGGATACGGCATGCCACTCATCGAATCGAAACAGGCCTTAGCCTGCAGCCGGGCATGCAGGGGCTGGTCATCCCGCGTACTACGCAGTTGCACGCTAGCCTCCTGGCCATTGGTCAGTCGCTCGATCTTGTAGGGCAATGTCAGCGTCTGCTGACCGTAATCGGCTACCAGGCGCAATTGCGACGTCTGCCGGTCGAGGATCATCATCCATCCCGGCTCATTACCCTTGGCGAAGAAGATCGCATTGGGCCGGGTTTCCCGGGTGGTCGTCTCGCGGCTGACATCCTGCTCACATTCGAGCCGCCCGTTGGCACTCTCGACGACGGCCTTGCTCCCCTTGTTCCAGAATGAGAGGTCATCCTTCACGTAACGTGCCCCGGAAGCGACCACCGCCGGGTCGAGCCGATAGAATCCTTGGCCCGACCACAATCGCAATTCACCCTCGGGAAACGCAGCGATAAGATCCTGCGCCGGCGTGCAACGCCAGGCCACGAACGCCGGCGCACCATCGGCGAAGAAGGCCGACGGCAATAGCGGAGAGGTCGGCTTGGCCTCGACCTGATCGGCCTGGCTTGGCGTGGGCTGATTGAGCTCCTGGACCTTGGACGGCGCGGAGGGTGCCGGTGCCTGTGAGGCACAGCCGGCAACCATCAGCATGGCGGCAAACAGCGGGATGAGACGCATGGTAACTCCTGTATGACGAGGACAACCCCAGCCACCCAGCATAACAAGCGTCCTCCCCCCTCGCTCCCACTCACTGATGGCAATTCTTGCGCTAATTCAACCGTTTGCCTTCCCGGTCCCGACAACCACGATGGCCGGCTCAACCATACCGACGACGCAACTCATGTGCCGCCTCGACCATGCGCCTCAAGGCGGGCTCGACCTCGGCCCAGCTACGGGTCTTGAGACCGCAGTCCGGATTGACCCACAGCCGCTCGGCGGGAATCCTCTCTGCGGCCTGTTCCATCAACGCGACCATCCACGCCACTTCGGGGGTGTTCGGCGAATGGATATCGTAGACGCCCGGCCCGATCTCGTTGGGATAGGCGAAATCTCGAAAAGCATCGAGCAGCTCCATGTCCGAACGCGACGTCTCGATGGTGATCACGTCGGCATCGAGTGCCGCGATGGAGGCAATAATGTCGTTGAACTCCGAGTAGCACATGTGGGTATGGATCTGCGTGTCGTCGCGCACGACTGACGACGTCAGCCGGAAACACTCCACTGCCCAGTCCAGGTAACGCTGCCATTCGGCCTGGCGCAACGGCAACCCTTCGCGCAGGGCCGGCTCGTCGATCTGGATGATGCCGATGCCCGCCGCCTCCAGATCGGCGACTTCATCACGCAATGCCAGGGCGATCTGCCGGCAGGTAGCCTCGCGCGACTGGTCATCGCGCACGAATGACCATTGCAGGATGGTTACCGGCCCCGTAAGCATGCCCTTCATCGGCTTGTCGGTCAGCGATTGGGCATACTCGCTCCAGCCGACCGTCATCGCCTGGGAGCGGCTGACATCGCCGAAGATCACCGGCGGCTTGACGCAACGTGAACCGTAACTCTGCACCCAGCCTTTGGCAGTGAAAGCGAACCCATCGAGCTGCTCGCCGAAGTACTCGACCATGTCGTTGCGCTCCGGCTCGCCATGCACGAACACATCCAGTCCCAGGGCCTCCTGACGCTCGACGGCAAAGGCGATCTCCTCGCGCATGCGCGTCTCGTAGGCTTCACGGTCCAACTCGCCCTGCTTGAAGGCCCGGCGTGCGGCACGAATCTCGCTGGTTTGCGGGAACGAGCCAATCGCCGTGGTCGGAAACAGCGGCAGATCGAAGCGTTCCCATTGTGCCCGGGCGCGTACCGGATATTCACTGGCCCGCTGGCTGTCGCGCGCTGTCACGGCAGCGACGCGTGCCGCGACGCCAGGCCGGTGAATGCGTGGCGAACCTCTCCGGGCATCGAATACCGCCGTGGCGTCGGCCAGGCGCGAAGCCTCCTCCGGCGTGGCGCGGCCGTCCAGCAAGCGGGCCAGCGTAGCGACTTCATCGAGTTTCTGCCGGGCGAAGGCCAGCCAGCCCTTGAGCTCCTCATCCAGGGCAGTCTCGCCGGCCAAGTCCACCGGCACGTGCAATAGCGAACAGCTCGGCGCCAGCCACAGACGATCGCCGAGGCGCATGCGAGCGTTCGCCAATGTCTCGCGCAACGTGGCGAGATCGGCGCGCCACACGTTACGGCCATCAATGACCCCCACGGAGAGCACCTTGTAAGCCGGCAGGCGATCGAGCACCCGCTCGAGCTGTGCCGGGGCGCGAACCACATCGATGTGCAGCCCCTCGACCGGCAAGCCGACCGTCAGCGCCAGATTGTCGCCCAAGTCGCCGAAGTAGGTCGCCAGCAGTAGCTTGACCGGGGCCGATTGCAGCATGTTGTAGGCCGACTCATAGGCTTGCCGCCATTCGAGAGGCAAGTCTTGCACCAGTGCCGGCTCGTCGAGCTGCACCCATTCCACCCCCTGGCTGGCCAGGCGTGTCAGGATCTCGCCGTATACCGGCAGTAAGCTGTCGAGCAATTCGAGTCGCTCGAACGTCTCGCCGCTTGCGTCGTCTCCCTTGACCTTGCCCAGCCACAACCACGACAGCGGACCGAGCAGGGCGACCTTGACGGGATGCCCGGCAGCCCGAGCCTCGTCGACTTCATCGAACAGGCGCGAGCTGGCGAGCCGGAAGTCCTGGTCGCGATACAGCTCGGGGACCAGGTAGTGATAGTTGGTATCGAAATACTTGGTCATCTCGCAGGCCGCCGCAGGTGTCCCCGTCGGGGCCCGCCCGCGTGCCATGCGGAAGGCGGTGTCGAGATCGACCTCGCCGGCGACCTGGCCGAAGCGCGGCGGCACGGCGCCGAGCAGCGCCGAGACATTGAGCACCTGATCGTAGAAGGCAAAATCGCCCACAGTAACCAGATCGAGTCCCGCATCGCGCTGATCCTGCCAGTGGCGTGCGCGCAGTTCGGCCGCGGTGGATTCCAGGGCATCCTGGGTCAGCTCGCCTTTCCAGTAGGCCTCGACGGCGTGCTTGAGTTCACGATTCGCGCCGATGCGCGGATAACCCAGTGTATGTGCCAGCGTCATCGTTATTCCTTGGCGTCTCTAGCGGATAGAATTGGCGAACAAGATCGCCGTGCGATGGGTAGGCAGTCTCACTGGCAACAGAAATTGAATCAAACTAAATTAACTAATTATTAAAATGAGCGACACTCATACATGCTCGAGCTTCGTCATCTTCGTACGCTGATTGCCTTGCGCGACGCCGGCTCGCTGGTCGAGGCCGCCGAGCGGGTTCACCTGACACAGTCGGCCCTGTCGCACCAGATCAAGGACCTGGAAGAACGCCTGGGCAGCCCGTTATTCCTGCGCAAGACCCGGCCGGTCGAATTCACCCGGGCCGGTGAGCGGCTGCTGGCGCTGGCCGAGCAGATCCTGCCTCAGGTACGCATGGCCGAGCGCGACCTGGCGCGACTGGCTGGTGACGAACAGGGTCGCCTGCACATGGCCATCGAATGTCACAGCTGCTTCCAGTGGCTGATGCCGACCATCGACCGCTTTCGCGATCACTGGCAGGAAGTGGAAGTCGACATCCCCAGCGGACACAATTTCGATCCGCTCCCGGCACTGGCTCGAGAGCAGCTCGACCTGGTGATCACCGCCGACCCCCAACCGCTGCCAGGCGTGCACTATGAGCCGTTGTTCCGTTACGAAGGGCTGCTGGCCGTGGCCAAGCAGCACCGCCTGGCCGGCAAGGCATTCGTCAGACCTGACGACCTGGCTGAAGAGACCTTGATCACCTACCCGGTGGAACACGAGCGACTGGACGTGTTCACCCAGTTTCTCGATCCTGCCGGGGTCGCCCCGCATGAGCTGCGCACCGCCGAACTCACGATCATGATGATGCAACTGGTGGCCAGCGGGCGGGGCGTATGCGCCCTGCCCAACTGGGCATTGACCGAATACCTGGAACGCGACTATGTCCGCGCTTTGCCACTGGGGGAAAATGGCGTATGGAGCACGCTGTTCGCCGCGATCCGCGAGGAACAGCGCGACCTGCCGTGGATGGAGGATTTTCTGCGTACCGCGCGGGAAACCTCGTTTGCGGTACTCGAGGGCATCAAGCCCGCCTGATCAGCGGGCCCACTCCAGCAGGGTGACATAGCCACCCTGCAGGATCTGCGGGCTGGGCTCGTCGGTAGACAGGGTCAGACGATCGCTCTCGAGCGTGACATCGCGACTCAGCCGGGCACCTTCCCAGAAGGCCAGGCTGGCCATGTCCACGTCGTGGTGCACTCGCCCCTCGTCTAGCGACCACTGTCCGGCATAGGCAAAACCGCTGCGAAAATGCAAAGCCTGGCTGGCGTCGCTTTGCAGGTCGAGCGGCGGCCGCTCGACCGACATGACCTGCACCGACATGCGCCCCGGGCGTTCCCGGTCAAGCAGGTAGATAAGCTGGCCGGCAGCGCTGCCGAGCGGTGCGACCTCCTTGCCGTCGGGCCAGCGATAGACAAAGCGTACCAGGCGCCACAGGCCGCTGAGCGCTTCGGGTGTCGTTGTTGTCATGGTATTTCCCCTACCTCCCCTGAACGATGTACGAAAGGTTGCCAAGCCAGGACAGCAACGGAACGTGTCGCCTCGGCAAGCGACCGCTACCCTAGCTGACCTTGGCCGCCGGGACGCCACCCGGCAACAGCAAACTGAAGCAGGCGCCACCCAGCGCTTCGCTATCCTCGATTACCACGCTGCCACCGTGCCAGAGCATGATCTTCTGCACGATCGACAACCCCAGGCCGTAACCGCCCGAGCGTCGGGTGCGGCTGTTGTCGAGCCTGGCGAAGGGCTTGAAGACTTCCATTCGGTCGCTCTCGGGCACCCCCGGGCCATCGTCTTCGACGTCCAGGCGCACGGCTCGGGCATCCTGGCTCAAGCGAATCCGCACCCTGGACTCGGCGTGCCGGCAGGCATTGGCCACCAGGTTCTGCAATGCCCGCTGCAGGTAACGGGGTTCGGCGATGACCTCGACATCGGCGCCGGGTTCGACATCCAGCGTAATCTGCGGATGCAAGGGAGCCAGGGTATCTACCACCCTGGCCGCCATGGCTCGACAGTCGACGCTGTCGGTCTCCAGCGTGACGCCACTGGCATTGTCGCTGCCCAGACGGGCATAGGTCAGGATCTCGTCGATCAGTTGGTCGAGTTCCTCGATATCGCTGTCGATCCCTTTCAACTGGCGCCGCACCGGCTCCTCGTCCGACATGTCATCGACCATCTGCACCGCGAAGCGAATGCGTGCCACCGGCGTGCGCAACTCGTGAGAAACCGCCCGGATCATTTCCTGCTGGGCACGCAGCAGTGACTGGACCTGAGCAGCCATACCATTGAAGGCCATGCCGAGCCGGCCCATGAAATCGCTGCTCTCGACCTTCACCCGGGTATCCAGATACCCACCGGCGATGCGCGTCGCGGCCTTCTCGAGACGCGCCATGCGCGCCTCGAGACCACGCACGACCAGATAGATGGCCGCTGCCATCATGACCAACGCCACCAGCACCAGCCCCAGCGTCAGCAAGAGCGGCATGGGATCGAAGGCGTGCAGGGGGCCAACCCGGATCCAACGCAACGAGCCATCGTTGAACATCGGCTTGAGGCGCGCATAGGCCGTTACCGTGCCCTCTTCGGCGAGCAGATGCAGTACCACGGCACCCTCGTTGAGGCGCTCGAGCTGGTTGTCGTCGAGCACATCGGGCGGTGCCGTGGCCAGCTCGACCGGCAGGGCCTGACGATCGATCAACGTCTGCAGCGGCAACTCCGGCGAGAACTTGCCTTCCAGCCAGACCCGCAGGCTGCCGACCAGGCCGCGCAACTGCTTCTCGGAGAGATGCGTCAGCGTGGCCTCGAGCAACAGGGGCTCGCCCGGCACCAGGCGCCACAGGTGCCAATCGCCCCGGCTGTCGCGCTTGACCAGCGGCCGGCCATCGTCCAGGCGGGCGCGCTGAAAATAATTGAAATCCTGCTCGTCGAGGTCATGCAGACTCAGCCGCATGTCGAGCCGCTCGCTCTGGTCGAGGAGCCAGGAGGCACGCCGCTCGGGAGCTACTTCGGCGACCAATGTGGTCAGCAGCGCCATGGGGGCATCCGCCAGGTTCTCGCGATAATATTCGCGGCGTACCTGGTCCACCATCAGGTACCCCAGCATGGCCAGGCCAAAGGTCAACACCAGCGCCAGCAGCAAGGATGCATAAACCCGAAAGAACGTGCTGTCGGCCAGGGTGCGACGCATTGCGATCAGACATCCTTAACGAAGAGATAACCCTTGCTGCGTACCGTCTTGATGCGATGCGGCTGATTGGGATCGTCACCGATCTTGGGACGAATGCGGGACACGCGCACGTCGATCGAGCGATCCTGGCCGTCGTACTTGATGCCGCGCAGCGACGAGAATATTTCCTCGCGCGTGAGCACCCGCCCGGCATTGTCGGCCAATAGCCACAGCAGATCGAACTCGGCGCTGGTCAGGTCGATGCGCTCTTCATCGAGCCAGGCTTCGCGCGTGGCGCTATCGATCACCAGGCCGCCGAAGGTCAAGCGTGCCGAACCGCTGTTGCTCTCGGCCGGATCGGTGCGACGCATCAAGGCGCGCATTCGCGCCAGCAGCACGCGCGGCTGCACCGGCTTCGGCACGTAGTCGTCGGCGCCCATTTCCAGTCCCAGCACCTGATCCATGTCATCGGTGCGCGCCGTCAACATCAGGATCGGGCCGGCATACAGCGGCCTCACGCGACGGCAGATCGACAGGCCGTCCTCGCCGGGGAGCATCAGGTCCAGGATGACAATGTCAGGTTCAAGCTCGGTGATTCGCTCGACTCCGTGAGCGCCATCCGCCTCGATGGTGACCTGGAAACCGTTGGCCTCAAGGTACTCCCGGGTCAGGTTAGCCAGACGCTCGTCATCCTCGATGATCAGTACGTGGTCCTTGTCTTTACTGTCCAAGCTGTTACCCATCCTATTTGGCAAAACATGGCATGGCTATGCCACTGATTCCCTGACAATGCTACACCTCGCTACAGGGGGTTACGAGATGGTCACTCTCAACCATAGCGGATGGGCGCGGATGATACCCGAAATCCTTCGCATTCTGTGGCTTTCCACGAAAAATCTTCGATTAGCAAACCCTGAAAAGGCCTAGCCACGCGGCCTGGACCGGCCCCCGACCTTCGCCCCCAGAAGAGCCACAAGTTACCCACAACTTGTTCACTTGCTGGCCGCCTCCAGACACACTATCTTGTGCCCCATTCGCACCAGACCACTACATGATGTGCCAACTACCAATTGCCGCACCGACTGTCAATGCCCCTCGAAACGGGCTCATGACGCGGGTTTAACGCTTTGGCAAACGCTAGTCGGCACCATCGATGGTCTCTATCACCGACTTTCGTCAATCCACTTCAAGCGAGGGATACACGGCGCCATGGAAACCACCCTTTCTCCTGACAAGACGGCTGTGAACGTGACCGCACCCGAGCGACTGCGCGTGATCAAGCGAGGCGGCGACGTGGCTGCGTTCGATCCCAGCAAGATTTCCGTGGCCATGACCAAAGCCTTCATCGCGGTCGAAGGCGACAACGCCGGTACTTCCTCGCGCATCCGTGACTTCGTGGCCCAGGCAACGGACCAGATCACCGAGGCCTTCCAGCGCCGCACGCCAGACGGCGGCACCCTGCATATCGAGGACATCCAGGACCAGGTCGAACTGGCCCTGATGCGCGCCGGGGAGCAGAAGGTCGCCCGCGCCTACGTGCTCTACCGCGAGGAGCACGCCCGCGCCCGCCAGGCCGCAGGCGGCGACATCGCCAAGCCGCACCCCACGCTCAACGTGACCCTGGCCGACGGCACCGTGCGTCCGTTGGACCTGGGCCGTGTCGAGACACTGGTGTTCGATGCCTGCGAAGGGCTGAGCAACGTCGATCCCAAGAAGATCGTCGACGACTCGCTGAAGAACCTTTATGACGGCGTGTCCATGGACGGCGTGGCTACCGCGCTGATGATGACCGCACGCACGCTGGTCGAGAAGGACCCCAACTACACCTACGTCACCGCGCGCCTGCTGCAGGACAACCTGCGCCGCGAGGCGCTCTTCTTCCTGGGTATCGCCGACGAAGCGACGTTCGGTGACATGGCCGAGTTCTACAAGCCGGCCTTCCAGGCCTACATCGCCAAGGGCATCGAGTTCGAGCAACTCGACCCGGCACTGGCCGAGTTCGACCTCGAGCGCCTGGGCGACGCGCTCGATCACACGCGCGACAACCAGTTCACCTACCTGGGCCTGCAGACGCTCTACGATCGCTATTTCATCCACCGCGACGACGTCCGTTACGAGCTGCCGCAGGTGATGTTCATGCGCGTCGCCATGGGCCTGGCGCTCAATGAGGACGACCGCGAAGCGCGCGCCATCGAGTTCTACGAGCTGCTTTCCAGCTTCGATTACATGGCCTCCACGCCGACCCTGTTCAACGCCGGTACCGTACGCAGCCAGCTGTCCAGCTGCTACCTGACCACCGTGCCCGACAACCTCGACGGCATCTACAGCGCCATCCGCGACAACGCCATGCTTTCCAAGTGGGCCGGCGGACTCGGCAACGACTGGACACCGGTGCGTGCGTTGGGCTCCTACATCAAGGGCACCAACGGCAAGAGCCAGGGCGTGGTGCCGTTCCTCAAGGTGGTCAACGATACCGCCGTGGCCGTCAACCAAGGCGGCAAGCGCAAGGGCGCGGTGTGCGCCTATCTCGAGACCTGGCACCTGGATGTCGAGGAGTTCATCGAGCTGCGCAAGAACACCGGCGACGATCGCCGTCGCACCCATGACATGAACACCGCCAACTGGGTGCCGGACCTGTTCATGAAGCGCGTGTTCGACGACAAGGACTGGACGCTGTTCTCGCCGTCCACCTGCCCGGACCTGCACGACCTTTACGGCGCCGCCTTCGAGAAGCGCTACGAGGAGTACGAGGCGATGACCTACACCGGTCAGCTCAAGCTCTTCAAGCGGGTCAAGGCCAAGGACCTGTGGCGCAAGATGCTGTCGATGCTGTTCGAGACCGGCCATCCGTGGATCACCTTCAAGGACCCGTGCAACCTGCGTAGCCCGCAACAGCACGCCGGCGTGGTTCACAGCTCGAACCTGTGCACCGAGATCACCCTCAACACCTCGATTGACGAGATCGCGGTGTGCAACCTGGGCTCGGTCAACCTGGCGCAGCATGTGGTCGACGGCGAAATCGACGCCGACAAGTTGAAGAAGACCGTACGCACCACCGTACGCATGCTCGACAACGTCATCGACATCAATTACTACGCGGTGCCGCAGGCCAGGAACTCCAACTTCAAGCACCGCCCGGTGGGGCTGGGCATCATGGGCTTCCAGGATGCGCTGTACAAGCACGGCATCGCCTACGCCTCCGAGGACGCAGTGAACTTCGCCGACCGCTCCATGGAGCTGGTCAGCTACCACGCCATCGAGGCCTCCTCGGACCTGGCCGCCGAGCGTGGCAAGTACCAGAGCTATGACGGCTCGCTGTGGAGCCAGGGCATCCTGCCGGTCGACTCCATCGAGAAGCTCAAGGCCGAGCGTGGCGCCGATTACATCGAGGTCGATACCTCCACGACCCTCGACTGGGACCGCATCCGCGACAAGGTCACCGGCCAGGGCATGCGCAACTCCAACGTGATGGCGATCGCCCCCACCGCGACGATCTCCAACATCTGCGGCGTGTCGCAGTCCATCGAGCCGACCTACCAGAACCTCTACGTGAAGTCGAACCTGTCCGGCGAGTTCACCGTGGTCAACGCCTACATGGTCAACGACCTCAAGGAGCGCGGCCTGTGGGACGAGGTCATGATCAACGACCTCAAGTACTACGACGGTTCCCTGCAGCCCATCGACCGTGTGCCGGAGGATCTCAAGGCGCGCTACGCCACCGCCTTCGAGGTCGAGCCCAAGTGGCTGGTCGAGGCGGCGGCGCGTCGCCAGAAGTGGATCGACCAGGCCCAGTCGCTGAACCTGTACATCGCCGGTGTCTCGGGCAAGAAGCTCGACGTCACTTACCGCATGGCCTGGTTCCGCGGCTTGAAGACCACCTATTACCTGCGCGCCCTGGGCGCGACCTCGGTCGAGAAGTCCACCGTCGACCGCGGCAAGCTCAACGCCGTGAGCAACGGCGGTGCCCCGGCCACCAAGCCGGATGCGGCACCCCAGGCCGAAGCTCCGCGCGAGGCGCGCGGCATCGACGACTTCCTGACCGGCAAGGGCGGCAGCGGCTCGCGCGCACCGTCGGCCGGCGAGATCGATGAGTTGGGCTGCGAAGCCTGCCAATAGGCTAACAAGCTGGCTGCGCTCGGCCAGCGCCGTAATTCCATGACTATTTCTGATCCAAGCGCAGCGCTCCGGATCACAGCAGACAAAGGTGATGCCCATGCTGAACTGGGACGATTTCCACGAAGACGAGAACGCGACCGCCCCGGCCGCCGAGAAACCGGCTCCGCAGGCCGACGCCAAGCCGGCGGCTGAGCCTGAAGCGGTGCGTGAAAGCGCCGGCACCTACAAGGTCGCCGATAACGACCGCCTGGCACGGGCCCGCAAGGCCCTCGACGAACTTGACGTCGCGGCCGGTCTCGAAGAACTCGAGATGGGCGCGGCGCGCATCGAGGTCGACGACAAGCAGATGATCAATGCCCGCGCCGACCTCAACCAGCTCGTGCCCTTCAAGTACGAGTGGGCGTGGCAGAAATACCTGGACGGCAGCGCCAACCACTGGATGCCCCAGGAAGTGAACATGAATGCCGACATCGCCCTGTGGAAAAGCCAGGATGGCCTGACACCGGACGAGCGTCGCATCGTCGAGCGTTCATTGGGCTACTTCTCGACGGCCGACTCGCTGGTCGCCAACAACCTGGTGCTGGCGCTCTACCGCCTGATCACCAACCCCGAGTGCCGCCAGTACCTGCTGCGCCAGGCTTTCGAGGAAGCGATCCACACCCACGCCTACCAGTACTGCGTCGAGTCGCTGGGCATGGACGAGGGCGAAGTCTTCAACATGTACCGCGAAGTCCCCTCGGTCGCCGCCAAGTCTGCCTGGAGCCTCAAGCACACCCAGTCGCTGGCGCGTCCGGACTTCCAGACCGGCACCCCGGAGACCGATCAGGAACTGCTGCGCAACCTGGTGGCGTTCTACTGCGTTACTGAAGGCATCTTCTTCTATTGCGGCTTCAGCCAGATCCTGTCCATGGGCCGGCGCAACAAGATGACCGGCGTCGCCGAGCAGTTCCAGTACATCCTGCGCGACGAGTCCATGCACCTGAACTTCGGCATCGACATGATCAACCAGATCAAGATCGAGAACCCGCACCTGTGGACGCCGGAATTCCAGGACGAAGTGACCCAGATGATCATCGAGGGCACCGAACTCGAGATCGCCTACGCGCGCGACACCATGCCGCGCGGGGTACTGGGCATGAACGCCGCGATCATGGAGGAATACCTGCACTTCATCTGCAACCGCCGCCTGGCGCAGATCGGACTGAAGGAGCAATACCCCGGCGCGCAGAACCCCTTCCCGTGGATGAGCGAGATCATCGACCTGCGCAAGGAGAAGAACTTCTTCGAGACGCGCGTCACCGAGTATCAGGTCGGCGGTGCGCTGAGCTGGGATTGATTTATAAAAAGCCTAGCCTCACCCGTAAACGAGCAAGACTAGGCTTTTGCAAAGGGCAGGCCTCATTTGCCTGCCCCCTATCTTCGTCTTATCGAAGAACTCGCTATCCCTTAGGCCCGAACAATAACCACGCAATAAGGCCTATCAACGGGAAGAAAATGAGCACGAGTACCCAGATAACCTTGGCCAAGGTACTGGCGCCGCTTTTCGCCACTTTGACAATGGCCCAGATAACGATGATCAGCCAGATCAGACTCAGCAGACCACCAAAGACATTACCCAAACTACCGAACAGACTATCCATATTTCCCTCCTTGGTGAATCGTTCCCCCTGTTGCTCTCGAACCATAACCAAGCAACCAGCCTAGCCAGAGAGAACATCGGCAGCCCGGTGATCCGGACCACCTTGGCAAGCGTACTTGCCACACTTTTGGTGGCCTTGACGATGATCTCAAGATATTAGAGTTAGCCAGATCAGGTCCAGCCAAGCCACTTATTTAAGTATCCATGCCCGCATAGTGAAATGAAAAGTTTAGCTCATTCGCAAGTCGCATAGATCAACGCCACCGCAGCCAGGATGGCGTTGTACAGTGCATGGCCCGATAACCTCGGCACGCTCAAATTGGCCGTCGGTCATAGTAAAAGCTACCTGCCGACGCTAGCCTTAGTGCCACGAATCAGCAAAGGATTAAAGCATGCAACTCGGTATCATCGGACTCGGTCGCATGGGGGGCAATATCGCTCGCCGCTTAATGCGTGACGGTCACGAGGTCGTCGCCTACGACCGCAGCCACGAGACGGCCGTCGCGCTAACCGACGACGGTGCCACTCACGCCACAAGTCTCGAAGCGATGGTGGCAAGCCTTGCTCCGCCGCGTGCCGTGTGGGTGATGCTGCCCGCCGGCGCCCCGACCGAGGACACCATCGCCGCCCTGGGCGAGCTGATGGAGGCGGACGACATCATCATCGACGGCGGCAATACCTTCTACAAGGACGATATTCGGCGCGCCAAGGCGCTGCGCGAGAAGGGAATGCACTACGCCGATGTCGGTACCTCCGGCGGCGTGTGGGGGCTGGAGCGTGGCTACTGCATGATGGTGGGCGCCGAAAACGAAACCTTCGAGCGCCTCGAGCCGCTGCTCAAGTCCTTGGCACCCGGCTACGGCGATCTCGAGCGCACGCGCGGCCGCAACGCCCCCGATGACCGCGCCGAGCAGGGCTATATTCACGCCGGCCCGGTGGGCGCAGGGCATTACGTCAAGATGATCCACAACGGCATCGAGTACGGCCTGATGCAGGCCTATGCCGAAGGCTTCGACCTGATGAAGACCAAGTCGTCGCCCGACCTGCCGGAAGACGAGCGTTTCGATCTCAACCTGGCCGATATCGCCGAAGTCTGGCGGCGCGGCAGCGTCGTCTCGTCATGGCTGCTGGATTTGACCGCCCAGGCACTGGCTGGCGATGCGCGACTGGACAATTATACCGGCGCGGTGGCCGACAGTGGTGAGGGCCGCTGGACCATCGACGCTGCCGTCGAGCAGGGCGTGCCGACCCCGGTGCTGGCTAGCGCGCTGTTCGCGCGTTTTCGCTCGCGCCAGGAAAACACCTATGCCGACCGCCTGCTGTCGGCGATGCGCTTCGGCTTCGGCGGCCACGTCGAGCCGCCCAAGTAACCAGGTACGCCCTGGTCATGCCTTGCGGCATGGGCCGGGGCGCTTTCACTGCCCGTTCATCTGCCAAAGGGCCAGCAGGGCGAACAGCGACGCCATCGTCAGCATGGCGCTCAGTCCAGCGCTCATCGGGAATGGCAAGTGCGGAATTTCCGAGCGCGGCAGCCACTTCTGCAACTGGCGGAGCCGCCAGGTGGCGATCAAGAAGCAGAAGATGCTGAACGCGATCAGCAGAAAGGTGATGATCCGGGTTTCCCAGTCGTTGAGCACGTCGGCCATGAAACGCATGACCGCAAGCCCGGCAATCAGTGCAGCGCAACCGGTACGCAGCCACGATGCATAGGTACGCTCGCTGGCCAGCACGGTCTGGTCTGAAGCGAGCTGTACCGTCTTGGAGGCTTCCTTGACGGTATCGGTGTCCGTTTTCTGAGTCATGACCTCCGCATTCCTTCTATCGCTTTGCCTTGTGTCGTCAGGCATCCTGCCGCTTAACTCAGAGTAATCCTAATTGAAATAACGCTTTATACGGCACCCTGCGTCTGCGCGTCGTTACCCTTGTCCAGCCGATCGATGGCCTCGTCGCCACGCCGTGCCAGGGTATCCAGGCGATCGATCTGGGCATCCAGCTTGGGCAGAGCTTCACGACGATAGCGGGACACATCGTCGATGGCCGCCAGCACGTCCTGAAAGGCCTGCTCGAGTTTCTGCATGTCGAGCATCGCCGAGGACGAGCGGTTCTGGATGTCCACGCCCTGTCCGCGCAGCGCCTTGGCAGTGCCGGCGATCATGTCGGAGGTCGCGGTATTGATGGCCTCGACTCGATCGAGTACCAGCCGCTGGTTGGCCAGGGCCAAGGCCACCGTCACCGCCACCGACAGCGCCGAGACGGTCACGTTGATGGCCCGGTCGACACCGCGGATCAGCTCGCGATTGTTGCGGATGACCACCTCGAGCGCCAGCACGCCCTGCTGGCTGACGGTCAGTTGCTGCTGGAGATCGACGATACGCTGGCGCAGCGGAAACAGCAGCTCCTCCTCGATGAAGGCGCGCTGCGGATCATTAGCGTCGAGTACCTCGCTGCGCCATGTCAGGCGCTCGTCGATCATGCGCCCCAGTTCGATCTGGTGGTGCAACTGCTCCAGGGTATCGCGCAGGGCGTCCTGATCGTCGCTGAGCGTCAGGTTGTCCCGACGCAACATGTCACGTCCACCCTCGAGTTCCTGGATAATTGCATCCAGGGCCTGCTGGGCGCTCTCATACTTGCGGAAATAGCGCTGAAGACTGCTGCCGACGCCGGGAATGCGCGCCAGCACGCGGTCGAACCCGCCCCGCGACAGTGAATGCCGGTTGGGATCGAGGTCCTGCATGCGCCCGCGCAGGTTGGTCAGTGCCTGGGCGACCGGGCCACCCTCGTCACCCTGATGAGCGAGCTTGCGCATGGGGGTCTTGAGCATCTCGCTCTGGTGGGCAGCCTTGCGCTGCACTTCGGCGCCCATCTCGTCCACGGCGCGCCGTTGCGCTTCCGCCGAGGCCCCGGCACCCTCCTGGGCCAGCAACTCGTCGACGAAGGCATCGGCCCGGGCCGCCAGTTCGGCGGCCTCATCGGGGCCGGTGTCTGGATCGTGGTCCAGTTGCTGCTCGATCTGCTCGACCGGCGGCAGGGCCAGCGGTTGGTCGGGGCGGTGTTGCCGCGCATCACTCATCGGTTCGCTCCCCTGTTGCCGATGTCTTGATTCGGTGCAGGCCAACGGCCTCACGCATTGCGCCCATAGCGCCCTGCCCGCTCGACGAAACGCTGCAGGTCATAGAGCGCCTGATCGGTATCGACCGACGCCTGGGGCCGCCCGGTATCGATGCGTGCCATGGCGACGGCGGTATTGTCCAAGGCGGTCAATGCCTTCTCGTTACGGGCACTTAGATCGCTCAGGTGACGTTCGGTTTCCTCGACCAGGGCCAGGCGTCGCTCTAGCGCAGTGCGCTCTTCCTCTGCCAGCGGAATGCCCCTGGCCAGCCGATGCCGGGCATAGTCACTGTCGACACCGGCCACGCTGCTGGCTTGCGATGCCATGGTCGTCAGGTTGTCCACCGCGCCGTAGCACACTTCACCGATCAGGGTGCGCGAGCGCTCATAGGCCAGTTCACTGCTGTCGAAGCGTGCCTGCAGGACTTCCTGGACGCGGGAGTAGCGGCTATAGAGCCGATCGGCCTGCACGGCGATATCCGGACGGTGGGCGTCCAGCAGTTGCTGCTTGGCGCGGCACAGGGCCAGCACGACCTGGTCGGCATCCGCCGGAGGGTTTGCCGGATCGAGCGTCACCTGCCCCGCTTCCTGGGCCTTGCGCTGTTCCTCCGCCTGGCGCCGTGCCGTCTCGGCGGCCATGCGCGATGCACGCCGGCGCTGCTTGACGCCCTTCCACCAGCGCCGCAGCCGGCTCTCGACGGGGAGTTCGACGGCGACCGCCACCAGCCCCGCCAACCAGCCCCACAGCGACGGGCCGAACCCGCCCCACAGCGAGGTCAGCCACAGCAGGAGTGCAATGAACGGCACCACCAGCCAGTAACGCACCACGACCTGCAGGCGTGAGGGAAACTCGGTGGGGATGGCATGGCGCGGGCTGACCATGCCAATGACAAACCAGGGCAGGCAGGAGAGAAACAACCCGTAGGCCAACCCTTGAAGAAATTCGAGCATACGCGACGAGGCCTGCTGTCTTGAGAAATCCTGATTGTAGAGAAACCGATGGAGCAACATAAGTGGTCAGCCCAAACCACGAAAAAGGGAGGAGCTTTCGCCCCTCCCTTGTCATGATGCTTATGGTGCAAACTATTACGTTAGCCGTATCAGTTATCCCACAGACCGTTGTACTGCTCGTAATCAAAGGCATCCATATTGCCGATTTCGTTTTCCTCATAGGGCAACGAATAGGTCGTGTAGCCCGGCGCCCAGCCATGGCCGTAACCATAGAAGGGATAGGCATAGGGACCACCGCCATAAGCACTATCGGACTCGACCACCACTGCCTGGATCTTACCGTCCTTGTTGAACAGCACGTTGTCGACGTAACCATAGCCGACACCTTCACCCACGCTGGCATAGTCATCCAGCAGTTCGGTCAGCTTCCAGACGCGATTGCCGGTAGCGATATCGTCATCGACCTGCTGGGTCTGGGAGAGATCCTGCTTGGTGATGTATTCAGAATCGAACAGGCCGTATTCGTCGGCGTTGTCCTCATTGATAGGAATCTGTACACCGTCATCGGTCAATTGCACTTCTTCCCAAGGCACCAGTACGTGGGTGTCACCGATATCCCAGAAGCCACCCACTTGAGCAATGATTGCAGCAATCTGGTTTTGCTCGGTGATCAGCACGTTCTCGACACTGCCGATTTCTTCGCCGGACTCGCCGAACACCTCGGTATCCATCAGGTTATCCGCAGTAACGCCGCCTTGCTGATAAAGCTCATCGTAGTTCCAGTCGCTAAGCGCCACGATCGGCTGATTCTGCCCTTGAGCGCTGGACTGCGATTGGTTGCTGTCGTTCTGTGCCTGAGCCTGAGACACACCCATGGCTGCAGATACGGCAAGTGCGATGAGAGAAACATTACGTTGGAAATGCATACAACCTCCTTTTCGCTGCATTCACAGGCAACTTAGAAAAGCCCTCCTGTTCTGTAAAGCGATCTGCCCGACTTTGCTGTTACCTTCAGTAACTTATTAACTGGCTAATAATCTCAATAACTTAGACGCTGGCCATGCCCCACTCCGACGCCTGGGCTATAACAGCGCTGCCCGACAAGGTCAAGCGCGATAGAAAATACCCCCGCCATCCTTGACGGGGGTATACCGAGTTACACGGAATGCCAGGTTACACCCTGGACGTAGGGTTGCTATCCCTTGGGGCCGAAGATCAGCCAGACAATGAAGCCGATCAACGGAAAGATCAGCAGGGCGAGAATCCACAGCACCTTGGCCAGCCCGCTGGCCGAACTCTTCGCCACCTTGACGATGGCCCAGATAATGATGATGAGCCAGATCAACCCCAGAATGCCGCCGACTTCGATATCCATTCGCCAGACTCCTTTGCGTGGAAGTTACCGCCTTGTATGTGCCTCTCATGCTTAGCATAAACCGACGAAAATCAACAATTCCGGACGCAAGAGCGCGCCTGAAACACCAAAGCTGACATTGGGAAAGGCATTGTTTCCGAGCTCAACAAGATGACACGACTAGGTGCCGGTGGAGGCGACATTTCTGACTACGGTGTAACTACATGGCAGTGAAAAGGAGGTGACTGACATGACATATCGCAACGCTACCAGCGCACTGGCACTGGCTATCGCATCGGCACTGGCCATGTCCCAGGTTCAGGCGCAGCACAACGCCGATTGGCGCAGCCAGAATCAGGACCAGCAAGGTCAGCAGCAGTCTCAGCAGCGGGCCACTCAAGGGCTTCAGGTAAAACCGCTGGGTCAATGGGACCAGAATGCGGTCTACGAACAGGGCCAATTCCTCGGCGAGAACCTGCTCGATCAGGATGTGCTCGGCCAGAATGGCGAGGATATCGGCGACATCAGCAATGCCGTGCTCAACGAGCAGAACAAGATCATCGCCCTGATCGCCGAGGTCGGGGGCTTCTGGGACATGGGCGATACCCATGTGATCGTGCCTTGGGAGCAGGCACGCTTCACCCGCAACGGTGTGCATCTGCCCATCAACGAAGACAACCTCGAGCAGTATCAGCTTTACGGCGAGAACTCGGTGGTCAAGAAGCAGGCCTTCCAGAAGAAGGCCATCATCGAGGACGATGCCGACACCGGACAGCGCACCTGGAAGCTGACCGACCTGATCAATGATTACTCCAACCTGAGCAATGGCGCCGCTTACGGTTACGTCAACAATGCCGTGTTCGCCAAGGATGGGCAATTGCTGGCGGTCATTGTGGTGCCCTCCGGCGTCGTCGGTCGCGGTGGTCCCATGGCCTATCCCTTCTATGGCTACGAGTCCGGCTGGGCCCCTGGCGACAGCACGTTCGAGGTGCCCTATTCGGATCAGGAGAGAAGCCAGTTGTCACCTTTCGACTTCCAGCGGTTCCAGGGATTCTGGAGCGGTCAGGACAATCGCAACTGAGCCCACCGTGACATGCCGCACAGCCCCGGCAATGGTTTGCCGGGGCTTCAGTTTCATATCAGCGATTCAGGAGGAATCAGCATGAAGGCCATCGTCTACCATGGAATCGGTGACATTCGGCTCGACGACGTTCCCGAGCCGAAAATCGAGGAACCTACCGACGCTATCGTGCGTCTCACGGCGTCCGCCATCTGCGGGACCGACCTGCACTTCATTCGCGGTACCTTTTCGGACATGCAGGAAGGTACCATCCTCGGCCATGAAGGGGTCGGCATCGTCGAGGCTGTAGGCGATGACGTCCGCAACCTGAACATCGGCGACCGGGTGGTGATTCCCTCTACCATCGCCTGTGGCACCTGCAGCTACTGCCGGGCCGGCTACTTTTCCCAGTGCGATGTCGCCAACCCCAACGGCAAGCAGGCTGGCACATCCTTCTACGGCGGCCCCAAGCCCACCGGCCCCTTCCATGGATTGCAGGCGGAAAAGGCGCGCATCCCGTTCGCCAACGTGGGATTGGTCAAGTTGCCCGACGCCATCAGCGATGATCAGGCCATCGCCATGTCGGACATCTTTCCCACCGCTTACTTCGGTGCCGTGGAAGCCGAGATTTCCGACGGGGATACCGTCGCCGTGTACGGCTGTGGCCCGGTCGGCCTGTTTGCGGTCGCCAGTGCCAAACTGCTCGGTGCCGGGCGCGTGTTCGCCATCGACGGAAAGGAAGATCGTCTCGCCAAGGCCCGCGAGCTGGGTGCCGAGACCATCAATTTCGAGCGCGAGAATCCGGTCGAGACCCTGCAACGCCTGACTGGCGGCATCGGCGCGGACCGCGCCATCGATGCCGTTGGCGTCGATGCACAGCATGCCCACCATGGCGCCGCGGCTCAGGAAGAACAGAGCCAGGCCCAGGAGCAGGAATCCCGGGACAACGCGCCCCAGGCCAATCCCTCAGGCGACCTGTGGCAGCCCGGCGACGGACCGAGCCAGGCGCTGCAATGGGCCGTAGAAGGCCTGGCCAAGGCCGGCACCCTGTCGATCATCGGCGTCTATCCGCCCGACTTCCGGGCCTTCCCGATCGGCATGGCGATGAACCGTAACCTGACGATGCGCATGGGCAACTGCCCGCATCGCAAGTACATTCCCAAGCTGATCGAGCTGACCCTGGCAGGCAAGATCGATCCGGCCAAGCTACTGACCCAGAGCCAGAAGATGCCTGATGCCTTGAGCGCCTTCGAGGCGTTCGACCGCCGTGAGAACGGCTGGATCAAGGTCGAACTCTTACCGCAGGCGGGCTCTTGATCCGGTACTGCATCAAGGACAGTCAGCCATGAAGTTTCGTTTGACAGGCACCGGAAACAGCGCTCAGGTTCCCTGCTTTGGATGCCGGTGTCCCGCCTGTGAGCGGGCCCGGTCGCGCCCCGAGCATCGCCGGGCCCCCTGTGGTGCCGAGATTCATGTGGCAGGCCAGCGGTACCTGATCGATGCCGGACGCCAGGATCTTGTGGAAACTTGCGAGTTCCAGCGTCCGGCAGCGTTCCTGATGACGCATTACCATGCCGACCATGCGCAGGCGCTGATGCGCCTGCGCTGGGGCAAGGGCCCTGCCATTCCTGTCCATGGCCCGCGCACCAGCAAGGGATTCGATGACCTGTTCGCCAAGCCTGGCCTGCTCGAGTTCCAGGCCGGTCTCGAGCCCTTCCAGTTGCTCCAGTTCGACGATGGGCTGGCAGTGGTTCCCGTACCGCTCAATCACAGCCTTCCCACCATAGGCTACTGTATGGAAGGTGACTCACGACGCTTGGCGTATCTCACCGATACCCAGGAATTGCCGGTCGAAACCAACCGGTTCCTGCTTTCCTGGCAACCGGACGTGGTCATCCTGGACGCCACGTTGCCTCCTGGCGCCGCGCCCGGCAACCACAATACGGTGCCCCAGGCACTGGCCATCATCGAACGCCTGGACCCCGCCGAGGCCTGGCTGACGCATCTCAGTCATGAGGTGGATGAGTTGGCCATGCAAGGCAACCTGCCGTTGCCGAGTACCACACGCCTGGCCTATGACGGGCTGTGGCTGGAAATATAAGTGCTGAAGGTTATTACAATGGCTGCGCTGGGCTCAGTGTCATCTGCGTGCCCCGAATCTGGATGTCGAAGCGGTGCAGGAAGCTCATCCCCAGCAATACGGTGTCGCCATGCATTCCCGGGTTGATCGAGCCTCGCACGTCGTGGGCGTTCACCCCACCCAGCCCGACCTGATCGAGCATGGTCAGGTAACCGCGGGCGCGGCCGTTGGCGGTGAAGAAGTCGGCGCTGGCGCCTGGTTCGAGCCCCAGGCGCTCGGCCAGGTTACCGGGCACTGCCACCAGGCTCGCCCCGGTATCCAGCAGGAACCTGACCGGCTCGCCGTTGATATGGCCAGGCGCCACGAAATGGCCCGAGGCATTGCGCTGCAGGGTGATTGGCAGGTTAGCCTCGCCAGTGGTGGTGGCCATGTTGGCATTGGGGTACTGGCGCGTTTCGATCAGGCGCTCGAACCACCACACGCCCAAGGCCATGAGCAGTAGCCAGAACACCAGCATCATGCCCAGGCCGATGCGCCGCAGCGCTTTGTCTTCCGAGTTCATCTCTGCGTAACCCGGCAGGCGTTGCCGGTCCTTTTCTATTAATTGATGGTCATCGCAGCAGGGCAGCCTCGAATGACAGCCCAAGGTCTCCGAAGCATGGCTGGGGTGTGGCGTCAGCGCCAGTGTTCTACCGTGACGAAGGTACGGCCGACCACCAACCAGGCAACAGCCGACGGATTCGCGGCTGCGCGAAGCGGTCGTCGATCAGCGTGATCACGCCACGGTCCTGCTCGGTGCGTATCACCCGCCCCGCCGCCTGGATCACCTTCTGCAGGCCAGGATAGAGGTAGGCGTACTCGTAGCCGGCCCCGAACTGCGCGGCCAGGCGCTGGCGGAACTGCTCATTGACGGGGTTGAGCTGGGGCAGCCCCAGCGTGGCAATGAACGCACCGATCAGACGGTCGCCGGGCAGGTCGATCCCTTCGCCGAACGCTCCGCCGAGCACGGCAAAACCGATCCCCTGCCCCTGCGCGGTGAAGCGCTCGAGAAAGCCCTGGCGTGCCGCTTCGTCCATGCGCCGCGCCTGCTGCCAGCAGGGGATCTCGGGATAGCGGGCCTGGAAACGCTCGGCGACCTGATCGAGATACTCGAAACTGCTGAGAAAGACCAGGTAATTGCCGGGCAGCGCCGTGTACTGCCGGGCGATGAGTTCGGTAATCGGCTCGAGCGAGGTGGCCCGGTCGGCGTAGCGCGTCGACACGTGGTCGATGATTTTCAGCGTCACCTGCTCGCTGGAAAAGGGTGATGGGGTTTCCATCCACACGCTCTGCGCCGGCAGGCCCAGCAGGTCACGGTAGTAGAGTTCCGGGCTGAATGTGGCCGAGAACAGCACGCTGGAGTGGCTCGCCTCGAAGCGAGGCGCCAGGAACCCGGCCGGCACGACGTTGCGCAGGCACAGCGTCGACAGGCGACTGCCACGCCGCCCTGAACGCAGGGAAAGATCGCACAGCGAGTGACTGCCGAAGGTCTCGGCGATCCGGCAGAGCTGCATTGCCTCGAAGTAGAACGTCTGCAATGCACCATCGAGCCCGTCGGGCTGTTCTGCAAGATAGTCGGTGATCGCGGCAACGGCCTGCTGCAACGCCGTGAGCAGCTTGGTGGGCGGTTCCGCCAGCACTCGATAGCCGTTGTCACGGGATGGGGTTGCGTCGGCATCCTGTCCCGCCTGCTCGCCATTCAGGACGCGCCATTGGCGATCAACCCGGGTCAGCGCCTTGTTCAAGGCCGACGGAGCCTCCCGGCTGACCGCCTTGACCGCGGCCTGGTCGAGTTGCGCGGTGTACATGCCCCGCGCACGCTCCACCAGGTTGTGCGCTTCGTCCACCAGCACACCGACCCGCCACTGGTTGGCGACGGTCAATGCGTAGAGCATGGCATGGACGTCGAAATAGTAGTGGTAGTCGCCGATGACGACATCGCTCCAGCGCGCCATCTCCTGGCCCAGATAGTACGGACAGATGCCGTGAGCCAGCGCCACATCGCGCAGTTCCGTCCGATCGAGTGTACCGCACTCGATCGCCGCCTGGCGTGCCTCGGGCAGGCGATCGTAGAAGCCGCTGGCCAACGGGCAGGAGTCGCCGTGGCAGGCCTTGTCCGGGTGTTCGCAGGCCTTGTCACGGGCGGTCAGCTCCAGGACACGCAGCGGCACGCCTGTTTGGTCCGGCTGGGGAGCAGTCAGGGTACTCAGCCCCTGCAGGGCCAGTTGACGTCCCGGTGTCTTGGCCGCCAGAAAGAACACCCGATCGAGCCCTTGACCGGGCATGGCCTTGAGCAGCGGGAACAGCGTACCCAAGGTCTTGCCGATGCCGGTGGGCGCCTGGGCCATCAGGCAGCGTCCGGTGCTGGCGGCCTTGTAGACCGTCTCGGCCAGTACTCGCTGGCCACTGCGAAAGGTCGGGTACGGAAAGCGCAACTCGCCGAGGGCCTCATCCCGGGCCTGACGGTGCTCTCGCTCCTGCCCGGCCCAGGCCAGAAAGCGCTGGCACTGGTCGAGGAAAAACACCTCCAGCGAATCAGCCTCATGCAATTCACTGAGGAGATGCTCGCGCTGCGTGACGACATCAAAGTAGACCAGTGCCAGGCGAATTTCCGACAGCTTGCGCTCACGGCACAACAGCGCCCCGTAGACCTTGGCCTGGGCCCAGTGCAATGCACGGTGGTTGGCCGGCATGCGTTCGAGGTCGCCACGGAAGGTCTTGACCTCCTCGAGCTGGTTGCGCCCGGGATCGTAACCGTCGGCCCGGCCACGCACGCGTAGCTGGCCGACTTCTTCACTCAGGGCGATTTCCCGCTCGTAATCCGCGCTCCGTCGCGAGGCCACCACGGCATGGCCCGCCATGCCCTCCAGAGCAGATGGCGACGGCGTGAAACGCAGGTCGAGATCGCCCGCCTTGGCCGTGAATTCGCACAAGGTGCGCACCGCCACGCTGTAGCCTTCAACCATGATCCCGCCATTGCACATAGCAGACCGCGACCGGCATGGCGTGACGGGCACAGAATTCCAGCCAGCGCTTCTGGTTGTCCTGCAGGCGGTCGCCCGGGCCCTTCACTTCGATCATTCGGTAACGACTTTCCTCCGGCCAGAATTGGATCAGGTCCGGCATTCCGGCGCGGTTGGCAGCGATATCCTCGAGCAGACGTTCGAACCACAGTCGCAGATGCGCGGGCGGGAAACAGGCCAGCGCCCGCTCGAGCAACGTGTCGTCGAGCGCTTCCCAATGCACGAAGGGAGACACGATACCCCGCTTGGCCTGGTAATTGGCCAGGATCGTGTCGCGATATCCCGCCCCGTCGAGCTTGCCCAGGCAGGCATCGAATAGCGCCTGGCGCCGCGTCGTGAAATCGGCACGCAACAGATCCACGGGCCCGCTGTGAAACGGATGGAAAAAAGCCCCGGGTAGCGGTGCGAAGATTGCCTCCCAGCACAGCAGCCCGAACAGCGCGGTGATCAGGGTGTTCTCGACATAATGCACTGGAGCAGAGGCATCGTGCAGGGCATCGCGTGCCGCGAGTTCCACCGGGGCACGGCAGGCATGGCGATCCAGCGCCAGGTCGATGCGTTGGACGTCTGTCGCAGGACGGCGCGTCGGGCGGGGGAGCCCCAGCTTGCGGTGCAGGCGGGGCATCAGGCGTTCGAGATGCTGCGCCTCGGCCGCGCTCTCCGGCGCAAGCTCGGCCTCACGCGCCAGCGCCAGGGCTTCCTCGAATCGCTCGCGACGCTCCAGTACGCGCAGATGCCGCACACGTGCCCCGGGATGTGTGCAATCGGCATAGATGCACTGCGCCTGGGCCAGCTCGCCCTGACGCTCACAGGCCTGGCCCAGGCGGAACAGCAGCTTGGCGCGCCGCGATTCCAGCCATCGGTTGTCATAAGCCCCGGGCAGCACGGCCAGGATATTGGCTATCGGTTCGTCGGCCTCGAAGCGCTCGCGACAGGCATGGAGATGAAGATAGGCCTCGATGTCGTCGCGGCAGCGAAAGGCCCGCGACTCGGGGCTGAACGCCACCTGCTCGTACCGGTAGACCCCCAGGTCGGCCAGCACGAATTCGGACCAGTCCTGGCGCAGGTTGCCGAAGAACATCAGGCGCAGGCAGTCGCAAATTGCCATGAAGCGTAGCATATAGACCTGATCATCACTGTGTGGACACCACTGCGTGAAACCGCGTGGCTCTCCTGCCTCCGCCTGTAGCCGCTCGACAAGTTCGGGCTTGCGCAGGCCAGCTTCAGGCTGATGGTGACGAAAGGCAGCGACGATTTCCGCCTTGGTCAACAGCCCACAGAGCTCCCCGAAAGCGAGCTCGGCATCGGCCTCCACCCAGCCGGCAGCCAGCAATGGCTCAGCGGCCGCGCGGCTATCGCCGATCTCGGCGTAGTTCAGCTTGCTGGCTCGAAACAGGGTGCCCTTGCGCATGATCATGCGCACCAGCAATGCCCGTGCCGGTTCGGGCAGGCTGGGAAAGGTCTCGATGAACTCCCGTTCCTCGGCAGTGAGCAGGTCATGGTAGCGTTCGTTGACCCAGCTCAGTACCGCCTGGAAGTTCTTCAGATAATAAAGAGGATCGTCACGCGAGTTTGCTATCATCGGCGATTACGAATACTGTTCATCCATACATGATAACAACCGCCAAGCGCGCCGGGAACCCGATGTCTTATCTTCTCCTGTTGCCTCCTTGCGACAAAAGTATAGGCATACCCCACCCTCCAAGGTGAACTATGTTACGCTATGTATCAGCATGTTTCGTTTGCCATGGAGGGCATCGCAGCCATGTCGCACAATCCTGATTGCGTCACCGCAAACCAGCTACGCCAGGCCTTTGGCGGTCCACCGTTCGACGTGGATAATGAGTTGCTCGACTACCTGGCGCAGCAGGTCTGCCAGACCTTCTTCCGGACCTGCCGTGTCGTGCCTCAGGCCTTGGCCGGGGTCGACGAGAACGCTTCCTGCGCCTGCAAGGGCGTCAGCACCGGACAGCCGCACCGTCCCGGCGATTACCGGCGTGTCGCGGACTTCCTCGACGCCCTTGCCGAAGGTCGGACCAGCGAGGACGGCAATCCCGCCAACTTCCGGCTGCGTACCATTCGCGATCGACTGGGCATTCCCCTGTTGATGACCGAACATGCAGCCGCCCGGTTCCAGATCGACCACAAGCGTATCGTGGAAAAACTGGCCAGCGACCCCGGCCTGTACGACTGGTGGTGCAACGTCGCCGACGAATGCGAGCGGATCCTGGGAGCCATGCCGCTATCGGCGCTGCTCTTCAAGCACGCCTCTCGTGCCCGGGCCGCCATCGACCGCGAGGCCCAGCAAACGGCAACCCAGGCCGCAGCGTCCCTCCCGTCGACACGGCAGCCTCATGACGCGCGTCGCGGCGGCCTGGCGGCTCACAAGATGCAGGAAAACCGCATCAACGGCTTGTGCCGGCGTATCTGGACCGAGTTTCAGGGCCAGGCACTCACACCTGAAACCGGCACAGGGTTGCAACAGGTGTTGGCTGCGATGAAGGAAGAACACGGCGCCAAGGTGACACGCTCGGTCGTCGTCCGCTTGCGTACCCAGTACGATCCCGCATCGCAGTGGTGTAACCGCGAGCTCTGGAAACAGGTCTTTGCGGCGCATATTCCGCTGGATACCGCGACACAATGAGCTGCCAAGCCACTCGGCCACCCTGGCACAGCCTGTCCTGAGCGCTTAAGGTAATTACCTGACTTGGCCAAGGATGGTCAACAACGCTCCGCGAAAGGCCAGGGAGGGCCCAACCGCAGCCATGCATGACGAGTGGACACAAGGCAATCGTTTCGAACTCCTGCCAGCCGCCGAAAACTATGTTCCGGCCATGCTTTCGGCCATCGAGAGTGCCAGGCATTCGATTCTCTTCGAACAGTACCTGATGGAATCCGGCCATCACGCCGACCTGTTCGTGGACGCGCTGGCCAAGGCCGCCCGACGCGGCGTGCCTGTCTATCTTCTGCTCGATACCTATGGGACCAAGGGATTCACGCATCGCGATCGCCAGCGCCTGATAGATGCCGGTGCTGCGCTGCGCCTGTTCAATCCCGTAACGCCAGGGCGCCTGTCGAAGAGCTTGGCGCGAGATCATCGCAAGCTGTTGCTGATCGATCATCGCGTCGCATTTACCGGCGGTTTCTGCATCACTGACAAGTTCCTCTATGACTGGTACGACATCGCCATTAAGGCCGAGGGTCCCGTCGTCGAGGACTGGGCGGCGCTATTTTCCCGGGCGTGGTCGGTTTCCCGAGCGTGGTCGGCGGCGATGCAGTACCGTCACCCACGTCCCTTGCCTGTAAACAGGCCGACAGGCTCTGGCGAATCAGGAAACGACGCTTCCGGCATGCTCGGCCGGGTGGTGCACGGCGAAGGCCGTCGATATCAGGAAATCCGCTTTTCGTTGCAACGCCGGATCAGCGCGGCCCAGCAACGCGTGTGGCTGTACACGCCTTACTTCCTCCCCACGTTCAGCCTGCGCCGACGCCTGATGGCTGCGGCCCGGCGCGGTGTCGACGTCAGGCTGCTGGTTGCCGGCCCTCGTCATGATCACCCCAGCGTGCGCTATACCGGTCAGCACTTCTATCGACGCCTGTTGCGTGCCGGTGTACGAATCTACGAATACCAGCCGACCTTCACCCATGCCAAGTTCTGTCTGGCCGACGACTGGAGCACGATCGGTTCCTGCAACTTCGACCACTGGAGCCTGCGCTGGAACCTGGAAGCCAACCAGGAAGTCATCAGTACTCGCTTCGCCCGGGAAGTGCGCCAATTGTTCGAAGACAACCTTGCACGGAGCCACGAGATCGATCCGGTGACCTGGGCAAGGCGCCCCAAGTGGCAAGCCTGCCGTGAACGCGTGCTGGGAACAGCCAATGCCTGGCTGACCCTACTGCGTTAGACGTGCCACCCAATTCGACCCATTGCCACCACCCAAACCGGTCGAGACCGCCTGACGAGCCATGACGCGGCGCTTCATGTGAGCGCTACGAGCAAGATTGCTTGAGACTGAGTGTCACGACGCTCGCAAATGGTGCAGGGCTTCATGCGCATGAATCATGGGGTATAGCGTATTCAAACGTGCAGGAACGATAAACATGGATTAATCCATGCAAGAGATAAGCCTTGGTAACTTATTGTCCCTTCAGGAACATAACCCCCATGAACACCAGCATTATTGCAGCAAAAACGTAACGTGAACGAAGCGAAAAAACCCCAAATCATTCTAATAGAGCAATTCAAAAACAATAACTTATAAAACAACGTATTTATCACTTTATACATCTCATTAGCCTGCAAATTCGTTAGCTTTTATTAATCAATGAAAAGAAATGAAATCGCTTGCCGTTTAGCCTTGCATAACCTCATTAGCGAACCTACGTTTCCCAATAACGGCGCTGATCAACGGCCCCGACGCAATTGGCCTAGCCAAGTCGGCAAGTGAAAAGTCAGTACCGTTGAGCGTAATAGACGGAATTGTTACGTATTCCATTGATGGACGAAGGAGGTGTTAGTCATGGCAGAACATCGTGGTGGTTCTGGTAACTTTGCCGAAGACCGCAAGAAAGCTTCCGAAGCTGGCCAGAAAGGCGGTCAGCACAGCGGTGGCAACTTCGCCAATGACCCCCAGAAGGCGTCCGAAGCCGGCCACAAGGGTGGTCAGCAGAGCGGCGGCAACTTCGCCAATGATCCGCAACGCGCTTCCGAAGCCGGCCACAAGGGTGGCCAGCAAAGTGGCGGCAACTTCAAGAACGATCCGGAGCGTGCCTCTGAAGCCGGCCACAAGGGCGGCCAGCAGAGCAGTGGCAACTTTGCCAACGATCCGGAGAAAGCGTCTGAAGCCGGCCAGAAAGGTGGCCAGCACAGTGGCGGTAACTTCGCCAACGATCCGAAGAAGGCCTCGGAAGCCGGTAAGAAAGGAGGCCAGCACAGCGGTGGTGGCAATCGCTAAGATGGCCTGACTGCTGACTCAAGGAAGAGTAAATCAGGAAAACGGAGTTTCCCTGGCACCGCCAACAGGTACGCCCTGTTGGCGGTTTGTTTTGGCCATTCGCTGCTAATCGGAAACGGTAATGCCGACGTCCCGACAGCTCTTGTCGAACTCGGCTTCGCTGACCAGAGAATCGCCTTCCTGGCGCAAGCCGACGATACGCCGCGTGTCGTCGACGACGCCCACCTGCTGCAGGCAGGAAGTCAACGCCTCCACGGCGGTATGTCCTTCGCATTGCGCCATCAATGCCCCGCCATGTTCGCCCTGGGCAGTGTACCTGTCCGTATCTCGCTCCAGGCGGATAACGACCGAGTCGCTCTCCTGGTTCTCATTGCGAACATCGATGATGAATCGTTGCAGCTCGGCCATGAAGTCACCTCTTCGTCTGCCGACACGACCCTCCGGGGACGGCCGTGTCGCATTCACTCACCGGCAGTTACTGGCGAAGGTCGGCATTCAGCGTATACGTGCCCGTCACCGTTGCCTGGTCGAGAATATGCCCTTCCATAGCCTTCAGGGCTTCGTCGCCGGTGAATTCGCCAGCCAGTCCCAGCGATTCGGTATCCAGGGCATAGACAGTGAAATGGTAGTGATGAACCCGTTCATCGTTCCAGGGCGGACAGGGGCCGTCATAGCCGCCGTAGGTGCCGCCCATGTCGGGGTCGCTGGCCAGGAAATCGGTAAAGGTGTTGATACCCCGCAAGCCAATGGACGTCTGTCCCGGCGCCTTGCCCTTGGGTGTGACACCGTCGGAGTCCTCGCCCTCGCCGATCGCCCGGGTCTCGCCGGGAATATCGACCACCACCCAATGGAAGAAATCGACACGCGCCATACTGGACGGCAGTGTCTTGTCTTGTTGATTGACGTCACTGGGGTCGCCGGGCACGTCCGGGTCGACCACGACAACGGCAAAGCTACGGGTCTTGTCGGGCACGTCTGACCAGGTCAGCGCGGGATTTCGATTGGGGCCCAACGTCATCGGCTCGCCATCGCCGGGCACCCCGAAGGCGAACGTCTCGGGAATCGGCTGCTGGTCCTTGATACCTTGAACGGTTAGCTTCATCGATTTCTCCTGTGTCGATGGGTGATATCCGCTTCAGACTAGTTCAGGCGCTGGCGCCACGACCAGCCATGCTAACAGCAAAAGATGGTAGTCTCGGCTATCCCCAGCTTGCATAGCATTTCCATGACCCTCGATCTGCTCGCTCAGCCCGCCAGTCTCGACTGGCACCTATGCCTGGCCCGGCTCATCCGCAACGCCGGTACCCCAGCCTTTCCCGGCTTGCTCGAACAGAGCCTGCGCGAGCGGATCGCCTTCGACTCGATACTGGTCAATACCTACAAGGGACGCCATCGCCCCCTGCTCATCCATGACGACTGCCCTGCCCCCCTGCGTCCCGTGTGGATCGAGCGTTACCTGAGCGAAGCCTACCTGCTCGACCCTTTTTTCGCGGCGGTGCAGCGCGGCCTCGACAGTGGCGCGCATCGCTTGCACGAACTTGCCCCGGACCGCTTCGAGGCCAGCGATTATTACCACCACTACTATCGCGCGCTGGGCCTTGGCGACGAGGTCGGGCTGTTCACCCGGGTCGCCCCGGATGTTGTGCTGGTCGTGTCGCTGGGGTTTCGGCGTGACGGCGCACGGTTGACCCGTCGCCACTTCCAGGCATTGCGTCATGTCGCCCCGGTCATGGAGGCCCTGCTCGGCGAATACTGGCACTGGCAGGGCAGCCAGTTCCAGGCCAGCCTGGAGGCGCAAGAGCCGGTGGAGGCGGCGTTTGCCAGCTTCGGCCAGGGCCTGTTGACCACGCGCGAGCAGGAGATCGTCCGGCTGCTGCTCGCCGGCCACTCGACCAAATCGGCCGCCCGCGAACTAGGCATCAGCGACGGCACCGTCAAGGTGCATCGCAAGCACCTCTATCAGCGGCTCGACGTGTCTAGCCAGTCGCAACTGTTCCGACTATTTCTCGATCACGTCTCGCTGGTCTCGCGCCGTCAGTCCGACGTCGCCACCCCGGCACGCTGAAGCAGGGTATCGCCCAGCACCTGGCAGCCCTGCGCGCAGTGTTCGGGCGAGGCGTATTCGGCCTCGTTATGGCTGATGCCATCTCGACAGGGCACGAAGATCATCGCCGTGGGGGCAACGCGCGAGACATAGACCGAGTCATGGCCGGCGCCGCTGAGCATGCGCCGGTAACTCAGGCCGCGCTGTCGGGCCGCTGATTCCACGGTGTCGATGCACTCGGCATCGAAGTGAACGACAGGCGAGGCCCAGACTCGTTCATGGCTCACCATGACGCCGAAGGCCGCGCTGCAATCCGCCAGCTCCCGCTCGAAGCGTTGCTCCAGGGCGTCGAGTACGATCTCGTCGACGTGACGCAGGTCGACGCTCAGGCACACCTCACCAGGCACGACGTTACGCGAGCCCTGGGCGATCTCCAGGCAGCCGAAGGTCACCTTGGTGTGCCCGCTCTCGTCCGCCAGGGCGTGGCTCTGAAGGCGGTCGATGAGCCGCGCAGCAGCGGCCAGGGCATCGCGACGCAGGCGCATCGGAGTAGGCCCGGCATGCGCCGTCTGCCCCGTGAAGGTCACGTCGTACCAGCGCATACCCTGCACGCCGGCCACCACACCGATGCTCTCGCCGACCGCCTCCAGCACCGGGCCCTGCTCGATATGCAGCTCGAAGAAGCTGTCGAGACGCGGCTCGCCGACTGCCAGGTCTCCAGCGAACCCACACGCCTGCAATGCCTCGTCGAACGTCACGCCATCCCTGTCGGTACGTGCCAGGGTCGAGGCGATGCTGAACTCGCCGGCGTAAGTGCCCGAAGCGACCATCGCCGGTGCGAAGCGACTGCCCTCCTCGTTGGTCCATACCACCAGTTCCAGCGGACGCTCGGTCACCACGCCATGGTCGTCGAGGGTACGGAACACCTCGAGTCCGGCCAACACGCCGAGGATACCGTCGAAGCGTCCGCCCTGCGGCTGGGTGTCGAGGTGGCTGCCGGTGGCCACCGGATCGAGGTCGTCGCGACGTCCGGCGCGGCGGATGAACAGGTTGCCGACCCGGTCGACCCGCCACGTGCAACCGAGCGCCTCGCACCAGTCGATCAGCAGGCGGCGACCGGCGGCGTCCTCCTCGGTCAGCGCCAGGCGGCAACTGCCGCCGTTGGGAGTGGGGCCGATCTCGGCCATGGTCATGAGCGAATCCCACAGCCGCTCGGCATCGATGTCGAGGTGCATGCGCCTTGTCTCCCGTGTCGTTGATGGATGTGAAGACGATAGGGAGGAAAGGAATCGCACCGATATACCCCAATCGGGATATGTCACGGCGCGCGGGGTCGTCGTTAGGCTCGACCATGAACCGGCTGGCCAGCCCGACACCCACGATAACAAGAGACCATCGACATGCGGACTTCCGCCCACCTCTCCTCGAAAGCGACTTCGGACACACCCGATATCCGAGCGCTGTGGCAGAAGGACAAGGACCATTTCATCCATCCATTCACCGACTTCAGCGTCTTCCATGAACGGGGCTGCGACCTGATCACCGACAGCCAGGGCATTCACGTTCAGGACGCCCACGGCAAGCGCTTCATCGACGGCATCGCCGGGTTGTGGTGCGTCAATGTCGGCCATGGCCGGCGCGAGATCGGTGAGGCGATGGCCGAGCAGGCCACACGAATGGCCTACTTCTCGACCTTCAACAACCTCTCCAACGCGCCGGCGGCGGAACTGGCCGCCAAACTCGCCGAGCTGGCCCCCGCGCACCTCAACCATGTGTTCTACAGTTGCGGTGGCTCGGCGGCCAATGACGCCACCATCCGCCTGGTGCATTACTACTTCAACCGCCTCGGCAAGCCGGACAAGAAACGCATCCTGTCGCGCACCAACGCCTACCACGGCACCACCTACCTGGCCGCCACCCTGACCGGCATCGTCAGCAACAACTGGGCCTTCGACACCCTCGAGCATCTGGTCACGCACCTGAGCGAGGCCAACTGCTATCGCCGTCCCGAAGGCATGAGCGAAAGCGAGTATTGCGACCATCTCGTCAAGGAACTCGAGGACACGATCGCTCGTATCGGGGCGGATAATATCGCCGCGTTCATCGCCGAGCCGATCATGGGCGCCGGTGGCGTACTGGTCGCGCCACCGAGATATCACCAGCGGATGCAGGCGGTATGCCGCGCCAACGAGATTCTCTACATTGCCGATGAAGTGGTTACCGGCTTCGGCCGCCTGGGGCATTTCTTCGCTTCCGAGGCGGTATTTGACACCCAGCCGGACATCATCAACTGCGCCAAGGGGCTGTCATCAGGCTATGCACCGCTGGGTGCAACGCTGATTTCCGACGAGCTTTACGAGGTGCTGTCCACCCCACAGGGGCCGGGTGGCGTGCTGAGTACCGGCTTTACCTACTCCGGTCATCCAGTGAGTTGCGCAGCGGCGCTCAAGAACATCGAGATCATGGAACGTGAGGCGATCTGCGAAAACGTCCTCGACGTCGGCCCCTATCTCGAGGAGCGTCTCTCGTCGCTGTCGCACCACGCCACGGTGGGTGACGTGCGCGGCAGTCGCTTCATGATGTGTCTTGAGAACGTCGCCGACAAGGCGACCAAGGCGCTGCTGCCGGTGGAAGCGCGGGTCGGCGACCGGGTGGCCTTCGAGGCCCAGCAGCGCGGCTTGATCATTCGCCCCGTAGGTCACCTCAATATCGTCTCGCCCCCGCTGATCTGGACCCGCGGCGTTGTCGACGAAGTGGTATCGATTCTCGACGACGCATTGAGCGCGACAACCCGATCGCTCGCGGCCGATGGCTTCCTGTGATACCGCAGACGGGCTCTCTGCGGCCCGTCGCAATCAACGCACCACTGACAACAACAAGCGAGACAGCGAATGGATACGTTTGGCCCCTGGAGCCTTTTTCCTACCCTGATCGTGCTGCTGATGGCGATCGTCACGCGACGCACCATCGAGTCCCTCATGACAGGTGCCCTGGTCGGCATGCTGATGCTCGACCCTGGCAGTGTGGTCACCCAACTCTCGGATACCCTGCTCAGCGTACTCGGCAACGATATCGTCACCTGGATCGTGCTGGTCTGCGGGCTATTCGGCAGCCTGATCGCCCTGCTGGTGCGTACCGGTGGCGTCCTGACATTCGGGGATGTGATGACGCGACGCATCCATGGTCGCCGCCAGAGCCTGCTGACCACTTGGGTACTCGGGCTGGTCATCTTCGTCGACGATTACCTGAACGCTCTGGCGATCAGCGCCTCGATGAAGAAGATCACCGACCGCTTCAAGGTCTCGCGGGAGATGCTGGCTTACGTTGTCGACTCGACAGCAGCGCCGATCTGTATTCTGGTTCCGTTTTCCACATGGGCAGTATTCTTTGCCGGCCTTCTGGAAGATAATGGCGCTACCGGCAACGGCATGGGGCTGTACATCGAGTCGATCCCCTACATGTTCTATGCGTGGGTGGCAGCTGCGGTGGTGCCCCTGGTTGCCATGGGCTGGATTCCCGCCATCGGGCCCATGAAGCGTGCCGAGGCACGTGCCGCCGCCGGCCAATCGATGCCCGACGGCGCCGAAGAAAGCGCCCTGGAAGTCGACGAGACCAACCAGCGTCGTCCCCATCTGCTCAACTTCCTGCTGCCCATCGCCTCCCTGATCTTTTTCACCTGGTATTTCGATATCGATATCCTGCGTGGCGTCATCGTGGCACTGGCCGTCACGTTGGCGCTCATCTTCAGCCAGCGCCTGATGAGCTTTCATGCCGTGTTCGACACGGCCCTGGAAGGGTTCAAGTCGATGCTGATGCCCCTGGGCACGCTGGTGGCCGGGTTTACCCTGAAGGAAATCAACGATGGGCTGGGACTGACCCATTACGTCATCACCACGCTCGAACCTCTGATGACAGCCCAGATGCTGCCAGCGGTGGTGTTCGTCACCATGGCATTCCTGGCCTTCGCCACGGGCTCGTTCTGGGGCCTGTTTGCCGTAGCCATGCCCATCGTGCTGCCCTTGGCGGCAAGCGTCGGGGCTGACATGCCGCTGGTCATCGGCGCCCTGATCTCGGCCAGCGCCTTTGGCAGTCACGCATGCTTCTACGGCGACTCCACCGTGCTCTCGGCGCAGGGTAGCGGCTGTACGCCCATGGCACATGCGCTGACCCAGCTACCCTATTCCCTGATTGCCGCCACGCTGGCAACTCTGATATTCCTGACGGCAGGACATTTGTGAGGTTTCAATGAACACGACCGGGACATCATCCGCCTCTCCCACCCCCGCCGAGCTTGGCTTTCGCATGCCGGCGGAATTCGCCCCGCACGATGCCTGCTGGATGCTATGGCCGCAGCGCCCCGATAACTGGCGCTACGGTGGCAAGCCGGCCCAGGCCACCTTCGTGGAAGTGGCCAAGGCCATCGCCGAAAGCGAGACGGTGTTCATCGGCGTCAACGACGACCAGTACGAGAATGCGCGCCACCAGTTGCCCGATCACATCCGTGTCGTCGAGCTGTCGAGCAACGATGCCTGGATGCGTGACGTCGGCCCCACGTTCCTGACTCACCCGGATGGACGGCTTGCCATGGTCGACTGGGAATTCAACGCCTGGGGCGGCCTCAGCGGCGGGCTCTATTTCCCGTGGGACAAGGACCGGCGCATTCGCCTGAAGATCGCCGAGATGCTCGGCGTACAACGCTTCTTTACTCCGCTGGTGCTGGAAGGCGGCTCGATCCATGTGGACGGTAAAGGCACCCTGATCACGACCGAGGAGTGCCTGCTCAATCCCAACCGCAATCCGAACATGACCAAGGCCGACCTGGAGAAACTGCTCGGCGACTTCCTGGGCGTGACCAAGGTGATCTGGATTCCGCGCGGCTGCCATCAGGACGAGACCGACGGCCACATCGACAACCTGTGCTGCTTCGTCGCCCCCGGTGAAGTGGTCCTGACCTGGACCGACGACGAAAGCGACCCGCAACACGCCATCTCCCGAGAGGCCCTGGAGGTCCTCGAGTCGTCCACCGACGCTCGGGGACGCCGGTTTACCGTGCACAAGCTGCCGATGCCAGGCCCGTTGACCATTGCCGAGGCCGAGGCCAGCGGCGTCGATCGCTTGAGCAGCTCACGCCCGCGCCAGCCCGGCGATCGCATGGCCGGCTCCTACGTCAACTTCTATATCGGCAACACGGTAGTGGTTATGCCACGCCTCGACCCGACGCATGACGACGAGGCCAAGGCCATTCTCGAGGGGTTGTTTCCAGGACGCCGCGTGATCGGCGTCGATGCCCGAGAAATTCTGCTCGGCGGTGGCAACATCCACTGCATTACCCAGCAACAACCCAAGGCCTGATATCGTTTCGCTGCGCTTGGCTGCCACGCTGCCTCTTTTCTATGTTCAGTGTGTTGCAGCCAATTCAGGGAAAGGAGGCCACCATGAAAGCATTGCAGCAGGGAGCCCTTATCGTACTCTTGGGCATGGGCGTGACTGCCTGTGGCACATCGACTACCGAACGCGCAACCAGTGGTGCGGGTATCGGTGCTGCTGTCGGTGCCGGAACGGCAGCCGTCACCGATACTGGCCTATTGACAGGCACAGCCATCGGCGCTGCCGTAGGCGCAGCGGGCGGAGCCTTGACCGAGGAGGACACGCTCAACCTCAACGAGCTGTCCCTCACCGACTAGACCCGTTTCAACGGCAAATACTGACGCCGCGCACGCCAAGATGAAAGTGATTGGCATGCGCGGCGTTGTAGTCTGGACCGAGTACGGTACCGAACAGGCCGCAGGCATCCTCTTGGGCCTGATGCAGGAACTCGCCCGCCTCCCCTTCATCGTCCCAGTCACTAAGCAGCTCTATTCGGCGTCCGCTTTCCAGCCGAAAGGCCGCGACATCCAGCGCATCCGCAGTCGCATGTTCGCTGCGCCGGGCATTGGCTCGGTGATAAATGTTGCGGCAGGCGAAGCTGCCGTAATGCTCGACGCCTGTCACCGGCTGCCTGAACACGTCGCGGGCCAGCGGTTGCAGACGATGCCGTTCGTAGAGCGCCCAGGTCAGCGCCAGCGGACAGCTGGCCACGAAACTGCGGTTGAACGTGACCGCGCTTCGCTGTATCCGCACCACGTTCTCCAGCGGACAGCCCTCGACGGGCGTATGAGGCGCCAGCGGCGTGTAGACCAACGACTCCCCCGGCGTTGTCTGTAGCGCAGCAAGACAGGCCTCCGGATTGTCTTCCAGGCGCTGCAGCTTCCACTGCGTGACCGGAGTGATCGGGTCGGCAACCCGCAATGGCTGCCAAGGGTTCCATTCCCGCGGTATCGCCCACCACTGCTTTTCGAAGCCGATACCCACCACGATCAGCACCAGGCCAATCACTTCGCGTGCATGAATCCTCATGGCATTCCCGTTGCGTGGATTCAAGCAGAGCGTAGCGCGTCATGGCGGTGGAAAAAACGGCACATAAAAAAACCCCGCACCAGGCGGGGCAAGCTCCACGAGAGAATGCTCGAGCGGTCAGGCCAGCTTGCGCTGTCGGTACTGGTCGACTATCACAGCTTCGAGATGACATAGACCATCACCAAATGACGACGCACGTTGGTAACCGAGACGCGAGCGGTTTACGGGTTGACGCCGATAGCATAGGTGTACTTGCCATAGCAGGTGTATTTCAGGACGACATGAAAAATCACAGCGACGCCAAGCAGCGTCTCGACACTGTTAGTGGATCCTTAACCTACCGATCGAGACTATCGAGCGTTCTCATGTCGAAGGATGCTGGGCGCGCATCAACGAAATGTAGCCAGGTGACTCTCCCCCATAAACATCCCAGTATCTAATTAGCCTGCAACCAATTAGCCAAGATGACCTTTATCTCCGGTAAGCCTAGAATCGATAGGTCCTTCTTACCGGGAGTCTTCATGGCCAGCGATTCACCGTCTCGCTTCGAGGCAACGCCACAGGAACGGCGCATTCCCCTCGCCTTCTTCTCTTTTTTGCTGTCGCGCCTGGCCGCGGTGTTCGCCATGCAGATCCAGGCGGTGGTCGTGGCCTGGCAGGTCTACGACATCACCCGCGACCCGCTGTCGCTGGCCTACGTCGGTCTTGCCCAGTTCCTGCCCATGGTCGTGCTGCTGTTGCCGGCCGGCGATCTGGTCGACCGTTTCAACCGCAAGCACATCCTCTCCATCAGTTGGGCCGTGCAGGCGCTGTGCAGCGCCCTGCTGCTGTGGCTATCGTACACGGCCTCGAGTGACGTGACCGGCTTCTATGCCGTACTCGCCCTGTTCGGCTGTGCCCGCGCCTTCACCGGCCCAACGCTGCAGAGCCTGCTGCCGCAGATCGTGCCTCGCGCGCAGCTCTCCCGCGCCATCGCCCTGAACAGCTCGATCATGAAGATTGCGGTGATCGGCGGCCCTCTGCTCGGCGGTATCCTCTATGCCTATGGTGGTAGCCTGACCTACGCCGTGTGCCTGGTCTGTTTCCTGCTCGGCCTGGCGCTGCTGGTCACGGTGCCGGTGCGTTTTCGCAAGGAAGCCCGTCCGCAGGAGACCACGGCCTGGAAGCGCTTCACTGCGGGTATCGCCTACATACGCAACAAGCCCATCATCCTCGGCGCCATTTCGCTGGACTTGTTCGCCGTCCTGCTGGGTGGTGTGATCGCCCTACTGCCGATCTATGCCCAGGAAATCCTGCATGTCGGCCCCGAGGGGCTGGGCGCACTGCGCAGTGCCATCGCCATCGGCGCGCTGCTGATGGGCATCTATCTGGGCGTACGCGAACTCAAGCGCAACGTGGGGTGGATCATGTTCGTGGCGGTGGCGGTCTTCGGCCTCGCCAACCTGGTCTTCGCGCTGTCGACGGTGTTCTGGGTATCGTGGCTGGCCCTGTTGGTGGCCGGCGCTGCCGACATGATCAGCGTCAACGTGCGTATTACGCTGATTCAGCTCGCCACCCCCGACGAGATGCGCGGCCGCGTCAATGCCGTCAACATGCTGTTCATCGGGTCGAGCAATGAGCTCGGCGAGTTCCGTGCTGGCACCAGTGCGGCCTGGTTCGGCGCCGTGCCGGCGGCGGTCGTAGGCGGACTCGGTACGCTCGCCGTCGTCGGGCTGTGGATGAAAGTGTTTCCGTCACTGCGCCAGGTCAATCGCTTCGAGGATGCCACGCAGGAACTACCGGCGCGGGAAGCCACCGCCTGAATGGCTAGCAATATGATGCATAGGTGATTACACGCCAGAACTCGCCTATCAGGCGCCCGGCCCGCACTCAGTGCACTGGTCGAGCATCGCCGGTTCGAGCAGCAACTTGGCATTGAGATCACGCAGCGCCGTGCGTATCCCTTCCTCCAGGGTCGGGTGATAGAACGGCATGTTAAGCATCTGGTGCACGCTCATGCGCTGCTGGCAGGCCCAGGCCAGCAAATGCCCGAGATGCTCGGCCTGAGGGGCAAGAAGTTCGGCGCCTAGAAACAGGCCGGTACCGTATTCACCGTACAGGTGCACCCAGCCGTGATTCTGACGCATGACCTTGGCACGCCCCTGATTTTCGTAGTTCAATTCGCCAATCGCATAGTCCTGCCCCAGCACATGGGTCTTCTCGATCTCGGGCCGGCTGAGCCCCACACTGGCGATCTGTGGCTCGCTAAAGACGATTGCCAGGGAGACGCGCCGATAGCCGGCCCGCAAGTCAGGGAAGCGCCCCGCGTTATGCCCGGCGATACGCCCCTCGTCGGTCGCCTCGTGCAGCAGCGGTTCAGCATGGTTGGCATCGCCCGCAATGAAAACGTGACTGGCCCCTCCGCGCGTGTCGTAACACTGCAGGGTATGCCGGTCGTAGAGGGGTATTCCCTTGTCGTTGGTCTCGATGCCCGCCTTCTCCAGCCCCAGGCCAGCGAGATTGGGTCGACGGCCGGTCGCCGCCAGCAGATAGTCGAAGCGCTCGGTCAGCCGTTCGCCGCTGCGGCGGTCGACGAACGTCACGCGGACACCGTCGTCATCCTCCTGGATGTCGCTGGTTTCCGCTTCCGGATCGAGATAGAACTCCTCGTTGAAAAGGGACACGGCCGCGGAGCGCAGTGCTTTGTCCTGCAGGCCGCCCACGCCACCGCTGCGCCCGAACAGGCGCACCCGGACACCGAGGCGCGCCAGCGCCTGCCCCAGCTCCAGCCCGACGATGCCGGGCCCGAACACGGCGACCGACTCGGGCAACTCATGCAGGTCGAAGATCGTGTCGCTGGTCAGGATGCGCTTACCGGCGGCCTGCAGCGGCTCGGGAATGTGCGGCGAGGAGCCGGTGGCAACGATGGCGCGAGAAAAACGCACTCGCGTGTGGTCGGCAACGGCCAAGGTATGGTCATCTTCGAAGCGCGCCTGGCCACGCAGCTTGTCCTCGGCGGGAAAGTCCTCGATCGAGTCGAGTATGGTGGCGACGAATGCATCACGCCCTTCTCGCACCCGCTGCATCACGGCATGCTTGTCGATAATGACATCGCTCTCGATACGCGCCCCGAACGGCGCAATATGCCGGGCGTCATGAACGGCATTGGCAGCAGCAATCAGCAGCTTGCTGGGCATGCAACCGGTGCGTGCACAGGTGGTGCCGTAGTCGCCGCCTTCGACGAGAATCACGGAAGGGGTATGTTTCTTGGCGGCACGGTAGGCACTCAGTCCGGCACTTCCCGCACCGATGATGACAACGTCAACGTTGCGATCCTGCATCGAACCTCTCCCTGTCGGCCACTTCTAACCGTAGCAGCTTGGAAGAGGTTTCACCCATGTAGCATCAATGCAGCCAGACAGGCTAGCCCACGACCAGGCTGATGATCAGCGCGACACCACCCACCACCAGCGCGGTGATAACGGCAATATCGAGCAGGCGGTTGAGCCAGCGATCGGCAGGGGCCGCATGGCGTCGGGTCGCCCCCCGCCGATGCCGAGTCGATGATTTGGTGAAAGATCGCATGACGGCGCCCCGCATTGACTCCGCTAAATCCCTATTATGCGCCAGCCCATGCGTTTATCACCATCTCGGCTCAAGTGTTGATACGCCGATTGACCACATTGGGCGCACGACGATAGCGGTCCTCGTCCGCCAGCGACTCGGCCTCGAAGGCATCTGCCCCGACCGGTGTCTCGCCATGGCGACGGTAGAGCGAGGTCAACATCGCCTTGCGGTCGGCACGCAGTTCGTTGATCAGCACGAACATCATGCCGAAGATGATGAACGTGAACGGCAACGCCGAAAGCACCGCGGCCGACTGCAGGCCTTTCAGCCCCCCCGCGATGATCAGCGTCAGGCAGATGGCCGCGATCAGCAGCCCCCAGGCGATGCGCTTGAACAGCGGTGGGTTGATCGAGCCATTATCAGTCATCTGCGCCACGATATAGGTCGCCGAATCCGCCGACGTCACCAGGAAGATGAAGATCAGCAGCAGCCCGACGACCGACAGCACGTTGGAGAATGGCATCAGGTCGAACATCCGGAACAGGGCCACGGTGATGTTCTCGTCGGTGGCCTGAGCCAGGCCCACGTCCTGTGTCATCTCCATGTTGATCGCCGCGCCACCGAACACGCCGATCCACAGGCAAGCCAGCAAGGGCGGCACGATCAGCACACCGAACACGTACTCCTTGATGGTACGCCCCCGCGATACGCGGGCCACGAACGTGCCCACGAACGGCGACCAGGCAATCACCCAGGCCCAGTAGAAGATTGTCCAGTCATTGGCCCAGGTATTATCGCTATAAGGCGAAACCCGCAGGCTCATGCCGATGAAGTGCTGCAGATAATCGCCGATACCCAGCGTGATGGTTTCCAGGATTGCCAGGGTCGGCCCGGTGAACAGTACGTAGAGCATCAACGCGAAGCACAAGGTCAGGTTGATATTGGACAGACGCTTGATGCCCTTGTCGAGGCCCGACCAGGTCGAGGCCATGTAACACACGAACATGGCGCCCATGATGGCAAACTTCCAGAACACGTTCTGTTCGATCCCGAACACCGCGTTCAGGCCGCCATTGATCTGCAGCACGGCCAGGCCGATCGAGGTCGCCACCCCCATGACCGTGGCAACCACGGCAAAGATGTCCAAGGCAGGCGCATAGCGGCGCGACTTGGGGTACTTGGCGGTGACCGGCGCCAACACTGACGAGACCAGGCCGGCCTGTCCCTTGCGGAACTGGTAATAGGCAATGATCAGGCCCACCATCGAGAACGCGGCCCACTGGTGCACGCCCCAGTTGAAGAAACTGTATTGGATGGCATAGCGCGCTGCGGCGGCGGTTTCCGGCTCGACATCGCCATACGGCGGGTGCAGGTAATGGGTCATCGGTTCGGCCATGCCGTAGAACACCAGCCCGACCCCGAACCCGGCCGCCAAGAGCATGGCCACCCACGAAAAGAAGGAATACGAGGGCGAACTGTCCTGTGGGCCCAGCTTGATCTTGCCGTACTTGCTGAACGCCAGGACGAACAAAAACAGCACGAAACCGAAAACCGAAAACAGGTAGAACCAGCCGAAATAGCGTCCGATGGTGCTCAAGGCAGCATTTGCAACATCACCAAAATGCTGCGGAAACGCAGCGCCCACGGCGACCAGCGCAAGAATGATGCATGCCGAAATGGTAAAGACTCGGTGCCTTCCAAGATTGGCCATGAGGATTTCCTTATCCGGTTATCGCCTCAAACAGGTATATCGTCTACTTTGGCTTCATAGCGCTTCGCAAAACTTCCGTTAGCATGCGAGCTTCACCAACGTTAGGCAAATCTTAGGCAAAACGGATACATTTTCAATCGATGCCGTTACCTTCCTTCACCTTATTGACATCGACCACGGCCTGGCTGAACAAGCTTTCCGAGTCGCGCAATGCCTACTGGCTGTTGTTTGTGGCCTCGATGATGGAAACCCTGATCGTCCCGATTCCCATCGAGGTGATTCTGATTCCATGGATGCTGTGCCATCCCGAGAAGAAATGGCGTATCGCCGCCGTGGCACTGGCCGGCAACCTCGTCGCTGCGTCGATCGGTTATTGGCTTGGCAATCTGGTCATGGATCAGTGGGGCGATACGCTGATCCAGCTATTTGGCGGACAGGCGGCGTACTCCGATTTCCAGACCCGGTTCAATCAGGATGGTTTCATGGCCATCGCCGCCATCGCCGTGGTTCCGGTGCCCTTCCAGATTGCCATGCTGGTCGCCGGCGTTAGCGATTATCCGTTCCCCTTGTTCGTTCTTGCGGCAGTCATGGCACGCAGCATCCGCTATTTCGGACTGGCGATCCTGGTGCAGATTTTCGGCAATGCGGCGATGCGGGTCTGGAATCGTCATTCACGCCCGGTCGGTATCGGACTGGTGGTGGTCTTCTTCGTGTGGGTAGGTTGGCAATTCAAAGGATCTCTACCTATCTAGCAGCTTGTATTCCTGCCGAACTGGCCCAACCTGAGGGAAGTACTAAGGGTGCTAACGAAGCACCCTGCACCGTTCATCAGGGAGGCCCCATGAGCCGACTCTCTTCCACGCCGCTGTCCGTGCTCGACCTGGCGCCGATCCGCCAGGGTGGCAATGTATCCGAAACCTTCACCGAAACCGTCGGACTGGCCCGGCATGTCGAGACGCTGGGCTTTCATCGCTACTGGCTGGCCGAGCATCACAACATCGACGGTATCGCCAGCGCCGCCACCGCGGTGCTGATCGGGCATGTCGCCGGGGCGACACAGCGCATTCGCGTCGGTGCCGGCGGGATCATGCTGCCCAACCACCCGCCGCTGGTGATTGCCGAGCAGTTCGGCACCCTGGAAACGCTGTATCCCGGGCGCATCGACCTGGGACTGGGCCGCGCGCCGGGCTCCGACGGTGCCACCATGGCAGCGATGCGTCGCGACCCGCGATCCGGCGTCAACGACTTCCCCGACCAGCTCGACGAACTGCGCCGCTACCTGGGCGATCCCGCGCCCCACCAGCGCGTGCGCGCCATGCCCGGGCAAGGCACGCATGTGCCGATCTGGCTGCTCGGCTCGAGTGGCTACAGTGCCCAGCTCGCCGCACGTCTGGGCCTGCCCTTCGCCTTTGCCGCGCAGTTCGCGCCTGGCTATCTGTTCGAGGCGCTGCGCCTGTACCGAGAGCAGTTCCGCCCTTCCGAAGTGCTGGATAAGCCCTACGCCATGGTCGGCATGCCACTGATCGCCGCCGACAGCGACGAACAGGCACGTTTCCTGGCGACCACCGCCCAGCAGAAATTCCTCAACCTGATTCGCGGTCGCAGCACGCGCGCCCTGCCCCCGGTCGAGCAACTCGACTGGTCGCCGCAGGAGCAGGCCATGGTCAGCCAGAACCTCGGCGCGGCGGTGATTGGTGGGCCGCAGACCGTGCGCGACGGCCTGGAGCGCTTTCTCGAGCAGACCGGCGCCGACGAGCTGATGGTCGCCACCGATGTCTATGCGCAAGCCGACCGGCTGCGTTCCTTCGAGATCCTCGCCGACGTCTGGAAGGGATAGGACCACTACCCTAACGCAGGGCTTGCGGTCGGCTCGCAGAGCGGCGCAGGATACGGTGTCGCTAATATTTCACAGGCGGGCCACATGACTTCTTCCCGTTCCAGCGATGCGAGACTGGATCGCGCCGGTACCCTGGACGGCATGCGGCGCATGGCGCCGTTGTGCCTGTTCGTGGTTGCCTTTGGCCTGGCCTTCGGTGTCGCTGCCGTCCAGCGTGGGCTGAGCGAACTCGAAACCCTGCTGATGAGCGCCCTGGTGTTCGCCGGGGCGTCGCAGTTCGCGGCCCTCGAGCTATGGGGACCGGAGATTCCCCTGGTCGCCCTAGTGGCATCGACATTTGCCATCAACGCTCGCCATTTGTTGATGAGTGCGTCTCTCTATCCTTGGCTGCGCGGCCTACCGCCACGTCAACGCTATCTTTCGGTGGGCCTGATGAGCGATTCCAACTGGGCCTTGGCGGCGGACGACTATCGGCGTGGGGTAAATAACGTCGGGATGCTTGTGGGTGGCGGGCTGGCGCTGTGGCTGGCGTGGTTGCTCGGTACGCTACTCGGAGTAGTTTTCGGTAGTGGGATCACCGAGCCCGAGCGCTACGGGCTCGATGTGATCATGGGCTGCTTTCTGCTGTCGATGCTGGTCGGTGGTGCGCGCAGCCTGACCATGCTCATCCCGTGGAGTGTAGCGGCCATGGCGGCTATCGCCGCCATGTACTGGCTGCCACCCCACTCGCATGTCATTGTCGGGGCCTTGGCGGGCGGCCTGGTCGGCCTGTGGTTCCCGATAGACCGGGAGCGGCACAAGGAGGCAAGGACATGAGCCTGTCGACCAGCCCGGGCGGTGCGCTACTGGCGATTCTGATCATGGCGCTGGTGACCTACCTCACCCGCAGTGGCGGGGTGCTGGTCATGTCGCGCATTCCGATCGGTCCACGTGTCGAGCGCTTCATCAACGCCATGTCAGGCTCGGTGCTGGTCGCCGTCATTACACCGATGGCAGTTGCCGGCGACTGGGGTGCGCGTCTGGCCTTGCTGGTCACTCTCATGGTGATGCTGGCGACCCGCAAGCCACTGTTCGCCATCGGCGCCGGCATTCTCTGCGCGGCGCTATGGCGTTTCCTGATCCCCTGATCAACTTAGGCGTTCGGCAAGCCTTTCTTCCAGCGACACCTGATCGGCATCGAAACGCCGGATGCCTTCGGCCAGCTTGTCGTTGGCCATGGCGTCCTGGTTGTGTCCCCAGCGGAACTCGGCTTCGGTCATTGCCGGCAGACGCTCGGAAGCCTCGCCGACGTCGCTGATCTTGCGCTCGACCTCGCCTTGAGCCGCGGCGAGTTCCTCGAGCAGTTGTGGCGAAATGGTCAGGCGGTTGCAGCCAGCCAGCGCGAGGATCTGTCCCGTGGTACGGAAGCTCGCGCCCATCACCACGGTGTCGTAGGCATAGTCGCTGGCATAACGGCACACGCCGCGCACGAACTGCACGCCGGGGTCATCCTCGGGCGCGTAGTCCTTGCCGGTATCCTTCTTGTACCAGTCGGTGACGCGACCCACGAACGGCGAGATCAGATAGACACCGGCATCGAAGCAGGCACGCGCCTGGGCATCGCTGAACAGCAGCGTCAGGTTGCACTGGATGCCCTCGCGCTCCAATACCTCGGCGGCGCGAATGCCTTCCCAGGTCGACGCCAGCTTGATCAGCACCTTGTCGCGGCCGATGCCGGCGCGCTCGTACAGGTCGATCAACTGATGCGCCTTGGCGATACTGGCCTCGCGGTCGAACGAGAGTCGTGCCGCCACCTCGGTCGATACCCGGCCGGGCACGATACGTGCGATTTCGCTGCCAATGGCCACCGATAGCCGGTCGACGGCCTGCTCGATGCGCGCTTCGGTGTCGCTCACCTCGCCCTTGACCTCGGCCAGGGTGCGGTCGATGAGTTCCTGGTGGCCGGGCAGGTCGAAGGCCTTGAGAATCAGTGACGGATTGGTGGTGGCATCGTGGGGCTGGTAACGGCGGATCGCCTCCAGATCCCCTGTGTCGGCAACCACCATGGAAAGCTGCTTGAGTGCCTCGAGTTGCGTCATGAAAGATGTCCTGTACACGCAATGAATGAGAACGCTAGACCGGCACGTGATAGCGCTCGGCCAACGCCTGCCGATAGGTTCGGTAGAGTGCCTGGTAGCGCGGCACGTTTGCCGCCTGGGGCCGGGTCAACGTCTGCTGGTCGAGACTGACCAGGCCGTCGCAAAGCTCGGCCAGCGTGCGGTTCGCACCTCGCTCGTGATCGTCGCACCACACCGCCTGGATGGCCGCCCCGAGTGCTGCGGCCTCGGTAACATTGGGGCAGATCACCTCGACATCCAGCACATCGGCGACGATCTGGCGCCAGACCGGGCTCCTGGCGCCACCACCGACCAGCCGCACCTGACTGGCGCGCTGCGCCAGCGGCCCGAGCAGGTCGAGACCATAACGCATACCGAACGTCGTACCTTCCACCACCGCCCGACACAGGTTGGCCGGCGTGGTGTTGCGGCTGGTCAGGCCAACGAAGCTGGCCGTGGCATGCGGTAGCGCCGGCACCCGCTCGCCATTGAAGAATGGCAATATCATCACCCCGTCCGCGCCCACCGGTGCGGCCGCGACCTGCTCGCCGAAGGTGGCGATATCGAAGCCGAACAGCTCGCGTACGCGAGTGGTCGCCGAGGTCACGTTCATGGTACACACCAAGGGCAGCCAGCCATCGCTGCTGGCACAGAAGTTGGCCACCAGACCGCTGGCCTCGACGACCGGATGATCGGCGAAGGCACACACCGTGCCCGAGGTGCCGAGACTCATGGTGACCAGCCCCGGTGCGATATTGCCGGTGCCGATGGCCGCCATCATGTTGTCACCGCCACCGCTGGCGACCAGCACGTTCTCGCTGAGTCCCAATTCGCGGGCCACCTCGGGTCGTACCCGCCCTACCGGCGCGCGGGAATCGATCAGCCGTGGCAGCACCCGCTCGGGATCGAGTTCGGGGGCAATGGCTCGAAAGACGTCATGATGCCAGGTGCGAGAGCGGGTATCGAAGTAGCCGGTCCCCGAGGCATCGCCGCTTTCGGCGACGCGCTCGCCGGTGAGCCAGAAATTGAGATAATCGTGGGGCAGCAGCAGCGTATCGATGCGCCGGTACAGCTCGGGATGAGTGTCGCGCAACCAGGCGACCTTGGAAGCCGTGTAGCCGGTCTGTAGCATCAACCCCAGCGTCTCCAGGCAGGCCTGGTGACCACCCAGTTTCTCGACCAGCGCCTCGTTGTGCAGCGCCGTTTCGGTATCGCACCACAGCTTGGCCGGATACAGCGGCTCGCCGCGTGCGTCGAGCGCGACCATGCCGTGCTGCTGGCCGGACACGCCTATGGCGCGGATCGCACGCGGGTCGATCCGGGCCTGCTCAACGGCATCGGCAAAGGCGCTGCGCAGTGCCGCGAGCCACTCCTCGGGATGCTGTTCACGCCGGCCACCCTCACCTTCGTCCAGCCGGTGGGCGTGACTGGCCTCGCCGATCACGCCCTGCGCGGTATCGACGATGACCACCTTGGTGCTCTGGGTCCCGCAGTCCACCCCTGCGTACATGCGCTATTCCTCGCTTGCCATCATCCGCTGTCGCCTGTTCGTACCGTACAGGATAGTCGTGGCCTTTGCCCGCGAACTACCTCGCCACCAGGGCCCCTACCGTGGCGCGTGCGCCGTGGGCATGCAAGCGTTCCAGCGCCTCGAGATAAGCCTGGCGAAAACGCTCATCGTCGGCCAGGTCGCCGAACAGCTGGCGGTTCTCGATGAAGGCAGAAGGCTGCTGACGATTGTTCTGGGCAATGGCGAGCAGCGAGTCTTTCAGCCGGTCGACGATCTCGATGGGTCGGCCCTGCTCATCGGCGCCCTCGGCATAGCGCGCCCAGCTGGCAACCACCGCTGCACTGCGCCGGATATCGCCATCGCGGGCCAGTTGTTCGCGGATCACCGGCAACAACCACTTGGGAATGCGATCGGAGCTTTCCGCGCACAGCCGCGCCAGGGTGTCCTTGATCTCGGGATTGGCGAAGCGTTCGATCAGGGTGCGCTTGTAGGCATCCAGGTCGACACCCGGCACCGGGCGCAGCGTCGGCGTGGCTTCTATGGTCATGTAGTCGAGCAGGAAGTCGACGAACAGCGGGTCCTGACACACTTCATGGGCGTAACGATAGCCGGCCAGGTAACCGAAGTAGGTCAGCGCCTGATGACTGGCGTTGAGCAGGCGCAGCTTCATCAGCTCGTAGGGCATCACATCGTCGACGACCTGCACATCGACGGTCTCGAAGGCTGGCCGGCCGAGCGTGAAGTGGTCTTCGAGTACCCACTGGGTGAACGGCTCGCAGACCACCGGCCAGCGATCCTCGATCGCGAAGCGCCGCTTGAGCTCGTCGATATCCGCCGGCGTGGTAACCGGCGTAATGCGGTCGACCATCGAATTGGGGAAACTCACCTCGCGCTCGACCCAGGCGCCGAGTTCGCTATCCAGCGCCCGGGCGTGCGCCGTGAACATGCGATGCGCGACTTCACCGTTACCCTGGATGTTGTCGCAGGACATCACCGTGAAGGGCGCCACGCCCCGCTCGTGCCGACGACGCAGCGCCTCGACGATCAAACCGAAGGTGGTCTGCGGGGCCTGCGGGTGCTCCAGGTCGTGCCTGACCTGCGCATTGGTCAGGTCGTACTCACCGGTGACATGATGGAAGTTGTAGCCGCCCTCGGTCACGGTCAGCGAGACGATGCGGGTGGCCGGGTCGGCCATCCGCTCGATCACTGCCTCGGGATCGTCGGGGGCGAACAGATAGCCGACGATCGACCCGATCACGCGCGGTTCGTAGTGGCCGTCGGGATGCTTGGTGACCAGCGTATAGAGATAGTCCTGGGCGGCCAGCGCCTCCTGCATGCGCCGGTCGCCCGGCATCACGCCGACCCCGACGATGCCCCAGTCCAGGGCCTCGCCCCGGTTCATCAATGCGTCGAGGTACATGGCCTGGTGGGCACGGTGAAAACCGCCCACGCCGAAATGGACGATACCCGGCGTCACCGCGCCTCGATCATAGTTGGGCACGGCGATGCGGGAATCGAGCTGGCCGAGAGTCTGGCGGCTGAGAGCGGTCATGGGCACTCCTTGCAGCAGTAGAAACAGGAAAGTGAAGCGTCAGTACCAGCGGATATCGGGCTCGACCGACGCCGCCTTGATGAGTCGGGCGTTGAGCATGTCCTTATGGCGGGCCTTGTCGAGGGCGCTCCGCTGATCCTGTCCCATGCCCAGCCAGCGCTGGATCAAGCGCGCTTCCAGCACCTCGTCGGGCACCTCGAGGAACAGGCTCAGGTCGAAGCATTCGTGCAGGGCCGACCACGGCGCCTGGTCGAGCAGCAGGTAATTGCCCTCGACGATGACGATGCGATGCTCGAGGGTGATCAGCCGCCCGCCGGCGCGGGCCAGGTCGAGCGGCCGGTCGAACACCGGCACCGCCACCGTGCGATCCGCCCGGCGGATGCGCTGCAGGTCGTGAAGCAGCCCATCGGGATCGAAGGTCTCCGGTGCCCCCTTGATCGGCACCTGCCCGCGCGGCTCGAGCACGGCATTGTCGAGGTGATAGCCATCCATCGGCACGACCGCCGCGATGCCCGGCTGGCGGGCGTTGATCTCACGGGCCAGCCACTCCGCCAGGAACGACTTGCCCGCCGCCGGCGGCCCGGCCAAGGCCACGATGAAGCGCTTACGGTCGGCGGCAGCGTCTACTATTTGCGCCGCCATGTCGTGAATGCTGGGGTTCATAGGTTTCTCGGCATTGGTGTTGGACCTGGAAGGCGTGATTTAAAACGCAGCGAGCGATGACCAGACAAAGCGAACATCGACGAAAAAGCGGAGTTTACATTGTGTAAATGAGCATTTTTGAGTCGATCTTTAACGCCGTATGGTCGAGCGCAGCCAGTTTTAGACATGCCTTAGCTCATCCAATTGCCACCATCGACATTGAGCGTCTGAGCGACGACATAGTCGCTGTCCGCTGAGGCCAGAAACACCGCCGCCCCTGCGTGATCCTCGGGCCGACCCATGCGCCCGAATGGTACGGCCTCGCCGACTAGGCGCTTCTTCTCGCCGAGCGGTCGGTTCTCGAAACGGGCGAACAGCGCATCGACCTCGTCCCACATCGGCGTATCGACCACGCCGGGGGCGATGCCGTTGACGTTGATGCGATGCTTGATCAGGTCCAGGCCACAGGACTGGGTCAGGCTGATCACCGCAGCCTTGGAAGCACAGTACATGCTCACCAGCGGCTCGCCGCGACGCCCCGCCTGGCTGGCCATGTTGATGATCTTGCCGCCCTGCCCGCGCTCGACCATGGCCTTGGCCACCGACTGCAGGGTAAAGAACATCCCTTTGACGTTGACGTTGAACTGCCGGTCGTAGCTCTGTTCGGTGACTTCCAGCACCGGTGCCATGTCGAACACCGCCGCGTTGTTGACGAGGATATCGATGCCGCCGAAACGTGCGGAGACGTCCCGCACCAGGGCGGCGATCGACTCACGATCACAGACGTCGAGACGCTGGCCCATGATCCGCTCGCCCGTGGGATCGAGTGACTGCTTGAGCTGGCCAAGAGCTGCCTCGATGGCCTGCGCGTCGATATCCGCCACGACGACACGTGCCCCTTCCTGCAGATAGCGCTCGACGATGGCCAAGCCGATGCCACGCGCACCGCCGGTCACGACGGCGACCTTGTTGTCGAGTTTCATCGCATTGTTGTCCTTGGTTGTCCTTGGTCCTTAAATCGGGTTACGCCAGGTTTCGCCCACGCCGATCGCGCCACTGCGCAATCAACGCCTCGAGCCCCTGCATGTCGTTCATGATCTGCCAGGCGCCGGCCTCGAGCAGACGTTGCTCATGCCCGGCCTCGATGTGGCTGGCACCGGTGAAACCGATCACGGTCATGCCGGCGGCATGCGCGGCCTTGACCCCCGACACGCTGTCCTCGATCACCAGGCACTCGGCCGGGCTGCACTCCATGCTGCGGGCCGCCAGCAGATAGACCGCCGGGTCCGGCTTGGGCCGTTCCGCCTGGTCGGCGGTAAACAACGGCACACTGCCCAGCCAGACATCGAGCCCGGTAGCCTCGAGCGAGGCCACCACCCGCTGGCGCCGGCTGTTGGAGACGATCGCCAGTGGCATGTCGAGACGCGCCACGATCTCGGCAACGCCTTCGATGGCCAGTAGTTCGCGGGCCAGGCGCGCCTCGATGTCGGTATCGATGCGCTCCAGGGCATCGCCGGGCAAGGTGTGGCGGCTACCGCGCTCGATGTGCTCGAGAATCGCCGCCGTAGTCATGCCCAGCGCCTGACGCAGCGCCGAGTCGGGCTGGATATCGGGCAGCCATTCGCCGAGTCGCTGGATCAGCGTCTTCTCGGCAATGGCCTCGCTGTCCACCAGCACGCCGTCGCAATCGAAGATCAGGGTTTCCATGCCGTTCCTCGGTGACGTGGTCAGTGACTGGTGGCCGCGCTGGGCGCCGAGCGATTGTCCTGGCGGCTGATATCGGCCAGTGGATGACGCTGCAGGCTCTTCAGCGCCAGGCCATCACGGTCGAAGAGGTGCGCCCGCGACGGCACGAAGCCGAAGTGCACGGTATCGCGTACCTGGCTGGCCACGTCACCGTCGGTCACCACGGTCACGCTGGTCTCACCCATCTGCAGATACAACGAGGTCGAGCCGCCCAGGCGTTCGATGACCTGAATCTCGCCGGCCAGCGGTCCCTGCTCGTCAAGCACCAGATGCTCGGGCCGAATGCCCAGTTCCAGCGCCTCCCCGGCCTGGAGTTGACCACCCTCCACCGGCACCGTGCACTGGCCGCCGCCGGGCAGGCGGACGTCGACGCCCTCGGCGCCGGCCCCAATGACTTCGACATCGATGAAATTCATCTTGGGCGAGCCGATGAAACCGGCCACGAAGCGGTTGCGCGGGTGGTGATACAGCTCCATGGGTGACCCGACCTGCTCGACCACCCCGCCCTGCAGCACGACGATCTTGTCGGCCATGGTCATGGCCTCGATCTGGTCGTGGGTGACGTAGATCATGGTGGCGTCGAGTTCGTCGTGCAGGCGCGCCAGCTCGATGCGCATCTGCACGCGCAGCGCCGCGTCGAGGTTGGATAGCGGCTCGTCGAACAGGAAGATACTCGGGTTGCGCACGATCGCACGGCCGATCGCCACGCGCTGGCGCTGACCGCCGGAGAGCGCCTTGGGCTTGCGGTCGAGCAGCGGTTCGAGCTGCAGGATACGCGCCGCCTCCAGCACCTTCTGGCGGCGCTCCTGCCTGGAGACACCAGCCAGCTTGAGGCTGAAGCCCATGTTGTCCTCGACGGTCATGTGCGGATACAGCGCATAGCTCTGGAATACCATGGCCAGGCCACGTTCGGCCGGGCCCACCTCGTTCATGCGCTGGCCGTCGATGAGAATGTCGCCGTCCGAGGTGCTTTCCAGGCCGGCGATCATGCGCAGCAGGGTCGACTTGCCGCAGCCGGAGGGACCGACGAAGACCACGAATTCCTTGTCGTTGACGTCCAGGTCGACGCCCTTGATCACGCGGGTATCGTCGAACTGCTTGACGACCTGCTTGAGTTGTAGCGTTGCCATGTTCAGCTCCTTGTTCTACTGAACGCTATTTGACGGCGCCGAAGGTCAGTCCACGCACCATTTGCTTTTGCGTGAGCCAGCCGAACACCAGGATGGGGGCGATGGCCATGGTCGAGGCCGCGGAGAGCTTGGCCCAGAACAGGCCTTCTGGACTCGAGAACGAGGCGATGTAGGCGGTGAGTGGCGCGGCCTGGGATGAGGTGAGGTTGAGACTCCAGAAGGCCTCGTTCCATGACAGGATCACCGACAGCAGCCCGGTGGAGGCAATGCCCGGCAGGGTCAGCGGCAGCAGCAGGTGCCAGACTTCCTGGAAAGTGCTGGCACCATCCATGCGGCCCGCCTCGAGGATGTCCTTGGGCAGATCCTTGAAGAAGGTGTAGAGCATCCACACCACGATCGGCAGGTTCATCAGGGTGTAGACGATGATCAGGCCGGTGCGCGTGTCGAGCAGCCCGGTATCGCGGAACAGCAGGTAGATCGGCACCAGCACGCCCACCGGCGGCAGCATCTTGGTGGAAAGCATCCACAGCAGCGTGCCCTTGGTGCGCCTGGTGGGCAGGAAAGCCATGGAGTAGGCCGACGGAATGGCCAGCAGCAGGGCCAGCAGGGTCGAGCCGAAGGCTACCACGACACTGTTCATGGCGAACTTGAAGTAGTCGGCGCGCTGCTGCACCTCGACGTAGTTCTCGACTGTCGGCGAGAAGATCAGGCTCGGGTCGGCGATGGCCTCGGCTTCGGTCTTGAAGCTGGTCACGATCATCCAGAAGATCGGAAAGAAGATCAGGATGGCCACGCCCCAGCCGAGCACGGTCAGCCACAGCCGGCGGCTGCCCATCGCACTCAGCGCGGTTCTCCGAGGGGCAGCCCGGGTCTTGCTGTCATGGGCCAGGGGCACCTGGCCGGTCTTTGCGGTCGTCATGATTCGGCTCCCCGACTAGCTTTCCAGGTTCCTGGCCACCATGCGGACCAGGAAGATGGCGACGATATTGGCGAGAATGATCGCGACCACCCCGCCGGCGGAGGCCATGCCCACGTCGAAGTCGAGCAGCGCGCTGATGTAGGTGTAATAAGCCAGGTTGGTGGTGGCCAGGCCCGGGCCGCCCGAGGTCGTCACGAAGATCTCGGCGAACACGGTGAGCAGGAAGATCATCTCGATCATGATCACCACACTGATTGCGCGCTTGAGATGCGGCAGCGTGATGTAGAAGAACACGGCCAGCGGGCCGGCGCCGTCCATGCGCGCCGCCTCGACCTGATCGTCGTCCAGCGACTGCAGCGCAGTGAGCAGAATCAGCAGGGCGAACGGCAGCCACTGCCAGGCGACGATGATGATGATCGAGGTCAGCGGCAGCGACGAGAACCAATCCACCGCCGGCAGGCCGAACAGTTCGGCGATCCAGGAGAGCACCCCATTGGCCGGGTGCATCATCATGTTCTTCCATACCAGTGCGCTGACGGTGGGCATGACGAAGAACGGCGAGATGGCCAGCACCCGGGCGATCCCGCGGCCGAAGAATTCCTGCTGGAACAGCACCGCCAGCAGCGTGCCGCCGATCACGGTGATGGCAAGTACCGACCCCACCAGCACCAGCGTGGTGCCCATCGCCGACCACAGGGCCGGATCGGTGAACAGGTATTCATAGTTTTCCAGCCCGGCGAAGCCGTTCATGCCCGGCATCAGCAGGTTGTAGCGCTGGAAGGAGAACCACACGGTCATGGCCAGCGGCACGGCCATCCACAGAAACAGCAGGGTGACGGCAGGCGCCTGCAGGGAAAGGGCACGCGTTCCCCCGACAGTGCGCCCGGAGGCTCGGACTTTGTTCATGGCGTTCACGCGATAGGTTGGAGTGTCGCCCAGCCGGGGCAGGCCCCGGCCTGTCTGAGGTGTCGGCTCGGCGAGAAAACAGCATGCCGAGCCGTCAGCGACGGATTACTTGGGATAGCCTGCACGTTGCATGGTGCGCTCGGTCGAACGCTGCGCCGAGCTCAGCGCCTGCTCCACCGACATGTCGCCGGTCAGGGCCGCGGCGATCATCTGGCCCACCTGGGTGCCGATGGCCTGGAACTCGGGAATGCCCACGAACTGCACGCCCACGTAAGGAACAGGCTCCTGGGTCGAGTCGGTGGGATCGGCCTCGCGAATGGCATTGAGCACGAAGTCGGCGAACGGCGCGGCCTGCTGGTAGTTCTCGTTTTCGTAGGTGGATTCGCGGGTACCCGGCGGTACGCTGGTCCAGCCCTTGGTCTCACCAACCAGCTCGATGTAATCCTGCGAGGTTGCCCAGGTGATGAAGGTTTCGGCGGCATCCTTGGCGTCAGAGGTGGCGGGAATCGCCAGCGCCCAGGACCACAGCCAGTGCGAGCCCTTGGGGGTTTCGGCGACCGGTGCCGGCGCAAAGCCTAGCTGGTCGGCGACATCGGATTCGTTGGGGTTGTAGAGTTTGCCGGCAGCCGAGGTGGCATCGACCCACATACCGCAGTTGCCGCGTGAAAACAGCGCCAGGTTCTCGTTGAAGCCGTTGGAGCTGGCCCCCGGCGGCCCGTAGTTGTTTAGCAGGTCGACGTAGAACGACACGGCGTCCTGCCAGGCCTGGGAGTCGAGCTGGGGATTCCAGTCCATGTCGAACCAGCGCCCGCCATAGGTATTCACCAGGGTCGAGACGAAGGCCATGTTCTCGCCCCAGCCCGGCTTGCCGCGCAGGCAGATACCATAGACGTCGTTCTGGGGATCGTGGATCTGGCTGGCCCAATCTTGCACTTCCTGCCAGGTGGGCTGCTCGCTCATCTCGATACCGGCTTTCTCGAACAGCGCCTTGTTGTAGTACATCATCGAGCTTTCGGCGTAGAACGGCAGCGCATACAGGGTGCCGTCGTAGCTCAGGCCATCGCGGACCGGCTTGAGCAGGTCATTGACCTGATAGCTCTCGGGCAGGTCGGCGAGCGGCGTCAGCCAGCCGCGTTCGGCCCAGATCGGTACCTCGTAGGTCCCGATGGTCATCACGTCGAACTGGCCGCCCTGGGTGGCGATATCAGTGGTCATGCGCTGACGCAGCACATTCTCTTCGAGCACCACCCAGTCCAGGGTAATATCCGGATGCGCCTTCTCGAATTGATCGGTCAGGCTCTGCATGATGACCATGTCGTTGTTGTTGACCGTGGCCACGGTAATGGTCTCCGCACTGGCAGCGACGGACACCAGGGCCGTCGCCCCGGCAAGCGGGATGGCGTGACGTAACCGCATGGCTGGCTCCTTGAAGGAGATTGTTGGGTTTATTTTTGATCAATCTACTCAATGGCAATTCAAATGATCAGTTACGCCCCCAAAAAAAGCAAACCCGTCACGCTTAGACTTTGGCCTAACGCTAGACGCCCTGCTCGATGATGAAGCGCGCCGCCTGTTCGTCGGTGATCAATCCCTGCAGCCAGCCGCCACGCAGCGCCGCGAGGATGGCCGGTCCCTTATCGCGCCCGCCAGCCAGCCCGATCAACGCCTGATCCGCAAGCATATCCAGCGGCAGGCTGGTGACCCGGTGGGTAATGGGGCAATCGACCAGTTCGCCGTCGGCGCTCAGCGGCCAGCCCAGCAGCTCGCCGACGGCGCCGGCCTCGAGCAGCTCCTTGAGTTCCGCCTCGCTGATGAAATGATCCTGAAACAGCGTCGCCTGCGGGTCGATGCGCCCGATACCGATGAAGCCGGCTTCCGCCTCCATGGCCACTTGAGTCACGGCCTGGACCAGGGGCTGGGCGAGCAGCGCCTGCTTCTCGCTCACTGACCCGGCGACCACGGGGGCCGGCAGCAAAAAACGCTCGGCATCGGTCTTGTCGGCCAGCACCATCACCCCGTCGTAGCGGTTGGCCGAGCCGTCTCGGGCGACGTTACCGACCAGCGAGACGAAACGGTGTTGGGGCCGTTCCATGCGGCTCAGCGACTCTACCGTGGCGCGTATCGCTCGTCCCGTACCCAGCGACAGGGTCAGCGGCTCGGCGCGGTCGACGTAGCGCAGCAGACGCTCCGCCCCGGCCAGCGCCAGGTACGCGGAGCTGTTGTCACTGCGCTCGGGGTCGGAAGGCACCACGTCGCAGAAGTCCAGCCCGAAGCGCGAGACCAGTGCATCCGCCATGGCCATGCAATTGGCCAGTGGATGGTCGATATGCACCTTGACCAGCCCCTCCTGCCTGGCCAGCGCCAGCAGGCGCTGCACGCCCGGCCGCGACACGCCTAACTGGCTGGCAATCTCGTCCTGAGTGCGCCCGCCGACATAGGAGAGCCAGGCCGCGCGCGCCGCCTGGTCCAGCTTGAGCTCGTACTTGTCCATGGCACATTACCCGTCATCTTCATCAGGTAGGCATCATCGCAGCCCGGCCTTGACGGCACAATTAGCCATCCGCCGAGGAAAGTTGCCGGGAGGGGTGCGACACCAGAGTTCCTCCCGGTAGCCAGACACGCGCCGCCAGGCCGCCCAGCCGAGCACGCTCGAGCGTCAGCCGGCCGCCATAGAGCGTGACCAGTTCCTCGACGATGGCCAGACCCAGGCCTGAGCCCGAGCGCCGCTCGTCGAGCCGTGCCCCACGCGCCAGTGCCGCCTCGCGCTGCTCGGGCGTCATGCCGGGCCCATCATCTTCGATATGCAGCCCGACGCCCTCCGGCTCACCGACGACCTCCAGTACCACTCGGCGATCGGCCCAGCGCAAGGCATTGTCGAGGAGATTGCCGACCAGTTCCTGAAGGTCCTGAGGATCCATGCGCACGCTGAGCGCCGGGTCGATATGCCGCTGCAGCACGATGCCACGCCGCTGAGCCAGGCGCGCCAGCCCCTCGACCACCGGGGCGATGACCTCGCCGATATTCATCCGCCCGGCCAGGGTCGCGCCGCTGGCCGCCGAGGCGCGTGCCAGATGGTGACGCACCGCCTCGTCAAGACGTGTCACTTCCTGGCGGACCTGTTCACGCTGCGCCTCGGGCAGCCGGTCGGCGACGGTGTGCAGCACGCTGATCGGTGTCTTGAGTGCATGCGCCAGATTACCGGCCGCCGCGCGTCCACGTTCGATCAGGCGGCGATCACGTTCGAGCACTTCGTTCATGGCACTGGCCAGGTCGCTCAGTTCGCCTGGCAACCGGGGATCCAGGCGCTCGGCCTGCCCCGCCTCGACCGCTTCGAGGTTGGCAAGCAGGCGGCGCAGCGGCGCCAGGCCCCAGCGAATCTGGATAGCCAGCCCGCCGAGCAGCAAGCCGGCCAGCGCCACCAGCGACAACGTCAGCAGCCACTGGAAATGCGCCACTTCGGCCTCGAGTTCCTCGCGCGAGGCGGCCACACTGACATGCAGGGGGTAGGGATGCCCAGGCAGGCGCACGTCGCGCTCGATCACACGCAGCGGCTCGCCGCGCGGTCCGATCAGGTTGCGCAGCGTCATCCCCTCGGCCTCGGTCACCGGCAGGCGCTGATCCCACAGCGAACGCGATACCCGCGCGGTGCCATGTCCATCGGTGACCTGCCAGTACCAACCCGAGAACACCCGGTCGAAGCGCGCTTCGCCCAACGAGACCGGCAACTGCAACTGACGATTGGCAGGATCGATCTCCAACTCGGCCAGCAGGACATGCAATAGTGAGGCAAGGCGCTGATCGAACGATGCCGTCACCGCGGCACGGAAGTTGTAGGCCAGGCCAGCCCCGGCCAGCGGCAGCACGATCAGCACCAGCATCAATGCCACGGCGAGCAGGCGCTTGCCCAGCGACCAGCCGGCCGGGCGTGCGGCCAGGGCACGCAAACGCGCCTTCACGAGGTCGTCTCGGCCGCCGTCACGCGATAGCCCTGACCGCGCAGCGTCTCGATATGCCCGCTACCGAGCTTGCGCCGCAAGCGGCTGATCTGTACGTCAATGACATTGGAGTCCGGCTCATGGTCGCGATCGTAGACGTGCTCGGACAATTCGGTGCGGCTGACGATGCGTGGCGCGGCATGCATGAGATAGGCCAGCAGGCGCGACTCCTGGGCAGTCAGCGTGATGGGCCGGCCGGCCAGGGTCACACTGCCGGTATGCGTGTCGTAGGCCAGGTCGCCGCAACTCAATACCGGGTGCGCATGGCCATGACTGCGGCGCACCAGGGCGCGTAGGCGGAACAGTACCTCGGCAGTCTCGAAGGGTTTGGTGACGTAGTCATCGGCACCGGCGGAAAAGCCCGCTGCCTTGTCCGACCAGCGTTCACGGGCGGTCAGTACCAGCACCGGCACGTCGATGGCATCGTCGCGCCACTGCGCCAGCCAGCGGGTCCCGTCACCATCAGGCAAGCCCAGATCGAGAATCACCGCGTCGTAGCGCTCCGTGCGCACCAGAAAATCCGCCTCGCTGCCGCTGGCGCTTGTCTCGACCAGCAGCCCCGCATCGCGCAGCGCCTCGCTCAGCGCCGTCGAGAGCGCATGATCGTCTTCCACAAGCAGGATCTTCATTACCGCCGCATACCCTCGATGTTTACGCCTTCGATTCCCAGCAGCTCGCCGTTGCTGGCATCGAACTCGAACTCGACCATCTGCCCTTGCGGGCCAAGCATCTCGATCTCGTAGATCGCCCGACCATCGTCGCGTTCGAGTTCGGTTTCCAATACCGTGCCCTCATAGCGGGCCTCCAGCCAGTCGAGCACGCTGGGCAGCGAGACCAGCCGTCCGGCCTGCACCTGATCGTGCAGGTCCCGCCAGTCGTCATCGTCGGCCCGGGCCAGCGGTTCCCAGCCAGCAACCGCGCCGACCACCGATACCAGGGCAACAGCAATCATAAGCATGCGTTTCATGTCGCTATCTTGGCAAACGCGACATGAATGCACCATGAACGCTGCATTCAACTTGGCGTCAGGTGAGTCGCGGCAGACTGGCCCTGCGTCGGAGAGGCCGAGCATGAACGCAAGATGAACGACGCTTTCAGGTCCCGGCAAGGTAACCCGGCGTACAACAGTCTTACCGGACGCGACATCCGGCATCGAATGACACAGGAGGTTGATTATGAAACGCTTGCATTGGCTCGTGATTCCCGCAGCACTCAGCGGCGGCCTGGCCACCACTGCCATGGCCGACGACGGCAGCCTGAGCGATAGCCAGCTCGACCGCCTTCTCGAGCGCGCCAGCCAGTACGGCTTCACCCAGTACGAGGAAATATCGCTGGACGACGGCGAGCGGGTCGAGATCGAGGGCTGGCGTGACGATGGCTGGCACCTGGACGTGGACATGCTGGCATCAAGCGGTGAGCTGGTCCACGAAGAGCAGAGCAAGAGCCAGATTCCCGACTGGAGCCTGAGCGGCGACGAGCTTCGCCAGGCACTGGCCAGTGCCCGCGAGGCCGGGCTGCAACGATTCGGTCAGTTGGATGTCGATGACAATGGGCACCTCGAAATCGAGGGCTACGACACACAGGCCCGGGAAGTCGAGATACGCATGAACCGTAGCGACTTTTCGGTCATCGGAGTGGACCATGACTGATCAACGCAATGATCGCCAGTACAACGCCGCCTGGCAGGCGGCACGCCAGTGGCAGGAACGGGCGCGCCAGGCGCGCCCATCCCGCACGATGAGCGGCCCTCGGCTGTTCCTGACCTGGCTGATGTTCGGCGCAATGATGATTGTCGGTACCTTGCTTGGCCTGTTCTTCCTGCTGGTCGGCTGGCTGATGTTGCCGCTCGTGCGTCATCGCATGAAAAAGCAGGTCGAGGCTTTCCGAGCCCAACAGGCTCAGGATATCAGTGGTGGCAGCTATCGACGCCATAAGCGCCCCTTCGATACATCGCACCAGGTGCTGGAGGGCGATTACGAAGTACGTCCTGACCGCAAGCCATGATGACAGAGCGCGGCAAGACGAGGCCAACCCGAGTAGCGGCATAAAAAAACCCGCGTAGGGGGTACGCGGGTCGAGGTAGGGGTGGAGCTAGAAGCATCTCGGAAAGATGCCAGCATTACCCGTCTGGTTGGCCTCCAGACGCACCTACTGTATACGTCCACTAAACGATTCAGCCAATGTATTGTCACGATAAGCCTAATAGTCTTGTCCTAACATCCGAACTTAGCGTCGTTCCCCGGCATCCGATTTTGTCTCGTTGAGCCGCCTGCCGCCCTCCCACTCGCCCGAATGACGCTGCTCGGCCAGTTCGGCGCGCAACGCACGCACTTCCTCGGTCAGCAGTCCCACCTGACGATTCAAATGCCTGACCATCTCGCGATCGGCGCGATGCTGACGCGACTCCTTTTCTCCCTCGTCGGCCACGAACAGCGAACTGACATAGGCGGCAAAACTGCCGAACAGCCCGACACCGCCGATCATCAGCAGCACCGCCACGATGCGCCCTTGGGTGGTAATCGGATAATAGTCTCCGTAGCCGACAGTAGTGACCGTGACGATGGCCCACCACAACGCCTCCTCGGCGGTGTTAATCGGGCTCTCGGGGTTAGGACTCTCGACGATCAACATGGTGATCGCGCCGAAGGCCACCAGCAGCATCGTCATGGTCGCTGCCGAGGCGAACAGGCCCTTGGCGCGATTGCGAAACAGCAGCCGCCAGATCATTTCCATCGACTTCAGGGCGCGCAGCAGGCGGATGACCTGCACCACGCGAAACGCACGCGCCCCGAGCAGCAGCCCTGCGGGGATACTCGCCAGCAAGTCGATCCACCCCCAGCGCATGAAGCGCCACTTGTCATCGGCGGCACGGAAGCGAATGCAAAAATCGATGAAGAAGAACACACAGACGATCACGTCCATGTAATAGAGCAACTGCGACACTTCAGCGGGCAGATTGAAGAACGTGTCGGCCACCAGCGCGCCGAGCACGTAGAAGGACAGCACCAGGATGAACAGCTGAAACGGTGTGACGCGATCGTTCATGACTCGGCAAGTGCCTGATGGATTGCGGTATTGACCGGCCCGGCAGTGGTGGATGACGTCATCTCGGCTCCTTGGCAATATCAACCGTTCCATCTTACCCGACCGAGCGACGCTCGAACGACTCGCGGGCCATAACAAAGAAAGACCCGCCGGGCTGAAGCCTGGCGGGCCAAGGAGGACACTGTCAGGGCAGTGTGTTCTTGATTCAGTCCAGCGACTCGTAGGGCAGGCCCACGTAATTCTCGGCGATGGTGGTCAGGCCAGCCTGTGAACTGGTGTAGTAGTCGAGTTCGGCCTGCTGGATGCGCCGCTCGAAGTCCTCGCCATCGGAGAACTTGTGAAGATTGGTGGTCATCCACCACGAGAAGCGCTCGGCTTTCCAGACGCGCCGCAGGCATACCTCGGAATAGCGTGCGATCAGGTCGGTACGCCCTTCCTGGTAGACCTTGACCATCAGGCGATAGAGCGTATTGACGTCGCTGGCCGCCAGGTTGAGCCCCTTGGCGCCGGTCGGCGGCACGATGTGTGCCGCATCGCCGACCAGAAACAGGCGCCCGTATTGCATGGGCTCGGCCACGAAGCTGCGCAACGGCGCGATGCTCTTCTCGATGGAGGGACCGGTGACCAGCTTGCCGGCAACGTCATCGGGCAGACGTGCCTTGAGTTCGTCCCAGAAGCGCTCGTCGGACCAGTCCTCGACCTTCTCGTCCTCCGGCACCTGCACGTAGTAGCGGCTGCGGGTCTTCGAGCGCATGCTGCACAGGGCGAAACCACGCTCGTGGTTGGCATAGATCAACTCGTCGGAAACCGGCGGCGTGTCGGAGAGAATGCCCAGCCAGCCGAACGGATAGACGCGCTCGAAGGTCTTGATACGGTCCTCGGGAATCGAGCGACGCGCCACGCCATGATAGCCGTCGCACCCGGCCACGTAGTCGCAGTCCAGACGACAGATCTCGCCGTCCTTCTCGAAGGTGAGGTAGGGATGATCGGTGTCGAGATCATGCGGCTGGACGTTCTCGGCCTCGTAGATGGTCGTGGCACCGACCGCCTCGCGGGCCTCCATCAGATCGCGGGTAACCTCGGTCTGACCGTAGACCATCACAGTCTTGCCGCCGGTAAGCCCTTCGAGGTCGACGCGCACGCGACGGTTGTCGAAGGCCAGCTCGAACCCGTCGTGGGGGATGCCCTCCTCGTCCATGCGCCGGTCGACGCCAGCCTCGCGCAGCAGGTCGACCATGCCCTGCTCCAGCACGCCGGCGCGAATGCGGCTAAGCACGTACTCGCCGGAGCGCCGCTCGAGAATCACGTTGTCGATGCCCCGCCGGTGCAGGAGTTGCCCCAGCAACAGGCCGGAGGGGCCGGCGCCAATGATGGCCACTTGGGTTTTCATAATCATGTCCTCGGTCTTGCCTGGAACGCCTCGTCAGGTAGGCATCCATCGATGACTTGTATTTTTCATCGATAAACATTCCCGAATAAGGCAAAATTTCCAGACATACTTGGACATATCCAAGATAGGCACACGACTTTGGTCTACGCTCGCCATTCTGGCGCAACAGGCATTGCGGAGGCGCCATGGAAACGCGGCATGCGACGGTCCCTGTCTTCAAGCTGTACGGCGAGACTCGCCACTGGCCCACGCCCGACCTGCTTCACTGCGAATCGATTGCCGAGCGCAGCCGGTTACATGATTGGCATATCCGCACTCATCGCCATGCCGATCTGCTGCACCTGCTGCACATTCGCGATGGAGAGGTGACGTTGCATCTGGAAGGGACGGACCGGCACCTGACCGGCCCTTTGCTCATCGTCGTGCCAGCCATGACCATTCATGGATTTCATTTCGCCAGAGACATCGACGGCCACATCATCACGCTCGCCCAACCACTGGCCGGTTACCTGAGCGAACAGCTTGGCCAGATGGGTGACGTGCTGGGTCGGGCCGCTCACTATCCACTGGCCGACCAGCCTGAGGCGGAGGCAATGGCCACGCTGGTCCGGCAGATCGACACCGAGTACCGCCGCCCTGCCGACGGCCGCGACCCGCTACTGCATGCGCTGGTCCAGGCCCTGGCCGTGCAGGCCGCTCGGCGCGCCGAGCGCCGTCGGCCGATGCTCGCTCGCCGCCATGACAAGGGTCAGGACCACCTGCAGCGCTTCCAGGCCCTGATCGATGCGCATTACGCCGAGCAGCCCACCATCGAATCGCTGGCCTCTCGCCTGGGCGTGACCAGTGCCCATCTCAACACCTTGTGCCGGCGCCTGGCCGGACGCAGCGCCCTGCAATTGCTGCACGAACGCCTGCTGCTCGAAGCCAAGCGTCTGCTGACCTACACCAACATGACCATCAGCCAGGTCTCGGACGCGCTCGGCTTCTCCGAGCCCGCCTACTTCACGCGCTTTTTCAAGCGCCATACCGGCGACTCGCCCAAGACCTTTCGCCAGCGGCAATGACGCTTACGGGATCCAATGAATCCTGTTTCAAGTCGCTGACGCCCCGTTGGGATCCAGATTGAGCAGCTCGCCATAGCGCATCCCGATGTAGGCATGTTCACGCATCAGCATTTCGGCACGTGCACTTTCTCCGTGGCACAGCGCCTGGAACACCGTCTGGTGCTGCAACTGGGCGAAATACAGCTTGCGGTATTCGCGGTCCAGCGCCTCGGTATCGATGATGATCGAATCCGCCGAAGCGAACGGCAGATGATTATTACGTCCGATGGCATCGGCGATCACCAGGCTGCCGGTGGATTCGACGATCGTGACGTGGAAAGTCTCGTTGATCTCGCTCCAGCGCGTCACATCCTCTCTTTCCAGATAGCCTTTGGCCAGCAGTTCGTGTCCATCCTCGATGCACTTTGCCAGACACGTCCTGACGTCCTCCGTCAGGCCCTGCTCGGCCAGGCGTCGGGCGGCAAGCCCCTCGAGCACACCGCGCACTTCAAGCGCGCAAAGCACATCGGTTTCGGTGAACTCACGTACCTGATATCCCCGTTTACCGGCACGCTGAAGCAGTCCCTCCTGCTCCAGGGTGCGAAATGCCAGCCTCACGGGGGTACGTGACACGCCAAGGTGTTCGGCTACATGCAACTCGGCGATGCGCTCACCCGGCGGGTAGCGTCCTTCGCTGATCAGTTTTCGCAGACTCGCCACGACACTCGTATTGCTCTTAGTCACCTGTTTTTCCTGCACTATCCGGAAGAGTAAGCCTTGCAAACATTCTGGATCCAACTAAAGCATAACTTGACCAAAAAACCTCCTCGAAGCTTAACTTTGGATCCAATAACGACAAACAAACTACCTGCCGATGAGGATATCGCCATGTTTCCCAAGAATACCTGGTACGTCGCCTGCACTCCTGACGAGATCGATGGCAAGCCGTTAGGCCGTACCATCTGCAATGAACAGATCGTGTTCTTCCGTGCCGAACAAGGCAAGGTCGCCGCGGTCGAGGACTTCTGCCCCCACCGCGGAGCGCCATTATCGCTGGGCTTCGTGCGCGACGGCCAGTTGGTCTGCGGCTATCACGGTCTGGAAATGGGCTGTGATGGCAAGTGTTCCAGCATGCCCGGCCAGCGTGTGCGCGGCTTCCCCAGCATTCGCGCCTATCCGGTCGTTGAGCGTCACGGTTTCATCTGGGTGTGGACCGGCGATGCAGAGCTGGCCGATCACGACAAGATTCCTGAACTGCATTGGGCAAACAGCCCCGACTGGGCCTATGGCGGCGGGCTCTATCATATCCAGTGCGATTATCGCCTGATGATCGACAATCTGATGGATCTGACCCACGAGACCTACGTGCATGCCTCGAGCATCGGCCAGCCCGAGATCGAGGAAGCGGCGCCGGACACCAAGGTCAACGGCGAGGAAGTCATCACCAGTCGCCACATGGAAAACATTCCTGCCCCGCCCTTCTGGCAGGCGGCCCTGCGTGGCAACAACCTGGCCGACGACGTGCCGGTGGATCGCTGGCAGATCTGCCGCTTCACCCCGCCCAGCCACGTGCTGATTGAAGTCGGTGTCGCCCATGCCGGCAAGGGCGGGTACGACGCGCCGGCCGAATTCAAGGCCTCGAGTATCGTGGTCGACTTCATCACCCCCGAAACCGAGACCTCGATCTGGTATTTCTGGGGCATGGCACGCAACTTCAATCCGCAGGACCAGGCCCTCACCGACCGCATCCGCGAAGGCCAGGGCCAGATCTTCGCCGAAGACCTGGAGATGCTCGAGTCCCAGCAGAAGAACCTGCTCAAGTACCCCGATCGCCAGTTGCTCAAGCTCAATATCGATGGGGGGGGCGTCCAGGCACGCCGCATCATCGACCGCCTGCTCAAGGAAGAAGCGGCACCACCGGCCGACACCGCAGAGGCCAGTTAAGTCCTTTATCGATGGCGGATGGCGCAGTCTTGTGCCGTCCGTGACAGACCACGGCCCGGCCGGGCGCCGGACAGGATTCGAGCGATGAGCAACAGCACGCTTTCTCTATTTGTACGAGTAACCAAGAAGACTCAAGAAGCCGAGGACATTGTCGGTTTCGAACTGGCCGACCCTCACGGCCGTCCCCTGCCTGCATTCAGCGCAGGGGCGCATATCGATGTCCGGATCAAGGAGGGCCTGGTCCGCCAATACTCCTTGTGCAACCACCCCGAGGAACGCGACCGCTATCACATCGCCGTCCTCCGCGAGCCAGCGTCGCGAGGCGGTTCGACGGCCATGCACGATGAGGTTCATGAAGGTGATTTGCTGCAGATCAGCGCGCCCAAGAACCATTTTCCGCTGGAATCTTCGCCGCGCAGCCTGCTTTTCGCCGGTGGCATCGGGGTGACGCCGATTCTGTGCATGGCCGAGCGGTTGGCGCATACCCACGCTGATTTCGAGATGCATTACTGCGCCCGATCCCGGGAACGCATGGCGTTCATCGAACGCATCCAGCAAGGCGACTACGCCAGGCATGTGCACTTCTATCACGACGATCAGCCCGACGCCCCCAGACTGGACGTTCCCTCGCTGGCTGCTGCGCCCGACGATCGTACCCATGTGTACGTGTGTGGCCCGGCCGGCTTCATCGACCACGTACTTTCGAGCTTCAAGGCCCAAGGCTGGCCGGCTTCCCAGCTACACACCGAATACTTCACCGGCGCGGTCCAGAACAGCGAGGACGACGAGAGCTTCGAGGTCAAGATCGCCAGCAGCGGCGCCTCCTTCATGGTGCCCAAGGACAAGACCGTGTACGAGGTGCTCAGTGAGAACGGGGTCGAGATCATGGTTTCCTGCGAGCAGGGTGTGTGCGGCACCTGCCTGACCCGGGTTCTCGAGGGCGAGCCGGATCACAGGGACCTCTATCTGGACGACGCGGAACACGCCGCCAACGACCAGTTCACTCCCTGTTGTTCCCGTGCCAAGAGCAAGACGCTGGTTCTGGATCTCTAGTATCACCGGCTTGCCGAGCCCCTTCGGCAGACCGGCTTCCTGCAGTACGCCAAATCACAACAACACAAGAGACGACGACATGATGAAGAGAACGACAACACTCGGTCTGGCGATCGGCCTGGCCCTGGCGACGACACCCGCCCTTTCGCAAGCCAGCGAAGTGCTGCGCGTGGCGCATGTCTGGCCCGGTGGCTCGATGATCGACAAGGAGCTGTTCCAGGCCTGGGCCAACAGCGTCGAAGAGGCCTCGAATGGTGAACTCGAGGTTCAGGTCTTTCCCGGTCAGACCCTGGCGAAATCCGACCAGACCTACCAGAGCGCTGTCGAAGGTATCGCCGACATCGGCTCGACGGCCCAGGGCTACAACTCGGGTCGCTTCCCGCTGACGCAGGTCATCGAACTGCCTGGGATATCGCATAGCAGCAAGCAGGGCTCATGCATCCTGCAATCGCTTTACGATCAGGGGACACTCGATAAGGAATATGAGGACTCACATGTCTTGTTCATGTTCACCACCGGTCCCGGCTACCTGCACACCAAGCAAAAGCTGATCGAAGCCCCCGAGGACATGGCCGGGATGAGGATGCGCCGGCCAACCTCGGTGGTCGGCGACATGATGACCCGTCTCGGAGCGCAAGCCGTGGGCATGCCGGCACCGGACGTATTCACCTCGATGCAACGCGGTGTACTCGACGGCCTGAGCTTCAACTGGGAAGCCATGAAGACGTTCCGCCTCAACGAACAGACTCGTTACCACACCGAAGTGCCACTCTATGACCTGTCCTTGGTCGCAACCATGAACCAGGAGCGTTACGAGGAACTGCCCGAACACCTGAAAAAGATCATCGATGAACACAGCGGCATGGAGTGGTCCATGAAGGCGGCCGCCGTGTACGACAAGCTCATCGAGCAGGGACGCCAGGAAGCTGTCGATGCCGGCCACGAGTTTCTGGCTGTGGAAGGGCCATTGGAAGATCCGCAGTGGGGGCCCGTACTTCGCACGACGATAGACAGTTATCTGCAAGAGGCCGGTAAAGAGGCACAACCCATCTACGCCGAAGCCATGCAGCTCAGCCAGGAATGTCCCATCTAAAGGACGAAAGGACGGATGCCGCTGCCCTTGAGCGGCATCCTTTCACTCATTTCACGGCCAGACTACCCTTCGACTCGGCCGCCTCTAGTGCATTGTCGCTTCCTTCCAGTTCCTGCCGGATACGCCGATAAATTTCCTCGCGGTGCACCCCGACGTCCTTGGGTGCATTGATGCCGATACGGACCTGATTGCCTTTAACTCCAAGTACAGTGACGCTGATGTCGTCGCCAATCATCAGGGTCTCACCGACACGACGCGTCAGAATGAGCATGTGTATTCCCTGTCTATCACCAATACATGTTTGAGCATTGCCTATGAGCCAACGGACAACGCCTTCCCTGTAGTCTATTTCTTACAAAGAATGTAGTTTCCGCCTACAGGGGAACACAACCTGGGTTAGCTTTTCCTTACAAAAAATACGTAAAATTACCTGCCGAGAGCCAGGAAGGCTGTCAGGGAACCCGAGCAGGACGCTCGATGAACCAAGGATGCACGAGCAGGACGCTTGTGATGCCATGCAAGGATGCCGACGCTACACGCGTCACGAGCCCGGCCTTCATAAGGCCGGGCTTAATTCGTTCTAGCCTCCCTTCTCGCGATAATCCGCCGCTGTAAACCTCTTCGACCATTTCGCCCTGCCATCGGCTTCGCCTGCATCATTCGTGCGTCGACATGACAAAACTCTAGCCGGGAGTCACGGCTTGCGTGAAGGCGGCTTGTCTTATAGCTTTTTGGACTATTCTAGTAACCAAATTCATGAGACCGGAGCATTCTATGCAAACCTTCCGTCACTCATCGGGCAGGCCGGATGTCGCCGGCTTCTACGATCCACGTACGTCCAGCGTCCAGTACGTGGTGAGCGATCCTGCGACACGTCGCTGCGCGATCATCGACCCCGTGCTGGACTTCGACGAGAAGTCCGGGGCTACCGCGACACACCATGCCGACGAGCTACTGGACTACGTCGCCAGCCAGGGACTCGAGGTGGAGTGGATTCTCGATACCCATCCGCATGCCGATCATTTCTCGGCAGCGCAGTATCTAAAAGAGAAGACCGGCGCCCCTACTGCCATCGGCAGTTATGTCACGAAGGTCCAGGCGCTATGGAAGGAGCTTTACCACTGGCCTGATTTTCCTGCCGATGGCCGGCAATGGGACACGCTGTTCAGCGAGGGGGACACGTTTCGCGTGGGGGAGATAGATGGCCACGTGATGTTCTCGCCGGGTCACACGCTGGCCTCGATCACCTATGTCATTGGCGATGCCGCCTTCGTTCACGACACCCTGTTCCAGCCTGACGGCGGGACGGCACGCGCCGACTTTCCCGGGGGCAATGCCCACAAGCTGTGGGATTCCATCCAGGCCATCCTGGCACTTCCGGACGATACCCGGCTGTTCACGGGCCACGACTACATGCCGGGCGACCGCGAGCCGGAGTGGGAAAGCACCGTACGCAGCCAGCGTGAGACCAACATCCACCTTTGCAATGGGCAAACCCAGGAAGGTTATGTCGCCATGCGCAATGAGCGGGATGCCAGTCTGCCCATGCCGAAGCTGATCCTGCCTTCCCTGCAGATCAATATTCGCGGCGGCGCGCTGCCGGAACCCGAGGAGAACGGAAGACGGTACTTGAAAATTCCGCTCGATGCCTTGCCCGGTGCCGCGTGGGACGACGCACGCGCCTGACCACCAACGAGGAGATCATCATGGATATTCAACCTCTCGACGATTGCTTGAGCGTCACGGCACAGCCCCGGCTCGAGGAACTCGATCAACTCGCCGCCCAGGGATTTCGCACGATCATTTCCAATCGCCCGCGCGGGGAAAGCGAGGACCAGCCGGATCCCGCCGCCCTCAAGGCCAGGGCGGAATCCCTGGGCATGCACTGGCACGAGATACCGGTCGAGCCGGGCAACTACTCCCAGGCCGACATCGACCGCTTTGCCAAGGTGCTCGACGACGCGCCCAAACCCATTCTCGGCTTCTGTCGTACCGGCAAGCGCGTTGCCCATCTCTGGGCCTTTTCACAAGCGCCTAGCTGGCCACTGGCACAGCTCATCGATAATGCCCAGGCCGCTGGCTACGACCTGACACCGTTGCGTGAGCAACTGGCGCAACAGGCAAGCCAGCCGGGTGATCGAGAGTAATGAACGCTATGGCCCGCTTGCGCCGCATGTTGCCGATCACTCAATGGCTGCCCGAGTATGGTCGGGACACCCTGGCCAATGATCTGGTGGCAGCGCTGATCGTGACGGTTCTGCTGATTCCGCAGTCACTGGCCTATGCCATGCTGGCGGGCCTTCCCGCCCAGATCGGGCTTTATGCCAGCATCATGCCGCTACTGGTCTATGCCATTTTTGGCACCAGCCGCACGCTGTCGGTGGGGCCAGTGGCGGTCATCTCGCTGATGACTGCCACTATCGCAGGCCAAGTGGCAGGCCAAGGGGGTGCCGATTATCAGAGTGCCGTACTGGTGCTGGCGTCGATGTCAGGGATCATTCTGGTCCTGATGGGCATTGTCCGCCTGGGCCTGCTCGCCAATTTCCTGAGCCATCCTGTCATCTCGGGCTTCGTGACGGCCTCGGCCCTGATCATCGTGCTCAGTCAGCTCAAGCATCTGCTGGGCATCGAGACCTCCGGTCATACATTGCTGACACTGGCGGAGGGTCTTTTCAGCCATTGGCAGGCGACCCACTGGCCGACCCTGCTGCTCGGACTGGGCACACTCGTATTTCTCCTTGTCGCCAGGCGCTGGCTCAAACCCGGACTGATCATGCTGGGCCTTGCTCCTCGAGCGGCCGATCTGCTGGCCAAGGCAGCCCCGATCCTGGCCGTGGCCGTCACGATCGGGCTGACCTGGGGCCTGAAACTCGACCAGCAAGGCGTCTCCGTCGTCGGAACCATCCCCGCCAGTCTGCCGCCACTCACCATGCCCAGCCTGGACATCGGCTTGTGGCGGGAGCTGTTCGTCGGTGCGCTACTGATCAGCATGGTGGGTTTCGTCGAGTCGGTATCGGTCGGCCAGACTCTGGCAGCAAAGCGCCGCCAGCGCATCGACCCCGACCAGGAACTCATCGGCCTGGGAGGCTCCAACCTGGCCGCGGCGATGACCGGCGGCATGCCGGTGACTGGGGGATTCTCGCGCTCGGTCGTCAATTTCGATGCCGGTGCCGAAACGCCGGCCGCCGGCGCCTTCACGGCCATGGGCATCGCCCTGGCCAGCCTGACCCTGACGCCATTGATCGCCTATCTGCCCCTGGCCACGCTGGCGGCGACGATCATCGTGGCCGTCGTCTCGCTCATCGATCTGCGTGCCATCGCCCAGACCTGGGCCTACTCCCGCAGTGATTTTGCCGCCATGATGGCAACCATCCTGGTGACCCTGGTCTACGGCGTGGAGAGCGGCATTCTGGCCGGGGTCGGCCTGTCGCTGGTCATTCACCTGTACCGGACCAGTCGGCCGCATGTGGCCCTGATTGGCCGCGTTCCCGATAGCGAGCATTTTCGCAATGTCGATCGCCACCGTGTCGAGACCGACGATCAGTTGACGATCCTGCGCGTCGACGAAAGCTTGTATTTCGCCAACTCCCGCTACCTGGAAGATATCGTTCTGGGCCTGGTGGCCAGCCAGCCTGAATTGCGTCATCTGGTACTGGCCTGCCAGGCCGTCAATCTGATCGACACTTCGGCGCTCGACAGCCTGGAAGCGATCAATACCCGCCTGGAGGGCGCCGGAGTGCAGCTCCACCTCAGCGAGGTCAAGGGACCGGTCATGGACCGGTTACGCAAGACGGACTTTCTCGACCACCTCAGTGGCGACGTCTTCCTGAGCACCTTCGATGCCTGGCGAGCCTTGCATGGCGCGAGAGCATCGGCACTGAGCAGCCCCGACCCCAGCAAGCATGATCCTGGCACGGCGCGTCACTTTTCCGATAGCTCATGAGTCGCTTTCTGCCCAGGCACGGCTAACCCAGCCCAGCCAACGCCTTACTACACCTAATGTCGTATCCAACGCGCTGCTCGAGTCGGGCTCGGTTAATTCTCACTTAATGTCCAGTTGGGACAATCCAGTCCTTCAAAGGGGATTCTTGCATGCACGTTCTGCTGATCGAAGACGACGCTCTCGTGGCTTCAGGAATCCAGGCGGGGCTTGAAGCTCATGACTTCGTGGTGGACTTGGCCATGAGCCTGGCAGACGGACGCCACGCCATGAAGGTGTCGTCCTGCGACGCCGTGGTACTCGATCTCGGCCTGCCCGATGGCGACGGAATGACTTTGGTCAGGGAGTGGCGTGAATCCAATCTCGACACACCCATCCTGGTACTGACAGCACGTGACGCGCTGCATGACCGGGTCGCAGGCTTGCAGGGCGGTGCTGACGACTACCTGCTCAAGCCGTTCGAACTGGATGAGCTGGTGGCACGGCTGCATGCCTTGATTCGCCGCGCAGCCGGCCGTGCACATCCCCGGATTACCCATGGCCCACTGAACTTCGATCCGTTGACGCGAGAAATCACCGTGTCAGGCCGACTCGTCATGCTTCAGCGGCGAGAAACCACCCTGCTGGAAGCGTTCCTGCAGTCACCGACGGCGCTCCTGACCACGGACCAACTCAAGGACCGCATGTACGGGTTGAGCGACGATGTCGAAAGCAACGCCTTGAACGTGCACATCTTCCATCTGCGCAGAAAACTGGGTAAAGGCATTATCGAGACCGTCCGAGGGCTTGGTTACCGCCTGGGCAGCCCGGAGGCAGTCGACGTGTCCCAGGCGTCGTCGAGGCCCAAGGAATGAGCCTTCGTACCCGCCTGCTCTGGACGCTGGGACTGACCCTGACCCTGCTCTGGGGGTTGACCGCGGTCTGGCTGCTGCGTGATCTGCACCAGCAGGTCGAACACACCCTGGATCAACGTCTGGCACAGTCGGCACGCATGGTAGCCGGTCTGGTCTCGCAGTTACCTGATGAGGTCTGGCAACAAGCCGAACACCACCGACTGTCCATACCCGCGATCAAGGGACTCGCCTGTCAGGTCAACTCCCCGAGCGGTGAAGTCATCGCCCAGACACATACCGATCTGGATGGCGTACTCACCCCTCGCCAGACCGGCCACAGTTATCGCACCGAAGATGGCGTGAAGTGGCGAATCTTTACCTATCAGCACGACGACCTGACCATCACCACAGCCGACCGTGTCGAGGAACGTAACCTCCTGCTGACCGATGTGATGATGGCCACCACCGTCCCTTTCCTGTTTGCCTTGACCGGCAGCCTGGCAGCACTGTGGCTGGGTACTCTACGCGGGCTACGGCCCCTCTCGCGACTTAAGCAGGCCCTGGCCCAGCGCCACCCGGAGGCCCTGGCTCCGGTCGAGATCCCGGACCTGCCCGCCGAGTTGCGCCCGCTGGTCGCGACACTGAATGCCTTGCTGAGCCGCGTGCAACAGGCCTTCATACGCGAACAACGCTTTACCAATGATGCCGCCCATGAGCTTCGCACCCCGCTGACGGCCATCAAGACCCACCTGCAAGTCGCCAGCCGCCAGCATGGCGAGGCGTCACGGTTTGCCCTGACCCAGGCAGAGAAAGGGGTTTCCCGACTGCAGGGCACCCTGGAACAACTACTGATGCTGGCTCGCCTGGAAAATGGACTCGACGATGCCTGGCAAACCCATTGCCTGGCGCGAAGCGCTGCCATGGACGCCCTTCTCATGCTGGGCGAAGAGGCACAAGTCACGTTCACCATCACCTGGCCTGACGAGACATTGTATCTGCCGGCACCTCACGAACTGGTTGTCACGGCGCTGCGTAACTTGCTCGAGAACGCACATCGTTTCAGCCCCGACCCAGGCTCGGTCCAAGTGTGCTTCAACCAGTCCGGCTCGGGCCTGGCCATCGAAATCAGGGACCAGGGTCCCGGAGTCAGTGATCAGGATTTGCCAAGGCTGGCCGAGCGTTTCTGGCGTCACGGCACAGGGCATGGTAGCGGCCTGGGGCTGGCTATCGTTTCAGCCATTGCCGAACGTTTCTCGGGCCGGTTGAGCTTTACGCACAACGCGCCCCATGGGCTCGTGGCACAGCTTTGGTTTCCCTTGGTGGAAGACACACGTCATCGGGCGGATCGGCCCGACGTGGCATGGGGCTCCCCCGTCGCGCCCCATCAATGACAACAAACGTCCCGGGCGGCATTGCCAGCCATGACAGGACAACGACCGGAGCACGGAGATGAACAAAAGAACCAGGCAATTATCCAGCCTGCTCGTAATTTGGGGCGCCTGCGCCAGCCTACCTGCATGGGCCGATGCCATTCAGCGAGGCCAGGCCATTGCCCAACAGGGCAATGGCCAGGGGGCTATAGCCTGCCTGAGCTGCCATGGCCCACAGGGCGAAGGCAATGCCGCCGGGGGATTTCCTCGGTTGGCGGGCCTGCCAGCCGGCTATCTCAGTCATCAATTACGCAGCTACCGAGATGGCACACGCCAGAATCCGATGATGCAACCGTTCGCCTTGGCGCTGACTGACGAGGATATCCAGGCAGTCTCGGCGTATTACGCCAGCCTGGAAGGCGAAGACGTGAACCTGCCGACGTCGTATCAGGCGGCAGCACCCGAGAACACGGCAGAATGGCTTGCCGAGCGTGGCGACTGGGAAAATACCATTCCCGCCTGCAACCAATGCCATGGTCCCAACGGCCAAGGCGTAGGCGATACCTTCCCCCCTCTGGCTGGCCAGCATGCCAGTTACCTGGCGGCCCAGCTCAACGCCTGGCGCAACGGTACCCGAAGCAACGATCCCAATGGCCTGATGCAAGGCATCGCCGAACGCCTCAGCGAAGAACAGATCGGCCTGATTACCGCCTACTACGCGACATTGCCCGAACAGCTGTCTGCAAACGCCGCTGCCGGTCAGGAGGAGACGCCATGAGGAAGCTACCCAAGTCGTTTCGACTGGCCATGGGCATCATGCTGGCCAACGTCACCCTGTCGGCCAGCGCACAGGACCCACAGACAGAACGGGATTATCAGGTGCCGTTGCCTCCGGCCCCCTCCGGGGACGCCGTCTTCCAGCCACCGCTGGAGAGCGCGATTCCCGATAACCAATATGGCGACATGGTACGCAAGGGACGCGACCTTTTTGTCGATACCCAGCAATTGCGCGGAACCCATGTCTTCAACGAGCAGAACTGCAGCAACTGTCACCTGGACGCCGGGCGCATGGCCAATTCGGCGCCCATGTGGGCCGCCTTCGGCATGTACCCGGCCTACCGGGGCAAGAACGATAAGGTGAACACCCTGGCAGAGCGTATCCAGGGGTGCTTCACATACTCCATGAATGGTATTCCTCCCGAGACCGGTAGCGAATCGCTGGTGGCGCTGGAAACCTACTTCCATTGGCTGGCCACCGGCGCCCCCGTCAACCAGGCCATGCCCGGTCGTGGCTATGCCAAACTGGAAACGCCCCAGGGCGGCTACGATCCAGAGCGTGGGGCCCAGGTCTATGCCGAGCAATGTGCCGTCTGCCATGGCTCGGACGGCGCCGGTCAGAAGGTCGGCGACCGTCAGGTCTTCCCACCGCTGTGGGGCGATGGTGCCTACAACTGGGGGGCCGGCATGCACCGGGTCAATACGGCAGCGGCTTTCATCAAGGCCAACATGCCCTTGGGCAAGCCCTACTCGCTGAGCGACGAGGACGCCTGGGATGTTGCCGCCTTCATCAATAGTCACGAACGCCCCCAGGACCCGCGTCGCCGGGGCATGGAATCCCTGGAAGCCACTGACCGCACCTTCCACCAGCACTCCGGCTACTACGGTGATGACGTCGGAGGCCAGCGTCTTGGTGATCACGACAACTACGGCGCCAACCCGGGCTCAGGCGACTAGCCAGTCACCCTGCGATCATCGCCTCATGGGGCAGCCGGCCGACAGGCCGGCTGTTTGCCATGGATCAGGGCGCCGGCGAGCCCATGATGGTTTCCAGCTTGTCAGCGGGCGGCACGCCCTGCATCACGGACAGTTTGCCATCATCACGATAGAGCGTGCTCGGGGTCGCCCCCAACCCCAGCGATTGCATCAGTTGATGGTTTTCGGCCAAGGCATCCTCGTAATCACGCGGATACTTTTTGAAGGTCGATATCTCGTTGCCCCGCTGATGGTCGGCCAGTGCTTCGGCAGGATCATCGGCGGCCAGCAGCGACAAGGCCTTGATGGGGCTGTCTTGCTTGAGGATACCGACCATGATGTGGCGCATCTGGACCTTGCCGGCCTCGACCCAAGGGCGAGTCTGGTCCCAGAATTTCTTGCAATAGGGGCAGTTGGGATCAGTGAACGTATAAATGACTCGCTCGGCATCGTCGTCACCATCGGCAATCCAGGCCGAATCAGCAAGGCTTTCCCATAGTTCTGCATCCTGAGGCTTCTTGACCAACTCATAAAGCCGGTCCGAGGTCAGGTCGTTGCCTTGCGCATCGACCAGCGTCCCGACGAGGGCATATTTCTCGTCCTGGGTAACGTAGGCGGCCAGTTCACGCCCCTGGACACTCGCGGCGTAACCGGTGAGGCCGGCAGGCGCCTCGAAACGCTCATGAATCGTCAGCCCCTGTATTTCCAGCGCCTGGAGCGGCGCGGGCCAGTCTTCTGCCGTCGCCAATGACGGCCATGCCGCTGCCAGCAGCACCAAGGGACGGTACAAAAAATGCTGTTTCATTGCGCTCATTTCCTTGCAGGGATGAATTAACGAAGCGGTTCGAGCCTGGCAGCCAGGCTGGCCCGCGAAAGCTCACCGAAATGGGTCTCCTGAAGCCGGCCTTGCGCGTCATAGAACAGCGTGGTGGGCATGACCTGAGAGCCGACGGCCTGCCCCAGGGCCTGCCCCGGATCGAGAAACACGTTGTTAAGGTTCAGGGCCTCTCGCTCGATGAACTGATTAATGGTGGGAGCGTGCTCACCCTGGTTGACGAAGACGAAAGTCACGTCCTCTGTCGCTTGCTGGGCGGCTTGCAACACTGGCATTTCGCGTCGACAGGGCGGGCACCAGGTTGCCCATAGATTGACGACCATGGGTTGGCCTGCCTGCTGCTCGGCCAGTTGCTGCAGCGTGATCGGGGTGTACTCCCGCGTGGTCAGTTCCACCTCGGGCAGTGAGCGCGACCGGCTATCCATGAGTATCAGGCTACCGGCCGCCAGGCCCCACGTTGCGAGGCCGGCAAGCAGTGCACTGGCCAGTACGGGACGGTGCTCAGGCATGCGCCACAACCGCCAGGCGGCATAGGCCGTGGCGGCGATCGCCCCACCGAGCTTGTCGAAGCCGCCATCACGAATGTCCAGCATGTTCCAGGCGCTGTCATACTCCCCTTGGTAGCGAATGAAGAACACCAGACGTGCCGCGACGACGCCGACCAACAGGATGTCGAACAAGACCGAGGAGGCGGAGCGCCGGTAGCGCATCCCGACCAAAGTATTCACCAGCAGGGCCATGGCCAGCGCCCAGCCCATCAGCATCTGGTTCAAGGTCAAGCCCACCGGCCCCAGGGAAACGCTCTGTTCCAGGGCCGTCATGTTTTTCTCCCGCTGGCCTGACGAGCCTGCTCGAGCCTTTCAAGGAATGCGTCGGCAGTGATTTCACCTACGATGCGTTGCGCACGCCGCTCCTCCCCGTCCGGCCCGAAAAGCATCAGGGTAGGCGGACCAAGGATGCCATGCGCATCGAGCAGCTCACGGTCCGTCGCATCATTGGCGGTGACGTCGGGGCGCAGCAACTGCATCGTCTCGAGCTGAGCCTGCACGCGCGGATTACCAAAGACCTCCTCCTCGATGACCTTGCAGGAGACACACCACTCGGCATAGATATCGACGAGCGTCCATTGCCCCTGCTGGCCGGCCTGATCGATCCGCCGGTTCAGGGAAGCCAGGTTTTCGACCTTGTCGAAGCGCGCCATGATGTCCCGTTCGGCAGCACCCTGCCCGCCGGAGCCGGATTGCAGGTAAGCGAGCGGTTGGAAAGGGTTCGTGCCACCCCCAGCGGCACCCAGCAGCATCGCCGCGCCCCAGATCCCCAGGGCCAGACCCACCGTCATCATCATCTGATGGCCAACCCCCGGCGTTGACCTGCGGCTTGCATGCCACAGCGCCACGGCCACGCCGAGCAACCAGAGCCCCCACAGCCCGAGTTCAACCGGCCCGGAAACCACACGCGTCAGGAACCAGACGGCCATTCCCAGCAGGACGAAGCCGAACAGGACTTTTACGCGCACCATCCAGGGGCCGGGACGCGGCAATAGCCGAGCCCCCAACACGCCGACCAGCAGCAGCGGCGTACCCATGCCCAGCCCCAGCATGAGCAGCGCCGCCCCGCCCAGCAGGGTATCGCCGGTGTCCGCAATGTAGAGCAGTGCACCGGCCAGCGGCGCCGTCATGCACGGCCCGACTAGCAGCGCCGAGAGTACGCCCATGATTGCCGCCCCGCCCAAGGTACCGCCCTGCTGCCGTGACTGCAGGCGGTCGAGGCGCTGGCGCAACATGCCGGGGAGCTGGAGTTCGAAGAGCCCGAACATGGCCAGGGCAAAGACGACAAACAGCAAAGCAAAGGCGCCGAGTAGCCAGGGGGTTTGCAGCATTGCCTGAAGATTGGCGCCGGCCTGGGCCGCCGCGACACCGAGCACGGCATAGGTCAATGCCATGGGTACGACGAAGGCTAGCGACAGCCATAAGCCTCGCTTGGCTCCGGTCCCGCTGCCCACCACCAGGCTGGAAAGGATGGGCAGCATGGGCAGCACGCAGGGCGTGAAGACGAGCAACAGGCCCATGCCGAAGAACGCCGCCAGCATCCAGCCAGCATGGGCATCGGCCAATCGGGCCGCCAGACGCTGATCCTCCCCCAGCGCGCTGGTAGTACGATCTGACGCGTCAGCGACTGGAGTCTCCCCTACCTGTGGGGTGGTTTTGCCAGGTAGCGTCGGTGCCTTGCCGATGGCATCCAGCGCGCGGCTAGAGGAAGGAGAAGATTCGACTTCAAGTGTCCGATGCTGGGGGGCATAGCACAGCCCGTCTTCGGCACAGCCCTGCCAGGTCAGCTCGAGTCGGCGGGCCTGCCCCGGGTCGACGTTGAGCTGCAAAGTTCGGTAATAGACCTGCGAGTCGCCAAAGTACTCATCGCTGATCGGTGTGCCCTCGGGGAGTTCCGGCTCCTCGATGTCCACCGGTTCGCCCGTGATTTCCAGGCGATGGCGATAGAGGTAATACCCCGGGGCGATTTCCCAACGCAATGCCACCTCGCCATTGCGCTGCTCGGTGGTCAGCTTGAACGCTTCCTCGACCGGAAGAAAATCCTCGGCCGCAGACGCCGAAAAGGACAGGCATGCCAACAAGATCAGTGAGACAAGCCACAGCGCTCGCTTGCGGCTCAGCCTTCCAACCGTCCCATGCTCGGACATTGTCGCCTCCTGCTCGAATGGAAGCGGCAGTCTGTCAGGTCAGGATTAACTCAACATGAGTCCACCGACACGTCATGGCTTGGCCATATCGACTTTGAGACGCGCACGCATTGGTTCTAACCTTATAGCTGCTGGTCAACACGATCAGGCGTCAAGGATAAGCATGCATTCACGCACAGGGAGGTAAATCGATATGTTGCCGTCCACGACATCACGGGTAGAGCGCAATACCGCCGATAGCATCAATCAGCAGATTCGGCAGCGCATGGAAGAGAACGTTGCCTACTTCGCCGCGCACCCTCACGAAATCGAGCAGCGCCTGCACGAACTCGATCATGAGTGGGATATCGAACGCACCTTGGAGGCGAACGCCTCGGCACTGAGCCTGACCGGGGTGGCAATGGGGGCCTTTGTCGACAAGCGCTGGCTGCTATTGCCTGCCGCAGTCACCGGCTTCCTGCTTCAGCATGCGCTCCAGGGCTGGTGCCCCCCGATCATCTTTTTCCGCAGACGCGGTATCCGCACGTCGAAGGAAATCGACCAGGAACGTTATGCGCTAAAGGCGTTGCGGGGGGATTTCGGTGACGTGGGCCCCGCCATGGAAACCAGCCATCAGGTTCGAGTGAGCAAGGCGCTTCAGGCCATCCGCTAAATGCTGAAAGGCTGCTCATAAGCGCAACAGCCCTTCAGGTGAGATGAAGGCGTCACTTGCCGTGCGACTCCTGGCAATGAACTTGGCGCTTGCGATAGCGGCGATGCAATAAGGCATAGGCCACACAGCCAATCACCACGCCCCAGAAGGCGGCGCCCAGGCCGAACAGACTCAGCCCCGAGGCGGTAACCATGAAGGTGATGACCGACGCCTCGCGATGGTCCTCCGCCTCGATCGCCGTCATGATATTGGCGCTGATGGCACCGATCAGCGCCAAACCGGCCAGCACGGCCACGAAGGCTCCAGGCAGCGCCGTGAACAGGGCGACGATGCTGCCCGCGAAACAGCCCCCGATCAGGTAGAACAAGCCATTGGCGATACCGGCAACGTAACGCTTGTCCGGGTTTTCGTGAGCGTCCTTACCGGTACAGATGGCCGCCGTGATCGCGGCAATCGCGGTGGTGATACCCCCGAAGAAAGCCACCACCATGGAGGTCAGGCTGGTCACGCTGATGATCGAGCGCGCCGACGCCGGGTAACCGGCACCACGCAGGATGGCCATGCCGGGCAGGAACTGGCCCGTCAGGCTGACCAGCACCAGCGGAAGCGCCAGGCTCAGGGTCGCGTGCCAGGTCCACTCGGGGGCAATGAAGACCGGTGAGGCCAGTTGCCAGCGCACGCCATCCAGCGAAGCGCCTTCCAGGCCGACGGCCAGCCCGGCCCCAGTCACGAGAAGCAGGATCAGGCAATAGCGGGGGGCCAGACGCTTGAACACCAGATAGGCAAGCAACATGCCGACCGCGAGCAGGGGCGTCCCTTCGATGGCCTGGAAGGCCCCCAGCCCGAACTGGAACAGGATACCCGCCATCATGCCCGCCGCGATGCCCCGGGGAATCACGCTCATCAGCCGGTCGAAGGTGCCAGTGATACCGATCGTGAAGATGATGAGTGCGGCCGTGAGATAGGCGCCGACCGCCTCATTGAGCGACAGACCGGGAAACAGCGTGACCAGCAGCGCCGTGCCGGGCGCCGACCAGGCCGTGACCACCGGCATCTTGAGCCAGGCACTCAATGCAATGCCCGAGATGGCGGCCCCCATCGAGATGGCCCACACCCAGGACGTCATCATCGCAGGCGAGACATCGGCGCTCTGCGCCGCCTGGAAGAAGATGGCCAACGGGCCGGAATAAGAGATCAATACCGCAAGAAAGCCCGCCGTCACGGCGGGCAATGACCAATCCTTGAACATGCCTTTTCGCTCCACTCGGGGGCTTACTTATTGTCAGTAGCTCCTCGATAACACAAAAAACGCCCGCGAGACATCGCGGGCGAAAGAGGACCCTAGCCAGGGTACATCGGTCAGCCTCCGCTGGAGGCCATTGAAGCGGGTTGCGCCGCCGTGCGGGCAGCCTGTGCCTCGCCGACCCGGCGGCTGACCAGGAACACGGCCACGGCGGCAATCACGCCGGGGATGGCGAAGGCAATGAAGTTGAGGTGGTGCGGCAGGGCCAGCGCCAGCAGGCTGCCGCCGAGCAGCGGCCCGACGATGGCACCGTTACGACCGATCCCCGATGCCCAGCCCAGCCCGGTGGAGCGGATCGCGATGGGATAGAACTGCGCGACGTAGGCGTAGAGCAGGATCTGCGAGCCAATAGTGGTCGCCCCGGCAATCGCCACCAGACTGTAGAGTACCCACATCGGGCTCTCGAAGCCGAGCAGGCTGAGCGAGGCGGCGGCGAAAATGAAAAACACCACCAGCACTGTCTTGAGGTGGAAGCGATCGGCCAGCCAGCCCCCGCCCACGGCACCGACGATAGCCCCGACGTTGAGCACCATCAGGAACATCAGGCTCGAGCTCAATGCGTAGCCGGCCATGGACATCAGCTTGGGCAGCCAGGAGCCCAGCGCATACACCATCAGCAGACACATGAAGAAGGCAGTCCAGAACATCAGGGTACTGAGCGCACGGCCTTCCTTGAACAGATCGAGTACCGGCGCCTTGGACTCCTTGGCAGCGGGCAATGCCAGATTGTCGGACGCCGAGATCGACTGGCTGGGGTCGATGGCCTGCAGGATACGACGCGCCTCGTCATCTCGGCCGCGACGCAGCAGGAAGCCGACGGAGTCCGGCAGGTACTTGATGATCAGCGGCAGGATCAGCAGCGGCACCACGGCCAGGTAGAACATTACCTGCCAGCCGAAGGTCGGCACGATCCAGATACCCAGGCCGGCCGACATCATGCCGCCCACGGCGTAGCCACTGAACATCACCGCCACCAGCGTACTGCGTGAACGCTTGGGCGAGTATTCGGTCATCAGCGCCACGACGTTCGGCATCACCCCGCCGATCCCCAGGCCGGCAATGAAACGCAGGATGCCAAACTGCCAAGGCGTGGTGGCAAAGCCATTGATCACCGTCGTCACGCTGAACAGGACGACACAAAGCAGGATGGTCTTCTTGCGCCCCCACTTGTCGGAGAGCGTGCCGAAGGACATCGCGCCGAACATCATGCCGAACAGGGCACTGCTCCCGAGCAGCCCCGCCACCATGGGACTGAGTTGCCACTGTTCCATCAGCAGGGGCAGGACCACCCCGTAAATGACCAGATCATAGCCATCGAAGATGATGACCAGGGTGCACCAGAACAGCACGTTCCAGTGGAACGGCGTGAACCGTGCATTATCCACTACGTCGTTGACGTCAATCGTACGCATTGTCGTGCTCCATAGTTATACGGTTGTCGAGCAGCAGGGGGTTGTCGTCGCCGATGACGGCGACGGCTGGCGTTGATGTTGATGTTGATGTTGATGTTGAAAGTGATGGGAGTGCGGCTAGCCCTGATCGCCTCCCGCCACCGGCACCACGCTGCCGGTGATGTAGCTGGCATCACTCGATGCCAGGAACAGGATGGGCGCGGCCTGTTCGTCCAGCGTGCCGTAGCGGCCGAACAGGCAACTCTGCTTGGTCTGGTCAATATGCGCCTGGAACCAGGCCTGTTCCTGTGCGTTGCGCGGCTCCGGGGTGCCGCGCGATATGCGCCGCGGCGGCGCCTCTGTACCGCCGGGGGCGGTGGCGACCACGCGGATGCCATGCTCGGCATACTCGAAGGCCAGCGAGGCGGTCATGGCATTGATGCCGCCCTTGGCTGCCGAATAGGGAATCCGGTGGATGCCGCGGGTAGCAGCCGAGGAGACATTGACGATGACGCCCTGGCCCTGCTCGACCATCGTCGGCAGCACCGCGCGGCAACACCACAGCGTGGGCATCAGCGAGCGGGTGATCTCGGCGCCGATCTCGGCGTCGGTAAATTCGACGAACGGCTTGAAGTTGATCGCCCCACCGACGTTATTGATCAGCACGTCGATCCGGCCGAAGCGCTCACGGGCCTGGCGCATGGCGCCCTCGGCCCCTTCCCAGGTCTCGAGGTCGGCCTGGACGGCGATGGCCTCGCCGCCCAGTTCGACGATACCCGCCACGACCTCATGTACCACGTCAGCGCGATCGACCAGCACCAGGCGGCCGCCCTCGGCTGCAGCGCGCTCGGCGACCCGCTGCCCGATACCTTGGGCAGCGCCGGTGACAACCAGCACCTGATCCTGGAAACGTGGCGCGCTCATGCGACCTCCTCGTCGGCGGGCGTCAGGCTGGGCGCGAACTTCTCATAGTGGAAGCTGGCCGGCGTGATGCCCTGCTCGCGGAAGTGCTTGAGCACGGCATCGACCATCGGCGGTGGCCCGCACAGGTAGACGTCCACCTCGCCGTCATACAGCACATCGGCGTCCATGTGGTGAGTCACGTAGCCCTTGCGCGGATGGTCGCTGCCCTCATCGGCCACCACGGTGGTGTAGCTGAAGCCGGGCAAGCGCTCGGCGAAGTCATCCAGGGCTTCTAGCTTGACCAGGTGGTCGTCGCGGCTGACGCCGTAGATCATGTGGATCGGCTGGTCACTGCCCTTCTCCACCAGCAGCTCGAGCATCGACAAGAACGGCGCCAGCCCGGTACCACCGGCCAGCATCAGCAAGGGACGCTTGGCCTCGCGCAGGTAGAAGCTGCCCAGCGGGCCGGTCATGGTCAGGCTATCGCCCGGCTTGGCCGCGCCGGTCAGGTAGCCGCTCATCAGGCCGTCGGGCACGTTGCGGATCAGGAACGAGGCGCACGTGTCGCCCGGGCGCGAGCTGAACGAGTACGAGCGCGTCTCCTCGCTGCCCGGCACCTTGATGTTGATGTACTGGCCGGGCAGGAAGGTCAAGTCGGCCTCATCGTCCAGGTCCACGGTCAGCTCGATGCTGTCCTCGGACAATTGTTCGACCCTGGCCACCTGGCCGGTCAGCTCGCCGACCTGAGTCTTGCACAGCGTCGACGCCACCGGCACCTGGATGACGCAGTCAGAACTCGGCACCATCTGGCAGGTCAGTACCTTGCCCTCGGCTTCCTCCTCCTCGGAAAGCGCCTCCTCCAGATAGTCGTCGCCCATGTCGAAGGCGCCCTGCTCGCAATGGCCCTTGCAGGTCCCGCATACGCCGTCGGAGCAATCCATCGGCAGGTTGATCTTCTGGCGATAGGCGGCGTCGAGCACGGTCTCCCCTGCCTTGCAGGTGATGAAGCGGGACACGCCGTCCTCGAAGTTGAGTGCAATGGTGTAGCTCATGGTCGTTCTCCTCCCACCCGGTCGACGCTCAGATGTGGTAGACGTCGATGACCTGGTGGATGTAATCGTTGTTGAGGATCACCGTCTTGCGCTCGATCAGCGGGGTGTCCCCGGACACGTCCAGGGTGTAGAAGGACGTGCCGAAATAGGCATTGGTCTGCTGGTAGCGATGGCTCAGGGTGTGCCAGTTGAAACGCAGCTCCACCTTGTCCCCGTCCTGGCTCAGCACCTCCAGATTGGAGATCTGGTGCGTGGTGCGCGGCTCGGGAATGCTGGTCGCCCCGGAGCGCTCGGTCTTGATGCGGTAGACGCGATCTTCCAACCCTTCGCGGTTGGGGTAGTAGATCAGCGAGATCTCGGACTGGGGGTCCTGGGTCAATCGATCGTCGTCGTCCCAGGCCGGCATCCAGAACACCACGTTCTTGCTGTAGCACTCGAGCCAGGCGTCCCATTCGCGGTCGTCGAGCAGACGCGCTTCCCGATGGACGAAGGCCTGGATATCCAGAAAGTTCATGCTCATGGCGCTACCCTCCTTCAGGAAGCCGACGTGGTGGGAATGAACTGGCTGCGTTCCTTGTCGATGGCACGCTGCATCTCCTCGACCCAGTGCTTGTGGTGCATCACGTACAGGCCTTCATCCTCGGGCGAGGCGCCACTGAGCAGCGGCTTCATGTCGATGGCGCGGGCATTGTCATCGGCACCCTCGATCCACTGCTGGGCTCCGCGCGAGAGGTCGTTCCACTCGGCATCTCCCGCCAGGTAACCGTTCTGGCAGGCGCGGAATTCTTCCAGGTCGTCGGGCGTGCCCATGCCGCTGACGTTGAAGAAGTCCTCGTACTGACGGATGCGCAGCGCACGGCTCTCGGCGGACTCGCCCTTGGGCGCGAAGCAGTAGATGGTGACTTCGCTCTTGTCCACGGCCAGCGGGCGGATGACACGGATCTGTGTGGAGAACTGATCCATCAGGTAGACGTTGGGATACAGGCAGAGATTGCGTGTCTGGTTGACGATGGAATCGGCCCGTGCCTCGCCGAATTCCTGCTCCAGCCAGTCCTTCTGCGAGTAGACCGGGCGCACCTCGGGGTTGAGCAGGCGCGTCCACAGCATCATGTGGCCGTTCTCGTAAGAGTAGAAACCGCCCAGGCTCTTCGACCAGCCATTGGCATCCACCGCCTTGGTGCCGCCGGCGTCGTAGTTGCGACGGTCCATGGTCGAGGAGTAGTTCCAGTGCACGCTACTGACGTGGTAACCGTCTGCCCCGTTCTCGGCGCCCAGCTTCCAGTTGCCACTGAACGTGTAGGTCGAGGTGCCACGCAAGATCTCGAGGCCTTCCGGGGCCTGGTCGACGATGTTGTCGATGATCTTGGTGGTCTCGCCCAGGTATTCGCTGAGCGGTTGCACGTCGTCGCTCAGGCTGCCGAACAGGAAACCACGGTAGTTCTCGAAGCGCGCGATCCGCTTGAGATCGTGCGAGCCGTCCTGCTTGAAGCCTTCCGGATAGGCACCGGTCTTCTCGTTCTTGGCCTTGAGCAGCTTGCCGTCGTTCTTGAACGACCAACCGTGAAACGGACAGGTGAAGGTGCCCTTGTTGCCACGTTTCTTGCGGCACAGCGTGGCACCGCGGTGGGCGCAGGCATTGAGCAGCGCGTGCAGCTCGCCCTGCTTGTCGCGGGTGATGATTACCGGCTGGCGCCCCATGGTCACGGTCATGTAGTCGCCCGGCTCGCTGATCTGGCTCTCATGGGCCAGGAACAACCAATTGCCTTCGAAGATGTGCTTCATCTCCAGCTCGAAGAAGGCCGGGTCGGTGAACATGCTGCGATGGCAGCGGAAGATGCCATTGGCGGGATCATCGACGACCGCGCCGCGAACCCGCTCCTCGAGACGATCAAGCTGAGTGGTCATGATCAGGTACCTCGGTAGTGTCTTGGTTGCCTTCGCCCGCCGGCGAGTCGCTGCTGCCGGCGGGCTCGGGTGTCGTCAGGACGGTGGACGCTCAGACTTCGGCAGTGCCGGCCAGTTGACTGGCCTGGTCCTGCTCGTCTTCCTTGGCGCGCGGGCGCTTGTGGCGAATCTGCAACTCGGGCGCATCGGTCTCGGCCAGCGCGACGTCGAACACCACCTCGGAAAACGGGCCGTCCAGCTCGCGCTTGGCGATCTCGGCCGAGTCCTCGATGCGATTCGCCGGAACCACCAGTTCTTCACGCGTCGCGAAGGCGAAATCGTCGAAGGTATAGGGGTCGCCAGCCAGGTTGATCTGGGTGGTCAGGTGGCGATATCCCGGCGCGGAGATGAAGTAGTGGATATGCGCCGGACGCTCGCCGTGACGCCCCAGCGACTTGAGCACCTGATCGGTCGGGGCGCCTTCCGGCACGCCGTAACCGGAGGGGATGATGCTGCGCGCGGTATAGCGACCTTCTGCGTCTGTATAGATAGTGCGACGCAGGTTGTATTCGCTCTGGGTCTTGTCGAAGAAGGAGTAGCCGCCCTTGGAATTGGCGTGCCAGATCTCGACCTTGGCCCCGGTGACCGGGTTGCCATTGACGTCACGTACCTGGCCGGTCAGCCACATGGTTTCGCCATCGGTGTCCTGGCCGTCGTCCATGCGCGCAAAGCCCTCGGCTTCGGGGGCGCCGGCCACGTAGAGCGGGCCCTCAATGGTGCGCGGCGTACCGCCATTGCGCTTGGCCTCGGCATCGATGGCGTCCTGGCGCATGTCCAGGTAGTGGTCGAAGCCCAGGCCCGGCGAAAGCAGACCGAACTGGGTCTGGCCGCCCAGGGAATTGAGCAGGCTGACGGCGGACCAGTACTCCTCGGGGGTGACGTCGAAGTCGTCGATCAGGCGATACAGGTCGGAGAGCAGGCGGTGCATGATCTGCTTGGCGCGCTCGTTGCCGCCGGCCTGGTCGAAGCCGCTGACGGTCTTCAGGAAGTCTTGCACTTCCGACGTCTCGAAGATCTTGACGGTCATGGTCGTTACCTCGCTTGTTATAGTCGTTTGGCGTTCATGAGTTGGCGTGGCTAGGGATTGCCTGGGGGCTGAGGCGCCTCTGTCGCTCAGCTATCCCCGTCGCGCACCGACGAAGGGTGGCGGCACAGCGGCTTGACGCGGATGTCCATGTAGGGGAACAGCGGCAGGCCACTGATGATTTCCTGAAGCTCGGCGTTGTCCTCGACATCGAAGACGCTGACGTTGGCGTAGCTGCCGGCGACGCGCCACAGGTGGCGCCACTTGCCCTGGCGCTGCAATTCCTGGGAATAGGCCTTCTCGGTCGCCTTGATGTCGGCGGCCTTCTCGGCCGGCATGTCGGGGGGCAGCTTGACGGTCATTTCGACGTGAAACAGCATGATCGGTCTCCCGTGTGATTGGCCTAGAGCCTCAACCGTCCTTGCGGCGGTAATGGCTCAGCTTGTCTTCATCGAGGGTGATGCCCAGCCCCGGCCCCTTGGGCAGCTCGACCCCGAACTCGTGATAGCGCAGCGGCTCGGCGACGATGTCGTCCTTGAGCAGCAGCGGGCCGAACATCTCGGTGCCCCAAGCCAGGGTGTCCAGGGTGGCCCAGGCATGTAGCGAGGCCGCCGTACCGAGCGTGCCCTCGAGCATGGTGCCGCCATAGAGGCCGATACCCGCCGCCTGGGCGACGTGCGCCAGCTCGAGCGCCCCGCACGGCCCGCCGGACTTGGCGATCTTCAGTGCATAGGCGCCGCTGAAGCCGCCTGCCGCCAGCGTGAAACCGTCGCGTGCATCCTGGACCGCCTCGTCGGCGAGCATGGGTACCTGAAAGCGCTGCGACAGGCGCACCAGGCCGGCGAATTCGCGGGCCGGAATGGCTTGTTCGATCAGCTCGATGCCGGCGTCCTGCAGGGCGGCGATGCCGCGTACCGCCGTGGCCTCGTCCCAGGCCTGGTTGACGTCGACACGCACACTGGCCCGCTCGCCCAGTGCAGCCTTGATGGCCGCCACGTGACGCACATCGTCCTCAACAGCGTTAGCGCCGATCTTGAGCTTGAAGTCACAGTGACGACGGTCATCGAGGCGCTGGAAGGCTTCGTCGATGTCCTTGCGGGTATCGCCGCTGGCCAGGGTCCACAGCACCGGCAGATGCTCGCGCTGCGCCCCACCGAGCAACTCGGCTACGGAGAGCCCCAGGCGCTTGCCCTGGGCGTCGAGCAGTGCGGTTTCCAGCGCCGATTTGGCAATGGCGTTACCGCGTGCATGTCGGTTCATGCGTGCGCGCAGGAAGTTGATGTTGGCCGACGGCTGCCCGATGAGCAGGGGCGCCAGGTAGGTATCGATGTTGCGCTTGATGCTTTCCGGGCTTTCCGGGCCATAGCTCAGTCCACCGATGGTGGTGCCCTCACCCAGCCCCTCGATGCCATCGGAGTGGCGCATGCGCACGATGACCAGCGTCTGGCAGGCCATGGTGGTCATCGACAGCTTGTGCGGCCGGATGGTCGGCAGGTCGACCAGATGGGTTTCGATGGTGTCGATCACGGCGGACATGCGTGGCTCCCGAATTGCATCCTGTGATGGATTGAGAGCAGTTTGATTGCGTGACACTAGCGAAACCAATATCGTTTGGGTGCCCTGCCATACCCAGGAGGTATCATGGAGTTGCGTCATCTGCGCTACTTCGTGGTCGTGGCCGACGAGCTGAACCTGACCCGCGCGGCGCATCGTCTGCACATGGCCCAGCCGCCTTTAACAAGGCAAATCAAACAGTTGGAAGAAGAGATAGGGGTTACGCTGTTCGAACGGAGCCGGCGAGGGCTGGCCCTGACCACGGCGGGCCAATTCTTCTATGAGCATACTCTGCAGGTACTGGAAAAACTCGATACGACAATCACGGCAACTCGGCGCATTGCGCGCAGTAACCTGTTGATGTTCGGGATAGGTTTCGTGCCTTCGCTGTTCTATGGCCAGCTACCGCTGCTGGTGCGCGGTTTGAGACAAAAGGATAATGTCGAGCTGTCGCTGGTCGAGCTGACCACGGTGCAGCAGATCCAGGCACTCAAGGCCGGGCGCATCGACATTGGCTTCGGTCGCCTGCAGATCGACGACCCCGACGTGGAACAGGAAATCCTGTTCGAGGAGCCGATTATCGCCGCGCTACCGGCCGGGCACCCCTTGGAGAATACCCAGCCGACCCTGGCCGAGTTGGCCAGGTATCCCTTGATCCTGTTCCCGGCATCGCCCAGGCCAAGCCTTGCCGACGTCACGCTGGGCCTGTTCCGTCGCCGTGGGCTCAAGGTCCACGTGGCCCAGGAAGCCAACGAACTGCAGACGGCACTCGGCCTGGTGGCCTCGGACCTGGGCATCACGCTGGTTCCCGAGCAGGTCGGCCGACTCAAGCGCGACAATATCGTCTACGTGCCGCTCGCCGAGAAGCACATCACTACGCCGATCATCTGCAGCCGGCGTCGCGGCGAGCCGCCCTCGCCGGTCATGCAGGAAGCCAACGCCATTCTAAAGGTGCTGGTAGACAACCGGCTCAGTGGGCGTTATCCCTGACCGTCTGGCTCAGGCCACGGACGTTGCGTTCTGGGCCGGCTCGCGGCTCTGCGCGTCGCCATAGACCGGATAACGCGCGCACAACGCGACCACCTTGTCGCGCACCTCGTCTTCCACCGCAGCGGTGTTGCCCTGCTCGGCGAGGACATCGAGGATGTCGCAGATCCAACCGGCCAGCTGTTCGCAATCGGCCACGGCGAAGCCCCGCGAGGTGACCGCCGGCGTGCCGATGCGCAGGCCCGAGGTGACGAACGGGCTCTGCGGGTCGTTGGGCACGGCATTCTTGTTGACGGTGATGTGCGCCCGGCCGAGTGCCGCATCGGCGTCCTTGCCGGTCACGCCCTGCTTGATCAGCGAGACCAGGAACAGGTGATCGTCGGTACCGCCGGAGACGACGTCGAAGCCGCGTTCGAGGAACACCTGTGCCATGGCGCGGGCATTGTCGATCACCTGGCGCTGGTAGTTGACGAAGTCCTGGCTCATGGCTTCCTTGAAGGCCACGGCCTTGGCCGCGATCACGTGCATCAGCGGGCCGCCCTGCTGGCCCGGGAACACGGCGCCATTGAGTTTCTTGACCAGCGCCTCATCGGCATTCGCCGACAGGATCAGGCCGCCGCGCGGGCCGCGCAGCGTCTTGTGCGTGGTAGTGGTCACCACGTGGGCGTGCGGCAGCGGACTGGGATAGAGTCCGGCGGCGACCAGGCCGGCGACATGCGCCATGTCGACCATCAGGTAGGCCCCGACCTCGTCGGCGATGGCACGGAAGCGGCGCCAGTCGATGACCCGCGA
>NZ_FOPY01000040.1 GCF_900113605.1 Modicisalibacter xianhensis
CCGATCGCGCTGGAAGGGGCGCTCAAGCTCAAGGAGATTTCCTACATCCATGCCGAGGCCTATCCCGCCGGGGAGCTCAAGCATGGGCCGCTGGCGCTGGTCGACAGCGAAATGCCGGTGATTTCCGTGGCGCCCAACGACGAGCTGCTCGAAAAGCTCAAGTCCAACCTGCAGGAGGTGCGAGCCCGTGGCGGCGAGCTGTTCGTGTTCGCCGACGAGCGTGTCCCCCTGGATGACGCTGAAGGCATCCGTGTGCTGCGGCTGCCGTACGTCGACGAGGCGCTGACACCGATTCTCTATACGTTGCCGTTGCAGCTGCTGTCCTATCACGTCGCCGTGCTCAAGGGCACCGACGTCGACCAGCCGCGCAACCTGGCCAAGTCGGTCACCGTCGAGTAAGCCCAACGCCTGCTTTGCCGGAACTCACGCTGTACATCACAACCGGAGTATGGCGGATTTAAACTGCCCTACTCCGGAAGGCCGGCTAACTAAAAATGTGACAGTATTATTTATAATCCACTCTTGAATGCATCCAACGACTCGTCTTTTGACACAGGTCAAAATTATTTTTCCTCTGACTCTCGGCACAATATTACAAAGCAACATTAACTTCAAAAATACTAATATTTCCAAAACTAAAGCAATGTTAGTAAGCATTAACAAACTACTACTCTCTGGATTTAAAACGTTCCACCCAACAAACCATTCAAATTAAACTTCACGCCCCATATCGAGGCAGAAAAAACCATCCGTGCGATGAACAAAAGTCAGGTTGGGACTCTTTTCATCCCCTCTTATCATGTGCGTGTTTCACCGTTGGTTACGCGACTAACTGACAACTTAATCGAAGAAACAGACCTGCTACTCCGAGTTACAGCAGAAATCAGGGATGGCAAGGGGATACTGAATGAGCAAAGCAACAAGGACGCTGCTGTGCCTGGCGGCACTGCTGAGTGCAAACGTGACTCTGGCGCAGGGAAATCTCGATGCCCAACGAGAGTCCTGGGTAATCATGGCCCGCCAAGGGCAACTTGACCAAGCGATCGAAGGGCTTTCGCGTCTTTATGCTCAAACCGGCGATCGCGCTGTCCTTGATGATCTGATTGCCCTGATGGTCCGTGACGAACGCTACCGGCAGGCACTGGACCTCTGCGCAGAATGCAGCGTAGAAGACTATTCCCTCACCAGCCTGGAAGCTTTGGGCCGAGCGGCACGATTGGCTGGGGAGCATGAGCGTGCACAGACGTTCTACCAGGCCCTGACCTTTCGCGATGCAAACAATGCCCAGGGGTGGCTTGGCCTGGCCCTGACCAATATCGAGCAGGACTACTACGAATCAGCCAACTGGGCACTGGCGCGTTACGAAGAGCAATTTGGGCGTACCGACGACTGGTACGAGGCACGCGCTTACCTGGCTGCACGTAGCGATAACCCCATTGCGGAGCTGCAGGCCCGCCAGTTGCTCATCGAGCGCCAGCCCCGTAACGAACAGGAAATCCAGGCGCTCTACCGCCTGGCCGTGACCTTGGGGGCCCGCAGCGCCGCCGAGCGCCTGATGCAGGAATACCCCAATGCATTCACCGCATCGGATCGCCTGTGGCTGCGTTACTACGATGCCGTCAGCAAGATGCGTCTGGCCGAGAGCACCAACGAGGTGGCTCGACACTCGGCGGCACTGACGGATCTTGACGCCGTCATTGCTTCGCCGAACGCCGACCCTGGCCTGATCCAACGCGCGCTGTACGACAAGGTCGTGGTTCTCGCTGCGTTACGTCGTTTCGAAGAGGCCGAGGCACTCGCCACGCAACTGGAAGCCCGCTACGGCGGCCCGCTGCCCAACTACGTACGTGAAGCCCGAGCCGATGCGCTCAGCGGCCTGGGGCGCCCGGACGAGGCGCGTGAAATCTATGCCTCGTTGATTGCTTCCAACCCCAGTCTCGCACGCGACTTCAACAATCCGCGCTACGAGTCGTTGATCTATGCCTATGCCGATGCACGCCGGTACGACGAGGCCGAGCGAGCCCTGGCGGAATGGAAGGCGGCCGAGCCACCCTCGCGCTGGGACTTTACCGGCACACAGTGTAGTGGTCAACTAATCCCGGACAGTGTTTTAAGTTTTTCTTCAGCTAACGCAGGCGGGATCCCTGCATTAAACGCATGGGGCCGCTGGCGATT
>NZ_FOPY01000003.1 GCF_900113605.1 Modicisalibacter xianhensis
CGCTCTCTACCCGCCTCGATTGTTTGCGATAACGGGCCGGAGCTGACCAGCAAGGCAATGTTCTTCTGGGCGCGCGAGCGGAAGGTGACGCTGGCCTTCATCCAGCCGGGCAAGCCGACGCAGAATGCATTCATTGAGAGCTTCAACGGCAAGTTCCGGGACGGCTGCCTCAACCAACACTGGTTCCTGAGCCTGGCGGATGCACGGCACGAAATCACGCAATGGAGGGCCCACTACAACCATGTCAGACCGCACAGCTCACTGGGTTATTTACCGCCTAGCGTATGCCGAGCAGTGCGCATGAAGCTGGGATTTCTCACATTGTGAGCGGACCTAAACCAGGGGGAAGGTCAATTCCAACTTAGGGAGAGGTAAATCCGCGATACAACATCCTGCCGGGCACTTGGGTCACGGTCCTCCGGCACACGGCATGAGCGAGGCCGACGCTCGGCTGGTCTACGGGTCGCCGCGCCTGGTTGCAAACGACGGCGGCGGCTGCTGCTGGCTGATCTGGCGTAATCCTGACCATGCGGCGCGGGTGTGTTTCGACACCGTGGCGCATGTATATTACTGAGAAACGGCTCGAACCAAAAAAGCCCGGCGGGAGTAGCGGACCGGGCTGAAGCAGTAATTATTTCAATACCGATATTCGGTCTTATGCTTGGTTTGGCTATTTAAATCATGGCAGCAATCCTGCGCGGCACGTAATGACTCGAAACCGCCGGCTAGGGGATCGTGGGTATCCATGTCTTTGATTCGCCACCAGGTCGCATAGGAGTGCTCGGCCAATACCGTTTCGTCTTGCAATTCCAGCGGTTTGACGCCTTTCACGACCTTGTATTTTGTATACATGAGTAGGCCCTCCCATGGCCAAGCCATGATGAGAAACTGATCTACGAAAAATCCCGACCCGTAGGCCGGGTAAACAAGCATCTTGCATTACTAATGCTAGTAAGTGCTCAAGCCTTTTGCAGTGTTTTTTGGTTAAAAATATGTAGTAATGTTATGCAATGGCATGACTTACGTAGTGCTGAATTAAGATAGGCTGTGTTTATTACAGTGTGTCCCTGTGATCTTTTTTGCTTATATGGTGTGTGAGGTGAGAATTTATCGCGTCAGTGTATCTTTCAGGATCAAAGTTAGACATATTGTGCAGTTTTTTTATATCCATAATTTCGATTTCGTTTCGTGCCTTCTTGAGGATATTGTTTTCCTCCATTTCTTTAATAACTCGGCTGATATGGACATGAGTCAGTCCAAGCACAAGGCTTATATGCTTTTGAAGAAGAGGGAGTGTAAAACCCTCTTGCAAGTCTGTGTTGACACGCTTTAAACGATAATAAATTTCAAGTATGAAATGTGCTACTCGGCATTTTGCATCATTGCTAAGTACATTGAATAATCTGTCAGTGATTACGGCTTGCTGACGCGCTGAAGACGCATGAATGCTCATGGCGAGATTGGGGTATTCATGAAATATTTCCGTTAGCCGCCAGGCAGGCAATGGACAAACATCACCTGATGATAGCATGGAGCAAGAGGTCGCATGATGCGGCAGAGTTGCATCTCGGATCCCCATGATGTCTCCAGGAAGAAAAATGTCCAATACCCTAATCTTTCCATTATTCATGACTTGGTAGGTGTAGGCCCAGCCACTATGCAAAGTATAAATATTGTCTGGCTGGTGTCCTTCCCGCCAAACTTTGTCATCTTTTTTATATTTTATCGGTTCTAGTTCAAGTTCGTGGAGGATTCGGGCCTCTTCAGGTCCGATTGTGGTGAAATGGCTCAAATTCCGTATGACGCAGCTATCTTCCATGATTCTGGCCCATTGTATTGCTGGAATGGTCAAACAGAGTAGACCTTAACCTATACCGTGCATAGCATAGGTTACAATTTGGTTGGCTTGCCATTAGCAGCAAGCCATCATCTGCACTGGTAGAATCAGGGCCAGGCGCGCAGCGACGCCTACTGTGAAAGCCTTGGTCAGGAATGCCAGGAAGCTTCTTCTCTTCTATAGCACTCTCACCTTGGGTAACTCTTCCCAGCGCGTACTCCATCGCGGCGTGCGGTTGGCACAGCGCAAATGCCAGGCGGCGCCGTCTGTTGGCATACCCAGGCGTAGCGTGCCGCGCCCCATCTTCTGGTTCAGCTCATCCATGGTGGCCATGAGGCGCTTGCTGCGTTGTCGGTCAGCGTCGCTCTGCGGCGTGTCGAGCAGGGAGAGCTGCTGCCGATCGGCGTCGATCAGGTCCAGCAGCATCACGCCGGCTTTCATGTAGGCAAAGCGCTCCAGGAATATCCTGTCCAGAACATAGCTAGCCGCGTGAAGAATCTCCCGACTGTCGTCCGTGGGGCGCTCGAGCTCGACGATCGCGTGAGGGGAGTGCTGTGGCAGGTCCTGCCTGTGTGGGTTGGTCTTGAGGAACACGAGTACGGCGCGGGCCAGGCTGCCTTGCTGGCGGAGTTTTTCGGCGCCGCGCTGGCCATGCTGGCGAATGGCTTCCTGAATCTCGCGGTAGTTGCCGGTCAGCTTGCCGAACGAGCGACTGGTCATGATGCGTTGCCTGGGCTCGTCGAAGTCGTTCATCTCGATGCATGGGGTACCTTGCAGCTCGAGCACGGTACGCTCGAGCGTCACGCTGAACTTGCGGCGGATGCGCTTGGGATCGGTGCTGCGCAGGTCCCAGGCGGAACGAATCCCCATGGTGTGCAGGCGCTCGACGAGACGCCGCCCCACGCCCCAGATATCACCCAGCTCGATTCGTTGCAGAAGGCCCTTGGTGGCGGTGCTGTCGCGGTCCAGTACGCACACGCCGCCATAGCCAGGAATCTTCTTTGCTGCGCGATTGGCGAGCTTGGATAGCGTGCGGGTGGGGGCGACGCCGATGGATACGGGAATGCTCGTGTACTGGCGCACTTGCTGTCGGAGCTTGCGGCAGTGCTCAGTGAGCGCGGCGGTCTCGAAGCCATCGAAGCGCACGAACATTTCATCAATGGAGTAGGGCTCGACCTGGGGCGCGAATTCCTCGAGCACGGCCTGCACCCGTGACGACATATCTCCGTACAGTTCGTAGTTGCTGGAGAGCAGCACAAGGCCACGCTGGCGGATTCGATGCTTGAGCTGGAACGCCGGCGTGCCCATCTCGACGCCCAATTGCTTGATCTCGGCCGAACGGGCGATCACGCAGCCATCGTTGTTCGAAAGCACGCCGACAGGGCGACCTTCAAGATCCGGCCGGAACGCGCGCTCGCAGCTCACGTAGAAGTTGTTGCAGTCAACGAGTCCGATCATGGCTTACACCGGAAACTCATGGATGACGGAGCGGACTACGCCCCACACCTGACATTCCGTATCGCCGAGCGGGATGGGGGCATAGCGGGTGTTGCCGGAGCAGAGATAAGGGCGGTTGCCGAGCAGCTCGTAGCGTTTGACGATCACTTCACCATCGACCAAGGCGGCCAGAATGTGCCCAGGGCGTGGATCAATGGAGCGATCCACCACCAGGATGTCGCCAGGGTAGATACCATAGGCCAGCATGCTGTCGCCATCATCGACCACCTGCATGAAGAATGTCGCACTGGGCCGCTTGATAAGGCGCTCGTTGAGATCCAGCGTGCGGCCCTCGTAGTCCTGCGCGGGGCTAGGGAAGCCCGACAGGCCGGCCCGGATCAGCGTCTCGGGGAATGGCAGGGCAAGCGGCGGCGGTGCGGCTTCGGCGGGGATGAGTGGCGACATAGTGACTTCCCTCCTATTGCTGGTTGGATATACAGTATTTAACGAATCCCCGTGTTCAGGCAAACGCTAATGTACGATTTGCCGCCAACGCTGGGCCGGGGGCGGTAGGTAAAACCAAGAAAAACAGGAAGTTGCAGGGAAGAGAAAAATGCGTGTGACGTACCTTGGCCCGCTGATTGCGGGCCTTCAGCATCCGGCACTGCACGGCTATGACCTGAGCCATTTCAGCCCGAGCTGTTTCCTGGTCGAGGTGAAAGAGGGCGCCGGGCTCGATGGGCCGCTGATCGAAGGCGACATGCTGGTCGTCGATGAAGGGCGCACGCCGCAGCACAACGACTTGGTCATTGCGTTGGTAGAGGAGGAACAATGCCTGTTCCATGCCTTCCGGATCGGCGGCTCGTTACTGCTGATACCGCCCCGGGGGAGGGATGGGGCGGTACCGGCGCGCTGGGTGGACCTGCGTGGGGTGGTGGTGAGTCAGGCGAGAAGGTATGTGCATTAGCGCGGCTTGCCGAGCCAGGCATTACTACCCACGCTTAGGGAAAGCTTCGTCAGGAGTTGTCCATGTGCGGCCGTTTTGCGCTTTACAGTGCCTATCCGAAATTCTCGACTAAGGCAGGCGTCCCCAACGTCGAGGAGGCGCCGACACCGCGCTTCAACGTGCCGCCTGGCACTTGGATCACGGCAATACGGCAGGTGTCCGGCGACGAGCCGCCGCGCATGGACGAGTTGTGGTGGGGCTACAAGCCGAAGTGGGCGAAGGGCAAGGCCAGCCAGCCAATCAATGCCAGGGTCGAGACGGTGGCCACCTCCGGTTACTTCAAGTCGGCTTTCCAGAAGCATCGCTGCTTGGTCCCGGCGGATGGTTGGTATGAGTGGGACAAGAGCACTACGCCCAAGCAACCGCACTTCATCTGCCGCGAGGATCGCGAGCCGATCTTCTTTGCGGGGATTTACACCGAGCGCGAAGACGGCTCACTGGGTTGTGCGATCATCACCGAGCCGGCGCGAGGCTCTGCTCAAGACGTACACGACCGCATGCCGCTGATCCTGGACGACGAGAGCCTGGAGCCGTGGCTAGACCCGGACCTGACAGATCGGGAAATCTTGCGCAATGTGGTGCATCACATCGATGCCAAGTTGATTACGCACTGGCCCGTCAGCGCCAAGGTGAATCGGCCGAGTGGGGCGGGTGATGAGTCACTGATCAATCCGGCGTAACAGAAGACACGAAGCGGAAAATTAACGTCACAAAACGGCATTTTTCAAAGGTTGGGCTGTGGTCTACTTTGCTACCGTGCTTTTGTGACGTCTTCCTTACTCGTGCCTGGCTTTAGGTTTCGTCCTTCTTTACGTCACAGCCCCGGCATACCGGCCGGGGCCATTTCCTACTTGGCTTAATGCCTACGCTTTCATGGCCTATGTCGCACAGGACGTGTCATATATCTCTTACAAAGCCATCTAACCCGGGTTAAGCCACCTGCCGTGCATAGCAGGTACAGTGTCTTACGTAGACATGGACATGTCGCGATGGAACCCGGGCAAGGATGCCTGATGAACCAAGGATGCATGAGCAGGATGGCTCATGAGTGGGCAGCAGGAAGCACCACGCCACGCAAGCCCGGCCTTCACAGGCCGGGCTTTATTCGTTTTGGAGCCTCGATTCATCCTCTTGTCCCTTCGCTTCGCACCGAAACAGCTGTCATTCAGACAATATTCTACTTCGATCGCCAGCCAGGAAGGACCCGGCTAAGCTGCATCGTAAGCAAGCTGATGGGGCTTGAGTGGAAGAGCAAGCCCAGCATGACGTTACGTATTAGCGTCAGCTTGTATCGCAACCCCTCGTCTGCTGCTAGCTTTTATTTCGTTATGCCCTGTCTCACACTCAAGGAGATGATCCCTGCCGTGACTGTACGATTATTCAGCAAACTGGATCATTTCATGTCGTTGACGGAGGAAGAAAAGCGCTCCATAGAGCAGGCGGCTACCATCCGCAGGACCTACCAGAAAGGTGAAGATGTCATTAGTGAGGGCCAGCGACCGGATTTCGTGCATTTGATCGAGGAAGGCTGGGCCTGTCGCTACAAGCGGCTGGATAATGGCGACGATCACATCATGGCGTATCTCATTCCGGGCGATCTATGCGATGTGCACGTCACGATCCTCAATGAGATGGACCACTCCATACGGGCACTGACGCCGCTCAAGATCGCCTTGCTGCCCGCCCATGAAATCAGCCTCCTGATGGAAAGCAGTAGTCGCATCGCCCGCGCCTTGTTCTGGTCGACCCTTGTCGACGAAGCCACGCTACGCGAATGGCTGGTCAATGCCGGTAGCCGATCCGCTGACAGGCGCCTGGCGCACGTCTTTTGCGAGATGCTGTTGCGCTCGCGTATTGCCGGGCTGACTGATGACAACAGCTTTGATTTGCCACTGACCCAGGTTGAGTTGGCCAATTCGATGGGGCTGACCCCTATCCATGTCAACCGGACGCTGCAGAAACTGCGGGCCGAGAATCTGATCGCCTTCAATAATAAGCGCATGCGGATTCTGGACTGGGAGAGCCTCAAGGAGTTCTCGGGGTTCAAGCCCAACTACCTGCACTGCGAGAATGTCACCTGCTAGCTCTCTGGCTTACTGTCTTTGTCATGAATCTCCTACGTTAGCGGCTAATTTATGTTTACAAACTTACTGTTTATTGCATGAGATAGTGTCCTTGCTGTAGCGCAAGGATGCTCACCAAGGAAGACAGGGCAGGGAAGGCCCAGGAAACCAGGGAAGCACGAACAGGAGGTTCGTGAAGCACGCAAGGAAATGCAGTGGTAAAAGAGCCCGGCCTCACGGTCGGGCTCTTTTCGTTACCACGGATATATTGTCGAAGTGGTGTAACAAGCACTTACTGTGGTACCCAACACGTTGTATAGTTTGGTGGAAAGATTGTTCAATAAAAACAAAGTATCATTAGTAAATGCCATTGTTTTTAAGCAATTTCACCATTAACTACATTGTTTAACTAACGTACGGCTAGTGTTCACGCTCTGTTTTGCTATTGTAGACAGGTGACGTCTTTATTACTCGTCCCCTGATGGGTCGTCTTTCCGCCACGTCACTGCCCCGGCGCGCGACGGGGCCTTCCCTCACCCCTTGGCTTCGCTAATTCAGCCTTGTGGCCCTGTCGCGGGGGTTACAAGCGAGCCATGGCATATCTCCTACGCAATGCGTGGTCGATCACTGATGCAAATCCAGCTTGTCGTGGGTATGCAGAAGGGCGGTTTGAATGAGACAGTGCGCACGTCGAACGGGAAGCCGACACAGGGAAGACCGGGCATGGAGGCTCGTGAACTCAAGGAAACATGGACAGGACGTTCATGAAGAGTACGCAAGGAGGCGGCGTTTGAAGGCCTGACCCACGCGGTCAGGCCTTCTTCGTTTTGCAGCAATGCTTATCCCTTGCTGACCGGCATCTGCCTGTCCATGCTTGGACGAAATCCATGGGATAGCGCAATGTGTGGACGCTTTGCCGCTTACGATGAGAAGGCCTACACCGAGTTTCTCACTCGTCTTGGCGTTACGGCTGATGATCATGCCATGGTGCCGAGGTTCAATGTGGCGCCCGGCACGTGGTGTCAGGTAGTGCGTCGTGTCGTGGCTGACACACCCCCGCAGGTCAAGGAGATGTGGTGGGGGTATCGCCCTGCATGGGGCAAGGCCAGCCAACCCATCAACGCTCGGGTCGAGACGGTCGCGACGTCAGGGTATTTCAAGTCTGCCTTTCAGAAACGCCGTTGCCTGGTGTATGCCGATGGCTGGTATGAATGGGACAAGGCCACGACTCCCAAGCAGCCCTACTTCCTTTGTCGCAAGGATCGCAAGCCGCTGCTGCTGGCAGGGATCTACACCGAGCGTGACGATGGCAAGCTGGGATTCGCCATCATTACCGAGCCTGCGCGTGGTGCAGCGCGCGAGATACACGATCGGATGCCTGTATTGCTCGACGAGGAGAGAATCGAGTCTTGGCTGGATCCGGACCTGACCGACCGCGAGGTGCTTCGCAATGTCGTAAAGCATTTGAAGGCAGACCAGATCACATACTGGCCTGTGAGCACGCGCATCAATCGGCCAAGTCAGGAAGGCGACGAGTCATTGATCAACCCAGCGTGACAGGATGACACGCTCTGGAGAATTAGGGACACAATCTTGGCTTTTTCATGCGCTCGAATGAGGGCATAGCCGTGATAGCATGCTTGTATGACGTCTTCGTTAAGCGTGTCCCTCCGGACTCGCCCTTGCTCCTCGTCATGCAGATAAGCCCCGGCCATGTCGGGGCTTTTGCTCCCATCTGCTGTAGAATCCTTCCGATTAGCGTCTTTTGCCTACAAGTTTTGTAAGAAATCACTTACAAGTGTTCATAACTCTGTTTAATTTGCAGGGTGCAAATTTGTGTCATAGTTCATCCGTGAGCATGGAGCGGTCCTAAGGAACCCGAGCAAGGACGCTCGACGAACCACGGATGCTCGAGAAGGATTCTCGTAGATGAACTGCAGGATGCAGGGCGCGATGAGTGCCACGAAGAAGCCCGGCCGGCCAAGTCGGGCTTCTTTTATGCCTGGTTGCGCTCAGTCCGGCGTGTGGCTTCGCTTGCAGCCATTGCCTGGCGGAGTCGCTTGCTGCTCGGATTCGACAATGACGCGATTGATGGCGGCCTGGGGAGACTCATTCTGCCGCATGAGCCGCTTGAGTGCGGCCTGGGTCTCTGGCGCCAATGTTACGGCGATGCGCTTGGCTCTGTTGTCCCGAGGCGTGGGGGAAGCGTTGCCAAGCCACACGGCGATCTCGGCATGCGCTTGTTTGCCGATACCCGGAATTTTGCCGGGACCAAGCAGGCCGCGTCGGTCAGCGTCTGCAATGGCGTCTCGAGTTTCCAGGCCATTGGCGAGAAGGCACCGGGCGACGCGCGGCGTCAGTCCGTCGAGCCACTGGCGGCAATGCGCGTTCTGCTGCTGCCAATGAGTAATCCAAGTGCGTATCGTCTCGGGGGCCAGCCCGAACTCCTCGCTGATGGCTTCTTGGCTCATGCCCTGAGGCGCTAGCCCGGCTGAGCGTTGGCTACCTTCGTCCATGATGGTATGTCTAGTGTGGTATTGACTCGTTAATCACACATCATACGGCCTCCTGGCGTCAAATGAGACCGGCCAAAGGTCTTACTGACGATAAAAACACAGGGCCCGACCAGTTTGGCCGGGCCCTGTGCCGTTAGGGATGAGATCATCGCTTAGAAGCCGTAGTCCTCTGGCTCCTCGCCTTGTTCTCTGAGAAAGGCGGCGATCAATGAGTCTTCGCCATCGTAATGCTCACCATTGGCGTAGGCGAACTCAATGAACTGCTCCTCCTCGAAGCCGTCATACCATTCCATTTCCTTGTAGTCGCTGGTGGAGTACCAGTCGCTGGCGGCTTCGTAGCTGTCGAACAGTATGGGCATGGCATCTACCTCCCTGATTACCGATTTACCTTTGCAACGTAGGTAGGCAGCGGGAGGGATGCAAGAAAGACCATTGCCCGGTCAGTTGGTCGGCTCCGGTGCCGGAGCGAACGAGTGGATGTCGTTGTCGACGATCAACTTCCAGCGTGCTCGTACAAGGCCGACAAGGCGGAACGGGAGGGCGTTGGTAGGGACCGTTTCCGTATGCTGCGACTCGTCGGAGACCGCCACGTTGCCATCCTGGGTGCGGCTCAGGTAACGAATGGTCAGTTTTCCCAGGTATTCAAGGACGTAAAGGCCATCGCGAGAAAATTCGATGGTGGGAAGAACGGCAGCAAGATCCCCTTCGTTGAGAAAATCGAACGATTCGCCTTGGCCGGGTGTGATGAGGTGACAGTCCTTGGTCAAGCCAGGCAGTGGCAGGTCATCAAGTAGCGGCAGGGTCGTGTCACCTTGATGGAGCCAAGGCGCTGGTTGACGCTCCAGCATGTGCAGGACGCCATGCTGCGGGGGAGGAGCCGGCGTGCCTTGAAGTAAATCGGATAACGTACAATCGAGTGCCTCGGTCAAGGCAACCAGACGTTCATGGCCAATTTGCCGGATCGTGCCCGACTCCCAATAGGAAATAGTGACATCGGAAACACCGACCCGTCGGGCCAGAGCGGCTTTGCTCAGATTGGCCTTCAATCTCAATTGTTTTATGCGGGATCCCAATGCGTCCATCGTTGCATCTCGCCTTAACGTGAACGCGATAGCATAGCCACCCGCTGCCGAAGTTTGTTTCGGATTGATAACGGTTACTCAAAAACCGTTAAAACGTACAGCCTGGCCGTTCGACACTATCGCTTCGAGTGGATTGCGCTGCAGATCCCTGTGCCGGCGACTCATGCCAATAGAGCCGTTCCAAACCCCGGTATTTCGCCGGTGCCGTTATTATTATGGCCGAGTTGGCGGGCTAAACGAGAATTAACCGTGCGTGCCCAGTCATGGCTTCAGTGAGACACACTTTGGCGCGCGAAAGCAATCAACGCAGTTATTAGGCGTGAAAAAAGGAGAAAAATGCGCCGGCTGCTCGGATGAACAGCCCGGTGGCGCTCAAGCGTATGCACTGAAGGCACCACCGGCACGCTAGCGTGCCCATGGTGGCTCTCGAGAGGACACCGGTGAGCGTCTTCAAGAGAGTGGCTGCAGTATAGGCAGTCGTTATTTACGGAATAAGTGGGTACAATCGAAAACTTGTGTTTCCTATTTGGAAACTTGTGCAGGGGGAGGCAGAACCTGGCTACGCTGGATGCATTGAAAGTCTTCGTCGAGGTCGTCCGTGCCGGCAGTTTCACGGCCGCTGCCCGGCGGCTGGGGATTTCCAAATCCCTGGCGTCCAAGCGTGTTGCGGCACTGGAAGAAGAATTGGGAGTCAGCCTGCTCAACCGCTCGACGCGTTCGCTGCACCTGACCGAGGCTGGCCAGATCTATTACGAGCATGGCCTTCGCATCCGCGAGGAGCTTGCGGCTGCCGAGGCGCAGGTCCAATCGGTGACGGCCCGGCCGAGAGGCCAGCTCAAGGTCAGCGCCCAGGTGAGTTTTGGCTTCATGTACCTGGCGCCTCCCACCACGGCCTTCATGCGGCGTTATCCGGATGTGGCCGTCGAGATCCTGCTCGAGGACCAGCGTTTCGAGCCGATCGACGATTCGGTCGACCTGGCCATACGCATGGGCCCGATGCCGCCTTCGAGTTTGGTTTCCCGGCCCTTGTGCAAGGTGGTCTATGGGCTATATGCCTCGCCAGAATACCTGGCCCGCGCCGAGCGCCCTGTGCATCCCCGGGATATCGCCCAGCACGATAGCGTCTTCTATGGCAACTACGATCTTGGGGCCCACTGGCGCTTTTCCCTGAACGGCCAGCCGCTGGATATCGAGCCCAACTCACGTCTGGTCATCAATAACCTGCTGGGGGTCGTGGAAGCTGCCAAGGCCGGTTTCGGTCTGGCCTATCTGCCCACGTTTGCCGCTCGCGCCGCTGTCGCCAGTGGTGAGCTGCTACCGCTGTTACAGCCCTACTGGAACGAGCATGGCAGCATGTTGGTGCTGTTCCGCTCACGCAAGTACCTGCCCGACAAGACCCGAGCCTATCTGGATTTCATTACCGACTGGTTCCGCGAGCATCTGGCCCTGTAACCGGGCTCCGCACGCAGCCTGTTACCAGGCGATGGGTTGACCGGCCCAGTCCCAGAAACTGCCACTATCTTCGATGGTTCGCTCATCCATTACGGCAATCAGGCGTTCGGCGACGAATTGTGGTGTGAATAATTTGCCTTCGGGCACTCGCGCCTGAAACGGCTTCGACAATCCGGTATCGGTCGTGCCGGGATGCAGGCTCAGTACGATGGCCTGCCTGTTCAGGCGCTTGAGTTCCACAGCGGCAGTATGCAGCAGCATGTTGTGGGCCGCCTTGCTGGCGCGATAGGCATACCAGCCACCCAAGCCATTGTCCCCGATTGAGCCAACGCGTGCCGACAGGCTGGTCACGAGCGCCGGGTGACTGCCCTTGAGCGATGGCGACAATGCCTTGATCAGCATGATCGGCGTAGCGGCATTAACGTGAAACAGATGCATCAGGGCATCGAAGGAGAGATCCTCGAGCCTCTTTTCGGGCTGGATGCCGCGTGCCTCGTCGTGCAGGGTGCCAATCGCGTTGAACACCAGGTGAACCGGCTCGCCCGCAAGGGACTGCGTCAGCGCGTCGAGACCGCGTTCATCGGTAATATCGGCCATCACGCTGCGCAAGCGCGGGTCGTCGCGCTCGACGGTATTTCGTGATACGGCATGCAGCCGGCCAAGACGCGGGTCGTCCAGCAACGTATCGATCATGGCGTGGCCGATCCCGCCGCCGGCGCCTGTCACGATGGCTGTGTAGTTCTCGGGCAGATGCCGAAGCATCGGTACCTCCTGCGATTGTTGGGGATTCGCCGGCTGATGGTAATGAGCAAGGCGCGTATAATGCCGCCCGAGACTTCACCAACGGAACGGAAAACATGACCGTACGTACACGAATCGCCCCATCGCCGACCGGCGATCCGCATGTCGGCACTGCCTATATTGCCTTGTTCAACCTGTGCTTCGCACGCCAGCATGGCGGACAGTTCATCCTGCGGATCGAAGATACCGACCGGCAGCGTTCCACCAGCGAATCGGAGCAGATGATTCTCGATTCGCTGCGCTGGCTGGGGCTGGAGTGGGATGAGGGCCCCGATGTCGGCGGCCCGCATGGTCCGTACCGCCAGAGTGAGCGGGGCGACATCTATGCCGAGTATGCCCGTCAACTCCTCGATGCCGGTCACGCCTTCAAGTGCTACCGGACCAGCGAGGAGCTGGACGAACTGCGCGAGGCACGCAAGGCAGAAGGCCTGCAGATGGCACTCAAGCCGGCCGACCTGGCGCTGCCCGACGATGAAATCAAGCGTCGAGAGGCCGAAGGCATGCCCTACGTGGTGCGCATGAACGTACCGGCGGAAGGCACCTGTGTCGTCGAGGACATGCTGCGCGGCACTATCGAAGTCGACTGGGCCCAGGTCGATGCGCAGATCCTGCTCAAGTCCGACGGCATGCCAACGTACCATCTGGCCAATGTGGTCGATGATCACCTCATGGGGATCACCCATGTGCTGCGTGGCGAGGAGTGGATCAATTCGGCGCCCAAGCACAAGCTGCTCTACGAATATTTCGGCTGGGAAATGCCGCAGCTCTGTCACATGCCGCTGTTGCGCAACCCCGACAAGTCGAAACTCTCGAAGCGCAAGAACCCGACCTCGATCAACTACTACCGACGCATGGGCTTCCTGCCGCAGGCAGTGACCAATTACCTGGGGCGCATGGGCTGGTCGATGCCCGATGATCGCGAGAAGTTCACCCTCGACGAGATGATGGCGCACTTCGATATCCAGCGCGTATCGCTGGGTGGCCCGGTGTTCGACCTCGAGAAGCTGACCTGGCTCAACGGTGTCTACATCCGTGAAGACCTCGACGATGCCGCGTTGCTTAAGGCATTGCGTAACTGGGCCTTCAACGAGAGCTACGTCGGCGAGATCCTGCCCCAGGTGCGCCCGCGCATCGAAACCCTGTCCGATGTGATGCCGCTGGCCGGGCACTTCTTTGCCGGGCTGCCGCGCATCGATGCGCAGAGCTTCGATGAGGTCAAGCTCGAGCGCGATGAGCTGGTCAAGCTGCTGCAATTCCTGATCTGGCGTTTCGAAGGCGTGACCCGCTGGGACAAGGAGAGCCTGCTGTCCGAGGTCAAGTCGCTCAGCGAGGTTTTCGGGTTGAAGATGAAGGCGTTCCTGGCGCCGGTATTCATTGCCATTACAGGGTCGGCCACCTCGACATCGGTCATGGATGCCATGGCCATTCTCGGCTCCGACATGACGCGAGCGCGTTTGCGCCATGCTGTCGAGGTGCTGGGAGGCGTTTCCAAGAAGCAGGCCAAGAAGCTCGAGAAAGAGTACCGCGACCTCTGATCGGGTCATGAGCGAGCCTGGCCGGCGCTTTCGGGCCGCCGTCGGCCAGGCTGTAGCAAGCAACAGGATTTTGTTTGTTTTCATGGTTGACGAAAGCGAGGGTTATCAGTAATATACGCCCCGTCCTCGCGAGAGAGACAGCGGTTCAAGGGGCCTTAGCTCAGCTGGGAGAGCGCGACGCTGGCAGCGTCGAGGTCACCGGTTCGATCCCGGTAGGCTCCACCAATTCTCGCGAAGCGCACTTCTTGCGTCCCATTCGTCTAGTGGTCCAGGACACCGCCCTTTCACGGCGGTAACAGGGGTTCGAACCCCCTATGGGACGCCACTTTATTTTCCTCTTGGTCCTCATCAGCCTGCATTGCATTCGTTAATGTCAAGCATGTTTTGTCCCATGCTTAAGCATTAGTTTCTACCGAAGCAGGGTTGACATTCCTCTAAAGTTTTCCCCATCCATGGGTCGTCTCAGGAAGTCTTGTGTATAGATTTCCCGGCAAGCCCGTGGTTATGCGCTTTTCCTGTTTTTCCTTTCTAATCAAACACTTATGCGTGGTTAAAAATTAGCCAATTTGTTGCCAGGCCGCTTGTCATGGCGACTCGAAGACGTTTTTGAGAGGTTTTAAACAGGTTTATCCACAGAAAGTGTGGAAAACGATTGAGGGTGCGCAAGTCGGGATATGGCAAGTGGAAAAACCGCTCTGAACGTAAAAATCTGCGGATTATTGTTGTCGATTGCTATCGCCTGCCGAAGGAGTGGGGTGGTGGTTGCGAGGGGGCCGAAAAGCGCCCAGGCATGCTGCAGATGGCAGAGCCAGAACGTCGTCATACCATCGTGGCTTGAGCCCGGGTGGGCGCTGGTTGGGCTTGCTGGGGGCTGAAGAGGGCCGTGAGGGAAACGTTAGGGTAGGTGTGCGTCGTTGTAGGTTGTAGGGGAGGCGCGGGCAGGGCGCAGGAGGCGGGTGCAGTCACCAGAAACGCATCGGGCCGCCCGAAGGCGGCCCGATGCGACGGTGCGCGAGACTTACTTTTTGGTGGGGTAGTCGCGCTCGGTGTGGCCAGTATAGAGCTGGCGCGGGCGGCCGATGCGGTAGCTGCCGCTGATCATCTCGTGCCAGTGAGAGATCCAGCCGATGGTGCGCGATACGGCAAAGATGACTGTGAACATGTTCGTCGGGATGCCGATTGCCTTGAGGATGATGCCCGAGTAGAAGTCGACGTTGGGGTACAGCTTGCGTTCGATGAAGTACTCGTCTTCCAGCGCGATCTGTTCCAGGCGCTTGGCGATCTTGAGTTTGGGGTCGTCGGCCATGCCCAGTTCGCTGAGGACTTCGTCACAGGTTTCCTTCATCACCTTGGCGCGCGGGTCGAAGTTGCGGTAGACGCGGTGACCGAAGCCCATCAGGCGGAACGGGTCATCCTTGTCCTTGGCGCGATCGACGAAGCGCTGGATGTTTTCTTCGGAGTCGTCACCGATCTCGTCGAGCATGTTGAGTACGGCTTCGTTGGCGCCACCGTGTGCCGGGCCCCACAGGGCGGCGATGCCGGCGCTGATACAGGCAAACGGGTTGGCGCCGGTGGAGCCGGCCAGGCGAACCGTGGACGTCGAGGCGTTCTGCTCATGGTCGGCATGCAGCATGAAGATGCGATCCATGGCCTTGGCGAACACCGGGTTGATCACGTATTCCTCGGCCGGGTTGCCGAACATCATGTACAGGAAGTTTTCGGCGTAGTTGAGGTTATTACGCGGGTAATTGAACGGCTGGCCGACGTTGTACTTGTAGGACATCGCCGCCAGGGTCGGCATCTTGGCAATCAGGCGAATGGCGCTGATATAGCGGTCTTCTTCGCGCGTGATGTCCAGATGATCGTGGTAGAACGCTGCCAGGCCGCCGACCACGCCGCACAGGATCGCCATCGGGTGGGCGTCACGACGGAAACCCTTGTAGAAGTTGGCGATCTGCTCGTGAACCATCGTATGGTAACGGATGGTCTTCTCGAAATCCTTGTACTGCTCGTCGGTGGGCAGCTCGCCGAACAGCAGCAGATAGCACAGCTCGACGTAATTGGAATGATCGGCCAACTGGTCGATAGGGTAGCCGCGGTGGAGTAGAACGCCATTGGCGCCATCGATGTAGGTGATGCCGGACTCGGTAGCAGCAGTGGCAACGAAGCCGGGGTCATAGGTGAAGAAGCCCTCGGCAGTGAGGCCGCGCACGTCGATGACATCAGGTCCGGTAGTGCCGGAATAGACTGGAAATTCAATCGTCTTGTCCAGTCCATCTATAGTCAACTTCGCTTTCCTGTCAGCCATGTCGGCCTCCTTCTATCGTTATCTCATTCTGTACGTAAGTCGTTGTCTTGCTTACCAGCCCGGCGCAAAAAGGTTCGCCCACTATAGGAACGCCGAGCCAATTGTCAATTGATCGTTGGTGGTTGCAGCAGGACCCGATGCCCTGTTTTCGAGAGGATCTCAAGGAAGTTATAGCGCACTGCAGCATAGCTTAGCACGCTGTGTAGGGGTGTTACCGAGGGTAACACTAAGGTCGCAATGAAGCGGTAACGATTTGTCATACCTGAGGTCAGTCCCTATAATCTCTCTCCGCGCGACTGGCGGGAAAGGGATTCGGTCGTGTCACTTGGCGGACAGCCGAGGCCCCTTCTTAAAACCACCGCCCGCTCGGGCCCAAGCCCGGTAGCAAGCAGAGCGGGCCAAGAGAGTGTGTAAGTGCCGTGAATAGCAAAAGACCCGTAAACCTCGACCTCTCCACGATAAAGTTTCCACTCCCTGCACTGACCTCGATCACCCACCGTATTACCGGCGTTATCCTCTTCGTTGGCTTGATCTTCCTTTTCTGGGCGCTGGACGCCTCGCTGTCTTCTCCGGAAGGTTTCGACGCCGTACGTGACGCCCTGGAGCACAACTTCTTTGCCAAGCTGGTGACCTGGGGCCTGTTGTCCGCCCTGGCGTTCCACTTCGTGGCAGGAGCGCGTCACCTGCTGATGGACCTCGACTTCGGCATCGAGCTCGAGGACGCAGTGAAATATACGAAAATCACCATCGTGGCTAGCGTGGTCCTGGTGGTCCTGGCGGGGGTCTGGGTATGGTAACCAATATCACTAACTTCGGTCGTAGTGGCCTGTCCGACTGGCTGATCCAGCGTGTATCGGCCATCATTCTGATGCTCTACACCATCTTCATGGTGGGGTATCTGCTGTTCACGCCGGACATCGACTATCTCACTTGGCGCGGCTTGTTCGACCAGACATGGATGCGCATCTTCTCTCTGCTGGCTTTCCTTTCGCTCGCGGCACACGCCTGGATCGGCCTGTGGACCGTAGTCACCGACTACATCAAGCCGACCGGTGCCCGTTTCGCCGTTCAAATCGCCATCATCCTCGCCATCTTCATCTTCCTGGTGTGGGGCGTTCAAGTTCTCTGGGGAGCCTGATCCATGTCTACCATGCGTAACCTGACATTCGACGCAATCATCATCGGTGGCGGCGGCTCCGGCCTGCGTGCAGCCCTCGAACTGGCGAAGTCCGGCAAGAAGACCGCCGTCATCTCCAAGGTGTTCCCGACCCGGTCGCACACCGTATCCGCGCAGGGCGGCATCACCTGTGCCATCGCTTCCGCCGACCCGAACGACGACTGGCGCTGGCACATGTACGACACCGTCAAGGGCGGTGACTACATCACCGACCAGGACGCCGCCGAGTACATGTGCTCCGAAGGCCCCAAGGCCGTGTTCGAACTCGAGCACATGGGGCTGCCGTTCTCGCGTTTCGACAATGGCCGCATCTACCAGCGTCCGTTCGGCGGTCAGTCCAAGGAATTCGGCAAGGGCGGCCAGGCGGCACGCACCTGTGCCGCCGCCGACCGTACCGGTCACGCGCTGCTGCACACGCTGTACCAGAACAACCTGAAGAACAACACCGTATTCCTGAACGAATGGTACGCGGTGGATCTGGTCAAGAATGCCAACGGCGACGTGGTCGGCTGCATCGCGCTGTGCATCGAGACCGGCGAAGTGGTGCACATCAAGTCCAAGGCCACCGTGCTGGCGACCGGTGGTGCCGGCCGTATCTATTCCTCCACCACCAACGCGCTGATCAACACCGGTGACGGTGTCGGCATGGCGCTGCGCGCTGGCGTCACGGTGCAGGACATGGAAATGTGGCAGTTCCACCCGACCGGTATTGCCGGCGCCGGTGTGCTGGTTACCGAAGGCTGCCGTGGTGAGGGTGGTTACCTCATCAACAAGGACGGCGAGCGCTTCATGGAGCGTTATGCCCCCAACGCCAAGGACCTGGCCGGTCGTGACGTCGTGGCCCGCTCCATGGTCATGGAGATCCTCGAAGGCCGCGGTGTTGGCGAGAATGGCGACCACGTGCTGCTTAAGCTCGATCACCTGGGCGAAGAGGTGCTGCACAAGCGCCTGCCGGGTATCGTCGAGCTGGCCAAGACCTTCGCCGCCGTCGATCCGGTCAAGGAGCCGATCCCGGTCGTGCCGACCTGTCACTACATGATGGGTGGCCTGGCCACCAATGTGCATGGCCAGGTCATCAAGCAGGATACCGACGGCAACGACGAGATCGTCAACGGCCTGTTCGCCTGTGGCGAGGTGGCTTGCGTGTCCGTTCACGGCGCCAACCGCCTGGGCGGCAACTCGCTGCTCGACCTCGTGGTGTTCGGTCGTGCCGCCGGCATGTTCATCGAAGGCGCGCTCAACGAAGGCATCGAGTACTTGGACGCCACCCAGTCCGATGTCGATTTCGCGCTGGCCCGCATGAATCGCTGGAACGAGTCCAGCGGCGGCGAGTCGATTCCCGAGCTGCGTGCCGAACTGCAGGAAACCATGCAGAAGTCCTTCGGTGTCTTTCGTCAGGAAGATCACATGCAGGAAGGCGTCAAGAAGGTGGCCGAGCTGCGCGAGCGCATCGCCAACGCCCACCTGGGCGACAAGTCCAACGCCTTCAACACGGCGCGTGTCGAAGCGCTGGAACTCGACAACCTGCTGGAAGTGGCCGAAGCGACTGCCATCTCTGCGCTCGAGCGCAAGGAAAGTCGCGGCGCCCATTCCCGTTACGACTATCCGGATCGGGACGACGTCAACTGGCTCAAGCACTCCACCTACTACCCGCTGGAGAAGAAGCTGGGCAAGCGTGAAGTCAACTTCTCGCCGAAGACCGTCGACACCTTTGAGCCGAAAGTCCGTACTTATTGAGGGGGACCACGATGTCCATGCTTCAGGTATCCGTATACCGCTACAATCCGGAGACCGACTCCGCTCCTTACATGCAGGAGTTCCAGGTGGACACCCAGGGCCGCGACCTGATGGTCCTGAACGTCCTCGAGCTCATCAAGCAGCAGGACAGCTCGATGGCCTACCGTCGCAGCTGTCGTGAGGGCGTCTGCGGCTCCGACGGGATGAACATGAACGGCACCAACGGCCTGGCCTGCGTCACGCCGCTGTCGGCCGTGACCAAGGGGGGCAAGCTGGTGCTGCGCCCGTTGCCGGGCCTGCCGGTGATTCGCGACCTGGTCGTCGACATGGGGATCTTCTACAAGCAGTACGAGCGTATCCAGCCGTACCTGCAGAACGAGAACTCCCCGCCGGCCATCGAGCGCCTGCAGTCGCCGGAAGAGCGCGACAAGCTCGACGGGCTCTACGAATGTATCCTGTGTGCCTGCTGTTCGACGTCCTGCCCGTCGTTCTGGTGGAACCCGGACAAGTTCGTCGGTCCGGCCGGTCTGCTTCAAGCTTATCGCTTCCTGGCCGATAGTCGTGACACGGCAACCCGCGAGCGCCTCGCCGAACTCGAGGATCCGTTCAGCGTGTTCCGTTGCCGCGGCATCATGAACTGCGTGGCGGTGTGTCCGAAAGGGCTCAACCCGACTCGCGCGATCGGCAAGATTCGTGAGCTGCTATTGGCGAATGCTACTTAAATCGTGGCCAGCGACTTGCTATCATTGGAGCCCGTTTCACCTGCGGCCATGTGTCGCAGGTGAGGCCGGCCCACGCGTCAAGAGCCGGTGCCTCGTGCACCGGCTCTTGACGATCACGCCGCGCATTCCGTGGACGCTGTCCCGTCCACAAGCAAGACAAAGAGTGACGCCGGTGCGCATCCCGTACCAGGCGCCGACACCACCCCATCAGTGCAGGGTGACCGAGAGATGCAAGAAGGCATAATGGAGTTGATGTGGCGCTCCTCGCACGTGAGTGGCGGCAACGCTCACTACGTCGAAGCGCTGTACGAGCAATACCTCGTCGATCCCAATGAAGTTCCGGATGAATGGCGTAACTATTTCGATCAGTTACCGCGCCCGGAAGGCAGTCCCTCCTACGATACCCCCCTCAGTCCGATCCGAGACCAGTTCTACCAGTTGGCACGTAACCGTCGCACCGCTCAGGGCACGGCCGCTGTCGACAGTGGCGAGAACAAGAAGCAGGTCAAGGTCCTCCAGCTGATCAACGCCTATCGATTCCGTGGCCACCAGAAGGCCGACATCGATCCGCTCGATCTGCGCAAACCGGTACCGGTGCCGGACCTGGACCTGTCCTTCCACCAGTTGTCGAAGGCCGACATGGACAGCGAGTTCCAGACCGGCTCCTTCTTCCTGGGCAAGGACAAGGCACCGCTGAAGGAAATCGTCGAAGCGCTGGAGCAGACCTACTGCCGCAGCATCGGCTGTGAGTTCATGCACATCGTCGACACCGAAGAGAAGCGCTGGCTGCAACAGCGGTTCGAATCGGTGCGCTCGAAGCCGAAGTACGGCAACGAGGTCCGCAAGCATGTGCTCGAACGACTGACCGCCGCCGAGGGCCTGGAGAGCTACCTGGCCTCCAAGTACCCCGGCACCAAGCGTTTCGGTCTCGAAGGGGGCGAAAGCTTCATCCCGATGATGGACGAGGTCATCCAGCGTGCCGGCGGCTACGGCACCAAGGAAGTCGTCATCGGCATGGCGCACCGCGGCCGCCTCAACCTGCTGGTCAACATCCTTGGCAAGAGCCCGTCAGAGCTGATCGACGAGTTCGATGGCAAGAAGGTCATTACCAAAGGCTCGGGCGACGTCAAGTACCACCAAGGCTTCAGCTCCAACGTCATGACGCCGGGCGGCGAAGTCCACCTGGCGCTGGCCTTCAACCCGTCGCACCTGGAAATCGTGGCACCGGTGGTCGAAGGCTCGGTACGTGCCCGTCAGGATCGCCGCGACGACACCGACGGTGACAAGGTACTGCCGATCAATGTCCACGGCGACGCGGCCTTCGCCGGCCAGGGCGTGGTCATGGAAACCTTCCAGATGTCGCAGACCCGTGCCTACAAGACCGGTGGCACGCTCCACGTCGTGATCAACAACCAGGTCGGTTTCACCACCTCGCATCCGCAGGACACGCGCTCCACCGAGTACTGCACCGATATCGCCAAGATGGTTCAGGCGCCGATCTTCCACGTCAATGGCGACGACCCGGATGCCGTGCTGCATGCTGCGCAAGTGGCCATCGACTACCGCCAGCAGTTCCACAAGGACGTCGTCATCGATCTGGTCTGCTACCGGCGTCGCGGTCACAACGAGGCCGACGAGCCGTCCGGCACCCAGCCGATGATGTACCAGAAGATCAAGTCGCACAAAAGCTCCCGCGAGCTTTACGCGGCGCGCCTGGTCGAGGAGGGCGTGCTCTCCGAGGACGACGCCAAGGCACTGGTCGAGCAGTACCGCGAGGACCTGCTGGCGGGTAACCACGTCGCCAACGCGCTGGTCAAGCAGCCCAACACCGAGCTGTTCGTCGACTGGAACCCGTACCTCGGCCACGAGTGGAGCGGCGACTTCGACACCTCGTTCGACATGAAGCGCATGCAGCAACTGGCGACGCGCATGTGCGAAATTCCCGACGGTGTCCAGGTCCAGCGTCAGGTTGCCAAGATCTACGAGGACCGTCGCAAGATGCAGGCCGGTGGCATGGCGCTCAACTGGGGCTTCGCCGAAACCCTGGCCTATGCCACGCTGCTCGACGAAGGCCACCCGATCCGCATCACGGGTCAGGACTCTGGCCGCGGCACCTTCTCGCACCGCCACGCCGTGGTGCACAACCAGAAGGACGGCACCACCTACGTGCCGCTCGAGCACATCCGTGAAGGGCAGCCGCGTTTCACCATTCGCGACTCCTACCTCTCCGAAGAGGCGGTGCTGGCCTTCGAGTATGGCTACGCTACCACCATGCCCAACGCGCTGATCGTCTGGGAAGCGCAGTTCGGCGACTTCTTCAACGGCGCTCAGGTCGTGGTCGACCAGTTCATTTCCTCGGGTGAGTCCAAGTGGGGCCGCCTGTGCGGGTTGACCATGCTGCTGCCGCACGGCTACGAAGGGCAGGGGCCGGAGCACTCCTCCGCGCGCCTCGAGCGCTTCTTGCAGTTGTGTGCCGAGCACAACATGCAGGTCTGCGTGCCGACCACGCCGGCGCAGATCTTCCATCTCCTGCGTCGTCAGGTGATTCGCCCGCTGCGCAAGCCGCTGGTGATCATGTCGCCGAAGAGCCTGCTGCGCCATAAGGAAGCGACTTCTACGCTGGAAGAGCTGGCCAACGGTCGCTTCCAGATGGTACTGGAAGACCAGGGCAAGCTGGACGCCAGCAAGGTCAAGCGTGTCGTGCTGTGCGCCGGCAAGGTCTATTACGACCTGGCGGCCTATCGCGCGGAGAACGAGCGCGAAGATACGGCGGTCCTGCGCGTCGAACAGCTCTACCCCTTCCCGAAGGACGAGCTCTTCGAGGCGATCAAGGACTACACCAACCTGGAGCAGGTGGTGTGGTGTCAGGAAGAGCCGCTGAACCAGGGCGCCTGGTATCAGAGCCAGCACCATATGCGTGTCGTCGCGGACATGTTCAAGGAAGGCCTGGGCCGCGAACTCAAGTTCGCCGGTCGTCCGGCCTCGGCAGCACCCGCTGCGGGCTACATGTCCGTCCATGTCGAACAGCAGCGCCAACTGGTGGAAGACGCCTTCAACGCCTGAGGCGTCCCACCAGGACGAGAGAGAACCCACTAAGGAAACCAAATGGCTACCGAGATCAAAGCGCCCAGTTTTCCGGAATCCGTTGCCGAGGGCACGGTTGCTGCCTGGCACAAGCAGCCCGGCGACAGCGTCGAACGTGACGAGCTGATCGTCGAAATCGAGACCGACAAGGTCGTGCTCGAGGTCGTGGCGCCGGAAGCGGGCACGCTGTCAGAGATCAAGGTCGAAGAGGGCGATACCTGTGAATCGGAGCAGGTCCTTGGCATGCTCGGCGCCGCCGAGGAAAAGGCCGAGTCCAAGTCCGACGCCAAGCCGCAGGGCGGCCAGGACGCCGAGCCCGAGCAGAAGGCCGAGAAACAGGCCGAGCAGAAGAGCGAAAAGCCGGCGGCTTCCGGCAAGAGCTACGATGTCAAGGCGCCGTCCTTCCCCGAATCCGTTCAGGAAGGCACCGTGGCCACCTGGCACAAGAAGGTCGGCGAAGCGGTCAAGCGCGACGAAGTGCTGGCCGACATCGAGACCGACAAGGTCGTGCTGGAAGTCGTCGCGCCGGCCGATGGCGCCCTGAGCGACATCAAGGTGCAGGAAGGCGAGCAGGTCGAGTCCGAAGCGTTGCTGGCGACTTTCGCCGAAGGCGCCGGTGGTAGCGAGGGCGGCGAAGCCGAAGGCGCTTCCGCCGAGTCGCGTGGCGATGAAAGCGAAGCCAGCGGTGCGGAATCCGACGAGAAGGTCGGCGACAAGATCGTTGCCCCTGCCGCACGCAAGCTGATCGCCGAGCACGACCTTGACGTCAGCAAGATCGAGGGCACCGGCAAGGGTGGCCGCGTGCTCAAGGAAGACGTGCAGAAGGCGGTCAAGGAAGGCAACGCCAAGAAGTCCGCACCGGCTGCCAAGAGCGGTGGCGGTGCCAAGGCCGCTGCAGCCGCAGCGCCGGCCGTCGAGGGCGAGCGCCCCGAGAAGCGCGTGCCGATGAGCCGCCTGCGCCAGACCATCGCCAAGCGCCTGGTCCAGGCCCAGCAGACCGCTGCCATGCTCACCACCTACAACGAGGTGGACATGACCGCGGTAATGGCCCTGCGTGCCCAGTACAAGGACACCTTCCTCAAGGCGCACGACACCAAGCTCGGCTTCATGGGCTTCTTCGTCAAGGCCGCCAGCGAGGCGCTCAAGCGCTTCCCGGACGTCAACGCTTCCATCGACGGTACCGACATCGTCTACCACGGTTATCAGGACATCGGTGTGGCCGTGTCCACCGACCGTGGCCTGGTGGTCCCCGTGCTGCGCGATACCGATAGCATGAAGATCGCCGACGTCGAGAAGACCATCGTCGACTTCGGCAAGCGCGCGCGTGACGGCAAGCTAGGCATCGACGAGATGCAGGGCGGTACGTTCACCATCACCAACGGTGGTATCTTCGGCTCGCTGATGTCGACGCCGATCCTCAACCCGCCGCAGACGGCTATCCTGGGCATGCACAAGATCCAGGAGCGCCCGATGGCGGTCAACGGCAAGGTCGAGATCCGCCCGATGATGTACCTGGCTCTGTCGTACGACCACCGCATGATCGACGGCAAGGACGCAGTGCAGTTCCTGGTTGCCATCAAGGACCTGCTCGAGGATCCGGCGCGCCTGCTGCTGGACATCTGACCTCGTCTGACGTCAACGGACTCTCAAGCGAACCGATCAACAGGAAAGATACATGGCCGATAAATTTGATGTGATCGTCATTGGTGCGGGCCCCGGTGGCTACGTGGCCGCCATCCGCGCGGCACAGATGGGTCTCAAGACCGCGTGTGTCGAGAAGTGGGTGAACAAGCAGGGCAAGACCGTGCACGGCGGTACCTGCCTCAACGTGGGCTGCATTCCCTCCAAGGCACTGCTGGAGACGTCCCACAAGTTCATCGATGCACGCGACAACTTCGGCGAGATTGGCCTGGAAGTCGGCGACATCACGCCGAACGTGCCCAAGATGCTCGAGTTCAAGGAGAGCGTCATCGCCAAGAACACCGGTGGCATCAGCGCCCTGTTCAAGGCCAACGGCGTCACCGCCCTGGAAGGCACCGGCAAGGTACTCTCCAACAGCAAGGTCGAAGTCACCGGCAAGGAAGGCGAGAAAGAAACCTACGAGGCCGATAACATCGTCATCGCCTCCGGTTCCGTTCCGGTCGAGATTCCGCCGACCCCGCTGACCGAAGGCCTGATCGTCGATTCAGCCGGCGCACTGGAATTCACCGAGGCGCCCAAGCGCCTGGGCGTGATCGGTGCCGGCGTCATCGGCCTGGAACTGGGCAGCGTGTGGAGCCGTCTGGGCAGTGAAGTCACTGTCCTCGAGGCCATGGACAGCTTCCTGCCGATGGTCGACCAGGCCGTCGCCAAGGAAACCCAGAAGCTGCTCGGCAAGCAGGGCCTGGACATCAAGCTGGGCGCACGTGTCACCGGCTCCGAGGTCAAGGACAACGAAGTCGTCGTCAAGTACACCGACAGCAAGGGCGAGCAGGAACAGACCTTCGACAAGGTCATCGTCTGTGTCGGCCGCCGCCCCTACACCCAGGGCGTGCTCAGCGACGATGCCGGCGTCAAGCTCGACGAGCGTGGCTTCATCTTCGTCGACGACCAGTGCCGTACCAGCGTGCCGGGCGTCTACGCCATCGGCGACTGCGTACGTGGCCCGATGCTTGCGCACAAGGCCTCCGAAGAGGGCGTCATGGTGGCCGATATCATCGCCGGCCATAAGGCCGAGATGAACTACGACGCGATTCCGTCGGTCATCTACACCTCACCGGAAGTCGCCTGGGTCGGCATGACCGAGCAGCAGGCCAAGGCCGAAGGCATCGAGGTCAAGACCGGTTCCTTCCCGTTCTCCGCCAACGGACGTGCGCTGGCCAACAATGCCCCCGATGGCATGGCCAAGGTCATTGCCGACGCCGAGACCGACCGCATCCTGGGCATCCACATCGTCAGCCAGCACGCTGGCGAGCTGATTGCCCAAGGCGTCATCGCCATGGAATTCGGCTCCAGCGCCGAAGACCTGGCCCTGACCTGCTACGCTCACCCGACCACGTCGGAAGCGATTCACGAAGCCGCGCTGGCGGTGGACGGTCACGCCATCCACATGGCCAACCGCAAGAAGCGCAAGTAACCCGCAGGACAACAAGCGCCGCCCCGGGCGGCGCGTCGCCCCCGGCAATGTACCGGGAGCGGACGGGGGTGATGCGGGCCGGCGACAGGGCCGCCCGGCATCACCATTCGAGTCACATGCAACCAATGGCATGACACGATGAACCTTCACGAATATCAGGGCAAACAGCTGTTTGCCGACTATGGTCTGCCGGTGTCCAAGGGTTTCGCCGTGGACACTCCCGAAGAAGCTGCCCAAGCGTGCGAGAAGATCGGCGGCAACATGTGGGTCGTCAAGGCCCAGGTGCACGCCGGTGGCCGCGGCAAGGCCGGTGGCGTCAAGCTGGTCAAGAGCGCTGAAGAAGCCAAGGCCTTCGCCGAGCAGTGGCTGGGCAAGAACCTGGTGACCTTCCAGACCGACGAGAAGGGCCAGCCGGTCGCCAAGATCCTGGTCGAGACCTGCACCGACATCGCCGAAGAGCTGTACCTGGGCGCCGTCGTTGACCGTGGCACGCGCCGCGTGGTCTTCATGGCTTCCACCGAGGGTGGTGTCGAGATCGAGAAGGTCGCGGAAGAAACTCCCGAGAAGATCCTCAAGGCCGAGATCGATCCGCTGGTTGGTGCACAGCCGTACCAGGCGCGTGAGCTGGCGTTCCAGCTGGGCCTGAAAGGCGACCAGATCAAGCAGTTCACCAAGATCTTCCTGGGCCTGTCCAAGATGTTCCACGACAAGGACCTGGCACTGCTCGAGATCAACCCGCTGGTCATCACCGAGCAGGGCAACCTGCACTGCCTGGATGCCAAGATCGGCCTCGACGGTAACGCCCTGTACCGTCACCCCGACCTGCAGGCCATGCGCGATCCTTCCCAGGAAGACGAGCGCGAAGCGCATGCCCAGCAGTGGGAGCTCAACTACGTTGCGCTCGACGGCAACATCGGCTGCATGGTCAACGGCGCAGGCCTGGCCATGGGCACCATGGACATCATCAAGCTCAACGGCGGCCAGCCGGCGAACTTCCTTGACGTCGGCGGCGGCGCCACCAAGGAGCGCGTGGCGGAAGCCTTCAAGATCATCCTCTCCGACACCTCCGTGAAGGCCGTGCTGGTCAACATCTTCGGCGGTATCGTGCGCTGCGACATGATTGCCGAAGGCATCATCGGCGCGGTCGAGCAGGTCGGCGTCAACGTGCCGGTCGTGGTTCGTCTGGAAGGTAACAACGCCGAGCTGGGCGCCGAGAAGCTGGCATCCAGCGGTCTGAACATCATCGCGGCTACCAGCCTGACTGACGCTGCACAGCAGGTGGTCAAAGCGGCGGAGGGCAAGTAATGAGTATCCTGATCGACAAAAACACCAAGGTCATCTGCCAGGGCTTCACTGGCGGGCAGGGGACCTTCCACTCCGAACAGGCGATCGCCTACGGTACCCAGATGGTCGGCGGCGTCACGCCGGGCAAGGGTGGCCAGGAGCACCTGGGCCTGCCGGTGTTCAACACCGTCAAGGAAGCCGTCGAGAAGACCGGTGCCGAAGCCTCGGTCATCTACGTACCGGCCCCGTTCTGCAAGGACTCGATCCTTGAAGCCGCCAATGCCGGCATCAAGCTGATCGTGTGCATCACCGAAGGCATCCCGACCCTCGACATGCTCGACGTCAAGGTCAAGTGCGACGAGCTGGGCGTACGCCTGATCGGCCCGAACTGCCCCGGCGTCATCACCCCGGGTGAGTCCAAGATCGGCATCATGCCGGGTCACATCCACAAGCCGGGCAAGGTCGGTATCGTCTCTCGCTCCGGCACGCTGACCTACGAAGCGGTCAAGCAGACCACCGATCACGGCTTCGGCCAGTCCACTTGCGTGGGCATCGGCGGCGACCCGATCCCGGGCTCCAACTTCATCGACATCCTCGAGATGTTCGAGAAGGACCCGCAGACCGAAGCCATCGTCATGATCGGTGAGATCGGCGGCACGGCGGAAGAAGAGGCGGCGGCCTACATCAAGGCCAACGTCACCAAGCCGGTCGTTTCCTACATCGCCGGTGTGACTGCACCTCCCGGCAAGCGCATGGGCCACGCCGGCGCCATCATCGCCGGTGGCAAGGGCACCGCGGACGAGAAGTTTGCTGCGCTCGAAGCGGCAGGCGTCAAGACCGTGCGCTCCCTGGCCGAGATCGGCGACGCGCTGAAGCAGGCGACCGGCTGGTAAGCAGCGACTGACGCGCACAGCGCCAGAGGCCAAAACCACTGGCGCAAAAAATCAAGGGCACCCTCGGGTGCCCTTTTTCGTTTCCGGCCTTGTGAACCCGGCGTGTTACTCCAACGCGTCGCCGATCTCGTCCCAGTAGCGGCCCATGTCGCGTTCGTGAGTCAAGCCATACAGGCTGTACTGGCGAGCCAGGCGCGCGCCACCGTCACGGGTGAGTGGCTTCCAGGCCACGCTGGTGTAGGCGCGTGACGAGGTGGTGAAGAACGCATCGAGCGGCAGGGTAATGTAGATTCCCTTGTCGAAGCTGCCTTCGCCGTAGTCGTCACCGGCATCGGTCAGGGTCGCCCAGGCGCCGATCCGGGCGCCATTCTCGAACTCGCGCGACACATCGAAGGTCGCGCCGATGTCGCCCGCCAGGTAACGCCCGACGCTGACCTGGGCCAGGATGTCCTCCCAGCCGGGCTCGACGTACGCCGTGGCATGACCAGTCCAGGTATCGTAGTCGCGTAGCCCGAAGCGCTGGTCGAAATCACGTTGGCGAACCCAGTTAAGATCCAGCCCATAGGCAACGTGACTGTTGAATGGCCGGTACAATACCTCACCGCCGACTCCGGCATACATGGACTCCAGCAGGCCGCCGTAGGCCATCGCATACCAGTCCTCGTCGAGTTGCGCCGTGCGCGTGTACTGCAGGTTGTACAGCCCCAGGTCGGTCTCGGCGAGATACTCGCCGATGTAGGTCCTGACCCGCGGCAGGTCGGACGAGGCGATGTAATCGAACGATTCGAAGTTATCCGCCACCGTCCAGCCGAGCATGCCCGAGAACCAGCCATTGGCATCGGTATGGTATTCGGCGCTGGCCCGCAGGTAGATCTCGTAGAGGTAACCGTCCGGCCCGCCCAGGTTCTGGTTGATGCCCGGGCCGATCCGCCAGCCGAAGCGCTGCGGATCGCCCTCGTATAGCGTGTCGCCCTGGTGGCTTTCCGTGGCGGCCAGCGAGTACAGGCTGTACTTGTAGTCGACCTCGGTCGACGCATCTTGCGCCGCGGCGACGTAAGCGTGGCGGGGCTGCACGTCCTCGCGCACGGGCAGGCCACGGCTATACCAGCGGTAGCGATAGGTGTCGATATCGTGCGGCGTGGCGTTGTGCAGGATACGGTTGGCGCGGGCTTCGGTCTCGGCCAGCGAGCGGTACTTGGTGGGCCGGGCATCGACGATCAGCGTATCGCCATCCCGGCGAATACGCTTGACCTGGGTACCGGCATTGCTGCCGAGCTGCGCTACCACCGGGCGCCAATCCTTGGGCATGTCGGTAGCCGGTGCTTGCAGGGGGACGGGCTGCGGATCGCGCTTGATCTGGGACAGGCCCGCCAGGTTGGCGGACAGTGTCATTCCGGCCATCAGCGTATTGCCGCGCTCCCAGCCAAGGTTGAGCTTGAGATTGTCATTCAGCCGGTAGCGTGCGCCGAGGTTGAATGACGAATCCTGCTCGAAGCGATTGTTCAGCGGCTCGCTCTGGTAATCGTTGCCGTCATATTCCAACTGGAGTGTCAGCGGGTCCCAGGGCGTCTGATACTCCACGCCACCGAAGAACCCAATTGGGCCAGAAAACAGCGACGATAACGAGAAATCGCCGGTATCGTCGATGCTCTGTGCACCGGGGCCGCGGGTATCGAAGCGATCGTCCACCCAGCCCAACGGATTGTCGATATCGCCACCCGCCCCCAGGTAACCCGTGCCCACCCCCAGACTGAAATCCAGGTCGTACCAGCGCTTGCTGGCCACCAGGTATTCGCCACTGAACAGGCCGGTGCCGCCAAAATCGCGAAACCCCAGGGCGACCTGGGGCAGGTAACGGCTCTCGTCCCACACCCCCAGCTTGAAATCAATGCCCTTGTCGAGGTAATCACGGTCCCCGGCGATGCTCGGCCCGTAAAAGCGGTTGTCGATCTCGGTATAGCGAAACCCGACCTCGAACCAGTCCAGGGGCTGCACGCTGATGTTGTAGCGGGTATACGGCTCGACACGGCCGTAAGTGAAAGAAAATTCGCCAAGCGGCGCCATGCGCGCCGTGGGCGTCTGCATCAGGCCGACACCGCCGAAGTCGCTCTGCGCCTGGCCCAACTCGGCCCGCGCCAGCGACGGATAAAGCCCGACCAACACGGCCACGGTCAAGGGAGCCAGCGAGGAGGGCGAGGCTGTCACGTGTGTCATGAACACCCTGTGATTATTCTGAAGAGTCGGTCGTAGCCGCATCGCGTTGCCATAATGTCGTGCAATCATCGCCCGGCAGTTGCACCGCCAGGGCCTCGGGCATGGCGGTATTCAGCCAATGGGTCAGCGTGGCCTGGCCGGGGGCAAGGTCGTCGGGCAGGTCGAGCCACACGCGGCTTCCCGGCGCGACCGGCAGCGTGGCGTAATTCCAGGGCGCCACCCCGAAGCGGTGCACGTCACCCATGGGCGACACCAGGGCGGCGGTTTGGGTCAGTTCGCGGGTGCGTTCGGTGAGGGCATCGATCAACTCACCGCTCTGCATGCCGCTGTGCCAATCCAGCCGCGTCACGCCGTCCAGTGACCAGGCTTCCACCCAGGTGGGACGCTGGCATGCGCCGATACGCTCGAGTTCGGCGAGGTCAGGCACATGACGTGGATTGGCTGCCAGCCAGGCGACATCGATGCGCCCCGGCGAGCGCTGCACGGCGGACGCGTCAAGGGCGTGCTGCCATTCGGCGATGTGCTCCGCCAGGGACGCATGAGGTGTCAGGCGAAGCGCCAGGGCCAAGCCATCCAGTTCGGCCTCGAGACGACGCTGCCGAAACGCGCTGTCACGAATACCGCTATCGAAGTCGCGACGCTCGACGAAGGCATAGGCCCAATCGGTCGGCATGGGTTGCCGGTCGGCCTGGCGTGCCAGCCAATAGTCGAACAGGTTTTCACTTGAGGCCGCTGACTGGGCGAGCGCCGAATGCGCCGTTGCCAGGCCAAGCAATAGGCACGTGCCGAGCCCCAGCCGGGGCAGGCAGGCCAGGCGAGGAAAGTAACGGGATGTCATGATGCGCCTCCCGTCGCTTGCCGGGGCGCAGGTTGCCACCAGGGCTTGGCGACCCGCCAGGCCAGGGCGTGCTGCTCGGGCCACGGCACCATGCGGCCTGCCCAGGGCTGCCGGTCCACCGGATCGCGCCAGATGATGTCGGTTGTGGTCTCGCCCGTGTGCCATTCATGCACCAGGGTGCAGCGCTCGAGCCGGCGCGTCTGGAGAGGCAGCGCGACCGGCGCCGCCGAAGCGCAGTGCATCCGACCCTCCGCACTGTCATGCACCGTGATGCCCTGATCGTTGATCCAGCTTCTTTCCAGCCGGTAGTGCGCCGGGGCGTCATCCAGCCACGGCGAATAGGGTGCTGTAGACGTTGAAGGTGACGTGCCCTCCTCAACGCGAGGGTAATAGCGGGTGCCGACCAGATCGTTTTTCAGTCCACCGGTACTCGTCAGCCCCCCATGCGTCAACGCTAATGTCACGCTATCGCTGGATTGCCAGTACGTGGTGTCTCCGGTCTGGGTGCCCATGATCAGCAGGCCGCGATTGCCGTTGATATCCACGCTCAACGAGGCGTAGGGCAGGGCCGTGGCCTGCCTGGCCAGTGCCGTGCCGCCAATGTCGGGCAACACCGTGCGCAGCGACTGCGCCATGGGTGAGGCACCTTGCGAAGAGCAGCCGCCAAGCGTGGCCAGGGAGGGGAGCGCTGCCAGACATAACAGGACCGCCCGAAGGCGGCCCCGTCGCTGTGGCGCAGTCCCGAGCTTGCGTCGTGTCGAGCCCGGCATGGTCAGTTGGTCGTGCCTGTCGTACCGGTGGTGCCTGTCGTGCCGGTGGTTCCCGTCGTACCGCTGCCGCCACTGTCGCTGTCGCTGCCCCCGGAGGCCGAGACAGCAGCACCCACGGCCACGGCGCCGACCACGGCCGTTCCCGCGATGGCGGCAGTGGATAGCCCAGCCGCTGCGCCCAGGCCGGCGCCACCTGCCGCCGCGCCACCCGCTGCCGCACCACCAGCGGCACCCGTTCCCGCACCGCCGGTCGCCGCTGCGCCTCCGGTCGTCTCGGCCTGGCCAAACGCCACCGGGGAGATCGCTAACAGGCTTACGCTCAGCGCAGCCACGGCCTTCTTCAAATCCATGACAAGTCCTCCATTTCGCGAAGAAAGAGCGGCGCGGCAGAAGGCTGCGCCAGCGGTTGTGTCAACCTGATTTTATCCCATAGCAGCAGCCATGCAATGCTTCAACCGATTTGCTGTTACAAAAAGCGCTAGGAATTGTATTTCGTAAGGAAGATAATTAACATGCATCAGTAAGGGAACCTAACCATAGTTAGGCCTGCATTTCTGTCAATTATTCGTAAAAAGAATGCAGGATAAATGAGCAAGGGAAGGCTCGGTGGTCACCATTTAGCATGCCGTCAGCGCTTCCTTTTTCTAGAAAATGCTTAATAAACAAGTATTTATAGGCTAAGGAGAAAAGCCGGATGCAACTCCAGGGCGGTAGCGTGCCTACGAGTCTCCTGCCATTCGTCTCTCCTCCAGGCAAGAAATTGCCCAATATCCCCCTGAATTCAGTGACTAAAAGCACCATCACTGGTTTTTTACGCAGTGAATCATGCGTGAATTCATATGCACTAAACTGTCGAATTGTTACAAATGCGGCTCTCTCTTGGTGCACGGCAATAACGCATGGCATTGGCTGAATTCCCTTTCGTTTGCCGAATACAAAACAGGAATGTAAGAAAAACATGATGTTACGCTTCGCTCGGCAGGCCGCGAGCCTTGCCAGGCCGCTTGCTGGCCTTGCCCTGGTAATGGGACTGTCTGCCTGTGCCTTTGCACCGGGTGGGCACATCGACTACGACGCGGAAACCGCACCGCTCGATGACGCCGTGGAGATCCAGCCGATCACCCTGGGGCTGGTCAGGGCCATGAACACGGTGCAGCGGCCGGAAGCGGTCAGCATGAAAACCCTCACTACCGAGCCGGGTGAAGCCCCCAGCGACTATGACTACCGCATTGGTCGTGGCGATATCCTCAATGTCATCGTTTATGACCACCCCGAACTCACCATTCCGGCGGGCAGCGAGCGCAGCGCCGAGGAATCCGGCAACGTGGTGCACGCCGACGGCACGATCTTCTACCCCTACGTGGGGCAGGTGCAGGTGGCGGGTCGCACGGTGCGCGACGTGCGCGACGAGATCCAGCGCCGGCTGGACAAGTACATCGCCCAGCCCCAGGTCGACGTGAAAGTCGCTGCTTATAATTCTCAGAAGGCCTACGTCACCGGTCAGGTCGGCCAGCCCGGGCTGTTTCCGGTTACCAACGTGCCGATGCGCGTGCTCGATGCGATCAGTGCCGCCGGTGGGCTTACCGATACCGCCAACTGGCACGACGTGGTGCTGACGCGTGATGGCCAGGACATGCACCTGTCTGTCTTCGACATGCTGGCCAATGGTGAGATGGAACAGAACCTGCTACTGCAGGATGGCGACGTGCTGCACGTGCCCGATATCGGCAACCAGCAGATCTACGTCATGGGTGAAGTCAACGAGCCCAGGGCACTGGCCATGGCCAACAGCCGCCTGTCACTGACGGCGGCCATCACCCAGGCCGGCGGCATCGACGAGAGCCAGGCCAATGCCTCGGGCATCTTCGTGATTCGCCCGAACGCGCCCACCGACGACAAGTTCGCCACCGTCTACCAGCTCAATGCCGAAAACGCAGTGGCCTTTGCGCTCGGTGCCCAGTTCCTGTTGCAGCCCACGGATGTCATTTATGTCACCGCGGCCCCCGTTTCACGCTGGAACCGTGTACTCTCACAGTTGCTGCCGTCGCTCAGCACGCTATATCAAGTGACGGAGCTGGGTGAAAACGTGAACAACTTCTCAGACAGCGACTAATGAACTTTTCCCGCGTTCTTATCGTATGTACGGGCAACATTTGCCGCAGCCCGGTCGCCGAGGCCCTGCTCAAGGCCCGGTTGCCGCACATGACCATCGAGTCCGCCGGGCTCGGTGCCCTGGTCGACCATGGCATCGAACCCACTGCGCGTAGCCTGGCCGAAGGCGATGGCCTGACGGTCGCCGAGCACAAGGCGCGCCAGGTCACCGAAGACATGATCCTGCGTGCCGACCTGGTACTGGTCATGAGTGAAGGCCAGCGCCAGGCCGTCGCCAAGCTGGTGCCTTCCGCCACTGGCAAGACCATGCTGTTTGGCCGGTGGCTGGGGCAGGGCGGCAAGGGGGAAGAGATTCCCGATCCCTACCGCAAGAGCCCCGAGGCGTTCCAGCATGTGCACCGCCAACTGGTGCGCGCCGCCGATAGCTGGGCCAGCAAGCTGTAATACCACCCCACACGACCTAGAAAATCGTTCGCAAGTGTCGCCTGAAAATCATTCCACGATGATTTTCAGGTGGCATTGGCGATTTCGTTCGTCTTTTCACTCAGATGCTTCCGGTCTCTTCCATGCCACAGAATCCGCCCGTTACCCGCGAGCCACAGAGCAACGACGATATCGATCTCGGTCGCCTGTTCGGCGTCCTGATCGATCACAAGTGGCTGATTGCCTTCATCACTGCGCTGTTCGCCCTGGCCGGGGTGATGTATGCGCTGCTGGCCACCCCGATCTACCGCGCCGATGCCCTGGTGCAGATCGAGGATGCCGCGCCCTCGATGAACCCGCTGTCCGAAGTGACCACCATGCTGGGGCAGGAGCCGCCCTCGCAGTCGGAAATCGGCATCATCCGCTCGCGCATGGTGCTGGGCCGCGCCGTGGATATCCTCAACCTCGACTTGCTGGTCGAGCCCAACCGCGTGCCGGTAGTGGGTGAGTTCCTCGAGCGGATCGGTATTGCGCGCCCCGCGTTCGCCGCCAACTGGGGGTTCACCTGGGCGGGTGATGCCATCACCGTAGACGCCATGCCGGTGGCGGAGGAGTACCTGGACGAAACGTTCACGCTGACGGTGCTTGGCGATACGCGCTATGCGATCAGCCATGATGGCGAACCCATCGGCGAAGGCCGGGTTGGTCAGCGCGCGGAATTTCTGGATGGCGGCCTGGCACTGACAGTGGCCTCCATCGACGCGTTGCCGGGGGCCGAATTCGACCTGACGCACATTCGCCGCCTGACCGCCATTGGCGATTTGAAAGACCGCTTGAGCATCAGTGAACAGGGCCAGGAAACGGGCCTGCTCGACCTGGGGTTGACCGGCCCCGTGCCGGCCCTGGCCGAAACCACCCTGGCCTCGATTACCGACATCTATGTGGCGCAGAACATCCAGCGCCAGTCCCAGGAGGCCCGCAACAGCCTGGAGTTCCTGCGCAAGCAGGTGCCGCAGGTGCGGGCCGACCTCAACCAGGCCGAAGCCAAGCTCAACGCCTACCGCACCGACCGCGAAAGCGTCGACCTGAGCCTGGAAACCCAGTCCGTGCTCGAGCGCCTGGTCAATCTTGAGGCCCAGCTCAACGAACTGTCGTTCACCGAATCGGAAATCTCGCGGCGTTTCGAGCCGACGCACCCTACCTATGCGGCGTTGCTCGAGAAGAAGGGCCAACTCCAGAAGGAAAAGGCCAATCTGGAGCGCAAGATCAATTCCCTGCCCGAGACCCAGCAGGAAATCCTGCGCCTGCAGCGTGATGTCGCCGTGACCCAGGAGATCTATGTGCAACTGCGCAACAAGGTGCAGGAGATGCAGATCGCCGAGGCCAGCACGGTCGGCAACGTGCGCGTACTGGATACCGCCGAGGTGTTCCCCGAGCCGGTCAAGCCCAACAAGAAATTGATCGTCGTGGTGGCGACGCTGCTGGGAGCGATGATCGGCGTGGGGCTGGTGCTGCTGCGTGCTGCCTTCAATCGTGGCGTGGAAACCACCGACCAGTTGGAAGCCCTCGGGTTGCCGGTGTACGCCACCGTGCCGCTGTCCGAAGAGCAGGAAAAGCTCAATCGCCGCGTGCGACGCGGCTCCAACAAGGGCAAGGCGATACCCGTTGGCCTGCTGGCCGAGCGCAACCCTGCCGATACCTCGGTGGAGGCACTGCGTGGGCTGCGCACCAGCCTGCACTTCGCCATGCTGGAAGGCGCCGACAACCGCCTGATGATCACCGGCCCCAGCCCCAACATCGGCAAGAGCTTCATTTCCGCCAACCTGGCGGCGGTGTGTGCCCAGGCGGGGCAGCGCGTGCTGGTGGTGGATGGCGACATGCGCAAGGGCCATATCCACCGCGTCTTCGGCGCGCGCTCCGAGGGTGGCCTGAGCGACATCCTCTCCGGTCGCAAGCCGCTCGACGAGGTGATTCGCCCCGTCAACGACAGCTTGCACTACGTGGCGCGCGGCATGGCGCCGCCCAACCCGTCGGAGCTGCTGACCAGCCAGCGTTTCAGTGAGTTCCTCCACGCCGTGGGCGAGCGCTACGACCTGGTGATCATCGATTCGCCCCCGGTACTGGCCGTGACCGATGCCGCCATCATCGGCAAGCAGGTCGGCACCACGCTGATGGTCGCGCGCTTCCAGCTCAACCCGGCCAAGGAAATCGAACTGGCCATGCGTCGCCTGGAAACGGCCAACGTGCAGGTCAAGGGCGCGATCCTCAATGCCCTGGAGCGCAAGGCCGCCACGGCCTACGGCTACGGCTACTACAACTACTCGTACAAATGAGCGGTGGGTTCCTATGAACGCAGCCTTGGGTAACTCACCCGCCCCCAGTCGTAGCATCGACAGCGCAGGGGTCAGTATCAGCCATCATGGCGGAGACGAGGGTGTCACCGGCAGTTGCCACCGCCTGCAATTCGCCCCGGACCGTGCCCTGCTGGTCGACTGCGGGCTGTTCCAGGGGCAGGACGCCGACCGCCTCGACAGCCTGACCCAACATCAGGTGACGTTCCCCGTCGATGACGTGCTGGCGCTGATCGTCACGCACGTGCATATCGATCATATCGGTCGCTTGCCCTACCTGCTGGCGGCCGGCTACCAGGGGCCGATCCTGTGCAGCGTGCCCTCGGCACGTTTGCTGCCCCTGGTCATTGAGGATGCGCTCAAGATCGGCTTTACCCACGACAGGGCGCTGATCGAGCGATTCCTGGCGGAAGTGGAGCAGCGCCTGGTGGCGCTCGAGTATGCCACTTGGCACACCGTAATCGACGATGCGCGCCACCGGGTACGCCTCCGGCTCCAGCGCGCCGGACACATCCTCGGCTCGGCGTACGTGGAAATCGACACGCTCGACCGCGCCAGCGGGGCGCGTCAGCGCACGGTATTCTCCGGTGACCTGGGCGCGCCGCATGCGCCCCTGCTGCCGGCACCCAAGTCACCCTATCGTGCCGATGTGCTGGTGCTGGAAAGCACCTACGGTGACCGCCGGCATGAAGACCGCACCACGCGCCGCGCCCGCCTGAAAGCCGCCATCGACCGGGCGCTCGATAACCAGGGCAGCGTGATCATTCCCGCCTTCAGCATCGGTCGCACCCAAGAGCTGCTCTACGAACTCGAAAGCCTGATCCACCAGGCCGTCGACGAGAGTTGGCGAGACCTGGAAATCATCGTCGACTCGCCACTCGCCGCCCGATTCACCCAGGTCTACCGCGAACTCAAGCCGTGGTGGGATGCCGAAGCCCACCAGCGGCTGCGCAGCGGGCGCCACCCGCTGAGTTTCGACAACCTGTATACCGTCGATAGCCACGCGGAACACGAGCGCACCGTGGACTACCTGGCCCGCACCGGCCGCCCCGCGGTGGTCATCGCCGCCAGTGGCATGGCCACCGGCGGGCGAGTCGTCAACTACCTCAAGCGCATGCTGAGTGATGAACGCCATGCCGTACTGTTTACCGGCTATCAGGCCGCCGGCACGCCGGGGCGCGATATACAGCACTACGGCCCGCGCGGCGGCTGGGTGGAACTCGACGGCGAGCGCATCACCATTCGCGCCAGGGTCGACACCATCGGCGGTTACTCCGCCCACGCCGATCAGCACGACTTGCTCAATTTCGTCAAGCGCATGCGAAAGCCCCCGCGTGAGATCCGGCTGGTGCATGGCGACAGCCACGCAAAGCAATCCCTCAAGGCCAAGATAGACGCATGGGCAGCCGAGGCCGGCCATGCGCTCCACGTCACGATCGCTGGCGTGGCAAATCAAGACCAAGCGGCAAAGCAAGAATAATAAGCACCGATCCGCTCGATGGAACGACGTGCGTCTGTGACTCGCGATAGATGATCTTGCTGTTGGCACGCCACCACAGCCCCGTTCACAAATCACATAACTGGATCAAGGCAGCCGAGTGACCGGCTGCCCATTGCTCACGCGACGCGTGGCGCAATGCGCATTTCCCAAAGGTGCAAGTTGGACACTTCCCTCGATTGGACGGCCTACGTGTCGATGGCCGTCGTCTTATCCGTGCTGACCGGTCTTATCCTGACGCGTATCGCGCCGGATGCGATTCTGATGGCGGCGCTGACCGCCCTGGTCATTACCGGCATTCTGACACCCGCCGAAGCCCTGCAGGGGTTTGCCAACCCCGGCGTGATGACCATCGCGACCCTATATGTGGTGGCAGCCGGCCTGAAGGAAACCGGCGCCGTACAATGGATTGCCCATCGTCTGCTGGGCCAGCCACGCAGCCTGCAGCGTGCCCAACTGCGCCTGCTGATTCCCGCCAGCGTGCTCAGCGCGTTCATGAACAACACCACCGTCGTGGCCATGTTCATTCCTGCCGTGCAGGAGTGGGCGCATCGGCTGCGCTTCCCACCTTCCAAGCTGTTACTTCCCTTGAGTTACGCCGCCATACTCGGCGGCACCTGTACCCTGATCGGCACCAGTACCAATCTGGTCATCAACGGCCTGCTGCAAAGCCAGATGGGCATCTCGCTCGGCATGTTCGACATCGCCTGGGTGGGCGTGCCGGTGCTGCTGGCCGGGGGCACGTTCCTGCTGCTGTTCGCCAACCGCCTGTTGCCGCAGCGTGAAAGCGTGATCGAGCAGGTCGAGCATGCCCGCGAATACAGTGTCGAGGTGGTGGTCGAGCCCAACGGCCCCTTGATCGGCAAGACCATTCAGGAAGCCGGCCTGCGCCACATGCAGCATGGTTACCTGGCCGAGATTCAGCGTGGCGAGCGGTTATTGACGGCTGTGTCGCCACAGACAGAACTGATGGCCGGCGATATCCTCGGCTTTATCGGCGCGCCGGAGTGTGCCCGCGAGCTGCGAGGCGTACATGGTGTGCGCCCGGCCAATGGCGATGTGCGCAAACTCAACATTGCCCACCACCGCCGTTGCCTGGTCGAGGCCGTGATCGGCCCCGACTTCGCCGGGCTAGGGCAGACCATCCGTGAATCGCGCTTCCGTACCCGCTTTCAGGCGGTGATTCTCTCGATTTCTCGCGAGGGGAGACGCCTGCCCGGCAAGCTTGGCGATATCCAATTACGCGTAGGCGATACGCTGCTGCTAGAAACCGACCACGACTTTGTCGAGCAATACCGTTACCGCAAGGACTTCCTGCTGGTCAGCGCGCTTAACGACTCGACCCCACCCAACTTCAAGAAAGCCCCGTTGGCACTCGTCATCCTCGCCGCCATGGTTGGCCTGAGTGCGTTCAGCATCTTGAGCATACTCGAAGCCGCCTTTCTCGCCGCAGGCACCATGCTGGCCACGCGCTGCATCACGGTCAGCAAGGCCCGCCGTTATATCGACTTGCAAGTGCTTGTCGTCATTGCTGCATCGTTTGCCTTGGGGGCAGCCATGACCAAGAGCGGCGCAGCCCAGGCAATCGCCGAGCTGATGACAAGCAATGTCACGTCGCCATGGCTTGCGCTCGCCATGGTTTATTTCGTGACGGTGCTCTTCACAGAGTTAATTACCAATAATGCGGCAGCGGTATTGATGTTTCCAATTGCGGTGGAAGTTGCTGAACAGTTGAACGTAAACATAATGCCGTTTGCCATTGCCATCATGATTGCCGCCTCAGCAAGTTTTATAACGCCGCTTGGCTACCAGACTAATTTAATGGTTTATGGGCCTGGTGGTTATCGAATGAAAGACTATGTTGCTAACGGTCTCCCTGTCAGCTTGTTAGTAGGAGGGGCTGCACTGTGTTTTATACCCACTGTATGGAGTTTTGGTGGGTATTAACAGTGCTTTCAGTGATTTACGCTGCGCAGTAAGTAGACGGAGGTAGAATGTCGCTTTTAAAAAAAGCAATAGCAGATGTGAAAAAGTTCAGAAATGCGGAAGTGTATATTTACCAAATGGGTAAAGTGGGATCCTCTTCCTTAGAAGCCAGTATACCAAACTCTGTACACATGCATACTTTATATGGGAACAGTCCATGTTGTGTAGGTGAGAAGCAACGAAATGCTGGAATAAAAAGACAGTTTGTTACTAAAACGAAATTTTTGCTGAGGCGTTTTTTTATTAAATGGAAAAAAGACGTAAAAATTATAACTGTGGTGAGAGAGCCTAAGGCAAGAAATGTATCAATGTTTTTCCAAGAGCTTTCATATTGGGTGGTGGATTATATAAACAAGTATAATCCTGATATGCGCTATGTGGACGATGATTTTTTATTAGAGGTTTTTGAAAAAACTTTTGATCATGATTATTACGATAAATGGTTTGATAGGGAGATAAAAAGGCTTACTGGAATTGATGTTTATAAAAAAGGTTTTGATCACAAGAAAGGTTTTAATATTTACAAGAATGGAAGGTATGAGCTTATGGTCATAAGGATGGAGGATATCGAGAAAAACAAAAATGAAATAGAGGGGTTTATAAACATTGAATTTGAATTAGAAAATGTTAATGATGGAAGCAGGAAATGGTATGCCAATATTTACAAAGAGTTCAAGGAAAAATTAAAAATTAGAAATATAAAGGGGTTGGATTATGTTTCAAAGTCAAGGACGGCAAAGTTTTTTGGATATTAATATGGTACCTAAGAAGCTACATTATTGTTGGTTTGGTAAAGGTGAACTCCCTGAATTGTATAAAGAGTGCATAAGTACTTGGGGAGCTAATATGCCAGAGTACGAGATATTCTTGTGGACTGAAGATAACATCTCTATTGATACTCCATTCCTGTCGTATGCTATAAAAAATAAAAAATGGGCGTTTGTTTCTGACTACATAAGGCTTCGCGCTATTGAACAGCATGGTGGTGTTTATCTAGATACTGACATTGAAGTAATTAAGTCTTTTGATTCTCTCTTGAAATATAGTTGTTTTTTGGGATATGAAGATGTTGGTAGGCTTAATACTGCAGTTTTGGGAGCGGTTGCCGGTCATCCTTTTATAAAGGATTGTAGAGAGCTTATGGAAGAGAGGTTTGCTAATAATAAGCCATATTTGATTGCGCCAGAAGTTGCTAGTGTTTGTGCGGAAAAATACTTAAGTGATAACGATTTTTTTACTTGTCCTGAAGAGTATTTTTATCCTTACAACCCTTACGCCAAGCATGATAGAAAATTTTTAATGAATAAGTACGTTACGGAAAATACTTATGCAATACATCATTGGGGGAAGGGGTGGAAATTAGGTTTTTTTGATAGACTAAAGAAGAAGTTTGAATGCCTCGCATAACTTTTAGTAAAAGCTTTCTGTTGTCCAAAAACAATAGAGTTCTTTTCTTAGGTGTTTTTTTAGGGCCGCTGTTTTTCTTTTTTGCAAATGAGGGAGATTTTACGGAAGGGAAGAAAATATACGATGCATTTATAGTTTTTTCAATTGTTTGCATGCTCCCTTTTTTTGTTATGGAGAAGATGAAGGCTGATAGTCAGCTAAAATATTTGTTTTATAGTGCTGTTTTTTTGTTCATATTTTTAGTCTGGAAGTTTCTTTTCTACCATATGGAGGTTGGTTATTTTGATAATTTTCAGGCATTTTCTTTTTTTATGGAGTTTAAGCCATTTGTTTACTGTTTTTTTGTATTTCTATGGTTGCGAAACAAAGAGCCTCCGACCCTTGTTGATTGGGTTAAGTACACAAAAATTTTCTCTTGGTTAGTGATAGCAAACTTTGCTTTTTTGATTTTGATTCATGGCTTTCCTATTAGGCCTAAATTGGCTGATGAGGCAAATTACGACAATTTTATTGTTTTGTTGGGGTTGATAGCTTATCTGAAAATAAAAGAAGGAAAGATGAATGAGGATTATTTTCTTTACTTCCTTGCAACCATGGCGTCTCAATCAAAAACGGGGCTTTTGTGTTTTTTGGTTATTACTTTTATTTTTGTATTGGATAAAAAAAACTTTCCAAAAATACTAGTTCTTATTGCATTGTTTTCCGTTTCCATTTTGGTTGTTTATTCAAGGCTGGAAGTCTCAAATGTAAATACTATTGATTCAGTGGATAGGTTTAAGATGCTTTTCAGTTTTTTTTATCAATATGAGTATTTGTCTTTTTTTGAAAAAATGCTGGGTATATTTCCTGGAGTTCCAATAGCTTACGAAGACCCTTATATTGGATGGTTTATTAGTCATCAAACAGAAGGAACATGGAATGGCGTAGGATTGCATCCTTTTAATTATCATGGAATGTGGCTTAGGCTGATATTGACATGGGGAGTCGGGCTTACTTTTATATTTTGGATTATTTTTTTCTTTTCTTATGTAAAAGATAGAAGTTCTTTAGCTTTCTTTGCATTAGTAACCCTTCAAGGCTTTCCTATGGGTGTTATTTATCTATCAACAGTATCAATATTTTTATTGATATTTTCTTTTTCATTAAAAAGGACGTAATGTGAATATCTTGAGAAATGAAAATGATGTGGATTTTTCAAGCGGGTTTTATAGCTTTGTAAATCCTTATTCATTCAGGCTGATTGTGAATAATTCAAAGCATAATCCCGAATTAATAAATGATATAAAATATGGTTTTGATGGCATATCCTTGGTTAAATTGCATAATTTATTTTCAAGAAAAAATAATGAGGTGTCTCGCATTAGTTTCGATGACACTTCCTTGGCTTCACCTTTTTTTGAGCATTGCAAATTGAATCGTCTTAAAATTGCTTTGGTGGGCTCAAAAAAAGAAGTTTCACTGTCTGCAAAAAAAATAGTTAGTGATAAATATGGCGTTCATGTAGGGTTTGTTAGTCACGGTTTTCTGAATGATTATGAACTAGAAGATGTTGTTAGCGAGGTTTTGAAGCATGATGCTGTAGTTGTATCAATGGGCACACCCTTACAAGAGAATTTCTTGATCAGCCTGAAGGCTAGAGGTTGGAAAGGTGTAGGGTTTACATGTGGTGGTTTTTTGGATCAACTTGTAAGTTCTGATGGGAAATCCTATTACCCTAATTGGGTAAATAAGTTTAACATACGTTGGGCATATAGGATGTTAAAAGAGCCCAAGAGATTATGGAAGCGTTATGTATTAATCTACCCGCGAGGGGTTTTTCATTATTTCAAGTACATGAGGGTGGTAAATGGGAAGTGATGTCGTATGGCACGCCCATAAAGTGTGTCGTGAAGACCGTGAACTGCAGAACGAGCATCGCGCTTGTTTGTTGTGGTTCACTGGTCTCAGTGGTTCGGGCAAATCGACGGTCGCCGGTCTGGTCGAAGAAAAACTTCATGCCATGGGCAAGCGTACCTATCTGCTGGATGGCGATAACGTACGCAAGGGCATGAATCGCGACTTGGGTTTTACCGATGAGGATCGTATCGAGAACATTCGGCGTATCGGTGAAATGTCACGTCTGTTCGTTGATGCCGGTATCATTACGCTATCGGCATTTATTTCTCCCTTCCGCTCTGAACGACAAAGTGTGCGTGAGTTGCTAGGGGGAAATGATTTCATCGAAGTTTTTGTGGATACGCCCTTGACGACTTGTGAGAGGCGTGACCCCAAAGGGTTGTACCAACGAGCGAGGGATGGGCTGATCAAGAACTTTACGGGGATCGACTCACCTTACGAAGCGCCGCAATCGCCAGAAGTTCATATCATCAATGATGGTATTGATCCAGACGCAGCCGCCGAACAAGTGATTTCATATTTAGTTGCCAATAAGTACATCTAGAAGTCGCTCAAGGGAATAAAGGGGAAAATAACATGGAAACGATAGCTGCAGGAGGAATGAGCGAGCACCAAGTCGCTCGTGGTTTACTGCAACGTCACTCCTCGCATCTCGGGGTGGCGCAACGTATTCTGGATGCAACGCTGATCATTGGCGGGATCGTTGCCCTGGGGCTTTATCACCCCGATGCCATCGGCTTGGAGTGGCTGCTGGTCTATGGCTTTGCAGCTTGGTTCTTCTATCAGATCGGCGCGAGTACCGGCAATTTTTATGGTTCCTGGCGTGTGCACTCGCTTGGTCGTGAATTGCTCGTAGTCGGTCTACTGTGGCTGGTCGTCTTTGGCGTCGTGCTTACCTTGGCGCTGTTGGTCTTTCGCGACACGGCGCATACGTATGATCTGCTGTTGCCGTGGGGCATCGCCGTGGGCGGCGGCATGCTGCTCTACCGTAGCCTGCTGCGCGTGGTACTGCATCGGCTGCGTGAACTGGGCTTCAATACCCGCAATGTCGCGATTGTCGGTTGTGGCGAGGTGGCGGATAAGCTGTCTGCCTCTTTCAATGCCGCACCCTGGATGGGCTTCAATGTGGTCGGGCAGTTCGCACTGCATGCCCGTGAGGCGAACGAAAACCGCCCGGAAGGGCTGGAGCCAATGAGCGATGTCGAGCAGGTCATCGAGATTGCCCACAATCATAAGCTGGACCGTATCTACATTACCTGGGGGCTCCATCGTCAGGCCGAGATCCGTGAGTTGATCGATGCCCTGTCCGATACTACCGTCTCGTTGTATATCGTGCCCGACCTGCTCGTGGCGGATCTGATCTACTCGCGTATCGAGCCGATCAACAGCACATTGACGGTCAGCATCTACGATACGCCGGCCCATGGCCCGTCCGGCTCATTGAAGCGTGTCGAGGATATCGTGGTGGGCTCGCTGATCATGGCCCTGATCGCCTTGCCGATGCTGATAATCGCGTTAGGCGTCAAGCTGTCCTCGCCGGGGCCCGTTCTCTTTCGCCAGAATCGTTATGGACTGGATGGCCGGCCCATCAAGGTCTACAAGTTCCGCTCCATGCGTGTCATGGAAAACGGCGACAAGGTCGTTCAGGCGACGCGCAATGATAGCCGTATCACGCCGTTTGGTGCCTTCCTGCGCCGGACATCGCTGGATGAATTGCCCCAGTTCATCAATGTGCTGCAGGGGCGCATGTCGATTGTCGGGCCGCGCCCGCACGCCGTGGCGCACAACGAGGAGTATCGCGGCCAGATACGCGGCTACATGCTGCGTCACAAGGTGAAGCCGGGCATTACCGGCTGGGCGCAGATCAACGGCTGGCGTGGCGAAACCGATACCTTGGAGAAGATGCAGAAGCGGATCGAATTCGACCATGCCTATATTCGTCACTGGAGTTTGGGCTTCGACCTGAAGATAATCTTCCTGACACTCTTCAAGGGCTTCATGGACGATAATGCCTACTAGGTCTCGCCTGGCGTGGGTTTCCGCCATCTTTTTTCTCTTCTTTTTGCTGTTTGCCGTGGGCGGGCTGATTCCCGGCGCATTGCGTGACACCATCGAAGTGTGGCTGGGATTGCCGTTCTCGGTGCCGCCGGTGGCGCATTTCATGCTGTTCGTGGCCATGGCCTTTTGCCTGCCCTGGGCGTGGCCGCGCCTGCATGTCGCCGGTACGCTGGTGATCATGCTTGTGCTAGGTGCCGTGGTTGAGCTATTGCAAGCATGGATACCCGGCAGAACCCCGTCACTGGAAGACTTCCTGCTGGATACCCTCGGGGCAGGGCTGGGCTGTCTCATCTATCTATGGGTGAATAGAAACGCTGAAACGACGGCAGTCTCGCTTAACAAGGAAAATTGATTGGAGGCACGGATGACAGTTCTGGTTACCGGGGGCGCAGGGTATATCGGCTCGCACACGGTGCTGACGCTGTTGGGGGCAGGGCACGACGTGGTGGTGCTGGACAACCTCTGCAACAGCTCGCGCGAGTCGCTGCGGCGCATCGAGGCCTTGGCGGGCCAGGCCGTCCCGTTCATCGAGGGGGATATCCGCGACCGGGCCTGCCTGGATCGCCTGTTCGCCCTGCATGATATCGATGCGGTCATTCACTTTGCAGGCCTCAAGGCGGTGGGTGAAAGCATGCAGAAGCCGCTCGCCTATTTCGACAACAATGTGTCGGGTAGCCTGTGCCTGTTCCAGGCCATGGCCGCGGCCGGCGTGTATCGTATCGTGTTCAGCTCGTCGGCCACGGTTTACGGCGAGCCTGGCACGCCGGTGTTCCGCGAGGACATGCCCACCGGTACGCCGACCAACACCTACGGCCAGACCAAGTTGATGGTGGAACAGATGCTCCAGGCGCTGGTCGGTGCCGGCGGGGCGTGGTCGGTGGCCCTGCTGCGTTACTTCAACCCGGTCGGGGCCCACGAGAGCGGCCAGATTGGCGAAGACCCGCAGGGCATTCCCAATAACCTAGTACCGTTCATCAGCCAGGTGGCGGTCGGCCGGTTGGAGAGCCTCTCGGTGTTCGGCGATGACTACCCGACCCGCGACGGTACCGGCATTCGCGACTACATCCATGTCATGGATCTGGCCGAAGGCCACCTCAAGGCAATGGAAGCCCTGGCCAATCGTCCCGGCGTGAATGTCTGGAACCTGGGCACCGGTACCGGCTATTCGGTGCTGGAAATGGTCGCTGCCTACGAGAAGGCCTGTGGTCGTCCGATTCCGTACAAGATAGCCCCGCGCCGCGCCGGCGATATCGCCGAGTTCTGGGCCGACCCGACCAAGGCCGCCGAGGAACTAGGCTGGAAAGCCGAGCGTGGCCTGGAGGCGATGATGACCGATACTTGGCGCTGGCAGTCCCGTAACCCGCAAGGGTATCGCAACCCACAAGAGGAGGTGGCGTGACACAACGACCCAAACCGCAACGCCTCGATGCCATTCGTGCCGGCGTCGAGTCGGCCGGCCGCGAGGTAGTGACCATCTACCGTCGCGACTTCGATATCCAGACCAAGGCCGACGACAGTCCGCTGACCGAGGCCGATATGGCCTCGCATCATGCGCTGGTCGACCTGCTCAAGATCCAGACCCCGCAGATACCCGTGCTCTCCGAGGAGTCCGGCGAGATTCCCTACGCGACGCGTGGCAGTTGGGCGCGCTATTGGCTGATCGACCCGCTCGATGGCACCAAGGAGTTCATCAAGAAAAGCGGCGAGTTCACCCTGAACGTGGCCTTGATCGAGAACGGCGTGCCGGTCTTCGGTATCGTGCATGCGCCGGCGCTGGAGAATGGCGGTACGACCTGGTGGGGGCAGGTGGGCGAGGGCGCCTGGAAGCAGATCCGGGGCGAGGAGCCTCAGGCCATCCGTGTGCGTGCCTTGCCCGATCCCGAACACGAGCCTTGGAAGGTGGTCGGCAGCCGCTCGCATGGCGCCGCCGAGTTCGAGTCGTTCTGTGCCGACCTGCCGTACAACGAGCGTGTGTCCATGGGTAGCTCGCTCAAGCTGTGCCTGGTGGCCGAAGGCGAGGCCGACCTGTACCCGCGCTTGGCGCCGACCTGCGAATGGGACACGGCTGCCGCCCAGGCGGTGGTTAACGCTGCCGGTGGCGAAGTGCTCGATGCGCATACCCTGGAGCCGCTGCGCTGCAACCAGCAGGACAGCGTGCTCAATCCCTACTTCATTGTCTGTGGTCAGCGTGACGAGCGCTGGAAGCAGGCCTTGGCGAAAGCCCTGAATACGCAGTTCTGATCGACGCTCCATCGGCCGTCAGGCGGGGCGCGCTCGCTGCCTTGCCTGTCGGCCGACTTCCTTCCGTACACCCTAGGACGACCCTCATGAACCAGCCCGCACCCGAGGCAACGCCTCTGGCGCGCACGGACGATGCGCTCCTGTCACCCGAACGCCAGACCCACCTCAAGCAGCTCGAGGCGGAGTCGATCCACATCATCCGCGAAGTCGCCGCCGAGTTCCGCAACCCGGTGATGCTGTACTCCATCGGCAAGGACTCCTCGGTGATGTTGCACCTGGCGCGCAAGGCCTTCTACCCGGGCACGCCGCCGTTCCCGCTGATGCACGTCAACACCACCTGGAAATTCCGCGAGATGATCGAGTTTCGCGATCGCATGGCCGCGGAAGCCGGGATGGAGCTAATCGAGCACATCAACGAGGAAGGGCGCGCCGCCAACATCAACCCGTTCGAGCACGGCAGCGCCAAGTACACCGACATCATGAAGACCCAGTCGCTCAAGCAGGCGCTGGACAAGTACGGCTTCGACGCCGCCTTCGGCGGCGCGCGCCGCGACGAAGAGGCCTCGCGCGCCAAGGAGCGCGTCTACTCGTTCCGTGACCGCTACCACCGCTGGGACCCCAAGAACCAGCGCCCCGAGCTGTGGAACATCTACAACGCCAAGGTCAACAAGGGCGAGTCGATCCGCGTATTCCCGCTCTCCAACTGGACCGAGCTGGATATCTGGCAGTACATCTATCTCGAGTCGATTCCCATCGTACCGCTGTACTACGCCGCGCCCGGTGGTCGAGCGCGACGGCATGCAGATCATGGTCGACGACGAGCGCCTGCCGCTGGAAGACGGCGAAGTCCCGCAGGAAAAGTGGGTGCGTTTCCGCACGCTGGGCTGCTATCCGCTGACCGGGGCGGTGGAATCGACTGCCGCCACGCTGCCCGAGATCATCCAGGAAATGCTGCTGACCCGCACCAGCGAGCGCTCGGGCCGGGCCATCGATCATGACCAGGCGGGCAGCATGGAGCGCAAGAAGCGCGAGGGGTATTTCTGACGTGATGCACAAAGCGATGGCACGCCTGAAAGGCGAAATGGCGCTGGCGCTGTTTCGTACGTTCGTGGCGCGCGGCATTGCGGCCTTGGGTAGCCTGTTGCTCGTCGTCGTGCTGGGGCGGCTGTATGGCCCCGAGGGGGTGGGGGCCTTTGCGCTGGCGCAAAGTGTCATTCTCGGCGCGGCCTTGCTGGCGCGCTACGGGATGGACAATGCGCTGATGCGTTTCGTAGGCCAGAATGCCCGTTCCCGTCACACGCTGACCTACCTGAGCTGGGGACTACGCAAGGCGGGGGGGCTGAGCATCGTGGCTGCAGTGGTCATCTTCCTGGGTCGGCACACGTTCGAGTGGCTGTTCGGTTCACAGGCGTTGAGCGAGGTGTTGATCGGTATCGCCATCGCCACCCCGGCGTTCACGCTGGCGTTCCTGCTTGCCGGATTCATGAAGGGTATCGGCAGGCCGGCGACGGCGTGTCTACTGGAAAACGGCTCCATTTCGCTGGCGGCGGCGGGAGTCCTGCTAGCCCTTCACTGGGCTATTCCCGCGGTCGGCGTGATAGCCATCGGCTGGGCCTTTGCCGTGGCAGCCTGGCTGGTCGTGCTTCAGGGGGCCTGGCAACTGCTGGCATGGCAGCGAGGGCGAGAGCAGCCCTGGGAAGACGCCGAGTGCGTGTCGCGCCAGGTATTTAATCGATCATCGCGAGCATTCTTTGTCTTGAATCTTGCTGAATTCTTGCAGACGGTGGTCAGTATTTGGATTGCTGGTTTCCTCCTGACCAGCAGCGAGCTGGGCCTGTTCAAGTCGGCACAGCAGATGGCCCTCCTGATAATGTTTATCCTGATGGTGATCAACGCGATTTTTCCGCCGCGCTTCGCCAGGCTCTACCACGAAGGCAACCATCAGGGCTTGGCCCGCCTGGCTCGGCAGGGTGCCCTGTTGGGCACGTTGCTGGCTTCGCCGTTACTGTTGGTGTGCCTGGTCGTTCCGCAGTGGGTGCTGGGCTGGATGGGCGACGAGTTCGTCCAGGCGGCGCCATTGCTGCGCATCATCGCCGTTGCGCAACTGGTCAACGTGGCCACGGGCTCGGTCGGTTTCCTGCTCAACATGACCGGCCATGAAGCGTTGATGCGCAACATCGCCCTGAGCGCCAACGCCATCGGCATTGGCTTGTTCATGATCCTGATTCCCCTTTTCGATGAACTCGGCGCGGCGCTGGCCCTGGCCAGTGTGCTGGTGTTGCAGAACGTGATTGCCTTGCTGTTCGTGTGGCGCCGCCTGGGTATCTGGATGATGCCGTTGCCCAACCTGTTTCGCCTGGCGGGCATTCCCACGACGCATTCCCCCGCCTAGCCCCGGTTCCGCTTTCTCCTTTCCCTGTTTTATTGAGGTTTCGTCATGTCCCACCAATCGAGCCTGATCGCCGAGAACATCGAGCAGTACCTGCACGAGCATGAGAACAAGGACCTGCTGCGCTTCATCACCTGCGGCAGCGTCGATGATGGTAAGTCGACCCTGATCGGGCGCCTGCTGCACGACTCGAAGATGATCTACGAGGACCAGCTCGCTGCGCTCACCCGGGATTCCAAGAAGAGCGGCACCACCGGCGACAAGGTCGACCTGGCGCTGCTGGTGGATGGCCTGCAGTCCGAGCGCGAGCAGGGCATCACCATCGACGTGGCGTACCGCTTCTTCTCCACCGACAAGCGCAAGTTCATCATCGCCGACACCCCGGGGCACGAGCAGTACACCCGCAACATGGCCACCGGCGCCTCCACGGCGAGCCTGGCGGTGATCCTGATCGATGCCCGCCATGGCGTGCAGACCCAGACCCGCCGCCACAGCTTCATCGCCGATCTGCTGGGCATCCAGCACCTGGTGATTGCGGTCAACAAGATGGACCTGGTCGATTATTCCCAGGCGCGCTTCGACGAGATCGTCGCCGAGTACCGCGCCTTCGCCGAGAAGCTCGACGCCCGCGACATCCGCTTCGTGCCGCTGTCGGCGCTGGAGGGCGACAATGTCGTCAATCCGAGTGAACACACGCCGTGGTACGCCGGCCCGCCGCTGCTCGAGCTGCTCGAAGGCGTCGAGATCAGCCGCGACCAGAACCTCACCGACCTGCGCCTGCCGGTGCAGTACGTCAACCGCCCCAACCTCGACTTCCGCGGCTACTGCGGCACGCTGGCCGCCGGCATCCTGCGTCCCGGCCAGGCGATCAAGGCGCTGCCCTCGGGCAAGGCCTCCACGGTCGAGCGCATCGTCACCTTCGACGGCGACCTCGACGCCGCCTACCCGGGCCAGGCGATCACCGTGACCCTGAACGACGAGATCGACATCTCGCGCGGCGACTGGCTGGTCGCGGCGGATGCCGAGGTGCCGCTGTCGAATGCCTTCAGCGCCGACATCGTGTGGATGCACGAGGACGCGCTGCAACCCGGCAAGCTGTATGACCTCAAGCTCGCCACCCGCGACCTGGCGGGGCAGGTCAGTGCCATCGACTATCAGATCGATGTCAACACGCTGGAACATCATGACGCCGAGCAACTGGGCCTGAATGTCATCGGCCGTTGCCGGGTCGAGCTGACCGCGCCGGTCCCCATCGACGACTACCGCAAGAGCCCCGGCACGGGGAGTTTCATCGTCATCGACCGGCTGACCAACGTCACCGTGGGGGCCGGAATGATCCGCGGCGTGGCCGACGGGCAGGGCGCGGCAAGCGGGGACGTCGACTGGCAGGCCTTCGAGGTCGAGCTCAACGCGCTGGTACGCAAGTACTTCCCGCATTGGGAAGCCAAGGACGTGCGCGAGCTGCTGCGCATGTAACCCCAACCTTTTAAATTTCAGGCTGCAAGCAACGGGCCCCGCCGAGACATCGGCGGGGCCCGTTTGCATTGTGGCGTGTGTCCGTCAGGATTCAGGCTTTTCCTCGTCGGGTTTGGCTGACCCTTGATGATTCAGCGGATTGGCCTGGTCCAGGCGCGGATGGTTGTCGAGGAATTCCCGATGCGGGTCCGGCAGGGAGTCCAGAGCCTGGATCGTGCGGGTCAGGCCATGAATGGCGGCCAGCAGGTCCTGGGTATTGCCGGTCTCGGAGATCGTGTGCATGTTGCGGATAGGGAAGCCGATAGATGTGGCGGCACAGTCCACGGCGGCGAGTACGCCGGCCATGCCGTCGGTGCCCGTGTCCGCGCCGACGATGTCGCGTTGCATGGGGATGTTGTACTGCTTCGCGGTGCTCGCGATGATCCGGTTCAACTGTTCGCTGGCAATCGCCCCCACCGCCAGGGTGAAGCCCTTGCCCATCTCCAGTGGCTGCATGCGCTTGTCGCCGATACCCGGCGCGGCGACGTAGTCGTGGTTCACGTCTACGCCGATCAGCACGTCGGGCTTGAGCTCGCCGGCGAGCACCCGGCTGCCGAAACGGCCGATCTCTTCGTAGCTGGCGATGGCGTAGAGCATGCGTACCTGCCGGGTGCCGCCGGCCTCGGCGATCAGTCGCGCGACCTCAGCCGTGACGAAGCAGCCCAGGCCGTTATCCAGGTAGGCGCCATAGAAGGTGTTGGGGCTGAAGCCGGGGCGGATGGGGCGGTCCAGCAGGATGGAGTCGCCGGGGCGCACGCCCAGGTTCAGCACCTGCTGTTTCTTGTTCTCGCCATGAATCTGCAGATCCAGGTAGATCTGCTCTTTCTTGATGCCTTTCTCGCCGGAGCGGACTGCCGGATCGGCGAAATGGATGGCGCCCAGCGCCTCCACCGTGCCGCCCTCGATGGTGCGATAGCTGCCGGGGTTCTCCGGGTCTTCACTGAATAGCTTGACCTCGTGGCCGACGACGACCGTGGGTAGGAAGGCATCGGTATTGATCCAGATCTTGCCGTCATCGCCGATGCTGCGCACCTGCATGCGAATCTTGTCGGCGTGACCGATGATCATGACCTTGAGCAGGTCATCCCGGCCCGGGTGGGAATCCAGCACGATGCCGGCATGTCCCTTGAACTGGTGGATATGCCAGTCGTCAGGCGCAAACGACTCGAAATATGGTTTGAGCACCCCGTAGGTCATGGCGCCTTCCAGCCCGACCGGGCTGGGCGCGGCCAGGATACGGCGCATCAGGTCGAACTGCTCGTCGGGCATGGGCCGGGTCCACGGCGGATTCGTTTCGTCCATGTCGCTCTCTCTTTTCGTGAAGGAAAGTCAGTGTAGCTTTCAGCTTGGCAGTTGCCTGTCGGAAGCGATGTGCTGACGCTTGAAGATAAACGTACCATGAGGATATCGATACAGCGCCAGTCACTCTACCTTGGAGGCGTTATGGCTGAGCTTTGTGATGCCGCACGTTCCGTACTGATTCTGGTGGACTTCCAGGAAGCGTTGTTGCCTGCCATACACGAAGGGGAGGCGGCGCTCGAGCGGGCCATCGTGCTCGCCAGGGCGGCAAGCGAACTGGGGGTGCCTGTGATGGGGACGGAGCAGAACCCTGACGGCCTGGGGCCGAACCATCCGCGCATTCGCCAGTTATGTGATCGGACCATCACCAAGACGCATTTTGCCGCCACTAGCCAGCCCGATTTTCTGACCTGCCTTGATCCGCAGCGGGACGAGTTGATCGTTGCCGGCTGCGAAGCGCATGTCTGCGTACTGCAGACAGTGCTCGGGCTGCTGGCCCATGGCTACCGGGTCCGCCTGGTCGCCGATGGCATCGGTTCACGGCGTGCCTCGGATCGTGAAGTGGCCATCGCCAGGGCGAGTGCGGCTGGGGCAACGGTGGTTACGAGCGAGATGGTGATCTTCGAATGGCTGCGGCATAGCGACCACGCTGCGTTCCGTTCCCTATTGAAACTGGTGAAGTAAGCCATGGAGTAAGACGAGGCTCCTGTCGGGAAAGACCGACACCGCGTTCGAGGTTGCAGCGAAGTGCTGTATGGGCGTACAGTATTGGCAGTACAATGCCCTGTGCCATTGCAGGCAATCCTCACTGGCACTCGCGGGCCGCGCCAGTTTGCCGCCCAGGCCCATCCGCTATTCCAGCGCTTGTCCTTTCGGGAGCCTACCATGACCGATGCGAAGCATATCACCGAGAACATCGATGCCATCCTCGAGGTGGCCAAGCGGATCAAGGCGGGGAAGGGCCGCTATACCCGCACGCTCGAGCAGGAGCAAGAGGCCCGCGACGCCGTGAAATCCCTTCAGCGTGAGGCGCATGCCGCGACCACCGCCATGGTCAACGACGAAGACACGAGCCAGCATCGCGACCTCGCGGACATCCAACGAGACCTGCTCAAGGCGCATAACAAGGTCGATAAGGCCATCGACAAGAGTCACGATGACGTGACTGCGATGGACAATGCCTGCGAGGCCTTGCTGGCCCTCATGAATGAGCCGGCAGAGAAAACAGACGGAAGCGACGGGGCGAGTGCCAGGTTCAAGGAAAGCGCAGCGGCTGCCTGATTCACGGCATGCCGTTCAGGGCTTTCTCGCAATGCCGTAAACGCCGACGACCTCTTCGTTTACAAGGATCGGCAGGTTGATGATAGTGACAGGGTAGATATTGCCATTCGCACTGATGGCCCTGATGTTGTATTGCTGCTGCTTCCCTTTCACTGCGTTGCGAAACGCCTTGTCGACACGGGGAAGGTCCTCGGCAACGACGAAGCGGGAAAAGTGTTGACCGAGTAGCGTGTCCCGCGTATATCCGGTCAGGGCCAGGCCCGCCGGGTTGACCTCCTCGACATGCCCGGTCAGATCGAGAGAGAACACCCCATCTGGATGACAGGTGAATAGCGATTGGTAACGCTGCTGGGTGATACGGTGGGCCTGCCGCGCCTCGTCGCGCTCGATGGCTAACGCAACCAGGGCGGTAGCGCGTGACATCAAGTCGATTTCTCGCCGGCTGGGCGGGCCGGGGACGCGGTAGAAGACGGCAAATGTCCCCAGCAAGACACGCTCCCGGGACAGCACCGGGTAGGCCCAGCATGCCCGCAGGCCATTCTGCTCGATGAACTCATGGGGAACCGACGAGAAGCTGTCGTGGCGTACATCCTCGCTGACCACCAGTTGCTTGAGAAAGGCGGCGCGACAGCAGATGTCCTCATTGGGACCGATGGGCAGGGTCCGCATGTCCCGTTGGCATGCCTCGGGCAGGTTGCCTGCTGCGAAGCGAAGCGTCTGTGACTCGCCATCGAAGAGCATCACCTTGCTGAGTGAGCTCGGGATCATTGAATTCGTCAATTCGCAGATGGCCAGTAACGTGCCGCTTAGCGGTTCATCCCGTGCAATCAGGTCCTGAATGGATTGCTGAGCTTGTAATTCCCGCCTGATTCCCCACATGGCACTACCTGGATCGCTTCGGTTTTAATTTTACTTAGAGTGCCTTTTTATTACTCGCCTAACAAGGGCAGCAAACGGGCCCTCGCCGAACTATCGGCGGGGCCCGTTTGCGTTCTGGGCTGGGCTCATGCGCCGTTTACACGCGCAGGGGTTTGCTCAGCCCGGTTTTCATCAGCACGATGGCTTTGAACTTGCAGACCTTTATATAGTAGGCAAGCAGAAAGGCCACGCCTTTTTCGAGTAGTGTGAGGTTTGTCATGCCTGCCAGGGAGCGGGCGGTACCGATGGGCGGCATGAAACCGCGCAGGAACCACAGGCGTGGCAGTCGATAGAGCTCACCGCCCGCCACCCGCAGGGCCTTCTTGCGCACTTCTTCCATGCTGGCGCGGGCTGGATGATAGACGATACTGTCTTCGCAGTAGTGCAGCGAGAACCCCCGTTGGGTTGCCCGCCGATTCCATTCGAAATCCCCGCCCGACATCATTTCCTGATTGAAATGCCCCACCTGGTCGAAGACACGCCGGTAGGTCACCAGATTAGCGGTCACTGAGTGGCCGTCCGCCGCGTAGCCTTTCTGGTCGAAGGCGAAGGCCTTTTCGTAGGTGTGCGCCAGGTTATATCCCGAGCTGGGGAAGAACACCTCGACGTGACCCGCAACGCGATCGACCTTTCTCTCATCTAGACAGTGCACGGCGGCTTCCAGCCAGTGCTTGTCCGGCAGGCAGTCGGCATCCGTGAAGGCCAGGATGTCGCCCTTGGCGATCTGCAACGCAGCGTTGCGTGCCGCATAGGAGCCGGGCTTGGGTTCTTGAATGACCTGGCAGGGAAAGTCCGGCCGGTAGTTGGCACTTTTCTCGTCATTGTCCACGACGATGATTTCGTAACGATCCCGGGGATAGGTCTGCAGGGACAAGGCATCAAGACACTGCTCGGCTTTGTGCCAATCCCTGTAGACGGGAATGATGACGCTAACGAACGGTTGGCGATTGTCGGTCATGGGAGCCTGCAACAGTGCTTAGCAGTTTATGTTTTTCTTTATTAAAAAATAGCCCAGCCCAACGTAACGGGGAAGATGAGATCGCATCATGCTATCCGCTAGGTAGGGCATAAAGTGGAATCCCTACGTGGAAATGGCTCGCCAGAAAACTCTACTGATCTGGCTAATAACGCCAACAGGACAAGTATCGCTACTTTTTTTGAAAATTAAGTGATTGAAAGTTACTTCCTTGACCGTTGTGCAACCAGTGCGTAATTAAATGAGTAGGGATCATAACAGAGCGAGAGTTCATCGCCGGCTGGATTGAAAGGCGGCACTCGCTGATAACGATGCGCTGCACGGAAGTTCGCAAAGCGCCAACGACAAGATAGCTAGGGAAAACTGTGAAAATACTGATCATCGGTAATATGGGCTATGTGGGCGCCGCCGTGGTTCGTGGGTTGGCGCAGGCCCACCCGTCGGCCACGCTTCATGGTTACGATAATGGATATTTTGCCCATTGCCTGACCGGCGCGAATTATCTACCCGAACGTTACCTTGCGTGCCAGTTCTTCGGTGATGTGCGTTCCCTTTCTCCAGAACGGCTCGAGGGCTACGATGCCGTCGTGCAGCTCGCTGCGGTCTCCAATGACCCGATGGGGTCGCGTTTCGCGGCAGCTACTGCGGAAATCAACCAGCATGCCACGGTTGCCACCGCCCAGGCTGCAGCCAAGGCGGGGGTCAGCAACTACGTCTTTGCCTCGAGTTGCAGCGTGTATGGCGTTGCCTTGGGTGGCCCGCGCTGCGAGACGGATGAAATCGCCCCGCTGACGGACTATGCCAAGTCCAAGATTGGTGCCGAGGAAGCGCTGGCCGGCATCGAAGGGGACATGGTCATCACCAGCCTGCGCTTTGCCACGGCGTGCGGCATGTCCGACCGCTTGCGTCTCGATCTGGTGCTCAATGATTTTGTGGCCTGCGCCCTGAGCCAGAAGCAGATCACGGTGCTCAGCGATGGTTCGCCTTGGCGTCCCTTGATCGATGTGAGCGACATGGCTCGCGCCATCGATTGGGCGATACAGCGCAAGGCAAGCAACGGCGGCCGGATACTGCGCGTCAATACCGGATCGAACGCGCGCAATCATCAGGTCCGGGACCTGGCCCATGCCGTGGCGGATGCGGTGCCGGGCACTACGGTCAGTATCAATACCGATGCCCCGGTCGATAGCCGTTCCTACCAGGTCAATTTCGATCTTTATGCCAGCCTGGCACCCGATCATCAGCCGCAGATGACGCTAGCGGACTCGATCCATGGGCTGATCGACGGGCTCAAACGCATGAACTTCGCCGACAAGGAGTTTCGGGCATCGCCTCTCATGCGCCTGCATGTCCTGCAACGTCATATCGAAGAAGGCCGACTTTCCGAAAGCCTGCATTGGCAGACTCACTAATAACCAAGAAACAAGCGTTTCGGATAAATGCTCACGGAGGGATGCATCATGAAAGTGGTCATATTTGCTGGCGGCTATGGCACGCGCTTGAGTGAGGAAACTGCCATATGTCCCAAGCCGATGGTGGAAATCGGTGGTCGGCCAATAATCTGGCACATCATGAAAACGTATGCCCATTATGGCTTCAAGGACTTTGTCATTCTGGGTGGTTATAAAGTCGATTATATTCGCAATTACTTCTTGAATTATCGCGGAAACTTGACCGATTACACCATCGACTTGAAAACCGGCAACATTGATTGGCTCCAGAGCGTCAATGAAGACTGGAAAGTGACCGTGCTAGATACCGGGGATGGGGCCATGACCGGAGGGCGCCTCAAGAAGGCGATGCCGTTGCTGATGGATGGCTCTTTCTGCCTGACTTACGGCGATGGGGTCAGCGACATCAACATTCCTGCACTCATCGATACCCATAAGTCAGCGGGTAACTGGTGCACCTTGACGGCGGTCACCCAGCCCGGCCGCTTCGGCGCCCTGCGATTCGACGAGGGGTCGAGTCGCGTCAAGGGCTTTCGGGAGAAGGGAGAGAAGGATGGCGGCTTGATCAATGGCGGTTACTTCGTCTGCGAGCCGGAAGTCTTCGAATTGATCGACGATAGCCAGACGACATGGGAAAACGAGCCCCTCGAGCGCATGGTCAAGCTTGGCAAGCTGGGCTACTACCATCACGACGGCTATTGGCAGTGCATGGACTCGCTGCGCGACAAGCGGGTACTGGAAACGGCCTGGGAAACCAATCCGCCCTGGAAGGTCTGGAGCGATTGACCCTGCCTCGCCAAGCCCGATCACTTCTCAACAGACGACACTATAGATGATCATTATCGATACTGGCCTTGCCAAGCGGCAGGCGGAAGGGAATCCCATTCGGGTCGGTATGGTGGGTGCCGGATTTCAGGCCAGCGGTATCGGCCTGCAAATCATCACCGCCACACCGGGAATGCAGTTATGCGCCATCGCCAACCGTAACCTGCCGGCGGCGATCAATGTTTTCGGACAAGTCGATATCCAGCCGGTGCATTGCGATACCCAGGACGAACTGGAGGCCGCCATCGCTGCCGGCCGCCCGGCCGTTACCGAGGATGCCGTCGCCCTGGCACGCGCTGGCGGGCTCGATGCGATCATCGAGGTGACCGGCTCGGTGGAATTTGCTGCCCATGCCGTACTGGCCGCGCTGGAAAGCGGCAAGCATGTCATCCAGATGAATGCCGAGCTGGACGGCACCATCGGTCCCATCCTCAAGGCCAAGGCGGATGCGGCCGGGGTCATTTATACATTTTCCGATGGCGATCAGCCAGGCGTGCAGATGAACCTGTATCGTTTCGTGGCCGGCCTGGGCGTGACACCGGTGCTGTGCGGCAATATCAAGGGCTTGCACGACCCCTATCGCAACCCTGCCACCCAGGAGAGCTTTGCCAAGCGCTGGGGTCAGAAGCCGGCGATGGTCGCCTCGTTTGCCGATGGCACCAAGATCTCGTTCGAACAGGCCATCGTTGCCAATGGGACGGACATGCAAGTGGCCCGGCGTGGCATGCTCGGCCCGGATTTTTCGAATGGCAATCCCGGCTCGCCGCTGGTACCGATCGAAGAGACCGTATCGGCATTCGAACCGCACCTGAATCCCGATGGACCCGGATTGGTGGATTATGTCGTCGGAGCGCGACCGGGGCCGGGCGTGTTCGTCCTCGGTACGTTGGAAAACCCCAGGCAGCGGCACTACCTGGAGCTCTACAAGCTGGGCAAGGGGCCCTATTACTGCTTCTACACGCCGTATCATCTGTGCCACTTCGAAGTGCCGACCTCCGTGGCCCGGGCGGTGCTGTTCAATGATGCCGTGCTGGCGCCCAGGGCGGGGCCGAAGGTCGGGGTCATTGCCGTGGCCAAGAAGGATCTGGCCGAGGGCGAGACGATCGAGGAGTTCGGAGGCTTCGAGGTGTATGGCGTGGCCGAGAACATGACGGCCATTCGCCAGGAACAGCTGTTACCGGTCGGGTTGGCGCTGGGCTGCCGCCTGGCAAGGCCGGTAGCGAAAGATACGCCGCTGACATTCGATGATGTCGTTGTGCCTGCCGGCCGATTGATCGATCGCCTTTATGCCGAGCAGGAACATCTCTTTGCCTGAGTTTGGCTGATATCTTTTCCTGGGAGAATGTGATGATTTTCCATCCGACGACATTGAACGATGCCTGGTTGATCGAACTTGAGCCAAGAGGCGATCAGCGAGGTTATTTTGCACGCACCATGTGTCAGGAAGAATTTGAAAAACAGGGTTTGATTAGTCGGTTCGTACAGCAAAATACGTCATTTTCATCCGAGCGTGGCACATTGCGTGGACTACACTATCAAAAACGGCCGCATGGGGAAGCCAAGCTGATACGTTGTCTGCGTGGTTCGATAGTGGACATTATTGTCGATGTCAGGGAGGAGTCGTCGACTTACCTGCAACATCAGATTTTCGAGCTGACAGACAAGAACTTTTATCAACTCTATGTGCCGCCAGGCTTCGCTCACTCGTTTCAGACGCTGACCGATAACGTGGAAGTCAGTTATCTGGTTTCGGCGCCATATACGCCCGAAGCCGAGCGGGGATTACGATATAACGATGAAAGGCTAAACATAAATTGGCCCGTTCCGGTGACGGTAATTTCAGAAAAAGATAAAAACTGGCCTTTGATTGTCGATCAGGAACTTCCTCTTTATTGAAAAATGAGTGTGAGGTCATGGTCTGAATACGCAGGTGCCGGTGGGAGAGAATCACATGGGGAAGGTGGTAGCGGTCATCCTGACTTACAATCGTAAGGAGTTGCTCGAGAAGGCACTGGCTGCCGTCTATGCGCAGACACGGCCTTGCGATGGCGTCATCGTGGTGGATAACGCCAGTGAGGATGGCACCCGGCAGATGCTGAACGAGTCTGCCTATCCCGGCCTGAAAGCCTACGTGCTGTCAGCCAACATCGGAGCCGCGGGTGGCTTCAATGCCGGGTTTCGCCTGGCCTACCAGCATGGCGCCGATTTCGTATGGATGATGGACGATGATGTCTTTCCCGAGCCGGATGCCTTGCAGCGTCTTCTCGACGCGGATGAGTTCCTGGCGCAGAAAGGCGTCGAGCATAGCTATCTCTTGTCGACGGCTTACACGGAACATAGCCAGGTTACCAATACCCCCGAGGTCAGTCAGCTGACGAACGAGGTCGGCTACGGCAACTGGCCTGCCTTGGTCGAGCATGGCCTGATTCCCATACAGCGAGCGACTTTCGTCTCGATTCTCGTGCCCCGTCCAGTGTTGACCCGTCATGGGTTGCCCATAGCCTCGATGTTCATTTGGGGAGAAGACTATGAATACACCCTCCGTATAAGTCGCAAGCGTCCGGGGTTTCTTGTCGGCAACAGCAGGGTTCAGCATGTACGCCAGAAGAGCGGTGCCCAGAACCTGCTCAAGGAAGAGAATCCTTCAAGACTGAAATTTCACCGGCACCACGTCAGGAACAATATCTTCATCGCCAGAAAATACTTTTCCACCCGCAAGTTGCTTGGGGTTATCTGGTTTTCCCTGAAAACTTTGTCCAAGCTCTTGCGTAGAGCGGAACTTGCCAAGTCCAGGGTGCTGGTTCATGGAATGATCGAAGGTTTGAGTTTCTATCCCGCCGAGGAATCGGTGAACTCCCCGTTCGACAATCTGAAAGTCAAGGCATTGCCGGTCGAGAGTCTTTTTTCACAACGTCAATCACCGCCGGGTTTCGATAGAGCTATGCCACCTGTAATTGAATCTCTACAGGGGAACTGTAGCTAGTAAACATTCTATTTCCTGAAAAGCTTGAGACATGGAAGTGGTGGTGGCGTGTTACAGGGGTATGTTCCATGGAATTCAGGAGAGATATCAACGGCCTCAGGGCAATCGCAGTCGCGCTTGTCGTGCTGTTCCATTTCGGTGTGCCGGGCTTCCAGGGAGGATTCATCGGCGTCGATGTGTTCTTTGTGATTTCAGGCTATTTAATGACTGGAATCATTTTTTCAAGAATGCGCAAAGAGACATTTACCATTCTAGGTTTCTATCTCGACCGGGCACGCCGAATCGTGCCCGCGCTCGCTTGTCTGTGCTTTGTTGTGCTTCTGGTCGGCTGGGCGCTGCTGTTGCCTGTCAACTACGTGGAACTGGGAAAGCAGGTGCTAGGCAGCTTGGCCTTCGTGTCGAATTTTTTGTATTCCCAGGAGGCGGGGTATTTCGAGCAGGCCGCTCATGAAAAGTGGCTGCTGCATACCTGGTCGCTCTCCGTTGAATGGCAATTCTATCTGCTCTATCCGCTGGCGCTTGTCGCCTTGCGCCTGTTCGTACCCATCGACAAGTTGCGCTGGTTCATCCTGGCTGCCGCCATGCTCTCGTTGGCGATCTCGGTCTATGCCTCCAGCCGCTGGTCGATTCATGCCTACTTCCTGCTGCCTACCCGGGCATGGGAGATGCTGGCCGGGGCATTGGTATTCTTGTTTCCCTTGCGCCGCATGCACACCGACAAGGTCAGTTGGGAATGGGTCGGCATCGGCCTGATCTTGTTCAGCGCGATGTTCTTCAGTTCGCAACTGGACTGGCCAGGGGCACTTGCTGTGTTACCTGTGCTGGGCACGGCCTTGATCATCCTGCAAGCCCGGCAGGATTCGATCGTCACCTCCAATTCTGTGTCGACGTTTCTGGGTAAAACCTCCTATTCGGTCTACCTGTGGCATTGGCCAGTGGTCGTCTGGATCAATTATTTTGGCCTGGGTGGCGAGGCGGCATGGACGGTACTGGGTATCGCGGCATCGATCCTGCTCGGCTATCTCTCCTATCGCTTCATAGAGAACATGGCTCGTCAGCGGCGCTCGCGGCCTGCTCGCGCATTTCACTCATCCCGCCCTCTGTTGCATATCGGTGTGCCGACTACGGCAGCGGCTGTGTTTGGCATGGCAATCATTGTCTCCAACGGGGTGTCGCAGCGCATGAGCGAGGATTTCTATGCAGCGATGGGAAGGCTCGACCTGCCGCGCATGAACAACGGTTGGTGTTTCTACGACGTCAACTCCGATGAAAACCTCGCGGTAGGAAGCGAAGGGCTGCACTGTGTGCGAGGGGAGAGTGGGGCGCCACTCAAGGGGTTATTATTCGGGGATTCCTTCGCCGGGCACTATGGGCCGTTCTGGGACCGGGTAGGCAAGGACATCTCGGCCGAAATCAACTCCGTAACGACAAACTGGTGCTATCCCAGCACGAACGATGTCATCTATGGTGATTCGTCCACCAGAAGCTACGATCAGTGCTTGATCAATAGGCAGTACTTCCTCGAGAACGTGTCGGACTACGATTTCGTGGTGCTGTCAGGCTCGTGGCGCAATATCTATACTTCGAACCAGATGCAGGGCGTCTACGATGCCATTGCCTATGCTGCCCAGCGGACCCGGTTGGTTATCGTCATGCCGACCCCGACCTATTTCGATGTCAACGTGAAGAACATCTATGCACGTAGCATGCTCTTCAACATCGACTTCGATATCAGCCATTTTGCCAAGACCGGCGATGCCGAGGCCGTCGAGGCGAACAGGGCCGTCGAGGCCTTCGCCGAGCAATACGACAATGTCGTCTACATAGACCGGGAAGCGTTATTCAACGTCGATGGCCTGCCTTCGGAGGTCACGGCGGAGAATATTCCCTTCAATTATGACGAGAACGGGCACATCAGTATCTATGGATCGAAAATGGCGGCTGAGTCTTTCACGTCTTCCAGCAGTTATCGTGAACTTTCAAGACAGCTGATGGAAGTGCGCAATGCCAAGGCCAGGCTTAAACCCAAACCTGATCCCAAGCCCAGGGAGCTGGTTACCCAGTGGTTAACGAACTGGGACATGCCCAACTCCGCCGTCATTACCTGGTAGGGCGTCCATTGTATCAAGTGGGCCAAGTGGCAACCAAGGGGCAGGCAGGCCCGGTCGCACAGCGGGGCGTCGGGACGGGACTGCCTGGCATGGGATCGGGGTCAATATAGCGCCTGAAGCCGTTCGGCAGCACATTGCCGATTCAAGACTTCTGCGCGGTGCAGTGCCTTCTGGTAGCTGGCGAAGGTTTCTTGGGTGTTGTGTATCGCGCCGTCGTCATCCTCGATGATCAACCAGGTATCGACTGTGCGGTTGGGGTCGACGCGGCGATTGGCGGCGGCGACTCGATAGGTTGGAGCCAACGGGTATCTCCTTATTCTGGTGTCCTTGATAGGCTGAGCCACGGTCTGGCCCGATCTACGTTCTGTCTGAAAAATGTCTGCGCTCAACCATACAGCGTTAAAAATCGACTCAAGATGCTCATTTACCCATGTAAACTCCGCGCTTTCGTCAATTTTTGCCTTGTCTGGCTATCGCTCGCCGATTTTCAGACAGAACTTAATCTTTTTTTCCTGGAGCCTGCCTCTCGAGGCAGGGCCAGTGTGACTTCATCCTGGCCTGGTGGAGGGCCCCATCCCTGGGACGGCATTTCTGCCGTCTCCTTCAGGCAGTACTTGCCAGAACTGAAATTCACATTGTTAAGTGTAATTAGCGTAAAGATACATTGTGATGCGCTTTCTGCTCGTTGTTTTGTGAGATATCTCTTACATTGCTTCTGATACATTTCCTTTCAATGTAGCCAAGAGGTACTTTCATGACGTGGCTTGGGTCATGGAATTCACGAAATGATAACCGTACTTGGTAAGGAAGAATCTCATTACCAAGTATAAGCCATCGTTTTAGATAAGCGAGAAAAAAAGAGGGGTGCCCCATCTCGTTAAGAGTAAGTATTTTTACAGGCCAAGTTTATATTTTATCTGTATGCATTATTTTTATGAGCTTGCTTTGTATTGGTTTGTGCTTTTCAAGCGGGTGTGCGGAGCCCTGGAACAGCCATGGAATTAACTGCTTAAGCTTCCCATTACTTTTTTCGAGTATCTGTCAGTTGGGGAACATGCGCGACATGGAAAACATGAAGTGCCATACGGGGCAAGGTTGAGAAAAAACCATCTGGAAATAGGTGGTTTCGCCATCTGCCGTTCATGAATCGCTGTGGTGAGGCTGTCGTCAGGGCATTGCTCACACTGATAACCCATTTAATTTCAATGGGTTGTTGATAATCGCTGAGCAATGGATACGGCTGAGCCAACGAGCGGGAGCGAGCATGGCAATTAACTAAGAGGAATTAGCCTAGTGTCAGTAGCACACCTTGAAAATCACGTAGAATTAAAAAAGCCCGCGGCACGCATTAGTCCGTCAGTAATGAAGATATTATGGTGATAGTGATTAGTAACCAAAAATAAAAATAAGTAAATCACGTTCTTACAAACTGCCATTGTTTGTTCTAGCTTATCGGTGTGACCGGTCAGGTTTTCAATTCGTTTACAAAGTAACCGGCTGGTGGTCTGTCGCTATGTGGCCTTGAGGGAGCGCCAAGTAACCTCCGGGCGGTAGCGTGGAAAACAACAAGGGAACGGAACAACGGCAAGAAAACTTGCCTTGATAAGCGGGAAACATAAAAGACGCCTGTGACTACAGGTGCAGAGTACGGGACTTATCCAGACGGCTTACGGATAAGCCTTGCTGGGCAAGGCAAGCGGTACCGCGATTGGCCTGCTTGCATTGCCATCCTTCTTATTGGAATGAGAGCGAATAAAAATGCTGACACGTCTATGGGTACACCGCACACGTTGGGGCCGGCCTGCGGCGGGGATTCTGCTGGCGATGGGGCTGTCCGCCTGTGCAGCGGCCCCGGGGGGCCACATCGATTACGATGCTGAAAGCGATCCGCTGAGCGACGTCAAGGTCGATGTCAAACCGATCACGCTTGAACTGATTCAAGAGATGAATGCCCGAACTCGTGAGTCTGCGGCTATCGCCATGGGGGGCGATACCGATAACCGACCCGGGAAGCCGCTGCCCGATTATGACTACTACATAGGCCGTGGCGATGTGCTGAACATCATCGTATACGACCATCCCGAATTGACAATCCCTGCCGGTAGCGAACGCAGTGCAGCGGAGTCGGGCAACGTCGTGCACTCCGACGGCACTATCTTTTATCCCTATGTCGGCAAGGTGAAGGTGGTAGGACGCACCGTGCACGACGTGCGCAACGAGATCCAGCGCCGCTTGGCGGACTATATTGCCGAGCCGCAGGTGGACGTCAAGGTGGCCGCCTACAACTCACAGAAGGCATACGTGACAGGGCAGGTGAACACGCCGGGACAACTCCCGATCACCAACGTGCCTCTGCGTGTACTGGACGCCATCAGTCAGGCGGGTGGCCTGACCGACCTGGCCAACTGGCGTGATGTCGTTCTCTCGCGGGATGGCACCGATACCTCCCTCTCGGTCTACGACATGCTGGTCTACGGCGACCTGAATCAGAACCTGTTGCTCCGCAATGGCGATGTCGTGCATGTGCCGGAAGTCGGCAACCAGCAGATCTTCGTCATGGGCCAGGTCAACGAGCAGGCCTCGTTCGCCATGGGCAATACCCGCCTCTCGTTGACAGCCGCCATCTCGCAGGCGGGTGGCATGGATGAAGACAGCGCCAATGCCTCGGGCATCTTCGTGATACGTCGCAACCCGGCTGCCAGCGATACCTACGCCACGGTCTACCAGTTGGATGCCAGCAATGCCGCGGCGTTCGTGCTCGGGTCGCAGTTCATGCTCGAGCCCACCGACGTGGTTTACGTCACGGCTGCACCATTGGCTCGCTGGAACCGTGTCCTGAGACTCCTGCTGCCGTCTCTGACCACGATCTACGAAGCGACGGAAGTCAACGAGAACATTCGCGACCTCTGATCCTGAACCGGATCGATTCATCACGGCGGGCCTGAGGGCCCAAGGGGAAACGCCATGCGGGGGTCAGCTTACCCCGCATGGGTTCTCAATCATTTCGCCTCGTCTCTCTGGTAACGCTCATGAAACAACTACCGTCTTCCAATCGTTTGACTCAGGAAAACGGCGATATCGATTTCACTCGTACGCTCGGTATCCTGATCGATCATAAGTGGGTGATCATCTCCATCACCTCGCTGTTTGCCATCATTGGCGTCATTTATGCGCTGCTCGCCACTCCGATCTACCAGGCCGATGCTCTGGTGCAGATCGAGGACGACCAGCAGAACGTCAACCCGCTCAACGAAGTCACCAGCCTGCTCGGCAAGGAGCCGCCTTCCGAGTCAGAAATCGAGATCATTCGTTCACGCATGGTGCTGGGGCGTGCCGTGGACATTCTCAACCTCGACCTGGTAGTGGAGCCCAAGCAGGTGCCGCTGGTCGGGGGCTTTCTCAACCGCCATGGTGTCGAGCGGCCGACCTTCGTGACCGACTGGAACCATGCCAAGGTAGCCAGCCTGCCGGTGGTCAGCGGCATGCTGGACTGGCTGGGAGTCGAGTTGCCCGAATTCTCGTTCGACTGGGGCTATATCTGGGCGGGTGAGTCCATCGACGTCAAGGCCATGCCGGTCTCCGACGAGTACCTGGACAAGGCATTTACCCTGCAGGTACTCGATAGCCAACGCTACCGGCTGATCCATGACGAGCTGCCGGTAGGGGAAGGGCGGGTCGGTGTCGACGAAGAATTCCTGAATGGCAACGTTGGCCTGACGGTCGCTGAAATCAATGCACCGCCTGGCGCTACCTTCGAGGTCATGCATTTGCGTCGCTTGCGGGCCATCAACAACCTGCGCGAGAGCCTGGTCATCACCGAGCGCGGCCAGGAGACCGGCATTCTCAGCTGGATGCTGACCGGGGCCGACTCCGAGCAGGCCATGACGACGCTAAGTACCGTCGCCGATATCTATGTCGCCCAGAACATTCAGCGGCAGTCGGAAGAGGCCCGCAAGAGTCTCGACTTCCTGGATAGCCAGGTACCGGCCGTCCATGACGAACTGCGTGCAGCCGAGGACAAGCTCAATACTTACCGGACCGAGCGCGATAGCGTCGACCTGTCGATGGAAACCAGCTCGATCCTCGAGCGAATGGTCAACCTCGAGTCCCAGTTGAATGAGCTGCAGTTTGCCGAGGCGGAAATTTCCCGGCGGTTCACGCCCAGTCATCCGACCTACGCTGCCTTGCTGGAGAAGAAGAGCCAGCTGAACAAGGAAAAGGCCAACCTGGAAAGCAAGGTCAACAGCCTACCGCAGACCCAGCAGGAAATCCTGCGCATGCAGCGTGACGTGGAAGTGAACCAGGAAATCTACGTCGCCCTGCGCAACAAGGTGCAGGAGATGCAGATTGCCGAAGCCAGTACGGTCGGTAACGTGCGTATCCTCGACATGGCCGAGGTCTATCCGGAGCCGGTCGCGCCCGGCAAGAAGTTCATCGTGCTGGTTGCGACCATGCTGGGTGGCATGGTGTCGGTCGGCGGTGTGCTGCTGCATGCGGCACTCAACCGGGGTATCGAAACGCCCGATGAACTCGAGCATCTCGACATGCCGGTCTATGCCACCGTGCCGCTGTCCGAAGATCAACAGAAGCTCAATCGCTTTATCCGTCGCGAGAACGGGCGAAACGACACGATCACGGCGGGACTCCTGGCCAAGCGCAATCCCACGGATGTCTCGGTCGAGGCGCTGCGCGGCCTGAGAACCAGCCTGCACTTCGCGATGCTGGATAGTGCGGACAATCGCATCCTCGTGACCGGGCCGAGCCCGGGCATCGGCAAGAGCTTCGTGACGGTCAACCTGGCGGCAGTCTGTGCCCAGGCGGGACAGCGGGTGCTGATCATCGACGGCGACATGCGCAAGGGACATCTGCACAGTGTCTTCGGCACACGCCCCGATGGCGGCCTCAGCGATATTCTCAGCGATCGCCAGCCGGTGCAGGACATGATCCGTATCGCCGATGGCATGGATTACCTGCACTACATCGCACGTGGCGCCGCGCCCCCCAACCCGGCCGAACTGCTCGACACGCCGCGCTTTACGGAGCTGCTGGAGTTCGTCGATCAGCACTATGACCTGGTGATCATCGACTCACCTCCCATCCTGGCCGTCACCGACGCCGCCATCATTGGCAAGCATGTGAGCACCACGCTGCTGGTGGCGCGTTTCCAGATCAACTCCGTCAAGGAAATCGATCTGGCACGGCGTCGCCTGGAAACGGCGGGCGTCAAGGTCAAGGGGGCGATTCTCAATGCCATGGAACGCAAGGCTGCCACCGCTTACGGGTACGGCTATTACAACTATGCGTACAAGTAAGCACCCGATGGACGAGTGAGCCTGACCGGCAGGGAAGCCGAACCCTTCACAAGGTGTCCGATGAAAACAGTCAGTGTGTACATTCCGACGCGTAATCGGCCGGAATTCCTGGAGCGGGCGCTGGAGTCCCTCGTCAAGCAGCAGCACAAGGCATTTCAGGTGTTGGTCTGCGATGACGGTTCCAGCGCCGAAAACAAGCCCAGGGTGCTTTCGGTGATCAACCGCTACCGGCAGCGCTTCTCGGATCTGGTGTTCTTCAACGAGCCCGAGTCCCGTGGCGCCTGCCATGCCCGCAACCGGATGATCGGGGCCGCGGAGGGCACCTACATCACCGGGCTGGACGACGACGACGAGTTCATGCCTGAGCGCTTGCGGGTCTTTCTCGACAGCCGGCAACTGGACCAGTACGCCTACCTGAGCGCCGGCAAGATCGTCGATGACGGCACGTCGTCGTTCGAGTCGATCGAGACGCATGGCGAGATCACGCTCGATAAGCTTCTGCACTCGAATATTGCGGGTAACCAGGTGTTTACCCGTACGGAGTACTTGAAGGCCGTAGGCGGGTTCGATGAGCATTTTGTGTCCTGGCAGGACTATGACCTGTGGGTGCGACTGACCCGAGAGTTCGGGGCTGGCTACAAGATAGAGAAATGCACGTATCTCTGGCATGTCGGCCATGAGCTAGGGCGAATCAGCAATCCTGCCAAGGTCAGTGCCGGCTATCACCAGTTTCTCGACAAGCATGCAGGCCTGTTGTCGCGCCGTCATCGCCAGGCCCTGGCCGTGCAGGACAGGGTGCAGAGCGAACTGCCGCTATCGCTGGGTTTTGCCTTGGCCAACATGAATCTCAAGACCTGTTATCCATTGACCAAACATCTGGCGCGCAGCCAGTTCCCTGGCTTTTTCCTCTTGCTCAGAAACGTCATGAGGCCGGTAGGCGGCAGCAAGGCCTGACGGAAGTTAGTAGCACCGGAACGACACGACAACAGTGGTCAGGGATGACATGAAAATATTGATGCTGAATTCGTATTACGACAAAGGGGGCGCGGCAAGGGCGGCGTTACGGCTTGCCAAGGCACTGCCGCTCGTTGGTGTGGAAGTGGATTATCGCAGTGTTTACAACAGGCACATGCGCCCTTGGGAAAAAGCCAGTTACCTGTTCCGGGTAGCCAAGGATCGATTGCCGGGAGCCCTGAAAGCCAGGTCGAAAATCATGTTTTCGGCAGGAAGGCCGGACAACAGCACGTTGGTCGAGAGCATCAATGCCTCCGACGCGGATATTGTCCATATCCATTGGCTGCATGGCGGTGGCCTGTCCATCGAGGATATCGCGAGAATCGCCAAGCCGGTCGTCTGGTCGCTGCACGATATGTGGGCGTTTACCGGTGGCTGCCATTACGATCAGGAATGCGCGCGTTTCGTCGAGGGATGTGGGCATTGTCCCTTGCTTAAGAGCCGTGGACGAGACGATCTCAGTCGCGACATCGTCAAGCGCAAGCTGGCGCTGGCCAGCCAGAAACGCGACCTGACGATTATTGGCCTGAGCCGCTGGATGCTGCGCCAGGCCGCTCGCTCCAGGGCCCTGGGCGACGTGCCCAAGGTGAACCTGCCCAACCCCATCAACACCAATGTTTTTGCCCCGCTCGACAAGCGCCAGGCCAGGGAACGGCTCAACCTGCCACTGGACAAGAAGCTGATCCTCTTCGGGGCCATGTCTGCCACGGACGATTCACGCAAGGGCTATACGCAGCTTGTCCAGGCACTGCAGCAGCTCGATATCCGCACCACGGACGTGGAGGTCAGCGTCTTTGGCAGCGACGAGCCTGACCGTAAACCGGACATTCCCATGCCCATACATTACCTGGGCAATATCGGCGATGACCGGCAGCTGCAGGCGATCTACAGCGCGGCGGACGTCATGGTGGTGCCGTCCCTGCAGGAGAACCTGTCCAACGCCATCATGGAATCGCTGGCGTGCGGCACGCCCGTCGTCTGCTTCGATATCGGTGGCAACGGGGACATGGTCGAGCATCTCAAGACGGGGTTTCTGGCGTCGCCCTGCGACCCGGCAAGCCTGGCGGAGGGGATTCGCTGGGTCATTCTCAACAAGAAACATAGCGAGTTGTGTGAAAACGCGAGAAACAAGGTAATTGAAGAGTTTGATGAAATAACAGTGGCTAACAGATATCTGGCCTTTTATCAGGACCGGTTAGTGAATAACAAGAAAAACGTAGAAAGCCCGGTTGCTGCCAAGTCCTGAAAGCCATCCATCTATTGCGTTTCCGATGCCATCCTAAGCATAAGGAAGTGAAGGAGATTTATCATGGAAAAGAGAGCGTTGATTACCGGGATTTCCGGACAGGATGGGTCATATCTCGCCGAGTTTCTTCTGGAAAAAGGTTATGAGGTTCATGGTATCAAGCGCCGTGCTTCATCTTTCAATACTCAGCGAATCGACCATATCTACCAGGACCCGCATATAAAAGATCAGAACTTCGTACTTCATTACGGGGATCTGACGGATTCTTCCAACCTGACGCGCATCCTTCAGGAAGTTCAGCCTGACGAAGTATATAACCTGGGAGCGCAGTCGCATGTTGCTGTCAGCTTCGAGTCGCCGGAGTACACGGCGGATGTCGATGGACTCGGCACGCTGCGACTACTCGAGTCCATTCGTATTCTTGGCTTGGAGAAGAAGACTCGCTTCTATCAGGCCTCGACATCGGAATTGTATGGCTTGGTGCAGGAAATTCCGCAGCGCGAGACGACCCCGTTCTATCCGCGCTCGCCCTATGCGGTAGCCAAGCTCTACGCCTACTGGATCACCGTCAATTACCGCGAAGCCTACGGCATGTATGCCTGCAACGGCATTCTCTTCAACCATGAGTCGCCGCGGCGCGGCGAAACCTTCGTGACCCGCAAGATTACCCGCGGCTTGGCGAATATTGCTCAGGGGCTGGAAGCGTGCCTGTACATGGGCAACATGGATTCGCTGAGGGACTGGGGGCATGCCAAGGATTACGTCCGCATGCAATGGATGATGCTGCAGCAGCCTCATCCCGACGATTTCGTGATTGCTACCGGCGTGCAGTACTCCGTGCGCGAATTCATTGTCTGGGCGGCCGCGGAACTTGGCATCACGCTGCGCTTCGAGAATGTCGGGATCAAGGAGCGAGCCGTCGTCGAGGCCGTCGTGGGCGACAAGGCCCCCGGCGTCAGGGTCGGCGATGTCATTGTCCGGGTCGATCCGCGCTATTTTCGACCCGCCGAGGTGGAAACCCTGCTGGGCGATCCGAGCCAGGCCCGTGAAAAGCTGGGGTGGGTACCGGAAATCACCGTGCAGCAACTCTGCGCGGAAATGGTCAAGGAAGATCTCAAGGTGGCTCAGCGACATGCGTTTCTCAAGCGACACGGCCATTACATGCCGATCGCTGTGGAGGGCTGAGTATGGGCGACTTTCGAAACAAGTGCGTATTCGTGGCGGGGCATCGCGGCATGGTGGGCTCATCGCTCGTCCGCCAGTTGAGCGAGAAGGGCTATCGGCACATCGTCACGGCAACACGCGAAGAGCTTGATCTGACCGATCAGGCGGCGGTACGGGCCTTCTTCCAGCGGCAGCGTATCGATCACGTCTACCTGGCGGCGGCCAAGGTCGGCGGCATATTGGCCAACAATACCTATCCCGCCGATTTCATTACCGACAATCTTCGGATCGAGCTCAACATCATTCAGGCTGCGCATGAGTCGGACGTCGAGCGGCTGCTGTTCCTGGGCTCGTCGTGTATCTACCCCAAGCATGCACCCCAGCCGATGCGAGAAGAGGACTTGCTGACAGGGACGCTGGAACCCACCAACGAACCCTACGCCATTGCCAAGATTGCCGGCATCAAGCTCTGCGAAAGCTACAACCGCCAGCACGACCGGGACTTCCGTAGCGTGATGCCGACCAACCTGTTTGGCCCGGGAGACAATTTTCATCCCGACAACAGCCATGTCATTCCCGCGCTGATGCGCCGTTTCCACGAAGCCATCGAGGCGGGCGCCAAAGAAATGGTGGTTTGGGGGAGCGGCACACCGCAGCGCGAATTTTTGCACGTGGACGACATGGCCGAGGCCAGCATCTTCGTCATGGAAATGAGCCGCGAGGCCTACCGCTCCAGTACTTTGCCGATGTGTTCGCACATCAATGTCGGCACCGGCAAGGACTGCACGATTCGTGAGCTGGCTGAAACCATGGCTCGCGTCACGGGTTATCGGGGGCGGCTGGTCTTCGATACCACCAAGCCGGACGGGACGCCTCGCAAATTATTGGATGTGTCGCGTCTCAATGCCTTGGGCTGGTCAGCTTGTATCCCCCTAGAAACGGGGCTCAGGTCCACCTACGCGTGGTATCGAAAGAACAAGCACAACAGCGAGCGAAGCCATGAAAATAATGTTGCATGCCATTAACTTCAGTCCCGAGCTCACCGGGATCGGCAAATATAGCGGTGAAATGGCCCGTTGGTGGGCGGAGCGCGGACATGAGGTGCGGGTGGTGACGGCGCCTCCCTATTACCCTGACTGGAAAGTCTGGCCCGGCTACAGTACGCGCTGGTGGCACAAGCAGCGGGAGGACCGGGTGACGGTCACCCGTTGCCCCCTTTATGTGCCGTCCAATCCCAGTGCCTTGAAGCGCATCTTGCATCTGGCCAGCTTCTCGCTGTCATCGATGCCCGTGGTCCTGAGCCAGCTGCGCTGGAAGCCGGACCTGGTCATCCTGCTGGTACCGACCCTGTTCTGCGCCCCGCAGGCCCTGCTGGTCGCCAGGCTGTGCAAGGCCAGGGCCGTGATTCATATCCATGATTACGAAGTGGACGCCATGTTCGGGTTGGGCATGGCCAGGGGCAAGGGGCTGAAGCGCCTGGCGTACTGGCTGGAGCGCAGCATCTTCAAGGCTTTCGACAAGGTATCCGCCGTGTCCGTGAGCATGCTGCAACGAGCGGAGCAGAAGGGCGTACCCAAGGACAAGTTATGTTTCTTTCCCAACTGGTCCGAGATTTCCCGCTTTCAGGGCGTCAAGCGCTCTCCGGCCTTGCTCGAGTCGCTGGGTGTCGACCCTGCACGCAAGGTGCTGCTGTATTCCGGCACCATCGGCGCGAAGCAGGGGCTGGAAAATGTCATCGAGGCAGCCCGGCGCCTGCGTACGCGCAGCGAGCTCGTCTTTCTCATCGTCGGTGACGGCGCCGGCAAGGCCCGGTTAGTCGATCTCGCCAGGCAATACGATCTCGACAATGTCGTCTTTGCACCCTTGCAGGCCTATGACGTGCTGCCGGAATTGCTGGCGTCCGCCGAGTGTCATCTCGTGGTGCAGAAGGTAGGCGTTGCCGATGCCGTGCTGCCTTCCAAGCTGACCAACATCCTGGCCGTTGGCGGCAATGCCGTGATTACTGCCGATCCGGAAACCAACCTGGGCATGCTGTGCAGCGATTATGCGGGCATTGCCGTCCGCGTCGAGCCCGAGTCGGTCGATGCGCTGGTCGAAGGTATCGAACGCGCCCTGGCCATGCCCGAGAAGAACACGATCGCCACGGGGTATGCGCAGGAGTTTCTCGACAAGGACAAGATACTTACACGCTTTTTGGCAGAGGTCATCTGATGTGGCTCAGCGAGCAGACTTTCCGGACAGTCATAGCGTCCTCGCCATTGGTTTCCATCGATCTCGTGATAAGAAATCGGGAGGGTCGAATCCTTCTGGGGCGGCGGCTGAACCGCCCCGCACAGGAATTCTGGTTTGTTCCGGGAGGGCGCATCCAGAAGAACGAGCCACTCGACGAGGCCTTCCTGCGCATAACCAAGTACGAACTCGGTCAATCATTTACACGCCGGCAGGCCAGGCTGATGGGAGTCTACGAGCATTTTTATCCCGACAGTGTGTTTGGCCCGGAAGGAAAGGCTCCTGACACGCATTATGTCGTGCTGGGCTATACGATGTTCCTGCCCGATGAGTTCAATCTCGTGCCGCCAGCGTTACAGCATAGCGATTATCGCTGGTGGCGCCGTGACGAGATGCTGGTTTCGCCTGAAGTGCATCAATATGCCCAGGATTATTTAAAATAATAGCTACACTCTCAAGTTGTCCCTCGGATGTTGTGCCTCTCGAATGGAGAGGTGGGACAACAGCTGCAATGGATGGGGAGTGTAGACAGGCGAGGGGGATGTCTCTTGAATACTTTGTTTATTGCTTTGATTCTGGTGCAATGCGCCGTTCTCATATATCTGGTGTATAAACGTCAGGGGCGGTTTCTTATCGTTTTTCCTGCCCTGCTGTTCATTTCTGCACTGTATACCTGGATTGGCTGGCGGTTCTTCAGCTTTTCAGTCGACATGCCATTCGACTTCCTCAGGCACGCCAGGGCCGATAATGTGGAAAAAGCCATTATCTATTTCATAGTTTGTGCAGGGGCGTTTGCACTGGGCAGTCTTCTGGTAAGAGACAACTCAGCTGCCCGTGCAGGCACTGAACTGCCTAACAAGCTGGTCGTGACACTGGGCAATCTGGGGCAGATGCAGTTACTCGCAACGGCGGCGATCTGGTTCGTCGTGTTCATACCTTCCTACGGTCTGGACAACTTGTTGCAACGCACCTTGTATCGCCCCGAATTCGCGTTCCAGATTGGCATGGTCATCGCTTCGATCGTCTTGCCTTTTTCCTCGCTGGCGATCGGTCTGCTCAGGAATCGCTTCGTCCGGATGGCCTTGCTCATTGCCGCCATGTTGATCATCGTGGCGACGAGTTCACGCTCGTCTCTCGTACTGATTGCGTTTTACCTGATCGGCACGTTCATGCGTAAAGGCCGGATCGTCAAGACGGAACTCGCGGTGTTTGCTTTTCTCGCCTTGTGGTTGAGCGCATTCGCGCTGGAGTCACGCCACTTGCCGGTCCAGGGAATCATGCCCAACTTCCTGGCACTGCTGGCCTGGTTCGACATCGACGCGGTGGTCTATACCATCAACTATATCCTGTCGTTCTCGGTAGGTGTGCTGACGTATGCCATTGAAATGCCTTATCACCTGGTCAATGTCGTGCCTTATTCGCTGAGCCCGCTGCCCAGTTTCCTTTACAGCATCCCGGTCACTTTCGACAACCTGATTGGTACGGCGCCCTATAGCGCCATGGCGATTCTCTATAACGAAAGCTACTGGGGCGGGGTGGTCTTCTTCTTTGTCTGTGGTTTCCTGATTGCCGTCATGGAACGTTATAGCTACCAGAGAAACTTTTTCCTCTGGGTGATTATTTCTTCCTTTATCTTTGTGTTCACCATTCTTTGTGTGCAGTATCAACTTCGCTCGGCGGCCCGCCTGGTCTATTACATGATGTTCTTTTCTGCCCTCTATACGTTTGGTATGCCTGTTATCAGAAAGATGTTTTTTACTGAACGGATTGGGCATGTCTAGAAAACCTCTCAAGGCGAACGAGAATGAAAATTGCCTATTGTATTCTGTGCCATAAGGTAACCAACCCTCTGAGGTTTACGGTCAACTATCTTTCCCGGTTCGAGGGGAACAGGATTTATATACATGTTGATCGCAAGAGCGACATTGCCCCTTTCGAAGAGGCCTTTGAGCAAGCAAATGTGACATGGCTCACCGAGCGAATCGATGTCGCATGGGGAAGCGTATCCCAGGTCGATGCCACGCTGGCACTACTCAAGGCAGCGACACAGGAGACGTTCGACTACGTTTTCCTCATCTCCGGCGACGATATACCGATCGCCAGTCATGACCAGATACTTGCTTGCCTCGAGCGTCACAAGGGGCGCGAATTCATTGCTTATCAGGATGAAAGGTTCAACCGTGTCGACCCATGCGAGCGTGTGAAGTACCACTATACAGACATGTTCTTCAAGAAGCGCAAAACGCTCATGGAAAGGGTCGGGGCCAAGCTTCATGGAGTTGGATGCAGGCTGGGGTTCTTCAACAACCCGTTCTACAAGACGCTGCCCAGGCTGTACAAGGGAACCTCCTGGTTCACCATAAGTCATGGTGCTTCATGTTTCATCCTGAAATATCTGGAAGACTATCCTTATTATCGGCTGGCTTATCAGTATTCCTTCTGTTGCGACGAAGTCTTTTTTCATACCATACTCAAACAATCGCCATTCAATAGAAATATCATTCGTGACCCAGAATGTTATTCCGATAGTTTGCGTTACATCGATTGGAAAACTGGCCCCGATTACCCGAGGACACTGGATGAAAGCGACTTCGCGAACATGAAGTCTAGCGGGATGCTTTTTGCTCGTAAGGTCGACCCGGATATTGATATCGGCTCTCTGGAGTGCTTTATCGATAAAACCAACGAGCATTACAAAGAAAGTCTTTTTGTCTGAATTCGAAAGTCGGGTGCACTGGCTACCCAATAACAACGCCAGATGGAAAATATCAATGGATGAGCAGGATCGTTCCTGAAGCGCCTGGCGCTTGAGGCGGCTTGTGATCGATTCCTGTGCCTGCTGGCTTCTTGTCGATGAAAAGGAATTTACCGTGCTGACTCCCGTTATCCTTGCTGGCGGCTCTGGCTCACGCCTGTGGCCGTTGTCACGGAAACTGCGACCCAAGCAGTTTCTTGCCTTGAATGGCGCTCAGACAATGCTTCAGCAAACACTGGCTCGCCTGAGTGGGCTTGTGTATGGACCGCCCTTGATTATCTGTAATGAGGAACACCGGTTCCTGGTTGCCGAGCAGCTCCGCCAGGCCGACCAACTCGGGGCGAGCATTCTCCTGGAGCCTGTGGGACGTAATACGGCACCGGCCATTGCGCTGGCAGCGATGATGGCCTGCGACGAGAACGGTGAAGACCCGCTGTTGCTGGTGTTGTCTGCCGATCACCTGATCGAGGACGTCGCACGTTTCCAGGCCGCCGTCGAGAATGCAATTCCTTTGGCCGAACAGGGCTATCTGGTGACCTTCGGGGTCGTGCCGACGCGCGCTGAAACCGGCTATGGCTATATCCAGCGAGGGGAGGGGCTGCTGCAAGGGGAGAAGGTTAAGCGCTTTGCGGAGAAACCGGATGCCGATACGGCAGCCACCTACGTGGCGTCGGGAGAATATTACTGGAACAGCGGCATGTTCCTTTTCCGGGCCAGCCGTTATCTGGAAGAGCTTGCCCAGCATGAGCCGGGTATCGTGCAAGCCTGCCAGGCTGCCATCCAGGGCCTGAACAAGGACTTCGGCTTCCTGCGTGTCGATGCCGACGCATTCGAGATGAGTCCGAATGTCTCCATCGATTACGCCATCATGGAAAAGACCGATCGGGCGGCCGTGGTGCCTCTTGAGGCCAGTTGGAGCGATATCGGCTCATGGTCATCGTTGTGGGAGGTCAGCGAGCAGGACTCACAAGGCAACTGCCGGCACGGTGATGTGCTGACGGTGGAAACCCAGCGCACCCTGATACGCGCCGAAAGTCGGTTGGTCGCCACGGTCGGGGTCGAGGACCTGATGATCGTCGAAACCAAGGATGCCGTTCTCGTCGCGCACAGGGACAAGGCGCAACTGGTCAAGCAGGTCGTGGAACGCCTCGAGCGTGAAGGGCGGCCCGAGTACGAGAACCATCGCGAAGTCTATCGGCCTTGGGGCAAGTACGACTGCATGGGGAAAGGCAGCCGTTATCAGGTCAAGTGCATCACGGTGGCACCCGGAGCGAAGCTGTCCGTGCAGATGCATCATCATCGGGCGGAGCACTGGGTCGTCGTTTCCGGGACTGCCGAAGTGACGGCGGGGGACGAGACATTCCTGGTCACGGAAAACGAGTCGACCTATATCCCTATCGGCCGTGTCCACGCGTTGAAGAATCCTGGCGTGATTCCTCTGGAGCTGATCGAGGTGCAATCCGGCTCCTACCTGGGCGAGGACGACATCGTCCGGCTGCAGGACAACTACGGGCGTACCTGAACACGCCATTCGACGCATGGCACTAATGACAATCAGGGATGTGACGCAAGGGCAGGCTATGGATACCTTAACGAAGAAACCTCTTGTGCTCGAGCAGAGCAGCAGGGACATTTCCCGACAATCATCGACCAGCTTCGGTTCCCTGATGAGGATCATGGACTTCTCATTGATGATCGGGGGCATGCTGGTCATCGGCAGGTACCAGTCGGAAACCGTTGGCCTGGAGTGGTTGCTGCTTTATGGCTGTATCGGCTGGATTCTCTACCATGCCGGGGCCAGTTATCTGAATTTTTACGGTTCGTGGCGTGTCTTCTCATTGCTGCGCGAGCTGACACATGTCGCGCTGATATGGTTCATTGCCTTCAGTTGCGTCGCTCTCACGGCCTTGCTGCTTTTCGACGACGAAACCCACGTGCGCGATGTGATACTGCCCTGGGGCGTGGTCGTTGCCACCGGCATGCTGAGCTATCGCAGTCTGGTTCGCCTGTTTCTCCATCGCCTGCGTGAATTGGGCATCAATAACCATAACGTGGCGATCGTGGGCTGTGGGCCTTCGGCCGAACGCCTGAAGAAAGGCTTCGAGTCCGCCCCGTGGATGGGATTCCGTGTCGTGGGCCAGTTCGACAAGTCGCAGGTGGCCAACGGGGCCAGTGAAACGCTGGACGTCCAGGAAATGATACATCTGGCGCACAGTGGCCAGATCGACCGGACCTACGTGACCTGGGAGATGAGCCGCGAAGCGGATATCCGGCAATTGATCGAGGCCTTGGCTGACACCACGGTATCGCTTTACCTGATACCCGATCTGCTGGTGTCCGACCTGATGTACTCCCGGGTCGAGCCCATCAACGACGTGATAACGGTCAGTATCTACGATACGCCAGTCTATGGGCCGACAGGTTCATTGAAGCGTATCGAGGATATCGTGCTGAGCTTGGCGATACTGGGGATCGTATCATTGCCCATGCTCGTGATCGCCTTGGCCGTCAAGCTCACGTCGCCAGGGCCGGTACTTTTCAAGCAGACACGCTATGGACTCGATGGACGCCCTATCAGGGTCTACAAGTTTCGTACCATGAAGGTCATGGAAGATGGCGATGTCGTTACCCAGGCAACCCGAAGCGACAAGCGCCTGACACCGGTGGGCGGCTTTTTGCGCCGTACATCCCTCGACGAGCTTCCCCAGTTCATCAATGTCCTGCAGGGGCGGATGTCCATCGTCGGCCCGCGACCCCACGCAGTGGCCCACAACGAACAGTATCGTGGCCTGATCCATGGCTACATGCTGCGTCACAAGGTCAAGCCGGGCATTACCGGATGGGCACAAATCAATGGCTGGCGCGGTGAAACCGATACCTTGGAGAAGATGCAAAAACGCGTCGAACTCGATCACGACTATATACGCCACTGGAGCCTGGCCTTCGATCTCAAGATCATTCTGCTGACGGTTTTTAGGGGGTTTGTCGATAAAAACGCGTATTGAACATCTGAACTTCTATTTATCGGCAATAACGCTCTAGACACGTTGCGGTGTGATCCAATGAAAATACTAATTACAGGTGGGGCTGGCTTCATTGGCTCTGCAGTGATCCGGCATATTATTGAAACGACGCAGGATGATGTCGTCAACTTGGACAAGTTGACTTATGCAGGCAATCTGGACTCCTTGGCAGGTGTGGTCGCCAACCCACGCTATCAATTCGAAAGAGAAGATATCTGTGATGGCGACGCGCTTCGGCGGGTTTTCGCCCGGCATCAGCCGGATGCCGTCATGCATCTGGCGGCGGAAAGCCATGTGGACCGTTCCATCGAGGGGCCTGCCGCCTTTGTCCAGACCAACATCGTGGGCACCTATCAGTTGCTGGAGGTGGCAACCCGGTACTGGCAGGAGCTACCGGCCTCCCGCCAGGCACACTTTCGTTTCCACCATGTCTCCACGGATGAGGTGTATGGGGATTTGGGTGGGACGGACGCACTGTTTACCGAGCAGACCGCCTATTGTCCCAGTTCGCCCTATTCGGCCACCAAGGCAAGTTCCGACCATCTGGTGCGTGCCTGGCACAGGACGTTCGGCCTACCGGTCGTCGTGACGTCCTGCTCCAACAATTACGGCCCTTGCCAGTTTCCGGAAAAATTGATTCCCCTGATGATACTCAATGCCCTCGAGGGCAAGGCCTTGCCGGTTTATGGCAAGGGCGAGCAAATCAGGGACTGGCTCTATGTCGAAGATCATGCGCGAGCGTTATATACCGTACTGACACGGGGAGGCAACGGAGACACTTATAATATCGGCGGATTTAACGAGAAAAAGAACATTGAAGTCGTTTATACGCTCTGTGAGTTACTGGAAGAACTTGCGCCGTCGAAGCCTGGGCATGTCCGCTACTACAGCGACCTGGTGTCCTTCGTCGAGGATCGACCAGGGCATGACCTGCGTTATGCCATCGATGCGGGAAAACTCCAACGCGAACTCGGCTGGATGCCTCTCGAGACCTTTTACTCGGGCATCCGCAAGACCGTGACGTGGTACTTGCAGAATATTGAGTGGTGCCGGCGTATTCACGACGGCAGCTATCGGCGTGAAAGACGGGGTCTGGGCAGCAGGGAGGTAGCATGAAGGGAATCATTCTCGCCGGGGGAAGCGGAACCCGGTTATACCCAATCACGATGGGTACGTGTAAGCAGCTTCTACCCATCTACGACAAACCGATGATTTATTACCCGCTCTCCTTGCTCATGCTGGCAGGTATCCGGGACATCCTGATTATCGTCAACCCGACCGATGAAGAGCGATTCCGAGATTTGCTCGGCGATGGCAGCCAGTACGGGATCTCGCTCAGCTATGCCATACAGCCCCGGCCAGAAGGGCTGGCCCAGGCGTTCATCATTGGTGAAGACTTCATCGGCGACGAAACGGTGTGTTTGGTCCTGGGCGACAATATCTTTTACGGACAAGGATTCACCGAAAAGCTCAGGAGTGCGGCTGCATTGAAGAAAGGAGCGTGCCTCTTCGGCTACCAGGTGAAGGATCCGGAAAGGTTCGGTGTCGTCGAGTTCGACGAGGAAAACCGTGTTCTCTCCATTGAGGAGAAGCCGGCCAGGCCCCGTTCGAACTACGCAGTCACCGGGCTTTACTTCTACGACAACGATGTCGTCGACATCGCCAAGCAGGTCACGCCATCAAGCCGTGGCGAGCTGGAAATCACCAGCGTCAATCAAGCGTATCTGGAGCGGGGCGATCTGAGCGTTGACCTGCTGGGGCGTGGCTATGCCTGGTTGGATACCGGGACGCACGAGAGCCTGCTCGAAGCGGGCATGTTCGTTCAGACCATTGAGCGCCGCCAAGGGCTGAAGATCTGCTGCCCCGAGGAGATCGCCTTCAACAATGGCTGGCTGACGACAGAGCAGGTCATTCGGGCTGGGGATTGCCTGGCCAAGAACGGCTACGGCCAATATCTGCTGAAGGTGGCGACATCATGATACCCGTGACGAGACCTTACCTGCCCGATCGTGAGAAGCTCCAGTGTTACATCGACGGTATCTATGCCCGTCAATACCTGACCAATAACGGTCCGTTGGTACAGGAGCTGACCCGTCGCCTCGAAAACTACCTGGGCGTCGAGAATCTCCTGCTGGTCAGCAATGGCACCCTGGCGTTGCAGATTGCCTACCGAGCATTAGGCATCTCGGGTCAGGCGCATGGGGAGCGCGTCGAAGCCATTACCACACCCTTCAGTTTCGCGGCCACGGCCAGCTCGCTCAAGTGGGAGGGGGTCGAGCCGGTGTTCGGCGATATCGATCCCGACACATGGTGCCTGGATCCAGCTTCCATCGAGCCCGCCCTGACGACCTGTACGCGGGCCATCGTGCCGGTTCATGTCTTCGGCAACGCTTGTGAAGTCGAAGCCATTGAAGCGATTGCCCGCCGGCACCGGTTAAAGGTGATCTATGACGGTGCCCATGCCTTCGGCGTGACGTACCGGGATCGAAGCCTACTGGTTCATGGGGATGCCACGACGTTGAGTTTCCATGCCACCAAGCTGTTTCACACCGTGGAGGGCGGGGCCATTATCTTCAAGCACAAGGAGGATCTCGAACGGGCAGCCCTGCTCATCAACTTCGGCATTTCGGGGCCCGACAAGATCGATACGCTGGGCATCAATGCCAAGATGAATGAATTCCAGGCCGCGATGGGGCTTTGCGTACTGGATGAAATCGAGGCCAATCTCAAGGAAAGGGAAGCCATCTGGCGGCTTTATGCCTACGCCCTGGGCAATCATTATCAAATGCAGCGACTCAATAGCCACTCTCGCTATAACTACGCCTACTTTCCTGTGGCCTGCCGCGATGAAAAGGAGCTGTTACGCGAAGTCGATCGTCTGGCTCGTGCCGAGATACAGGTACGGCGTTATTTCTACCCCTCCCTGGATCAGGTCCAGGCATTCTCCGACAGGAAAACGCACTCGATATCGGACGATCTGGCACGGCGGGTCATGTGCCTGCCCGTGTACCAAGGATTGGATGCCGGCATCGTACTCCAGCAATTATCGAGCATCAGTGAGGTTGCCTAATGTTTTACCACTTGAAAGAACTCTATTCCCTGCTGAGCAAGGAGCAGCGCAGGAAGTTTTTTCGCCTGCAACTTCTCGCCGTTATCATGGCGTTTGCTGAAATCGCCGGTGTCATCTCGATCGGCCCCTTCATGGCGCTTGTCGGCAACATGGACCAACTGGAAGGGCAAGGAATGCTGGCCGACGTGTATCGTGCCAGCGGCGTCGCGAGCCCTGAAATCTTCCTGATCTGGGTCGGTGGCGGTGTACTGGCCGTCCTGCTGCTGTCCGGCATGTTCTCGATGTATACCATCTGGCAGATGTCGATGTACGGGGCTCGCGTCGGGGCGGAGCTGAGCAGTCGCCTGTACAACTACTACATGCATCAGAATTGGCTGTTCCATGCCAGTGGCAACAGCAGCACCTTGACCAATCGCATCGCCGAAGAATGTCAGCGGGTGATGATGCACATCATCATTCCGTTGATGCACATGAATGCAAAGCTGACCCTGGCCATATTCATGACACTGGCGATTTTCGTCTACAACCCGATCGTGGCGCTAGCGGGCGCCGGTGTGTTCCTGGCCTCATACTTTCTGCTTTTCAAGACGGTCAGGCGTCGTTTGGTCAACAATGGAAAGATCATTTCCCGTTCGCAGACGATTCGTTTCAAGTTGATGGCAGAAGGATTTGGTGGCATCAAGGACGCCCTGTTGCTCAGGCGACAGGATGTTTTCACGAAACGCTTCAATGATGCCAGCGACAGATATGCCAATGCCTTGGGGGCCAACCAGGCATTGAGTCTGGCTCCTCGCTATGCGATGGAAATCGTGGCATTCGGCTGTGTCATATTCCTCGTGCTTTATCTTCTGGCGAGCAGCGGCGGCAATGTCGTGAGCCTGCTGCCGGTCTTGTCCATCTATGCCCTGGCGGGTTTCAAGATTCTGCCGGCCCTGCAACAGGTCTATAACAGCCTCTCGCAGATCCGTGGGCATATGTCCGCGTACGAATCGATTCGTGAAGAGCTGAAGGCTAGTGCACATAGCCCCGCCGTCAGTGTGGATTACTCCGCCAAGCAGAAAAAATTGACGCCGAGGCAGGACATTGTCCTCCAGGGTATCGGTTTCACTTATCCGGGCAAGGTGGATAAAGCCCTGGATGAGGTGGATCTGCGAATTCCCGTCAATCGCACTGTGGGGCTGGTAGGAGCGTCGGGCTCGGGCAAGTCCACGCTGGTGGATATCTTGCTGGGACTCATCGAGCCGGATCAAGGAGGTATTGTCGTCGATGGACAGCTCCTGACCAGAGACGCCTTGGGTGACTGGCAAAATGCATTGGGCTTCGTGCCGCAAAGCATTTTCCTGGCTGATGCCAGTATCAAGGAGAACATCGCTTTTGGCCTTCCCGAAGAAGCCATCGATATGCAGCGTGTACACGACTGCGCCAAACAAGCGCATCTCGATGAGTTCCTCGACAAGCTTCCTGAAGGTCTGGACACCCGTGTTGGTGAGAGAGGGGTCCAACTGTCCGGTGGGCAGCGTCAGCGAATCGGTATTGCGCGTGCGCTCTACCATGACTCGGACGTGCTGGTACTAGACGAAGCAACCAGTGCACTGGATGGCATTACCGAAAGCCATATCATGCAGGCGATCCAGAGTTTTTCTGGTCAGAAAACAATCGTCATGATCGCGCACCGACTGGCAACGGTAAAACAATGCGACCTGATCTACTTGATGAGGGATGGGAAAGTCGTGGATCAGGGGCGCTATGAAGAACTGGTCGTAAGAAATGAAATATTCAAGCGCATGGCGGAACACGCCTAGCCTCACATGATAATAACTAAAAAAATGGCCGACTAGTCGGCCATTTTTTGAATGAGCGATTGTTTTGATTTTTAGCGACATGGAATTAACGCCAAGGGAATATGATGAAGAAGATTCTTTTCTTGGGGGCTTCAAGAATACAGCTCCCCCCAATCCAGTACGCAGTAGAGAATGGCTACTATGTGATAACCTGTGATTACTTGCCAGATAATCCTGGTCATCAACTGGCGAATGAGTATCACAATATATCTACAAGAGACAAAGACGCTGTGCTTCGCATGGCAAGGAAGGCCGGAATTGATGGCGTGGTAGCCTATGCTGCTGATTCGGCTGCGCCTACGGTAGCCTATGTTGCCGAAAAGTTAGGGTTGCCGGGAAATCCCTATGAGTCGGTAACCATCTTGACCCGAAAAGATCTTTTCAGGAACTTTTTAAAGGCTAACGGATTCAATGCTCCCCGCTCAAATTCCTTCGATAGCCTGGAAGAAGCAGAGGAGTGGTTAAGAATTATTGGCGCTCCTGCGTATGTCAAGCCCGTTGACTCATCGGCAAGTATCGGGAATACACTATTAACCTCCGCGAGTGATCTCCCCGCCGCGTTTGAACATGCCATGAAACACTCATCGGCACGTCGCGTGGTCGTTGAAGAAGTCATTGAGAAAGCCGGCTATCAAATTGATAGCGACGTTTTCATGGAAAAGGGAGAGTTGAAGTATTGGCTGTGGGCCAACGCGCATTTCGATTACAAATGTAGTCCTCCCATTGAGATTGCCAATAGCTATCCTGCGACATTAAAAAAAGAAGTGGGTGAAAAGGCAAAAAGTGAGCTTGAAAAGATATTTCGGTTATTGAACTGCAGGACAGGGGCGTTTAACGTAGAATTTCTCGTGGATTCTAACGAAGAGATATGGTTCCTGGAAGTGGCACCTAGAAACGGAGGAAGCAGGATCCCTGAGCTGATAAAGTATGCAACCAATAACGACATGGTAAAGGCAATCGTCGATACTGCGGTCGGTCTGGATAGCCAACTGGTACATGTGGATTCACCAATAGGCTATTGGTCGAATTATACAATACATTCTCTTGAGGATGGTGTGTTAAAAGACATTTGGATGTCGAACAGGCTCAAGTCGAAGATAGTAGAAAAACAAATATGGTCGCAGCCTGGCGACTTTGTACGTAAGTCCAGGGGAGGGATTGATGACTTGGGGGAGATGATACTTAGATTCGATGATGCCAGCGAAATGGTAAGCATGCTTGATGATATGAATAAGGATATCAAGGTTAACGTTGATATTTAAAGTGTTATCAGAATAAAGATTCTTCCCGGTCGTCAGGCCTGCCTGTTGTATAGCCAAGGAAAGATATGAAAACCATCCTCTTTTTGGGCGCTTCGTCTACCCAGGTACCCCCTATCGTTTATGCTGTAGAGCAAGGTTATCATATTCTAACTTGTGATAATCGTCCAAGTAATCCGGGGCATAGGCTTGCGCATGAAAGCTATGATATATCAACGACAAACAAGGAAAAGGTTCTTGAGCTGGCTGCAAGCAGAAACATTGACGGCATCGTGGCTTATGCATCGGATCCTGCTGCGCCTACCGCAGCTTTTGTAGCAGAGCGGTTAGGGCTGCCGGGTAATCCTTACGAATCGGTGCTCACTCTATCCCAGAAAGACAGGTTTCGTGAGTTCTTGCAGAGAAATGATTTCAATACGCCGAGGTCCCGCTCATTCCAAGACCAGGCAGAAGCGCAAGAATGGCTGGAACAGCTTGATCTCCCTGTGTATGTGAAACCCATCGATTCTTCAGGAGGAAAAGGGATAACTGTTCTAGAGGATAAGGATGGTTTCGCAGACGCCTTCGCTCATGCCATGAATTTTTCCCTTGAAAAAAAAGTTGTCGTTGAAGAAAAGATACGCGGCAAGGTCGGCTATCAGAACGACAGTGATGTATTCATGGTCAACGGAAAGCTCAGATTCTGGATATGGGGCGACAGCCATTTCAATCATGCCTGTAGCCCGCCTTTTCAGGCGGCAAGCAGCTATCCCGGTTCTCTCGAAACAAGGTTGGAAAAAAAAGTATGTCAGGAACTTGAGCGTTTGCTTGGGCTCTTGAACTTCAGGTCTGGCGCTTTCAATGTGGAATTCCTGATCGATGCCAGTGATGAAATATGGTTCTTGGAAGTCGGGGCAAGAAATGGTGGGGGAGGCACGGTTGACGCTATCAAGTTTGCCTCTGGCGTCGATATGGCAAAATATACCGTCGATGCTGCCTTGGGGGGAGATTGCTCTTCGCTGAAAAACAGGAAAACATCGGGGTATTGGGCAGAATGTCTTGTTCACTCGCTGGTTTCGGGGGAATTGGAGAGCCTGGATTTCTCTGATGAGCTGGCGGGTAAAGTTTTCCAAAAGACCATTTGGACTAACCCGGGTGATTTGATCTACAAGGCGACTGGGTCAAATCATGCCTTGGGCATGATGATACTCAAGTTTGAAAGCCGGGAAGAAATGAATCGTATGCTTGATGATATATCTTCACATATCTTCGTGAAGGTTAGATCCGGTGTGATGATGGGGCAGGAAACTGCTGCTTTACCTGCTTAGTGGCTTGGTTTGTATTGCTTTTTATTCCAAGGGCTCTATCTGGTAGTGTGAATTTCAGGTGGGTAAAATGAAGAGTGAAAATAATAACTTTGAGGTGATGGTTAGTGTGTGCTGTACTGCTTTCAATCACGCAAACTATATCGCAGATGCCTTGGAGGGTTTCATCAAGCAGAGCGTGGATTTTCCGATTGAGATCCTCGTTCACGATGATGCATCTACCGACGGTACTCAGGAAGTAATCCTTGAGTACGAGAAGCGATACCCACATTTAATTAAAGCGATATGCCAAAAGAAAAACCAGCATTCGCAAGGACGTTACGCCTTTGCTCATATTCTCTATCCGATGGCTAGAGGAAAGTATATTGCCTTCTGCGATGGCGATGATTATTGGACAGACCCTTTGAAGTTGAAAAAGCAAGTCGAGTTCCTGGAAAATAATCCTGATTACGTGATCTGCGGGCATGATGCTTACGTAATCAACGAGTCCGGCATCGTTAGCACTTCAAAACTTCCCGATGTGCATAAGAGAGATGCTGTTTCCCGGCAGCTCCAAAAGAACCGCGACATCCTTACTTTATCTATATGTTTCAGGAATTTAAGAGTGCCGATTCCCGAAGAGTATAGTAATGTCATGAATGGTGATGCGTTTCTTTTCTCTTGGCTAGGCAATTTTGGCCATTACAAATATATGGATGATATCAAGCCGGGGGCCTACCGGGTACATGCAGGGGGAATGTGGTCGTTGCTTGACATGAAGGAGAAAAAAGTCAATTCAATGGTCACTTATTACTGGTTGGCACAATATTACAAAAGTATGGGTTCTCATGATATTGCCTTCTATCATCTGACTCAGGCGGTATACATAGCTGTCGATGAGCTGTGCATCTTGGGAATAAAAAGGGTTTTATTGCTGAATTGCGTTCTTTTTAAGGCAATGGCGCAAAAAAGCGTGCCGCGCTCATTTGCTTTTCTTCGCTCACTGAGAAACCGTTTGTTCTACAAGAACGATCTCATTAGCAAACACGAATACCATTAAGCCGAGGTGGGTAATGTACCGATGCCCTAACTGCAACAATTTTGGAGTCTATCCTGTCAAGCGAAGATGGTGGCAGCGCTTGCTCAACCTGCCGCACCGCTATTATTGCTATGACTGTGGTCGCGAATGTGCCCGTTCCATGGTTCAACGTACCCGCGATGAAAGTGCTGCATCCTCTCAAGAGGAGAGTGCGGCTGATGAGGAGCGGATGGAGACCGTACAAGGGTCGTCTGGCTCCATGTAACAGCATGATAAATCTAATCCTGCTGTATTAGATAATTCGTATAGAAAAAATTCCTTAGGTTGCTACGATAAGCCATCCGAAGCGTACTGGCTTCTGAGCTACTGTCTGCCGAAGACTAATTTTACTTAGCTTTTGCCGCGTGATAATGTTACTTTTCGTAACGAGTCAGGCAATACGCCACGGACAAGGCGGGTGAGTGCAGTGAGTGCATCGGGGCCTATGGTAAGGGAGTCACCATGTTGAAATGCCCAGCTTGTGAAAGTTTCGGCGTATATGCAGTGAAGCGCCACTGGTGGCAGCGGCTAGCCAACCTGCCGCATCGCTATGAGTGTCATGATTGTGGTCGGTTTTCTTCAAAGGCCGAACTCATCGAGGAGAGGGGATTCTTGCCACACCCCACGTCGTTATCGGGAGGCCCGCGGAAGGCCTGATTGCCAAGAGACGCCTCTTCTTGTCTTGGAGCTTTGCCTTTGCTGTAAAGATGATATGTATGCGCCATTCGGCGATTTATCGCTAGCATTTGCGCGTCAAGAATTTGACCCCTTGGGTCATCAGGTTGTCATTCCTTGCCCGGCGCTTGCCGGGTTTTTTTCGTTCAGGCCTTGATCTTCTTGAGCCTGCATTGGCCTAGTGCCACTTGCTTGCGGCGGCTTTTCGCCTCGGTATTGCGGTCCTGCCTCTCGCTGGCCCCACGCACAAAGGCGAATACGCAAAGCACGGCGATCAGATAGCAGACGATAGCCAGTATCCAGTAGTTCATGCTTCCCTCCGTTTTCAGTGTTACCTACCTCCATCGGCTGCCTGGAGAAAAACTTGAATGTCCCGTGTTTTCCGAGCGGCTGTCTGGCTGGAGGCATTCTATCCTGAGCCCGACCTGTCCCCGCAGTAATTTCGTACTCAGCCTAGATGCTTAGGAAAGTCATTTCACTTCATAAGGTTACGATAAGCCCCTTTGAGGTTGAAAATGCGTTTAGGTTTGTTTCTAATGTCTTTAGCGTAGTCAGTTGGTAATAAAAAGTAATTTTGTCTACGCTGAGCGTTACAAAAACACTTGTCCTCTAGGGAAGGGAGAATGAGATGCGTCAGGGAACGACGGGTAGAGAAAATTACACACCCTATGGGCCGCTTGATCGAGCGACCGCCCTATCCTCCGTAGCCGTGCCTCAGCAGTGAGCTGAGCGCTATCTGATACCTGTCTATTCAAGCCGATCGGTGTCGTTACCGGCCGGCAGCGGAGGAGTCATGCCTTTTGTTCACTTATTGGCGCCTAAGCTTGGCGTCATGGCGTTATTTTGCTGTTCAGTCGGTGTCGCTTGTCTACTGGGAGACCCGTCGTATGCCTTGGCCGACGACAAGTCTGCCATCAACGGCGATGGACGTGGGGCGCCGAACCAAGAGACGACACTTGCCGTCAGGTTTTCCGGTGTCGAACTCATTGGCAATTCGCTGTACTCGGACCAGCGTCTCACCAGGCTGATTGCCAGCGATATGGCCAAGCCGCTGACGTTTACCGACGTGCAAGCCCTGGCAGCCAGAATAGAGACGTACTATCGCAAAAACGGTTATGACCTGGCGCGGGTTATCGTGCCCGAGCAAGCGTTTCGTGAGGGCAAGGCATTAGAACTCGTCGTACTGGAAGGGCGGCTAGGCACCATCGAGATCCGAGGCAACACTCGCTATCCGGACCGCTACATCATCGATACGCTGGAAACCTCTGGCCTCGAGCGTACACGGGCGTTTTCGCTCGGCGACGTCGAGCGTGGCCTGGCCCTGATCAATCGGCGTTCAGGCGTCGAAGTCAGCTCGACGTTACGCCCCGGTGAGGTACAGGGCGCGACCGACCTGGTCGTCGATGTCGATGAGCAGTCACGTATCACCGGGGCGCTGGAGGCCAACAATTATGGCAGCGAAAACAGCGGCAAATACCGCCTGGTGCCGGCACTTAGCCTGTTGAACGCGACGGGACATGGAGACCAGCTAGATATCCTGGGCATGAAATCGCTGGGCGATGGTGATGCCTATTTCGGCTACCTGGGCTATGAGACGCCTATCAATGCAGAGGGCACCAAGGCCCATGTCTACGGCTTTTCAGGCAACGTCGCCATTGGCCAGGACTTCAGGGTGCTGGAAATCGAGGGGGATAGTGAAGGCTGGGGCGTCGGGCTTTCGCATGATGTTGTCGTGTCCAGTCAATCCATCGTCAATGTCGGAGCCTGGCTGGAGGGGCAGGATCTCGAGCAGTCGATGCTCGGCATCACGACATCCAAGGACCGCGTGCGCAAGGTCCGCCTGGGGGTCAGTATCGACAGCACCGACCTGCAGGGACGCACCTTGTTGTCTCTCGATGTACACCAGGGGTTGGGCGATCGACTGGGCGGGATGGATGACGATGCATTGCTGTCTAGCCGCAGCTATGCCAGGGCCGACAACGATTTCACCAAGCTGACCTTCGACCTGGCGCGACTGCAACGCCTCAATGAACGCTGGTTAGTGGTGCCTCGTCTCTATGGACAGTATGCGTTCGACTCGCTGGTGGCTGGCGAACAATGGGCTGTCGGTGGCTTTCATTCCGTGCTGGGGCATCCAGCATCGGCGTTCTCCGGCGACAGTGGCTATACCGCTTCCGTCGAAGGCCGTTATTCCCTTCTCGGAGAGGATCGCTATCAGTTGATTGTGCGCGCAGACCATGGCCGCGTGTTCGTCAGACAGCCCTATCTTGGCCAGGCCGATGACCGCGACATCTCCGGGGCCGGGCTGGGCCTGCGTGCGCAGCCGTGGGAAAGCCTCGAGCTACGTGTCGATTACGGCGTGCCCATCGGCAGCGAAACGGGTGACGACGCCTACTGGTACGGTCAGGCCAGTTACCGCTTCTGACGGTGGCTCGTGTGGTTTGGCCGGGCCAGGGATAACAAGTCTCAGGGAACGAAAAAGGATATGACCATGGAAAGGATGCCCATAAAACGGCTGTTCTTGGGCCTGTCGATGCTGGGAGTGCAGGCAGTGGCGCTGGGTGAGCCCAACCTGGACCGTATCGCTGAAGGTAGCGCCACGGTAACGGCCAACCAGACGGTCAATGGTATCAATGTCGATACGCTGATCGAACAATCCTCTGGCAAGGCAATTCTCGAATGGAGCAATTTCGATATCGATGCCGGGGAACTCGTTCGCTTCATGCAGAATGGCTCCGATTCGGTGGCACTCAATCGCATCAGTGGCGACGCGACACAGATTCTTGGGCAACTCCAGGCCAACGGCCGGCTGTTCCTGGTCAATCCCAACGGTATCGTCTTCGGTGACTCGGCCAGGGTCGACGTGGCCGGCCTGGTGGCAACGACGCTCGATGTGGCCAACCAGGATTTCCTGCAGGGCAATTATCGCTTCGAGGGCCCGGCGCAACCCGGGGCGGAGATTCGCAACTCGGGCACGATCGACATCGACGACAATGGCTTCGTCTATCTGGTTGCGCCCGACGTCGACAACCGGGGGGCCATCAGGGCCAATCTCGGCCGTGTGGGGCTCGCCACGGATGGCAGCTTTACCCTCGACTTGAAAGGCACCGAGCTGGTCAGCTTTCAGGTCACGGAGGAGCAACTCGAGACGTCGGCGACGCAGGTCAGCAATGCGGGGTCCCTGGTAGGGGATGTCGTGATCCTGCAGGCCAACGAGGCAGACAAGGTCATGTCATCGGTCGTCAACAGCGGCAATATAACGGCGGCAACGGCGTTCGACATGGTAGGTGGCCGTGTTGCCCAGGAAGGAACGTTGACAGCGGGGGACGTAGCGCTCCGGGCCAGCGACTCTGTACTGCAGAGCGGCGATATCAGCGCAACAGGCCGCGTCGATATCGATGCCGATGTCGATATCGTCATGACGCAAACGGCCGAGACCCGAGCTGGCGGCGATATTCGCTACAATGCCGACGACGACCTGACCGTGAATACACTGACCTCGGAGAATGGCTATATCGGTCTGATAGCCGATAATCAGTTCGTCCAGACTGGCGATATCACCACGCGCGGCACCAGTGTCGAGGTCATGGCAGGCACCGAAGCCGCGGGTGGCCCCGGCAGTACCGGCGATATCGTCATGGCTGAGGGTGCTCGCACCCAGGCGGTCGATGACATCCGCTACCAGGCAGGGCGGGATTTGACGGTCGGTATGCTGGCTTCTCGACCGGATGACGATATCGAGCTGACCGCTGGCCGTAATCTGTATCAACGCGCGGACATCGTGGCGGCCGGTAGCGTCACTGTCGAGGCCGGCAACGATATCGTCATGGCACGTGATTCGATGACTCGGGCCGGGAGCGATATTCGCTACAATGCCGATGGCAACCTGACCGTGGCATCACTCGACTCCGACACCGGCTACATTGGCCTGCTGGCTGACGCGTCGATCATGCAGACGGGCAATATCTCGACCGGCGGTAGTAGCGTTCAGGTAGAGGCGGGTACCGTGGCTGCGGGTGGCCCGGGTGTCACCGGCGACGTTGTCATGGCCGAGGGGACGCGAACCCGAGCCACGGGCGATGTACGCTACACGGCGGGGCGCGACCTGATACTCGAAGCATTGGTGTCGTTGCCCGATGATGATGTCGAGCTTCAGGCCGGTCGGGATATCCATCAGCATGCCGACCTCTCGGCAGGCGGGCAGATCGCAGTAGCTGCCGGCAATCATCTGATCGTGAACGAGGGGATCGAGGCCCGTGCCGGTGAGGGAGCCACATTCACTGCCGGAAACACCATGGAACAGCGGGCAGGCAGTCGTATCGTGGCAGCCAAGGATATTTCGATCACGGCAGGCCGCTCGGTCAGCATGGCGGGTTCGGCACTGACGCGATCCGAGCAAGGAGATATCGCCTACCAGGCGGGGCGGCAGCTGACGGTAGGCCATATCATGACCTCGGACCGGCTCGATGGCGGCACTGTCAGTCTGAAGGCGCCAGCGATTTCCGGTGCTGCAGGCGGCGAGGGTGTCCAGGCCGGCTTCATCGATATCGAGGCCTCGCAGACCTCGGCCACGGCACTCGAGCGCGCGATTCGTTCGCCCTACGAGGTGACCCGCATCGTCGTCAACCAGCGTGAGGCTGGCGGCCGCATGACCCGGGATGCCCGTTTCATGAACGACCTGCTGCTGGTGCCCAATGGCATGACAGTCGCGCAACGAGTGCCTGTGCCGGATGCGGATCAATGAGATAGCGTCAAGTGGCGTTAGGCGCTGCGACGCGGGCGGAACCGGGGTTCCGCCCCTTGCTGAGTGATTTGACGAGTCGGCTCAGGCGAGAAGCGCCTCGGCTTGGGAGGCATCGATGCCCAGTAGCTGGGTCTGCACGGCCTCCGTTCCGTCACTGATGATAGTCATGTCCTTGGGAAACGCCTTGTCGTCTCCGTAGGCCTTGTAGGCGAATCGCCACACCTCGCCGGGGGCAAGTGTATTAGGCGAGTCATCGCTGATCCGATAGCCGGTATCGTCCTGGTTGGCGGCGCCGTTCCATACGGTGTCGAGATCATCGGCCAGGTCGAACTGCAACTCGGGGTTGGTGATTTCCACTTCCGAGGTATTCTCGACGAAGATTTCCGCGACATAGCCGTCGTTCCACTCGCTCCTGACCCGACCGCTAACGGTGACGTCGCCTTCCGGCTCGCTAGCGGTATCTCCTGCCTGGGCTATTTCACTACTGTTGCCTTCGAGAATGTCTTCGGCAGAAGGGACCTTCGGCGCCTCGCCTCGGGATGTGCGCCCGGATTCGACATCAAGCATGGTGCCGTCACCGAAGACGACTTGTTCGATATCGTGCAGACTGTCCTTGCCCACCTGAACGTTGTCGCCGCTGATACGGATATCGCTTTCATCGTAATCCTGTAGATAGAACGCGATATCGTCGCCCTCGCCGCCATCGAGCCGGTTCTCTCCCCAGCCATCCGCCGGGCCCGCCTGCAGGATATCGTCTCCCTGGCCTCCATATAGGGTGTCATTGCCCTCGCCGCCGTTGAGATAGACGCCGTCATCAGAACCCTGTATGACGTCGTCGCGACGTGAGCCCACCACGTAATCGAAGGTGACCTGGTTGGCCTCGACATCGGTGGCCGCTCCCCAACTTGTACCGTCTTCATTGAACCATAGAGAGGTCGAGATATCGTCGGCACCACGTATCGACTGATCAACCTGCACCGTGTTGCCGTGGTCGCGACCGCCATGAAAGTTGATGTCGCGGTCCGTGGAGCGCACATGGGCATCGTTGTCCACCGAGGATCGCCATGAGGCAAACAGCAGGCTGTGGCGCATGCCGCTGTCGCTCAGGTTGGTGTAGCTGCCGTCATAGCTCTCACGCAGTTCGTAAGCGTAGCCGCTGCCGCCGGAGCCCTTATTGAACGCGCCATGGGCCTCGATATCGTCAACCCGGCTATCCAGTGTCTTGGCAAAATGGTAAGCGGTGGAAGGGCCGTTGATGACCTGAATATCCGATAACTGGCTATCCACCGTGCCGTTCACGCAGACGGCCATGAAGTCCTTGAGATCCGACATGGTATTCTTGAATTTGCCATTGTCTGGCGTGCCCAGTTCGAATTCGATGCTGAAGCCTTGCAGGGCGACATCGCTCAGGGTATCGAGACGCTCGACCTGGGTCTTGCCGTCGTCGAAGTCGAAATGCACTCCCCGGTCCAGGGTGATCGTCCGGCCATCGATAGACTCCACTCGCGCCATGCTGGTGCGCAGTGGGGCATTCTCCTTGCGCCAGGCCGTGTCGCCGATCTCGTCGAAGAATGCCGAGTCGTTATCCTGCCAGAGGCGCAGGGTATCTCCGGGCTTGAGGTCGCCGACCTTGTCCAGGGTGATGCGACGCTCTCCTTCATCGGCATCCCGGGACAATCTTCCCACCGTGGCTCCATCGCTGCCGTCCAGTTGAATGGCATAGCCATCGCCGTTGTCCAGCGCCCGGTTGGTGAAGCTCAGGGTGGTCTTGCCGCTACCTGCTCCCTTCAAGGTCACGTCGGAGCGGGTAATGGTCAATGAATCATCGAACGCGTAGTTACCTTCACCGAACTCGATAATGGCGTCTTTCGGGGCATCGTTGATGAGGGCTTCGAGTTGGTGGGCGCTGGTGCCCTTATCGATTTTCAGGGTACTGCTCATGCAATGTCTCCAGTAAGCATCTTGATGCTTCTGGCAGATCCGTTGCCGACGAAGCGCTGCCTGCCGCGGTTATCAGTGTGGCAGGCCCGGTCGATACGCTGCGCACCACAATTCCCTTTCCGGTTGGCTGCCTGGTTATTGCTGGGCAGGCGGGCGGATGCTAGCGGCCAGGCGAAACGCAGGGCAACCGAGCACTTGCTAGGGTTTTTGGTTGCAAAGTTTTTTTGTGTATCGAGGTGACGCTGATTGGCGACACGGTGTTTAATTCTTAACTTTATGTTTTAAATGATTTTTTAACGAGAGCGTAAGTTTTTTAAAATTAACGTTTTCTTTAAAAGAGAGAGCTGCGTTACGAAAGTATGTTTTTTGTGATCATAAAAGCGCTCTCAACTTTGTTACGCTTCGTGCCGTGCCGATAACCGTTCGTGCCAAACCGCCCCGCTTGACCCATGCCTCGATAGCCGTAGTGACGCCAATGACACCAAACCGCCATCCCAGTGAATTGCGGCACGCCTTGAAGGCCTGCTGTTCCTCGTTTGCTGCCGTGGGTGGATTCAGCCTGTGCATCAACCTGCTGATGCTGGTACCTGCCCTCTACATGCTGCAGGTCTACGACCGCGTCATCCCGACAGGCAGCATGGAGACCCTGGCCATGCTGACCGGGGTCACGGTCTTTTTCTTCATTGTCATGGGCGGGCTGGAACTGGTCCGCTCGCGGATTCTCGTACGGGTCGGCAATCGCCTGGATATGCTGCTGAACCCGTGCTTGTACAGCGCCATGTTCCGTCGCAGCGTGACCACGCCGGGGCAACAGACGGCACAGCCGCTCAATGATCTGGCGACGCTGCGCCAGTTTTTGGCGGGCAATGGCTTGTTTGCCTTCTTCGATGCACCCTGGGTACCCATCTATCTGGGCATCCTGTTCCTGTTCGACGTCTGGTTCGGCGTCTTTGCCAGTGTCGCCGCGTTGATTCTTCTGGCGTTGGCCGTTGCCAACGAGAAGGCGACACAATCGCTGTTGGCCGAGGCGGGCAGCGAGCATATCCAGGCCCAGGACCTGGCGACGAGCAACCTGCGCAATGCCGAAGTCCTGCATGCCATGGGCATGCTGCCCGAAATCATGGGCCGCTGGGCGGCCCGCCACGAGGCCTTCCTGATCAAGCAATCCCAGGCCAGCGACCGGGCGGGGACGCTATCCAACCTGTCAAAGATCCTGCGCCTGCTCTTCCAGTCGCTGATTCTCGGCCTGGGGGCCTGGCTGGTGGTCAAGGGCAGCCTGACCCCGGGCATGATGATCGCCGGCTCGATCGTCATGGGGCGGGCGCTGGCGCCCATCGACCAGATGATTTCCAGTTGGAAGGGCTTCGTCGGCGCGCGCAACGCCTACCAACGTATCGAGGAATTGTTGGCCCAGCAGCCCGAAGCGTTGCAGTACATGTCATTGCCGGCACCACGCGGCGATATCTCGGTCGAAACCGTCGTCGCCGTGCCACCCGGGGGCAACCTGCCGACGCTACGCGGCGTTAATTTTTCGGTGGCCGCAGGCGAGCATGTCGGGATCGTCGGGCCGAGTGCCGCCGGCAAGTCGACGCTGGCCAGGGTCCTGCTGGGTGTCTGGCCGGTCCAGGCCGGCAAGGTACGTCTCGACGGGGCGGACATTGGTCACTGGAACCGCGACGAACTGGGGCCGCATGTGGGTTACCTGCCCCAGGATATCGAGCTCTTCGACGGTACTGTCAGCGAGAACATTGCGCGCTTCGGTCACGTCGATGCCGACAAGGTCATCGAGGCTGCCCGCAAGGCGGGCGTACATGACATGATCCTGCGTCTGCCGGAGGGCTACGACACGTGGATCAGCGCCCGAAGCGGAGCGCTTTCCGGCGGGCAGCGCCAGCGCATCGGCCTGGCCCGTGCCTTGTACGGCAACCCTGTCCTGGTGGTGCTCGACGAGCCCAACTCGAACCTGGATGACACCGGCGAGCGCGCCCTGGCACACACGCTGCAGAAGCTCAAGACAGATGGCGTCACGCTGTTCGTGATCAGTCATCGCACCAGTGTATTGAAAAGCGTGGACAAGTTGCTGGTACTCAAGGATGGCCAGGTCAGCCTGTTCGGCAGTCGCGACGAGATTCTGTCCAAGCTGGCGCGGCCGGTTCAGGCTCGCCCCGATACGGCGCGTCGCCAAGTCAGCGGCAAGACTCGCCTGGCCGCTGTCGGGGCAGACGCCGGACAGCCTCATCAAGACCTCGAGGAACAAGCATGAACGCCTTGCGTACACGCCAGCCAAGCCTGGAAACGCCAGTCCAGCCTCAGTTGCCCACCGGCGACAGGCGCTACCGGCAACTGGGGCTGGGCATCGTGCTGGCCTGCTTCGTGGGGTTCGGCGGTTGGGCGACGGCTGCCAACCTGGCCGTGGCCATCGTGGCCCCCGGCACGGTCTCGGTCGCGTCGTTCAAGAAGACGGTACAGCACTACGAGGGAGGTATCGTCAGCGATATCCTAGTCAGCGATGGCGACCATGTCGAGGCCGGCGATCCCCTGCTGATTCTGGATAACACCCAGGCCCTGTCGAAACTGGAAATCGTGCGTTCCCAGTACCTGATCAATCGCGCCACCGAGGTACGGTTGCTGGCCGAGCAGGCCGACAAGGCGAGCCTGGGCTTTCCCGAGTCGTTGCGAGACCACGAATCCGAGCGTATCGGCAATATCCTCGCGGTCCAGCGTGAGCTGTTCCAGGCACGCCGACAGACGATGCAGGGCGGGCTCGACACGTTGGAGCAACAGACCGTGCAACTGCGCGAGCAGATCGAGGGGCTGCAGCAGGTCATGGTCGTCAACCGCAAGCGGGTCGGGTCATTGCAGCAGGAAGCCGAGGATTTCCGGTCGTTGTACAAGGAAGGGCTCGGCAACAACCAGCGCGTGCGTGAACTGGAACGCCAGATTCTCCAGTACCAGGGCGAGAATGCCCAGCATCAGGCCGATATCGCGCGCCTGGAATCGCAGATCAGCGAAAACACGCTCCAGCGGCGGGTTCGTCAGCAGGAGTTCCAACAGGACGTCGGGGAGCAACTGCGCCAGGTGCAGGCGGACATCGCCGATGCCGAGGAGCGGATGACCGCACTGCGCGACCAGGTCAGACGCACCACGGTCACGGCCCCGGTCGCGGGAACCGTGGTGGGGCTGGCAGTGCATACCCAAGGGGCCGTGATCGCACCAGGAGATTCGATCATGGAGCTCGTGCCCAGTGACGACAGCTTCACGATCGAGACCCGTATCGCCGACCGTGACATCGAGACTGTCTTTCCGGGCCAGCGTGCCGACATTCGCTTCAGTGCGTTCAACCAGCGCCTGGCCAACGTCATCGAGGGCGAGGTCATGCAGATCTCGGCCGACAGCTTCGTCGATGAGGCCACAGGCGCCCGGTATTACAAGGCGCGTATCAAGGTCACCGAGCAAGGCAAGCGCAAGATGAACGAACACATGCAACTACTGGCCGGCATGCCCGCCGAGGTCATGATTCGTACCGGCGAGCGTTCGTTCGTCAGTTACATTGCCCAGCCGATCACCGACATGATGGCACGCGCCATTCGGGAGGGGTAATGGCAATGCGTCATCGACTCGGTGCGCTGGTGTGCCTGTGGGGCCTTGCGGGTACGGCACAGGCGCAGTTGCCGTCCCTGCCGCAGTTGTTTGCCCAGGCGCTGGCGCACGATGCCGGCCTGACCCGCCAGCGGTATGAATTCGAGGCGACACGCCAGGAAGTCGGCAAGGCCTGGGCGGGGTTGCGTCCGCAGGTCGAGGCCAGCTACAGCCATGTCTATCAGGATTCCAGCAACATCTATACCGAGAATCCCGAGAACTACGCCCAGAACGATCTTTATGATGAGCGTGTCGACGGCGAGATCGGCGAGGACGTCTGGCGGGTGCAACTGAGTCAGCCCTTGTTCAGCCTCGAGCGCTGGCGCCAGGTGGACAAGGCTAAGGCGCAGGTCTCCGCTGCCGAGCTGAATCTGGCCTTGGCCGAGCGCGATCTGGCGCTGGACGTCTCCCAGGCGTATCTCGATGCCTATCTGGCCTCGCAGACGCTGGCGCTGCTCGAGTCAAAGCGCGAGGCGTTGGCGTTGCAGCGTCGCCAGGCGCAGCGTGCCTACGATCTGGGGGTCGGCGATCGCATCAATCTGCTCGAAGCTCAGGCCCGCTTCGACCAGGCCGAAGCCGACCAGTACGAGGTGGAGAATGAACTGGCCAATGCACTCAGCACACTGGAACGTCTGACAGGCTCCACCCCCGAGTTTGCTCGAATAGCGGTCAGTAATGTGCAGGCCATCGAGGTCGCGCGCCTGCAGGGCGATCGTGACGCATGGCTTGCGCGCATCGCCGACAACCTGCAGGTCCGGCTGGCCGAGCAGCAGCTGCAGGTGGTCCAGGCCGATACCGCGATTCGGCGAGCCGGCCACTACCCGCAGGTCAACCTCAACCTGGGCTATACCGATCGCAACAGCCCCGATGAACTGCGTGCCAGTGAGGACGCCCAAGCCAGTGTGGAAGTCAGGGTGCCCCTCTATCGGGGCGGCTATACCCAGGCCAACGTCCGCCAGGGGGAGCTGTATGCCCAGGCCGGCGAAGCCGAGGTGACCGAAGCAAGTGAACTGGCCCGCCAGGAAGTTCGCCAGCGCTTGCGCGGCCTGGAAAGCAAGGCACGCCGCCTCGACGCACTCAAGCGCTCGCTGGCCTCGGCCATGCTGTACCTGGAAGCCGCCGACAAGGGAGAGCAGCTCGGCCTGCGCGACCTGGTCGACGTACTGGATGCCCGTGCCGATCTTTACGACCTGCGCATCGAGTTCGTCGAGGTCATCGGTCAGTGGCTGGCCGACAAGCTGGCACTGGAAGCGGCCGTCGGGGATCTCGAAACCCGCGATCTGGACGCGGCCATGGCGCTATTGGATAAGCTCAGCGCTGCATGATCAGGGCGCCAGCCGGTAGCGGTCGCGCCCCTCTCGCTTGGCCGTCAGCAAGGCAGCATCAGCGCGATTGATGGTGTCCTGAGGGGGCTCGCCAATACGATGTTCGGCGACGCCGACGCTGGCCGTGACCGCCAGGCTGACATCACCGACCTGAAGCGGCAGCGCACGCAGATGCGCGCAGATGCGCTCGACAGTCTGGCGCGCCTGGTCGAGGGAGGTATCGCTCAGCAACACCAGAAACTCCTCGCCACCCCAGCGCCCGCACAGGTCGCTGGCACGCAACTGGTTTTTCAGGACGCCGGCCAGTTCGACCAGCGCCTGATCTCCGGTCTCGTGACCATGTTGGTCATTGATACGCTTGAAGTGGTCGACATCGATCATGGCCACGCAAAATGGCAGGCTCTGGGCCTTGGAGCGCTGGGCGGCCTGCTGCAGATGGTCGTTCAGGAGACGGCGGTTGGCCAGGCCGGTCAGGGGATCCTGGGAAGAGGCGGTCTTGAGGGCCTGGTTGCGTTCGCGCATCAATTGCTGATAGCGGTCCGAGATGCGTGACAGCTTGCGTTCACGCTGTACCTGGCGATCGTATTGCGCCTTGATGGCCTGCATGTCCTCGCGGGTGAACTGCTGGTAGCTGTCGGCAATGCTGAGCAGGCGATCGAGACGCCGGGTCTGTGTCATGTGCAGGCGATAGAGTTTCGAGAGCGCCTGCTGCAGGGGATGACCCCGGTGCTCCGGCTGGTCGATCATCGCCTTGATGTCGGCCAGCAACCGTGCTTCTTCCTGGGTCACGATCAAGCCTGTTGCGGTGTGATGGTGAACGGGAAACTGCAGTCTTCGCGAAACTCCTCGGCAAGTTCGGCAATGCGTTCGTTGCGTGCATCGTAGTACCAGCGTACCTGCACGTCCTGTCCGGCTTGGTGCGCTTCCTCGAGCATGTCGAAGATATCCATCATCACCTTGACCGAGCTTGTGTTCAGGTAGACGAGCCCGAGATCGAGGTGCAAGGGACGGTCTCCCTGGGCCAGGTAGCTTTCCACCCAGTCGATGACCTGGCCGAAGAGCTCGTAGGAATTTTCCGGGTAGGAGTCCCCCTGCATGGCCAGGCGGCCGGCTTGCCACTCCCCCTGAACGGCCGGGGTGGATTGACTGCCGGGAATGTTGAGGTCGTTGGTCATTGTCGATGTGGCCATGTCAAACGGTGGCTGTGAGGCTAAAGAAACCGCGCCCGTCGGGCAACTGCTCGAGTGACGCCTGCAACGGCTGGCTGGACTTTCGCGCCATGTCCAGGATGCCCAGACCGGCACCGCTACTCGCGGCTGCCTCGCGGGGTTCGCGTAACTGACGCTTGTAGGCCTGCTTGAGTTCCGCCTTGTCGAGTCCCGCCAGGCCCTGGATGGTCTCGACCAGGTGGTTGCCGTCCTCAAGCTCGACGAGGTTGCCGGCCGATACGAGATACTGGCCATGCGCATTCTTGGCCACCGCCACGGTGGCTGTCGCGTCCTGCTCGCCGTAGCCCTGCTGGCGTGCATAGTGACGGATGTTCTGTGTCATCTCGATGTAGATGGCGAAGACGTCCATGGCCGACGACGGCGTGGCATCCTGGCTCGACAGGTAGCTGCGCAGAGCGTTGCCGATTTCCTCGATCAGGCTGCGCGAGATCGGACCATTGAAGCACAGCATGATGCGCTGTTGCTGGTAGCTTTCACGCATGGCTAACAAGTCCATGGCGTCTCCTCTTGTGATGGCTCGCCCCGTGGCGAGACTGGGTTAGCCGGTGCCGGGCGGCGATGCTGGGTATCTTGCTCGCTAAACGGCGTGGGGGAGGGCTGCAGGCGGAAGCTGAGTACCGTGATGTCGTCGCGCTGAGGCAGTTCGCCCTGATAGGAAACGAGCTCGGTTTCGAACCGGGCGATCTGCTGCTCGGGAGGCAGCTGAGCGTATTCCACCAGCATCGCTTCGAAGCGCTGGTTGCCGAAGCCGAACCCATGTTCGCCACCTGCCTGGTCGAGGAACCCGTCGGTGCACAGGGTATAGGTCCAGCCGGCATGCAGCGGCTGGGTGACATTGCAATAGGTGGTGCGGCGCTTCTGCGCAACGGCGCGCTTGGCGCCGCGCTGGACCTGAAGGTCCTGCCCGTTGCTGGCATAAAGCGACATCTTGGCGCCGGCAAAGGCCAATGTGCCGGCCAGGCGGTCTACCCAGACCAGGCCGATATCCATGTTGGTCGCAATGGTCGGCGGCAGCTCGTCCTCACGAAGCAGCTCACGGCTCTGCCGGTCGGTGGCGTTGAGAATCCCGGCCGGGTCATCTTCGCCGGCCTCGAGAATGGCATGGTCGATGGCGGCGCGGGCCAGCATCGTCATCAAGGCACCGGGCACGCCATGGCCGGCGCAATCGACGACGCCCAGCAGGTAGCCCCGGGGAGTGGCGCGAAAGACATAGAAGTCGCCACCGACACGGTCGCGGGGACGCCACAGCACGCCGTAGTGATGTTCCAGCGAGTCGGCGATCTGACGTGATGGCAGGATGGCACGCTGGATGATACTGGCATATTCGAGGGAGTCTTCGATCTGGCGTTGGGCAAGCGCCATTCGGGCGTTGGCTTGCTCGAGTTCGCGGGTGCGCTGACGTACCTTGTCCTCGAGCTGCTGGGTGTGTTGCTCGACCTGGCTGGCCATGCTCGAGAAGGCGCGTGACAGCTCGCCGATTTCATCATGCCGTCGGACGGGAAGTTGCGGACTATAGTCGCCCCCGGCAATGGCCTGGGTCGATTGTTGGAGGCGGCGCAGAGGGCTGATGATCAGGCGGTTGGTAGCGACGATGAATGCCAGCAGCAGGCACGCCAGGAGCAGGGCCAGGCCGCCTGCCATTCCCCACAGCCAGCCTGGCGCGAGAAACTGGGCCGCCTGGATATCCAGCGCGGTGATCATCAGCCAGCCCAGCTCCGGCATGTAGCCGACCGACAGCAACCTGGGGCGGCCATCCAGCGTCGCCAGCAGTGTCTGGATCGTGCCTGGGGCGCGCTCGGCCTGCTGCATGACGTCAGTCAGGGCTGCGCGCTGGGCTTCGGTATCTAGCAGGGACTGGACACGCTGTTCGCGCTCGGCCGATACGGCGTTGGCGCCCGAACTGAAGGCGATGCGCTGGGCATCGGGGTAAGCCTGCAATGCCCCGTTGCGGTCGACGATCATCGGCATGATGCCTTGGGCATCGCTGCGGATGAAGTCATCCAGGAACCCGCTCAGGTCGAGACCGCTGCCGGCCATGCCCAGTACGCGCCCTGCATCGCGGACTATCACGTTGAACCATACGTTGGTAACGCCGAGCTTGGTATCCACATTGACGTTGATGTTATAGGGCTTGCCACTTTCGACAGAGTGGAAATACCAGCGGTCGTCGGGGTCGTCGGAACTCAGCCGGTAGCTGGGGCGCAGTGCGTTTGCGCTACCGGCATCGTTGAAATAGTAATTGCCACTGGCGTTGGCGACGATGAAGTAGGCATGATCGCTGAAATCCTGCCGATAACCTTCGGCTTCCTCGAGAAAGTCGGCTTGACGGCGGGTGTCCGTTTCGTTGGCCAGCCAGCGGCGTGTGGACAACGAGTTTGCAAAGCGCTGCGATAGGGCCAACTCGCGAGATACCGGCGCGAGGATGCGCTGCATGTGCAGTAACGTATAGTTTTCGGCGTAAGCGTTGGCGAAGTGGCGTCGAATGTCATCGATGGCCTGCCAGCCGATCAGGGCGGCGGGAACCAGGGCGATGAGACAGGCCAGTAGCAAGGCCAACGCCGACTTGCCACGCAGTCCCCAGCGAATTGCCATGGATGTTCCCCTGCGACAAGGGCGGGCGAAGGTTCGTGTTCTGGTTGTTGCCCGCAGGGCGTAACATGCCACAAAGCGCCGTTGGCAGCGAGATGACTCATTGTCCGATAGGCAAAAACCTGATGTTTTTTGACGAGGGGCAGATGAGCCGAACAAGGCAGGGGGGAGGGACGCGAGGAAGGGCAATGACACGGCGGCCACGGTGGGCCGCCATGCGAAGGGGGTCAGGCAGCCGGGCGGGCCACCAGGGAGCGCGTATCCTCACGCGCTTCGGTCAGCACGACCTGGGTGACGTCGCCGAGCTTGAAGCGCTCGACACCGTCGACCTGGACACGGCCTTCCTTGTCATCGATGGCCACCTTGTCGCGGTCGCTGTGGATCAGCGGGGCAGGCACGAAGGCAGTAGCGCCGTTGGCTGTCAGGCGGACACGCATGCCGCCGCGGTTGATCGAGACGATCTCGGCCTCGAAGGCCTGTTGTGCCTCGGCAGCAGGGGTTAGGTAGCGTACGTACAGCCAGTCCTTGACGTCGCGCTCGGCCATGCGGTTGAGCTTGCGACGCTCCGTCAGTTGTTCGGTCAGCGTGGCGCTGGCCTCTGCCGGGGCCTGCTCGCCCTTGAGGACACGCTTGATCAGGCGATGGTTGACCATATCGCCATACTTGCGAATCGGTGAGGTCCAGGTGGCATAGGCCGGCAGCCCCAGGCCGAAATGCGGGCCAGGTTGGGCTGACATGCTGGTGAACCCCTGGAACTTGCGCAGGCGCGCATCCAGCCAGGCATCGTCGCGGCTTTCCAACGCACGCTTGAGCTCACGATAGCGGGGCAGTTCGAGCAGAGCCTCGCGTTCGACCTCGATCTGCTGGGCCGTGAGGAATTCCAGGGCGGCATCGGCCTTCTCGGGCTCGAAGGCGTTATGCACGTTGAAAATGCCATGACCGACCTGAGCGGCGAGAAGATCGGCGCAACAGGCATTGGCGGCGATCATCGACTCCTCGATCATGCGGTTGGCGATGCGCCGGTCCTCGATGCGCACGTCGAGCACATTGCCCGATTCATCGAGATCGAAGACGTAATCGGGACGATCCTTGAACACCAGGGCATGTTCGCTGCGCCAATGGCTGCGTGCCTCGGTCAGCTTGGCCAAGGCCTGGAGCTGCTCCCCGATACCGGGCTCGGGTGCCCAGCCATCCCGGCCCTCGAGCCAGTCGGACACGTTGTCGTAGACCAGACGGGCATGCGAGCGCACGTTGGCGGCGAAAAAGCGGTAGTCGCCCAGGCTGCCATCGGCATTGACGTCAAGCGTACAGGCCAGGGCCGGACGATCCTCGCCTTCCTTCAGCGAACACAGGTCGTCTGCCAGGGCCTCGGGCAGCATGGTGACGTTCTGCCCGGGCAGGTAGACGGTGAAGGCCCGGGTCTGCGCTTCCAGGTCGGCGGCATGGCCTTCGGCGACATAGGCGGTCGGGTCGGCGATGGCCACGGTCAGGCGCCAACCGCCGTCTTCGCGCGCCTCGACGTGCAGGGCATCGTCCATGTCGCGCGTCTTCTCGCTGTCGATGGTGAAGAAGGGCGTCGCGGTCAGGTCTTCGCGTGTCAACCCTTCCTCAAGCATCGGCCAATCGTCACCGGCCTGTGGCGACGCCTGCTCCAGGGCGTGACGCGCCAGGGTGACCCGCCACGGCACCGCCGGATCGTCGGTCTTGGCAATCAGTTCGTCGATCTGCGTGAAGAAGGCGCGATCGTCGGGCTTGAGCGGATGACGCACCAGGCATGCCACCACCCAATCCCCATCGCCGAGACTCTGCTCGTCGAGGCTGTTCTTGACCCGGGCCTTGAGTGAATTCTTGATCGAGGGGTGATCCGGAATCACCGCCAGGCGGCCTTCACGCTTCTGCACCCGGGCGATGAAGCGATCCAGGCCCGCTTCGAGCAGGGTTTCCGGTTCGACGGACTTCTTGTCGCCTTCCTCCTTGAGGACGGCTTCGACACGATCGCCGTGGAGTACCTGCTTCATGGCGGGAGGCGGCACGAAGTAGGATTCGCCGTTATCGGTCTCGAGAAAGCCGAAGCCGCGGTCGGTCGCCTTGATCACACCCTCGACACGGGGCGTGTTGTCACGGATCTGTTGCTTGAGCTGGGCAAGCAGCGCATTGTTTTGCAGCATGAAGGAGTCGGTACGATTGGCGGGAACGAAGGGCCACTATACGGATTTACGGCGCCATCGCCAATTCCCGTGGCCCATGACGAGACGATGCCGGTTACTCAGGGCGTCTGCGATGGTGTGCCGTCCATCGAGAAGGACAGGGTCGCGATCGTTCAGAACTGGCGCCCGACCTGACGAGTGTCTTCAAGCCCAGTCTCCCTTCGTCAACAAAGTGCGGTAGCCTGAGAGGTGACATGCGGCTCAAGGAAGGAACATGCAACCCCATCTGATCGTGACGGATCTCGACAACACCTTGCTCAACGCAGAGCATACGCTCGACCCGCTGACCATCGAGACGTTTCGGCACCTGGCCGGGCAGGGGCATCACATTGCCCTGGCTTCGGGGCGCCATTACCGGGATATCGCCGCGTTCCGCCAGCGGCTGGGTGTCGATGCCTACATCCTGAGCACCAACGGGGCGCATCTCTATGCACCGGACGACACGCTGATCGCGGAACAATGGGTGCCCCACGATCTGGTCAGGGAACTGGTGCGGATGCCTCGCGGCAGCGACATTCGTCTCAATCTCTACACCGGGGATGGCTGGCTGATCGATGCACCGGCACCAGAGCTATTGAGGCTGCATGCCCACAGCGGCTTTGGCTACGAGGTCGCCGACCTGGAAGCCCATGACGGTAACGGCGTCGGCAAGGTGCTATGCATCGGCGATCCCGAGGCGTTGGCGGCGCTGGAAGAAAGCATCCGGGCCAGCCTGGGTACACGCCTGCACATTACCTATTCCATGGCGGATGCCCTCGAAATCATGGCCGAGGGCGTCAACAAGGGCGTCGCCCTCGAGCGGTTGCTGGCGCGGCTCGACGTACCCGTGTCGCGCTGTTTGGCGTTCGGCGACAATCTCAACGATGCTGAAATGCTACAAGTCGCCGGTCATGGTTTCATCATGGCCCGGGCGCATCCCGACCTGCCGGCTCGCGCACCCCGGGCCGAACGGATCGGCCATCATCACGACAGTGGTGTCGCCCGGCGCTTGCGTGCCTTCTTCGATCTGGAGGTGTCGGTCAGCTAACCAGGCAGAGCCATTTCACATGACAAGGAGTGTCATTGTGTCATCTTACGAACAACGCGATCTCAGTGATTTCCGTCGGCGAGTGTGGATCGTCGCCGGCGTTGCCACGCTCACGCTCTCGGCACTGGCGGCGGTATGGTTCGGGTACCGGATCCTCATGTTGATCTTCGCCGGGTTGCTGCTGGCGCTGTTCTTCTCGATTCCGGCGACCTGGCTGCAGCGCCATACTTTTCTTTCGCAGCGCTGGGCGCTGGCCGTCGTGCTGGTCGTGTTGGCAGGATTGGGCCTTGCCTTCGGTTTCAAGTTCGCGATGAGCCTCAACCAGGAATTCGCTCAGCTGACCAAGGTAGTCCCCGGCTCCCTGGAAGCGCTCAAGGAACAATTGAGGACCTGGCCCCTCGGCTCTTATATCGTCGATGCCTTTGATCGTGCGCCGTCACTCGAAAGCGCGGTGAGAGACTGGTCATCACGCGTCTCGACGCTGTTCTCGACGACCTTCGGTGTCTTGCTCAATGTCGTCGTCGTGGTATTCATCGGTCTGTTCGCGGCGTTCGAGCCGTCGATCTATCGCAAGGGGCTGATGCGGCTCATCTATCCGTCGCAGCGGCCACGTATCGCCGAGTTATTGATGACGCTCAAGTACCGCATGTCGTGGTGGCTGATCGGGCGCTTGTCATCGATGACCGTGATCGGCGTGCTTTCCGGAGTGGGGCTATGGCTGCTGGATATCCCGATGGCGTTCACGCTCGGGCTGCTGGCGGGGCTGTTGTCGTTCATTCCCTACCTGGGGCCAGTCATGTCGGCCGTACCGGCCTTGCTGGTGGCGTTCTCGCAGAGCCCTACCAGCATGTTGCACGTGGCCATTCTCTATCTGGCAATCCAGTTCCTGGAGAGCTATGCCATCACGCCGCTCATCCAGCGTGAAGCCGTCAGTATTCCGCCGGCGCTGCTGCTGGCCGTGCAGGTCTGGCTGGGCCTGTTCGCGGGGCTCATCGGCTTGCTGATCGCAGAGCCGTTGATCGTGCTGTGCATGGCCGCGGTGCAGAAACTGTATGTGGAAGATTGGGTCGAGCGCCAGACGCAACAAACTGCGTCTGGCCCGTCCGACCCGTAACCTGGTCAATGCGGCCCTGGCTCAGGGTCGATGCACCGTGATGACTTCGCAATCGGCCGCATGAGAGACCTTGTGCGACACACTGCCGACCACCAGCCCGGCGATGTCACTCAGGCCACGGCTGCCCATGACGACTGCGTCGACACCCAGCAGGTTGGCCTGCTCCAGAATGACGCGGGCCGGGTCGCCCTGCTGGATGCTGACATCGACATCGGTCACGCCATGCTCCGTGGCTTCCTGCCTGGCACCCTCGGCAATCTTCTTGCCGGCACGCTCGACCTCGTCCTGGGGCGCATCCATCAATACGGAGCCGGCACCCCAGATCAGGCGGGTATCGTGGGACAGGGTCTCGGGAATATGCAGGATATGCACGCGGGCTCGATCCTGAATGGCCAGCTTGCAGGCGATGGCCAGGGCGTGCCTGGCATTTTCGGAGCCGTCGACGGGCACCAGCAGCGTCTGATACATGGCTGTCTCCGTAGGCGAAAGATAGCGCTGTCACATACACCCTTAGCGTAGCTTGCCTAAGGGTTGCAAAGCCTGTCCTCGATCAAATGAAGGTCATTTTTGGCGTTCGTCGCCAGGTGCTGCTTCCAGGCGGCGCAGGCGTTGCCAGAGTTCGCTGCGCAGGTCGCCGATGCGCGGTGCTTCCTGTTCATCGAAGGGCAGGGGGCGCATCAGGCGCATGGCGCGAAGCCCCAGCCGGGCTGACAGCAGCCCGACCCCGAGCCCCTGGCCGGCGCGGGCCGACAGCTTGCCGGCCAGGTTCATCGAGAACAGCTGCATGCTGGCGTCGGACACCAGTTCGCTGGTACCGGCGAAGGCCATGTTGGCCAGGACGCTACGAAACAATTTGAGCCGGCTGGCATAGCCGAGCTCCAGGCCGTAGAGCGCGGCGATACGATCGAGCATCGCCAGATTGCGCCAGGCCACCAGAAGCATGTCGACCAGGGTCAGCGGGCTTACGGCCACCATGATTGCCGTGTCGCCGGCCATGCGCGAGATCAGGCGGCGGGCTTCCCGGTCGCGCGGTGCCAGCAGGTGATGGGACAGCAAGGCACGAGTCTCGGCGCCGTCGTGGTGTGCCTCATGCGCTTGCTGGAATGCCTGCCAATGCGGGGCGTCGCGGTCGAGTTTTATCTGCTCGCGGAGCTTCTCGCCCAGACGCTCGGCCTCGCGCCCCGAGGTCGTCTCGAGGCCCGACAGGCGCTCACGCAGTCCGGCGTGACGGCGCAGGCGGCGCAGGCGGAAAAGTTCGCGCAGCAGCGCCGAGCCCCCGAGCCCGAGGGCCAGCAGGCCGAGCGCGCTCCATGCGCCACTGAGCAGGTCGCCGCTCAGCGATGACACATACAAGGCTTGGCCGGCTTCCACGGCGCCAAGCGTAAGACTACCCCCCAGGACTGCCAGCAATCCCCAGCGTCGCTTTCGCGGGCGTGCCAGGCTGCGGTCGAGCGCGGCATCGGTCGTGGCAGGCAGGGAATCGTCCAGGGCATGCGATGTGGTGTCGACGGCATAGTTCTCGGCGGGACGCAGGTCGACGGTGCCGTCCAGAGAAGAGGAGTCCAGCGTAAAACGCTGGCCCGGTTGCGGATCGCTCATTGCAGCTTGTCTCCGATCAGCCAGTCGAGGGCGGCATCCATGCGTATGTGCGGTAACCCTCCGCCGCGAGTCTCTCGGGAAAGCGGACGGAAGGCGGTGAAGGCAAAGCCCTGGCGGGCCCAGAAATCGGGGCGCGGCAGGCGCGTAGGCACTTCGCCGGGAAATACCAGCGTCTCCTCGCCGTCCAGGGTCACGCCGCGCAGGGCGGGGGTGCGCTTGCCCTGATGTTCCACCTCGTGGGCCTGGGTGGCGCGGATCGAGGCCAGCGACAGCGCCTTGACGGGAACGTCGGCAAAACGCAAGTCCTTGATCGGCTCCGCCAGCAATGCCTCGAGCAGGGTGACAAGGTGCGTGTGCTGTTCCGGCGTGACATGGTCGGCCTTGGTCGCGGCGATGGCCAGGCGATCGATACGCGGCGAGAACAGCCGGGAAAGCAGGCTGCGCTTGCCGTAGTCGAAGCTGCGCATCAGGGTCGCCAGTGCACGCGACAGGTCCTCGAAGCGTTCCGGCCCGGCATTGAGCGCACCGAGCACATCGACCAACACGATCTGGCGGTCGAAGCGGCGAAAATGCTCACGGTAGAACGGCTTGACCACATGCTGCTGATAGTAGGCGAAGCGCTTGGCCAGGGTGCGGTAGATACTCTCGTCGGGCAGGCTTTCGAGGTGTTGCCGGTCGGCGTCCTCGAGCCCCGGCAAGGGGAAGAACTGTAATACCGGCGCCCCATCCAGATCCCCAGGGAGCAGGAAGCGGCCTGGTTGCAGGTCGGAAAAGCCGGCATTGCGTGCAGCCTGCAACGAGTCGGCATAACGCCCGGCAATCTCGGCCAGTTCGGCTTCATCGGCGGGCGCAGCCGGATCCAGCCGCTCGACGGTGGCCAGCCAGTCGGCGGCCAGTTCGCGGCGTTGCGGTGACAGGGTCGCCTGCTGGCGCTGGCTCCAGCTGAAGAAGTCATGTTCCAGCAACGGCAGGTCGAGCAGCCACTCCCCCGGGTAATCGAACAGGTCCAGCGTCAGCGTGGCCGTGTCGCTACCCAGGCTGCCGAACAACCCATTGTTTTCAGGACGGTAGCGTATGTGCAGGCGCAACTCGCTGATGCCCCGTGTGGGCTCCGGCCAGTGAGGCGGTTGCTGGTCGAGTGAGGCGATGGCCTGATCATAGGGAAAGCGCGGTACGCCCAGGTCCTGCTGGGCGACACGCTGGGCACCCAGCAATCGCCCTTCCCGGGCTGCCGGCAACAGGTCGAGGCGGGCCTCGACGCCGGCGTGGCGCAACTGGTGTACCAGCGAGGTCAGGAAGGCCGTCTTGCCGGCCCGCGACAGTCCGGTGACAGCCAGGCGAAGCTGCCGGTCACGGCTGCGCTCGATGAGGTTGTTGAATTCGCGTGCCAGGCTCTGGCGCATGGAGTGTCCGCTTCCAATCGGGTTCAGTCACTTAATCTGAGGATGATTGGCCTCGGTGACAAGTCGGCCAAGGCAGATGCATGAAAATCGGCGCTTGAAACGACGGCGCCCTGCCGCAGGTCATGCAGCAGGGCGCCGGGATGTGGCGAGAGTAGAGCGAGAGCTCGGAGGTTATCCGGCAAAGGCCAGGTAGATGGCAATGACCAGAACGATCAGCACGATGCCTGCCGGAATGGCGCCTTTCCATGGCGTCAGGTCGACCTGGCCGCTGTCTTCATGCACCCAGTCGGTGGCGCGTGGACGCACCTTGCCCAGGATCAGCATGAGCGCGACCAGCAGTACGAACACCAGCGCCACGAAGTGGAAATTCTGGATCACGTCGAGCACGGCGGTGAACGGTGGCACGAAGTAGACCAGGCCGATGACGAGACAGCCGCCAACCAACGAGATCTTGGCGCCGATCGCCGGGACCCGCTTGGTCAGCAGGCCGACCAGGACCACGGCCAGGATGGGGATGAAGTACATCGCGTTCATCTTCTGCAGATAGCCGAACAGGCTTTCCTGGCCTGCCAACAGCGGCGCGATGGTCATCGAGGCGAAGGCCAGCACCCAGCCGAAGATCTTGCCGGCACGCACCACCTGTTCCTCGGTGGCGTGCTTGTTGAACACCTCCTTGTACAGGCCAAGGCTGAACAGGGTGGTAGTACTGTTCAGCGCCGAGTTGAACGACGACAGGATCGCGCCCACCATCACCGCGGCGAAGAAGCCGGTGAGGTACGGCGGCAGCACGTTGAAGACCAAGTGACCGTAAGCCTCGTCGGCGCGCACGTCCTGATCGGCGTAAAGGTAAAAGGCAATGATGCCGGGCAGCACCAGGTAGAGCGGCCCGAGTAGCTTGAACAGGCCGGTCAACAGCACGCCTTTCTGGCCCTCGGCCAGGGTCTTGGCGGCGAAGGTACGCTGGATGATCTGCTGGTTGGTGGTCCAGTAGAACAGGTTGATCAGGAACACGCCGGTGAACAGCGTGGCGAAGGGAACCTGCTGGTCTTCCCCGCCAATCGAGTTGAGCTTGTCGGGCACGTTCTGCTTGAGGGTATCCCAGCCGGCCATCACGCCATTGTCGCCACCCACCGCCTGCAAGCCGAAGTAGACGATCACGAAGCCGCCGATCAGCAGGCCGACCCCATTGAGCGTATCGGAAACGGCGACGGTACGCAGGCCGCCGAACAAGGCGTATACCGAGCCGATCAGGCCCACGACCCAGACCGTGGACCACAGCAGTACGGTATCCGACTGGATGCCGGTCAAGCCTTGCAGGTCGAGCATGCCGGCCAGCCCCACCGCACCGGAATAGAGAATGATCGGCAGCAGAATCACGGCATAGGCGATCAGGAAGATAATGTTACAGATCAGCTGCGTAGTCTCGTCGAAACGAATTCGCAGCAACTGGGGCACGGTGGCGATGCCGCTACGCAGAAAGCGCGGCAGGAAGAACAACGCCAAGGCCACCAAGGCAATGACGGCAACGACTTCCCACGCCATGACGCTCAAGCCATCGGTAAACGCGGCGCCATTGAGGCCGACCATCTGTTCCGTGGACAGGTTGGTCATCAACAGCGAACCGGCGATGAGCGGGAAGGTCAGGCTACGGCCCGCAAGAAAGTAGCCACGGGTACTGTTGTGATCGTCACGGCGCGTGACGAGCCAGGTGATCAAGGCGACCAACCCGGTGAAGAAGAGAAACGAGAGTAGGGTGAGGGCATGCATAAGAAGGCATCCTTGTGTGGCTTGTATGGCCTGATTCCGATCGGTCCACTGCGACACGCCACAAGGCAGCAACGCCAACAGGGTTGTCCGGACAACTCCGGACAACCCATGCTGACACTGATTGTCTGCCATGCGGCACCGCACAAGCAGGCTGCGCTGCGATTGTCGGTGGCGCACAGTATATAAGTGTGAATCGATTCTTCCATCATCCATTTGTCGGACATACGTGGTTGCATGTCTGTTTGCAGGCTTGCCTGCCAGGCAATAACGTTTCGTTACGGAAAATAAGCGTATGTATTAGTTAAAGTTTGCCTAGCTGCGTTGTGTATCACTACGCTTAGAACACAGGACCATGTCGGGATCGGGTTGCCTGGGCGGCGGTTTCCTGACGGCATGGATCGAGGTGAGGAGAGAAAAATGACACTACGCGTAACGCGAAGGCAGTTCTTCAAGCTGGGAGCTGCCGGGATGGCCACTTCCAGCATGGCCATGATGGGATTCGCGCCGGAGCCTGCAGTCGCTTCGGTGCGCCATTTCAAGCTGACTGGCGCCAAGATTACCCGCAACAACTGCACCTACTGCTCGGTGGGCTGCGGTCTGCTGCTGTATAGCCGCGGTGACGAGAGCATCAATAACGTCGACGACATCTACCATGTCGAGGGCGACCCGGATCACCCGGTCAGCCGTGGCTCCCTGTGTCCCAAGGGGGCAGGCATTCTCGATTTCATCAAGAGCCGCTCACGCTTGTCGCACCCCATGGTGCGCGAGCCTGGCAGCAGTGAATGGAAGAGGATCAGTTGGGACGAAGCGCTGGACCGTATCGCGCGGCACATGAAGAACGATCGCGACGAAAACTTCGTCACTCAGGATGAAAACGGCAATACCGTCAATCATTGGCTGACGGCCGGCTTCCTTGCAGCCTCGGCGTCCTCCAACGAAACCGGCTACCTGACCCACAAGGTGGTACGTAGCCTCGGCATGCTGGCCTTCGACAACCAAGCGCGCGTCTGACACGGACCGACGGTGGCAGGTCTTGCCCCAACATTCGGTCGCGGTGCCATGACCAATCACTGGGTCGACATCCGCAATGCCAACTTGATCCTGTCCATGGGTGGCAACTCGGCAGAGGCACACCCCGTGGGCTTCCGTTGGGTCATGGAGGCCAAGTATCGCAATAACGCCAAGCTGGTGACCGTTGATCCGCGCTTCACGCGGACCGGGGCCGTTGCCGATTTCACGGCGGAAATCCGCACCGGCACGGATATCATATTCCTGGGGGGATTGATCAGTCATCTGATCGAGACCGACCAGATCCAGCATGAATATGTGCGCAACTATACCGATGCCGCGCTGATCGTACGCGAGGATTTCGGTTTTCACGATGGGTTGTTTACCGGTTTCGAACCGGTGACCGGAACGTACGACAAGGACACCTGGCACTACGAGATCAATGACGAGGGCTTTGCCCGGCGCGACGACACATTGCAGCACCCACGTTGCGTCTATCAGCTGATGCGCAAGCATTACAGCCGCTACACGCTGGACATGGTAGAGACCGTTTGCGGGATGCCTCGGCATAAGATCCAGCGCATCTGGGACATGGTGGCCGAGACGGCCGTGCCCGGCCAGACCATGACCATCCTTTATGCCCTGGGCTGGACCCAGCACTCCATCGGCTCGCAGATCATCCGTGCAGCAGCCATGGTGCAGTTGTTGCTCGGCAACATGGGCATGGTTGGCGGCGGGGTCAATGCGCTGCGCGGTCACTCCAACATCCAGGGGCTGACCGACCTGGGGCTGCTTTCCAACCTGCTGCCCGGCTACATGAGCCTGGCCCAGGCCGAGGAGCAGGACTATCGGGAGTATATCGAAAAGCGCACCCGCGAGCCGCTGCTGCCCGATGAGGTGTCCTATTGGCGGCACTATGAGCGTTTCCATGTCAGCCTGATGAAGGCCTGGTTCGGCGATGCGGCCACCGAGGCTAACAACTGGTGTTACGACTGGCTGCCCAAGCTCAGCGAGCCACTCTACGACGTGCTGCATACGTTCCATCGCATGCATAACGGTGAGATCAATGGCTACTTCTGCCAAGGCTTCAACCCGCTGGCCTCGTTCCCGCACAAGGCCAAGATCACGGAGTCGCTCTCCAAGTTGAAGTATCTGGTGGTCATGGACCCGCTGGCGACGGAAACCTCCGAGTTCTGGAAGAATTACGGTGAGTACAACCCGGTGAATCCCGAGGAGATCCAGACCGAGGTGTTCAGCCTGCCGACGACCTGCTTCGCTGAAGAGGACGGTGCCATTGTCAATAGTGCCCGCTGGCTGCAGTGGCACTGGGCGGCGGCACCGCCGCCGGGCGAGGCGCGCCCCGACGTGGAAATCATGGCCGGGCTGTTCCACCGCCTGCAATACATGTACCGCGAGGAGGGGGGAGCCTTCCCCGATCCGATCCTCAACCTGACTTGGTACTATCGCCAGCCGGCGTTCCCGGGGCCGTCGGAACTGGCGCGAGAATACAACGGCTGGGCGCTGCGGGACGTCTACGACGAGAACCGCAACCTGGTGTGTCGTGCCGGGGAGCAGTTGCCTGACTTCGGGGCCCTGCGCGATGACGGCAGCACGTCCTGCGGTTGCTGGATTTTCTCGGGCTCGTGGACCGAAGAAGGCAATCAGATGGCACGGCGTGACAATTCCGATCCTTACGGGATAGGCATGACGCTGGGCTGGGCATGGGCGTGGCCGGTCAATCGGCGGATTCTCTACAACCGGGCCTCGGCGCGCCCCGACGGGACGCCATGGACACGTGAGAAGGCGTTGATCTGGTGGAATGGCACTCGCTGGGTGGGTGCCGACATTCCGGATTTCCCCAAGCAGTCACCGCCGTCAGCCGGGTTGGGACCGTTCATCATGAACCAGACCGGTCGCGGCCAACTGTTTGCCCGGGATCGCATGGCCGAAGGGCCGTTCCCCGAGCACTACGAGCCGTTCGAGTCGCCGATTGGCATGAACCCGCTAAACCCCGACAACCCGCTGGCCAAGAACAATCCGGCCGCCCGGGTGTTCGAGGAGGATCGCGAGAACTTCGCCACCTTCGAGGAGTTTCCGCATGCGGCGACGACCTATCGCCTGACCGAGCACTTCCACTTCTGGACCACGCATGCCTTGCTCAACGCAATCATGCAGCCCGAGAAGTTCGTGGAGATCGGTACGGGGCTGGCCGAGGAACTGGGTATCGAGCGCGGCGACCGGGTACGGGTTGTCTCCAAGCGTGGGCATGTCGATGCGGTGGCGGTGGTCACCAAGCGTATCCGGACCCTGCAGGTGGCCGGCAAGACAGTCCATCAGGTAGGGATTCCGTTGCACTGGGGCTTCAAGGGCGTCGCCAAGAAGGCGCACCTCACCAACGAGTTGACGCCTTTCGTCGGTGATGCCAACACCCAGACGCCAGAATTCAAGTCGTTCCTGGTGCGGGTCGAGAAGCTCTAAGGAGGCGCTATGCGAGGCGATCAGATCAATCTGCAAAATATCGTGGCGCGCTCGGCATCGAATGCGCCATCCCCCCAGATACGCGACGGCGGTGTCGAGGAGGTCACCAAGCTGATCGACGTGTCACGCTGCATAGGCTGCAAGGCCTGCCAGGTGGCGTGCTCGGAGTGGAACGACCTGCGTGACGAGGTCGGCGAATGTGTCGGTGTCTACGACAATCCGCTCGACCTCACGCCCAATACCTGGGAGGTGATGCGCTTCAACGAGTACGAGGACGAGCAGGGCAATCTGGAATGGTTGATCCGCAAGGACAATTGCATGCACTGCGAGGAGCCGGGCTGCCTGGAGGCATGCCCGGCCCCGGGCGCGATCGTCAAGTATGCCAATGGCATCGTCGACTTCAACTCCGAGCACTGCATCGGCTGCGGCTACTGCGTGGCGGGGTGCCCCTTCGACATTCCGCGCATCTCGGAGAAGGACGAGAAAGCCTACAAGTGCACGCTGTGCTCGGACCGGGTCTTCCACGGCCTGGAGCCGGCCTGCGTGAAGTCCTGCCCGACGGGGTCGATCATGTTCGGCACGCGGGAGGACATGCACGAACTTGCTGCGGCGCGTACCGACTTCCTCAAGGGGCGCGGTTATGAGAAGGCCGGTATCTATGATCCCGCCGGCGTGGGCGGTACGCACGTCATCTATGTGCTGCAGCATGCCGACAAGCCCGAGATCTATGGCAACCTGCCGGAAGATCCGCGCATCAGCCCGATGGTCGATGCCTGGAAGGGCGTGACCAAGCCGCTGATGTCGGCCGCTGTCGGCCTCGCCGCGCTGACCGGCTTCTTCCATTACGCCATCAAGGGGCCCAAGGAAGAGCCGGAAGATGACCCGGATGAGCGGACAGCCACCGCTGCGGTAAGGACGGATGAGGAATCGGCCTCGCCGGATAGCCAAGAGGGGGATCGCCCGTGAGCCACTCAAACACGAAAAAGGGCATTCTGCGCTACACTTGGTGGGCACGCACCAACCACTGGGTCGTGGCGATCAGCTTCGTCCTGCTGGTGCTCAGTGGGCTGGCCCTGTTCCATCCTTTCTTCTGGTCGTTCACGGGTCTGTTTGGCGGCCCGATCCCGACACGTTTCATCCATCCCTGGATAGGCGTGGTCATGTCGCTGTTTTTCCTGCTGCTGGCCGTGCAGTTCTTCAAGGAAAGCTTTATCAAGCGCCATGATATTCAGTGGCTCAAGCAGATTCGTGACGTGCTCAGCAATCGTGACGAAAAGCTGCCTCCGGTTGGCAAGAACAATGCCGGACAGAAACTCGTCTACTGGATCATGGTGGCCTGCGTACCGGTCCTGCTGGTGACGGGCATCATCATCTGGCGGCCCTATTTCGCCGATGCCATGCCCCTATGGCTGTTGCGCTTTGCCGTGATGGTGCATGCCTATACTGCGTTCCTGGCCATCATTACCCTGATCATCCATATCTATTCGGGTATCTGGGTCAAGGGCTCCATTCGGGCCATGGTACAGGGACGTGTCAGCAAGGCCTGGGCCAAGCACCACCACAACCTGTGGTACGAGGAAGTGATGAAAGAGCGTAACCCGCCGTCGGCGGACAAGGATGACGACTCCAGCCGTCAACAGCAATCGCCATAGGATGATGATGTGAACCACGCATTTGGAAGTGCGCCGGAGGGGGTGATGTCCCCTCCGGCGGTTGTGCTCCCTGGGAGCGATGTCTTTGCCGCTCGTGCGCAACGCCTGCGCGACCTGTCCGGACGTGTCGAGGCAATGGGGGAGTTTCTTGCCTTCATGGCACAGGTCGCCCAGGCTCAGCAGGTTGCACTGGAGCAAGGGGTGCCGGATTGGCAGCCCGAGCCCGAGGCGTTCACGCTGGCGCTGGAGCATGGCATGGCGCCCCTGAGCGTCGATGCGCTTCGCCGCGATGTCGATATCCCGGGCGAAGTGATGGCGTTTGTGGATGCCCTGGACCTGCATGTCGGTGGGGCCCAGCGTCCCTTGCTCGAACAACTGCGTCGCATGCCTGCTGAAGAGCGGGACGCACTCGTTGCCGCGTTGCTCGATGGCCAGCCCGGCCCGCAAGCCAGTCGTGGCGTTATGCCGTTGCTGGCCGCAGCGTTGCAGGTAGCCTGGGTACGCCTGGTGCAACGTTTGCCCGACGCCCCGCAGCGCCCACCGGACGAAGCCCGGTCGATATGCCCAAGTTGCGGCTCGGCACCAGTGGCGAGCGTCATCCAGGACGATCCGGAATGCCGCGGCGCCCGCTATCTGCAGTGTGGTCTGTGTGCCACCCAGTGGTATCTCGAACGGGCACGTTGCAGTGTCTGCGAACATACCGGCAAACTGAAATATCTCAGCCTGGAGGACGACGACGGCAATCCTTGGTTACCCGTCCAGGCCGAAACCTGCGGGAACTGCAATAGCTACCTGAAGATCATGCCACGAGAGCTGGATGGCAAGTTGGAGACACTGGCCGACGATCTGGCCAGCCTGGCGCTGGACCTGTCGCTGAACGAGGAGGGAACGTTCCGGCGTAGCGGCTACAACCCCCTGTTTATCATCGGGGAATGAGCACAGGCGTGGACGGCAGGCGGCCGGACATGCTATGCCATGAGGCTTGATCGAGCTGCACGCGATAGCTCATGATGAAGCTCATTGGCATGGACATGAATCGACAATGGACGTTAGACGCCACCTGCCTGCCGTCGATGTATTGATGGCCACTTCCCTGTTGCAGGAATTGCTGCAACACCACGGCCATTCGCTGGTAAAGCGTGCCGTGCGTGATACCTTGGATGATGAACGTCGACGGCTGCAGGAGCAGCCGTCCGATACTGGTGTAGTACTGCCTGCCCTCGATGACCTGGCGCAACGTTGCGCAACGCGACTCGACAACCTGACCCAACCCAACAGCCGAGCCGTCTTCAACCTGACCGGCACGGTCATCCATACCAACCTGGGGCGTTCGCCATTGTCCGAGCCGGCCATTGAGGCCATGGCCGAGGCGGCACGTCACCCCGTGGCACTGGAATACGACCTGGAAAGTGGTGGACGCGGCGATCGCGACACGCTGGTCGAGTCGCTGCTCTGCGAGTTGACCGGTGCTGAAGCGGCTACCGTGGTCAACAATAACGCCGGTGCCGTGGTGCTGGCCCTGGGGGCCTTGGGAGCTGGCCGAGAAGCGATCATTTCTCGGGGCGAGTTGATCGAGATCGGTGGGGCCTTTCGCATGCCCGACATCATGCAGGCGGCGGGCTGTCGCCTGCATGAGGTGGGGGCGACCAACCGGACCCACGCGCGCGATTTCGAAGCGGCGCTGAACGAAGAAACCGGGCTGATCGTCAAGGCGCATACTTCAAACTATGCCATTACCGGGTTCACCAAGAACGTGCCCGAAACCGAACTGGCCGAGATTGCCCATCGCCATGGGGTGCCTTTGATGGTCGACCTGGGCAGCGGGGCGCTGACCGACCTGGCGGCCCTGGGACTGCCTTACGAAGCCCTGCCACGCGATACCATTGCCGCCGGGGCCGATATCGTCACCTTCAGCGGCGACAAGCTGCTCGGGGGACCTCAGGCCGGCATCATCGTCGGCAAGCGTGAGATGGTCGAGCGCATCAAGCGCCACCCGCTCAAGCGTGCTTTGCGTCTCGACAAGCTGATGCTGGCGGCGCTCGAGGCGACACTGCGCATCTATCGTGACAGCGACGCACCCGCCCGCGACATTCCCACCCTGGCCCTGCTGACCCGGCTGGAAGCTGACATTGCCGAAACCGCCGAGCGGTTGCTCCCGGCCGTCCAATCCTTGCTTGATGATATTGAAGTCACCACGCAGGACTGCATGAGCCAGTTGGGGAGTGGCTCCCTGCCGGTCGATCGCCTACCCAGCCGTGCGCTGGTATGGCGGCCCATGGCCAAGGATCGTCAAGGGCGGGAACGGGCGCTGCGCCGTCTTGAAGCGGCTTTCCGCAGCCTGCCCCGGCCGGTGATCGGGCGCCTGCGCGACGGTGCGCTGCACCTCGACCTGCGTTGTCTGATGGGGGACGTGCAGGAGCAACGCTTTCTGGACCAGATCGACACCTTGAAGACAAATTACCTGCAGCGTCAGGCCGGGGAGAGGGCATGATCGTCGGCACGGCTGGCCATGTCGATCATGGCAAGACGGCACTGATCCAGCGGTTGACGGGCATCGATACGGATCGCCTCAAGGAAGAGAAGGCGCGTGGGCTGACCATCGAGGCGGGGTTCGCCTATCCCGAGGTCGAACCGGGTATGGAGCTCGGTTTCGTCGACGTGCCCGGTCATGAGAAGTTCATCCATAACATGATGGCCGGCAGTGCGGGCATCGACAGCGTGTTGCTGGTCGTGGCGGCTGACGATGGCGTGATGCCGCAGACGGTCGAACATGTGCAGATCCTGTCCCTGCTTGGACTATCGCGGGGGCGGGTGGCGCTGACCAAATGCGATCTGGTCGACGCGGCTCGCCTGGCTCGGGTCGAGTCCGAGATCCGGCAGTTACTGAGTGCGACACCGCTGGCCGAAGCATCGATCTATCGCGTCTCGAGCCATACGGGCGAAGGTGTCGGTGCGCTGCGTGATGCCTTGTGGACCGAAGCCGCCCAGCGTCATGAATTGCCGGCCTGGGGGGCATTTCGCCTAGCGGTGGACCGCGTCTTCACCAAGACCGGCGCGGGGCTGGTCGTGACCGGGACGGCAGTGAGCGGGACCGTACATGAAGGTGACATGTTGCGCCTGGAACCGTCGGGTATCCGTGCGCGGGTGCGTAGCCTGCGTCGCCAGCACCGCGAGAGCGAACAGGCTCGTCAAGGCGACCGTGTGGCGCTCAACCTGGTGGGCAGCGGGGTGGAGCGCGACGCAATTGTGCGTGGCGGCTGGGTGGTCGACGAGTCGCTGGAGACGCCGCCGTTGCAGCGGGTCGATGTCGACATCACCCTGCTGGACAATGTGACGGCCCTCAAGCATTGGACGCCGGTACACGTCCATCTGGGCGTGGCTCGGCTGACAGGCCGTGTGTCCCTGCTCGAAGGCCAGCGCCTCGAGCCCGGCGGGCGCATGCTCGGCCAGCTGGCGCTCGACCGCCCCGTACATGCCTGCCTGGGCGATCGTTTCGTGATCCGTGATCATGGTGGACAGATGACGTTGGGCGGCGGCACGGTGCTGGATGGCGATCCGCCGCGACGCGGCCAGCGTGCGCCCAAGCGCCTGACCTGGTTGACGGCCCTGGCCGAGTGCGCCGCCGGGGGAAGCCCCTATGACATCGTCCGGCCACTCGAGACCGGCCTGTCGCTATGGCCCGAGGGGCTGGACCTGGACAAGCTGGTTCGCAACTTTAATAGCGATCAGCAAGATCTGGCGGCACGGGTCGAGGCCATGGGTGGACAGGTCATTTCAGCGCAAGGCCATGTCTGGGCGTTTTCCCGCCAAGGGCTGGAGGCAGTGAAGGCGAGAACGCTCGAGACCTTGCAGCACAACCACGTAAACGAACCCTCCATGCTGGGCACGGAGCGGGAGCGTCTGCGTCGCCAGGTCATGCCCGGTCTGCCGGGAGCGTTCTTTCGCCCCTTGCTGAATGCCATGATCGAGGTCGGCCATATCGAGCGACACGGTCCATTCCTGGCTCTGCCCGGCCACCAAGTGGCGCTGGATGAGGCCGATGAGCGGCTCTGGCAGCAAGTGCAGCCCTTGCTGGCCGATACACCCTTCGAGCCACCCCGTGTCCGCGATATGGCCGCCAAGCAAGAGCTGGATGAGCAGGCCATCAGGCAGGCGCTCATGGCCTGTGCACGCCTTGGGCGGGTATATCAGGTACGCAAGGACCATTTCTACGAGGCGATGGCAGTCGAACGGCTGGCGGGGATCATCAAGAGGCTCGACGCCGAGCATGGCGCCGCGCGGGCAGCGGATTTTCGCGACCATATCGGCACGGGGCGCAAACTCGCCATACAAATCCTTGAATTCTTTGATAGACTCGGTTTCACTCGGCGTGTACGTGACGACCACATAGTGCTTCGGCACGACATGTTCGAGTAGTGCTCCAAACGATCCAGGGAAGAGGATCGACCCCCGGTGGGGCGGCCAGGCTTCAAACCTGGTAGGGGCTGCCAGCGGTCCCTGGTGGGTTCGACTCCCACGCTCTTCCGCCACCTCGCTTGCGATTGTAGATAAAGCAATGCCGCCCATGTGGCGGCATCGCAATGAGTGGCTTTTCGGTTGGCGTGATCAGTGCCGACGGCCCTGAGAATCGTTGTGCGCACGCTCGCCGCGTTCATTGAGGCTGTTCCAAGCCTGCTCACCCTTGCGCTTGGCCTTCTGGCGATTCTCCGACTTCCTGAGCCACCAAGCGGCACCCGCTGCGAATAACCCTTTCATGCAAAACCTCCTTGCTGCATCAGGTGTGTTTTTACGGTATGGACGCTTGGCGGCGTGAGGTCAAGCGAGGCGAAGCATGATGCCATGGTCATATTGTCGTTTGCCGTCTATTTAGCAATGGATGCCTGGGCCGCCCTGTGCCATTGGCGCTCGGTCGCCTTGAGCCAGTCTCCGCATTGCGTGCCGGCACCGGCCCAATCCTGATTCATGCGGCTGACGAAGAGGGCATCTCCCTTGTGGATGTGCGTCAGCAGTTGGTCCCGGAGATCTCCCGATTCGCCTTCCGTCTGGACCAGCCAGAGCGAGTCCATGACATGGATGTGCGGGTAGGATTCCAGGCACTCGTAGAAGGCGTTGTATTCTTGAGGAAAGGTCAGATCGTAGGCGACAGCATGAATAGCCATGAGAATTCCCGATGCGTGTTTGTTGTGTAAGCGAGACGCGTCTTCACTGTCAGCGTAGCGGCAGGGCATGTCGCTCGGCGAGGGGAATCTAACCTGCGTTAATGATGAAAATGGCCATCATTTTGACGCTTGTGACAAGGCAAGGCCTGGCGCGCCGCGCATGAGAAAACTCAGCCAAGGGAGGCGGTAAGCGTAAGGAGAGAGGGTAACAACGAATTAGGCCCGGCCATTGCTGGCCGGGCCGTGCAGTACTGACGTGCTGCAAAACGGTAAGCTTGTTGGGATCCTTGGCTCTAGTGGCATCCTGCCCTTGTCACCTGCTTTCCCGAGTACCGGTCGTCCTGACCGCGCACCTCCTTGAACTGGCGACCGTCCTTGGCCGCTGCTCACCGTGGTTATCACCCTAGCCGATTACGTTTCGCTTCGTCAAGCCAGCTTCCCGATACAATTCAATCGATTACCATGAATCGATCAGTGTTGTGCCATCAAGCAGGTGTCAGGCGTTTCTCGAATAGCGCCGTGCCTGCGGTGTCCTTCAGCGTGACAGTCAGTTCGCGCGATTCGGCATCCAGATCGACCTGGCCGAAGAACTGGTAGCCCGCTGATGGGGGCAGGTTGGTCTGGCCGGATGGCGGCGCCTTGGTGAATACCGCCTCGGGGCCAAACGTGGCATCCAACTCGCCGGGGCCGAAGGTGCCTGCATTGAGCGGGCCACTGACGAACTCCCAGAACGGCGTGAAGTTCTGGAAACTGGCGCGCTCCGGAGAGTAATGGTGCGCTGCCGTATAGTGCACGTCGGCGGTCAGCCATACGACGTTCTGCACGTTGGCCTTGTACAGTTCTTCCAGCAAGCGAGCAATTTCCTGTTCGCGCCCTAAAGGCTGCCCCGGTTCGGCGTTGGCCACCGCCTCGTAACGCTCGCCATCCTTGACTACTAGCCCGAGCGGCATGTCCGAGGCCACGATCTTCCATGTCGCGCGGGATTGGCGTAGCCCGTCGAGAAGCCATTGCAGTTGGGCGTCACCAAGGAAGGCCGCACCGCTGCCTGGGTTCGCCTGCCGGTTGGCGGAGTTGGCGCCCCTGTAGCTGCGCATGTCGAGACGAAAGATCTCGAGATCGGGACCATAGGTAAAGCGGCGATATAGGCGCTCCGGAGCGTCGGGTGTCTGGCGCACCGGCATGTAATCCATGAAGGCACGGCGGGCGCGTGCGTTGAGCAGGGATACGTTCTTTTCGGTATAGCGCGGATCGTCAAGAAGTTCGCCGGGATACCAGTTGTTGACCGTCTCGTGATCGTCCCACTGGGCAAGCATGGGCACCTCGGCATTGAATCGGCGCAAATTGTCGTCGAGCAGGTTATAGGCGTACTGCCCTCGGTACTCCGCCAATGACTCGGCAACCTTGGCCTTGGCCGGTGTGACGATGTTCCTCCAGGTCGAGCCGTCCTCGAGTGTCATGCGCTCCTCGAGCGGGCCATCGGCATAGATGGTATCGCCGGAGTGGATGAAGAAATCGGGACGTACCTGGCGCATGGTCTCGTAGATTCGCATGCCGCCAAGGTCGGGATTGATGCCCCAGCCCTGGCCCACGGTATCCCCGGACCAGACGAACCGGACATTGCGCGGCCGAGTCGGCGGCAGACGAAGCCGGCCGACAGCCGGCTCGCTCAACGCGCGCTCATCGCCCAGGGCAGCATAGCGTACCCGATAGTGCAGCGACTCCATGTCGCCAAGGCCGGTGACATCGAGCTTGGTAGTAAAGTCGTCGATCGGTAGCGCCGTGGGGCCAGTCAGGTACCGGGCTTGTCTGAAATCCGGATTGTCGGCCAGCTCAAGAATCATACGCGCCGGACGGTCGCTGCGACTCCAGAGCATGGCACGACCCGGCAGCATGTCGCCGCTCATCACACCGTGGGTAACGGTTGGTCGGCGCGATTCCGCCAGCACGATGGCCGGCGCACCAAGCAGGCCGGCAGCACCCAACGCGGCACCGGCATGCAGGCTCTGCGACAGGAAACGACGACGGGACAGGGACATGGGGCTCTCCTTGCGGGCAATATCACCGGTGGACTTGGAGAGCTACCTTGCCTGTCGTTCATGACGATGGCCTGACGAGAGCATGAGCGTACGATGACGAAGTCATGACAGCTCAAGGCAAGACGCCTGGCGATACCGGGCTGGCCGGCTCCACGATACCGAACAGTTGAAGCAGAAGTGGACTGGCGGCGATCAGAAAGCCTAGCACCGCCAGGCCCCGGCCAAGCCCACGACGGGTAGGGCGGCGGGCAAGGTGCAGCCCCACCAGGCAGACAATGATGCCGATGATATTGAACAAGTAACCGGCCATGGCGAATAGCTGGGCGAATGTCATGCAATCTCTCTGCGTTGGTCACATGGGCTCGGGGCGTGAAAGGCTCGCCGCCGAGACAGTCGTTACCTACGCTCAGGATATCAATTCGCGATCGTTGGGAGCAGAGACCCATGAACGAGACGACTGCCCAGACGATTCTTCAGTTCTGGTTCGAGGCTCTTGAGCCGCGACAGTGGTTCGCCAAGGATGAGGCGCTCGATGCCGAAATCACCGAACGGTTTTCAGCCGTATTGCAGGCCGCCATCGCGGGAGAGTTCTGGACATGGCGGCGTTCTCCGCAAGGCCGGCTGGCCGAGATCCTCGTGCTTGACCAGTTCTCGCGCAATATTCATCGTGGCAGTATCCAGGCCTTCGCCCAGGACCCGCAAGCCCTGGTGCTGGCCCAGGAGGCCGTAATGGCCGGGGCGGACCGGCACCTCGACGTGCGTCAGCGCGCCTTTCTCTACATGCCCTACATGCACAGCGAGTCGCTGCTCATCCACGAGGAGGCGCTACGTCTGTTCGACCAGCCTGGACTCGAGGACAACTTGGATTTCGAGCACCGGCATCGGGCAATCCTGGAGCGCTTTGGGCGTTACCCGCACCGTAACGCGCTGCTGGGGCGCCCTTCCACTGCCGAGGAACAGGCCTTTCTCGAGCAGCCGGGATCCGCGTTCTAGCTCCTGCCGTGACAAAACACTGCACACGGAATTTGCGTCGGGCTCGTTGGGCTGACTACCTTTGCATGGCGAGTACGATCAAAAAAAGTGAGAACGATGCCTGATCGCCGGCAAGGGAGCGACATGGTTGGCCTCCGTGTCCATGCCGGCGTGGCCTTGCGAGATGGGTGGGCCGACATACGCAAACGAGGAGTGCTTGAACATGGCGAAAAACCCCCACACGAATCCGAACAGCGACGGTCCGCATGACCAGGATTTCAAGACCACCGAGCACAGCAAGTCGGAAAATCTCGAGAAGTACCGTAGCGACGCCGAAGGACACGACTTGCGCACCAATCAGGGGATTCGCATCTCCGATAACCATAACTCGCTGAAGGCCGGCGAGCGTGGTCCCACCCTGATGGAAGATTTCATCTTCCGCGAGAAGCTTAATCACTTTGACAACGAGCGAATTCCCGAGCGTATCGTGCATGCCCGTGGTGCCGCGGCGCATGGCTATTTCCAGCCCTACCAGGAAGCCGCCAGGTTTTCCAAGGCTGGGCTGTTCCAGGATCCCGGCAAGAAAACGCCCGTCTTCGTGCGCTTCTCGACGGTGCAGGGTTCGCGCGGCTCCAACGATACCGTCCGCGACGTACGCGGCTTCGCTACCAAGTTTTACACCGATGAAGGCAACTGGGATCTGGTCGGTAACGACATGCCTGTGTTCTTCATCCAGGATGCCATCAAGTTTCCTGACTTCGTGCATGCCGTGAAGCCGGAACCGCACAACGAGATTCCACAGGGCCAGTCCGCTCATGATACGTTCTGGGATTTCGTGTCTCTGATGCCCGAGTCCACCCACATGGTGCTGTGGACCATGTCGGATCGCGCCTTCCCGCGTCACTATCGCAACATGGAAGGCTTCGGGGTACACACGTTCCGGCTGATCGACAAGCAGGGCAAGGCGCGTTTTGCCAAGTTTCACTGGAAGCCTCTTGCCGGCACCTGCTCGCTGATCTGGGACGAGGCGCAGAAACTGTGGGGGCGTGACCCGGACTTCAACCGTCGCAACATGTGGGACGATATCGAGAACGGCGATTTTCTTGAGTATGAACTTGGGGTGCAGATCGTCGAGGAAGAAGACGAGCACAAGTTCGACTTCGATTTGCTCGATCCGACCAAGCTCATTCCCGAGGAACAGGTACCGGTCATTCCCATCGGCAAGATGGTGCTCAACCGCAACCCGGACAACTACTTCGCCGAGACGGAGCAGGTCGCCTACAATCCGGCCAATGTGGTACCAGGGATCGACTTTACCAACGATCCGTTGCTGCAGGGCCGGTTGTTCTCCTATCTCGATACCCAGATGCTGCGTCTCGGTGGCCCCAACTTCCACGAGATTCCCATCAATCAGCCGGTGGCGCCGTTCCATAACAACCAGCGCGACTCCATGCACCGTCAGACGATCAACAAGGGCCAGGCCTCCTACGAGCCCAATTCGATCGACGGTGGCTGGCCGCGCGAGACACCGGCAGGCCCCGAAAACGGCGGTTACGAGTCCTATTACGAGCGTGTCGATGCCAACAAGGTGCGCGCGCGTAGCGCCTCGTTCGGCGATCATTACTCACAGGCGACACTGTTCTGGAACAGCCAGACCGATGTGGAGAAGGAACACATCATTGCCGCCTATACCTTCGAGCTTTCAAAGGTCGAGCGCCCTTGGATCCGCGAGCGGGTGATCAAGGAAATCCTGCCCAACATCGACCTCGAGCTGGCGCGTCGGGTTGGCGAGAACCATGGTATCGAGGCGCCCTCCAGCAAGACGGCGCCAGCCGACGAGCTGGGGACGAGTTCTCAGGCAGATTCACCGGCGCTGAGCCTGATGGCCCGCCTGCCGGGCAACATCAAGTATCGCAAAGTGGCGATTCTGGCGGCCGATGGCGTGGACGGCGATCAAGTGGCTGCCGCCAAGGCCAAGCTCGAAGCCGAAGGCGCCCAAGGCATGGTCATTGCCCCGAGCATGGCCCCGGTCAAGGCGGCCAATGGCCAGACGATTACTCCAGACGCCATGCTCAACGGCATGCCTTCGGTGACGTTGGACTCGGTGATCGTGGCCGGTGGGGCAGAAAGCGTCAAAGCACTATCGCAGTCGGGGCAGGGGCTTTACTACGTGCAGGAAGCCTACAAGCACCTCAAGGCGATCGCCGCCATTGGCGAAGGCAAGGACCTGCTGTCTGCCGCGGGTATTCCCGCACAGGAAGAGGGTATATTCCTTGGCGCGACAGTCGATGATGTCTTTACGCCGTTCACCGAGGCGATGGGCAAGCATCGGGTGTGGGCGCGTGATGCGAAGGCCAACATGATGCCAGCCTGAGGATTGACTCGCCTCGCACGCAATGGCAGATAGGCGGTGAAACTCAGTCACCGCAACCCAGAAGCCCGGCTGCAGGACAGCCGGGCTTTTTCATGCAGTTTTCATGCAGTCATTTCAGGCGTTGACGGTGCCCTTGGACTCGACCAGCTCCTTGAGCGCTTCCTCGATGATACCGAGGCCTTCTTCGAGGATGTCATCCTCGATAGTCACCGGCATCAGGAAACGGATGGAGTTGCCGTACAGGCCACAGGACAGCAAAATCAGACCTTTCTCACGGGCGCGCTTGCAAAGGGCTCCTGCGAGGTCGGCATCCGGGGTGTGGCTGGCCTTGTCGGACACGAGGTCGAAGGCGGCCATGGCGCCCATGGTGCGAGGATGGTCGACACAAGCGAAATCCTGCTGCCACTGCGCGAAGCGCTTGGCCAGCTTGTCGCCCAGGACCCGGCTCTTCTCGAGGATGTTCTCTTCCTCGAAAACCTGAAGCACGGCCAGGGTCGCGGCGCACGAGACAGGACTGCCGGTGTAGGTGCCGCCCAGCGAGTTGCCACCGCTGGCATCCATGTGCTTGTCGGTTCCGACAACGGCGGAAATCGGCATGCCGTCTGCCATGCTCTTGGCCATGGTAATGATGTCCGGCTCCACGCCGCTGTGCTCGATCGCGAACAACTTGCCGGTACGCCCGAAGCCGGACTGCACTTCATCGATGATCATCAGCATGCCGTGTTCATCGCAGATCTCGCGGATCGCCTTGAGGAAGCTGGCTGGCGCCGGGTAGAACCCACCCTCGCCGAGTACCGGCTCGAGCACGATGGCTGCCGTGTCCTTGGGATTGGCATCGGTCTTGAGTGCCATCTTCAGGCCACGCAGGGCTTCATCCTCGCTGACACCGTGATACGGCACCGGATACGGGGCACGAAAGACGTTGCCCGGCATCGAGCCGAAGTCGGTGGCATAGGGCGCCACCTTGCCGTTCATGGCCATGGTCATGAATGTGCGGCCATGGTAGCCGCCGTCGAAACAGATCACATTGTTCTTGCCGGTGGCGGCACGCGCGATCTTGACAGCATTTTCCAGGGCTTCCGCACCGGAGTTGGCGAGCATGACCTTGGCATGGCCACGCACCGGCGTAACTTGGCTGAGCTTTTCGGCTACCTTTACATACCCTTCGTAGGGCATCACGGTCTGGCAGGTATGCATCACCTTGTCGAGCTGTGCCTTCACGGCCTCGACCACCTTGGGATGGCGGTGCCCGATATTGAGCACACCGATGCCGCCGGCGAAGTCGATGATACGATTGCCGTCGGCGTCCCAGATCAACGCGTTCTCGGCACGGTCGGCGAACTGGGTCGCCGGGCTGGCCGCACCGTTGGCGACATAGCGCTGCTTGAGCTCGTTGAGTTGAGCATTATTCATGGCTTCCTCCTTGTCATCCCGGGCAGTGACGATCACAGCCCGCCAACGCAAACATATTTTAGTTCGGTATACTCATCGAGGCCGTGACGCGACCCTTCGCGACCCAGGCCCGATTCCTTGACGCCACCGAAGGGGGCCAGTTCGGTGGACAATAGTCCTTCGTTGACGGCGACCATGCCATACTCCAGGCCCTCCATGACATGCCAGATGCGCTTGTAGTCCCGCGCATAGAAATAGGCAGCGAGGCCGAACTCGGTGGCATTGGCCATGGCAATGGCCTGCTCGTCGGTCTCGAAACTAAAGACCGGTGCCAGTGGACCGAACGTTTCTTCCCGGGCGACCTGCATCGCGTCGGTGACATCGGCCAGCACGGTAGGCTGGAAGAAGGTGCCACCCAAGGCGTGTGGCTCGCCCCCACACACCAGGCGGGCCCCCTTGCCAAGCGCATCACCAATATGTGCCTGCACCTTGTCGACGGCGGCCGGATTGATGAGCGGTCCCTGAACGACACCGTCATCCAGGCCGTTGCCCACCTTCAGTTCGTTGACTCGCTTCGCCAGTTTCTCTAGGAAAGCGTCGTATATTCCTGCCTGAACCAGCAAGCGATTCGTGCATACGCAGGTCTGGCCGGAGTTGCGAAACTTGGAAGCAATGGCGCCTTCCACGGCGGCGTCCAGGTCGGCATCGTCAAATACAATGAACGGGGCATTGCCACCGAGCTCCATGGAGGCTTTCTTGACCGTTCCGGCGCACTGCGCCAACAGCTTCTTGCCCACCGGCGTCGAGCCAGTAAACGACACCTTGCGGACACGCGGGTCGGTGGTCAATACCTCACCGATCTCGGCCGGTCGCGAGGCGGTCACTACATTCAGTACCCCGGCCGGAAACCCGGCATCCTCGGCCAGCTTGGCCAGGGCCAGGGCGGTCAGAGGCGTCGCTTCTGCGGGTTTGATCACCACCGGGCAGCCCGCGGCCAGGGCCGGAGCGCATTTACGAGTGATCATGGCCAGCGGGAAGTTCCAGGGAGTGATGGCCGCGACCACGCCGATCGGCTCGCGAAAGACCAGAATGCGCTTGTCGACCCCGTGAGAGGGCAGCGTTTCCCCGGCGACGCGCTTGGCCTCCTCGGCATAGTACTCGACGAACGAGGCGCCATAGCCCACTTCACCCTTCGCCTCGGCGAGCGGCTTTCCCTGCTCTAGCGTCATCAACCGCGCCAGGTCGTCACCATGGGCAACGATCAGCTCGTACCATCGGCGCAGCAGGCTCGACCGTTCCTTGGCCGAACGCTTGCGCCAGGCCGGCCAGGCAGCTTCTGCGCTTGCCACGGCGGCCCGGGCATCGTCGGCGTCAAGATCGGGTACGTCGGCCAGCGTCTCCCCAGTAGCAGGATTGGTTACCGCAAAACGGCGCTCGGCATCGCGCCACTGGCCGTCGATGTAGGCCTTGGGAATCAGCAGGTCAGGCAAGGTGAGGGGCATAGACACACGCTCCAACAGTCCAGGGGCTATCATGTTTTACAGACTGTGCATTATATAAAACATTTTGCCAAGTCCCGCTATAGGAATCCCCTTGTGAAGCTTGGGGTTTTGCTAGGTATCTTCGCCGTGGCATGGCAGCATCGGCGAGGCTACCGCTTTCCGGTAGACTATGGGGCCTGCAATTCATTCGTCATCAGAGAGTCAGAGGTGAGACCTTGGCCGATCCGCTAAATGCCTGGTGGGCACAGCAACTGGTCCTGTGCGGCTGGGCTTTCGAACCCGATCCCACCGACATGGAGCCGCCAATAGCCGTGGCTCGATTGGCGCAGTTGGGCGTGGTCGAGCGCGGTGAGCTGGGCTGGCGCCTGCTGGAAGCTTTTCCGCCCGGCGTACCGAACCCCCAATTCCAGTTGGCTGCGCTCGAGTTGATCGCCTTGGCGGCGGCGGCAGACTGGCTACCTTCTGCTCAGACCCGGGCTTGGGTGCTGCGTGTGGCCAAGAGCATTCACGCTCAGTATGCGTCCCTCGATGAATGGCTTGCGGCTTTGAAGCGGGCACGTCTGGAGGAAGGGTGGTCCCATGGCGACGAGGACTTCGCTCTGGCCGGGGAGGCGCTGGCGCAGCTCGAGCACCAGGGGGATGGCATCACTTGGGATGCCATCAGTCAGCACTTGGCCTCGTGCCGGGAACAGTCGCTGTGGCCTGAGCATGAGAACGAACGCCCCTGGGCCCTGCGTGCCATCTTCGCGCCAGTGCTGGTCTTGCCGCCACAGCCGGACCGGGACTGGCCCGAGGTTGCACGCTGGCTGGAAAGCGAGTGGCAGATACGTGGTCGCGATGAGTTGATCCATATCCTGCTGTGGCTCGGCGGCCAGGGGCACCGTTACGGTTGGGACCTGGATGCTGCCCGGCTGCTCGAGGCCGATGGTGCGACTCGCCAGTCCTGGCTGCGCGGACTCAACGAGCAGCGGCGGTATGGACAGGTGATGCTCGCCTATCTCGAGCAGGGGGAGCCCCTGGAATGGGCCGCCTGGGACTGGCTGCGTCTGGTCGATCTCGCCTATGCCGGCCTGATGCTTGGTTGGTTGAGTGCTGACGAGGCCGAGGATTTCGCGGCGCATGCCGCTGACTTGCTGATGCGTCGCTACAATGACTGGATGGCGCTGGTCCAGGCCTACCAGCGTGGGCGAAGTCTGTTCGAAGGACATCGCTATCCCACCGACCAGGCAGTTCCCGAGTTGGCGTTACTCTTGAATTCATCGGTCAGCCCATGGCGGGTGCCTCTACAGGATGTGGTGTCGGAAACGCAGCGTGAACGCTCGCGCCTGGCCTTGCGTAGTTGGCGTGCCGATGCCCGGCACTGGGTACTGGCGCTGGCCTCGGTGCGGGAACCCGACCTGCTCTACCGCCAGGGGATGAGCGTGGCGCTCGACGAGACGCGCCGTCAGGATGCTCGCCGCTACCTGGCAGAGACACTGGGGCTGTTTCCGGATGAGGGCATCGAAGGGCTGATGCGTTACTGGCTGCCGGCCCAGTCCCATCATCTCAATCAATTGGCTATCGATGCAGCCCACGGGGCCTTGCCGCCGCTGGACACCGATTTCGGGCGTCCTCCCGACGACGCCATTCGCTTGCGTGAGCGGGTGCAGTCATGTGTGCGTCATGCCGCCACGATCCATATGGCCGAGAAATATGCCTTCTACCTGTTGATGGCGGGAGACAGCGGTGACTTCGATGCGGCGGGGCTGGGGCGACTCGCCGAGTCACTGCGCGGCGTACTCTGCCGGCTGTATCCCAACCCCAAGCGGCTGCTCGATGCCTGGGCGGCTTGGGAAGCAGCCTTGCCGGAATTGCCCGAAGATACGCTGGTTCACGATATTCGCTGGCATAGGGATGACCCGGGCAGCCCTTTTCACTGGCTCGACTGGCACCAGATCGAATGGCAGGAACCCGGTCCAAGGCCCAGCCTGACCCGTCTGACGGCGCTGTCGCTAGCCGGCCCGCTCAATCCCGGTACCTGGGGAGAGCCTCAGCGTGAAAGCCGGGCGGAGCGTGAGGCGCTGCAGCAGTGGCTGGACAGCCATTACGGCCTGCATAGCCCGGAAGGGCTACAGGATTTCATCGATTTCCTGCTCGAAGCCGGGGATCGTCAGGAATACCAGATCAACTACGCGCCATATACGCTCAACCGGGCACGCCTGGAAGAAGAGATCGCCATTCTCGAGTCGGGCGAATGTGGCGAGGAAGAGCGTAACCATCTGCTGCGTCTGCGACGTGTACGCGACAACGAGGCGGGCTGCAACGACATCGATATGACGGCCTGGGATCTGGCTCAGGCGGTGGATCTGGCCATTGCCGGCCGTAGCCTGGATTGGTTGGGTGCCAAGCGATTCGATGATGTACTCGATACCGCCCTGGCCGAATCCCAGCGGCATTACGGTAACTGGCGGGACTATGCGCTGGGACTCTATGCGGGGTTCGCCTTCTTTATGGGAGAGACCGAAGACCGCGACAATTTCCTCGCCCGTTTCCGCGAAGGACTGGCCGCGTGGCTGAGCGCAGCGCCGCCGCTTGCCGGCTCCTGGGCCAGCCTGGACTTTCCTGGCGCACGACCACGTCATTGGGCGCCGCTGCATATCGATACGCTACCCGGCGATGCACGCACGCTGCATTGAACCAGCGATGCTGAGGCTTGCTACCAGAGATGTCGCGATGAGTTCTGTTCCGGTTCGTACACGAGGACGCAGGCCTGGGCGTCGCAGGCTTCTGCTGCCTTGCGTGGTGGCAGGTTTGCTTGCGGGGTGCGCTACCGCGCCCCAGGATGATGAGCGTCAAGCGACGAGGGGCGGCCAGGCGTTTGCCGAGAAGTCCTACATCAGCGGGCCGGTCAATCAACTGGCACAGCGTATGAGAACGCTGCGGCGTTCATCGCTGGAAGCGATACGCCGGGCACTGATGAACGAGCATGATCGCTGGCAGGGGACGCCTTACGTACTGGGCGGCGAAGGCCTGCGGGGCATCGATTGCTCGGCATTGGTGCAACGGGTCTACAGTGAAGCCTTTGCACTGAAATTGCCACGTACGACGCGTGGCCAGGTCCATGAAGGCAATTTTGTCGAGCGTGAGGCACTGGAGGCTGGCGACCTCGTGTTCTTTCGGCCTCCCGGTGTCTACCGTCACGTCGGGATCTATATCGGTGACGGCTACTTTCTGCATGCCTCGGCCTCCAAAGGCGTCACCTTGTCCCGGGTCGATAACGTGTTCTGGCATCGCCATTACTGGCAGGCGCGACGGCCCTTGCTATTGACGGAAATCGCTCAGCGCCTCGAGTAGCCTCAGTGCTGGAGGCGAGGGCTGTGTTCGAGCACGAAATCGACGAAAGTACGCTCGGCCCGCGAGAGATAGGCCCCCTGATTCCATGCCAGTGATAGGTCCAGCCAGGCTGACGGTTCGAACGATACGGCAGCGAGATCGGGCTCCTCGACGACGCGGCGTAAAAAGGTCGTGATACCGAAACCCTGGCGTACGATGGCCTTGGTCAATGGAATCAGGTTGGACTGGAAGGCGACCTGGGGTTGCTGGCCGGTTTCCGTAGCCAGGCGGTCGACGAATTCGCGATGGAAGTAGCCATCCTGAAAAAGCACCAGCGGCTCGCTCAATACGTCCCGGGCTGTCACGCTCTCCCGTTGCGCAAAGCGGTGGTCCTTGGGTACGCAGACCACCATCTCCTCGCGTAGAAAACGGTGGCACTCGAGCCTGTGTGTCGAGGCGTCCTCGGTGACCACGCCCAGATCGAGCTCCCCTTCGGCAATCATGCGTTGCAGGCGCCGAGTGCCGGCTTCGACGACCGTCAGGCGAATCCCGGGGTGGCGGGACTTGAAGCCCATCAGCAGGGGAGGAAAGTAGTAGGAGCCCAGCATCGAGGGAATACCGATGCGTACCTCGCCCTTGACCAGCCCATGCACTTCGCGCATGGCCAGTTCTATCGACTCGGCCTGACTGAGCAAGTCCCGAGCCTGGCCAAGCAGGAGCTCGCCCTCCGGGGTCAGGCTGATGCGGCGTTCATGCCGATGAAACAGCCGCAGTTCCAGGCGCGACTCGAGTCCCGCAATGGTCTGACTGACAGCCGATTGGGCCACATGCAGGGTTTGGGCGGCGCGGGTGAATCCCCCATGCTCGGCAACGGCCACGAAGTAACGCAGTGCCCTGAGGTCAAACGATAGATTCATAAGCCAATGCGATCGTTGGTATCGTCAAGCCCTATTTGGCTTATTGGTTTTGATACCGGATCATGCTCGCAAGTACAAGGAGTGATTCATGATCCAAGCCCATAGCCGAGACTGGTGGCGTGCCACGTTGGCCCTGTGCCTGGGCTCGTTTACCGTGTTCGTCAATCTCTACGCGGCGCAGCCGCTATTGCCAGAGTTGCGGCAGGTCTTCGACGTGTCAACGCTGGCCGTGGCCATGGTCATGGCTGTCTCGACCTTGACTCTGGCGGGCGCGCTATTGGTCTTCGGTCCTCTTTCCGACGCTATTGGTCGTGGCGGTATCATGCGCGTCACGCTGCTGGTCGCTGCCTTCTGTTCGTTGATATTGCCGTTTGTCGATGATTTCGCCTGGCTTCTCGTCATTCGGGCAGTGCAAGGGTTCGTGCTCGGTGGACTGCCTGCCGTGGCGATTGCCTGGATGGGCGATGAGTTCGACAAGCGGGCCCTGATGCTGGCCGTGGGGCTGTATATCAGTGCCAATACCCTGGGAGGGATCGGTGGGCGTGTCATGGGCGGGGTCGCCGGTGAGTATGGCGGCTGGCATGCCAGTTTCCTGACCGTAGGGTTGGTCAGCCTGCTCTGCCTGGCGATCTTCTGGCGATTGTTACCTGCAGCGCGTGAATTCAAGCCTGCACCGTTGCGTCTGGGCGTGGCGTTGGGCTCGTTGAAGCGCCATCTGTGCAATCCGCTACTGCTCGGCGCCTACCTGATCGGCGGCTTGAACTTCTTCATCTTCATCAACCAGTACAGCTACATCACGTTCCGGCTCAACGAGGCGCCGTATTCGCTCTCCACGCAGTGGCTGGGCATGATCTTCGTCACCTACTTGGGAGGTACCCTGGGATCGGCCTTGTCAGGACGAATTGCCCAGCGCCTGGCACAGCCGGCTTGCATGATGCTTGGCATTGCCATCTTCATGGCCGGAACGCTGGTAACGTTGAGCGAGGGGCTACCACTGATCCTGGCTGGCCTGGTCATCAATGCCTTCGGCTTCTTCCTCTGTCACTCCATGGCCTCGAGCTGGGTAAGCCGACAGGCACTCGAGGCAAGGGGCAGTGCATCGGCGCTCTATCTGGTTTTCTATTATATCGGCGCCAGTCTCGGCGGCTTCTACCTGGAGCCTTTCTGGCAGGCCGCCGGCTGGTGGGGCGTGGCGATGGCCTCATGGCTGGTGCTGGGCATGACCCTGGCACTTTCCGCCTGGTTGTGGCGCAAGGAACGACGCGTGGCCATCGTCGATGCCAGTCCCTGAGCCAGTGGGCTGCCGATCAATTTCCCGGTAGCCCGGCCTGGTCTCCCCAGATTTCCTCGAGCCGCTCGGTGCGTCCGCAGCCAGCCTTGTAGAAGCGATAACGGACCGGATTCTTTTCGTAGTAATCCTGATGGTACGCTTCTGCCTCCCAGAACTGGCCGGCCGGAACGATCTGGGTCGCGATGTCGCGACCGAAGCGCTGCTCGAGGTCTGCCTTGGTGCGTTCGGCCAGCTGTTTCTGCTGCTCGTCATGGTAAAAGATGGCACTACGGTATTGGCTGCCTGCGTCACAGAACTGGCGATCCTTCGCGAAGGGGTCGATGTTGTGCCAGAACGCCTCGAGAAGCGTGGCGTAGTCGACCTGAGAGGGATCGTATGCAACACGTACGGCTTCGGCATGTTCGGTGGCTCCGCTCGCAACCTGTTCATACGAGGGATCCTGTTCGTCGCCACCGGTGTAACCCGAGACCGTACGCCGGACGCCTTCTATCTCGTCGTAGGCTTCCTCGACGCACCAAAAGCAGCCGCCGGCAAAGGTGGCCTGGGCAGTTTCAGCTGAAGTTTCCTGGGCCAGGGTGGGTGGGACGATGGCAGCCAGGGCCATCCATCCCCAAAGCAGGGAGGACCTCATGGCGTTACCTCTAACGTAGGCATTCATGGCTTTGAGGAGTGTTGGCCATGCAGGGTTCCAATTTCCGGCATTGCCAGGCAAAAGAAAAGGGCAACCAGTGTTGGTTGCCCTTCGGGTTTCGGCGCTACCCCACTGTCTGCGGGATACGCCTTAGTGCTGATGGCCGCCTTCGCCATGCACGTGGCCGTGCTCGACTTCCTCGGAAGTGGCTTCGCGGACTTCGGCGATTTCCACGTCGAAGTTGAGTTTCTGGCCGGCTAGCGGATGGTTGCCATCCACGGTCACGGTGTCGCCTTCGACCTTGGTCACGGTAACCATGAGCGGGCCACCCTGAGTCTGGGCCTGGAACTGCATGCCCGGCTCGACGTTTTCGACACCCTGAAAAGCATCGCGGGGCACTTCCTGAACCAGTGCGGGCTGAGTCTCGCCGTAACCTTCTTCCGGGTTGACGCTGACCTGCAGCTTTTCGCCACTCTCGCGGCCTTCCAGTTCCTTCTCAAGGCCGGGAATGATATTGCCTGCGCCATGGAGATAGGTCAGCGGCTCGCGACCTTCCGAGCTGTCCAGCACCTCACCTGCATCGTTGGTCAGGGTGTAATGGAACGCGACAACGGAGTTCTGCGCAATCTGCATGTTAAGATGGACCTTTCGGTGAGTGCATGTCATTTCCATGGTAACGCGTACCTCTGCACCTGTCAGGGGCACCGAGGAATTTTCATGACGATGGGGGAGCGCCTTGATTGCTGTTCAAGCTTTCGGGGCGCCTAACCTGTATCGGAGCCGTAAATCTGAGGCAAAGTAGACGAAGCCGTCGACGGCGTTTTTTCTCGGCAGGTCAGTTGCATGGCGATTAAGGGCAAGGGTACCCTGCCCATAGCCCGATGGCAGAACAACGTTTACTAGATGCGGTGTCTGAGAAGCGCCGTTTCTGGTGGATTGCGATTACGTCTATGACTCTACTGGGAGCAAACGTTCTATGATCGAGACTCTGGTCTGGCTGATTGCCTTTGGCGTCATCCTGTTTCTATCGCTCAAGAGCTGGGATGGTGCGCTGGGCAAGGCTTTCGAGCGTAGGTTGCCGCACACCTTCAAGGGCAGTGACGACGATCGCTGGATCTGGAGCATAGGGCTGGCAGTGATTGGCGCAACGTTCATCGTTCGCCCCGTTTCCATGCTGCTGACTCTGCTCCTGATGGGGCTGATTGCCTGGATTGTCGTGAAGCTGGCTCGCTGGGGATTGTCAAAGACCCACTGAGTGACTCAGCAAGCCGTCAGTACCTATGAAAAATCCCGCATTATGCGGGATTTTTCATGGTTAATCGTCGTGGAATCAGTAGGGGGCGACGCTCATATTGGCACCGCTGCCGATCAGGCGGACACGCTGACCGACCTGCCATTGACGATCCGCTTTCTGAACAACGATCACGGTGTCGCCCACATCACGACGAACCTCGATTTCCCAGGCATTGGTCTGGTTGGCCTTGTCCTCGATCTTGCTGCCAGCCACACTACCGCCAATGGCACCGGCGGCGGTAGCGATGGTGCGTCCGGAGCCACCGCCGATCTGGTTGCCCAACAGGCCACCGATCACTGCACCTCCCAAGCCGCCTAGAACGCCGCTGTTCTGATCGCTGGCCTGGATCTGTACCGGGCGAAGCGCTGTGATGGTGCCATAGGTGACCGTCTGGCCGGTCTTGGCCTGGCTTCCCCGATACACATCCCCCGAGTAGAGGTCGGAGTTGGCGCACCCACCCAACGTCAGCAGGCCCATGGCGATAACGGGAAGAAGACGCTTCATCATACCCTCCTCAACTTGGCGAGAACGCCAAGCGTACAATCATTGAAAACGCTGTTCTAAAACAGTGTAGCGAGTCGTGCTTCCTTAGACCAGAGGCAGGAGGATAGGTGCCTGCCTCTTTCGCCGGGATATTGCAAAAAATGTGAAAATAGCGTCAACGAAAAAGGAGGCCGTAAGGCCTCCCTGGAATGAAGCGGGTCATACCGCCAGATCAAGTTCAGGCAAACTGGTTCATGGTGTTGTCCTTGCCACCGGCCTTGAGGGCGCGCTCGCTGGAGAAATACTCCTTATGGTCGTCCCCGAGGTTGGAGCCGGCCATGTCCTGGTGCTTGACGCAGGCCAGTCCCTGACGAATCTCCTGACGTTGCACGTCCCGAACATAGGCCAGCATGCCTTCGTCACCAAAGTATCCCTTGGCCAGGTTGTCCGTGGACAGGGCCGCGGTATGGTAGGTCGGCAGCGTGATCAGGTGGTGGAAGATGCCGGCCTCTCGAGCGGCGTCGCGCTGGAAGTTGCGTGTCCATTCGTCGGCAAGGGCAGCGAGTTCGGTGTCGTCGTACTCGGCGCTCATCAGCCGGGCACGATCGTAAGCCGACACATCCTTGCCTTCTTGCTCCCAGGCATCGAACACTTGCTGGCGGAAATTGAGCGTCCAGTTGAAGGACGGGGAGTTGTTGTAGACCAGCTTGGCGTCGGGCACCACGTCGCGGATCCGGTTGACCATGCTGGCAATCTGGCCGACATGCGGCTTCTCGGTCTCGATCCACAGCAGGTCGGCGCCATTCTGCAAGGCGGTGATGCAATCGAGCACCACGCGATCCTCACCGGTGCCTGGACGGAACAGATAGAGGCCGTTGGCCACGCGCAAGGGCTTCTGCAACTGCCCGTCGAGCTTGATGACCATATCGCCGTCGACGAGGTCATCTTCGTTACACACCGGCGTCGTGTACAGGAAGCTGGTGTACTGTGAAGCCAGATCCCCCGGCTCCGTGCTGACCGGAATCTTCTGGGTCAGGCCAGCGCCCAGTGAGTCGGTGCGTGCCACGATGACCCCGTCCTCGACACCCAGTTCCAGAAAGGCGTAGCGAACGGCATTGATCTTGGCCAAGAAATCCTCGTGGGGCACGGTCACCTTGCCGTCCTGATGGCCGCACTGCTTGGCATCCGATACCTGGTTCTCGAGTTGGATGCAGCAAGCGCCGGCTTCGATCATGCGCTTGGCCAGCAGGTAGGTCGCTTCCTCGTTGCCGAAGCCGGCATCGATATCGGCAATGATCGGTACCACATGGGTTTCGAAATTGTCGATTTTGTCCTGTACGGCCCTGGCCGCGACTTCATCGCCCTTGGTGTGGGCGGCATCGAGCTCGCGGAACAGGTGCCCCAGCTCGCGGGCATCTGCCTGACGCAGGAACGTGTAGAGTTCTTCAATGAGTGCGGGAACGGCTGTCTTTTCATGCATCGACTGGTCGGGAAGCGGGCCGAATTCGGAGCGCATGGCGGCCACCATCCATCCCGAGAGATAGAGATAGCGCCCCTTGGTCGATCCGAAGTGCTTCTTGATGGAGATCATCTTCTGTTGGCCGATGAAGCCATGCCAGCAGCCCAGCGACTGGGTATAGCGTGACGGGTCCTCATCGTAGGCAGCCATGTCGCGACGCATGATGCCAGCAGTGTAGCGGGCGATATCCAGGCCGGTGCGGAAGCGATTCTGGAGCGCCATGCGGGCAGCATGCTCAGGGTTGATCGTGTCCCATTTTCCGGCGTGCTTTTCGCGCAGCTTGGCAAAAGTATTAACGGTTTCCCGATAGGCAGACATAGTGGCTTCCTCGTTGCGTTAAGAGTCAGGGGCACCTTGCGCCGACATCGGGCGTGGGTGCCACAGCAAACATTTCCTGGCGCAGTCAGCATGATTTATCACTTGAATTGACCTGCTGCGCCGCAGAAACAGCTCGGGATCTGTCCGGCTTGTCTTCAGTCGCCATGGCTTTTCTGTAGAAGAGTCTTTGACTACAGGCGCCAGGGGGCATAGTTGTCAAACGGCTGTTTTATTGCCGCCTTGTCAGGAACTATGGCCCATGATTGCTGGGCTCAACAATCAGCACTTAGAGGCAGGGAGGGTTGTAGTATGACTACAGGAAACGCAAGTTGTTCGTCTTTCTGTAGTCATGTTTCGGGAGGGAAAGTTTTATCAGCAGGAACAGGAGGATAGTATCAGGCGCATGTTGCGATGCGGAATGCCGGCATCGAGAAATTCTTCGCCGTACGCCTGGAAGCCTAGCCTTTCGTAGAAAGGCATCGCCTGGATCTGGGCCGCAAGGACAGCCTCTTCATGGCCTCGGAGGCGCGCAGCCGCGATGGCTTCGCGCATGAGCCTCACTCCGATGCCGCGCCCACGTGCCTGGCCCAGTACGGCCACACGGCCTATATGTCCATCCGGGAGAAGCCGGGCCGTACCGATCGGTTGCCCGTTCTCGCAAGCTAGAAAATGCAGGCAATCGGGGTCTTGTCCGTCCCATTCCTCTGCCTCGGGGACCTGCTGTTCGTCAATGAAGACGCGGCGACGGAGTTCGCTCGCTCGCTGGCCCAGCGTCTGCCAATCGCCCTGGATGACTTGTACGGTCACGCCTCTTCCTCATCGTCTGGCCAGCTCAAGCTGCCGCGATCGAGCAGGTGGGCAAGCAGTTCTGCAGCGCCGTCGTGGGTCAACAGGTTCGCATCGACAGGTGCATTGTCGGCCAGGGCGCGAGCGAGTGATAGCGGGCAATCCATGGCATCGCCGTCGACGAAGAGGGTGGCGACATGGTCCGTCCCGTCCCGATACGCGAAGCGTGAACCCAGTGTCCGTTCCAGTGTCACGCCAGCCTGTAGTTCCGCAACAAGCGACCCGACGTCCGTCGGAACGTTCTGGGGCACCAGCTGGTCGAGGTACTTGGGCTGTGTCATCGCACGACCGAACCACTGTGCAAGCTGTTCCGGGTTATCGAGGGTATTCAGGATAAGCGCGCGCATACGCTCCAGTGAAACATCGTCAATCTCGCCGGGATGCAGGGCCGGGGTGAGGTCCGGGTCGGCATAGCGCTGCGAGTCCGGCAGCAGTTCTCCCAGATAGTCGGCATATGAGGTGATCGATTCATCGGCGGAAAGGGCGCGGAAACCCACCGAGAAGGTCATGCAGTCGTCCGAGCGGCTGATGCCGTGGTGTGCCCAGCCAGGCGGCAGGTAGAGCATGTCGCCGGGTTCCAGCAGCCAGTCCTGATCGGATTCGATCTCGAAGTGCTCGAGAATGCGCAGATCGATACCCTGAACGATAGTTGCATCGTCGGGTACCTTGCCGCCCAATTGCCATTGGCGGGCGCCGCTGGCCTGCAGCAGGAACACGTCGTACTGGTCGACATGGGGCCCGACGCTGCCGCCGGGGGGCGCGTAACTGACCATGATATCGTCGAGACGCCAACGGGGCAGGAAGTCGAAGGCCTCAAGCAAGGCGCTCACGTCGGGTACGTAGTGATCAACGGCCTGAACCAGCAATGTCCAGTCGCGTTCGGGCAGCCGAGCAAAGGTCGCCTCGTCGAACGGGCCATGCGAAACCTGCCAGGGCTTCTCGGCGCCATGCTCCTCGACAAGGCGCGCTTCAATGCCGTCCTCGCAGGCCAGGCCAGCCAGCTCATCGGGGGACAGCGGCGACTCGAAATCGGCAAAGGCACCGCGAATCAGCAGTGGCTTCTTCTGCCAATGTTCGGCCAGGAACTGGGCGGCGCTCATGCCGCCGAGCAAGGGAAGGGGGGTATTGGCGGGCATGGGATCGTTTTCCGTTCAGTGAGTTGATACGCGACAGGCACGGGACAACCCGTGCCTGTCGATCGATGCAGCCAGCGTAGCCTGAAGGCATCTATAACGCCTTGGCCTGCTCGGCGGCATTGCCGATGTAGTTACCGGGTGTCAACGCCTTGAGTTCGGTCTTGACCGCCTCCGGCAGATCCAGCGTGTCGATGAAGGCGGCAAAGCCTGCCTGATCGATACGCTTGCCGCGGGTAAGTTCCTTGAGCTTCTCGTAAGGCTTCTCGATGCCATAACGGCGCATCACGGTCTGTATCGGCTCGGCGAGGACTTCCCAGCTCTGATCCAGGTCATCGTTGAGACGCGCGGGATTGGCCTCGAGCTTGCCGATGCCCTTGAGTGTGGCCTGGTAGGCGATCAGGCCATAAGCCAGGCCGACGCCCAGATTGCGTAACACTGTCGAGTCGGTCAGGTCGCGTTGCCAGCGGGAGATAGGCAGCTTTTGCGCCAAGTGACCGAGCAGGGCATTGGCCAGGCCGAGGTTGCCTTCCGAATTTTCGAAATCGATGGGGTTGACCTTGTGCGGCATGGTCGATGAGCCGATTTCCCCGGCCACGGTCTTCTGCTTGAAATAGCCCAGCGAGATATAGCCCCAGACATCGCGATCGAAATCGATCAGGATGGTGTGGAAGCGGCAGAAGGCGTCGAACAGTTCGGCGATGTAGTCGTGGGGCTCGATCTGGGTCGTGTACGGATTGACGCCGATGCCCAGGCTTTCGACGAATTGGCGGGCATTGGCTGCCCAGTCGACTTCCGGATAGGTGGCCAGGTGGGCATTGTAGTTGCCTACCGCGCCGTTGATCTTGCCCAGCAGTTCGGCGGATTCGATCTGCTTGAGCTGACGACGCAGGCGATAGGCGACATTGGCCATTTCCTTGCCCAGTGTGGTCGGGCTGGCGGTCTGGCCATGGGTGCGCGACAGCATCGGCTGATCGGCATGCTCGTGGGCCAGGCGTTCCACGGCGGTCACGATGTCGCGCATGACCGGCAGCAACACGCCCAGGCCGCCCTTGAGCATCAGTGCATGCGACAGGTTGTTGATGTCCTCGCTGGTGCAGGCGAAGTGGATGAACTCGGTAACTGCATGCAACTCGGGCAATGCAGCGACCATTTCCTTGAGGAAGTATTCCACCGCCTTGACGTCGTGATTGGTGGTGCGCTCGATCTCCTTGATGCGGGCGGCATCATCGACCGAAAACTCGCTGACCAGCGTGTCGAGAAAGGCCTTGGCTTCGGCAGAGAGTGCCGGCACTTCCGGGATTTGCGGATGCGCGGCCAGGCATTCCAGCCAGCGGACCTCGACGGTAACGCGCGCGCGAATCAAGCCGAACTCGCTGAAGTGCTCGCGAAGGCGCTCAGCCTTGGCCTCATAGCGACCATCGACGGGGGACAGGGCGGTAAGGGGAGAGAGTTGCATAGTGTCGTCCGATGCGTCGGGCACCCGGTTGATAAAGGGCTGGGCGCCACGGGTTCAGGTTACGTCAGGTTCAATTCAGCCGATCCAGGGTCTTCTTGATGGCCCCGCGCTGAAACAGCAGTTTCCAGCGACGCCCGCCTTGCTGATGCCATAGCAGGGCAAAGCGAATCCCGGCGAGCAGGGCCGTACGCACCCGTTCCGGCATCATGCGCTGCTGGAGCAGGCCGGGGTCGCCCTGGACGACGATGCGCTGGCGGAAGGTCGATATGGTGTCCTGATAGAGCTCGCCGAGGCTGGCAATGACATTCTCGTGGGTAGTGCCGAAATGCTCGGCCTGACCCTGAATGCGTGTCAGGCGCTGTCCCAGCGTGTCCATCATCTGCGGCTGCTGGCGCAATTTCTGCATCAACATCAGTAGTGAAAAGCCATAGCGCAGCACGGCCGGATCGCTGCGATCCCGGCCAACTACGGCGTTGAGCACTTCGAGGCCTTGACGCAGGTTGTTGTGGTGGCCGCCATAGATGGTTTCGAACGAGGCCGGGTTGGTGTCGACCGTGGCATGGATCAGTGTCTTCCAGGCGCGCTCGTCACACTGGCCGGTGCGTGCCAGCTGGTCGACGACGGCAGCGGCTTGAAAGACGCCGGCCAGCGCCAGGGTCTGGCGGGCAATCGGGTCGTCGGGGGCGGTCTGGATAGGAGTTGCGGTCATGCAGCGCGTACTCCCTGTTTCCAGGTGTCCCGAATCACCCCACCGCCCAGACAGATCTCGCCATCGTAGAGTACCAGTGACTGGCCGGGTGTCACCGCACGCTGGGGGGCGTCGAAGATGACCTCGACACCGCCGTCGGAGCGTGTGGTCATCCGGCAGGCGACGTCTTCCTGGCGATAGCGTGTCTTGGCGCGAAGGTGCATGTCATGTCCCGGTGGTTCGCCGGCAATCCAGTCCATGGGTTCGGTCGCGAGGGCATCGGTATAGAGCAGTTCATGATGCTTGCCTTGGACGACGATCAACACGTTGCGCTCCAGATCCTTGCCAGCCACGTACCAGGGCGCATCGGAATAGTCGGCCAGTCCACCGATGCCCAGCCCCTGGCGCTGCCCCAGGGTGTAATACATCAGGCCCATGTGGTCACCGATCACGTCGCCCTCGGGCGTCTCGATGCGGCCGGGCTGTGCCGGCAGGTACTGCTGGAGAAAATCGCGGAAGCGACGTTCGCCGATGAAGCAGATGCCGGTGGAGTCCTTCTTGCGGGCCGTCACCAGATCATGTCGCTCGGCGAGTTCGCGCACCGCCGGCTTCTCGAGTTCCCCAATGGGGAACAGCGTACGGGCAATGGCGGCCTCGGGGACGGCATGCAGGAAATAGCTTTGATCCTTGTTGGCATCGAGCCCCTTGAGCAGGCGGGCGCGACCGCCGGATTCGCCGCGACGCACGTAGTGCCCGGTGGCGATCTTCTCTGCGCCGAGCATTTCGGCATAGTCGAGGAAGACCTTGAACTTGATTTCCCGGTTGCAGAGGATGTCCGGGTTGGGCGTTCTGCCGGCGCGATATTCGGCCAGGAAGTGTTCGAAGACGTTATCCCAGTACTCGGCTGCGAAATTGGCAGTGTGCAGCTTGATGCCCAGTTTGTCGCAGACGGCCTGGGCATCCGCCAGGTCTTCCTTGGCGGTGCAGTACTCGGTGCCGTCGTCTTCGTCCCAGTTCTTCATGAACAGGCCTTCCACTTCGTAGCCCTGCTCGATAAGCAGCAGGGCGGAAACGGAAGAGTCGACACCGCCGGACATGCCGACGATGACCTTGCCCGTGGCAGAGGGCCCCGTGGGTACAGACCCCGTGGCTTGAGACATAGTCGCTCTCGGATGGGATACGATGAAATGGTTGCGCGAGATTATACCTGAAACCGGCGCAAGGCTTCGAGTCACCGTTCGCGGATCACATCCAGCGGAAAGCACTGCCCGCGGCGCAGGTCACGAATACGCTGCATGACCAATGGGCTGCGTAGGCGCTTGGCCCGGTGGAGGTCGTCGATCTCATCGAGGGTCAGCCAGTGGGCGGCCACCACGCTCTTGTCGAGCGCTGAGTCCAGGTGAGCCAGAGGCAGCCCCACGAAGGCGTGGCTATGAAATACCAGGCCGTCAGCAGCGGTGAAGATATACAGGCCGAGATAATCGGTGATGGCCACCTGCCAGCCGGCTTCCTCGCGGGTCTCACGTACAGCGGCATCGGTCAGGCGCTCGCCGGGTTCAAGGTGACCCGCCGGCTGGTTGTACAGGCTGAACGGGCCGCCATGGTCTTCCTCGACGAGCAAATAACGTCCACCGCGTTCGATCACCGATGCCACGGTGACTCGGGGGCTCCAGCGTTTCATCGGTGTCTCCTCGTGCGGCGGGTTGATGCCTGCCGGTGGTTTGCCGGTCGCGGTGCGTTCAGCGTTTCGCTTCGCCATTCCCCCGGTGACAGCCCGTCCAGGCGCCAGGGACCGATGGCGACGCGAATCAGGCGTAGCGTCGGGAAGCCAATGTGTGCCGTCATGCGTCTCACCTGGCGGTTCCGGCCTTCGTGCAATGTCAGTTCCAGCCAGCTCGTGGCGATGCCTTGACGCTGCCGAATCGGCGGCTGGCGTGGCCCGACGCCGGGTGACCCTAGCATTCTCACCTTGGCTGGGCGAGTGGGACCATCCTTAAGTGTCACGCCTTGTCGGAGAGCGTCAAGGCTTTCCTCGTCGGGCTGGCCTTCTACCTGTACCCAATATTTCTTGGGCTGCTTGTGCCTGGGGTCGCTGATATGATGAATGAGAGCGCCATCGTCGGTGAGCAGCAGCAGGCCTTCGGAATCGTAGTCGAGTCGTCCTGCGGCATAGATGCCAGGTACGTCAATGACCTGGGCGAGAGTGTCCCGTCCCTGATCGTCGGTAAACTGCGAAAGCATGCGGTAGGGCTTGTGAAGCAGGTAGATCGTGCTCATTTCGTCCCGTTGTCTGAGGCGCGGCGAAGTCAAGGAGGGTACGAGACTAGCGGGGACCGGGACGCCTGCCAACAACCTCGTAGGGCCTGCATTTTTCTTGAGTCGATCCGTTGACGTCGTGAACGGGTTATTTTCATTCTGACGCTTGCAAGGTGCAGCGACTGCACGCATCTTGCTAGTGAACTCCGAGTGTCTTTCTACGTCAAAGTGAGTGACGTCGTAGCACTTCGGCTTGTGTTGATGGGTTAAGCCTCTTATGTTCAATACAGACGAGAGAATTTCGATGACCGCCGCGGTGCAAACGATCTGGGCAGGAATGACTCGCCCCCCACGGCCAGAAGAAGAGGATGAAGGGGATCTGTCCGTCAAGCCGGCAGACCCCGAATTGGAAGAACCGCCGCGTTACAAGGTGGTCTTGCATAATGACGACTACACGCCAATGGAGTTTGTCGTCGAGGTGTTGCAGACCTTCTTTCATATGGACAACGAGAAGGCCGTACAGATCATGCTGGCGGTGCACACCCAGGGCAAGGCTACCTGTGGCATCTTTACCCGCGACATTGCGGAAACCAAAAGTCATCTAGTCAACGAATACGCGCGAGAGTGCCAGCATCCTTTGCTGTGCGATATCGACAGGGCCGACTGACGCCTGGCAACGTGACAGTCCGGGTTTGCTAAATTGCCCGATGTGCCCGATTGTGAAAGTGCCGACGATGCCCGAGGCGGCGAGAAGGGGACTGCCATGCTGAGCAAAGAACTTGAACTGACCCTGAACACGGCCTTCACGGTGGCGCGCTCCAAGCGTCATGAATTCATGACCGTCGAGCACCTGCTGTTGGCCTTACTGGACAATGCCTCCGCTGCGGATGTGCTGCGTGCCTGCGGAGCCAATCTGGACAAGCTGCGCTCGGATCTGCAGGACTTCATCAACTCCACCACTCCTCTGATACCCGAAGGGCAGGACGATCGCGAAACCCAGCCGACCCTGGGCTTTCAGCGTGTCCTGCAGCGCGCGGTCTTCCACGTACAGTCTTCGGGCAAGAGTGAGGTGACCGGCGCCAATGTGCTGGTGGCCATCTTCTCCGAGCAGGAAAGCCAGGCAGTCTATTTCCTCAAGCAACAGAACGTGGCGCGCGTGGATGCCGTCAACTACATCGCCCACGGCATTTCCAAAGTGGCTGGGCACGGCCAGAATCCGTCGCCCTCGCAGGACGCCGAGGAGGGCGAGGAAGGCATGAGCGAAGGCAATGCACATCCGTTGACCGGTTATGCCACGAACCTTAACGAGCAGGCCCGCCTGGGCAAGATCGATCCGCTGATCGGGCGCGATCATGAGCTCGAGCGCACCGTGCAGATCCTGGCCCGGCGTCGCAAGAACAACCCCTTGCTGGTCGGTGAAGCCGGCGTGGGCAAGACGGCCATTGCCGAAGGGCTGGCCAAGCGCATCGTCGAAGAGGATGTTCCTGACGTCATTAGTGATGCCGTCGTCTATTCCCTCGACATGGGAGCTCTGCTGGCCGGGACCAAGTACCGCGGTGACTTCGAGAAGCGCCTCAAGAGCCTGCTCGCCGAACTCAAGAAGCAGCCCAACGCGATCCTGTTCATTGACGAGATCCATACCGTGATCGGGGCGGGTGCGGCATCGGGTGGTGTCATGGATGCCTCCAACCTGCTCAAGCCGTTGCTGTCATCGGGTGAGCTGCGCTGCATTGGCTCCACGACGTTCCAGGAGTTCCGTGGCATCTTCGAGAAGGATCGGGCGTTGGCGCGGCGTTTCCAGAAGGTTGACGTGCTCGAGCCCTCCGTGGAAGACACCATTCGCATCCTCAAGGGGCTGCGTGGGCGCTTCGAGGAGCATCACCAGCTCAAGTACACCGATACGGCCCTGGAAAGTGCCGTGCGCCTGGCGGATCGCTACATCAATGATCGCCACCTGCCGGACAAGGCCATCGACGTCATCGACGAGGCCGGGGCGCACCAGCGCCTGCTGCCGCCCGAGGTGCGCGTCTCGACTATCGACGTCGAGCAAGTCGAGGCGGTGGTGGCATCGATCGCTCGCATACCGCCGAAGAGCGTGTCCAGTTCCGACCGCAAGCTGCTCTCCAACCTGGAGCGCGACCTGAAGATGCTGGTGTTCGGGCAGGACGAGGCAATCCAGAGCCTGTCGGCGGCGATCAAGCTGTCACGGGCAGGCCTCAAGTCTCCCGACAAGCCGGTGGGCAGCTTCCTGTTCGCGGGACCGACCGGGGTCGGCAAGACCGAGGTGGCGCGTCAGTTGTCCCAGTTGATGGGGATCGAATTGGTGCGCTTCGACATGTCCGAGTACATGGAACGGCATACCGTGTCGCGCCTGATTGGCGCCCCTCCCGGCTACGTCGGGTATGACCAGGGTGGTCTGCTGACCGAAGCGATCACCAAGCAGCCGCACTGCGTACTGCTGCTCGATGAGATTGAAAAGGCGCATCCGGAAGTTTTCAACCTGCTGCTGCAGGTCATGGATCATGGGCGTCTGACCGATAACAATGGCCGTGAAGCTGACTTCCGCCATGTCATCGTGATCATGACTTCGAATGCGGGGGCAGAGCAGATCTCACGTCGTTCGATCGGCTTCCAGACCCAGGATCATTCGACTGACGGCATGGAAGTCATTCGCAAGACCTTCACGCCGGAGTTCCGTAATCGCCTGGATGGCATTATTCAGTTCCACGGCCTGGCGCCGGAAGTGGTGCGGAATGTAGTCGACAAGTTCCTGGTCGAACTTCAGGCACAGCTTGACGAGAAGCGCGTCCAGCTCGATGTCAGCGAAGAGGCCAGGGCGTGGCTGGCCGACAAGGGCTATGATCCGGAGATGGGGGCGCGTCCGATGGCCCGCGTGATTCAGGAGAAGCTCAAGAAGCCCTTGGCCGAGATGATTCTTTTCGGCGAGCTGGCTGACAATGGAGGCTTGGTTCACGTGACGGTGGAAGGCGATGAGTTGCATCTTGCCACCGAGGCGGAACAGCTTGCCTGATCGTGAGGGAGCGCCTGCAGGGTAAGAGCATTGCCTTGCAGGCGTTACGCTCGGCTACTGGTACCCAGTATTCACCGCAACTAACGCAGCGCCCTGTCAATGGACGGGGCGTTGTTTTTTCAGCTATCGATCATTTCCACAAGACGAGCATGAGCGGTGCAAGGCGGGCTGCACGATTTACCTGTGCCTTTTGTGCCTTTTGTGCCTTGGGCCGGGCGCCGTCATCAGCGTGAGCGGTAGACAATGCGTCCCTTGGACAAGTCGTAGGGCGTCAGTTCGACCTTGACCTTGTCACCGGTCAGGATGCGGATGTAATTCTTGCGCATCTTGCCCGAAATGTGAGCCGTGACTACGTGGCCGTTTTCCAGCTCGACCCGGAACATGGTGTTGGGCAGCGTGTCGACGACGACACCTTCCATTTCGATATGATCTTCTCGTGCCATATAAGGCATACCCTCGTGGTTGTCGTTACGCATGACAGTCAGGCGTTACACCACTGCGTCGCCTGTGCTGATCAAGATAGCCCGATATTGTGCCGCATGCCGCGCGTTAAGGCAAAAAGCGCGGAATCAGAGAGGAATCGCACGGCGCCAATGACGCCCATCAAGGTATTCGAGCGGCTGGAACGTTCGCTTGTAGTTCATCTTGCGCGATTCGCGAATCCAGTAACCGAGATAAACGTGGGGCAGGCCGAGTTCACGGGCCATCTCGACCTGACGCAGGACGGCATAGACCCCAAGTGAGCGGCGTTCGAGTTCGGGGTCGGGATCGAAGAAGGTGTAGATCGCCGACAGGCCATGGCTGAGATGGTCGATGGCTGCGACCGCCAGCAACCGCTCATTGCGACGAAATTCCAGTAGCCGGGCGTAGGGATGGTCGAGCGTCAGGAACGTACGGTACTGCTCATGGCTTGGAGGGTACATGTCGCCATCGGCATGACGTGTGCGAATGTAGCGCGCATAAAGCTCGTAATGCTCGGCATCGAAGAACGCAGGCCGCTCATGCATGGTCAGATCATCGTTGCGGCGCAGGAGCTTGCGTTGCGTACGATTGGGTGAGAAGTCCTCGACGGGAATGCGCACCGAGATGCAGGCGCTGCATCCCTCGCAATGGGGCCGGTAGAGGTGGCGGCCGCTGCGGCGAAAGCCAAGGAGTGCCAAGGCATCATAGACATTTTGTCCCGGAGACTCTTGCGGATCCAAAAACAGCGTGGTTGCCTCTCGCTCGGGCAGGTAACTACAGGCATGAGGCACTGTCAGGAAGAAGCGCAGGTCCCGCGCCGGCTGTTGCGGAGCGCTACTGCTCACGTTGGGTTATCCTCCCGGGTCGCTGGCAAGGTGGCATCCATGTCCCAGCCTGGAGACGGCTGATCTACATATGTCTCAAGATAGTCGATGAAGTCGCTGCGGGCGATGTCCCTGGCGCCAAGGCTGACAAGGTGCGGGGTATGCATCTGGCAATCGATCAGGCCGCCGCCGGTGGCTTGCATGTGCCTGGCCAGATGCACCAAGGCCACCTTGGAGGCATCGCTTTCGAGACTGAACATCGATTCGCCGAAGAACATCCGGCCCAGAGCCACGCCATAAAGGCCACCTACCAGACGACGATTGCGCCAGACTTCGACGGAGTGCGCATGGCCCATCTTGTGCAACTGGCCGTAGGCCTGCTGCATGGGACGGGTAATCCAGGTGCCTTCGGCATCGGCGCGACTGCTGGCGCATGCCTCGATGACGGCGTTGAAATCCCGGTCGAAGGTCGTCTGGAAACCGGCGTTGCGCAGGCGCTTGGCGAGGCTGCGTCGCACGCGGATCTCGTTAGGAAACAGGACCAGGCGAGGATCGGGGCTCCACCACAGGATGGGTTGGTCCTCCGAATACCACGGGAAGATACCGCGTCGATAGGCTGCTAGCAGCCAGTCCGGGGTCAGCGCGCCACCGGCGGCCAACAGGCCATCTGGCTCGTCGAGCGCCGTTTCCAGGGGCGGAAAGATCACGGGATGGGAAAGGAGCCAGGGCAGCATGGGCACGCGGTGGTCGGCTGTTGGAAATGTCGTTCAGTCTGCCGGCCTTTCCAGGTGATCTCAATGCCTGCCATGCCATGAAGTGATCGTATGCTAACCCCTGTGCCACGCGGTTCAGGCTCGGTATGATGTCCTCCTTGAAAAGGATAAATCCATGTTCGTCCGTGGCTCATGTCAAGAGTACTTATTTTTCGCGAACATGGTAGTGAAGGGGGGAGTCATTTGAGCACCAAGAAGAAACCGGTGAATCGTCGTGCCAAGGCGACCCAGGCCAAGGAGAAAGCCCGTCGCTTCGGGCTTCGCCTGCAAGGAGCCACTCGTGAGGGCGCGGTGATCTTGCTGCTCGCTGCGTGCGTGTTCCTGCTATTGGCCTTGTTCAGCTATACGCCTCAGGACCCGGGCTGGTCCCATAGTGGCCCGGAGCAGGGCGTCTCCAATTGGATGGGACGTATCGGGGCCTGGTTGTCCGATGTCCTGTATTCCCTGTTCGGTGCCAGTGCACTGTGGTGGCCCGGCATGCTGGGCTTTGCCGCTTGGCGCCTGATGCGGACACGTGAAATCCGTCTGGAGTGGGATGCCACGGCATTGGCTGTGCGTGCCGGGGGCTTGGTTCTGCTGCTACTGGCAACGACTTGTCTGGGCGCCCTGCACTTCTATAACCCGCAAAGCGACTTGCCGTATTCGTCTGGGGGCATACTTGGCGAAGGCCTGGCCAACGCGCTGACACCATTGGTTGGTATGCGGGGGACTACCCTGCTGGCATTGGCCGCCTTCCTGTGTGGGTTTCCCCTGTTCAGCGGCATGTCATGGCTGACTGTCATGGACGAGATTGGCCTACGGGTCCAGCGCAGCCTGGGTTGGATGGCGCGCCAGTTCGGTGGCGCACGCGATCAACTTACGACACGACGCGACGCCAGGGCAGAGGATGAGCAGCAAGTCGCAAAAGAGACCGAGACAGATGAAGACGAGGGCCTGTCGGAGCCGTTGCCTTGGTGGAAGCGCTGGTTGGGAAGAGGGCGTTCTCCCGAACTGGAGCGCTGGGAGGCAGAGCCGGCCCTGGCGGGTGGCCATCGGCTCGAACCCCAGTTGCATGAATACGAGGAGGAGCGGGCATTTTCGGAGCAGCGCGATCCCCTGCGTGCCGAGCGCGATACCAGTATCCCCTGGGACGTGCCCGAACGCACACCGTCGGCCAAACAGCCCGGTGCTGCCTATGCCGCTCAGGAGGCCCGTGTCCAGGCGGCAGTCAGTGCTGATCAGACTGCGCCTGCTACAGCCGAACGGAAGCAGCAAGCGGCGCCCGAAGCGGAAAAGCCACGCTCGTCGCCACACGCGGATGTAACGCGGCGTCGCTTTATCGAGCCTGAAAATGACGAGGGCAACGCTGAAGCGGCGTCGGCGACGCGCGCCATGCATGCACCGGCCGAGCCGATTCTGCCTGATGACGATGAGCCCGAGATACCGGCCAGCTTGGCGCGTCCCATCGCCGCCGAACCCCGGGAGCGCCAGCCGACTGCCCCCGTGTCGTCTCCTCGGCCGGCAAGCGAACCAGAACCTTCTCGCCGGGAAGCACCACAGGCCTCCCGATCCCCCTCGGAGCCAATCGGGCAAGCACCGCATGCATCGGGTGAGGAAACTTCCCATAGTGAAGAGGCCTTGTCTGACAGTGATCGCGGCCAGGCACGGCGCGAGCCCGTCATGTCCGAAGATGCCATGTCTGCCACCGAGGGCGAGACCCAACCTCGTCGAACGGCGCCGGCCATTGGCTGGGACGATTGGGATGACACGGAAGCGGACGACGAACAGCCGCCTGTGCGTGAGCCGCGTATCAGCTGGAATGATGCCATCGCGAGTGACAGTGCAGAGGCGCCTTCTTCCCGTACAGACATGCCGAGCATGGACTCCGAGCCTGAGCCGTTCGGAGACGAAAGCACTGCGCCCCAGACTGATGAAGCGCCTTTCGATGCACAGGAAACACCGGGTGAATCGCCGCGACAGGCCACAGCAGAACAAGCCCGAGAGGCTGCCAGCGATCCCGATGGCCCTACGCTGTGGACGGTTGAGCATCTGCAGAGCCAGCGGCCGGTGATGGACGACCTTCCCGAGCCGATGGGCAAGCTGCCATCATTGCGCCTGCTGACGCCGCCCGATCCGGCGCAGCCCAACTATACGCCGCAGCAACTCGCCGACATGGCCGAGCTGCTCGAGGTCCGGTTGCGTGAATACGGGGTCAAGGCCGAGGTCGTCGAAACCTGGCCAGGGCCGGTGATCACGCGCTTCGAGATCAAGCCGGCGGCAGGGGTCAAGGTGTCCAAGATCAGTAACCTGGCCAAGGACCTGGCGCGTTCGCTGATGGTCAAGAGCGTACGTGTGGTCGAGGTGATCCCCGGGCGTCCCACCGTGGGTATCGAGATCCCCAACCCCAACCGGGCCATGATCCGCCTGCGCGAAGTCGTCGACTCCGATGCCTACCAGCAGGCTGGGTCGACACTGACCCTGGCGCTGGGCCACGATATCGGCGGCGCGCCGGTGGTGGCCAATCTCGGCAAGATGCCTCACTTGTTGGTGGCCGGGACGACCGGCTCGGGCAAGTCGGTGGGCGTCAACGGGATGCTCATCTCGATGCTGCTCAAGGCAACCCCCGAAGAAGTGCGCATGATCATGGTCGACCCCAAGATGCTCGAGCTATCGGTCTACGATGGTATTCCGCATCTGTTGGCGCCGGTGGTCACCGACATGAAGGAAGCCGCCAACGCATTGCGCTGGTGTGTTGCCGAAATGGAGCGTCGCTACAAGCTGATGGCGGCCATGGGGGTACGCAACATTGCCGGCTTCAACGCCAAGCTCGACGAGGCCGAGCGGGCAGGCGCCCAAGTGGCCGACCCGTTATGGGAGCCGCAGCCCTGGCAGATGCACGAGCAACCGCCGGTCCTCGAGAAGTTGCCCTACATCGTGGTGGTGATCGACGAATTCGCCGACATGTTCATGATCGTTGGCAAGAAGGTCGAGGAACTCATTGCCCGCCTGGCCCAGAAGGCGCGTGCTGCGGGTATCCACCTGATCCTCGCCACGCAGCGCCCGTCGGTGGATGTGGTGACCGGCCTGATCAAGGCCAACATTCCCACGCGCATGGCCTTCCAGGTGTCGTCCAAGGTCGATTCGCGCACGATTCTCGACCAGGGGGGCGCCGAGAACCTGCTGGGGCACGGCGATATGCTCTATCTCCCGGCCGGTTCGGGCATGCCGACCCGCGTGCATGGAGCCTTCGTCGACGATGACGAGGTTCATCGCGTGGTGGAAGACTGGAAACGTCGCGGCGAGCCGGAGTACATCGAGGAAATCCTCTCGGGTGGAGTTTCCGCCGATGCCCTGACCGGGCTCGAGGCCGAAGGCGGTGGCGATGGCGACGATGCCGAGCAGGATGCACTCTACGATGAAGCGGTGATGTTCGTCACCGAATCGCGGCGCGCTTCCATTTCCGCTGTACAGCGCCGTTTCAAGATCGGCTATAACCGGGCGGCGCGTCTGGTCGAGTCCATGGAAGTGGCGGGTGTCGTATCGTCGATGGGAACCAATGGCAGCCGTGAAGTACTAGCGCCTCCTCCCGTGGGTGACTGACGCGGCGCATTATGCAGACAATGAGGAAATCCGCGGCGTCGTGCAGTCATCGGCGAGGCGCTGCGGTCCATGGTCTAGCGGAACGTGAATACGTCCGCCGACCGGAGTGAACCAAGGAGAAGGCATGAAACTGATGAAGAGCCTGGCTGTCATGGGGGCAGCGTTGATGATGCCCATGCTGGCCAATGCCGATGAACAGGCAGCCGAGCGCCTGACCCATCTGCTCGAACCGCTTAAGACCTATTCCGCCGATTTCGACCAGCAGATCCTCGATGGTTCCGGCCAGCGCCTGCAGGAGGCCCGCGGTCATATCTGGCTGTCACGCCCCGGTCAGTTTCGCTGGGAAGTCGAAGCCCCGTATCGTCAGGTCGTGGTGTCCGACGGGCAGAACGTGTTTCTCCACGATCCCGACCTCGAGCAGGTGACTATCCAGCCCCTCGATACGCGCGTTACCCACACGCCGGCACTGCTGCTTTCCGGCAAGGCCAGTGCACTGACCGAAAACTATGATGTGTCGCGCCAGCAACAGGGCACGACGGAAACTTTCACGCTGTTGCCCAAGTCGCCCGACACCCTGTTCGAAGATCTCAAGCTGACCTTCCGTTCCGAGGCATTGCGAGGGTTGCAGATGAGCGACAGCACCGGGCAGCGTACGGCCATTGCCTTTTCCGATGTCGAGGCCAATGCGCCCATTGAATCATCCCGGTTCGACTTCCAGGTGCCCGAGGGGGCCGATGTGATCCAGGAAGCCCATTGAGCCCAGATCCCACCCGACCAAGCCCCGGTGAGCCATTCAGCCGCTTCCCGGGGCTTTTTGCTGCCTGGCTCATTCACTCGGGCTGGCGATCGGCCTGGGCATCCAGTTCAGCGCGGTAATCGAGCATCTGCTTGAAGCGTTTTTCCTGTCCCTGTTCGCTGGGGATGAAGAAGCGGGTATGAGGGACAGTGTCGGGCCAGCAGTCATGGGCGCTGCCCGCCGGATAGCCGTTGGGCTCGTTGTGCGCATAGCGATAACCCTCTCCGTGCCCCAGCGAGGCCATCAGCCGGGTCGGTGCGTTGCGCAGGTAGGTAGGCACCTCGATATCGGGATGCTCGGCCACAAACCCCTTGGCACGCTTCCAGGCCTGATCGATGGCATTGCTCTTGGGAGCCACGGCCAGGTGAATCGCGGCGTGAGCGATGGCCCGCTGGCCCTCGTAGTCGCCGAGCCGCAGGTAGGCATCCCAGGCAGCCATCACCAGTGGCAGGGCGCGTGGCTCGGCATTGCCGACGTCCTCCGAGGCGATGGCTGCCAGGCGACGGATGACATCCAGCGGATCTCCACCACCTTGCATGAACTGCGCCATGTAAAGCAGGGCTGCATCGGGTCGCGATGAGCGTACCGACTTGTGAATTGCCGACAGCAGGTCATAGTAGTGGTCGCCCTGCTTGTCGAACGCGCTGGCCTGGTGGCCGATCACTTCGGCCAGGGCATCCTTGGCCAGGCGCTCCAGGCCCTGTTCCTCCACGGTAAAGTCGCAAGCCGTCTCGAGCAGCCCCAGGGCGCGGCGGGCGTCGCCGCTGCTTGCCCGCGCGAGAATGGCCAGCACATCGTCATCCACTTGGATATTGCGCCGGCCCAGGCCGCGGTCAGGGTCCTGCAGTGCATGCCGCATCACATCGGTCAGCTCGGCCTCGTCGAGTTTCTTGAGCACATAGACCCGGGCCCGCGACAGCAAGGCCGAATTGACCTCGAACGAGGGGTTCTCGGTCGTGGCACCGATCAGGGTCAGCAGCCCCGATTCTACATGGGGCAGCAGCGCATCCTGTTGGCTCTTGTTGAGACGGTGTATTTCGTCGAGGAACAGCACGGTAGGGCGTTGTTGCGCCTGGGCGGCCCTGGCGCGCTCCACGGCGGCGCGGATGTCCTTGACGCCGGCCATGACGGCCGACAGGTGTTCCAGCTGGGCGTCCGAAGCGGCGGCCAGAATCTCGGCCAGGGTCGTCTTGCCCACGCCGGGCGGGCCCCAGAGGATCATGGACCGAAGCGTGCCGCTCTCGGCCATGCGGCGTAGCGGCTTGCCGGGGCCGACCAGGGCCTGTTGGCCGATATAGTCATCAAGGCGCCGTGGGCGCATGCGAAATGCCAAGGGAGCGCTGTCCTGCGAGGCATGGCTGAACAAGTCCATGAAAGCCGCCGATGCTAGGGTTGGGGTCGATAAGGTTGTATTACCGCAACGATACCATGCGTGTGCAGTGGTCAGGGGGCGCGTCGCTGTCTTTCGCGTTTTCAACGAGCGTAAACTCGTCATACCCACTAGGGTAAACATTCAGGCTCATGTAACGGATTATGGCCATGCCGGCCTATCTCATCATCCAGCCAAGGCGCCGATGAGAAGCAGGGAGCAATTGCCTGAAAAACGTCAATTTGCGTTGTCGCCTAAACTGTCATCAGCGTGGCGGTATCTTAATGTCGGCCCACGTAAGCAGAGGAGACTCCTACCATGCCCATGCTCACTCAACTGCGCCAGGATCATGCCAACATGGCGCGGCTGTTGCACGTGCTCGCGCTCAAGCACAAAACGCTGGACCATGGCGAGCGTCCCGACTTTCAACTCATCCGTGAAGTCGTGGACTTCATCCTCGATTACATGACCGGCTTTACCGTGCCGCTGGAGCGTATCAGCAGTCAGCAGTTGCTGACCAAGGTTCCCGAAGCCAGCGAACTCGGAGCGCGTCTCGCCGAGGATTACGTGGCGCTGAATGAGCGCCTGGCCTGCCTCTCCCAGGACATCGATATGATTCTCATGGATGCCGTCGTGCCCATGGACCGTTTCGCCAATGACCTGCAAGCCTATCTCGAGGCGCACCGTGCCTATCTGCGCGCCGAACGTGAGGAACTCTTTCCGCTCATGCGCGAGCATCTTGATGAGGAGGAGCTCCAGCTACTGGCCGACGCCCTGCCCGAAGGTGCCCAGGCCGAACTGGAACGTCTCCAGGAGGCCTACCCTGAGCTATACGCCGAATTTCGTGACGCGCCTTCTCCCTTTGCCTGAATCTGAATTGTGGCAGGACTGACGGGCCGGGCCTGCAGGGGCCGGCCCGTCAGGTCGATACCTGCGGCAGTTCATCCCACCGGGTCGTGTAACATGGCGAGCGATACCGGCTGTTCATCGGCCATGTGGCGTTGTCGTAGCGCAATCCCAGTGTGAGTGAATCGCGGCCATACCGCTGTCTGATGGCATCCCAGGCAAGCATCAGCGCTTCCTGTCGGGCGGGCTCGTGCCCCTCGAACAGCGAGGCCTGGCTGCCATGGCGCGGGGACAGGTCGGCCAGCATGACTCCCAGCTTCTGATAGGCGATACCGGGACGCCACAGGTCCGCCAGGAGTCGTTGGGCATGGTGGTTGAGCCGCAAGGTGTCGGCACTGGGGAAGGGCAGCATCGTCCACAGGGAGTGCGATTGTTGCGGGCCAGTGTGATGAGGGTTGGTTCGCAGGAATACCCCGATGGCACTGGCCAGCATATCGTCACGACGCAGCTTTTCCCCGGCACGCTGGCAGTGGTGGCGTAGTGCGTCGCTCAGTTGTTGGCGATCGTTGATCAGCCGGCCGAACGAACGTGAACAGAGAATGCTGCGCCGTGGCGTAGCCAATTCGTGGGCTTCCAGGCAGGGTGTGCCGCGCAGTTCGCGAGCCGTGCGGGCCACTACCACGCTGAAGCGCATGCGCAGTAGGGCTTCAGGCGTTTCGCGAAGCGCGGCGGCGTTGTCGATCCCCAGGCTGGCCAGTTTCAGGGCGAGACGACTACCGATGCCCCACACAGCCTTGAGCGGGAGTTGGTGCAGATACCGGCTGAGTTCGGGCGCCTGCGCATCCGGCCACAGGCAGAACTGGGAATGGCCTGGCATGCCCTTGGCGCGGCGATTGGCCAGTTTGGCCAGGGTACGTGTCGGGGCGATACCCAAAGAGACGGGCAGGCCAACCTCGCGCTCCACCGCTTGAACGAGACTGCGTCCCAGAACGTCAAGGTCGCCGCCGATACCCCGCAGGTCAAGAAAGCACTCATCGATGGAATAAGGCTCGAGAGCAGGCACGCGTGCTGCCAGGACCTGTTGAACACGGCTGGAAAGGTCGCCGTAGAGGGCGTAGTTCGAGGATCTGAGCACGATTCTGCGCCGTTGTCCTGACGGTATCTGGTGCACTGGCATACCCATGGTGATACCCAGCGCCTTGAGTTCCTCGGAGCGTGCAATGACACAGCCATCGTTGTTCGACAATACGCCGACCGGCACGCCCTCCAGGCCAGGTTCGAACAGACGTTCACAACTGACGAAGAAATTGTTGCAGTCGATCAGCGCGTACATGGCAGCACTCAACGGCGAAAGGCATGAATGACATGACAGACCGGGCCCCAGATGCGGTGATCGTGCTCGCCGTCCAGGGGAACCCGGGCCAGGCGGCTGTCTTCGCCCTGAAGCCAGAAGCGACCGGCATGGCTATCCAGGCGCTGCAGGCTCAGGCTGCCGTCGATGGTGGCTACGACCCAGTCGCCGGCCCGGGGGGATAGTGCCCGGTCGATGATCAACAGGTCCTTGTCATGGAAGCCGGCCTGGACCAGGCCATGCCCACTGACACGCATGAAGAAGGTCGAGGCGGGGTGGGGCACCAGGTAGCGATCGAGATCCAGAGGGAATTCACGATAATCGTCGGCGGGGGATGGAAAGCCACTCGCTCCGCGTAGCTCGGGACTGGGAGCCAGAAGTGAGGTGCTTCTGGGGGATGCGTAAGCGAAGCGGCTGACGTTCATGGGTATGCCTCCTTGGGTAATGGTATGGATACTGTAAAAATAACCAGTATTTGAAGGGGCGACAAGGGTCGGGCCTGTTGGGCGTCGGTCAGGTAGAATGCGCACCAAGTAGTGTGGTGAGGAATCGGGATGGACCGGCTTCAGGCAATGCAGACCTTTCGTGCGGTGGTCGAGGCCGGCAGCTTCGCGGGCGGCGCCCGGCGTCTGGGGCTATCCAATGCGATGGTCAGCAAGCAGGTGGCGCGCCTGGAAGAGCAACTAGGTGTCAGGCTGCTGGCCCGAACGACTCGTCGCCTGCACCTGACGGCCGAAGGAGAGCGTTACCTGCGCGGAGCCGCACGCCTGCTCGACGAACTGCAGGAACTGGAAGCGGGGCTGGGCGAACAGCGCGGCGAGATTCGTGGCAAGGTGCGTCTCTCGGCGCCGCTGGATTTCGGTGTACGCGAGCTGATGCCGGCATTGCAGGCCTTCGAGCAGAAGCATCCGGCCGTGCGACTCGAGGTGGCGCTGGAAGACCGCCGTGTCGACCTGCTGGCCGAGGATTTCGACCTGGTGGTGCGCATCGGTGAACTCGAGGATTCGAGCCTGATTGCGCGCCGCCTGATGACCATGCCCATGCATGTCTATGCTTCGCCCGGCTACTTGGCGCGTTATGGCACGCCGGGTCACCCCGATGAGCTGCGCTCGCATCGCTGCCTGCATTACAGCCTGCAACGCGACGGGCCCAGTTGGACATTTCTCGTTGATGGCAAGCCCCAGCGTTATCGCTTCCAGCCGGTGATGACGTGCAACAACGGGCGGGCGCTGGCAGAAGCCGCATCGCGGGGCATGGGCCTGGTTTACAAGCCGGCCTTTCTGGGGGAGCCGGAAGTCGCCAGGGGGCGCCTGGTGCATGTCCTGGACGATTTCGTGACCCGGCCGCTCGGTGTGTACCTGCTGTATGCCGAGCGTGACCTCATGCCGGCGCGGCTGCAGGCACTGATTCACACGTTATGCGAGTACTTTGCCGAGGAGAAGGGATGAGCGGGCCGGTTCTCGTCTTCGATTCCGGGGTCGGCGGGTTGTCGGTTGCGGCCGCCATACGCCAGCGCCTGCCACAGGCCGCGCTGGCGTATGTCTGCGACAATGCCATGCTGCCCTATGGCACCAAGCCCGACGACTGGCTGGTGGGGCGTATTGTCGATGTGTGCCTTGCTGCCGTGGCAGCCTGTAGGGCCAGCACCCTGGTCGTGGCCTGCAATACGGCAAGTACGCTGGCCTTGCGTGAGTTGCGCGCCCGGCTGGAGATTCCCGTGGTGGGCACCGTGCCTGCCATCAAGCCGGCGGCAATGCTGACGCGTAGCGGCACGATCGGTTTGCTGGCGACCTCGGCCACCGTTCACCGCCCCTACACCGACGCCTTGATCCGTGACTTCGCGGCCCACTGCCAGGTGGTCAGGGTGGCTGCCGATGGCCTGGTTACCCTGGCTGAGCGCAAGCTGGCCGGACTGGAACTGGACGAAGCGATTCTGGCAGAGGAATTGGCGCCGCTCTGGAAGCGTCCCGAACTCGATACCGTGGTGTTGGGGTGTACGCACTTTCCGCTGCTGGTCGATCAATTGCGTGCGCAGGCGCCGCAACCGGTCGCCTGGATCGACTCGGGGGCGGCCATTGCACGTCGCGTCGCCAGCGTCGTTTCCGGCATGGGCCAGCCCTGCTCGACTGACCAAGCCTGGGCCACGGCACCCATGCCAGCACTCTCTGTCGCCCTGGCAAACTACGGTTTTGCCGCCCCGCAGTGGCTTGCCGTGGAATCCCTGCCGCATCTGCTGCGCTGATGCGCCTTTACCCCTTTTATCATCAAGCAAGGAGACTACGTGGCCATACCCGTTGTCGAACCTGAGCGTTATCAGGAGCAACTGGACGCCAAGCGCGATTTCCTGATCGAACGCTTCGCACCACTCGATGCCCCCGAACTCGAGGTATATGCCTCGCCACCCAGCCATTATCGGCAGCGGTGCGAGTTTCGCGTCTGGCATGAAGGCGATGATCTTTATTACGCGATGTTCGAGGTAGACCCCGAGGATCCCAAGAAGAAGACGGTCGTACGGCTCGATCAATACCCCGTGGCCAGTCGGCGCATCAATGAACTGATGCCACAGTTGCTCGATGCCGTACGGGATAATCCCGTGTTGCGACGCAAGCTGTTTCAGGTGGAATTCCTGACCACGCTCACCGGTGAAGCGCTGATCACGCTGATCTATCACCGCCCGCTGGGCGAGGACTGGGAAAGCGATGCGCGCTGGCTCCAGGCGCACCTGGGCGTTTCCATCATCGGCCGGGCCCGCAAGCAGCGCCTGATCCTGGAACGCGATCACGTCTGGGAGCGGCTCGAAGTGGACGGGCAGGTATTCACGTATCAGCAGGTCGAGAACAGCTTCACCCAGCCCAACGCATGCATCAACCAGGCCATGTTGCACTGGGCAAGGAACGTGACGGCTGATGGCCAGGCGCGGGATCTTGTCGAGCTGTACTGTGGCAATGGCAACTTCACCGTGGCGTTGGCCGAAAACTTCCGTCGCGTGTTGGCCACGGAGATTTCCCGGACCTCGGTGGCTTCAGCCAACGTCAATATCGAGGCCAACGGCATCGATAATGCCGTGGTGGGACGCATGTCCGCCGAGGAGTTCTCGCAGGCCCTGGCCGGGGAGAAGAGCGGACGCAGAGTGGCCGAGATGGCGCTGGACGACTACGATTTCTCCACGGTACTGGTCGATCCACCCCGTGCAGGGCTGGATCCACAAAGCTGTGAGCGTCTCAGGGAATATTCGCGCATCGTCTATATTTCCTGCAATCCGGCGACCTTGTTGGACAATCTGCAGCAGTTGCATGATACCCATGCCATCCGACGCTTCGCGCTATTCGATCAGTTCCCTTGGACGGACCACTGCGAATGCGGGGTGCTGCTCGAAAGACATGCCTGATGCGTGAGGGGGAGGCAGGATAGGCCAGAGTTGTCCTCTGTAACGAAAAGTCAAGAGGCAATGCGCAACTGATATGCTCCATGAAAGTTGGGGCATGATGATAGGGCTGTCCGGGGAGCTGGAGTACGCTCGCATAACGCGACACGCGAGTCGCGCCGATGAACATCCCACCGGTCACTGGTGACCGGGTGCAGCCGAGGTGATTGATGCAACACGTCGCAATCGATGGCAAACAGGAATTTCTTGCCCAGCTTCGCGAGCAACTCGCCAAGCGCCTTCCTCAGGAAAAAGTGAAGGCGATTGCAGCCTTCGCCGAGGATTTCTATGCCAGTGCACCTTTCGAGGATCTCGCCGAGCGCCATCTCGACGATATCTATGGTGCCACCCTGACCATCTGGCATTTCATGCAGCAGCACGACCCCAAATCGCCCAAGGTCGGGGTCTACAACCCGGATTTCGAGAAGCACGGTTGGCAATCTTCGCACACCGTGGTGGGCGTGCTGCAGCAGGACATGCCGTTTCTGGTCGACTCGGTGCGCATCGAACTCAATCGGCGCGGCATTACTGTACATGCCATTCACAATGCCGTGCTGGCCGTCGAGCGCGACCCGCAGCATCGACTCAAGCGTGTGACCCCGGTCAATGCCAAGCAGGCGCCCAAGACGCACGAGTCGGTCATCGTCATCGAGATCGATCGCCATTCCGATCCCGCCGTGCTCGAGGAACTGGAAAGCAGTATTCGCGACGTGCTTCGCGACGTGCGCACGGCGGTCGAGGATTTCGAGGCAATGCGCGATCAGGTCAGCGCGGCGCTCGAGGAACTCAAGGCATCGCGGCCATCCCAGATCGAAGCGGCCAATCACGAAGAGGCCATCGCTTTTCTCGAGTGGTTGAAAAGCGATAATTTCACTTTCCTTGGCTACGATGAGTACGAGGTCGTCAAGGAAGACGGTCAGGACCAGTTGCGTCACATCAAAGGCAGCGACCTGGGGGTGTTCAAGCTGGATCAGCCTCGCTACCGCGAGCGTATCCGCAACGACCTGGGCGTCGAGGGCGATCACTACGTGCTGGTGCCCGAACTGCTGTCGTTTGCCAAGAGTGCCTACCATTCTCGGGTACATCGCCCGGCCTATCCCGATTACATTTCCGTCGATCGCTACGATGCCGACGGCAATGTCATTGGCGAGAGACGCTTCCTGGGGTTGTATGCGGCGACGGTCTACAATGATTCACCGCGCCATATTCCGATCCTGCGCAAGAAAATCCAGGCCGTGATCCAGGCCACCGGCGTCGATCCGCGTGGTCATGATGGTCATCAATTGCGCCAGATCCTCAATGTCTACCCGCGCGACGACCTGTTCCAGATATCTACTGATGAGCTGATACGGACCGCGACGGGAATCCTCAATATTCGCGAGCGACGCCGGGTGCGTCTGTTCATTCGCGAGGACCGTTTCGGGCGTTTCTACTCGTGCCTGGTCTTTGTGCCACGCGACGTGTTCTCCACCGACCTGCGCGTGCGTATCCAGAACCTGCTCTGCGATGAGCTCGATGCCACGTTCGGCGATTTCAATACCTACCTCTCCGAGTCGGTGCTGGCGCGTATCCAGTTGATCCTGCGTTTCAATGGCGAGACGCCGGTGGATTACGACATCCGGCGGCTGGAGAAAAAGGTCGGCATGCTGGCCCGCAGTTGGCGAGACGACCTGCAGCATGCCATGGTCGAAGGCTTCGGCGAGGAACAGGCCAACCAGCTGATGGATCGCTACCGCGAGGCGTTCCCCGGGAGCTATCGCGACGATTTCTCGGCACGCACCGCCGTTTACGATCTGCATCACATTGGCGAGCTCGAGGAAGGTCAGGCGCTGGCACTGAGCCTGTATCGTCTGGTCGAGGAAGAAGAGGACGGCGTCAACCTCAAGCTGTTCCATGCCGACTGCCCGGTGCCGCTGTCCGACGTGTTGCCGGTCATGGAGAACCTCGGCCTGCGCGTGCTGGGAGAGCGACCCTATAACATTCATCGCGAGGACCGCGATTTCTGGGTTCACGATTTCGATCTGGAGCATCATTCCAACGAGATCGTCAATCTTCAGGAGATGCGTGACACGTTCATCGAGGCGTTCAAGCGTATCTGGGTTGGCGATGCCGAGAACGATCCGTTCAACCGCCTAGTGATCGGTGCCAACCTGACATGGCGCGAGGTCGCGCTGCTGCGTGCCTATGCCCGTTATCTCAAGCAGTTGCGCTTCGGGCTGTCACAGCTCTATATCGCCACCACGCTGGCCAGTTATCCGGAGATCACCCGCGAACTGGTGACCCTGTTCGAACTGCGTTTCGATCCCGACCAGCAGGGTCAGCAGAGCGAGATCGATGCTTGTCTGGAGCGTATTACCGGGCAACTAGACGCGGTGGCCAGCCTCAACGACGATCTGTTGCTGCGGCGTTATGTCGAGTTGATCCAGGCAACGCTGCGCACCAACTATTACCAGGCCGACGAGAGTGGCGATTACAAGGGCTATATTGCGATCAAGCTCGAGCCGGCCAAGATTCCCGACATGCCCAAGCCGCGGCCGAAATACGAAATATTCGTCTACTCGCCGCGTGTCGAAGGGGTGCACCTGCGGGGTGGCAAGGTCGCCCGTGGTGGGCTGCGCTGGTCTGATCGCCACGAGGACTTCCGGACTGAAATCCTTGGGCTGGTCAAGGCCCAGCAGGTCAAGAATGCGGTCATCGTGCCGGTGGGGGCCAAGGGCGGATTCATCTGCAAGCGCATGCCTGACACGACCGATCGCGATGCCATCCAGAAGGAAGGGATCGCCTGCTACCAGATATTCATTCGGGCATTACTCGATGTGACCGACAACCTCGCTGGGGGGGAAGTCGTCCCGCCCAAGGCAGTCGTGCGTCACGACGACGACGACCCCTACCTGGTGGTCGCTGCCGACAAGGGAACGGCTACTTTTTCCGATATCGCCAACGCGATTTCGCTCGAGTACGGTCACTGGCTGGGTGATGCCTTCGCCTCGGGTGGCGCCAACGGTTATGACCACAAGAAGATGGCCATCACCGCTCGTGGTGCCTGGGAGTCGGTAAAGCGCCATTTCCGCGAGTTGGGCGTCGACACCCAGCAGGACGAGTTTACGGTGCTGGGGGTTGGCGACATGGCCGGCGACGTGTTCGGCAATGGCATGCTGCTGTCGGACAAGATTCGCCTCGTCGGGGCGTTCAATCATCTGCATATCTTCATCGACCCCGAGCCCGACGCCGCTGCCTCGTTCAAGGAACGCAAGCGTCTCTTCGACCAGCCGCGCTCCAGTTGGGAGGAGTACGACAGCAGCTTGATTTCCGAAGGGGGAGGCATCTTCAAGCGTAGCGCCAAGTCGATCACCATCACGCCGCAGATGAAGCAGGTCTTTGGTATCGAGGCCGACAAGCTGTCTCCCAATGACCTTATCAATGCCATGCTCAAGGCAGAGGTCGACTTGATCTGGAACGGCGGGATCGGCACCTACGTCAAGTCTCGTGAGGAAACCCATGCCGATGTCGGAGACAAGGCCAACGATTCCCTGCGAGTGAATGGCGAGGAACTGCGCTGCCGTGTCGTCGGCGAAGGCGGTAACCTGGGGTTGACCCAGCGCGGGCGCATGGAGGCCGCACGCCAGGGCGTCCGGGTCAATACCGATTTCATCGATAACTCCGGCGGGGTTGATTGCTCCGACCACGAGGTCAACATCAAGATCCTGCTCGACGATGTGGTCAAGCGTGGCGACATGACCGACAAGCAGCGTAACCAGTTGCTGGCGGACATGACCGAGGAGGTCGCTGAGCTGGTGTTGCTGGACAACTACCGCCAGACCCAGGCGCTGTCATTGTCCCGGCGTCTGTCCCAGGATGGCCTGGGACCGTTCCGGCGTTTCATCAATGAACTCGAGGCGCATGGCCAGTTGGATCGCGAACTGGAGTTCCTGCCCAGTGACGAGATGCTGCTCGAGCGCTCCAATGCCGACGAGGGACTAACCCTGCCCGAACTGTCGGTACTCATCTCATATGCCAAGAGTACGTTGAAAAGCGACCTGATTGCCTCGGAGGTACCCGACGACCCGTATATCCAGACGCATCTCGAACGTGCCTTTCCCAAGGTGCTGGTCGAGCGTTTCCGCGATGAGATGTACGAGCACCGGCTGAAACGTGAGATCGCGGCGACCCAGATATCCAATGATCTGGTCGATCACATGGGCATCGTGTTCATGCGTCGCCTGATCGACTCCACGGGAGCAGGGCGTGCCGATATCACACGTGCCTATATCGTGGCCCGGGACAGTTTCAACCTCGACAGCCTGTGGCAACAGATCGAGGCGCTGGACAACAAGGTCGACAGTGAAATCCAGTACACCATGATGCAGGACCTGATGCGGTTGCTGCGCCGTGCGACGCGCTGGTTCCTGCGCCACCGCAGCAGCATGACGGTCAAGGAGAGCGTTGAACACTTCGCGCCGCGACTGACACAGCTTCAGGAGAGCATTGGTGACCACCTGCGGGGCGATGATCACGAAGCCTGGCAATCACGTTGCGAGGAGTTGACCGGGGCCGGCGTGCCCGAGGAACTGGCAAGGGTGATCGCGGCGACACGCAATCTCTATGGCGGGTTGGGAATCATCGAAGCCGCCAAGCAGGCCAACGAAAAAGTGCAGCGTGTTGCCGAGGTCTACTTCGAGATCGGGCATCGCCTGGAGTTGCCTTGGATGACCGAGCAGGTCAACGAGCTCAAGGTACGCGATGCCTGGCAGGCACAGGCCCGGGAGACCTTCCGTGACGATCTCGACCGCCAGCAGCTGGCGCTGACGGTCAGTGTGCTCAGCATGGAAGACAGTTCGCTGGATGTCGGGCCGCGTGTCGAGCAGTGGTTGTCGCGGCATTCGGAATTGCACAATCGTTGGTGTGGGTTGGTCAACGAAGTGCGGCATGGTGCCCAGGGCGGTTTCCCGCTGTTCGCCGTGGCCATCCGTGAGCTGGTCGATCTGGCCGAAAGTAACGGCGAAAGCTGATTTCGCAGCCAGAAGCTGTAAACCGCCCGGCGTGAGCCGGGCGGTTTGCGTTGTTAGCCTGGTCTCGCTTACCGTTCAAGGTTTAATGACATGACACGCCAGTCGGGGGCGCTCTGGTATGCTGTGCCACGACCGGTTAAACGCCATCGTAGAGAGACCCTATGAAACATCGCGTATTACCTATCATCGTGGCACTGGGATTGGCTGGCTCGGCATCACTGGCGATTGCCGATAGTCCCGCCCTGCAGCGTGCCCGCGAATCCGCTGACAAGGTTGACCTGAGCAAGTTCTTCACGTCTCGCACCGATGCACGCAGCCAAAGCTTTGGTTTTGGAGGCACGCACGAACATCCATTCACCGTCGACAAGGCAGGCCAATACGTCTTTACCAGCAGCACTCTACCGGGTGAGTCGAATGATTACCGCATTAATGCGGTCATTCTCGATGAGCAAGGCAACGCAGTGGCGCGTGGCGATGCGCTGGGCAAAAACGGTGGCCTACGCCTGGTGGAGCAGCTCGAGCCGGGGGATTACACCCTGCGAGTCACGGCGAACAAGTTCGGGACCGAGAGCACCGGTGGCAACAGCTACAACGTCGAAGTGGCTGGGCTGGACTCGCAAGGACGCCGGTTGAGCAGTGACCAGAGCGGCATCGATGGTGGCACCGGGATAAGCTTCGGCGGGCCGGGGCGCGATGGTCGTACCACGGCGTTCGTGAACAAGAACGATGCCGTTGCTGCCATCGCTGCGCCTCAAGTTACCCAGGAGACGCCAGCCAGCAAGGCCGCCGCGCCAGAAACGTCAACTGTCGCCCAGCCCGCGCAGTCCGCAAGCGAGCCAGCGCAGGAAGCCATGCCCAAGGCCTTTGATGAAATCGTCGCGGATATCGATATCCGAACCCGGGGGGAAGTATTGTCTTTCGACGTTGTCGAAGCGGGCACGGTTTCCGTCACCAGTTCCACCTTCGTGGGGAGCGAAACTGAATATCGTCTCGAAGCGAAAATTCTCGATGCGCAGGGCAACGTCGTGGCCAGTGACAAGGCGACCGGCTTCGAGGGCGACTTTGCCATTCGCACACGTCTGGAGCCGGGCCGTTACACCGTCTGGGTCAACGGCCAGAAGTTTGGTCGGGCCAACAGTGGTGTCAACAACTATACGCTGCGCATCCAGCAACTCGATACCCAGTAAGCGCCACAGTCGATAGCCCCACGTCCTGCCAGGCCCACGTACCTTCGTACGATGTGGATTAAGCCTGGCGGGGCGCTTGGGGTATACTCTCGGCGTTTTTCATTGATGCCGAGCTGCCCATGTACTCTCTTTTCCGCTCCCTGCTGTTCCGACTGGATGCCGAAACCGCCCATGGCGTATCTCTGTCCCTGCTGGATGGGGTGTATCGCTTGCGGCTTACCGGCATGCTGGGGGCAGAAGCCCGTGTTGCCGATCCCGTCGAGATCATGGGGCTTACGTTTCCCAATCGCGTCGGTCTGGCAGCGGGGCTGGACAAGAACGCCGATCACCTGGACGCCCTCGGCGCACTGGGATTCGGCTTCGTCGAGGTAGGAACAGTCACGCCCGAGCCACAAACGGGCAATCCCAAGCCACGCCTGTTCCGCTTGCCCGAGCGGGGCGCCATCATCAATCGCATGGGCTTCAACAATGCCGGTGTCGATCACTTGGTGCGCAACGTGCAGCGCAGCCGCTTCGATGGTGTCATCGGCATCAACATCGGCAAGAACCTGACCACACCGGTCGAGCGTGCCGTGGACGATTACCTGGCATGTCTCCGGCGAGTGCATGCGCATGCCCATTACGTGGCGGTGAATATTTCTTCCCCCAATACGCCGGGATTGAGAAACCTGCAATTTGGAGAGCATCTGGACCATCTGCTCGGTGCGCTGCGTGAAGAGTGTTCCAGGCTCGACCGGGAGACTGGGCGGCGTGTGCCGCTGGCAGTCAAGATTGCGCCGGACATGAATGACAACGAGACGGCACTGGTGGCCAAGGCATTGGCCGTCAATGGCATCGATGGCGTGATTGCCACCAACACCACCGTAGCCCGCGATGCGGTGGCGGGATTGCCGCATGCCGAGGAGCAGGGCGGGTTGTCGGGAAAACCTGTATTCGAACCGTCAAATGTCGTGATTCGTGCGCTTCGCCATCATCTGCCAACGATGCCGATCATCGGTGTAGGAGGCGTCGACAGCGGCGAGACAGCACGCGCCAAGCGCGATGCCGGGGCGGACCTGGTGCAATTGTATTCTGGCTTCATCTATCGCGGGCCGGCACTGGTGGCGGAATGTGCCAGGGCGCTCAAGGTTTGAGAAAAAACGCAGGAAGGCCCGCATCTCAGGCGGGCCTTGGAGAGTCATCATCCTTCACCGAGGCATGTGCCGGTGGCGGGAGAGCCGACAACCGGCATTACGGTGGGAGACGGATGGTCACATCACCATGGGGTTCTTGTGCAGTCCGGAGACACCGGTCATGCCGGCCCAATGATCCCCACGACCTTCACGCCAACCGCTCATCCAGTATTCTCGCAGATTCACGTCCTGACTGGGACAATCGTCACGGGAGCGACCAGTGATACCGGCCTTGTAGCCGTGAACATAAGCACGCTGGAAGCGATCACGTTTCTGTCGTTTCATCGGATGGCCTCTTTGAAGAACCGATTTTTTGGTATCGAGACTTTTGCGAAGACAAAAGACATCATGCAATACGCTTGGCGTCATTGCAGGTCGATTAGCCTCGCAAACCCACAGGGCCCACGAATAGAACGCATGCGTGTCATCAGTAGCTACTGATTTAATTACTAGTTCAGAATGACCAGGCTTGTCGAGTCGCGTTTTGTCAACAAAAGGTTACCTAACGGTTACCTGATTGAAATCAAAGGATCATGCTAGCGTGATCCCGGAGTCGCTTAGCTTATGACCAACTCCCATTCCGCCACGGGAAGCATGTTCGCAACGTGTCCCAAGGGCCTGGAAACGCTCCTCGCCGAAGAAATCACCGCGCTGGGAGGCGAGGTCGCCAGGACCACTGTCGCCGGGGTGCATCTTCAGGCATCGCTCGATGTGGCCTACCGTATCTGCCTATGGTCGCGCCTGGCCAATCGCCTCATTCTGGTGCTTGCTCAGGAAGAGGGAGTAGAGACGCCGGATGCTGTGCATGGTGTCGCCAGCAACATCGACTGGTCGCGTCATGTCATGTCGGATCGCAGCCTGGCTGTGGATTTTCATGGTCAGTCTTCGCAGATTCGCCATACCCGCTATGGCGCCCAGACCGTCAAGGATGGCATCGTCGATGCCCTGCAGGCAGCCGGACGCGAGCGTCCGACCATCGATGTCCGCCAGCCCGATCTGCGGATCTACGCCAACCTGTATCGGGGACGGTTCACCCTGGGTATCGACCTGTCGGGTAACAGCTTGCACCAGCGAGGCTATCGCAAGGAACTGGGGCATGCGCCGCTCAAGGAGAACCTGGCCGCAGCCTTGTTGATACGGGCTGGCTGGCCGGAGCGGGCTCGCCGGGGCGAGCCGCTAGTCGATCCCCTGTGTGGGTCGGGCACGCTAGTCATCGAGGCCGGGCTGATCGCGGCAGACACGGCGCCCGGGCTGCGCCGGGAGCGCTATGGCTTCCATGGCTGGGCAGGGCATGACGAGTCGGCTTGGCGTGAGCTCAAGCGCGAAGCCGAGGCCAGGGCCAGCCTTGGTCGCCGGCGCATCAAGTCGCGTTTGTATGGCTTCGATATCAGCCCTCAGGCACTGGCGGCTGCCAAGGCCAACGCCATGCGGGCCGGTATCCCCGCACTGATCGAGTTCCATGGCGGAGCGCTAGCCGAGCTCAAGCGGCCGGTGGAGAGCGAGCAGCCGGGGTTGATCATGACCAATCCGCCCTATGGCGAGCGTATCGGCGAACTTCCCGAACTGGTTCCGCTCTATGCGGCGCTGGGTGAACGGGCGCGTAGCGAGTTTCCTGGCTGGTCCATGGCGCTGTTCACGGCCAATCCTGACCTTGGCCATCGTGTCGGGCTACGTGCCGAAAAGCAGTATGCCTTCAAGAACGGGGCGCTGGATTGCAAGCTGCTGCTCATTTCCGTGCCCGAGTCGTCGGACCAGCCGTCGGATAGCCTGCAGGAGGCGGGGAGCGCACGCTCCGATGGGGCGCAGATGTTCGCCAACCGACTGGAAAAGAACCGTAAGCGGCTGCGCAAATGGCTCAAGCAGAGCGGGGAGTGCTGCTATCGCGTGTACGATGCGGACATGCCGGAATATGCCTTGGCCGTGGATGTCTATGGTGAGCGTGTCCATGTGCAAGAGTATGCGCCACCCCGGTCGGTCAACCCCGCCCAGGCTCAGCGCCGACTGATGGATGCCTTGCAGGTCTTGCCTGGCGTGCTGGGCGTGCGCCCGGAAAATGTCTATTTCAAGCAGCGTGAGCGCCAGGCGGGCAAGGCCCAGTACCAGAAGCGAGACAGCAGTGGCGAGCGTTTCCAGGTACGCGAGGGCCAGGCGTTGCTGTGGGTCAATCTGCGGGATTATCTCGACACTGGTCTGTTTCTCGATCACCGTCCGGTGCGGCGACTGCTGAACCAGATGGCCGACGGCAAGCGCTTTCTCAATCTGTTCTGCTATACCGGCACGGCGACAGTGCAGGCAGCGCTGGGAGGCGCCAGTGACAGTGTCAGCGTCGACCTGTCCAACACCTATCTCGAATGGGCTCGCGACAACCTGGCGCTCAATCGACTCGATCCCAGCCGGCACAGGGTGATTCGCGACGATTGCCTGCATTGGCTGGAAACGGCGGGTAGCGAGTTCGACCTGATTTTCCTCGATCCGCCGACGTTTTCAAATTCCAAGCGCATGGAAGGCACGCTGGATATTCAGCGTGACCATGCAAGACTGGTGAATCTTGCCATGGCACGTTTGGCTCCAGGTGGCACCTTGGTGTTCTCCAACAACCAGCGCCGCTTCCAACTCGACGACGGACTGCTGCAGCGTTACGAGATCAAGGACATTACCTCTCGTACCTTCGATCCGGACTTCCAGCGTCGGCCCAATCTCCATCACTGCTTCCAGATCCGTCACCGGGGTGCAAAATGAGCCAATTGACGCTTTACACCACCCTGGGGTGTCACCTTTGCGAAATACTGGAGGCAGAGCTGGCACGCCTGGGGCACGCCAGTATCCAGCTGGAGCGTGTCGAAATCGCCGAGAGCGAGATATTGCTGGCCCGCTACGGGACACGCATTCCCGTGCTGGCCGACGAGGGAGGCAACGAACTCGAGCGAGGATTCGAGCGCGACCGCCTGGCTGCCTGGCTCGAGGCGAGAGGGTTATGCGCTGAAGGCAAGAGCGAATCGGGAGCCGATCAGGGGCCGTCCCGGATCAGCATGCGGCTGGTCAAGGGGCGGCGTGTTCTGAAATGACCTCAGAGTCCCAGTAGCGACAATTGGCGAACGGCATCGCGTCCTTCGGGGCTGTCCTCGCTGGTTTCCAGAACCTTGCGGAATCCGCGCGACGACTGGATATGGTCGACGTCGTCGAGCCACATCAAGGCCTGATCGTAGCTGTCGGCCAACTGGTGCTTGAGCCCGCCGAACTGCGTGCCGATCTGGCCCCAGGCGCGACTGAAGATCCAGTCGCCGAACATGTCCTGATGGACATGGACAAGAACGTAGTCATGTTCACTTTCCCAGCGGACGATCACGATGGCTCCTGAAATGGCACGGCTTGCCGCTCCCGGTGGCGCGGCCTAAGATGACCAGCGTCATTGTAACTGTCCGCCGGCCACGAACAAGGAGCGAAACATTCCATGCGTATTCTAGTGGACCAGAACGTTCCATTGGCCGAGGAGTTCTTCGCCGATCTGGGTGAAATCACCCGCATGCCAGGGCGAGAAATGACCCGCGAAGCCGTGCGTGACAAGGATGTGCTGATCGTACGTTCGATCACGCCGGTGAACGCAGAATTACTGGAAGGGTCTCGGGTCAAGTTCGTGGGGACGTGCACCATCGGTACCGACCACGTCGATCTCGCCTACCTTCGCGACAAGCGCATTGCCTTTGCCAGTGCCCCCGGCAGCAATGCCGACTCGGTTGTCGACTACGTGCTTTCCAGCCTGCTGGTACTGGCCGAGGAGGAAGACTTCGCCTTGGCCAGGCGTACCGTGGGGATCGTTGGTGCCGGCAATGTGGGAAACCGACTATGGCAGCGTCTGCAGGAACTCGGTGCCCGTTGCCTGATCTGCGATCCTCCGCGTGCCGACGCGGAAGGACGCAGCGATTTCGTCGACATCGACACGCTGATCGAGCAGGCGGATATCGTTTGCCTGCATACACCGTTGGTACGCGATGGGGACCACCCGACCTACCATCTCATGGATGCGGCGCGTATCGAGACACTCAGGCCGGGCACCGTCCTGATCAATGCTGGCAGGGGCGCCTGCCTGGATAATGCCGCGCTGAGCCATCGCCTGGAAAGCCGGGGCGACCTGCGCACGGTCCTCGATGTCTGGGAAAACGAGCCGGCCATCGATGAAACCCTCTATTCACTGGTCGATATCGCCACGCCGCACATTGCCGGCCATAGCTTGGATGGCAAGATGCGTGGCACCGAGTTGATCTACCAGGCATTGATGGAGCATTTCGGACTGCCAGCCAGGCGCAAGCTGGGCCAGATCAAGCCTGAGCCCTGGCTGCACAAGGTCGTTCTCACGGCATGGGCGCCCCCGCTGGAAGCCTTGGCGCTTTGCGTCAGGGCCTGTTACGACGTGCGTCGGGACATGGTCGGCTTCGAGCGGTATCGCCGCCGTCTGGGGATGGCAACTGCCTTCGATCGCTACCGCGCTGAATATCCGGTGCGCCGTGAGTTCTCTACCCTGCGAGTGGACTTGAAGAAGAATAACGCCGGTCTTCGTGACGTGATCGAAGGCTTCGGTTTCAAGTTAAAACTGGCAGGCAAATGACCAATGACGTGTGCCCGCGTCATGGCGGGCACAGTAGGAACGGATGGCAGCAAACGGCTGTCTTTATCTCGCTTGGCCCTGGCCCAGGCATTACCACAAGGCATGGTTCCCGAGCTTCATAACCTTGACCGTAAAAACTTAGACCGTCGCGTAGTAGGGAGCGCGCTGAGCCTGGTAACCCTTGTAGGCTCCCTCCGACATCAGAACCAGGACCCGGTAGGCCTTCATACCAATGCGCTTGAACAGAGAAGGCTGAGATGAAGTGATGTTGGTGCGGGTTGAAGAGACTGTCTGGGTAGTCATGTCGTAACCCCTATTGTTTGAAGACGTACCTATAGTATGCGGGGTGTTAGACTTTAGTTCAATGCGCTGGATGATGGAGCTTGCGACGTTAGTCGAATATGTACGGTCCAGAGCATGGCTGCTGCAGTCACTATAAAGAAAAGCCCTCACCCGAAGGGTGAGGGCTGGCGAGGCAGCGGCGATAGCCCCCCGGTTACTGACGATAAGCTGACTCCTTGAGGGCGCGGATGCGATCGTCCAGCGGGGGATGGCTGGCGAAAAGGCGTTCCATGATCTTGCGGGACTGGCCGGCCGTGATGCCGAACGCCGTCAGCGTGTCAGGCATCTGGTTGGGCATCTGCGTTTCCGCCTTGAGGCGGGCAAGCGCATTGATCATGGCGCCGGAGCCAGCCAGCTTGGCGCCAGCCGCGTCGGCGCGGTACTCACGGAAACGCGAGAACCAGGCGACGATGACCGATGCAATCAGGCCGAAGACGATCTCGGCAACGATGACCACGGCGAAGTAGCCCATGAAGCCCAAGCCTTCGTTGTCGTCACGCCGCAGGAAACTGTCCAGTACCTGGGCAACGACACGTGCGAAGAACATCACAAAGGTATTGAGTACACCCTGAATCAGCGCCAGGGTTACCATGTCGCCATTGGCCACATGGCCGATCTCATGGGCCAGCACGGCCCGGATCTCCTCGGGGCGCATGCGATTGAGCAAGCCGGCCGAAACCGCAACCAGCGCATCGTTCTTGTTCCAGCCGGTGGCAAACGCATTGGATTGCTGGGCCGGAAAGATGCCTACCTGCGGTGTCTTGATGCCGGCGTCACGTGCCAGTTCGGCCACGGTATTGACCAGCCACTGTTCGTTGGCATCGCGTGGTTGATCGATGATCTGCGTTTTCGTGCTCCACTTGGCCATTTTCTTGGAGAGGAACAGCGACACCAGCGACCCCGCCATTCCGAACACGAAGCAGAAGATCAGCAGGCTGTTCATGTTCAGCCCGTTGGCCTGCAGGTATGGCTCGACGCCCAACAGGCGCAGTGTGATGCTCGCCACCAGCACGACGGCCAGGTTGGTGGCAAGAAACAGGATGATGCGCATCATGGAGTTAACCCTCGATAGTCTGGAAACCAGGGGAAATTCAGGTTCTTGTTGGCCACTTAGATGCGTCCCGTGCGGCCGAGTTTCAATCGCTTACCGGATGAGCCGACGGAAATGGCTCATTGGCGATAGCGGGACAAAAAGCGTGCGAAACGGTCCAGTGCATCTTCCAGCTGGTCGGCCCAGGGCAGGGTAACGATACGCACATGGTCCGGCTCGGGCCAGTTGAAGGCCGTGCCCTGGACCAGCAGGATCTTTTCCTGAAGCAGCAGGTCGAGGACCAGTTTTTCGTCATCCTGAATGTTGAAGACCGCCGGGTCGAGTTTGGGAAAGGCGTATAGTGCTCCCTTGGGCTTGGTACATGACACGCCGGGAATGGCGTTGAGCTTCTCGTAGGTAATGTCGCGCTGGGCGCGCAGCCGGCCTCCCGGCAACACCAGGTCGTTGATCGACTGATAACCGCCCAGGGCGGTCTGGATGGCGTGCTGGGCCGGAACATTGGCACACAGGCGCATCGAGGCCAGCATGTTGAGGCCCTGGATGTAGTCCCTGGCCTGCTGCTTGGCGGCGGTACCCGACAGAATCATCCAGCCGGAGCGGAAGCCAGCACAGCGATAGCTCTTGGACAGCCCATTGAGGGTCACGACCAACTGATCCTCATCGGCCAGCGCGCCGGTAGACACGTGCTCGACGTCGTCATAGAGGACCTTGTCGTAGATCTCATCGGAGAAGACCACCAGGTTGTGTTCGCGAGCGATGCTCAACAGCTCCTTGACCACCGCAGGGGGATACACGGCGCCGGTGGGGTTGTTGGGATTGATCAGGACCAGGGCGCGCGTATGTGAAGTGATCTTTTCCCGGATATCGGCAAGATCGGGGACCCAGTCCGCCTGCTCGTCGCACAGGTAATGAACAGGACGACCGCCCGACAGGTTGGCCGCAGCCGTCCACAATGGATAATCAGGCGCGGGAATCAATACCTCGTCACCATCGTTGAGCAGCGCCTGCATGGCCATCACGATCAGCTCGGATACGCCATTACCGATATAGATGTCCTCGATGCCGACCCCGGGAATTTGCTTGCGCTGGCATTCCTGCATAATCGCCTTGCGCGCAGAGTACAGCCCCTTGGAATCGCAATACCCCTGTGCGGTCGGCAGGTTGCGCATCACATCCTGGAGAATTTCCTCCGGCGCCTCGAACCCGAAGGGGGCCGGATTGCCGATGTTGAGCTTCAAGATGCGCTGACCTTCATCCTCGAGGCGCTTGGCGTGATCGAGTACCGGACCGCGAATGTCGTAGCAGACGTTGTCGAGCTTGTGCGATTTCCTGAGTGGTGTCGGGGTGTCCATTGGGATTCCGTTAGCCGTACGGTGAGGGGCGGCAATGAAAGAGTTCTAGGGTCAAGCCAATACCGGTGTTGCGCGGCGAAGCACAGCATATAACGCGGTCGTGATACTGCCAAAGCGCAATTACCGCTCAGACAGGTGTGCTTTCCTGATCGCTTGCCTGGCTTTCCGGTGGAGGAATGTCAGCCGGTGTCTCGAGCGTCACGCGGCCCAGCTTGCCGTCGCGCAGTTCATGCAACAGCACTTCCGCACCGCGATGCATGTCGACCTCGCCACCGGCTCGCAGGCCTCCGCGCTTGCTGGCGATTTCACTGACGATGGCCTGCCCGTCGAAACCGGCCAGGGCCAGCAGGTCGATCCGCTGAGGGCCATCGGCCTCGACATCGGCTGCCTGGGGAACGGGGGAGTAGGGAGGCAGTTCCTTGAGCTTGAATCGGCTGCTCAACGCATCCGGGTAGCGTTTGGCCAGTTCGGCTGCGGCAACGATGGCAACGTCCAAGTAATCAATGGCGGTATCACGGATCGCGCCGCTGGCGGCCAGGCGATAGGCACTGGCCTGATTCTCGATCTTGGGCCAGAGCACACCGGGCGTGTCGATCAGTGCAATGCGTCCCTCGATACGGATTTTCTGCTGGCGCTTGGTCACTGCCGGCTCGTTGCCGGTCTTGGCGATCTTGCGTCCGGCAAGCCCGTTGATCAGGGTCGACTTGCCGACGTTGGGAATGCCCATGACCATGACACGAACGTCGCGGTCAGCACGCACCTGGCCGGCCAGTTCGTGGCACAGTTTGGGTATGCGCTTGAGTTCGCGTGCCTGGGTGGTGGTGACCGCCAGTGCGCGCGTATCTTCCTGGGCATCGAAATACTCGACCCACGTCTCTGTCTGCGCCGGGTCGGCGAGATCGGCGCGCGAGAGGATCTTGAGTACTGGCTTGTGCTCGGTCAGTTCGGCGAGCATGGGATTGGCGCTGGAGTAGGGCAGGCGTGCATCGAGCACTTCCAGCACCACGTCGATTTCCGGCAACGCCTCCTTGATCTGGCGGCGTGCCTTGTTCATGTGTCCCGGATACCAACCGAGCATGGCGTCACCTTGTACCGATAGCGATGAAAAGAGGCGCCCATCTTAGCAGATCGGCGCCCTTGTCGCGGTCGGTGTCTACTCGCCGGGATGAAAGCTCAGTGCCACGGAATTGATGCAGTAACGCAGGCCAGTCGTCTGCTGGGGTCCATCGGGAAACACATGGCCCAGGTGGGCATCGCAACGCGAGCACACTACCTCGGTACGGCGCATGCCGTGCGAGGCGTCGAAGTGTTCTTCCACGGTCTCCTTGCCCAAGGGACGGTCGAAACTGGGCCAGCCACAGCCCGAGTCGAACTTGTGCTCATTCTCGAACAGGGCTGCGCCACAACATACACAGTGATAGATGCCCTGTTCGTCACTGACCTGGTGGTCGCCGCTGAAAGGCGGCTCCGTGCCTTTCTCGCGCGTCACATGGTACTGCTCGGGGGTAAGCTGCTCGCGCCATTCGGCGTCGCTCTTGTCGAGTTTCTTGCGCATGGTGTTCTCCCGTTGAACTGGCCGGGACAGAATCGGCCGGAACGTCATGGTGCGACAATGATGAGGTTGGTCGGGTTCACGACACAATGCCAGTGCAGACTCCGGCATGTGTGGATGGGGCGCAGAAACGCAATTGCCACATTGCGACTCGCCGCCTGTTGACACCTGCCGCCTGGCTAACTAATATACGCGCCACCTCGACGAGGCAAGGCATTGCGTCCCATTCGTCTAGTGGTCCAGGACACCGCCCTTTCACGGCGGTAACAGGGGTTCGAACCCCCTATGGGACGCCACTTCCTCCTCGGGTGCCGGATTGGTGTATTAAGCGGGAATAGCTCAGTGGTAGAGCATCGCCTTGCCAAGGCGAGGGTCGCGAGTTCGAATCTCGTTTCCCGCTCCATTCGCCGTCTATGCGTCCCATTCGTCTAGTGGTCCAGGACACCGCCCTTTCACGGCGGTAACAGGGGTTCGAACCCCCTATGGGACGCCACTTGCTTGCTCCTCTCTCGATCGGCGGGAATAGCTCAGTGGTAGAGCATCGCCTTGCCAAGGCGAGGGTCGCGAGTTCGAATCTCGTTTCCCGCTCCATCGTATAATTTTTCTGCAAGCAAGGTTAGGGTCGCGAGCTGGAGCGCCAGCCCGGTCGCCTCTCGTTCCCGCTCCATCGTGTATCATCCCCTCATGTCGCTGCCGACACTGCATGGCTATAGGCTATCGTAGTCTTATCCATTCTTCGCTGCGACAGCCATGGCACGCCAACCTGGTGAAATTATTAGCCAGGCATTGATTTTTGCCGCTCCGGCCCCCATGTCATGTGTTCTTTTCCCTAGCGACCGACTGACGACAGGTGCGTTTGATGGCGGAACCGGCTTTGTCCATCCGTGGGCTGACCAAGGTCTACGGCAATGGCTTTCATGCCCTGAAGGGCATCGATCTGGATGTACCCGAAGGGGATTTCTTTGCACTGCTTGGCCCTAATGGCGCAGGCAAGTCGACCACGTTGGGCATCGTCTGCTCGTTGGTGCAGAAAACCGCCGGCCAGGTGAAGATCTACGGTATTGACATCGACCGTGATTTTGCCAAGGCCAAATACCACCTTGGTGTCGTACCCCAGGAATTCAATTTTTCCCAATTCGAGAAGGTCGAGGATATTATCCTTGCCCAGGCGGGCTATTACGGTCTGTCGCTGCGCCAGGCCAAGCCGCGCTGCGATCAATTGCTCAAGGACCTGGGCCTGTGGGACAAGCGCCATGGGCCGGCACGCATGCTCTCGGGAGGGATGAAACGGCGCCTGATGATTGCCCGTGCGCTCATACATCGCCCGCGCCTGTTGATTCTCGACGAGCCGACGGCCGGGGTGGATATCGAACTGCGCCGCAGCATGTGGGACTACATGCGTCGTATCAATCGCGAGGAAGGCACCACCATTATCCTGACCACGCACTATCTCGAGGAAGCCGAGAGTCTGTGCCGCAACATTGCCATCATCAATCACGGCGAAATCGTCAGGAACACCTCGGTGCGCGATCTGTTGACCGAGCTGGATACCGAAACCTTTTTGCTCGACCTGGCCCGCCCCATCGTCGAGGCACCCCGCATCGAGGGCTTTGACGTCGAGAAGGTCGACAGTGCACAGCTCGCCCTGTCGGTAAGAAAAGGGCAGCGTCTCAACGATGTCTTCGCCCAGCTTTCCGATCAGGACATGCAGGTCGTATCGATGCGCAACCGGGCCAACCGTCTTGAGGAACTGTTCGTCTCGATGGTCGAGGGTAACAACGCCAAGGCAGAGGCAAAGCGAGCGGCACAGGAGGAAGTGCGTCAATGAACCCAATGCAGATCCTGATTTCGCTCTGGACCCTGGTCGTCAAGGAAGTGCGTCGCTTCACGCGTATCTGGCCGCAGACGCTGTTGCCGCCGTCGATCACCATGACCATGTACTTCATCATCTTTGGCAACCTGATCGGCTCGCGTATCGGTGAAATGGATGGCATTAGTTACATGGCCTATATCGTGCCGGGTCTGATCATGATGTCCGTGATCACCAACAGCTATTCCAATGTCGCGTCGTCGTTCTTCTCCAACAAGTTCCAGCGCTCCGTGGAAGAGATGATGGTCTCACCGATGCCCAACTGGGTCATCCTGTCGGGGTTCGTGCTGGGTGGCATGGCGCGTGGCCTTGGGGTGGGGCTGATCGTGACCCTGGTGTCGTTCTTTTTCACCGACCTGAACATCCACCACCCGCTGGTGACCCTCGGCGTGGTGACCATGACGGCGACACTCTTCTCGATTGGTGGCTTCATCAATGCCCTGCTGGCACACAAGTTCGACGATATCTCCATCGTGCCGATCTTCGTGCTCACGCCACTGACCTACCTGGGTGGGGTGTTCTACTCGATCAACATGCTGCCGGAATTTTGGCAGAGTGTGTCGCTGGCCAACCCGATCCTGTACATGGTCAATGCCTTCCGCTATGGCATTCTAGGCGTTTCCGACATTCCCGTGGGCGGAGCACTGGTCGCCATCGCCCTTTTCATCGTGGCCTTCTTCGTCCTGGCGCTGTGGATGCTGGAGCGGGGCAAGGGTATCAGGAGCTAATGACGTGACACATCGTCCCGACACCCTCAAGCATGCGCCGCTTGGCCGCGAGTCCGTATACCCCGAGCATTACGATCCGACGCTACTGTTTCCTATCGCGCGTTCGGCCAATCGCGCGCCGTTGGGTATCGACAATGCCGACCTGCCGTTCGTTGGCGAGGACGAATGGCACGCTTTCGAGATGTCCTGGCTTGATGAGCGCGGCAAGCCGATCGTCGCGGTTGCACGGTTCCGGTTACCGGCGACCTCGCCCAACCTGATCGAATCCAAGTCCTGGAAGCTGTATCTCAACAGCTTCAACCAGACCCGCTTCGCAGATTGGAATGCGGTGCTGGGCACGCTTGCCGAGGACCTGTCCGCCGCGGCAGGAGGGGGTGTCGAGGTCAGCCTGCTCGATCTCGATGACGATGCGTTGATGCCTCGAAAATTGCCTGGAGAATGCATCGATGGGCTTGATGTCGAGATTAGCGATTACTCGCCGAATTCGAGGCTATTAACGGCCAGTGAGGAAATCGTCGAGGAGAGCCTGTATTCACACCTTCTCAAGTCCAACTGTCCGGTGACCGGCCAGCCGGACTGGGGCAGCGTACTGATCCGCTACCGTGGACCGAAGATCGACCGGGAAGGCCTGCTGCGCTATGTGGTGTCATTCCGTCAACATCAGGATTTCCATGAGCATTGTGTCGAGCATATCTTTACCGACCTGATGGCCAGGGTGCGGCCGAAGCGCTTGCTGGTCATGGCTCGTTACGTGAGGCGTGGCGGGCTGGATATCAGCCCTTGGCGCGGTACGCCCGGCGAGAGGCCTCCCGAGCCGCTGCGGTTGGCACGTCAGTGAGGGATTCGATAAAGTGTTGAGAGATTTTCTCGTTTGAAGGGGCATGCCGTGGATGCAATGACACTCCTGCACGAAAGAAATTCTATGGGCAAACTGATGGGACCCGCGCCCAGTCGCGAGCAGTTGGATGCCATGTACCGCGCGGCACTCAGAGCGCCCGATCACAAGGAGCTGACCCCGTGGCGCTTTATCGAGTTCAGCGGTGATGGCATCGACCGCCTGGGTGACCTGTTTGCCGAAGGCGAGCGCAAGGCCAACCCGACTATCGATGAGGGGAAACTGGATTCGATTCGCAAGAAGCCCAAGCGGGCGCCGATGATCATGGCCGTGATTGCCAAGGTGACGCCCGAACTTCCCAAGGTGCCGCCCATCGAACAGGTGATCTCGGCAGGATGTGCTGCTCATGGCATTCTGCTTGCCGCACAAGCCCTGGGCTTGGGAGCGATGTGGCGCACAGGTACCTTCGCCTTCGACGAGACGGTTCGGCAGGGGCTTGGACTGGGTGAGCACGACCAGATTGTCGGATTCCTCTACCTGGGCCAGCCGGGAGGGCGTCGCAAGCCCCTTCCCAAGCGCGATCCGAGCGATTTCGTCGAGCGCTGGAACTGAGGCTCGCCATGCGCCATCACGGTGTGCCTTTTCCGCGTCTGCCGCTACCCAGCGCTCAGCCTGGTGGGGCAGGGCAGGGAGAAAGCCTCGAGACATTCCAGCAGTGGCTGGGCGAGGCGATTCCTCTGGTCGGTCATCTGGGTATCAAGCGCATGTACTGGCAAGGCGACTCGCTGGTCTGGGATCTGGCGCTTTCGCCCAACCTCAATGACAAGGGCACCGGCTTCGGCGGCTCCCTGACAGCGCAGACTACGCTGATCGGCTGGTGCTGGACCGCGCTTTGGCTGCGGGCACGTCTACGAGAGCAGGATGTGGTTGTCGCCCAGGCCAGTCAACGGTTTCTCGCCCCGGTGACCGGCGACTATCGTCTGGAGTGCCGGCCGTGTCAGGTTGACGGCCCTGAACAACTGCAAGCCCGTCTGGCGAGCGCCGGCAAGGGACGGTTGGCCTTGGTTCAGCAGCTTTATTTGGATGATGTGCTGTGCCTGGAAGCCGAGGGTGACTACGCGGTCCTGCCAGCAATATCCACGGGTTGAGCCAAAAAATGGCTTGCAATCGCGGGCTTAGCTCGCTACCATTTGCGCCGTTCTTGAGAGATGCCGAGCGCAGCGCAAGAACCACAATGTGGAGAGGTGTCCGAGTGGTCGAAGGAGCACGCCTGGAAAGTGTGTAAGTCGAAAGGCTTCGAGGGTTCGAATCCCTCCCTCTCCGCCAAAGAATATGAATAAGCCGCTGATTCCAGCGGCTTTTTTTATGTCTATAAAACGCCGGCCCATATTTCAGCCCATACTTTGATTTTGGCTTGCCCCGGCCTTGATGGGAATCCTTTGGACAACCCAGGCATTTCCTTTGAGCCATTTCCCTCAATTTGATCAGCATCACATGGTGTGTAAGCTTGACGCTGAACTTGCCGTTTCATGTATCTCTGGCCGGAATCCCTGTTGGAATAACCGAACAATCGAAGCAGGAGTGAGTACGGTAACACTTGTGCCATCCTCAGGCAGCAACGCTGGTGGCTGGCTGTAGCCGTAGAAGGACCAGGGAAGCAGCTCTTCTTCTCCTACCAAAAAGGTGGCCCCATCCTGTTCGATGATCGTCCCGAACGGCAGGGTCTCAATGGCGGCTTTAAACGTGACCTTATCCCCGCTCTGAGCGGTCCGCTCGGCATGAAGCACTCTATCGATTGCTGCGATCGAAGGATTTTCTCCTGTCACTAACCCTGGGTTGGCAGCGAGCCACTTCACCTTGAATTCTCTGTAGCGCCTGTTACGGCAGGAACCACAGGGGCGATGTCCCGCCGCAAAGGCCGTGGCCTCATCAAGGAAGAACAGCTCGGAATAGGAGTCGGGGGAGAAGATGGTGCGCTGGATGTCGACATATTCGAGCGAGCACGTCACCCAAGCCTTGGTTTTCCATGCACGGACAATAGTCTTGTCCGCATCGTGCAGCCGACCACGATTGCCCAGCAAGGTCCCTCGAGCTTGTACTGCATGCAAGTTGCCAAAGGGATTAACTCGATTCTGTAGTGGCATAGCTTTTCCTTGTGAGGGGCCTTGAATGGCCAGCGTTGGCCATAGCTTCAACTGACACGTTCGAGGTGAGACCTGTAATAACCCTCATCCGTTAGCCCAACCTGGCGATACAGTTGAGCTGTACTCGGGCAAGAGTTATACCGTAGCCATTCAGGCAAATTCCAAGCATGGCTACTATGCTAATTAAGCCAGCTTAGGGTTTCGGGGAATGACATGCCAGAAGGTGGGATGACGCAGCAGCTTTATCGTCTCGGGTTGCTGAAGGCACTCGCGGATAATGGTTAGAAAAGGGGATGTGACAGGCATCAGTGCCATGCGGCGTAGCAATCGAGCCAGCGAGGCAGAGCCAGGCAGGCCGATGGCCGCCAGAATGACAGAACGCCTGAATGCCAGGCATGCGGGTAGCTGCCGTTCGCTCCAGCCCATGCGCTGGGCATATTCCACCAGGAGTATCAACAACAGTGGGTTATCACTGGCCAGCTCGAGTGCTGCTGGAATGCGCGCACAAGCTTGTAGCAATGCGTAGCGCCAGAGGAGCGCCATACTGCCGACGGTCGCCACCGTGTGAGGAACGTCCCGGTACAGCGAGCCGGGTAGCGGAATACCGGGCGCTTCAAGAAAGGCGCCTTTTGCCAGCGGTTCGCCGTGGCTGAAACTGCGCCATGCGAACGGCTGGGGCCCATGCCACCCTTGCACCTGGAGCTGAAGCGGATAGTGCAAGTATTCGGTGATGTCGATTGTCAGACAGTGCGAATCGGCCACTTCACAGGGCATGGGCAAGCCGAAGGCCGCCTGCTCCGACTGCTTAGGCATCGGCGGGTACCCTGTCTCTGTTGAGGCGCGCCAGGATAGCCTCGGCATTGTGTCGTATGTCGTCACGCCATCCCTGGGGTTCGATGACGTCTACGCTGGCCCCCATGCCTCTCAGCCACCAGAGCGTCTGCTGGTCATCCGGTACCTCGGCTTCTAGCCGCTGCCAGTCGCTGCCCTGAAGTGGCGTCAGGGTTTGCGTGACAGCCAACGGTGTCTCTGACAATAGCCAGGCCACCTGTGGCTCGACATGGGCGACCAATCGGATATCCTCGGTGCCCTGCGGATAGCCGAAGGCACCGCTACTTATGTAGTCGTCCAGGTCAAAGCCCACGGACGCTCGCCAAAGGCCATCGCTGAAGGTGACGGTTTCGATACGTTGCAGAGCGAACTGACGAATATCTGAATAGTCGTTCACGGTGGCCAGCAGGTAGGTCACGCTGTGGCGACTTACCAGGCCCTGCGGATGCAGTGTGAACGACTTGCGTTTCTCACGGCTGCGGGATAGGTAAATCACGTCAAGAGCCCTCTGTTCGAGTAGCGCCTGGGCCACGGTTTGCCAGGTAGCTTCTTCGAGATGGGCAGGAAGCAGAGCCTTGCCGTTGGGGATCGCCCGCACACGCCTGGCCCATTGGCTCAGCCCATTATGTTCCATTTCATTCAGCAATCGTCTGGCATCGGAAAACTGTGGGGCAAGCTGGCCGATCACTACCGGGGGGAGAAGACCCTTGAGATACTCTTCGGCAAGCACCAGGGTCAAGGCGCTGGGTACATCAAGGGCCGGCAGGCTGCAGTGAAAATCACGGTCGAAGTACCAGCGATAGGGCTTCTGGCTGTCGTCGCAGCTTAGGGGGAAGTGCAGTGCGAGCTTGTCGCGGAGGTCGCGTTGCAGCGAGCGGTTATCCACCTTGAACCCCCGCTCATGAAGCTTCTCCAGAAGCACCGGTGTCGAGATCCGCCCGGGGCTGCGTGGGATCAGTTGCAGCAGGGCCAAGTAGCGAAACAGGGTCTCACGAATCTCTGACATGAACGCTCCATTAATAGGTGACCAAAATGAGGGCAGCGTAACGGCGCGCCGACCAACTCACCAGCATCCTAGTAGCCAAGCTACTACCGGTACGGGCAGATGCGGCGTGCCCAGGAACTGCTTTATCAGCGCATGGACGCGTTCTCGCCAGATACGCGTATGCGTTACCTCGTGGAGGGCTGCGAGCCAGGGAGGACCATCCATGCTCCGCTCACTCGCGAGGAGTGGGCTGTCGCCCAGCCAGGCGTACACATCTGGCAATGGCTTGCCGATGCACGCGGGGAACAGCACAGCCTGTGCTGGCAGGGACATCCCCAGCATGAGCAGAACCGCATTGGCCTCATGATCGCAGGCCAGGTGCCAGCGGTGAAGGTCCGTGCCAGGCGTTGGCGGACGACGCAAATGACCTGCCGCCACATGCCACAGCAGATGGGCCTGCACAAAGCGGCGTGTGGCCTCATCAAGACCGGCATTCCAGGTGGGATTCACCAGGAGCCGCGAGCCATCACTGATAGCCGTGGCCACTTCGAATGTCTGCTCAATGGGCATCCCTTCTGCCAGCCAGGCCGTGGCTGGGTGCTGTATTTTCCATCTCTGCCGGTCAGCTTCCCATAGATTCACAGCGTCAGTTCGCCGTTGTACGGCGGTCGCTGCATCTCCCTTGAAAATCTCTACGACGTTGGTGCTTGCCATTTGGCCTCTCCCTGCCCCGGTGATGTTCAGCAGGATCCGCTCGGCAAGCGACAAGGTGCGTCGCATCGCGTAAGAAAAGAGTAATATACAGAAAGCTTCAATAAGCGACACGGCTTGTCGCATGGAGGAACTAGGCTCGTGGTATGGCGGCGCAAGGCAGGAGGCTCAACCATGAGAGAGCGCTTTACCATCGATCACCTGGTGTACGAAGTACGTGTCAGTCACCGTAACGAGATTACCTTTGCCATCGTCGGGGGGGCTAACTCCGTATACCAATCATGGACCTATGATCCGCTCGATTCCGTGGATGACTGGGATATCGAGCCGAACATCACTGAGGATATCGGTGTCTCCCGCTACCCGCTTAGGGTCTATCGGGAAGTCCTGAAGCGTACGATGTGCTGGCTGGGAGGGGCACGGCCAAAGGCTTTCACCTTTACCCTGCAAAGCGAACGCAGGCGCTGGATCTACGAGCGTACCGCACGCCATCTTGCGCAGCGATTCGACTATGACCTCCAGGTGACCGGTCGAACTTACCGCTTTTTCAAATTGAAGCACTCTGACCAGGAGGCCTCATGAACTCAAGAATACCGGCAGTGGAATTTGTCTCTCGGCTGCTGTACGAGACGGATCCCATGGGTACCTGCTGCCGAGAAAACGCCTGTTACGATGAGTATGACAGTGTGGCCGCTGCCCTGGTTGAATGGCTCGCGGAAGGGGAACCGGTGCATGTGGCGCTGCGACAAGCGCTTTGTGATGGGTTTGGTAGTGACTTGCTGGCCACGGCCAGGCTTGAGGAGGCACAAGCGGCACTCCGCACCAGGCTGGAACGTGGGGGAGGTTGAGCATCATGGAGCTAAGAAAGCGTTTGGAGCAGCAGGCAAGCCGCTGGGAGCCAGACGACCTGCTTCAGCAGATGGGCTATACACGGCCACGGCAGGCCCAGCGGGACAGGCTGGTCAGGGTGCTTGCAGACCCCAAGCTCGGGCTGACCACAGCAGAGTACGACTTCGTCTATAGCAGTCGTGATTTTCTTAGAGCACTCGGCAGGTCACTTGAACTGGCGCAGGCGTGTGAGGCACTGATCATCCAACGCGATACCTTCGAATTTGCAGAGCGTGAAGCGTACAAGCCGTGGCTGAGTGTGGAGGTGATCGACAAGTCAACTCGTCTCGGCGGTTTCAGCCGTGCCATGGCTGCAGGCAAGCGACAGCTTCCGCTACCCAAGGACGCCTGGCAGATGCCAAGAAGGGCACAGGTACGCCTAGCCAAGCGGCTGGTGCGCAAGCATATGGCCAAGACCGGTGGCAAGCTGCCAATCTGGGGCGAGATTGAAGGGTACCGTCTCTACTTCGACACTGATCGCTGGATCTTCCTGGGTCGAAACGGAGGGACCAGGGGGGACGGCTCCAGCATTGTAAGCCCGGGGGCAAACAGCGAGGATGGGCCTAAGAATCATTAACCATGGAGGGAGTATGTACGATCTGATTGGCGACATACATGGCTACGCAACCCCGCTGAAGCACTTGTTGAGCAAACTGGGCTATACGGAGCGGGAGGGCGTCTGGCAGCACCCTGACAGGCAGGTGATTTTCTTGGGTGATTTTGTCGATCGCGGACCGGAACAGGTAGAGACCGTACGTATCGCACGGGCCATGGTCGAGGCGGGGCAGGCTCTGGCGGTGATGGGCAATCATGAGTTCAATGCCGTGGCCTGGGCGACACCGGACCCGAAAAATTCCCAAGAATTTCTGCGGGCCCACAGTGAGAAGAATCGCAACCAGCACCAGGCGTATCTCGACCAGGTCGAGGAGGGCAGTGCGCTTCATCAGGCACATATCGCCTGGTTCAAGACGCTCCCCTTGTCGCTGGAGCTCGAGGGGCTGCGGGTCATTCACGCCTGCTGGCATCCGCCGTCGCTGCGAGTCCTCAGGGATTACACGGATGCTCAGCAACGCATCCTGGAGGGTGCCTGGCCCGAGCTATGCCGCAAGGGCTCCGCGGGCTATGACGCGCTGGAAACGGCGGTCAAGGGGCTGGAGGTGCCGCTACCCGCCGGGGCCGAGTTCTTCGACAAGGACGGCAATGCGCGCCACCACATTCGGACGCGCTGGTGGGAGCTGGAGCGTCTGACCTACCGCGACCTGGCCATGGTGCCGGCCGATCAGATCGAGGCTATCCCCCATGACCCGGTGCCGGAGGATATCCTGCCTGGCTACGCTGGCGACAAGCCGTTATTTGTCGGCCATTACTGGCTGACCAGCGAGCCGGCACCGCTCAACCGTTACATCGCCTGCCTGGACTACAGTATCGCGGCCGGACATACCGAGAGCACAAGCGAGGGCAAGCTGTGCGCCTACCGCTGGGATGGTGAGCGTGAACTATCCAAAGACCGCTTTGTTTGGGTAACAGACTAACTGGGAACCTCTTGTTATCGTCGTACGCCGCCATATGGGCCGTGCCCGCTTTGTTGAGCAAAGGGCGGGATACTTGAACAACATAACCACAATCGGTGACATGAGCATGGACAGGTACCGTCACGACTGCCAAACCGACCTGGCAAGGATTCATGGCAGAACGCTCAAGCAGGCGCTGGCCTTCACGCGGGCCAATCATGCGTTTGGCAACATTGCGGCCACCCAATGGATCGAGATCTGCCCCATCTGTGATGCCTATGCGCTAGGCATGGAAACCAATCATCCCTGGCCGTTCCTCTGTGCGGATGGGGTGATGCGTACCGTCGAGGATTTCGATCCCACTACCCAACAACCCGGTGCGGAAAGCCTGGATTTTTATGGTCTGGAGTCCACCCGATCGGCACTCGACAGTGCTATTGAACTCGCCCAGCAGGAATTCGAGGGAACGCGCCATCTCGAAGAGATCGGCGAGACCTTTCTGACGGGCAACCCGGGGATGACCTCGCTGGATTTCAGCCAGGCGGTCTGCAAATGGGGCAAGGGGCTGCGAGTCTGGGGCAACCTGACTCGGCATTACCGGTTACCCGATCTAGAGCAGGCCCTGAACGACTGGCTGGCAATCGCGACAGCGACCGACGACGCAGCCCGCGCCATTGCGCCGGGCGTGGCCATCAAGGGCTTGAATGTCTCCTTCGCCAGCAAGCACCTGCGGATGCTGGATCCGCAGCGCTATGCCGTGCTTGATGAGGTGATCAGCCAAGGGCTGGGGTTTGCCATGAACCCCGCAGGCTATGCGCTCTTGCTTCGCTGCCTCCATGAGTTTCGGGCCAGGCAGGGGCTGCCGTATAACGTGGCTACTCTGGAATCGGGACTCTTTTATCTGATTCGCCAGTCGGTACGGGCGAGGGACGAGTAACCGGCATAGGAAGGCGCAGTTCGCGCCTTGGAAAACAACGATCAGACAGTGCAGGGAACCATGATCAACGAACGTAATGTCGACGAGACAAGAGGGCGCTTTCGAGGCTGTCTCCTCGGGGGCGCCGTCGGCGATGCCCTGGGCGCCTCGGTCGAATTCCTGTCGCGGGCGGAGATACTTGAGCGCTTCGGCTCGGAAGGGATTACCGACTATGCACCGATCTACGGCGGACTGGGCCGGATCACCGACGATACCCAGATGACGCTGTTCACCGCCGATGGATTGCTGCGAAGCTGGGTGCGGGGCTGTATTCGAGGCATTACCGCGTACCCGGGTATCACGGCGCATGCCTACCTGCGCTGGTTGCATACCCAAGGGGAGTCATCGGTGCTGCAATTTCCCGAGGCTGACCCCGGCTGGCTGGATGGCCAGCACGAACTACAGCATCGGCGTGCCCCGGGGAATACCTGCCTGGCAGCCCTGCGCGAGATGCCGGCATTGGGCGAGCCGGCGCGCAACAACAGCAAGGGCTGCGGTGGGGTCATGCGCGTTGCGCCGGTCGGCCTGTTTGGGTGGCATTTCCGACAGGACCAAGCCCCGGAAGACGTGTTTCGATTGGGTGCCGAACTGGCGGCACTGACCCATGGCCATCCCGCGGGACAACTGACGGCGGGAGCCCTGGCCGTCCTCGTCCTGAGCCTGACCGAGGGCGCGACCCTGACAGAGGCCCTAGAGGTCGCGAAGGCCTGCCTGCGCCAGGAACCTCGTCATGAGGAGACGCTACGTGCCATCGTGCAGGCCGAGACCTTGGCGGGCACCAGGACACCACATGCCGAGGCGATTGCCCAGCTCGGCCAGGGCTGGATCGCCGAGGAGGCGCTGGCCATTGCACTCTACTGCGCCCTGGTGGCCGAGAGTTTCCAGGAGGGAATCATCCTGGCGGTCAATCACGACGGCGACTCGGACTCGACCGGAGCGATGGCCGGCAACCTGTTGGGGGCCTGGCTAGGGGAGCGCAGCATACCGGCGCGATGGCTGGAGCCGCTGGAGCTACGTGATGTCATTGCCGAGGTGGCCGAGGATCTGCTGAGCTTTCCCAACTGGGATATCGACGATGCCGTCAGCAACGAAGCGGAGTACGAGCGCATCTGGCGTAAGTATCCGGGATTTTGATCGCCACCGATCCCCGGAGCGGATAACGATATTTCGAAGCGACCGAGACACGTGAGCGAGCCTGAGGGGAGCCTCGACTCCCCGTGGTTGCCATGGAAGACAAGGAGCCGTTGAATGGCGGAAATCATTCCCTCACTGGAATCTATCGATCTGCAGAGCCTGCCGGATAGCGAGCGCCGGGTGCTGGAAGTCCTGCATGCCCTCGAGTTTCCGGGGCTGCAAGTGTATTTCAGCATGCCGATGGTGATCGAACGCCAGCGCGGGGACATCCGAAGTGAAGCCGATTTCATTCTCTTCCATCCCCGCCATGGCCTGCTGGTCTGGGAGGTCAAGGGTGGCGGGGTCAGTTATGAAAATGGGGTGTGGTATTCCCGGAATCGCCAGGGCAAGCATCAGATCAAGGACCCGGTCAAGCAGGCGGACACGATCCAAGGGGCGCTGCTGCGGAAGATCCGAAAGGAACTGGGCGAGTCGTTCTCCGTGCCCATAGGGCGCAATGTCGTGTTTCCCGATGTCACGCTGGAGCAAGTGACCCTGCCCATGGGGCTCGAGCGGCGCTATGTGATCGACTTCACCGCACTGCAGTCATTGACGGCCGATAGCCTGATGGTGCATTTCCGGCGTTGGCCTCACCAGGAACGGCTGCCTGTTTCCAGCATGGAACAGACCTGGCTGATGGAAAAGGTGCTCAATCCCACCTTCCACCTCACGGTGGACATCAATGCCACGATCGAGCGTGTCGAGAAGCGCCTGGTACAGTTGACCTCCCAACAGCTCTGGGCTCTGGAACTGCTGCACCACATTCCGAGGATGGTGATCGTGGGCGGGGCAGGCACCGGTAAATCGATCCTTGCCCGTCAGAAGGCTCTGGAACTGGCCCAGGCCGGCAAACGGGTGCTGATGCTGTGCTACACGGAGGCGCTCGCGGCGCATCTTCGCCACCATGTGGCAGAAATCCACCCCGAGCCTTTGGAAGGGCTGGAAATCAGGACCTTTCACAGTGCCGCGCGTAACTTGGTAACGCAGGCAGGGGGGCAATGGCGGGTTCCTGAAACACTGCAGGAGCGGGCTCGGTTTTACGAGCAGGCGGTGCCTGACCAGATGATCGAGGCCGCGGGTGTCATCGAGGATCGCTATGATGCGCTGATCGTGGATGAAGCGCAGGATTTCGAGCCCATCTGGTGGCTGGCCCTGCACGACTTCCTTAAGCAGGATGCCCTCGTGGCGCTATTCGCGGATCCCGCCCAGAATTTGTTCGGTCGTGAATTCGAGATTCCGACGGACGCCTTCTCGGACATGGTGCCCTATTACTTTCCCCTGACCTGGAACTGTCGCAATGCCAGGGAAATCATTGACTGGCTGATGCGTCGCTTTGAGTTTGCCAATCCGCCGGCAGACACCCAGCCCAGCAGTGGCTATCAGGTCGAGGAATTTGCCTGGACCATGGCTGAAGAGCAGGAGGCACAGCTCAAGCGTGCCTGGGCGACCCTCAAGGAGAACGGGGTGATGCCGGAACAGCTCGCTATTCTCAGCCCTCATGCACCTGAAGAGAGCCAAGGCATCCAAGCCTTCAAGAAAGCTTTTCCGAAGGGGCAGTTCCGCTACAGCAGCATTCGCAGCTTCAAGGGCCTGCAGGCGCCCTTCGTGTTTCTGGTCGACATGGATACCAGTGACTTCGCTGCCCGTGAGGACCTCTGGTACGTCGGAGCCACCCGGGCCACGTTGGGCCTGAAGACCTTCAGCGGTAAGACCTGAACTCACGGCTTGGCTTCGTTGAGCTTGGTAAGGAAGTAGAAAGGAGATCTCAGTGAGCAGGAAGACAGTCTTGGAAGTGGCGGCGATCATGGCCATGATGGGCATGGCGCCTGTTGGATGGGCGTCAGGCATACCCGAACAGTTCCTGGGATTCTGGGAAAAACAGGAGTCTTGTTCCAAGGCGCTGACGTTCGGGATGCCGGACACGGGCCTGATCATCCGAGAGGCGTCCATCATGGGGTATGAACAGCCCTGCGATCTGAAGACGATCCTCGCGTCTGGCGAAACCACACTGCATGCGACGTTCAGCTGTCATTTCCCCGATGGAAGTGAGGATATCGATTACCAGTTCGAGAAGAGCACTCAGGGCAAGCTGCAATACCATACCGAGGGCTTTGACAGTGACCCACTCGTCAGGTGTGAATCATGAGGTGGAAGGTCGCGCAAGGGCCAACAAGCTGTTATTGACTTTATATCGCCCAAGGCGTTTCGTAGACGCTCGGTTAAACGAGACTGCAGTATAATTGCGATGTAAAAAAGCATGGTTATGCTGATTAATTTTTAATAGGAAATACTGTGAGCGAGCTTCAGGCCTACATCGAGAAAGTTTACGAGCAAGCGAAAATTGGTGACTGGGGGCGAGTCTTTTCTGAGTGGAGAGATATACCATTTATCGCAAACCGGTGTAGCCGCTATCAAAAAGAACATTCTGGTTGGACATTCCTGCATCAAGCAGCTTATTTCGGACATGAGGAAGCCTGTCGGGAATTGATTCGGTTAGGGGCTTCTGTTGGAGGGCAGACCCATAACGGAAAATTAGCTGCAGATATTTCGCAGGAGAAGGGGCATACGGCTTTGGCAGCCCTCTTACGGCGAGCGCTACAAGATGAGGAATCACTCTGGGCAACCTCGAACGATCCAGACCTGCGACCTAGTAGCAATCTTTGGGGTGAGGCTATAGAACGTCAAGCAATAGGGGGTATGCTTGTTGCTTATGCTGGGGGGATAGTCAAAATTCCAAGCGGCGCGAGATACTTTACAGACTCGTTTGAGCGTATCCTAGTTGGTTGGCATGGTACTTTTGACCCGCCTTGCGGAATGGATGGCGAATCAATGTTATAAGGCGTATTGCCCGCAGGATCTTATTTTGAAAGCAGCTCAGCCATTCCTCGTTTTTCGGCATGGTTAAATGATCGTAGCTGATGCATTCTGACACGTTGTCGAGCCGCTGCTGCTACCGCCGAAACCCAAGCCGCGTGGTGGCCGACCTCTCGTCTCCAACCGCGCCGCCCTGACAGGCATCCTGTTCGTGCTGAGCTCGGGTATTCCCTGTTAGATGCTGCCGCAGGAGATGGGCTGCGGCTCAGACGTCACCTGCTGGCGTCGCTTGTGTGACTGGCAGGAGACGGGGGGCTGGGAGCATCTGCACCAGACGTTACTGGAACATCTCCATCACGCCGATCAGCTCGATTGGGAGCGGGCCTGTATGGATAGCGCGTCCATACCGGTAAAAAGGAGGGCTCGGCCATCGGCCCCAACCTGACAGACCGGGGCCGGTCGAGCACCAAACGCCACCTGCTGACGGATCGCCAGGGTGTCCCGTTGGCCATCCTGCTGTCGGGAGCCAACATACATGACAGCGTGCCTCTGGCGGCTCTGCTCGATAGTGTTCAGCCAGTTTCATCGGGCCGACCAGGGCGTCCTCGTTGCCGTCCCCGCAAGCTTCACGCAGATAAAGCTTACGATCACCGACGTTGCCGCTGGTCATGCCGGGCTCGTGGCATCCAGTCCTGCATTGCTCGTCGAGAAGTGGAAGACGGCCAGTGACTCGGGCGCCATCGCTGGGTGGTCGAGCGAACCTTTGCTTGGCTGGGGCGGATGAGGCGCTTGGCAATAAGCTATGAACGGCGTGCCGATATCCACTATGCCTTCACGCTGCTGGGGTGCTCGTTGATCGGTCTGAACAAGCTTCGAGGTAGGTTTTGAAAGGCACTGTTATCCCTTGGAGCCAGATCGGCTTGGTTCAGAGAGCTTCGCGCGGTTTACCGCGCTGAACACGCAGAATGTCGGCCATCACGGAGGGTAGGGTATGCGATTCGTAGACGTCATGAACGGCAGGCAGGGTCGAGAAGATATTCGGCCAGTCGGCATAGAACGCTAGGTGGGTTAGCGCCTGGGAGGCTCAGGGGTAAAGAAGGGGACATGCTGCCGATAGGAGTGAAGTAGACCCTATTCATTGGGCCACCTGACAGGCGATCTAAGCTCAGAGCGTATAAGGCTGCTTTCGACCCAAAGCCGACATGCCGGCAAAAGCAGCGAGCATGTTTATCAGTGTTATTCAGCATGCGCGATGATTGGTGTTATACTGCCAAGCTATACTTAATTTACAGGATTTCAATAAGCTAATAGGTGTTTAATCGTGCAGAATAACATTATTGAACGCGCGTGCGCATTCAAGTGGAATATCGAGCACGCCACCTAATACCTGTTAGCCATGAGGAGGACTCAACGTGCGATCGCGAGCCCGCGTACTGTTAGATAAGTCAATTCAGGCGATGCTCGCCGCCATTGAAGTTTACAACAAGCCTCAGTTCTCCTACCGGGAAGAGACCTTCTCAATCCTTGCCGTGAACAGCTGGGAACTGCTGCTAAAGGCTCGGATTCTCATGCTGGATGAAAATCGGATAAGCTCTATCCTTGAGTATGAGCAACGCACGAACGCCGACGGCACGAAATCGAAGCAGCGTTATCGTAAAAAGAACCGTTCCGGAAACCACATATCGATCAGTTTGTTCAAAGCGTTCGACCTTCTTGTGAACGAATATGCCGATGCTGTGCCTTCCGTCGTACGCCGAAACCTAGAGTTATTAGTCGAGGTCCGGGACAACTCCATCCACTTCATCAACACGGAGAGTGTCCTTGAACTCCGAGTGCAAGAAGTCGCAACGGCGTGCCTCACCAACTACATGAGCCTCGTCCGCCAGTGGTTCGGCGTCGACTTCACGAAGTACCACATTTTCTTGATGCCCATAGCCTTCGTCCGGGATTTCCATGTGGCCGACGCAGTTCAGCTCAACAGCCAGGAGAAGAAGCTCCTCCAGTACCTTGAGCAGGCCGAGACCAGCGGAGAGGAGGAGGAACCGGACGATTTCAGCATGGCGGTCCGGATCGATTTGCGACTACACAGGACGTCCGGGAAAGGTGATGTGGAAGTGCGCGTCTCGAATGCCCCCGACGCCGTGGCGGTCCGGCTGGAAGAAGAGGATGTCCGAGAACGTTATCCGCTCGACTACCGAATGTTGTCCCAGCGGCTCAGGAAGCGTTACGTCGACTTCAAAGCAAACGATAAGTATCACAAGATACGGAAGGCCCTGGAGGCAGATGAGAGATTCTGCAAGACGAGGTTGTTGGACCCCGGAAACCCAAAAAGTGCCGTGAAAAATTTCTACAACGGCAACATAATAAAAGAGTTTGACAAGCATTACACCCGGGATAACAAGGCGTTCAAGCCGACCAGTTGAAAGCCGCTTAACGCCTTTCAACCGTCGGCTTAACCTTCGCGTTAGACTGCAAGGATAGGAGGGGGCATGGGACGATTTGTATCACCATCAATAGAACATTTTGACCGATTGCGACAGCCACTCACTGAAGGTGAGCGGATGGTATTCGACTTGTTCAATGAGACGCTTGCGCCAGAGTGGGAGATTTACATTCAGCCCCACCTTAATGGGTTGCGTCCAGATTTTGTTCTGATGAATCCCGCTGTCGGAATCGCCGTCTTCGAGGTGAAGGACTGGAATCTCGACGCGATGCGCTATTGGGTACAGGAACGGCCCGGCAGAGCTCCTCGGCTATACGCGTGTGACGGCAGGAAGGAGTTTTCGGTTCAGAACCAAAATCCGGTTGAAAAAATATATAGATACAAACAGGAAATACATGAACTGTATTGCCCTAGATTAGATGGAAAAGCCGGTTTTGCCACGATTACCGCCGGGATCATTTTCCCATTCGCCAATACCGCAGCTGTCCACGAACTTCTGCGTCCTTGTCTGGATTATCGAGGGATGCTTGGTTGGCCTCAGTACAACCCCGTCTCTGGTGCTGAAGCCATAGCTGAGAATAAAGTTAATCTAGTCTTCCCTGAAAGTCGCCGGTCAACTTCTAGATTCATGAGCGATGAACAGGCTGACGACATGCGAAATTGGCTGATTGAGCCTGATTTTTCTGCGACTCAAAGAAAGCCCATCGAGTTGGATACAACTCAAAGATCATATGTGACTTCTCGAACCCAGTCCGGCTACAGGCGAATCAAGGGTCCAGCGGGCTCTGGAAAATCCTTGATCCTTGGCGCTCGCGCGGCACAACTTCTCGGTGAAGGAAAAGAAGTTCTCGTTGTTACCTTCAATATCACTCTTCTGCACTATTTGATGGATGTTGCTGTCAGGTGGCCAAACTCGAAGGGTCGCACGAGGCAGGGTGTTACCTGGTTGAATTTTCATGCATGGTGCAAGCGAGTTTGTTTGGATTCTGATCACGAGAAAGAGTATCTCGACCTATGGCGGGGTGCCGAAGAAGAAAGACGAGACGAAGACAATGTGCTGCGGTTTCGCCTACCTGCATTGGTAGGAAGCTGCATTGATTCAGATGCTGATGAGATGGTTCAGCGCTACGACGCCGTTCTGGTAGATGAGGGGCAGGACTTCTTGCCATCGTGGTGGAATGTACTTCGTAAAGTATGTCGGGATGGCGGTGAAATGCTGCTTGTCGCGGACGCCACGCAGGATGTGTACGGAACCGCTCATTCATGGACCGATGAGGCTATGACGGGCGCCGGATTTCCTGGTGGTCGTTGGGCGGAGTTACAAACTTGCTACAGGCTGCCGCCTTCTGCTTTGAAAGTGGCAAGGGATTTCGCCAGTCAATATTTGCCGCCGGACACCGTCGACTTGCCCAATGGCCCGCAAGGCGAACTCGATTTGTACCCGTGTGCATTGCGATGGGTTCAAACTTCTCCTGTACGTGCCGTCGAGATATGCCTTGAAGAAATCCTTCAAATGGCGCCGCGCGCTACCGATGCCATTTTGGCGATCCCTGATATTACGTTTTTAACGGGCAGCCAGAAGATGGGTGCTTCTGTTGTAAATGCTTTGGGGTCCAAAGGCGTCAATGCGGTGCATACATACAGCGCTGACAAGAAGGAATCGCGCAGACGCAAAATGGGTTTCTATATGGGGGATGCACGAGTAAAGGCGACGACCCTCCATAGTTTCAAGGGGTGGGAATCTCGTGCCATTGTTATTTTTGTGGGAGAGAAGACTGGCGGGCAAACACTTGCGCTGATTTATGCCGGGCTTACAAGGCTTAAGCGGCACGAAGAAGGAAGCTTTCTGACCGTGGTCTCTTGTGCAGGCGACCTAGTAGAGTTCGGGAGGTCATGGGATACCTATGAAGAGCGGTAGGCTAGGTGCGTTGCAGTCTAACTCAAGCGTTATATAATCCTGCGCTGAATGTCCGCTTCTGGCCGAAAGCTGCCAAAAGAAAAAGTTCGCTACCACTACCTAGCACCTTCCCGTGCGGGAGGCGCTAGGTATATACCGTTATCGTTAATACTCTAACTCCATCCCCGTTCAGCAAGGGATACACAACCTTCTTTTCCTACAACTACATGATCCAGCACCCGTATGTCGACCAGACTCAATGCCTCCTTGAGACGCTGGGTGATACGTAAATCGGCATTGCTGGGCTCGGGATTGCCTGAGGGATGGTTATGGACCAGGATCACTGCCGCGGCATTGTGGGTAAGCGACGTCTTGACGACCTCGCGCGCATGGACACTGGCCGAGTCGATCGTACCGCGGAAGAGTTCCTCGAAACGGATCACCCGATGCTGGCTGTCCAGGAACAGCGCACTGAACACCTCATGCTCGTAGTCCTGAAGCAGGACCTGCAGGTAGTCGAAGGCGCGGGCCGGCTGGCTGATGACGCGTCCACGGGCCAGGCGACGGCGTGCCAGTTGCTTGGCCATGTGGAAGATATCGGCTTCGGTGACGGCGGAGGCCACCTGATAGGTACCGGCCACTTCGCCGGCCTGGAATTTGGCAGGGCTCATTGCTGTCTCCTTTTATGCCGCCATGACCTGGGCCATCCGCGTCTCGAGCACGTCATGAAAGGCTTCGACGCGCTCGACAAGAGTTTTAATCAGCGCTTCATCTCGGTAGGCCCGCTTGATGAACAGCGGCATGCCCGGCCAGTAGCTGACGAAGTCGATCCACTCGCGTTCGCTGATCCATAGCCCGCCCTGGCACTGTACGACATGTTCCTGGGGCAGCTCATCGGCCAGCAGCAGCTCGATCTGGTACTTGGGCAGCTTGGTCTTGATCTCGATAAGCCCGTCCTGGCCCACCAGGCTGTCCGGCGAGTAGCCCACGCCGTGATTGAGGATGATACCGACCTGCTCGAGGGCTTCATGGCTTGTCGCCTGGCTATACAACGCTCGAGCGGTAGATTCGAGGGCATGGCCACGCTGGGTGTGGGCGTTGCCCGCAAAGGCGTCGGCGGGCTCCCCGGTGATGCGTTCACCGATGAGCTGGTTCATGTAGCTGTAAGCGCCGGTGCCAAAATTTCCCGGCCCTTTGCCCTTGACCAGCAGCGTCTTGATCTCGGACATCGTCACGATCCCGAGCCGGGCCGCGTGCCATTCCGGCGTGCCCTGCTCGAAAGTCAGGATTTCCATGGGGTCACCTCGTCAGTGTTCGGAGTAATGGGAAAGGCAATGCGACGGCAGCGATGGGCAGTCGTCTCTAGCCCACCGCTACGTTGGAGAGGGTCATTGCATGGTGGGGTTGGCCTGCCGGGACTGGGCCCGTTTGGCGAGCGACGCGCGCAGCCGATCGAAGTCGGCCTTGGGTACCTGGCTGACCGAGGCGTACTTGCCGACGAACCATTCCTGAGTGGCCGGGGGACAGTTAGCGAGCAGCCGGCCTAGCTGCCCGGCCTGGAACGGCGTCACGCAGCGAGCCGGGGCCGCCGTCTGGCCATTGTCGTCCTGGCCGCGGGTGGTGATGTTGAGCAGTGCACACAGCACGTAGCGCTTGCCGTAGCTTGTCGATGAGCCGAAGGCCTGCACGGCATTCTTGTTGCCACTGACATCGGCCGGCAGCAGCATGCGGGTTTCTTCGCGATGCCCGGCCTGATGCATGAGGATGCCGGTCACCTCGAGCCCCCGCTCCTGCGTCTGGATGCGGAAGCTCACCGCAAAGCCATGGCGCTGCAGGATGGGACGCACCGTATCGACGATGTCTTCCAGCGTGGCGTACTTGCCGTTGTTGCCCTGGCCACGCTCCTCGATGCTGGGCAGCTCGGTCTGCATGGCGGCCATGGCCGCGCTGTAGGCCATCATGGCCTGGCGATCCAGGATGCGTTCCTGCATCTGCAGGAGTCGCTCCATCTTGTCGATGTCGACGTCCGGATTCATCGCCGCGCGTTCGATGACCTGGATGATCGCCGTACTGTCGTTGTGGGGCTCGGGCAGTTGGGTAGCCGTGTTGTCTGGTTGAATGGCGGATGGCTTCATGACGGTGCTCTCCTAGAGATAATCCTGAATGACGTTGGCCACGTCTTCCGGTGCCACGGGGTCGAGACTGACCGTGGCGCGATAGAAGCGGCCCTGGGCGCAGACGAGCGTGTGCGCCTGGGGATCGTCCTGTTCCACCAGCAGTCGGGCGAGCTGGGTCAGGGCATGGGGTATCGAGAGTGCAGATTGCTCAGGCATGGCCTGTCTCCTGGTCAAGAAACAAAAAGCCCGGCCAAGATGGGCCGGGCGGTTATGCCGTCAAGAATGAATGCGGTAATGCGTGAGGTGTCACGCCACGAGCTCGAGCGCGGTATCCAGGGCGCGGTGCTTCAGGTTGGCGCCCTGGCCGAACCATGCGGAATCCAGACGCGTGTCGGTGCTGCGGGCGCGCTTCTCGTGATCGACGAACTCCGTCACGGCATTGAGCAGGCCCCAGGCAGTATCCTGCGCCGTGACCAGCTGGGAGCCACGCCCTGCGCCGTGATAGAGCCGCAACAGCTTGTTCAGCGTCCGGCTATGTACCGGCTTGTCCGAATCGCTGGGGGGCATATCCGGCGTGTTGAGCACGGTCTGGAAGTAGCGTGTCGCCTCGTCGGGATGGATGCGACGTTCGGCCAAGGCCCTCATGCGCGTCATGAAGTCGTCCCATTGCGAGACGGAGATCCCCAGCTGCCGCTTGACTCGCTGCGGATCGAACACCGTGCTGTGAGGCACTCGGACCATCTGTGACGCACCATCCACTGCCAGGCTCAGCGTGTTGTTGCACACAACGCGCACTGTCGTCGGTGTCGCGACCGTAGCCAGCGAGCCGTCGCAGGACGTCGCCAGCAGCAGATACCCTCGGACCTCGTCCTTGCCTTTCAGCGAGGTGCTCAGGCCACTACGGGCCAGCGCCCAGAACTTGCGCCCCCCCTTGAGCACGCCTGCCGTCTCCAACTCGTAGCCGGCGTATTCCGTGAGGTCCCGGTAGAATTCCAGCACTTCCTGCGGCTGAACGACCTTGTAGCGCTGGGAGACTACCGAGAGTGGTACCTTGCTATCAGAGCGGAACAACACCTTCTGCTCGGGAAAGGAATGGATGCTGCCCAGGTGAGACGCCGCATCGGCAATGAAGCGCACCGGGGTTTCCTGGATATACCAGTTCATGCCGGCCTGCTGCTGCCAGACCTCCAGCGGCTGATGCGGTGACAGCTGTTGCCCCAGCCCGTGCCAGGGGGTATCGCCAACGTAGGCCATTTGTTCGATGAGATGTGCCATGTGAAAAATCCTTGTAGTGCAGTCAGACACGGCATAACGGCCCGCCACCTCCAAGGGCAGCGGGCAGGCCGTGTTTAGTTGAGAACGGGAATGCGAAGACATGACCTGAATCGGGAAGCACAAGCCATGAAAGTGATACGAGTCAGGGACGGAAGGTATGGCCACAGGCCTGGCAGGCGTAGTTATCGAGGACGTGAGTATCCAGTTCCTCGCCGAGCTTGGCCCCGGCAACGCCTCCCGCGGTGCCTCCCACCAAGCCACCGAAGACGGCGCCGGCCAAACTGCCTACCGTGATTCCCACTGGGCCAGCCCAGGCACCGATCAACGCGCCCGTTTCGGCACCGGCCATGGCGCCTGCTGCTCCACTGGCAGTTCCTGCCGCTGCGCCGGTAGCGCCTCCCACCTTGCGGCCAGAGTGGCGCGTAATCACTCGATACGAGCCGCAGCTCGGACAATGCACCGACATGAAAACCTCCTTGAGATAGTCAGCGAGAAAGCAATACGGTTTGCTATCAAGGAGGTAGTACAGGTTTGAAAATTGTTTGAATCCTATCGGACGATATGCTCAACAAGATGGAGCACGCGATACTAGTTTTCAGTCAGCAGGAAGTAAGTATACCCCAGCAAAATCGTGCCTATTAAACCAACAACCCTTGGATATACCCAACTTTTTTAAACCGGGAATTTAGGATCCTCTATTATTTGAATAGACAGAGCTATTAACTATAGATTTATTCCCTGTGATCAATAGATCACTAAGGGAAGTGATACGGCCATGTTCTGTCAAGCCACATCCTACAAGTGTGCTTGACGCACCTAGTTAAACAACCAGTCATGCATGAAGGGTGATCAAGGATTCAATCAAAGCTTGTTAGTAGTTTGAGCATCTGTAGATTTTTAGTGGATTGGGGAATGATACGAGAAAGTACCTTCACCAACCACGAGTCTCAACAATGACTTACTTCGACGTCGATTACCGCACCCCTTTGAACGACGATGTCATCAGCGATGACGCCATGCGCGAGATCATGCTGGAAGCTGGGCACTCCAGCGAGTTTATCAGCATGACGACGGCGCAAGGCACCATGGAATATATCGATAATGATCAGGGATGGCTCAACGAGCTGATCGAGGTTGATAAAAATCTCAAGGCATGCTGTACCGATACTTGTTACCTGAACATAGCCATGCTGGCTCAGCCGGTCGTGTACGATAGCGACAACTACGTGCTACGAGGCAGTCCGCTACTCGATGCGCTGATTGAGGCCTACGTGGCGCTCGATTGGGTTTTTTACCAGACATCTATTGGTCAACACTACCGTCCCAGCCCATACGCTGAAACCTTTCTTAGGGCTTTCAGGGATTGTGCCTTCCTGCACGCCTGTATCGAGACTGACACGCCAATCATGTCCTGGGTCGAGGCTGAGAATACGGTGACTGAGATCAACAATCGGTTGCTGAGCTGGCGATCCTATATATCGACTCGTAGCTTCGACCATGAATGCAAGCGCGCTTATTACAACAGCAGGAGAAATCGAAAGAGCATGCGTGAGTGGGTTAATGCCCTGTTTCAAAAGCACGCTTACTTGCAGGTAATCAGAGTAGATTTGGGATACCGAAAAGATATCGCGACTAGCGTCCCGTACGAGATGGCTAGCACCCAGCGTGCAAAGTTTTGCAAATACTTCCATCATGAACTGCTCTTTGCACACATGGTCGGCTATGCATGGAAACTGGAATGGGGAGTAAGCCGGGGCTTTCACTACCACTTCTTGTTCTTCTTCGATGCTTCGCAAGTCCAAAATGATGTCCTACGAGCTCAATGGATAGGCGAATACTGGAGCCAGAAAATCACGAACGGCGACGGTACCTATTACAGCTGTAATCATAATGCCGACACGACCTACTACTACAATGCCTTGGGCAAGATGGCATATCACGATGTTAACAAGCGTCAAGGGCTTGAGTACATCATCAGCTACCTGACCAAGCCCGATGAGTACGCGTCCTTGGCTGTTTCAGGCAGGACTTTCTTCCATAGCCGAACCCCACACTCATCCGGTGGGCCACGTCCAGGCCGGCCCAGGCAGTATCCATCAGCCTTCTGAGGCGTCATTCCTGGCTTCGCTTTTATCCGTCTATTGATCCGTCAGCGCCGGACTCACTACGTCACTGCCCCCGGAAAACCGGGGGTTCCTTCGCCCGTGCCTATGGTATGGCGGCATTGCCGTACTGACTTACCAACTAACCAGAGAGCAAATCCCATGAGCGAATATTACAGTGACTTCTGGATGCGTGAATTACTCGAGAAGCATCCTGAGATAGCTGCAGGGCACCAGAGGGGGCCAACTGTATGCACCATGCCTCCTCACAGAGGGCAGCCTCTCCCCGCCACGTCCTCGTCTGTTCACCAGTCTCCTAATTCTTTCAATCCGGCACTGGCTGCACAAGGGCAAGCACGAAGCATTCCATCCTGTCGGCCCCAGGAGCACTCGGCGATCCAAGTGACACTACCCCAGCACAGTGATAGGGCAAACTGTGGGGACATTCAGGCACTCGTGAGCGCAGCCTGCGAATTGCGTCATCAGCTGCGCCTGACCCAGCGTGCCTTTGCCGAGCGGCTGGGGGTTAACCCACGCACTTGGCAAGAATGGGAGCAAGGTAGACGGTTGCCTTCAGGGCCGGCTAGGGCACTGTTAGAGCAACTATTGAGCCAACAGTAGCTAACTGAAAGCTATACATGGGCAACCGTAGAATCTTTACGATGTACCACGAAGTTTGCCTCGTCCGAAGGAGAGTTCGTTGCCAGGCAGCCGAAGCCTTACCAAATCATCAGTCTTGGTTAGAGAATTAATCGCATGGCACAGCCCTTCCATACTTCGGCTGTCATCAATGCTCACTGCGTCAACGACCCTGGCATGGTAACGCTCCTCAATGTCGGTTCGGCTACAGCTAAAGTATGTTCCTTGATCCTCTACGAATTTATCAGCCCATAATTCACCCAAGGAGAGCGCTAACTTCGCATCTTCTTGTCGTACTGTTCCGTCGAAGAATAGCAGTAGATTAGTGTGATATCCTTTTACGGGCCCGTATTTTACTGCCCAAGCATACCCTACCCACTGAGCAAAAAGCTGGTGTGAGTGGCGTAGAGCCAGATATGCTTCGCGATGACGCTTCGCTTTCTCGAAATTGATGGCGTCTCGATGGTTTGGTTGATAGCCTAGATCTAAACGCACGACGCCCAAGCGCTCATATTTACTCAGCAATTTGTCAGCATACCTTGTAAAACCTAGCCGTTTTCTCTCCGAGGCTCGTTTTTGGTTCGCAACTTCCTTTAAGAAAGCATCGTCCGAAGTGACAGCACGAAACTTGTCAAGAGCAGCATTCAGCTCCGAGAGGATCTCCCGTGCCTGCTTAGGCTGTACAGATATTGGCTTATCACCAATCCAGGCTAGGAGTGTATCGCAGTCAGATAAGCAATCGATTAGCTTTGTTAGATGAGGGTTTAGCTGTAATCGCTCGTTCAAATGTGGGGTTTGCATCAAATCAGTTAGCGTGAACCTATGGCTAACCAGCTCGCTAAGCCGGGGATCTCCGGTGAGTGATACGCGAGAGGAATCACGTCGGTGCGGAACGCAAGTCTCCTCCAGAATAAAAGGCGAAGGGTTATCGCAAAGCGACTTAGAGAAGTTATCGGCACCCAGAAGGTCCCTATACCAACCGCTCTCGGTTACAAATTCTCGTACCCTACTATCACCGTATGGGCCGCTAGTATCGAATGCCCTGGTAAGGTTCAGGGCGTCTAATAGTTCACTCTTCTGCCAACGCAGCTGTGTTAAGCCATTCATGCTCGTCTCCCTTCGAAATCTGCCCAGTGTATCGGCCCCATAGACCGGTCTGCGATTTGCGTTGCTTGAGACCGCTAGTTCGGCCTTAAACTGGTTCCTAATGTCTCAGAAACTGGTTCCTTGGATGCCTTTGGGACGTTCTGGACAATTGAATGGTTGGGTACTGAGTTACCCGTGTTGTCACGCCTAACTCTGCCGAGTCGATGGGCGCTTAACCAAGTAGCAAGCCTGTGCGAGTCATGACACTGGATAGCCTGCGGATGACTGGTGAAGCATGCTCTGTTCATGGGTTGCTGGGCTGACATTGCTGCGTTTTCTCCTTGGGTGGATTCGGCTTGCAAGGGCTTAACTGAGGGCCTATGATGAGCTCAATGCTAGTTTAGGTTCACAAGTTGTTCAAGCGCCAGGCTGCCATCGCAGGGAGCCGGCCCGAGGAGGAGAGCGAAGAGAGTGGCACGTCCCAGGCAATCGATTTTTGACGAGGAGGAGGAGAAGCAGCTCATCATTCCGATGACCGAGTTCGGGATTCGTATGGTTACTAGAAACGGGGAGGTCACCGCTGTTACGAGCGAATTCAGTAACATTCGTTCTCTCTCGCTGGCAGAGAGGGTAGTTAATGAACTGAGCCACATGGATTCTGAGCCTTACTACGAAGTCAGGCACGACCATGGTCGCTCAATATTCTACCGGGTAGTACCAAGCCAGCTTATGAAACAGATGAGTAAGGCCTGGAATGGAATGAGCCAAATTGTGAGTATGGTGGAGTCTGGCTCTGAGCGGTCAGTCCCAAAGGTGCGCATAGCTTCAAGGCTGAATGTCTTTCAACAAGCCTACAGCGAATTGCTAACCAAATATGGGAGTAGGATTGCTAAAAAAGATGGTTTTTTGTTGGAGAAAGCTTCTTTTGAAGATTTTTCAAAACTCAGCAAGGAGACCTTTGCAGGTTTTAAGGAGGCGCTGGAAAGCCCGGTAGTGAGAAAAGAAAGCAAACAAGCGCAGACTAGGATGTACCGCAATCGTCAGTCGCTGTTTGCGTATGTTGATAGCTTATTAACCCACTATTCTAAGCTATATGTAGTGCGTGTAGATCTTGGATATAATCCTGATAGCGCGAGGGTGCCACAGAAAGTTACCTATTCTCGTGCTAAGCGAGATTTCGAAAAGCTGATGGCGCATCGGCACCGGAAACGAATGTGGAAAGATGATCTGGTGGGTTTTATATGGAAACTTGAGGATGGGGCAGAACGTCGTTATCACTACCACCTCTTGCTGTTTTATGACGGGGAGCGAGCAGAGCAGCATAAAGAAGACCAGAAACTTATCCATGAGCAATGGATAAACGACTTAACTGAAGGGGACGGCGCTTGCTTTATCAGCTGGGAGAAGGCAGAGGAAACGCCGCTGGGAGTTTCACCTGACGGATTAATAGATCGAGAGGATCATGCTAAGCGAAAAGCGATCTTGGTATATCTAGATTATTTAACGAGAATTGATCGGTTAATTGGGCTTGAGGTGCCTGATAACGCGAGAGTGTTTGGAAAAGGGCAGTTGCCTAAGAGTTAAGGAGCGAAGAGAAATGACTAACAAAGAGAATGATCTAAAAAAAGAGGCGGCGGACGAAGCGCAGGTAGAAGATGCTGGTGAAACCCGGCGATCTCCGGTCTTTCTCCGGATGAAAAAGCTAATTGAAAAGATTGGCCTGTCAAGATCCACAATTTACAACAAGTTAAATGAAAAGTCGCCTTCCTACGATCCTGCTTTTCCTAAGCAGAGGCGCATCGGGCTAGGCGCGGTTGGTTGGGACGAAGCAGAAGTAGAAGCTTGGATGCAACAGTGTGTACGGAAAAGAGAGGACCTGTAGTAGAAGGTAGGTTGGCCCGCGTTTCGTAGCTGTATAGGCCTGGCAGATGTGACTTGGCTCTTACTCTGCTAAGGGAGGATAGCGTAACATGGCAAAAACGACTGATAACTAGGCTAGTGCGGAGGGGCTTCTGGGGAGCGCCTCTCGATAGCTAAGAGCCGCAGCGCGAAAGCTCCGTTGCGGCACACCCAGCAGGGAGCAGTACATGCGAGACGTTCTTTCTACTTGTCAGCCACGCGCCGAGATTTTAGCGGGCACCTTCAACCCTGAGATCTTTACAGCCAGCCTGAGCCGTGTGTTGGGTGATTACCACAAGGGAGAGGCTCGAGAGGGGGCTAGCTCTCTCTATTCCGATCCAGTGGTTTTCTTCCGAGATGCGACGCACCCAACCCAAGGGCTTTGCACGATTCTGGACAATGCCCTGGCGAGGCTGACTAACGGCGACTTGTCGCGTCCGGCCATCCAGCGTCTCGATACTGCCTTCGGCGGAGGTAAGACCCACACGCTGATTGCTCTGGCGCACGCTGCCATGCAAGGCAAGCCGCTGGCGGAGCATATGGCAGGGATAGTAGCACCTGAGCGCTTGCCTGAGCCCAACCACGTGAAGGTAGTAGGTATTATCGGTGATACCGTAGATACGCTACGGGAGACAGCCGGCGGGGCGTCGCCCAAGCCAAATACGCTCTGGTGGCTGATTGCTCAGCAGACCCTTGCCTCCGAACAGCAATCTTCTATCCAGGCACGCCTGGAGGATGCCTCAGCGCCAGCTTCTGATGAGTTCTTCGAGACCCTCTTCGGCGACAAGCCAACCCTGATCATCATCGATGAGATTGCTCAGTATTTGTCTCGCATGGAGGCTGCTTTTCCAGGCTTGGGCGCTGAGCAGTCGGCAGCGTTTCTAATGTCGCTTTCAACCTATGCTGCAGGTAAGCCTAACGTAGCCGTCGTGCTGAGCCTGGCATCGGCAACCAATGCCTTCGGGAGCTTTAACAAGCTAATTGGAAGCCTGAAAAGTACGCACGGTTTCACCGATGCGCAGGCTGAAGCTATCGTGGCTGATGCACAGAAGAGTGTGCTAGACGTCGTCAACCGCACCTCGGAAGCCACGACGCCAGTTCAGGAAGGCGATCTGTCGCGTATTATGGCCAAGCGGCTATTCGTATCGGTCGACTTGGAGGCAGCAAACGAAGTAGCCACAGCCTTCATCGAGACCTACCGCCAGGCAGGGACAGACCTGCCGGCTGGGGCCAATGACCCGCAGTTGCATGATCGACTGGTGGCTCACTACCCGTTTCATCCTACGCTGATTGAGTTCCTATCCGAGGAACTGGCCCAGGTAGAAAGTTTCCAAGGCACCCGTGGTTTGCTACGTACCTTGGCCCGGGCCGTGCGGCGCATCTGGGAAGCCAAGCTCGCGATCCCCTTGATCCAGACCGGCCACATCGATTTGTCCGATGGCACTATCCGAGGCGAGCTGCTCGGTAAGACGGACAATACCGACTTTGTGGCTGTGCTGGACTCCGATATCAGTAAGGCGTCGGGTACCCAAGCCACCAGTCGTACCGTCGCCGAAGAACAGGATCATGCCAACCCACACCCGGATGGTTACCCAGTACATGAATGGGCGTGGCGCGTGGTCTTCCTGCACAGTTTAATCGGTCGCGGAGGCGGCCTACAGGACGAAAAGTTCGGTATCGACATGACCTCGGCGGTCTATGAGATGGCATCGCCTGCCATCAAACCGGCCACTGTGCGTTCTGCGCTGGAGACTATCGAGCGTGAGGCGAATTACCTTCGTGAGCGTAACGGGCGGCTCTATGCCGATACTGTGCCGACGCTTAACAATATTCTCCGCCGTATCGAAGGTAGTGTAGCCTATCAAGAGGCAATGATGCGTGTGGAGCAAGTGGTACGCAGGCTGATCGAGCGATCTGCTGTCTTCGAGGTCCATGCCAATATCACTGATGGTGAAGGCATTCCCGATAAGTCTCGCAAGCCTCAGCTGGGCATCGTTGCCTTTGAAGCTGAAGGAATCGACCCGGCTCTTTTCATCGAGCGCCGTGGCGATGCGGTGCGCGAGTACCAGAACCAAGTGTTCCTGCTAGCCCCCAGTACTACCCATATCGCTGGAGCGACATGGACAGAGTCCCGTACCCAACAAGAGCACCGAACGCGCCAGAACATCCTGACCTTGGCGCGCAAGGCTATAGCCGTCGAGCGCCTCAAGGAAAACCCTGAAAATTGGGGGGTCAGCCACGATCAGCTGCAGAAGGGCGAATTCAAGGATCGAGCCGCCAAGAGCCCTGCTGAGCTGCGCACGGCCATTGATGAAGCCTACCGTTTCCTGATCTACCCGAGCCGCGATGGCGGACGGGTAGTGGTGCGTGATCTCGGCAAGCGCGGCGCTGGCCCCACAGCGGGCGGCTCCAGCGGCCTGCACTTGGAGGATGCTATCCTCAAGCAGCTGGCCGAGGAAGGAGAGCTAATCACCGAAGAGCGCGCATCCACCGCAGAAGCGATGACGCTGTTGGGCAAGCTATTCTTCGAGAGCCTTAAGCAGGTCAACGTTAGCGATCTCGTGGAGCGCTTCGCGACGCGACGTAACTGGCCGATCCTGCAGCGTCCGGAGTTGTTGGCCACTGTACTTGTGGAAGGCGCCAAGCGCAGCAGTTGGTGCCTGGGCCACATGCCCGACAAGAAGGCCCACAAGCCCGATGCCCTTTATCACAAAGACAACCCGCCACCGCTGACGGCAGCGCCCCTAGAGCAGTGTGGAGAGGGCTGGATTCTCTGTACCAAGGAACACGCCAAGCAGTTGGGTTGGCTGGAAAGCATCGTGCGTGATCCGAATACCGTAGCGGCCTGGATCGAGCAGACGATCGAGAGTCGGGACCAGGTTGACCTAAGCCAGTTACCACAAATTATCGAGCAGGAGCATGACAAGGTCGATCCACACGTGATGCAGCAGCAACTGGAATACCTCTTTGCTCAGAAGCAGCTGGTGGCCTATCCCAAGGAAGCCTTCAATGAGAAAGGGGATGCGGACCCTGACCAGGCAATGACTGGTGATACCATACCGGTGGGCGGCGTTGCTGGCGGGATCGTCGTGCCTTATCAAACGGCACAGGCGCGTGGCTGGATCAGAAAACCGAAGGTTGAAAACCGCTCCTTCGTGTTGAGAGCACCTGATAAGGTCAAGCAGCTCTTCAACCTGCTTTCGGGAACGGCACTCAGCCAGTCCACGACTGAGATACAGAATCTGCAGATTATGGCAGAAACCCCTGATAAGGGCCGCTTCCAGCTAGGTATGGGCCCCACCAACGTAGGCGCCTTGGTGGAGAGCCGGGCTCTGTTTGCGGCTTTGAATAATCGTTTACGCTTCGAGCAGGGTAGACACGAAGTGCGTCTGACCTTGGGTGAGCTGGACCAAAACTGTAAGTTCACCAAAATGCTCGAGCAACTGGAAGGATAAACACGACCGATGGCCACTTCTGCCACCCAGCCTGGGTTCCGTGCGCGTCGTAAGAGCTCACAGGCCGATGAAGCGCAGCTGGCAAAGCTGGCCAGGCGTTCACCTTATGTGCTACGCCTGACCCGTCACAAGGACATGCCGCCTCCTGTATTGACGATCAAAGAGCGCATTGCGCCGGAAGATCGTGATGATGTGGAGGGCCTGTCCAACCCACGTGCCAAGACTGTGGAGCGTGGCAGCCTCTATGGGGAGTCAGTACGGGCCTGTCTACCCGTGCTCAAGCGTATTCTTGAGGAAGTGAAGGATGAGCAGGGCATTCCGTTGGGCCTGGAACGTTTCATGTCGGCTCAGGGGCTGAAACAGACAGACATCAACTTTCCTCTGGATGAAGCCGCCGGGGCTCGCTTGGCTTTGTTCTTCCGCCTACAGAGCAAAGTAAAGGATGTCGACCGGATTGAGCTGATTGGCCGACGGGTGGCCATGTTCTCTCGGGAGGAGGCTGTGTATTGGCTGGCGAACGTGACCACCTCGGACCCGGCCCTGCGTAGCTGGGCCACCAGTGGGCTGCGCATGCTGCTGTGTGGTGAGGCCGGCGATAAGCGCGTGCCGCGTATTCTGGAGCGGATTCGTGCCCGTGGCTAATGGATATAAATCGATGTGGCCCGCTGAGCGGGGCCGTAGGCAGCCAGTGCCAAGAATAATGATCAGCCAGGTCCGTTGCCTGGCTGTCGCCATGTTTAAGGAAACAGCAGTATGGATGTCAACGAATCAGGTCTAACAGCTAACAGCATGTCGGCCAGTAGCAATGCACTATCTCCGCTCGGCGATCAACGCCTGATCGAAGCCGGCTTTCCCTGTCACCAGGTGGGAGCGGAAACCCAGCGCGAGCGCGGTGCCAGCTCGGCGCTACCGCCGCTCTACTATCTGCACGTGTGGTGGGCACGACGCCCCCTCACGCCCAGCCGTGCAGCTATCCTGGCTTCCTTGTTGCCCGCCGATGCCGACCCCGAGCAGTTTATACGTGACTTGGGGATCGTGCGGTGGCAGGCCAAGCTAGGGAAGGAGCGGTGGACATTGGTCAGCGATACCATCACCAAGCGGCTTTATCAGGAAGAAGACGGCAACTGGGTGCTGCCCGTCGACAAGACGGTGCTCAAGGCAGTGGAAAAGGAGCAGCAGCGCCGTGAGGCCTGCCGCGAAATGATCGATCAACTGGAACAGGCTAGTCCCGAGTTTCAGGAAGATCCCGTGGTGCAGGGCTGGAAGGCAGATGTCCAGGAGCTGCCCACCATGGGCATCTATACTGGTGCCAGTCTGGAGGTCATGCAGGCAACCGCTGACCCTGCCGGCGTCAAGGAGAAGATCGAGTTTGCCAAGCGCGATGATGTGAAACAGGTACTAGGCAAAGCCATCCGCTGGGACCCGGAAGACTCCTACGGATATTCCCGCGCCTTTGCTACGCCTACCGAGCCATTGCCTGAGGATCAGCGTAAGGTGGTGCTTGATCCAACTTCCGGTGGCGGCTCAATCCCCTTCGAGGCGCTACGCCTCGGCCATAAGGTGATTGCCAACGAGCTCAATCCGGTTGCTAGCGTCATTCTCAAGGCGACTCTCGATTATCCTGTGCGCTTCGGTGAGAGCCTGCTGGCCGATATTCAGGAGTGGGGCGAAAAGCTAAGGGAGAAGGTCGAAGCCCGAATGGCTCCCTTTACTCCTTTCAGCCCTATTCCCGCTGATCAGCGGGCTAAGCTAGAAGCCTATCTATACAAACACCCTGAGTTGGTGGAAGAGTACTCTGCCGAGCATGACCATATGGGCTTGCTTTATTGCCGCCAAGTCACCTGCCCTCACTGTGAAGGCGATGCGCCGCTACTAAATTCACTATGGTTATCGAAAGAAGGTGGCAACTGGGCAGTTTCTATTCAGCCGCACCATGATCGAACGGTGCATTTCGAGCCCTTCGAAGTTACCAGTACTAAACGTGGTCCCAGAGGGGAAGATCTGGACGCGGGAACTGTTAGCCGCGGCGTCGGACAGTGTGTGCATTGTCATCAAGCTATCTCAGCGGAAGAAATCAAGCGGCAGGCTCGTGGCGAATCAGATTACGGCAACTGGAAGGATGTACTCTACTGTGTAGTAGGGATTCGAATAGAGCCAAAGCTAGATAAGGGGGGTGAGATCCAGCGCTTCACTTCGGGGAAACAAGAAGGCGAGATTAAAACTAGGAAAGTTCGTTATTTTCGAGCCCCTAACCAGTCGGATTTTGAGGCCCTGAGGTCTGCAGAAAAGGAGATGCAAGATAGCCTCCTTGGTTTTGAGATGAAAGGGCTGGTGCCCAATGAAGAAGTTCCGGAGGGGTATAATACTAACCAAATTAGGCAGTTTGGTGTTGCGTCCTGGGTTGATATGTTTTCGCCTAGGCAGCTTCTAGGGAATTTGAGCATGATGGAAGCCATGCAAGACCTAAAGCCACTAATTAATGGTAGAGTTGAAGAGGAAAGGTTTAAAGCAATTGTTACTTACCTGCAGTTTGCTATAGACAAAGTTGTTGATTATAATTCAAGGCAAACGCGTTGGCATAATGGGCGCGGGGTTATGATTGGCACATTTGGAAGGCACGACTATTCTCCGAAATGGACTTATGGAGAAATGGTGATGTCTGGCTCTAGCCCTGCTTTGAAGTGGGGGGTTTCTCAAGTTGTTGATGCTTATAAAGGGTTGTGTAAGTTAGTTGATAATGTTAAATCTGAAGATTCAGATGTCTCTGTCAGAGGCTGCAATTCTGCGTTTGGCATGCCTTACTTACTTGATGAATCTGTTGACTTAATTGTTGCTGATCCTCCTTATTACGATAATGTGCATTACAGTGAGCTTTCTGATTTTTATTATGTTTGGCAAAAAAGGAGTTTTGTCGACATCTATCCAGAATGGTTTTCAACTTCAGTGGTTGACAAACAAGAGGAGGCTGTGGCGAATAGGATTAGGCACGGGAGCCAGAGGAGGAGTAAGGATTTTTATCATAAAGCGATGAGCGGTATCTTTTCTGAGTGCCGGAGAGTTGTAAAAAAAGATGGGTTAATGACCCTGATGTTTACGCATAGGAGTCAAGATGCTTGGGAGGCATTGACTTCATCTATTTTGCTTTCCGGCTGGAATATTACTTCTACATTTCCTGTTGAGTCAGAGAATACTAACTCCCTCAGCCAAATGGATATGGCTGCAGCATCAACAAGTATTTTTATTGCTTGTCGTCCATCTGATCACTCTAATCGTGGCACCTCCAGTTGGGCCTATGAAGTCAAAGGCAAGCTGGAAACCGCGGTGCGCGAAGGGCTGGGAGAGTTCGAGCGCCTCAAGCTCAATCCCATCGACCGCATGATCGCCTCCTGGGGCCGAGCCCTGCGCGTCTACTCCGCCCACTGGCCAGTGCAGGATGGCGACGAAGATGTACCGCCCACCCGCGCCATGCAAGAGGCGGCCCGAGTGGTGGCCGAGGAAGAGGTCAGCCGGCTCTCAGGTGGCCTAGTCACTGTCGATGATCTGGACGCCGAGTCTCGCCTGGCCGTCATTGCTTTAGGGATCAATGGTCTGGGCGATTTCGCCTTCGACGATGCGCTGCAAATGAGCCGCTCGCTTAACTTCCGCCTACAGAGCCGCAACGGCAACTACCGCGTCAGTGATGATTTAGTGGCTTATGCCAATATCGGTGAAGACGAGCGCGCCGCTCCGCTGGTTATTCGCGGCAACAAGCTGCGCCTGCTCAAGCCTGAGGAACGGGCCGCAGCGCGCCTGGAAAACCCACAGACTCTGTGGGACGTGTTGGGTGGGCTGATCACCACCTACCGCGACGGTGGCATCGTGGCCGCGCGTAACTTCCTGACTCAGCATGGCAAGCGCGACAGCGATGCGCTACGCGGCCTGCTCAAGGTCTGGGCCAAGGAATGCCGCGACGATGAGCTCAAGCGTGAGGCCCAACTGATCGACTACGAGCTTTGAGACTCGAATAAAGGTTAACTTAGGTGCTAGTAAAGGTCGGTGCGACTGCAGGTTGCTTATCTCAGCTGCACCGATTTGGTTTAGGCGGACGGAAGGGGAGCGAGATGAATCGTGAAAGGACATTGCGGTTGCTGCATGACCATCTGCCAGTGCTTGCTCGCGAGTTTGGTGTCAAGGAGCTAGCATTATTCGGCTCTATGGCACGGGACCAAGCTCGAAAGGACAGCGATATCGATGTCCTGGTCAGCTTCGATGGCCCAGCGACGTCTGCACGCTACTTCGGTACTCAGTTCTATCTAGAAGATCTGCTGGGTCACCCTGTCGATCTGGTGACAGATAAAGCCCTGCGCCCTGAGCTTAGGCCGTTTGTCGAGCGCGAGGCATTGCATGTCTGAGCAAAAGCCGCAGCGAGAATGGCGCTTCTATATCGATGACATGATTGGTTTTGCTGAGAAGGTACTCTCTTACACAGAAGACCTTCAACAGCATGATTTCGTTTCGCAGGACATTACTTACGATGCGACCCTACGCAACTTGGAGCTGATCGGCGAAGCAGCTACCAGAATTCCAGCCGAAGTCTGTTCCGCCCATCCTGAAGTACCTTGGCGGCTGATAATCGCGACCCGTAATCGTTTGATCCATGCCTATCTGGGGATTGATAACGACACCGTGTGGAGCATTATTCAGGAAAACATTCCCGAACTTCTGAAAATGCTGGAAGCGATTAGGGACAGGTACCGCAATGATTGAGCAGGCCGGAACGATGGGGAAGGGTGTATGAGGCCAGGTATGGTGATAAGAGACTTCGATTGGAAGCATAGCTACGCGACCTCCGACATCCGTGAGGACGGGAAACTTGTAGATATCCTTCATGATTTCTATATCCCTGCCTTGTCACGCGCCACTCGGTATGACCGTGTAGCGGGGTATTTCACCTCATCGTCTCTGGCGGCAGCGTCACAAGGTTTCTCACGTTTTGTAGAAAACGGCGGGGTAGCACGCTTCGTGGTCGGTATGCAACTCGACCCAGAGGATGCTGCTGCTATCTTGCGGGGTGATACCTCTCGTGCCGATAGGGTGATGCTGGAGCAGCTTGACATTACGCCTTCATGGCCTGACGCCGTGCGTCACGGGGTGGAGCTACTGGCCTGGATGGTCACTCAGGGCTATTTGAGTGTGCGTGTAGGGTTACGGGTGCATGCTCAGGAGGGTACGCCGCAACCGCTAGATTTTGCTCAGGATGGCTACCTGCATGAAAAATGGTTCATTCTGGGTGACGAAGAGGATGAAATTTATATATCGGGATCACTCAACGAGTCCCGTACGGCTCTGGCGGTCAATGCTGAGAACATTACGCTACAGCCCTCTTGGATCTCTGATTGGAACAGAAGCATTCTGAAGGACAAGCACCGCAGCTTCGAGGCGCTGTGGCTGGGCAAACATCCCGCCATCAAGACCTTCTCCTTACCTGAAGCGGTGCATGCCAGGCTGGTCAAGATCGCAAGCAACGTAACGGGGTTGTTCGAAATCGATGGTACTCCGATGCCATACCATCCGATGCCGGACCAGAAGCAAGAGGTGCGTGAAGCTGACGAGATCCAGCCAAGCCTTGCTGAGCGGCTACGGTTTGCAATGATTCGGCTGGCCCCTTTATTACCTGGCGGTGAGCAGGTGGGCATTGAAACGACACCGATCGAGCCTTGGCCACACCAGCGCTTCGTTGCTAACCGCTTATTAGAGACTTACCCCCGCAATCATCTGCTCTGCGATGAAGTGGGCCTGGGCAAGACTATCGAAGCAGGTCTAGCTTTTCGTGCTCTTTGGTTAAGTGGCAGGGCCCGCTCGATTCGGGTATTCGCTCCGGCTTCATTAACAGCCCAGTGGCTGGTTGAAATGGCTGAAAAGTTTTTCTTGCCTTTTTACCGCCGCACTAACAGCAAGGGTCGCTGGGAATGTATCGACATGCTCAGCGGTGAGACTATCCAGGGTGATGGGAAAATGTTCGACAGCCCGTTGGAGATAATCTCAACCGGGTTGGTGATCAATCGTCACGGTGGACGCCTGTTGGCAGGCCTCCCTGAAACGGATCTGGTGCTGGTCGATGAGGCCCATAAGGCAAGGCGTCAGACCCCAGACAACCAAACGGCTGTGCCCCGGTTTAATAAGCTCTACCAGGAGCTCCAGAGCGAGCTATATGGCAAGTCTCGAACCTTGCTACTGGCTACGGCGACGCCGATGCAACTTAACCGGGTAGAAGCCTTTGATCTGCTTAAGCTGATGCCTTCTGCCGGCGCCGTGCAGTTCTCAGAAGATTTGTGCGAAATTTTCTATCGCACTCGAGACAAGCTGCTCAATCGTGAGCCCATGGCAGACTATGAGAGCGAATGGCTACGACGATACCTGAATGATGTACGTGCGTCTTCACCGGAGCAATGGCGGTTTGTACATAACCATGTTCTGAGCTTTTTCGGGCAGACCGGGCTTGAGGACTTCGTTGAACGTTGGCTAGAGCCAATGGACTGGGATGAGGTACAGCCGGCACTGAGCCTGTTGGCACCACTTGGCCGCAGCATGTTACGGCATACCCGTTCGCTTTTGCGCGCCTATCAGCGCGAAGGCCTGTTGAATGCCAACTTGGCATGGAGGGAAGTCCACCCTAGCATCGTCAAACTCTCCGGTGTCGAGCGCGAGGTCTACGACCAGCTTCAGGATTACTGTGCCGAGCTAGCTAGCCATATTGCCGCCAACATGGAGGAGGGACGTCAACGGGCCGCAATTGGCTTCTATCTCAGCTTCCTGCGGCTGCGCTATGCGTCATCCTTTTACGCTCTGCGTTGCTCTCTCGAGCGCCGCTTGGTCAAGATCCGACAGACACTGGACCATAAAGCCCAGCAGTTCGCCAATAGCGATATTGACCGCGAAGAGCTGGAGGAGATGTCCGACGAAGAAGTAGAAGGATTGGTGCTTAAGCATCGTACCGAGAGCGACCTTACCTGGGAGCAGGGGGCTGTATCTCGCTTGCTTGCCACTATGGACCGGTTGCCCTCTACTCCACGCAAAATGCAGCAGCTCCTGCAGGATATCGATCAGCGTCGAGTGAGCGGGACAGACCGGGTTCGCCAATTGGTGTTGTTTACTCGCTATGCCGACACCATGAATTATCTCCATGACGAACTACGAAGGTTACTGCCTCGATGCCCGATGGGAACATTCTCCGGCGCTGGCGGCACCTTGCGCCGAGCCGGTGAGTACCATCCCGAGAGGATGGATCGCACCACTATCAAACAAAGTTTCGTTGGTGGGAACATCGACATCCTGCTTTGCACCGATGCGGCAGCCGAAGGTTTGAACCTGCAGAGTGCAGATCTGCTGATCAACTTCGACCTGCCCTGGAACCCAATGATGCTGGAGCAGCGCATCGGCCGTATCGACCGTATCGGCCAGCATCACGAGCATATCCGCGTCTTGAATTATCTATACCAGGACAGTGTGGAGGAAGTGGTCTATTCTCGGCTGGTCCAACGCTTCCGGGAAGCCCTTACCGTTTCCGGTGAGCTGCAGTTCTCCCTGTTGCCGATCCAACCCGAGGACTTCGAGGACTACGCTAAGGCAGATGGCGAACAGGGCAAGATTGATGAGGAAGAGCTGCTATGCCGAGCCTACGAGCATGCCAAGCGTATCAAGGAACGGCAACAGCTCACGGAATTCAAGGCTGATGAGCAGAAGGCAGCCTATGAAGCACTGGAGGCTCAGCAGCGGGCAGAGCCTCTGCCAGCAACCCTTGAACTCATCTGGAGCGCCATCAGCGAGAGTAAGTATCTCAGAGCACTGGGTGGAAGCATCGAAAGCTTCAGGCATGGAGACGCCTTCAGCCTAGTCGATGTGCCTGGGCTGCCTCGTGAGGTGTTGCTGACAACGTCACGTGACCTCTTCGAGCATGGCCTTGGCCAGGATGACCACCGTCGATTGCATTTCGCCACCTACGGTGATCCCGTCTTCGAGAAACTACTCGACTACATGCTTCAGCCACTAACAGAAGTGCAGACGGCTTGGCAAAACAGAAAGCCCTTGGTATCGATCCGTATCGATAATCATGAACTGCGCACCTTAGAGGATGCCCTCGACACTGAGCCTCCCGAAGACAGCCAGATTGAGCTGAAAGAACGCTCCCTGCCACTTCAGGGGCGTCAGGATGACAGAGTAGGTCGGCAGCAAAAGGTAATGTTGAATTCAGCCTCTGCCAGCTTGGCGTCACAGAAATTGAACTCCAGCCCTGATTCACAGAATAACCAGATCTCTGAAATTGACCGTTTCCGCGTCGATGTCAATAACCGTCACGGACAGCGCGTGCATTTAAACTTCGACACACCAGATCGCAACAGCATGCTAGCAGTGCGAGAGAAGCTATTATGGCCAGTTGCACAAAAGGGAAACGGTTTGGTCGTTGATGCTGACCCGCTGCTGTTGACTGCTTCACGGGATGTTATTTTCAGGCAACTGGGCGATAGAAATTGCCGGACCAGCCATGATGTCGCGAGACGCTTGACGATACAAGCAGAGGAGCTTGCGGCTCGGAGCTGAGGTGAGCGTGGCTATGTAACCGCCTTCGATCTTTATTAGGCGGTTGGCCATTTATTAAAATAAAGCTTTTCTGATAAGCACTAAATTAATTTGATTGTATTGTTTCGATATTTTTGGTGCGACTAGTCAAGAAAAGCTACAAGAAAAGGCCTGGCAGGAGAATTAGCGTGACAGAGGAATTAATCTAAAATGAAAGAGCTGATTTTTAGCCTTGACGAGATATTTGATAGAGAAACCACAGCGGGTTGTCTGTCGCAGTACACAGCAAATTTCTTTCATATCCCTGCTTACCAACGCGGTTATAAATGGTCTTCTGAGAAAGGTGGAGCAGTGACCATACTGCTTGACGACCTAAAGTCTGCATTCCAAAATAAAGAAGAAGAATATTACCTCCAGTACATTACTGTAAAGCGTAGGCCCTTGGTTGTCGGTGATCAGGAAATAGATTGTTTGGAAGTTATTGATGGTCAACAGCGACTTACAACTCTTTCTGTCTTGTTATCAGTGTTTAGTGCGCTTCTTGGAAACTCAAACTTAAATAAAAATATCGCAGCTGGAAAGCTGCACTATGCGGTACGTAGCAATTTCTTTGAAGAAAGTATTTATCCTTCAGATAAAGTGCTGCACCTTGCTGAAACGAGCTGGGAGGATTTGGTAACCATTAGGCCAGAGTTGGACAAGCAGGATATATACTTACTGCATGGTGCGGTCAAAGCCTGTTATCTGCTCATTTGTGAAATTGAAGAGCGGGTAGAGTTTTATCGCTATATCTTATCTTCAGTAAAACTAATAGTGAATTCTGTAGAAAGGCATATTAGTAGTGAAACAGTTTTCAGGAACCTTAATAGCAACAAGGTTCCGTTGACGGAAACGGAGTTAATTAAGGGGCTTTTGCTTACTCAAGCTGGCCGTAAGCGTGTCCACAATGCTGATAGCCATTTCAAGGAGGTACTGGAGGTAAGGCTGGGTTTAGGCAAGGATTGGGAGAATATACAGCGCTGGACCAGACAGGCACAGGTGCGTAACTTCTATTTCGGGAGCGCATCAGATGGCATGCATCAGTTATTGAAACTTACTGCTATGGGCCTAGCGAAGCTTACGAAGAGTAAGTTATCATTATCATCACAGAAGTATCCGCTTTTTGAATTTTATAGCCAGCTCAATGATGCAGACCAAGTACTGACACAGTTGATTGATATTCAGCAGCGCTTGGCTGATTGGTTCGATAATGATTATTTTTATCACGCTATCGGTTTCTGTCGCTTTGCTAAATCTAGCCCATATATAACCCTGCCATTTTTAAGAGCGTGTTTGGATAAGCCCAGCCGAGCTGACCTGAAGGCATGGTTGGGCGACTGTGTTAGGAGCTTGATCGGTATAGAAGAAGGTAACCTCAATGAAGTTGAAAAGCTGATGTATGGTGAAGACGACAATAGAATTCATGCAGTGCTGCTTTCGCTAAGCATATATCCAGATAGTAAGTATCGTGGCCGTTTCAACTTTGAGGCATTTAATAAAGAAGAATGGTCCCTTGAGCATATTTTTCCTCAGTCTCCAGAAGGCAAAGGGCAGGTCCTAAAAGAATCGCATAAAGAAAATATTCGGCAGCTGCTGCAGGACGCTAGTGAAGAAAAGGAAATTAGCGAACAAGTTGAGGAGGTTTTACAGTTGCCACAGAGAAGTACGGAACAGCGCGATGTCTATGAGAAAGCTCTGGAGGCAACGGGATGTATTAACAATATTGGAAATATTTGCCTATTAGCAAAAGGTGATAATAGTGCATTAGGGAACAAGTTTTTTGTTGATAAGAGAGTTGCCATCTTGCAGAGAATCCAGGCTGGAAGCTTTGTCCCTAAACATACTTTTGATGTATTTGCGAAGATGATAACAGGTCTCGATGATGACATAGAACAATGGACGGCGCATGATATTTCTTCTCACTCCAAACATGTATCTAGTTCACTTCATGCGGCCTTGATGAGAGGCGATTTATGAAAGCTGGTAAATATACTTATAAAGAGCTTTTCGTCAATCGTTATGTTAGAAGAATAATAGTACCAGAAATTCAACGTGATTATGTATGGAAAGAGCCGCAGCTGAAAGGTTTTTTGCAGTCGTTAACTGCGGATTTTAAAAAGTTTGTCTACGCTAGTGTGCCACAAGTAGAAAGTTTGGAAGATAACGATAAAAATGCTCAGCTGCAGCAGGATTTTGATCTGTTTTATCGAAAACGTAATTATTCGTCGAATATTGGTTTTATTTATGCGTACACAGATGAGCAATATCTAGGTCGCTATTTCCTGATCGATGGTCAGCAGCGCATTACTAGTATTTACCTGTTACTTTTAGTCCTAGCCGCTCGCTGTGGCGAGGCGGAAGAGTTCAACAAGTACTATCGCAAAGGAGGTTCGCCTGTCCTCGATTATCGAGTTCGTGACGCAACAAGCTTATTTCTCAACCGTACTGTTTATCTTCTGTTAAGTGATCCTGAAGCCGAGGTAACAGACCAGCCTTGGTTTCTTGACGGTTATAAGTTGGATGCTAGTATCAGTACAATGCTTTCAAATATTAATCTAATAAAGGCTTGGCTGGAGAGCTCTGGGCTGGATGAGAAGAGGTTTTTCAACTTTATCCAAGATTACACAGTGTTTTGGTATTTTGATACCAATATTAGCGCTCAAGGTGAGAATCTTTATATCTACTTAAATGCTAGGGGGGAGCAGGTCCAAGAAAATGAGAATCTTAAAGCGAATCTTTTATCACACTTAAACAGTGAGGAAGAAAAGGACCTTTGGGGAAAAAGGTGGGAAGACTGGCAAGATTTTTTCTGGCGTAAGAGAGAGGTTGTTCGAGGAGCGCCTAATCCTAGCGCGGATAAAGGATTCAATGCCTTTCTAGCCTGCATAGCTGCTTTAAAGCAATACCTTAGCGGTAATGCTAAATATCTTGTTCGTAATAACGCCGATAGTAAAGTAGCTGGAGGCGTTGTTTCGGATATTCTTGGCCTAGAAGATATAGAAAAGTACTTTCTGGTTCTGGAGTATCTGGATAGCTATCAACAAAAATTTTCAAATTTGTATGTATATGCGGATTGGGTTGGTAATTGCTTAAAAGATATTTGGGATATCCTCAATCAGGATAGAACAGACTGGTTTGTTGACTATTCGCAGCCGAGTGTTTTTTCTTCGCAGACAAATAACATGGTGCTTGTATGGGGGGTTGTGCATTGGGTAGCATCCTCTATCGAGTCGAATGTTCCTTTCGAGGTTGTTTTTAGAGGGATACGTAATTTTTACCTACGCTACCATAATAATGTTCGTGCAGCCTCGCATATCAAGGAAAGCGTAGAGCGTCTTCTAAGAGAGGGTTTTATAAGCAACGAGCCAGAAAAAGAAGAGTACCAACGGGAGCGTTGGCTAGCTAGGGTTAAAGATGAAATAACTAAGCGTGAGTTTGAATCGCTGCTTTGGAGTATTGAAGATCACCCGCTTAACCTGGATGGTTCTGATGTGGGTGGCGTTAATATTACGCATCTTTTGGAGTTCGATGGTGGGCTTACACAGGACAAGTTGCGTGCCATTAGAGATGCGTTCTATCATTGTTTCCCTTTACAGTCTAATAGAAACAAAAAACTCCAAAGCCTGTTGCTGCACTATGGGGCTTATTGGCAAAGAAAATCACCTTGGTATTATGAGAACTACCAATTTGATAACTGGAAGGCAATAATCAGAGGCTCTCCAGTAGGAGGGGTTCCTCAGAACAAGATTTTTCAACATTGCTTGATGGAGATAATGAGCTCAGGGAACGATGTTTCTGGCTTGCTAGAGGTTAAGCGAAATGGCTACGAGCCCGACGTCGAAAATAATGATTTGCGCTCACAATTGCTTTGGTATAATCACTATTTAGAAGAGTCTATGTGGAGCCAAGGTAATTTTATAGCCATTGGCAATGGCGGAGACGATGAGTGGGATGAAATTTTTCCTAGTAAAAAAGCCTTCCGCAATACAAAAGGAGATTTCAAAGGAGGGAGTCCAGTTAAACTAGCGAAGATTCTACCGGAAGAAGTAGAGTACATCCCTAGTTAATCAGGGTATAGAGCCCAAATAGCCCTAACATTGAAGCAGAAAGGGCGAAATGTAGGTGCAGGTGACTATAGAGGGGTGGGTAAAATAAAATTTGCCCACTCTTGCATCATGGCTCGCCGCTTCGCGAACAGGTCTCCCCGTCTATATGCTGCTTCCACTTTGTTTTCTATGGTGTGGGCCAACGCCATTTCGGCTACGTCTCGGGGATAGCTGGTGACTTCTCCAGTCCAGTCACGAAAGCTCGAGCGGAAGCCATGAGGGACGTAGTTATTGCACTTGCCATCTTGGCCATAGCCCATGCCTCGCATCAGCTGCAACATGGCCATATTTGAGAGGGGACGACCATGGCGTGCCCCTGGAAAGAGATAAGGGTTACCTTGCACTCGTGGCAGTTGCATCAGCAGTTCCATAGCTTGCCGTGATAACGGCACTCGATGCTCACGTCGCGCTTTCATCCGATCTGCAGGGATCGTCCACGTCTCGTTTTTGAGGTCGAGTTCCGCCCACTCGGAGCGTAAGGCTTCCGAGGTTCGTGTCGCTGTCAGTATCAAGAACTGTAATGCTTTAGAGGAGATACTGGTGTAGCCTTGGAGTTCAGCCATGAAAGCGGCGACCTCGTCATATGGCATGGCAGGGTGATGAACTACCTTTTTAACCCGGGATGGCTTGGCGAGCAGTTTGTCGAGATGGCCACGCCAACGAGCAGGATTGATGGGGTCTTTGTAATTATGCGCAGCAGCGTAGTCGAGCACGTTTTCAATACGCCCCTGTACTCGCTTGGCCGTTTCGGTCTTAGTGGTCCAAATAGGTGAAAGAACTTTTAAAACGTCCTGTGTGGTCACTTCATTGACCGGTTTGGACCCGATGACCGGCCTGGCATAGGCCTTCAATGTACTAACCCACTGGCGGGCATGCTTGGCATTCCGCCAGCTGCGGCGGTGAGCTTTGATATAGCGAGCTGCACAGCTTGTGAAGGTGGGAGTCGTCTCTTCTATCTGGCTCCTTTGCTCTACCTTTGCCTCCCTCTCCGCCACAGGATTATGAAGGGGATCAAGCATAGCTTGATCCCCTTCGTCGTTTTAGGCTCTCGAAATAGTCTCAAGATTATAAGCGAGCATATGCTCTTGCATCGTGACGCATATGTACTCCTGAGCTTGCCTTTCTTGACCCTTGCCCCAGAAATCGAGCCCATCGGCTTCGTTTCGTACTCAGAGGCTTACTACTTACTAGTGGTGGGCATCAGGTCACTTCGTACCGTTCGTTGGTTTCGCGAATCGGATGCGGAAGCGGAATTGAATGAGCCCGACCGGGGCCGGGCTCTGGACGGTGCATCATTGCGAGTCCCATCGAGCTTCCTTGCAACCCATCGTGCATCCTTGCACTCATGTGCAATGGCACCGGTTGTCCTTCCCTGCTCGACGACGAACACAGTGACACAGTTTTCCGTCTACAAATGTTGATCGATGTTAAATTCAGGAAATTTATTTCGTTGCTAATTAAACTTCGCTCCTGGGCTCGACACTTTTCTGGTCACCGATAAGAAGAGTGTGCTGGATGCAAAGTACTCCGAGCGGACAGGCTAGATCTCGTACACGTAGCCCCTCGGTCCAGAGAGCGCAGGCGGCGCCTGAGCGGCTGGAGCCTGCCAGTCAGGCCGATGCGCGTTATGTGTGGCTGCTGCGCTAGGTTTGTGGACTTGATCCTTGGCTTGAAGAGCCGTCATTTCGGGCTCACCGGGTTCCTGGAGAGAGAAATAGACGAGGGCCATCGAGAGGCAGCCTAGCGTCAGCGCGGATAACAGCAGCTTGTCCATTGATCGGTCTCCCCATGTAGCGATATCCAAGGCAGGGTACAGCAATGGCAGCCGAGGATGAAATTCCCTGCGAAGCGCTGCTCTCTGTCTAAGAAGGGCTTCAGTGCAGAGTTGACCAGTAAAACGCAACAAGCCCGGCTGCGCGTGAGCCGGGCTGGCTTGATAGCAGTTGTGATGAGGTCCAGCGATCAGGAAAGTACGGCCTTCACCGCTGTGCTGGCCTTCTTATCTGCCAGCTTTCGAGGTGTTTTCACGGTGGTAAATGTCAGAGAGTTCCTTCTTGAGAAGGTTAATGTTATCTCTGATCTTGTTGTTGATGTCTTTGATCCTGATACGTAGGTGCCCATGCTCAACGACGGCACGTTCGAAGAGATCCAGGGCGGTTTGCAGCGTCAGTTGATCATCACGACTGTAGAGCCGGTAGAAGGTTGGGCGAGGCAGCTTGGCTGAGGGAATACGGCTGGCCAGCAGCTCACGTCCATGCCAGTAGAACTGCCATTCCCCGCGCTCCTGGGGAGCGTCAACTGTTGAAGGGGGCGACGGTAGTTCATGCATTGCAAAGTATTCCTCTGGAGTTGGCGGCTGGTTGACGCGCTCTTGCAACTCCCGATACTCGTCTGCCAGTGTTTGGGTGGATTCGGCCAGGCCACCTTCGGCTTGAACGAAAGTAATCGTCGTATGTGCCTCGTGGTTTTCGAAGACCCCTTCAATATGGTGGTTGACCGGTATCCATAGGACACCATCTTCTACCATGGCCTTTGCCGGGATACGTCCTTCATAGGTGCGGGTCGTTTGCCTCATTGGCGAAGTTAGCCTTCTTCCATGAAATGATTTACAGACGTTAGCGCTATCGAGTGCAGTGACGCAAAGTTTCGGCCTCATGGCGTACCCTGAGGCAGTAAAGAAACACGCCCTGCCGTGGCGGGGCGTGTCTATGGCGACAGGCAGTTGCAGCTTGGCACGATCACCAGTCGCTCGGCTTTCTTGACGGGGTTTTTCCTTGCTGCCAGGCACGATTGGACGTCATTTGCCTGACTGGCTGTTGGAACATATGACGCGCCTTGATCAGTCCATCGCTGTCATCGACGCGGTTTTCGCGTCTGGCTGCAGAAATCGCGGCTTCGCTCGTGCCTTTAAATGCTTGCTGCTGGGTCACGCGCTGGGATAGTGGCTGCTGCAACGCTTGATAGGCTCTATCGGACGCTGTACTTGCCAGTACAGGCGCCGACAGTAGCGCTGACAGAAGAAGGACCATCGCTTTATCGGTGTTCATGACCTGATCCTCGTGGTGGGGCAATACGTGCCCGCCAAGAAAGGATTGATCAGGCTTGCCTGAGTTACGAATCGAACGCGGCGAATGCTTACATCAAGGGCATTGATGAAAACCTAGGCAACGATAGGGGGAACAGAATTACCGAAGTGTGATTGAACCAGAGCGCGTAACCAGAACTCGGCAGGATCGTTATCCTGGGCACTGCGCCAAGCCAGGGAAAGCGTGAATGCAGGAACGTCGAATGGTACGTCTTCGGCGCGAAGCTTGTCCCTTGTCTGCAATGCTGCAGCCAGATAGTCAGGGACGGTCGCAATGATATCGGTGCCCGAGAGGAGGGCGCCTAGACAACTGAAGTCGGAAACGGCGAGTATGACCTTTCGTTTACAGCCCATCTTGGCCAAGTGAGTGTCGATACATCCGCTCAGGTCGCCCGCGAAGGAAACCAGGGCATGAGGGCGCGAACAGTAGGTTTCCAGAGACAAGGGTTCGGGGGCAGTATCGGCTCGCAAGACCTTGGGATAGGCGTGTCGTAGCTCCTTGCATCGGATATCGGCTGGCAAGTCACGCATGCAGCATACCCCCAGCGAGATATCGCTGCTGTGCAACAGGTCTGGCATTGCCAAGTAATTGGCTCGCCTGATGACCAGAGTCACATTGGGCGCCGTATAGCGGAGTTGACGCAATAGCCGTGGGAACAGGCTGAACTCGACATCGTCCGACAGCCCGATTCGAAATGTGCTGTAGCTGGTAAAGGGATCGAACGCTTGTGTCGTGCTAAGTGCCTGTGTAATGGAATCCAGGGCAGGATGGAGGTGGCGATAGATTTCCAGGGCCCGGCTGGTGGGTTCCATGGTGCGCCCGGCCCTGACAAATAGCGGGTCGTTGAAAAGATGGCGCAGACGCGACAGGGCAGCACTGATCGCCGGTTGACCGAGGAACAGCTTCTCGGCGGCATGCGTCACGCTGCGCTCATGCATGAGTGTTTCGAAGACGACGAGCAAATGGAAATCGACTCGACGCAAGTCGTTGCGGTTCACTAATGCCTCCCAATCCCGTAGAAGACAAGTCACTACTCGGCTAAAGGAATGCCTCATACCCATAGGCGAATGGGATAAACACTTTTCTATTTAGCTTCTTGGTACTGCGCTTGCTGGTTTATATCCTCAATTTGTTAATTTATTTGACGCAGGACAGGAAGAACGCCATCCATGATGGTGTGGCGTTTCGCGCTCATCTAAAGTTGCCTTGCTACGTCAGGAGGCGTAGCCAGCAGGCATGAATCAAGAATCTTGAATCAGGAAGCGAGTCGGATGATCACCAAAGAGGAAATCGATCTTGCCAGGAAGGCCCCGTGGCTGAACCTGCCGCGTGTCGACGATGAAGGTCCGGAGAACGATGCTTTGTTCCTGGTAGGTTTGCAAATCGAGCAACTCACCCAGCAAGCCGATACTGATACCGCTATCGAAGAAGCAGTGGAAGCTTATTCCACCGTAGGCCTGGATCACGACCTGGCCGAGACAGCCGTCATGTATGTGAAGTGCTGGGGATAACCGTAAACAAGCAGCCCTCCCGGTAAACAAGCCAAGGCATGTGCCTTGGCTTGTTGTATATAACGTTGATTGGCTCGCATCACGCTATTGCTGGGCCGGGTACGTTTCCTGCTTGAGCAACTTGGCCAGATAGACACAATTGCGTGCCAAGGCCTGGTTGGATTGCTTCACCATCTCCGGTGGTTCGTCGAGATCCTGGTAGTCCGTGCCTTGCATGGCCTCTCCGACCCAATAGGTCGAGGCGTTGGCAGGTATCGTAAATCCCACATCGTTCAGGCCCTGGAAGACTTCGGCCATGACATGATGGGCGCCATCCTCGTTGCCAACGACGGCGGCCGCAGCAACACGTCCATAAGACAGCATGCGCCCCGCATCATCAGTCTCGCTGAGTAGTGCATCCAGACGTTCCATGACGCGCTGACAAATGCTCGAAGGATGCCCCAGCCAGATGGGTGACCCCAGGATGAAGATATCCGCGTCGAGTATTTTCTGGCGGATCATGGGCCAGTCGTCACCTTCGCCCTCGTCGGACGTCACGCCTGGCTTGATATTGTAGTCGGCGGCACGCAACAACTCCCCATGTACTCCGAGTGTGTCGAGTTCAGCCAACACTTCGTCAAGCAGCCTGCCGCAAGAGGACGGCGCCGGCGATGACTTCAAGGTACAGTTGATTGCCAGAGCAGAGAGGGTCACGTTGATCTCCTTGTCTTGACCGGTTCAGCCTTTCGAACGGCGAGGATCGATGCTGCGCGGGTAAGTGCGCTCATCGGTGATTTGCCCCTCCGAACTGTGAATCTTGACCGAGCCCCGCTTGTCGCTCATGTACTCCTGAGTCTTGTGGACGGCCTCTTCCTTGGTAGGCGCCTCGAGCAGGTCCTTTTCGGACCCTTCCCGACGCAAGTGCCAGTTACCGCCGCTTTTCGTCAGATGAAAGTTATCCATGAAGTGTCTCCTCTGGTGATCCTTTTCCAGAATGTTCTCTCAGCCTAGTCAAATAAGTTTTGGTTTTCACAACGATAGGAAGGGATTGCCTGACTTATTAGCGAGTGCTGTTACTCTGTGCTGGGACCGCTTGGCAGCCATATACGAGGAGACGCTATGAGCAACGGACAGGATACCGGTCGTCAATTGGCGAACCGGCAAGGGCATCCGATCACCAATAACCAGTCTCAGCGCACTATCGGTAGCCGTGGGCCGGCAACGCTGGAAAACTATCAGTTTCTGGAAAAGATCAGCCACTTCGACCGTGAGCGGATTCCCGAGCGCGTCGTGCATGCGCGTGGTTTCGTGGCCTATGGCGACTTCGAGGCGACCGGCAAGATCGGCGACGAGCCGGCTTCCAAGTATACGCGTGCCAAGCTCTTTCAGGAAGCCGGCAAGAAGACCGAACTGGCCATCCGCTTCTCGACCGTTATCGGGGGTCGCGATTCATCGGAGGCCGCTCGCGACCCGCGCGGCTTTGCGGTCAAGTTCTATACCGAAGACGGCAACTGGGATCTGGTCGGCAACAACCTGGCCGTGTTCTTCATTCGCGACGCCATCAAGTTTCCCGACGTCATTCACTCGCTGAAGCCGGATCCGGTCACGTTCCGTCAGGAGCCGAATCGCATCCTCGACTTCATGAGCCAGACCCCTGAATCCATGCACATGCTGACGCACCTGTTCAGCCCGCGTGGCATTCCGGCGAGCTATCGACATATGGAAGGGTTCGGCGTCAACACCTACAAGATGGTCAATGCCCAGGGTAAGACGTCCCTGGTCAAGTACCACTTCCATCCGCGCTGCGGAATTGCCAGCCTGACCGAGGAAGAAGCGGCCAAGGTGCAGGGTCAGGATCTCGGCTCGGCCTCCAAGGATCTGTACGAATCCATCGAGCGTGGTGACTATCCGCAGTGGGACATGTTCGTGCAGATCATGGAAGATCATGATCATCCCGAACTCGACTGGGACCCGCTCGACGACACCAAGATCTGGCCGGAAGACCAGTTCCCGCTGCGTCACATGGGTGTCATGACCCTCAACCGCAATGTGCAGGATTTCCATAACGAGAATGAGCAGATCGCCATGGGCACCGGCGTGCTGGTCGACGGTCTCGACTTCTCGGATGACAAAATGCTGATCGGCCGGACATTCTCCTACTCCGACACCCAGCGTTACCGGGTCGGCCCCAACTACCTGCAGTTGCCGGTCAACCAGCCCAAGGGCGTCAAGGGCAAGGTCTACACCAACCAGCGTGGCGGGGAAATGTCCTATGGCGTCGATCTCGCGCCGGGGCAGAATCCGCACGTGAACTACGAGCCGTCGATTCACAATGGCTTGCACGAGGCCGACCGCGAGGAGCCCAACAATCCGCCCGAGGTTTCCGGCCGCCTGACGCGCAGCGTGATCGAGCGCCGCAATGACTATATCCAGGCGCGTGCTCGTTACAACACCATGATGGATTGGGAGCGCGATGAACTCATCAACGTGCTCGGCGGCATGATGCAGAGCTGCGAGCTTGACGTTCAGGAACGCATGCTGTGGCATCTTTTCCTGGTCCATGATGACTATGGCAGCCGGGTCGGTCAGATGATCGGCATGAAGGCAGACGATGTGCGTCATCTTCAGCCGCTGCCCAAGCAGGTGCTGACCGAGGAAGACAAGCGTCGGCTCGAGAAGCTGGGCAACAATGGTGACAAGATCGACAATACGGTCTGGGGCCAGTGGACCAGCTCAGTCGTCAACCGTCAGGCCACGGCGGAGCAGGTGCTTACGGGCAAGCTGGATGACCATCTCTCCGGCGGAATGACTGCCCCGCAGCCAGAACTGAGCAAGTAAGCTGGGCAAGTAAGCCGAGCAAGTCGCAGCACTTGCATCACAGGCGTATCGAACCCGGGCATGGCGACATGCCCGGGTTTGCTGTATTCAGCCTCATGTACGGCCACGCAGTGTCAGCAGGACCCCGCCGATCACCACCAGGCTGCCCGTCATCTGCACCCAGGTGACCGTTTCGCCCAGCAACAGCCATGCGCCCAGCATGGTGAACACCGGCAGCAGGTTCAAGAACACCGCCGAGCGGGTAGGGCCGACATCGCCAATGGCGCTACTGTAGAGCAGCAAGGCGATGACCGACGGAAAAATGCCAAGGTACGCCAATCCCAAGGCCTGAGATGCATCGATGCGGGGAATGTCGCCTCGCCAGGCCCAGTCCAGCATGGCCAGCGGCGCCAGCACCAGGTTGGCGATGATCAGCATGGCCAGCAGCCCGCCATAACGGGGGAACTTGGCAATGTGTGACCTGACCAGCAGCGAATAGCCGACCCAGACAAGGATGGCCAGGAGCATGATGCCATCACCCACCGAGATACCCGTGGCATGCGTGGTGTCGCCTTGGGTGATGACCGCGACGGCGCCCGCCAATGACAGTACCACGCCCAACCACTGCAGCCCGCGATAGCGCTCGCCGAGCAGCGCGAAACCGATCAGGATCGTGACCACGGGAATGGTGGCTTCGAGTATCGCCACATTGGTGGGCGACGTGGTCTTCAGCGCGGCATAGATGAGTACATTAAAGAAAGCGACGCCTGTCAGAGACAAACCCAGCAGTGGCCGCCAATGGGTACGCAACGTGGGCAATGCCCGCAGCATCTGCGTCAGGCCCAGCGGAATCATCAGAAGCAGGGCGATGAATACCCGGGCCCACGAGATGGTCAGGGCGGGTAGATCGGCCAGCGCCTTGCCGACCAGGATGTTGCCTGAAAAGATCAGCACCGTCAGCAGCAGAAACAGGTAAGGGCGAAGCAGCGGCATTCACGCTCCAGCATCGTGTCGAAATCAGGTCGGGTGGCTCAGGGTAAGCCAAACTGGGGGGTATCGACAGCAATCATCGGGAGTGGCCCATGCGCCTGATAAACGGCATACGCGTGTTGTTGGCAGGTATCGCCATGTCGGGTTGGATGGCAGCCTTAGCGGCAAGTGCCACGGCACAGGACGTACCGGATACGCAGGCCTTGTGGGGCAGGCTGGCCCAGGGTGGCCATGCTGCCCTGATGCGCCATGCCATTGCGCCCGGTACCGGGGACCCCGACAATTTTGTAATGGAAGACTGTAATACGCAGCGCAATCTGTCGCCGGAAGGGCGGGAGCAGGCGCGTACCATCGGCGAAGCGTTCCGCCAGCATAAGGTCGGCGTGAGCGCCGTCTATTCTAGCCAATGGTGCCGGGCGCTGGATACGGCCAGGCTGCTCGACCTGGGAGAGGTCGAGCCGTTGCCGGCACTCAACTCGTTCTTTCGCCAACGTGAACGCGAGGCCGAGCAAACCCAGGCCCTCGAGCAGCGGCTACTCGAGATGGCAGCGGACGAGACCTGGGTGCTGGTGACGCATCAGGTCAATATCACCGCATTGACCGGGATCTTCCCACGCTCCGGGGAAATCGTCGTGGTTCGCCCCGACGCGACGACGGGTTCACTGATCGTGGTCGGCCGCCTCATGCCCGCTGACTGACGTGTCTTCCGATGACTCATACCGCCCGACGTGACCCGCCGCCTGGCTGGTTGGCGCTCGGGCCACCGAATGCCTCGGGTAGCTGGCAGACCCAGGTCATGGCGTCCTGTTTCTCCCGGTTGGAAAAGACTCGAACCTTGATCGGATGAAACAGCTGGTTTTCCAGCATGGCGACAGGGCGTACCCAGAGGCGGTTGGACGTCACCGCGACACGGTGGAAATGTTCCAGCTGGCCGATCTGCGTCAGGCCGTAGCCGATGTCACGGATGAGCGCCGTGGCGGTCAGCCAGCGCATGGCATCGATCTCGGCATACAGGCTGACCTTGGGGTGCTGGCGCTTGGCATCCTCGATGGCGTCGATGACCACTTGTAATTCATCGGCGGTGACACGGCCCGCCGCACGGAACGCGACCACATGCGGTGACGGGGCAACGATCAACTCAAGCATGGCTGCAACCTCGCGAATGAAACGCTCGCTTAAGCGTAGCACCCTGGAGCCGATCTGCTGCCTTGGATGGGGGCAAGCCTGGTTGGCGATGAGGGGGCCGGGCCCGTTCATCCTTCCTGAAGGTAATGTCCCCTCGAAAAAGGGGACATTGGGTAAACCATGAAGTGCTTACTGTTATTCAGAAACGATAACTCAGGCCAGCACTGATGGCGGTGAGGGTAAAGTCGTATTGGTCGGATTCGTCCAGATACGTCACATATTCGACGGAGCCGGCCATGGTCGGCGTAAAGTTGACTTCAGCACCCACACCATACGAGAAATCAGATTCCGTTTCTTCAACCTTGCCTATAGGCGAATCAAACTGACTCTCGATGCCGGTATAGCCAAGTAGGGCGTATAGCGCCAAGGTATCAGCGAGTGGCAAGTACCCGATGCCATAAAGGCCATACATGTAGTCGACGCCAACATCAACGCCTGACTTGTAATCCTCGACCGTCACTTCTTCATCGGAGAGTCCCATGTCGACCCGAGCTTCCAAGGCAAAGTAATCCGTCACGAAGTAGCCAACCCGGCCAATCAAGGCATCAGGCTCGGCTTCTAGGTCGAGATCATATTCCTGGCCAAGATAATCGTAGTCATATTCGGCTTCGTAATTGAGCTTGCTGTACTGCAGGCCGACATAGCTTGACCCGGTAGGTGCAGCGAAGACGGGGCCGGAAATAACCACAGTCGATAAGAGTGCGCAAATGATTTTTCGTTGCATGATGTTTCCTGGCGGTTGTTACTAATTGTTACGATGATAATATATTCAAGCTGGCACTAACGAGGCAACTTCTTTTTTGCGGTTTATTGAACGGGCGGGCCAAGCCAGGGTAAAGCTTGATGTAGATCACCAATCATTGAAGCTTATGGGCTGCGCCTGAGAACGCAGCCTATAAGCACTTCTTGGGTACAAAAACTCGTGCTGTAACCGCAGACGCAAGCAAGGGAAAGCGACACTTGGTTGTAACAATGCAAAAGTATGAGTGATTTAATTATTCCGTATGTTTTTGCGCCGGGCGTCGTGCCCTATCAAGGTATCTGATGAGACTTTGCCCAGCCTGCAGTGTCTTTGCCATAGATGTTTTTAATTTCCAACATGCTGATATATATAAATATTTTTATTATGTTGGCGATCAACAAAAACGCATCAAGCGCCTCTATTGCTAAGTGCTGCAAAATAGTTCCACAGCGCTGCAAGAGGTTACCAAGCGTTAATTTTTGTAAAGATCCATTCTGATCTCGGGAGCGGGATCCCACGGCGGCCAACCCAACGGCCCCGACAAAATAAACGCAATGGAGTTCGAGACATGAACAAGCTGATGATGGGTGTAAAGAAGTTTCTGCGTGACGAGGAAGGGACCGAAGTTGTCGAATGGGCGCTGGTGGCGGGGCTGATTGTGGCCGTAGGTGCGGGAATTTTTTGGTCTATCGGTGATGCTGTTAGCGTCCACTTAAATTCATTGCTAGAGGCTTTGGGTGGTGAAGCCGGGACCACTAAGCCAGCATAATAAATGGTGATTAAGTTGGCGCCGGATCCGGTGCCAACTTAAATAAATAATTTTAATTTAATTAAGAGGCCGGAATGAATTACTTGATCTTTTCGGTGGCTATTGTTTTTTTTCTCTGGAGCGCTGCAATTTGGGATGTGATTCAGAGGCGTATTCCTAACGCCTTGGTTTTTGCTGGCGCTATTCTGGGGAGTATGTTGCAACTGGTGCTGGTCGGGATCGATGGTCTGCTAGATGCTTTAATGGGTTTTGGGGTTGGGCTTGTAATTCTTCTGCCCGGCTATCTAATCGGCTATACCGGTGCAGGGGACGCCAAATTGATGGCTGCTATCGGCACCTTTCTGGGGCCCCAAAACATATTCCTTGCTGCAATGTCCAGCATCGCGGTGGGGGGCGTTGTTGCCCTAGGCTACGCCGCCAGCTCACTCTTTAACCAAACATCTATTTCCCCCTGGTCACGCTACGGACTGATGTTCAAGACCTGGGTTACAACAGGACGTCCTATTTATATCGCTCCGGCCGAAGGCGAAGTCATGGGTCGCAAGTTTCCGTTTGCCGTATCGATTGCCATCGGCACGACGCTGTTTCTTGCCTGGGATTCGCAGCTACTGACATTGGCCGGATTGGCTAAATAAAAAATTGGATTCAAGAGGCCGCGCGATGGATAGCCATTTCAACACGCTGAGTGCCATGCAAAGCCCGCTGACTGAAGCGGGGATCAACCCCGAGCTATTTGTGAGTGCGTCGTCTGGCTCGGATGGGCATGGCAAGCCGCCGCTGGCCGTACGCCCCCGTAATCTGGAAGACGCGGGCCTGACTGAACTCTACGTCGCCGACCTGATCTCCAAGCATCTTTTCGAGCGCGGTGTGCTCGATCTACACGAGGTGACCCGCTGTGTCGCGCTGCCCGGCAGCATTGTCGAAAGCGTGTTTGCCTTCCTGCGTGAAGAGGGCCGGGCGGAGGTGCGGGGCGCGACCCCTACGGGCGTGTTGCGCTATGCGTTGACCGAGCGTGGCCGCCTGGCGGCGCAAGAGGCGCTGCTGCGCGATGGCTATATCGGCCCGGCGCCGGTGCCACTGGCACAGTACAACGCCCTGGTGGCGCGTCAGGCTCTGCAACAGCAGGGGATTGATCGGGACACGGTGCATGCCGCATTCAGCGACATCATGATTCGCCCTGAGGTACTCGACCAGCTCGGGCCGGCCATGCACTCCGGGCGCGCCACCTTCATCCATGGCGACCCCGGTACCGGCAAGACATTCATCGCGCGTCGCCTGGCCCGGCTGATGGCCGGCGGCGTGCTGATTCCCCATGCCATCCTTGTCGCCGACAAGGCCGTGCGTCTGTACGACGGCGGCGTACACGAGCCGGTGGACGATACGCAAGCCGACACAGCACTGAGCGCGTTGTATCTCGATCGCGGTCACGATCCACGATATGTGCTGTGCAAACGCCCGGTAGTCGTGGTGGGGGGCGAACTGACCATGGACATGCTCGAAGTGCAGTACGACACCGCCACGCGCATCCACCATGCCCCGGCCCAACTGCGCGCCAACAACGGCATGCTGATCATTGATGATCTGGGTCGCCAGCGTATGCGGACGGAAGAACTGTTCAATCGCTGGATCGTGCCGATGGAAGAGCGGCGTGACTTCCTGAGCCTGCGCAGCGGCCAGCATTTCCAAGTGCCTTTCAATGTCGCGCTGGTGTTCTCGAGCAACAAGCATCCGCATGAACTTGCCGATCAGGCCTTCCTGCGGCGTATCGGCTACAAGATCCGCTTCGAGCCGCTGACTCAGCAAGAATATACCGTTATATGGCAACAGGAATGCCAGCGTAACGACCTGCCTGCCAATGACTCGCTGGCCCGCTTCATGATCGAGGACATGCATGGCCGCCTTGGCGTGCCACTGCTTCCGTGCCATCCCCGTGACCTGATTGGCCTGGCCATGGATCGCCTGCGCTATCTGGGGCAGCAGGACCTGACCGAAGAGGGCCTGCGCTGGGCCTGGCAGAACTATTTCGTGGAGCCCGGCGTCGCCGGGGAGGAGCGTGACTCATGAAGAAGGGCGTTGTATTGATGCTGGGGGTGTCCTTGGTGCTGGCGGTGAGTGCCGCCGGATTGGCCAATACCTGGATCAGCAAGCAGGAAGGCGAGGAAGAGGTGGATACCGCGTCAGTGGTCGTAGCAGCCTTGCAGATCCCGTTCGGCAGAAAGGTGCAAGCGGCCGACTTGCGTATGCTGCAATTGCCGCCCCATGCCATCCCCGAAGGCAGCTTTACCGACTTGGAGAGTGTGGTCGGCCGCGTCAGCTCACAGCCGATCTATCCCGGCGAGGTGATCCTGCAGAATCGTGTTTCCGAGCATCTGGGGGGCAGTGCGCTGGCGGCAGTGCTGGAGCCAGGCATGCGCGCCATCAGCGTACGCGTCGATGATGTCGCCGGCGTGGCGGGGTTCCTGCTGCCCGGTAACGTGGTGGACGTGGTTTCCACGCACCGCAACGTCAATCGCGACGTCAAGCCCAAGACGATACTCGAGCGCATCAAGGTACTGGCGGTGGATCAAATTGCCTCGCAGGAACGCGATGGCCCGGTGATCGTGCGTGCCGTGACCTTGGCTGTTACGCCCAAGCAGGCGGAGCAGGTGGTCGAGGCCACCCAGGAAGGACGCATCCAGCTTACCTTGCGCAACCCCCTCGAAGAAGTCGAAGAAGAGCCGATCCAGGTCGCCCAGGCCGGCCCGCCCAAGCTGGAAGCGTTGCCCCAGGCCAAGCCGGAACCCAAGCCCGTCTACAAGCCGGCCCCGCCGGTGCGGGTCAGCGTGATTCGCGGCACCGAAATGAGCTCGACCACCGTGCGCCACTAGGGCGGGAGCGGCAGGCAGCGACAAAAAATACAGGTAGCGGGGGACACAGCACATGAACAGGCAGGGAACGACACGACTCATCATGGCCTTGGCCGTCAGCATGGCGACGCTGGGCTGGGCTCAGGGCGCGGGTGCACAAGCGCGGGAGCCCATTTCGCTGGCGATGGCCAACCAGGGGCGCTCGATGACGGTGGATGTGGCGCTCAACAAATCAAAGGTAATGGACTTCGCCCATCCGGTGAAGGTGGTCTCGGTGGGCAACCCCGACGTGGCCGATATCGTGGTGGTGGGTTCGCGTCAGATCTATGTGGTGGGCAAGTCCCTGGGCAACACCAACGTGGTGCTGTGGGATCGCAACGAGCGCGTCCAGGGTACCCTCAATATTCAGGTCACACCCGACCTGGAAACCTTGAAGGCCGACCTGCACGCGCTGCTGCCGGGCGAGCCGATCCAGGTCCGTTCGGCCAATGGCCGTATCGTGCTCAGCGGGGAAGTCTCCAGCGCCTCGCGCCTGGATGCCGCGCTGCGCCTGGCCAACAGCTTTGCCCCGTCGGACGCGGCGGAGGGCGAGGGGCCCATTCTTAACCTGATGCAGGTCGGCGGGGCGCAGCAGGTCATGCTCGACGTCAAGGTAGCGGAAGTCTCGCGCTCGCTGGTCAAGCGCCTGGATAGCCAGTTCAACGTGCTCAACGTGGCGGGCTCCTCGCTGCGCCTGGGGGCGGTCAAGGGCGGGGCAACGTTCCCCGATGCGGAGTTCGAAGGCGGCGGAAGACTGCCCATCTTCGGTGGCAATTCCCCTGTTGGCCCGGTAGTTGACGAATTCGCGCCTGCCACGGCAGTCATCGAGGATAGTGGCATCTTCGCCAGTTACCAGCGCAGTGATTACATCCTCAACATGGTACTGGACGCCGCCAACCGCGAAGGGGTCGCCAAGATCCTCGCCGAGCCCAACCTCACCACGCTGACCGGTCAGGAAGCCGAGTTCCTCGCCGGGGGCGAGTTCCCGATCCCGGTGCCGTCGGGCGATGACGGGGTGACCATCGACTACAAGGATTTCGGCGTCGGCCTGAGCTTTCTGCCGGTGGTGCTGGACTCCGGCGTCATCAGCCTGAGTGTCGATGTCTCGGTGTCCGACCTGTCATCCCAGAACGCGCTGAGTCTGGCAACGGATGGCGCCTCGTCACAGTTCTTCGTGCCGTCGCTGATCAAGCGCAGCGCCAGTTCCACCCTTGAGCTGAGCAGCGGCCAGACCATTGCCATCGCCGGAATGCTCAACGAAAGCCTGCGCGAGAACGTCAGCAAGTTCCCCGGTCTGGGCGACCTGCCGGTGCTGGGCGCCCTGTTCCGCAGTCAGGAATTCGTCAAGGAGCAGACCGAACTGGTCATCTTCGTGACGCCGCGCCTGGCCACGCCGATCAGCGAGGAGCAGGTTCGCCTGCCAACTGGCAGCTTCGTGGCGCCCAACGACGTGGAGTTCTACCTGCTGGGCCGCTTCAACGGCACTGCGGGAGAACAAGACCAGCAGGCGCCACGTTTCACGCCGACGGCCGACCCGCTATTCAATCGCCGCGATGGCGGTACCGAAGGCCGCTTCGGCCATGACCTCTGATCGCCACGCCGGGAGACACACCATGATTCATGCACGCTTACTGCTGTTGCTGTGCCTCACCTCGCTGCTGACCGCCTGTGCCCCGCAGCCCGGCAAGGACCTGCCGCCGTACGGTGCCAGCGTTCGCCACATGATGCAGGCCCAGACCTACCGTGAGGGCGACCAGCCGCCCGCGCTGCAGGGCGACAAGGCTGTCCGGAACATGGATGCCTACCGTCGCGGTCAGCGCACCCCCGGGCTGAACACCGGCTCATCCTCGATGGCGCCGTGAACCTGGGCACTGCGAGAAAGGGAACCCGATCAGCACGTTGGCAGGCAGGCCTGTCATCAACGAAAGGAACAACGTATGCGCTCACGCTTGGAATTGCTGCTTGCCGGCCGCTCGAGGGAGGTCCTGGCGACACTGGAAGCATCGCTGAAGGCGCGCGGGGATATCAGTGTCAGGACCCGGTTATTCATCAACGGTGATCACGACTCGCTGCAAGGCATTTATCCGCTGCCGGATGCCCTCGTGCTGGTGGCCAGTGATAACTGGCGCGCCGAGATGGCCGCGCTGAGCGAGCGCTCTCCCAGCGAGCGACCGCCGCTGCTGATCGTTGGCGAGCAGGGCAATGCCGACCTGGTGCGCGTCGCCATGCGGGCCGGGGCCCGGGATTTTCTTTCGCCGCCTGTCAACGATGACGACATGGCAGAGTTTCTGAATGATCTGCTGCGCGCCAAGCGGGTCGAGTCGAGCCAGAAGGCGGCGCGCCTGACGGCCGTCATCAATGCCAAGGGCGGCTCGGGGGCGAGCATGATCGCCGCCAACCTGGCACATGTGCTGGCCAAGGCCCTCGACAGGCAGACCGTGCTCATGGACATGGACGTGCAGTTCGGGGCCTTGCCGCTGTACTTCAACCTCACGCCGCGTCACGGGCTGGTCCGGGCGCTGGAGCTGGTCGACAGCCTCGATCTGCTTGCCCTGGAGGGGTACGTCCTGAAGCACCAGAGCGGCCTGGACCTGCTGGCCTCGACGCCCGAGGATCGCATGACCATTGCCGAGGTGCCCGAGTCGCGCGTGGAGATGCTGCTCAAGCTGCTCGGCGAGGCCTACGACGATGTCGTCGTCGACCTGCCGCGTTGGGTCAGCGGGGCCACCGCCATGACCCTGGAGCATGCCGATCATGTGCTGGTGGTGATGGAGCAGGGTGTGGCGCATCTGCGCGATGCTCAGCAACTGGTCAGTATTCTCGGCAGCGAACTGCACGTCGACGATGCCCAGGTCACGATCGTGGTCAACCGCTTCAGCAAGAGCAACCCGGTATCGCTCAAGGACATCCGCGAGGCGCTGCCCAACCTGCACATCGTCACCCTGCCCAACGATTTCAAGCGGGTGACCCAGAGCGTGAACATGGGCAGCCCGCTGCTCGATTCGGCCAGCGGGGCCTCGATTACCCGCAATCTCGAGAAGATGGCTCGCTCGCTGAGCGAGGGAGAAGGGCAACTGCGCACCCGTGGCTCGCGCTGGAGCCTGCTGGGCTGGGCCCAGCGCGCCTGAGGAGATGACACATGAACCTGCGCCAACGATTGAGCGGTACCGAAAGTCGCGAACTGTCCCGCGATAGCTGGAACACACCGGGCATGCGCCATGCCGAGAACAGCCTGACCGCCGAAGAGCAGGCCTACAAGCAGGCATTGTTCCAGAAACTGGTCAAGACCCTGGATCTCTCGCTGCTCAGTGGCCTGGGCGACAAGGAAGCGCGCAGCCAGATTCAGCTGGTCTGCGAGTCGATGATGCGCGAGGAGACCCTGCCGTTCAATGCCAGCGTGCGCCAGCGCATCGTCGCCGACCTGCAGGATGAAGTGCTGGGGCTGGGGCCGCTGGAAGCGTTGCTGGCCGACAGGACGGTGGCCGACATACTGGTCAACGGCACCGAGCCGATCTTCGTCGAGCGTCACGGCAAGCTCGAGCAGACCACCTTGCGCTTCGCCAGCGACCGGCACCTGATGTCGATCATCGACCGTATCGTCTCGAGTGTGGGGCGGCGCGTCGATGAATCGTCGCCGATGGTCGATGCACGCCTCAAGGACGGCTCGCGCGTCAACGCCGTCATCCCGCCGCTGGCCATCGATGGCCCGATGCTGTCGATTCGCCGCTTCTCGGTGGACAACCTGACCGCGCAGAACCTGGTCGAGATCGGCACGCTGTCCGACACCGTCGCCCGGCTGCTCGAGGCCATCGTCAAGTCCCGGCTCAACGTGCTGGTATCCGGCGGCACGGGGGCGGGCAAGACCACCATGCTCAACGTGCTGTCGAGTTTCATCCCGCATAACGAGCGCATTGTCACCATCGAGGACTCGGCGGAACTGCAACTGCAGCAGCCGCATGTCGTGCGCCTCGAAACTCGCCCGCCCAATATCGAAGGCCGCGGCGAGGTGACCCAGCGCGACCTGGTACGCAACAGTCTGCGCATGCGGCCCGACCGCATCATCATCGGCGAGGTGCGTGGCGGCGAGACCCTCGACATGCTCCAGGCCATGAACACGGGCCACGACGGCTCGCTGACCACCATCCACGCCAACACCCCGCGTGATGCACTGACGCGTATCGAGAGCATGGTAGCGATGAGCGGCATTACCCTGCCGATGCGTCCGCTGCGCGCGCAGATTGCCTCGGCCATCGATGTGGTGCTGCAGGTGGAACGCCAGGAAGACGGCAAGCGCCGGCTGGTCAGCGTGCAGGAAATCAACGGCCAGGAAGGCGACATCATCACTATGTCGGAAATCTTCAGCTTCCGCCGGCAGGGGATGGATGAAGAGGGCAACGTAATTGGCACGTTTGCCGCCACTGGTGTGGTTCCCCACTTCTATGAGCGGCTGCGGCAGCGCGGCATGGACCCGGGACTGGATGTCTTCCAGCCGGGTGAGGAGCAGTGGCGATGAACTGGCAGCTTTCCGACGAGGTGATCTTCGTCGGCATGATCTTCATCGCCGTGTTCCTGCTGGTGCAGAGCTTCATGGTGCCGGCCTTCGGCGAAAACCGCCAGGCCCGCAAGCGCCTCAAGAAGCGCCTGAAATCCGTCGCGGTGACGCCGGAACAGCGCGAGCGGGCGGAACTGCTGAGAAGCAAGCGCTATCGCGAGCGCTCGGCACTGGAACGCACCCTGGGCAAGTTGCCCGGCATGCCGCGCCTCGAACGGCTCATCGAGCAGGCGGGGCGCGAGACGCCGGCCTATCGTCTGGTGCTGATGAGTGCCTGCCTGGCGGTCATTCCCGGGCTGTTGATCGCCCAGTGGCTGGCCATGCCGGTGATGGGCATCGTGGGTGGCCTGCTGCTGGGCAGCCTGCCCGTACTTTCCTTGCTGCGGGATCGATCCAAGCGTCTGGCCAAGTTCGAAGAGCAACTGCCCGATGCGTTGATCATCATGTCGCGCGCCCTGCGTGCCGGCCACCCGTTTTCCGATGCCATGAAGCTGGTCGCCGAAGAAATGCCCGACCCCATCGGCCCCGAGTTTCGCACCACGTTCATGGAGATCAACTACGGCGGCGATGTTCGCACGGCCCTGGGTGGGCTCTTGGAGCGCATCGGTAGCGTGACGGTGATGGTGTTCGTTACCTCGGTGCTCATCCAGAAGGAGACCGGCGGCAACCTGGCCGAACTGATGGAGGGCCTGGCCTCGGTGATTCGCGACCGCTTCCGCTTCCATCGCAAGCTGCGCACCTTGTCTGCCGAAGGCCGGTTGGCGGCCTGGGTGCTGTCGCTGCTGCCGTTTGGCCTGGCGGGGGTGCTGTCGATCGTCAGCCCGGGGTTCCTGCCGATGCTGACCGACAACCCGACCGGTCGCCAGATGGTGGTCATTGCCTTCGTGATGATTGTCATCGGCATCTTCTGGATGCGCCGCATCGTGCGCATCGACGTGTAGGAGGGCGGGTATGGATATCCTCAATCAACTCCAGGCGTTCCTGAATGGCCTCATCGCCGATCCCGAGCTGGCCCAACTCAGTTTCGTGGCGCTGCTTGGCCTGGCGGTGTTTACGCTGCTGGTTGCCATCATGCTGCTGATCCTGGGACTGGCGGACCCGGTAAAGCGCCGCCTTCAGAACCTCGAGCCGCAGCCGGCCGTCACGGGCGCAGCGGGCGGTGGTGGAGAAGCCGGCGCAGCGAAAGGGGCCGGCCTGCGCGGCCTGGTCGATCCCATGGGCAAGCGCTTGATGCCGACGGAAGAAGAGGCCAAAAGCAAGGCCTACAACCGCTTGCGGCATGCCGGCATTCGCGCACCGGGGGCCTTGAACACGTTCTTCGGCGCCAAACTGGGGCTCACGCTGCTGCTGCCCACCCTGGCCATGGTGGCCGCGACGTTGCTGCGGCTGCCACTGAATATTGCCGTGCTGGCTGCCGTCTCCGCCGGCCTGGTCGGCTATCTGCTGCCGACCTTCTGGCTCGAGCGCGCCATCAAGCGGCGTACCCTCGGCTTGCGTCGTGGCCTGCCGGATGCCCTCGACCTGCTGGTGGTCAGCAGCGAAGCGGGGCTAGGGCTGGGCGCCTCCATCCAGCGGGTGGCACGTGACCTTGAGATCAGCCAGCCGGAACTTTCGGACGAACTGACACTGTTCGGCATGCAGACGCGGGCGGGAATGGATACACGCACCGCCCTGCGTGACCTGGAGGAGCGGACCGGCGTGGAGGACATTCGTGGCCTGGTCACCAGCCTGCTGCAGAGCATGCGCTTCGGCACCAGCATTGCCGCGACCCTGCGTATCTATGCCGCGGAACTGCGCGACAAGCGCACCCAGGAAGCCGAAGAGAAAGCCGCCAAGGTCAGCACCAAGATGCTTTTTCCGCTGGTCTTCTGTGTCTTTCCCAGCTTTTTCGTCGTGGCGCTGGGCCCGCCCTTGCTTGGGGCGTTCGAAGCCATGAGCGGTCGTTAAAACAATGATTCGTTTCGAGGGAACTGACATGAAAACGCATAACAACATCAACAAGCTGGCTGCCACCATCCTGGCCGGGGCGCTGCTTGCCGGTTGCGCAGGGACGCCACGCAATGACACGGGCGATGGCTACGGCGTGTTCTACGATGGTGAATCCACGGCCACCTATGCCACGGCATTCCCGGTAGGCACACCGGAAGAGGCCTATCGGAACGGGGACATGGCATTGCGCTCGGGCGATGCCGACCGGGCGCTGTTCGAATATATCCGCGGCCTGCGCCTGGCGGAGGCGCCGTCTCCCGATGCCCTGTACCGCATCGGCTATATCCACCACAAGCGCGAGAATTACCGCCTGGCGGATCTGGCCTATCGCTGGGTGCTGGAGCTGGAGCCCAGCCACGCCCAGGCCGGTACCGGCCTGGGGGAGGTGTTGTTGCAGAAGCGCCAGTACAAGGCCGCGGAAGAGCAGCTTCGCGCCGTGACCATTGCGCATGGGCAGGCACCCTGGCGCGCCTACAATGCGCTGGGCATCATCGCCGACATGAACGGCAATGCCGAGCAGGCCGAGCAGTATTACCAGAAAGCCTTGAACATCAATCCCGAATCGGCCGTGGTCCTCAACAACCTGGGCTATTCCCGATACCTGTTCGGCAATTGGGTCGGTGCCAACGAGGCGTTGCAGTCGGCGCTTCAGGCCGACCCCAGCTATGAATTGGCCTGGCGTAACCTGGGGCTGGTGCATGCACGGCAGGGGGATTATGGCTATGCCCTCGAGGCCTTGGGCAGAAACGGTCAACCGGCCGAAGCCCTGAATGATGTCGGCTTCGTGTCGATGATGTCGGGCGATTATGACCAGGCGCTCACCTTCTTCGAGGAAGCCATGCGGCTCTCCCCGGCGTACTACGTCACGGCCAGCGAGAATGCCAGCAATGTCAGGCGCATGCTGGAACGTCGTGGCGGCATCGGACTGTAAGGGAGGGCTGCCATGAAATCCTTGCACCGGCAGAAGGGCGCGGAGCTGGTCGAGTTCGCGATCAGCTCGTCACTGCTGTTCATCCTGCTGTTCGGCATCATCGAGTTCAGCGTGGCGCTGTTCGACAAGTCCACCCTGACCAATGCCAGCCGCGAGGGAGCCCGTCACGGCATTCTCTTTCGCCCGGGCGAGCGGGCATTGGCGGGAGGGTCCGCACAATGTCCCGAGACTGTCAGCTCGGAAAACGATGCTATTCGTGATGCCGTGTGTCGCTACGCGGAAGACTACCTGATCTCCCTGGGTGGGGCGGCAGTAATGAGCATCGATATTGCGAGAAGCGACCGCAATACCAATACGTATTTCGATGCCGGGGACGAACTGACCGTGACGGTCAATTATCCTTATCAGTTTCTCCTGCTTCCTGAGTTTGTCGGCACGCTTGGCGGTATTTTGAACTTGTCTTCCACCATTGTGATGAGGGCAGAATAGCCATGAACCCTTCCTTGACCAGACGCCGAGCAGGTAGTGGCCGTAGCCTGCATGGTCAGCGCGGTGTGTCTACGGTGTTGATGGCGGTCGCGCTGTTCATGCTGCTTGGGTTTACGGCGTTGGCCGTGGATGGCAGCAATCTCTACGTGGCCCGCAATGAACTCCACAATGCGGCGGATGCCGGTGCCCTGGCCGGGGCCAGGTGGCTTTATTCCCTGGATGGAAGCAGCGTGAATGCCGGGGCCAATGTGGTAGCACAAGACGCTGCCATGGCCAATACCAGCCAGGGGACTCCGGTTGAAGTCGTCAGCGTATTGCGCGGCCACTGGAGCTTCGCGACACGCACGTTTACCCCTAACGAGTCGCTCTTGCCCGTGGACCTGGCAGGGCGGACCACGGCCGAGCTGGATGCCGACCCCAATTTCATCAACGCTATCGAGGTCGTGACAGCACGGCAGACCACGCCTGTTGAAGCCTTTTTTGGCACTGTGTTGGGATTCGACAACTATGACGTGTCTGCACGTGCCGTCGCTTATATCGGGTTTGCCGGTGCATTGCGGCCGAACGATGCCGACCAGCCGATTGCCATGTGCAAGCAGGCGTTGCTGAACACGGATGGCAGCTACGACTGCAGTGTCGGACGTTTCATCCCCGAGGGGGACCAGACGGGAGGCTGGACGAATTTCCTCCACGACACCAGTGGTGCGACCAATGCCAGCGAACTTCAGAGTCTGATCTGTGGCGATGGTAATCCAGCGGAGATGGAGTTTGGCGAAGATATCGGTACCAACAACGGGCAGGTGCAATCGGCGTTTAGTGCGCTGTATGACTGCTGGACCGAGGAGACCGAACGTAAGCGGTTATGGAGCTTGACCCTGCCGGTCATCGACTGCGAATCGGGGGTTGCGCCACAGAACCCGCTGGTAGGGGCTGTGGAGTTGAATATTGTCTGGATGGTCAATGGAGAAAACAAGATCGACCATTCTCCTTATGACCAGCAGGCCGGAGCGCCGACGGAAATGACATTGCCTGCGGAAGACGTCGACAGCTCTTCTCCAGGAACCTGGACCAATACCAGCCCCAGTGGTGAAACGCGCTGGTCAAATTTTGTCGATAACTTCAATCTTCGCGACCAATACGATGAGCCAGCCGATTGGCGACAAAAGAGCATCTATTTCCTCCCTAGTTGCACTGTTCATGAGCCCAAAGGCCAGACAGGCGGAGAAAACTACGGCATCCTGGCCCGCATACCGGTGCTGGTAGATTGAGTAGATCCAATAAGATTGTTATTCCTGCGTGTACTCCCGGAGCTTTTTTCCTGTTCCGGGAGTCACCTGTTCCGTTTTTGATCCCGGTCGCGTTGCGTCTTGTCGAGGGACCTCCCGCTGGCTCTTGGTCAGTAACGTCGTGGCTGGCTCAAGCGATTGCCGATAGCGTGACGGGGGTAGACCGACATATCGCTGGAACACCCGAGTAAAATAGGACAGGTCACGAAACCCGACGGTAAAGCAGACGTCGGTGACGGATATTCTGGGATTGGCCAACAGGCGCTTGGCCTCTTCGATGCGTCGGGACAGAAGATAATCCTGGAAGGTGACCTTCATCACACGCCGAAACAGGCGGCTGAACTGGAAAGGACTCAGGCCACAGAGTTCGGCGACTTCCGACTGGACGATCTTCTTGTGCAGATTCTTGTCCAGGTAGGCCAGGGCTCGATCCAGCGTCGCTTTGTCCTCGTTCTGATTGGCACGGTGCTGGCGGGCTTCAGGAGGAATCGTGTTGGTCATGTCCAGCTTGGCGCGTGAATCCACATCCATCTGGCCGTGCTGCTTCAAGCTGGCCAAGACCTCGAGCACGCTGAGCAGGCGTGAGGTATCGAGCGGGTAAACGAAATAATCCCATACTCGGGTCCGAAACGCCCAGACGGCGAGCTGTTCGGAGTGGGCCTGTGTAATCATCAACAATGGAACGGCGGGGGCCTGCTGCTTTGCACGCCGAAGATCTGACAAGCCGGCAGTATCGGGATAGTCGAACTGGAAGCAGGCAGCAATAGGGGGACGGCGCTGCATGAGGGGAACAGGATCGACGCCTGGCAACACGTACTCTATATGATAGCCTTGCGCAGTAAGTTTAGTTGTGTAATCACTGGCAGGGTTGCTATTCAAGTCCCTGATAACTATAAGTATATAGTTATTTTTCATCGCTTGCCCCTATTCCCTGAGCGTACCTTCTAAGCGTAAATTTCTTTATTTTTATAAGTTAATTTAGTTAGTGTAGTCTTATTTTTGTAAGCTACACCTAAGTTTACTTTAGTTTTTTGGGGCAGGCTTGTCTATAGTTATATTGTTTTTCAGCTTTTGGTAAATATTTCAATTCGCATGAAGCATTCATTATCAAGTCATACGGTCGTTTGTATTTTATGGCGAGTTTTAATTATTAGCTTGTTTTGTTTTTCTTCGGCAAAAAATGACAGGAGCCGGATCTCCTGCCTTTGATGGTATTGGTTGCATGGCTTGGTCACTCCTTCCCACGCTCCTCGGCAGGCCCCTTGACCCCTTTCTGGCAGCAGCTCAGGTTATGGGCGCTATTGACCAGTCCCACATGTGAGAAGGCCTGGGGGAAATTACCGAGTTGTCGCTTCTGGATGGGATCGTACTCTTCAGCCAGCAGCCCCAGGTCGTTTCTCACCGAAAGCAGCTTGTCGAACAATTGGGCCGCTTCGTCCTGTCGACCGAGCATGACAAGGGCATCGACGAGCCAGAAGCCGCAGACCGTAAAGGCTCCCTCGCCATCGGTCAGTCCGCACTCCGCTTTCTTGTCGCTCTGAAAGCGGTACACGAACCCGTCGTGCGTGAGATCCTTCTGGATGGCGTCAATGGTACCTACCATCCTGGGGTCATCGACCGGCAGGAAACCGACCTGTGGAATCAGCAGTAGGGAAGCATCCAGCGAGTCGGCTCCGTAGTACTGCACGAACGCGTTACGCTGCGAACTGAAGCCTTTCTCGCAGACTTCGTCGTGAATCTGCTGCCGCAGTTGCCGCCAGTGTTCGACATCCCCCTCCAGGCCGAACTCCTCGACACTCTTGATGGCACGGTCCACCGCAACCCAGGCCATGACCTTGGAATGGGTATAGTGACGGGCCGGGCCACGATGCTCCCACAGGCTCATGCCTTTCTCCTGCCAGTGAGCCTCGAGAAAATCGAGCAGGGTGCACTGGATAGCCCAGATATCTTCGTTGGGCTCGATGTCGTGGACGCGACCGAGGTGCAGGCCATCCATCACTTCGCCATAGATATCCAGTTGGCGCTGCTGGTAGGCACCGTTGCCGGTACGTACAGGCTGGCTGCCGTTGAAACCCTTCAGCCAATCGAGTTCATGCTCGTAGAGGCGTCGCTCCCCGGCCAGGCCATAGATGGGCTGCAACTTGCTGGGATCGCCGGCCACGGCGCGGAGCAACCATTGCCGCCACGCACATGCCTCGTTCCGGTAACCTGACGAGAGCAGGGCATATAGGGTGAACGTGGCGTCGCGCAACCAGGTATAACGGTAATCCCAGTTCTTCTGACCGCCCATTTCTTCGGGCAATGATGTCGTGGCGGCGCCGACCATGCCGCCAGTTTCTGCATGCGTGAGCGCCTTGAGCGTGATCAGCGATCGCACGACGGGCTCGCGATACTCGTCTTCGATTTCGCACTGGCTGCTCCATTCCTGCCACCAGGCTTCGGTGTCTGCGAGGGCTTGCTCGGCATCACGGGAGGGGGGCTCTTCACAGAACGAGCGATACCAGGTCAACACGAAAGGAATCTGCTCGCCGGCTTTGACTGTGAACGAGCCATGCACGTCATTGTCCTCTTCGACGAGGGGGACAGGGGTTTCCAGGCGTATGCCATCGGGGCCGGCCACGCCGGTAATCCCCTGGTCGCGAATGCGCACCCAAGGCGCGATTCGTCCATAGCCGAAGCGGAATGCGGCATCCATACGCATATCAACACCGCCCTCGCGGCCTTCGACGATACGGATGACATCCACCACGCTATCGTTTTCGCGAGAGAGTGGCATGAAATCAATGATGACGGCACGCCCCGAAGCCGTCTCGACTTCGGTTTCAAGGATCAGGCTTTCTTCTCGATAACGTCGCCGGGTGGAGCGGATGGCCTGGCTGGGCCAGATCTTCCAGTAGCCGTTCTCATGTTCACCCACCAATGCGGCACAACAGGCGTCCGAGTCGAAGCGGGGCAGGCACAGCCAGTCGATCGACGCATCCCGATCGACGAGAGCCGCAGTTCGCATATTGCCGATGAAACCATAATCCTCGATTCGCTTGTGGTGCTGCATGCAACATCCTTGTTCTGGGGTGTGGGCTGTTCCTAAGTTAAGTCATTAATGTAAGTTGCGGAGAAACATGGCGTTGTCATTTGTTACATTATTTTAACGAAATATAATTTGAATAACGCCTTTCCCTTCAGAGCGTAGCCGTTGTCAAAAAGCCTAGGCAAATTTCAATCATCTTGCCGAGAAGCCCGGTTTCATGCCTGAATGCAGGCTTGAATTTTTGAAAAACTCAAGGAAAACAATTGCCTGTCTAGAGTTGTCGGGAGTAATGAAAAAGCGAAGCATAAGCGAAACGAAGCGGTGTCCAGATTGACCATGTTCCTTTTGAAGGTCTATATCTTTCGACGGGTTCTTCAAATATATAACTTCGGTTAAGGCTAAAAGACAGCCTGATCTCGTTCTGGCACGGAGGCTTGATATGAGTGAGCTAGTCGGCGATTTTATGCTCAAACGGTTATCCCAGTGGAATGTAAAGCGCATATACGGTTACCCCGGCGACGGAAGTAACGGCATCATGGGAGCCCTGAATCGCGCGGGGGACCAATTTGAGTTTATACAGACTCGGCATGAAGAAATGGCCGCCTTCATGGCTTGTGCCCATGCCAAGTTCACTGGTGAGGTTGGAGTGTGCACGGCGACATCCGGCCCCGGGGCGATCCACTTGCTCAACGGACTGTATGATGCCAAGAAGGATCACCAGCCGGTCGTGGCCATTGTCGGCCAGCAGGCGCGTGCCGCCATGGGCGGTGATTATCAGCAGGAAGTCGATCTGGTATCACTGTTCAAGGACGTTGCCAATGAGTACGTGCACATGGCGACCAGTCCGGCACAGATCCGTCACTTGATAGACCGCTCGATCCGGATTGCCTTGGCGGAGCGGACCGTTACCGTCATTATCGTACCTAACGACCTGCAATCGCAGCCGGCGGTAGAAGAGCCGCCACGTGCGCATGGCACGGTGCATTCCGGGGTAGGCTATTCGCGGCCCAGAGTTGCACCGCACGAGGACGATCTCAAGCGAGCGGCTGCGGTACTCAATGAAGGCGAGCGCGTGGCGATTCTGGTTGGTGCCGGGGCACTCAACGCCACTGACGAAGTGATCCAGGTTGCCGAGAAGCTGGGCGCCGGTGTGGCCAAGGCTCTGCTGGGGCGTGCCGCGCTACCTGATGACCTGCCGTTCGTGACGGGATCCATCGGCCTGCTGGGGACCAACCCGAGCTGGGAACTGATGGAGAACTGCGACACGCTGCTGATGGTGGGCTCCAGCTTCCCCTATTCGGAATTCCTGCCCAAGGAGGGCCAGGCGCGCGGTGTTCAGATCGATATCGATGGCCGCATGGTCAGCATGCGCTATCCGATGGAGGTCAATCTGGTCGGCGATAGCGCGACTACCCTGCAGGCGCTATTGCCGCATCTCAAGCAGAAGACCGACCGCTCCTGGCGCGAGCACATCGAGAAGAGTGTCGCGCAGTGGTGGGACGTGCTCGAAGAGCGCGCCATGGCGGATGCCGACCCGGTCAACCCTCAGCGTGTATTCTGGGAGTTGTCGCCCAAGCTGCCCGATAATTGCATCCTGACCAGCGATTCAGGCTCGGCGGCCAACTGGTATGCGCGTGACCTCAAGCTGCGGCGTGGCATGATGGCCTCACTCTCGGGCGGGCTGGCCACCATGGGCAATGGCGTGCCCTATGCGATCGCTGCCAAGTTCGCCCATCCCGAGCGGGCCGTGATCGCGATGGTCGGCGACGGCGCAATGCAGATGAACGGCAATGCCGAGTTGGTGACCATTGCCAAGTATTGGCAGCGCTGGTCCGATCCGCGCCTGATCGTCTTGGTGCTCAACAACCAGGACCTCAATCAGGTGACCTGGGAGATGCGCGTCATGGAGGGCGATCCCAAGTACGAAGCCTCCCAGGATGTCCCCGACTTTCCCTATGCCGACTATGCCGAGTTGATCGGCCTGAAAGGGATCAAGGTAACCGAGTCCGAGGCGTTGGCCGGTGCCTGGGATCGTGCGCTGAATACCGATCGGCCGGTGGTATTGGAAGTGAAGACCGACCCCAACATTCCGCCGATTCCGCCGCATATCAAGCGCGAGCAGGCCCAGGCCTACATGTCGGCGCTATTGCACGGGGATCCGGACTCGCTGGGTACCATCAAGGCGTCGTTCAAGCAGTTTGCGCGGGAATTCATTCCCAAGGCACGCAAGCACTGAGGAGGCGTGTTTCGATGACAGCACGCATTCCGATCGAAGCACTGCAGGTGTCGGCCTACAAGGTGCCTACCGATGCGCCGGAGTCGGACGGCACGCTGGCCTGGGATTCGACCACCCTGGTATTGGTCGAACTCCAGGCCGGCGGCAAGGTCGGGGTTGGCTATACCTATGGCCATCCGGCCTGTGCCGAGCTGATTCGGGACAAGCTGGCCGGGGTGATCGAAGGCCATAGCGCACTTGATGTCCGACATGGTTGGTTGAAGATGGTCGAGGCCATTCGCAACCTGGGGCGGCCCGGGATCTGCTCGATGGCGATCTCGGCCGTCGATGTGGCGCTATGGGACCTCAAGGCTCGGCTGCTGGACGTACCGCTGGTCTCGCTATTGGGGGCAATGCGTCCGGCAGCCCCGGTGTACGGCAGTGGCGGATTCACATCCTACTCGCATGACCAGCTCACCGAGCAACTGGTGCGCTGGATCGAGGAGGGCATTCCACGTGTCAAGATGAAGATCGGTCGCGAGCCCGGGCACGATCTCGAGCGGATACGCCTGGCTCGCGAGGCGATCGGTGCCGACAGCGAACTGTATGTCGACGCCAACGGTGCCTATGCCCGCAAGCAGGCCCTGGCCATGGCCGACGCCTTTCAAGCCTACGACGTGTCCTGGTACGAGGAGCCGGTGACCTCGGACGACCTGGAAGGGCTGCGCCTGCTACGCGACCGCGCGCCAGGCGGTGTCGAGATCACGGCCGGCGAGTACGGTTATGACCTGCCGTACTTTCGCCGCATGCTCGAGGCCGGGGCCGTGGATGTACTGCAGGCCGACCTGACACGCTGTGGAGGCATCACCGCATTCATGGATGTCGCCGTACTCTGCGATGCTTTCAAGATCCCGCTGTCGTCGCACACGGCACCGGCATTGCACATGCATCCAGGCTGTTGCGTCACGTCTCTGCGCCATCTCGAGTATTTCCATGATCATGCCCGCATCGAAGCGATGCTCTTCGATGGGCCGGTCGTGCCGGTCGGCGGCAGGCTCGAGCCCGACCTCTTGCGGCCCGGGTTGGGGCTGACATTCAGGCGACAGGAGGCAGAACGCTACCGGCTATGACAGGCAAACGGCCTGTCGCCTGTCGAGAGGACGAACGGACACAATCGCAAGGAACCGGCGATGAACGATCTCAATACAAGCCAAGCACGCGAGACAGCACAAGACGATCTGGAAGACTACCGCCAGCTGGCCAGGGAGCTCGACGAGGCCATCGAGGGAGAGGTCCGCTTCGATGCCGGTAGCCGCGCCCTGTACGCCAACGATGCCTCCAACTACCGCCAGCCGCCCATCGGTGTGACCATTCCGCGAACGGTAGATGACATCATCGCCATCCATCGACTCTGCCACGAGCACGGCGTGCCGATCCTGTCCCGCGGTGCCGGGACCAGCCTGTCGGGTGAAACGGTCAACCATGCCGTGGTCATGGATCACTCGAAATACCTCGACCATATCGTCGATATCGACACCGTGAACAAGCGGGTTACCGTGCAGGCCGGGGCGGTCAACGACAAGGTCAACCAGGCCCTGGGCCATTACAATCTGGTGTTTCCTCCCGATCCGTCGACGCACGAGTGGTGCACCATTGGCGGCAACATCGGCAACAACTCGTGCGGCGTCCACTCCGTGCAAGCCCAGTGCTACGGGCACGGCCCGCGCACCTGCGATAATGTGCATGCGCTGGATATCCTTACCTACGACGGCGTGCGCATGACGCTCAAGGATGGCTATAGCGAGCGGGAGATCGACGAGATCATCGCAGCGGGCGGGCGCCAGGGGGAGATATTCCTCAAGCTGAAGCACCTGCGCGACAAGTACGCCGAGCGGATTCGCGAGTGCTATCCGCAGATCGAGCACATGCCGCGCCGGGTATCCGGTTACAACCTGGACGACCTGTTGCCCGAGCGGGGCTTCAATCTGGCCAGTGCATTGTGCGGTACCGAAGGCACCTGCATGACCGTGCTCCATGCCACGCTCAAGCTGACCGACAACGTCAAGCATCGCACGCTCATGGTGGTGGGTTTCGACAATGTCGAGGAGGCGGGTGACCATGTACCGCTAATCATCGAGTCGGGCCCCATCGCACTCGAAGCCATCGATAAGCGGCTATTCGATAACGAAGCCAAGCAGCACATGCACGAGCAGACCCTTGGCGAACTGCCCGAGGGCGATGCCTACTTGATGGTGGAGTTCGGGGGAGAGGATTCCGACGATACCTGCGCTCAGGCGCGTCGGCTGATCGACAAGCTCATGAAGGCCTCCAGCAAGATCGTCGACTATGACATCGTCGATGACAAGCAGAAGGCCAATAGCATCTGGGCGGTGCGCAAGGCCGGCCTGGGAGCGACGGCGTTTCCACCGCCGGAACAGCAGCCACACTGGCCGGGCTGGGAAGATTCCGCGGTGCCGCCCGACAAGGTGGGCGACTACGTTCGCGATCTCAAGGACCTCTACAAGAAATACGATTATGTCGGTTCCATGTACGGTCACTTCGGCCAGGGCTGCATTCATTCGCGCATCAATTTCGACCTGCAATCGACAGAAGGCGTGGAAAAATACCGTCGCTTCGCCGAAGAGGCGGCTGACCTGGTAGTGTCCTATGGTGGCTCGCTGTCCGGCGAGCACGGAGACGGTCAGGCACGTGGCGAATTGCTGGAACGCATGTACGGCCCCGAGTTGATCGAGGCATTTCGCGAATTCAAGCGCATCTGGGATCCGCAATGGAAGATGAACCCGGGCAAGGTCATCGATCCCTATCGGCTCGATAACAATCTACGCCTGATCCATTACCAGCCGCACCAGGTCGAGACCCACTTTAAGTTTCCCGATGACAAGCGCAGCTTTGCCCGGGTGGCGTTCCGTTGCGTCGGTGTCGGCAAGTGCCGTAGCGATGACGGCACCATGTGCCCCAGCTACATGGTCACCCATGAGGAGAAGCACACCACACGAGGGCGGGCGCGCCTGTTGTTCGAGATGATGAACGGCGACGTCATCAAGGATGGCTGGCAGTCGGAAGAAGTCCGCGAGTCACTGGACCTGTGCCTGGCCTGCAAGGGGTGCAAGAACGACTGCCCGGTCAACGTCGACATGGCCACCTACAAGGCGGAGTTCCTTTCACATTATTACGGCAAGGGAGCGCATCGCCGGCCATTGTTCCACTATGCCTTCGGTTTCATTGATCGCTGGTCGCGCCTGGCGTCGAAGATGCCGGCGCTGACCAACTTCGTGGCCCAGGCACCGCTGTTGCGCAACGTCACCAAGCAGGTGGTGTCCATGCCCCAGCAACGCAAGGCGCCGGTCTATGCGCCGCAGACGTTCAAGGCCTGGTTTGCCGAGCGCCCCATCGTCAACGAGCATGCCGCCGCGGTCATGCTATGGGCAGACACCTTTACCAACCACTTTTACCCGGACACGGCCCAGGCGGCGACCGAGGTGCTGGAGGCCGCCGGTTATCGCGTGGTCATCCCGCCCGAAGGCCTGTGTTGCGGTCGTCCGCTCTACGATTTCGGCATGCTCGACAATGCCAAGGCCTATCTCGAGCAGGTAATGACGACCCTGAGTGGTGCCATCGAGGCCAATATGCCGATCGTCGGGCTCGAGCCGTCGTGTATTGCCGTGTTCCGCGACGAACTGACCAATCTGTTCCCGGACGATGCTCGGGCCAAGCGGCTGCATGACAACAGCATGATGCTCAGCGAGTTTCTGGTGAATCGGGCCGAGAACTATCAGCCACCCAGGTTCGAGCACAAGGCGCTGGTACATGGCCATTGCCACCACAAGGCCATCATGCATCTGGATGCCGAACACGCGCTGATGCAGAAGATGGGGTTGGATTACGAGATCCTCGACTCGGGTTGTTGTGGAATGTCCGGCTCGTTCGGCTTCGAGCGTGAGAAATACGATGTGTCGATCGCTGCCGGTGAGCGGGTGCTGCTGCCCAGGGTGCGCGAGGCCGATGAGCATACGCTGATCATCACCGACGGTTTCAGTTGCCGGGAGCAGATCGCCGAGACCACGCAACGCCGGGCTTTGCATATTGCCGAGGTACTGCGAATGGCCATGGATCGCTCGCAAGCCACACTCGCCGAGGGGCCACCGGAGCGCGACATCGTCGAGCGCCGAGCCCGGGCTCAGCGTCAGGCCAACCGTCGTGCAGCCACGGTGGCCGGGGCCGTGGTTGCCGGTGGATTGTTGTTGTGGGGGGCCAGCCGCCGGCGCCAGCAGCACCACAGATAATCGACCTGTGACAAAAGAGGTGGAACGACATGCAAGGACGTCAGGAAGTCGTGGTCATCACCGGCGCCGGTGCCGGCCTGGCTCGTGCAGTGGCACGGGAATTTGCAAGGCATGGCGCATCGCTGGGGTTGATCTCACGCAACCAGGCCCGACTTGAAGCGATCAAGAGCGAGGTCGAAGCCCTGGGAGGGCAGGCCGTTACCGTCAGTGCGGATGTCGCCAACGCCGATCAGGTCGAGCAGGCCGCCGAGTTCATCGAGCGCCAGCTCGGCCCCATCGACATCTGGATCAATGGCGCAATGACCACGGTATTCTCGCCATTGCACGAGATGACCCCGGACGAGTTCAAGCGCGTGAACGATGTCACCTACCTGGGCTACGTGCACGGCACCATGGCAGCACTCAAGCGCATGCGTGCGCGCAACCATGGCACCATCGTGCAGATCGGCTCTGCGCTGGCCTACCGACCGATTCCATTGCAGACTGCCTATTGCGGTGCCAAACATGCCATCAAGGGCATGACCGAGGGGCTGCGCTGCGAGCTGATGAACGAGGGCAGCGATGTGCATGTCACCATCGTTGAGATGCCTGGCCTCAACACGCCGCAGTTCGACTGGTGCAAGAGTCACCTGCCTCAGCGAGCACGCCCCGTGTCACCCGTCTACCAGCCCGAGGTGGGCGCGCGCGCGGTCTACTGGGCGGCCCACCAACGCCGGCGTCAGGTCTATGTAGGGATCTCCTCGGTATTGACCATCTGGGGTAACAAGCTGGCCCCCGGGTTGATGGATCGCTTTCTGGCCAGGACTGCCGTCAGCGGGCAACAGACGGCCGAGAGCGAAGATCCCGACCGTCCCGACAACCTGTGGCAGACGGTCAAGGGCGACATGGGCGCACGTGGCCGTTTCAGCCGCGAATCCCATGACGACAGCTACCAGCTTTGGATGACCACTAACCGTGCCAAGGTGGGCATGATCGCCGGCGCTGCGGTTCTGGCCGGGGTGGCGCTATGTGCAACCCGCCAGCGCCGCCATCACCGAGTGGATCGGCATGATGACGATCCCCTGGCCCTGTCGCGCCGCTGAAGCCCATCCAAGGAGGGAAATGCCATGCCTGCCGTAGGACGAACCTGCTGGGCCATCGCCGAAGGTCACATCCCAGGCCAGAGCCACGGGCCGGAACCGCAGATGACCAGCCACGAGACGGCCTGTATCCTCAACGCCTCTTCCGAGGTGGCTCACGTAACGATTACGCTGTACTTCGCCGACCGCGATCCGGTCGGCCCCTATCGCATCGAGGTACCGGCACAACGCACCCGACACGTGCGTTTCAATGATCTTGACGATCCCGAGCCGGTACCCCGCGATACCGATTTTGCCAGTGTCATTGAATCCAGCGTGCCGATCGTCGTGCAGCATTCGCGGCTCGACTCGCGGCAGAGTGAACTGGCATTGTTGAGCACGGTAGCGTTTCCCGTTGACTGACTGCACAACGCACGACATTCGATAACCGGAAGTGCTGCCGCAGGAGCGTAATCCCAAGCCAAGTGACGGGCCAGCGAGAGGGACCCTGGTGCAATGAGTGTCGAATTACAGGAAGTACGCGAACACATGGGGCGACATGCGCCCTTTGATACCCTCTCGGACGAATTGCTCGACGAGGTGGCCAGCAATATCGAGGTAGCCTATTTCAAGGCCGGCACCGATATCCACCATTATGGCCAGACGATCAGCGAGCTGTGCTATATCCGCCAGGGCGCGGTAGATGTCTATCGACGCAACGGCGAGCTATACAGTCGTCGGGGCGAGGGTGAAATCTTCGGCCAGTTCAGCCTGTTGCGAGATAACCTGGTGAGGTTTCCGTCCCAGGCCATCGAGGATACGCTGCTTTACTACATACCCGCCGAGGTGTTTCGACGCCTGTGCGAAGAAGACGACAACTTCGCCGATTTCGTCGAACTGGAGCGCCCTCGCCTGGAAGCTACCGTCGATAAGTATCGTCGGAACAATGACATGATGATCACTCGGGTGCGCAAGCTCGTCACCCGTCGTCCGGTGATGATCGAGGCCTCTGCCTCGGTGCAGCAGGCCGCCCAGCGCATGCGCGAGGAGAACGTCACCTCGGCGTTGATCTACGAGGCGTCCACGAGTGTCGACGAGAGCCAGGCGCGATATACCTTTACCGATAGCCAGGGACGCGCCTGGACGTTGATCGGTATTCTCACCGATGTCGATTTTCGCAACCGCGTCCTGGCCGCAGGACTCGCGGGGAATTTGCCGGTTATCGATATCGTCAGCCGCCCGCCACGCACCATCCAGTCCGACGAGTCGATCCACGAGGCCATGTTGTGCATGTTGCGCAACAATATTCACCATTTGCCAGTGCTGCATCGTCGCTATCCCGTGGGTGTGCTTCATCTGTCGGATATCGTGCGTTACGAGACCAATAGCAGCCTGTATCTGGTCAACAATATCTTCAGTCAGCCCAGTGCCAAGGGCCTGGCCCAATTGAGTACGGACGTGCGCGCTGCGTTCGTACGCATGGTTTCCGATGGCGCCGATTCACGCATGATAGGCAGCGCGCTATCCACCATCGGGCGCAGCTTCACGCGGCGCTTGCTGGAACTCGCCGAGGAGGAACTGGGCCCGCCCCCGGTGCCTTACTGCTTCATGGCGCTCGGGTCCATGGCGCGCAATGAACAGGTCATCGTCAGCGATCAGGACAACGCGCTGGTCCTGGATGACCGTTTCGATGCCGAACGACACGACGATTATTTCGCCGCCTTGGCACAACGCGTCAGCGATGGACTGGCGGCCTGTGGCTACGCCTATTGCAAGGGCAATATCATGGCCACCAACCCACGCTGGCGCCAGCCGCTCTCCGTCTGGAAACGCTATTTCAGCGAATGGATTGCAAGGCCCGACCCCCAGGCGCTGCTCGACAGTTCGATCTTCTTCGACCTGGATGCCGTGCATGGCGAAGAGACGTTCGTCGAGCAATTGCAGGATCTCGTGGCGGAGCAGGCCTCGCAAAGCCCCCGGTTCCTGGCGGCCATGGCCCGCAATGCGCTCAACCGAAAGCCGCCGCTGGGGTTCTTTCGTGGCTTCGTGATGGAAAACACTGGCGAACACAAGAATTCAATCAACCTCAAGCGCCGCGGTACGGCACCGATGGTCGACCTGATTCGCGTCCATGCCCTGGCTTGTCGGTCGCGCGCCCAGAACTCCTTTGCGCGTCTCGATGACATTGCCCAGACCCAGCTGTTGCCTGAAGGTAGCGGGGAACGGATACGCTATGCCTTGGAGTTCATTTCCATGGTGCGCATCCGGCACCAGGCACTGGATATTGAGGAGGAGCGAGATCCCGACAATAACGTCGAGCCGGAAAACGTCTCCTCGGAAGAGCGGCACAATCTCAAGGATGCTTTCCTGGTTCTGAGCAATGCGCAGAAATTTCTGGGCTTTCGCTATCCCATGCCTCGGTCACGCTGATTTCCATGCTGTCGTTTCGTCTGGATAACTCACAACAGCGCTCCTGGCCGGATTATCTGGCCGAGCGTGCAGCCGTCGCCCATGATCCGCGCCTGCAGCGCTTCTTTTCGACCGGGTGTCCGGCACCGGATACCCCGATCGGCGAAGCGCCGCTGCTGGCTCTGGATATGGAAACCACCGGCCTGGATGCCAACCGACACGCCATTGTCAGCATCGGGCTGGTGCCGTTCACCCTGCAACGCATCACACCCGGCGCGAGCCGCTATTGGGTGCTGAAGCCGCCCCGGCCACTGACCGAGAGTTCGATTGCCTATCACCACATCACGCATTCGGAGATCGACCGTGCGCCCGATCTGAGCGATATCGCCGAGGAGCTGCTCGAGGCGATGGCCGGTAGGCTGATCGTAGCGCATTACTATCGCCTGGAGCGGTCGTTTCTCGACTCGGCCTTCGAGGCCCGGCTGGGAGAAGGACTGCGCTTTCCGATGCTCGATACCATGGTGCTGGAAGCCAAGCGCTACCGGCATTCATGGCGGGCCCGATTGGCCTCATGGGTGGGCAAGCCGCAAGCCTCGATCCGCTTGCAGGATAGCCGTGACCGTTATGGCCTGCCGGCGTATACCTCGCATCACGCTCTGACTGACGCGTTGGCCACGGCGGAATTGCTGCAGGCCCAGATTGCCTATCACCATTCCCCCCAGACGCCCATCGGCTCGCTCTGGGTCTAGGTTGCGTTGCTGCCGAAACGACGAAGGCGGCCGAGAGGCCGCCTTCGAAGTGCACTGGCGCAGGGCGATCAGGCTCCGCGGGGTTCGCTCCGCAGCCCTTGGACGATGGCAAAGCAGGCAGCCAACAAGACCAGGGTGAAGGGTAGCCCCGTCGAGATGACAGCGGCCTGGAGTGCCGTCAGGCCGCCACCCAGCAGCAGGGCGATGGCGATGGCGCCTTCGATCAATGCCCAGAAGATACGCTGTGGCTTGGGCGCATCCACCTTGCCGCCGGCAGTGATGGCATCGATCACCAGCGAGCCGGAATCCGAGGAGGTGATGAAGAACACCATGACCAGCACGATCCCGACAAACGAGGTGATCGCGGTCCAGGGCAACTGACCGAGCATTTCGAACAATTGCAGTTCCAGCGCGGCGTTGCTGACGCCTTCGAAACCACTCAGGTACTGCTCGATGGCGGTACCGCCGAAGGCTGTCATCCACAGCACCGAGACCAGCGAGGGGACCAGCAGCACGGCAATCAGGAACTCGCGAACCGTACGACCGCGGCTGACACGGGCAATGAACATGCCGACGAACGGTGACCAGCTGATCCACCAGGCCCAGTAGAAGGCAGTCCAGCCCTGGCTGAAGTTGGCGTCTTCGCGACCGAAGGGGTTGGACAGAGCCGGCAGATGCATGAGGTACGACCCCAGGTACTCGAAGAACCCGGTCGCGATCATGAGCGTCGGTCCAACAATGATCACGAACAGCAACAGCAGGAAGGCCAGTATCATGTTGAGCTGCGACAGGCGCTGCACGCCCTTGTCCACACCGGCCACAACCGACATCAGCGCAACGAGGGTAATGCCGATGATCAGGACTACCATGGTCACTTCGTTATTGGGGATACCGAACAGGAAGCCGAGCCCGGCGGTGGCCTGGGATGCGCCGAAGCCGAGAGAAGTGGCCAGGCCGAACAGGGTAGCGAACACTGCCAGGATATCGATGATATGACCCGGCCAGCCCCAGATGCGCTCACCCAGGATCGGGTAGAAGATCGAGCGCATGGTCAGCGGTAGTCCCTTGTTGAACGAGAACAGGGCCAGGGACAGGGCAACCACGGCGTAGATGCCCCATGGGTGCAAGCCCCAGTGGAAGATGGTCGCGGCCATGGCCAGCGAGATGGCACTTTCCTCATTGCCGCTGGCTGCGCTCAACGGGGCCCAGTCGGTGCGAATGCCGTTCTCGCCCATCTCGGTGCCCCCTAGGGCGGTGCCGAAGTGGGTCAACGGCTCCGAGACGCCATAAAACATCAGGCCGATCCCCATGCCGGCGGCGAATAGCATCGCGAACCAGCCCGCGTAGCTGAAATCCGGCCGGGCATGGGCGCCACCCAGGCGTACCTTGCCCAAGGGCGTAAATATCAGCACCACAGCTAGGATCACGAAGATATTGGCCGCCAGCAGGAAGAACCAGGTCAGGTTGCCCGTCATCCAGTCTCTCAGACCGGTGAACAGTGGATCCATCTGGTCCTGCAGTGCCAAGGTGATGATCACGAAAAACAGGATGACCAGCGACGAGAACGTGAAGACCTTGCCGTGCAGATCGAAATCCAGGCCAAACTTGTTGGCAGAGATATTGTCCTGGCCGATCACGTAATCGGTATCGATCAGGTTGGCTGGCCCTTCGGGAGCGGGAATGCCCTCGTTGCTTTCTCCGTTTCGAGACGAAGCGTTGTCGTGGGGTGAATTTTCTGCCACGTGGAGTTCTCCTTGTGGACTGTGAATTTGCCGACGAAACAGACACAAGCGCCCCTGCGGCTGCCGCCTCACGACAGTCGGCAGCCAAGCTGCATGACGTTATGCTGATTGTCGGTATGTCACCTGCGCCTCGATAATTGTAGGCGATAACCGGCCTCGGTTTCGATAACTGCTCGCTTGGGGACAGAAAGGCTAGCGCGACGGTGCCTCTCGCTGGCCCTCGGAAGTCTCTCCTACAGGCTGCATTTCCAGGGCCAGGCGGCGGCTGACATCACCCGGCGAGCCGGTACGACGGGCCAGCAGGTCGTAGGCGACCGGCACCACGAACAGGGTGAACAGGGTCGCCGTGGCCACGCCGCACAGGATGACCAGGCCAATGACACCCCGGGTCTCGGCTCCTGCGCCGGTGGATATGATCAGGGGGACGGCTCCGGCCATGGTCGTAATGGCCGTCATCAGAATCGGGCGCAGGCGGGTGACTGACGCTTCTACCAACGCTGGCCGAAAGTCCTGGCCCTGATCCCTCAATTGATTGGCAAACTCGACGATCAGGATACCGTTCTTGGCGGCCAGGCCGACCAGCATGACCAGCCCCACCTGGCTGTAGATGTTGAGCGATTGTCCTGTCAGCCAGAGGCCGAATAGCGCACCGCACATTGCCAGCGGTACCGTCAGCATGATTACGAAAGGATGGATGAAGCTTTCGAATTGTGCCGCCAGCACAAGGAAAACGATCACGGCACCCAGGATCAGCAGAAAGGTTGTCGCCCCGCTGGCTTCTCGGTAGTCCCGCGAGGGGCCCTTGACGTCGGTCTGGGCTTCGGCCGGCAGGATCTCGTCGGCCGTGCGTTCCAGATAAGCCAGCGCTTCGCCCAGCGGATACCCATCTGCCAGGTCGGCCTCGAGCGTGATGGCGCGCACCCGGTTGAAGCGGTTGAGTTCGCTGGCGCCGGCATAGTCGCTCAGCGTCACCAGGCTGGCCAGGGGAATCAGTTCACCGCTGCGTGCCGAGCGAACCCGGATGGTTTCTAGCGATCTCGGGCTGCGCTGGTCTTCCCGAATGCCTTCGACAATGACTTCATATTCTTCGCCGTCGTCGACATAGCGCGTGACGTTGCGCCCGCCCAGCAGGGTTTCGAGAGTGCGGCCGATGTCGGTGACGGTCACACCCAGGCTGGCGGCACGGTCGTAGTCGATATCGATGCGCAACTGCGGCTGGGTCTCCTGATAGTCGCTGTCGAGATCGGTCAGGCGTGGGTTGTTCTCCCGAATATGCTCGATCAAGGTATCCCGCCAGTCGGCCAGCTTTTCGTAGGTACCCCCGCCCAGCACGAATTGCACCGGTTTTTCCACGCCACCGCCGAAGCCCTGGCGCATGATGGGGATGGTGCGCACGCCGGGCAGGCCGGACAAGCGTTCACGCACCTCGTCCATGATCGGCCAGGCGGCTCGCCGCTGGCTCCAGTCGGTCAGGTTGACGATGGCAAACCCGCTATTGAAGGTCTCCAGATTGCCATAGCCTCGCGGCGCACGGACCAGGACGCGTTCGATTTCGCCGGACTCCCGCATCGGCAATAGACGCGCCTCGATCTCGTCCATGTAATCCTGCATGTAATCGAAAGTGGCGCCTTCCGGGCCGTTGATCAGAATGAAGAAATTGCCGCGGTCCTCGCGCGGGGTGTACTCGTTGGGGAGCTGGCCGGCAAGCCAGATGCAGGCCCCTAGCAGGGCGGCGAACAGGGCGACGATAACCAGGCGCAGGTTAAGGGCGTGTAGCAGTAGACTGCGGTAACCGCGCTGGCTGACGTCGAGCAGGGCATTGACGACCTGGACCAGGCGGCCCTCCTGCATGTGCCGGGACAACATCTTCGACGCCAGCATCGGCGCGAGTGTCAGCGCAATCAGGCTGGAAAACGCCACGGCAGCGGCCAATGTCAGCGCGAATTCGGAAAACAGCCGGCCGATATCGCCACGCAGGAAACTCAACGGAACGAACACGGCAATCAGGACCAGCGTCGTGGCGACCACCGCGAAGCCGATCTGTCGCGTGCCACGATAGGCGGCGACCAGTGGCGTCTCGCCATGCACGTGCATGCGTCGGTGGATGTTCTCGAGCACGACGATGGCATCATCGACGATCAGACCAATGGCCAGCACCAGGGCGAGCAGTGTCAGCAGGTTGAGCGTGAAGCCGAATACCGCCAAGGCAATAAACGTGCCGATGATCGATATGGGTACCGTCACGGCAGGGATCAGGGTCGTGCGCAGATTGCCAAGAAACAGGAAAATCACCACGACCACCAGCGTCATGGCCACGAACAGCGTGGTCACCACTTCACCGATGGCACCGGCAACGAACACCGACGAATCGAAGTTTAGGGTCAGCGACATGCCTTCGGGCAGGGTGGGCTGTACGCGCGCCAGTTCGGACTTCACGGCTTCGGAGATTTCCAGCACGTTGGCTGTCGACTGCCGCATCATGCCGAGCCCGACCATGGGAATGCCGTTGCCACGGAACAGTGTGCGTGTCTCGACGGCACCGATCTCCACTTTCGCCACGTCGGCGAGTCGCACCAGGTAGCCATCGTCGCCCTCGGCGACCACCAGCTCGCGAAAATCCGCCGGCGTGGCGAAGCTTCTCGGCAGACGGGCCACGAACTGGCGCTCCTGGGATTCGATGGCACCGGCAGGCAACTCGACATTCTCGGCACGCAGGGCATCCTCGACGTCTCCTACCGTCAGGTGGCGTGCCGCCAAGGCGTTGCGATCCAGCCAGATGCGCATGGCATATTCCTGATCGCCGCCGACACGTACCCGGGCGACCCCAGGCTGGACCGAGAAACGGTCGACCAGATAGCGATTGGCGTAATCGGTCAGCTCAGGGATCGTATAGCCTTCTCCCGTCAGGCTTAGCCACAACACCACATCCTCGCTGCTGTCGGCTTTCTCGATCTCCGGTGGGTCGGCTTCCTCGGGCAGATTGTTCGCCGAGCCCGAAATCCGGTCGCGAATATCGTTGGCGGCGGCCTCGATATCGCGCGACAGGGAAAACTCGACACTGATGCTCGAACGCCCGTCCTCGCTGGAAGACTCGATGACCTGGATTCCCTCGACACCGGCAATGCGGTCCTCGATGACTTGGGTGACCCGGGTTTCCACCACGCTGGCCGAGGCACCGGGATAGTTGGTGTCGATGCTGACAATAGGTGGATCGATGGCCGGATATTCCTGCAAGGGCAGGCGTTCCAGGGCCAGCAGGCCGAAAGCGATCAACAGCAGCGAAACGACGGTGGCGAGGACCGGACGCTGAATCGAGATGTCGGACAGGCGCATCAGACATCTTCCTTCGGCGGAACAGCGCGGCTGCGTCGGAGCAGCTCGGAGACGTCGATATTGTCGTCATCGATACCCAGCACGCTAACATGGTCACCTTCGCGTACCTGTTGCACGCCATGGCTGACCACCAGATCGCCTGGCTGCAGCCCCTCGGTAATTTCCACCACGCCGGCCCGACGCTCTCCCAGAGTGACCGGGCGACGCTGCACGACATGGCCGTTAGCCTCATCGATTGCCAGGACATATTGGCCGTTGCCGCTGGCAATCAGTGACTCTTCGGGAAGCACCAGCGCCTGGCGCGGCTGGCGCTCGAGGGTGACTTCCATGAGCATGCCGGGGCGCAGACGCTGTTCGGTATTGGACAGGCTGGCACGTACCGGGATGGAGCGGGTCACCGGATCGATGCGTGTTCCCAGGCTGGTGACTTCGCCGTTGAAGGTACTCTCGGGATAACTGGCCGTCGTGGCCGCGAGCGACAGCCCTGGCTGCAGGGCGGACAGATGGACCGCAGGGACGCTGAAGTCGAGCTTCATCGTGTCCAGCTTGTCGAGCGTGACCAGTTCCATGCCTGGCGAGACCAGCGCGCCAGGGCTGATGTCGCGAAAGCCGACCATGCCGTCGAACGGTGCCTTGATGTGATAGTCGTCCAGGCGGGCGCGAATGGCCTCGATCTCGGCCTCGATCTGCTGCAGACGGGCACGGTTGTCCTCGACATCGGCGCGTGGCGCCAGGTTGCGTGCCTGTAACTGTGCCGAGCGCTGCAGCACGTTATTGCGTTCGACCCGCGTTGCCTGGGCGGCACGCAGTTCCGCCTGGACCTCGCTGTCGTCGAGCCGGATGAGCAGGTCACCTGCCTTGACGCGTGCGTTGTCCTCGAAATTGACTGACGAGACGATCTCGGTGACGGTCGCCGACAGTGTCACGCTTTCGTCGGCACGCAGCGTTCCCAGCGCCTCCAGAGGAGTGCTCCATTGACGCAACTCGGCGCGTGCGGCGATTACTGGTGTCGGGTCGTCAGCCAGCGCTGCGGACAAGGGAAGCGGGCAAGTCAGCATCAGCAGGCAAAGGGCGCTTGTCAGGCGCAGCGCTAGACAGCGGAATCGTCCGTTCATGGCGTCTCTTGGTCGGGGAGCGACAAGTTTCGATTATCAGCGACAGGCGCGTTGGAGGATATGGCGATGGCAAATCCTCATCATGTGCGAGCCGGACGCTTCGCGAAAGTTCCAGCACGAGCGAGGACTGGTAGAATGGCCGGCCGATGAGAAGGGGCCCGACATGACTCGCAATCCCGATGTAGTGATTATTGGTGCTGGTGCGGCCGGCTTGATGTGTGCGCTGACAGCCGGTTACGCCGGGCGGCGTGTGCTGGTACTCGATCATGCCAACAAGCCTGGCAAGAAGATCCTCATGTCTGGCGGCGGCCGCTGCAATTTCACCAACATGAACACCGGACCGGGCAATTTTTTCTCTTCCAATCCGCACTTCTGCATCTCCGCCCTCAAGCGCTACCGGCCCGAGCATTTTCTCGAGCTTGTCGAACGTCACGGCATCGAACCCGTGGAAAAGGCGCCCGGGCAACTGTTCTGTGCGGACTCGTCACGCCCGATTCTCGACATGCTGCTGACCGAGTGCGATTGGGCGGGTGTCGAGATACGGCTCGCGACTCGCATCGAGCGTATCGAACGCCAGGGCGAAGGCATGCAACTGGTCACGTCGGCAGGGCGCATCGATACCGGTGCCGTCGTGGTGGCCACGGGAGGGCTTTCCATCCCCACCATGGGCGCCACCGGTTTCGGCTATGACATTGCCCGCCAATTCGGCCTGGGTGTGACCGAGACTCGCGCGGCCCTGGTGCCGTTTACCCTGACTTCCCAGTGGAAGGCGCGTGCCGCTGCACTTTCAGGCGTTGCCTGTCAGGTCGAGGTCACCTGCAATGCGGGGCGATACCGCGAGCCGATGCTGTTTACCCACCGGGGGCTGTCGGGGCCGGCCATGTTGCAGATTTCCAGCCACTGGCTGCCTGGCGATGAACTGGTCATCGATCTGCTGCCCGGGGTCGATGCCATGGCAGCATTGACACAGGCCCGGCATGCCACGCCCAAGCGGCAACTCTCGACGTGGCTGACCGAACGCTTGCCCAAGCGTCTGGCCCAGGCACTGGTGGAGTGGTATGGCAATGATGGTGTGCTGGCCGATCAATCCAACCAACAGCTCGACGATTGGCGTGGGCGTCTCGGCCAGTGGCGTATCAAGCCTGCCGGCACAGAAGGCTGGCGTACCGCCGAAGTGACCCTGGGCGGCGTCGACACCTCGACCATTTCCTCCAAGACCTTTGAGGTCAAGGAACTGCCCCAGCTCCGCTTCATTGGTGAAGTGCTCGACGTGACGGGCGAGTTGGGTGGACACAACTTTCAGTGGGCTTGGTCGTCAGGGGTAGCTTGTGGTCAGTCTCTTTGAGTGTGGGACGCCTGCCCGGATTTGGCGCTAGCGTCAGAGCCTCCTACCCTAGCTAGGCACGGTAAGCCACGACAGGGAGCAAGGCGTATGGAAACGGTACCCACCTCTATTCGTAGAATGTTATTGGTTATCACGGCGCTGGGCGTTTCTTCACCGCTATTGGCACAACAGGACGAACTCGCCGGGGCTGCGCAGACCGGCAAGTATGCCGAAGCCTTCCAGCAAGTAGAGGAAGAAGCCAGGCAAGGCGTGCCCCAGGCCCAGTACAGCCTGGGCAGGATGTATGCTTTTGGGCAGGGCGTCGAAAAGAACATGGTGACGGCGGTGAAGTGGTACCGCAAGGCGGCAGACCAAGGGCTGGCCGAAGCTCAATATCACCTGGGCGAGGCGTACGGCGCCGGGGAAGGCGTGCCACAAGACTACGTGCAAGCCTATCAATGGATGGCGCGTGCCCGGCAGAACGGGGAAGAGAAGGCCAAGGCTGCCATGCAATCCTACAAGGAGCTGATGACGGAAGATCAATTGCAACAGGCGCAGCAGGGGGGGGAATCAAGCGCTGCCTCGACATCGCAACCCTAGCCGTTTTACCGTTCGTTACCTGGCATGGCAGGGGGGCATGCTACGCTTCATTGACACTGCCATGGATGCCATACCCGAGAAAGGAGCGTTCTCATGTCCCCTCTAGCTCAGCGACGCGACACGCCGGATACGTTGCATACCAAGGAATGGCTTCGCTACTACCAGCGTGTGCGTGCCGCCACCGAGGCAATCTGCGCCCCCTTGCACAAGGAAGACTACATGGTGCAGAGCATGCCGGACGTCAGCCCCCCCAAGTGGCACATAGCCCATGTCAGCTGGTTTTTCGAAGCATTCATCCTCAAACCTTTCCATCCTGCCTACCGCACCCTCGATCCTGCGTACGATTATCTGTTCAATTCCTACTATGTCACGCATGGCACGCCGTTTCCGCGCCCGGATCGCGGGATGATTTCGCGGCCTACGGTCGATGACGTGTACCGCTATCGCGCGCACATCGACCGAGCCATGGAGGAATTGCTCAACGACCCGCCGCAGGAGCATCTCCAGGAAATCCTCCGGCGTCTGGCGCTGGGGTTGCCCCATGAGCAGCAGCATCAGGAACTGCTGTTCATGGATATCAAGCATATCCTGGCGCAGAATCCGCTGTGCCCGGCATACCGTGACGACCTGGCGCCTGCGCCCGAGCATGCCGTGGGAGAACTCGGCTGGCATGCCTATCCTGCCGGGGTCCGGCACATTGGCCATGACGCCGCCGAGAAGGGCTTCGCTTATGACAATGAAATGGGACGGCATCGCCAGTTCGTCGAGGCCTTTCAGATTGCCGACCGCCCCGTGACGAACGGGGAATTTCTCGAGTTCATGCGCGCGGGAGGCTACGACAAGCCCGATTTCTGGTTGTCGGATGGCTGGGCCACGGTCAAGGCGGAAGGCTGGAAGGCTCCGTTGTATTGGGCCGAGCGGGATGGTGTCTGGCATCACTATACCCTGGGGGGCCTGGTCCCGGTCGACATGAACGCGCCGGTATGTCATGTCAGTTTCTACGAAGCCGATGCCTATGCCCAGTGGGCTGGGGCGCGCCTGCCCACCGAAGCCGAGTGGGAAACAGTGGCCCGGGACGTGCCGATGGCGGGCAATTTCGTCGAGCAGGACCACCTGCAACCGGTTTCGGCCGAGCCTGCCACGGAAGTCCCGGGACAGATGTTCGGCGACGTCTGGGAGTGGACCGGTAGCGCCTATCGTCCCTATCCAGGGTTTCGCAAGTTGCCGGGCAGCCTGGGAGAGTACAACGGCAAGTTCATGTCAGGCCAGATGGTGCTGCGCGGCGGGTGCTGTGCCACGCCGGCCGATCATATTCGCGCGACCTATCGCAATTTCTTCCCCCCTCAGGCGCGCTGGGCGTTTTCGGGGTTTCGCCTGGCACGGGAGGCATGAGCATGACCGTGATGTCGAACACGGCGACGGCCGTGCATTTTCATGACCAGCAGCCCCCTGCGGCTTCGCTGACGCTTCGGGACGAACTGTTGCAAGGCTTGCGCGCGGCTCCCAAGAGATCATCGCCCAAGTTCTTCTACGACTTGCGAGGCTCGGAGCTGTTCGACCGGATCTGTGTCCAACCGGAATACTATCCGACGCGTACGGAAGAGGCCATTCTGCGTGATGCCGCCGACGACATTGCCGATGTGGTGGGCAAGGACGCGACATTGATCGAACTGGGCAGCGGTGCCAGTCGCAAGGTTCGTCTACTGCTCGAGGCTGTGCGCCCGACCAGTTACCTGGGTATCGACATTTCCCGTGACTTCCTGCTGGACAGCACCCGAAGGCTTGCGGCGGATTATCCCTGGCTGGATGTCCATGCGGCCTGTGCCGATTTTTCCCAACGCATGACCATGCCGTCAGGTTTGGCTTGCGATCACCCGGTGGCGTTCTTTCCCGGTTCGAGTATCGGCAACTTCGCGCCGGAAGAGGCCGAATGCTTTCTGCGAGGCCTGCACTCCCTTTTGCCCTCGGGGAGCGGTCTGCTGATCGGTGTCGACCTGATCAAGGATGAAGCGATCCTCAATGCCGCCTACAACGATGCCGCCGGCGTGACGGCCGCTTTCAACCTCAACCTGCTCGAGCGATTGCGCCATGAGTTCGAGGGGGACCTCGACCCGGCGACCTTTTCCCACCAAGCCTTCTACAATGAGTCACGCTCACGTATCGAGATGCATCTGGTCAGCGACATCGACCAGACTATCCGCGTGTCTGGCGAGGTGTTCCATTTCGATCAGGGCGAGACCCTGCACACCGAAAATTCCTACAAGTACAGTGTCGAGGGATTTCGCGCACTGGCCGCGCGCGCTGGGTTCGAGTCGCGTGCCCTATGGACTGACCCCGACAAGCTGTTCAGCATCCACTATCTGGAGCGCGCTTGAGAGAGAGACGGGATGACAAGCAATGACGCCGGCACAAGCCGGCGTTCTTGGTTTGCGACCCTGAGTGGTGCTCAACGCACCAGTGCTTGTGTTCCGGGAACGCCGGCCAGGAAGGTATTGAGGCTGAAGCCTATGCCCAGGCGCTGCACGTCCTGATCGTGGTCGATCAGGCTTTCGCCGTAGCCGTCGTAATACTGGACATGTCCCCGCACCTTGCCGATGAGCGGAAACGTGTAATCGAGCTGAGCGCCATAGTTATGCTCTTCCGGATTGCCTCGTACCATCAGTGACACCTCATGATCGCCGAAGGCGCGCACGACGGTGATGTCGCCATAGCCGATATAGTCTTGCAGATCGGGATTGTCGTCTTCCTTGTCGCTTTCGGGAATACGCCAGTGCGGTGCGATACTGACGGCCCAGTCACCACGCTGAAACAGGAAATCGGCATAGAGCCGGTTCCAGCTACGTGATAGCGGCTCGGATTGCCCATTGGATTGGTGAGCATAGCCGATGCGGTTCTGTGTATTCGTCCAGCCGAGAAAGGTGAAGCGATTATCGAAGCTGATGAACGCTTCTGGCTCGTAATTGGTCTCGCGGAAGGGCGATGAGGCTTCCGAATTGTAGGCCTGCCACCAGCTGCGCTGGGTATAGGCGAAGTACAGGTCGCCATTGTTACCGATCAAATCATCGAAGACCTTGACCTTGAGACTGATCTGGAACTTGAGTTCTGCCTTGTCGGCATCGCCATCGTCGCTGATGCCATCGAAATCCGACTGGTTGGGATGGGTGTTGTAGGTCCAGGGCAGCAGGTAGTTACGGCGATATACCGTTATCGCCAATGGATTGTTTTCGGAATTCTGCTCGAGTTCACGCCGCGTCTCTGCCTGATCGACGGCCGCCTGGGCTGCCTCGTCACGGCTGGTCAGGCCGGAAGCGTCTTCCTGAGCCTGGGCGTGAGTCGCGAGTAGCGCCAATGAGACGAGGGTCATACGCAAGGGGGAGGGCAATGCCATATCAGCATCCTGTAAAAGGCATCAAACGTGTCTTTCTACCATGCCGCTCGGCTAAGTCAAATCGTCGCTTCGAGCGGACATTGCCAACGTGTCTGACCGGGCCCACAATGCGCGGCAACGTGGTGTAGGACAAGCGACCGATGACGAGGATGGTGGCGGTGGTGGCCCGAATGGGAAAAACCTGGTGGAGGAGGGTGCTGATAGGGCTACTGGTCGTAGCAATGATGATCGCCATGCCGGCCATGGCACAGGAGGCGTTGCCCGGAAAGGAGGTACTCAGTCAGCGCCTGGAGACATTAACCTCGATCGAGCAGCCTGACGCCAGCCAGAAAGAGGAAATCGATACGCTACGCGCCACGCTCGATTCGATGGAAAAACGGGCGTCGGTCGAAACACAGCGCAGTGATCTGGAAAAGCGACTCGAGCAGGCACCCGAGGAGATGCAGCGTCTCGAGCGTCAATCGCGCCAGTACGTCGAAAGCGACATACCCAGTGCCGCGACGCTCGAGAAGATCGGTCAGGACGAACTCGAGGAGCGGGTCAATCAGGCTCTCGAGGAATTGAAGGCATTGCAGGATCGGCTCGCGGCGACCAATTCGCGGCTGATCGAAGCACAGACGCTACCTGAGCGAGCCCAGGCAGACATCACCGAGTCGCTCAAGCGCATCGAGGAACTGCGCGCTGCGATGGACGATTACTCCGGCACCCAGGATGCGCCGCCTTACTGGGAACTGCTCAGCGAACTGCAACTGGCAGAGAGTCAACTGGCCCTAAAGCGCCGCCAATTGGCAACCAACACGCGCTTGTACGAACTGGCCAAGCTGGAACGCGACGTTCTTACCAATCGGATCGACACCGTTCAGGATCGATTGACCCTGATGCAGGCGGTACTCGACCAGAAGCGCCGGGAGAAGCTCGAGGAGGCCGTCAGCGACTCGGCGAGCCAGGACGCCGTGACGGCGGGCCACCCGGTGGTATCCCGCGCCCAGTCAATCAACCGCGACCTGAACGCCGAGCTATTGCGTATCATCGATCGTAACAACGCCCTGGAGCGCGAGGGTATCAAGGTGCGCACGCAACTGGACCGCGTACGCCAGGTCCAGCGCACGCTCAATGAACAGATCGAGGCGATCCGCGGCAGCTTGCTGTTGTCGCGAATACTTCGCGAGCAGCGCAGTGCCCTACCCAAGCTCGATGCCGTCAAGGGCCTTCAGGAAGAGATTGCTGATATTCGTCTCAAGCAGTTCGACCTGGGCCGCCAGCGGGAAGAGCTACGTGATATCGAGCAACTGGCGCAGGCCCGGCTCGATGCAGCGGGTGTCGAAGCGACCCCGGCCCTGCTCGACTCGTTGACCCGGCTGTATCGCTCACGCCGCGAGCAGGTGGATCAATTGGAGCAGGAATATGGCGAACTGCTGACGACAGCCATCGACCTGCAGCTCAACCAGCAACAACTCCTCGATATCAGCAAGAGCCTACGTGCCACCATCGAGGAACAGCTGTTCTGGGTTGCCAATCGGCGTCCGCTGGACCTGGCCTGGCTACGGCAAACTCCCTCGTTGACCATGGCGCAACTCGCCGAGGGTGAATGGCGCAAGATTGTCGTGGGCCTGGGCCAGACGCCGCGGCTTGCAGCGCTCTGGGCGACGGTGCCGTTGCTGCTGGCGGCGCTGCTGCTATTACGGCGTTGGCGAATCAAGGCGCACCTGCTGACCTTGCACGATCAGATCGGTCGGCTCAAGCGCGATACCCAGATGCATACGCCGCGTGCCATCCTGCTCAATGCTCTGCTGGCAGCGCCGGGTCCGTTGGCTCTCGCGGCGGTAGGCGTGGCCCTGACGCTGGGCTGGCAGGGGCTGGTCGCCACCTTCGGCGAGGCGTTGCTGCAACTGGCGCTGGCCTGGGGCGTGGTGGCGCTGGCCCGGCGTCTGCTGGTGCCTGATGGCGTTGCGATTCGTCATTTCCACTGGCCCACGGCGTATGCCGCCAGGTTGCGCCGCCTGCTGTGGTGGTTGGGGCTCACGCTGATTCCCGTGCTGTTGATAGGCGCCATCGCCCGGGGCGACGGCCCCTCGTTGGCCGAGCGGCCATTGTCGTTGCTGTTGCTGCTGGGTGGCTTGTTATCGATGAGTGTGCTCATTGCGCGGTTGATCATGGCGCACATTCCGCATTTCGGCACCAACCCCTTCCGCCTGGCATTGGGGCTGGCGCTATCGGTCGCCACGTTGATTCTGTCCGTACTGATCGTGCTGGGGTACGAGTACACCGCCCTGCAGTTGATCGGCCGTTTCGTGATCAGCCTGTATATCTTCGGCCTGTGGATCCTGATCGAGGCTGCAGTCATTCGTGGCCTGGCAGTGGCGGCCCGGCGCCTGGCCTACCGGCGCGCCGTCGCCCGGCGTCGGGCCCAGGTACAGGAGGGGGCGGAAGGGGGATTGGAAGTCGTCGAAGAGCCCCCGCTGGATCTCGACCAGGTCAACCAGCAATCGCTGCGCCTCTCCAAGCTAATCCTGTTCCTGGGCTTCTCGCTGGTGCTCTATGTGGTCTGGGCGGACCTGCTGGCCGTGCTTTCTTATCTCGACAACGTCCGGGTATGGTCGATTACCCGGGGCGAGGGTGAGAGCCTGACCCAGACACCGATCACCGTGGCCAACCTGATGACGGGATTGGCGATTGTCGTGCTGACGTTCGTGATGGCCCGCAACCTGCCTGGCTTGCTCGAGGTCATGGTGCTGTCGCGGCTGTCGCTCAAGCAGGGCAGCGCCTATGCCATCTCCTCGTTGCTGTCGTATACCATCGTGGGTGTCGGCATCGTGGTGTCGCTGGGCACGCTCGGGGTTTCCTGGGGCAAACTGCAGTGGCTCGTAGCGGCCTTGGGCGTGGGCCTGGGTTTCGGCCTGCAGGAAATCTTCGCCAACTTCATTTCGGGGTTGATCATCCTGTTCGAACGTCCGGTACGTATCGGCGACACCATCACGCTGGGCAACCTGCATGGCACGGTCAGTCGTATCCGCATCCGTGCGACGACCGTGACCGACTTCGACCGCAAGGAAATCATCATCCCCAACAAGACCTTCGTCACCGACCAACTGATCAACTGGTCGCTGTCGGACAATATCACCCGTGTCGTGCTCAATTACGGGGTCGCTCATGGTTCCGATTTGGATACCGTGCATCGGCTGCTGCGTGATGCCGCTGAAAGCAACCCGAGGGTGCTCAAGGACCCCGAGCCCCAGGTGTTCTGTACCAGCTACGGGGCCACGGCCTTCAACTTCGAGCTTCGCATCTTCGTCAATGACCTGCTCGACCGGCTGTACGCCGCCGATGAGATCAATCGGCGGCTCGATGTCCTGTTCCGTGAGCACGGCATTCGCATCGCCTTCAACCAGATGGATGTCTGGCTGCACAATGCCGATGGCCAGGCCGCGAAGGTACTGTCACAGGTCAAGGACAGGTCGGTGGGCAGCAGCAACTAGGCCTTGCGTGCGTAGAGCAGAAACTCGCGGTTGCCATCGCCGCCCAGGATCGGGCTGTCGCGCCAGGCCATCACCTCGAAGCCATGCGCGGCGCAGCAGGCGCGGATACGCTGCTCCACCTCGGTGTAAAGCGTGGTATCAGTAACGATGCCGCGTGGGTCCACCTTGCCGGGCCCCACCTCGAATTGTGGCTTGACCAGTGACAGCAGTTCGGCGCCGGGGGTAAGCAGGCGGCCCAGCTCGGGCAGGATCAGTGTCTGCGAGATGAACGAAACGTCCATGACGGCGACCGATACTTGTTGTGGCGCTAGTGTAGCAAGCGCGTCTATCAGCCGTGGGTCGTCGGCCATGGCGCGCGCATTGAGTCCTTCGAGGCAGGTAATGCGCGCATCCTGGCGCAACTCGACATCCAGTTGATCATGACCGACCTCGATGCCGATGACATGGGCGGCGCCGTGGCGCAAGGCGCAATCGGTAAAACCGCCCGTGGACTGGCCGACATCGAGCACCAGGCGCCCATCCAATTGCAGTTGCAGGGCATCGAGCAGGGCTTCCAGCTTGAGCCCGGCGCGCGACACGTAACGCTCTTCGGCATCGTCGGCGACCAGCAGTGCCGCATCGTCGGGAAGCTTCTCGCCAGGCTTGGTCAGCGTGCGGGAAGGTGTGTCGGCCAGGCTAACCCGACCATGGCGGATGAGGCGCTGGGCACGGGTGCGTGAGCGTGCCAGGCCCTGGGCGACCAGCAACTGGTCGAGTCGCATCATGGGGCTGTCTCTTCAGGTGTCGGAGGGTTCGTTGCGGTAGCGGGACGGCGAAACTCGCGATGCCAGCGTGCCAGCAACGCTTCGCGCTTGAGCTTGTCGAGCGTGGCCAGAAGTCCAGGGCCCAGACGAATCGGGCGCAATGCCTCGCCCAGCCTCTCGCGCAGCGCGCTGGCACTGCCGGGGCCTTTCAGGGCCGGATGAACGGCACCCAGCGGTGTCTGCTCGCTGATGATCCGTTGACCATGCTCGCTGAGCAGATAATCGAAGAAGCGTCGTGCCGCCTCAGGATTGTCGGCGGAGCGAGGCAGAAACGCCAGGCGCTGCATGACCAGGGCGTAATCGCTGGGAATGACGATTTCCAGTTCAGGATGCTTTGCGACGAATCCCTGGGCGTAACTGCCCAGCAGGTTGTAGCCGATCAGGTAGCGACCCACGGCCAGGCCGTCGAGCATTTCCTGGGTTGTGCCCACCAGGTCGGCCTCGACACCACCCAGCGCGGCCACCAGCTCCCAGTAGCGGGGCGACAGTCGCGCTTCTTCGACCGCATAGGTATAGCCGGCACCGCTGCGAGCGGGATCATAGGTCACTACCCGGCCCGTCAGGGCCTCGCGTTCGCGCTCGAGCAGCGTTACCAGCTCGGCGTGGCTGCCGATTGCGCCATAACGCTCGGCCAAGTCCTTGTGGTAGACGATGACCACCGGCTCGAAGGTAATGCCGAACAGTTCCTGGCGCCAGCGGGCCCAGGTCGGCCACTGCTCCGCGTTATCCAATCCGAGGGGTTGGGCGTAGCCATTGTTGGCCAGTTGATATTGCCAGGGCATGGCCGACGACATGACCACGTCGGCCCGGGAGCCATCGCTGCCGCTCATGAAGGTCCGGTAGACCTCCAGGGTAGTAAGGTTGTGATAGTTGAGCGAGATATCCGGGTTCAGGCGATGAAAATCCTCCAGCACGGGAGCGATGAGCGGGGTATCCAGCGCGCCGACGATATCCAGTTGCGAGCTTTCGGCAATGGCCGATTGGGTTGGATAATGCAGCATATCCGCCGCGCCTGACACTCTGGTCATGGCGAAACCCAGGCCAAGGGCGATGCCCAGGGCGCAAAGAAACCGCAGGGTCATGAACGATCCCCCATGAAGCGTATCGCCACGCGAAGCCCAGAGCCCTGGCGCGCCTCGTGCAGCGTCAGGCGGGCATGGTGGGCACGGGCGATGCTGTCGACGATGGCCAGGCCCAGGCCCGACCCTTCTCCGCTGTCCTGGCCACGAAAGAAAGGCCGCAGCACCATCAGGCGCAGGTCGGCAGGAATGCCCGGGCCATTGTCCTCCACTTCCAGCGTGGGCGGGTTGGCCAGTACGCGCACGGTGATCTGGCTGGCGCCATAGCGGCGTGCATTATCGATCAGGTTGGCCAGGCATTCCTCGAGTTGCCAGCCGACGCCGGGGACCAAGATGGCCTCTTCGGACGTTTCCACACCCAGGTCGATGCCCTCGCGATGACAGGCGCCCAATGCGCCCAGCGTGGCAGTGCGTGCCACCTGGTTCAGGTCTTGGGGCGTGAGTTCGGGGCTGGCTTCCGGGTTATTGAGACGCGTCATGGACAGTAGCTGCACGGCCAGGCGGGCCGTGCTGGCGCTGGTCGCCTGCATGGCTTGCAGGGCCTCGCGCCATAGCGCGGGATCATCCTGGCGCAACGCTAGTTCGGCACGGGCCGAGAGCCCGGCCAGCGGTGTACGAAGCTGGTGCGAGGCGTCACCGATAAAGCGCTCCTGGTTGGCACGTACTCGGCGCATGCGGGCCAGCAGGTCGTTCAATGTCTCGCGCAGTTCCGCAAGCTCGCGTGGCAGGTTCAGCGCAAGCGGGGCCAGGGTGCGAGGGTCGCGCTCGCGGATCGCCCGGCGCAGCCGGGTCAGGGGCGACAGGGCAAGGCGAATGGTCAGAACCAGAATGCACGCGGCCAGCAAGGCCATGATGGCGATACGTACGAGACTGCCCTGGAAGAGAGCGAGGGTCAGGCTCTCGCGGCCTTCGCGGGTGTGCGCAACCCGCACCTCGAAGCGCTCACGCTGGCTCCAGCCCTCAAGGCGGGTTTCCCGAATGCCCAGCCGTAGGTGTTGGTCGTTCCAGGTCACGTTGCCGTAATGCAGTGCTTGCTCGTCACCGTTGGCCATGGCCAGGCCGGGCAGATTGGCATTACCGGTAATGAATTCACCGCGCGCATTGTAAAGCGCATAGAAGACGCGTTCCTCGGCATCGGTCGCCAGCATTTCCAGCGCGGCAGGGGATAGGTCGAGCCACAATTGTTCGTCCTGCCACTTGACCTGCTCGGCAATTGCCAGCGACGAGGCTTCCAGCAGACGGTCAAAGGCGCGGTCGGCAGTATCGCGGGCCCCCAGGTAGGCCTGGATCAGCATCAGGGCGCCCAGACCCAGCAGCGGCAACAATAGCCAGGCCAGCAGGCGCCGATACAGACTGTCCTGCGCGCTCACGTGGACTCCAGCAGGTAGCCCAGGCCGCGGACGGTGCGCAACTCGACGCCACTACCGCTCAACCGGCGACGCAACCGGTGTACGTACACTTCTATAGCGTTGTCACCCATGGACTCACCTGCAAACGCCTCTTCAGCGAGGCGGGCCTTGTCGACCGGTACGCCGGCATGGCGCATCAGGCAGCCGAGCAGGCGTTGTTCGCGGGGTGGCAGGTTGAGAGGCTCTCCTCCGAGCGTAAAGCGCTGCGAAAGACTATCGAAGTCCAGATTGCCGACCTGCAGTGCCGTGCTGCGTGTATGACGGCGCAGCAGTGCACGCACGCGCGCCTCGAGTTCATCCAGTGCAAACGGCTTGGCCAGGTAATCGTCGGCGCCGAGATCGAGGCCACGCACCCTGTCCTCGATGGCGCCGCGTGCCGTCAGGATCAGTACCGGGGTCTCCTTGTCATGCTGGCGCAGGGCGGCAAGTACATCCAGGCCGTTGCACCCCGGCAGGTTGAGGTCGAGCAGGATGAGGTCCTGGCCATGCCCGGCTTGGGAGAGTGCCCGTCGTGCCTGGTCGCCGTCGGCCAGCGCCGTGACCTGATGATTATCCAGGCGCAGCACATCGGCCAGCGTTTCGGCAAGCAGGGCGTCGTCTTCGATGAGCAACAATCGCATGGGAAACCTCGCTTAGCGCTCTGCCGGGCGCCTTTCCAGTTCGGCCAGGGCGGATGTCAGGTACTTGTCGGCCAAGGCGGGCGTGAGGCGACTGCTTGGGCCCGACAAGGCCAGCCAGAGTGGCGAACTCTCACGGGGGTGGCCGAGTTGACGACAGTGCATGATACCACCCGGAAAAGCCTGGGCTGGATCGCCTTCCGTCTCGATACGCCAGCGCTGGCCGGGGCGCAACTCATGACGCAATGCGCTATCGGGCACGGCTACCAGGCGGCACTCGGCATGCTGGCTCGTGACCTCGATCAGGGAGGCAGTCTCGCCGCTGGCCTGTGTGAGTGACTCCAGGACAGGCTGTATCCAGGCTTCGAGCTGTCTACTGGGCATGTGGCGCCGCGCCAGGCGTACCGGTGCATGGCCCAGCCTATAGCGGCCATCCTGCCCGCGCTGTACGTAATCGAAGCGCTCCAGCGAACTTAGCAGGCGCAACAAGGTGCTCTTGTAATACCCCGTTTCACTGGCCAGGTCGGCCAGCGTGAAATACTCCTGTGTCGAGTCGAAGACATCGAGAATGGTGAGTGCGCGCTCGACGGATTCCACGCGATCCTGTGCCATTTTTTAGGGCCTCGGTAACGAAAAAGTCTGAGCGATAGCGTCATTCAACTTTGGTCTAAACGAGCAGAATAAGCGTTGACGCCGGTGGGCAACATGCCTAGCTTTCTACTCCAAGGAACGTTGTTCTGCCTTACAGAATTGTAAGGTGGCTGTCAGTTCCTGGCAAGCCAAGCGTCTTGCCATCGTTTCGTTGCAACACACTTCGCAAACCGAGGAAACGACAATGTCAATGAAAACGCCGCTCAAACTTCTGGCCGCAGCGTCCCTGACGCTCGGCACCAGCATGGCCATGGCCTTCGAGCCGGAAGGCAAGGTCGAATGTCTGGCGCCCGCCGATCCGGGTGGTGGCTGGGACTTTACCTGCCGTAGTGTGGGCAACGTGATGGAAGAGCTCGACCTGGTGCCGGGCAGCGTACAGACAATCAACATGGCCGGTGCCGGTGGCGGTGTCGCTTACGCGCATACGGTCAGCAAGCGTGCCGGTGACGACCAGTTGTTGATTGCTGCCTCTACCGCCACGACCACTCGTCTCGCCCAAGGCCAGTTCCAGGGTCTGGATGCCGACATGGTCAACTGGATCGGTGCGGTAGGTGCCGATTACGGCATCATCGCCGTGTCCAAGGATTCCGAATACAAGGATCTGCCGTCACTGATGAACGCGCTGAAGGAAGACCCACGCAGCGTCAAGTTTGCCGGTGGTAGCGCCAAGGGTGGCTGGGACCACCTCAAGGTCCTCATCGCGGCCAATTCCGCAGGGGTCGATAACCTGCCGCGCATTCCCTACCTGTCGTACAACAACGGTGGTGAAGCGATGACCCAAGTCGTCGGTGGTCACGTCGATGCCTTCACCGGTGATATCACCGAAGCTCAGGGCTTCATGGAGTCCGGTGACCTGCGTGTCCTGGCGGTGCTGTCCGATGAGCGTCTGCCTGGCGAGTTCAGCGATATCCCCACCGCCAAGGAGCAGGGCATCGATGCCGTAGGTCCCAACTGGCGCGGTTTCTACATGCCGGCAGATATTCCTGACGATGCCAAGCAGTACTGGGTCAACGCCGTCGATGAACTCTACCAGAGCGAAGAGTGGAAGCAGGTCATGCAGAACAATGGCCTGATGCCGTTCCACGTCAGCGGTCCCGAGTTCGAAGAGTTCGTCAAGCAGCAGATCAATGACATCGAGTCACTGTCCAAAGACATCGGGCTGATCAAGTAATGACACTCAACGACCGCATCTTCGGAATACTGATGCTCGTCCTGGCCGTCGCGTACGGCTGGGGCGCCACCCAGTTTCCGGAGCCGTTCGGCGGGGCCGAGTCGGTCGGCCCCGAAACCTTTCCCAAGGTGATCGCGGTGGTGCTGGCCCTGTCCAGTCTCTACCTGATCGTCAAGCCGGATCCCGACAATGCCTGGCCCAAGGGGCGCATTGCCCTGGAGCTGATCATCGCCGTGCTGGTGCTGATCGCCTACACGCTGCTGCTGGAGCCGCTCGGCTTCATTCTCGCTACCCTGCTGGCGGTGGGTACGCTGTGCTGGCGCATGGGCGCCGCGCCGGTGCGGGCCTACGTGACCGGCGGTGTGGCAGGTGTCGTGGTCTATTTGCTGTTCACTTTTGCCCTCGACCTGGCCTTGCCGTTGGGTGTGCTTAGCGTGCTGGAGGGAAGCTGATGGAAACCCTGGGTTATCTGATCGACGGGTTCGGCGTTGCCCTGCAGCCGCACAACCTGATGTTCGCGCTGATGGGGGCCTTCTTGGGTACCCTGATCGGCGCGCTGCCCGGCCTTGGGCCGGCCAACGGCGTGGCCATTCTGATCCCGCTGGCCTTCACCCTGGGCCTGCGCCCGGAAACCGCGCTGATCATGCTCACGGCGGTTTATGCGGGCGCCATGTACGGCGGGCGCATTTCCTCGATTCTGTTGAACATTCCCGGCGATGAGCCGGCGATGATGACCTGCCTCGATGGCTACCCGATGGCCCAGAAGGGCAAGGCCGCCGAAGCGCTGGCCATTTCGGCGATCGCCTCGTTCATGGGCAGCCTGATCGCCACGGTGGGCCTGATTTTGCTGGCGCCGCTGTTGGCCAAGTTCGCCTTGACCTTCGGGGCGGCGGAGTACTTCGCGTTGTTCGTGCTGGCCTTCGCTACGCTGGGCGGCATTACCGGCAAGAACCCGGTCAAGACCATCCTGGCCGCGGCCATCGGCCTGATGATTGCCACGGTGGGCATCGATTCCACCGGTACGCAGCGTTTCACCTTCGGCATTCTGGAACTCTACGAAGGCATCGATTTCATCATCGCCATCGTGGGGCTGTTCGCGATCTCCGAGCTATTGTTCTTCATCGAGGACCGCGCCGGTGGCGGCAAGGGGCCGATGGTGGTCAACAAGCTCAAGCTCTCCTGGAAGGAAGTGCGTGAGATCATGCCGTCGAGCATTCGCGGCGGCATCCTTGGCTTCATCGCCGGTGTGCTGCCGGGGGCCGGGGCCTCGCTGGGCAGCTTCATCGGCTACACTCTCGAGAAGAAGGTGGTCGGCAAGAAGGGTTATTTCGGCGAGGGCGACCCGCGTGGTGTCGCCGGCCCCGAAGCAGGCAATAACGGCGCCTCGAGTGGCGCGCTGGTGCCGATGCTGACGCTCGGCGTGCCGGGCAGCGGCACCACTGCGGTGCTGCTGGCGCTGCTGATCTCGATGAACATCACGCCCGGGCCGCTGATGTTCACCCAGAACGCCGACATCGTGTGGGGCGTGATCGCGGCGCTGCTGATCGGTAACTTCCTGCTGTTGTTGCTCAACATTCCGCTGGTGGGCATCTTCGTCAAGCTGCTGTCGGTACCGCCGAAGTACCTGCTGCCGATCGTGACCATGGTGGCCTTCGTGGGCATCTACTCGATCAGCAACTCAGCGTTCGACCTGTACTTCATGGTCGCCTTTGGGGTGTTCGGCTATTTCTTGCGCAAGCTGGAAATTCCCATGGTACCGATCATCCTCGGTTTGCTGCTGGGGCCTGAGATGGAAAAGAACCTGCGCCACACACTGGACATCGCTGACGGCGACTGGACAGCACTGTGGGACAGTGGCCTGGCCATCGGGTTGTGGATCGTGGCTTTCGTCGGCCTGGTGCTGCCGTACATCGTCGGTCCGATTTTGCGTCGTCGCATGCAGGCAGCGGCTGGACACGGTAACCAGACGGATTGAGGCGATAGCCAAGCCGGTCACCTTTGCCGGCAATAGCGAAGCCCCCGGTAGCTTGCCGCTACCGGGGGCTTAGTCATTCAAGAGAGTCAAAAATCAGTCGGGGGCGGGGCTGCCTGGAGGCCTTCCGGTGGTTGCCGGTCTGCTCCCCAACTGCGCTGTACCTTGGCTATGACGGTTTCGATGCTTTGGGGATCGACATTCGAAAGGTCGCCTGGCTCGAGCGGGTCATAGTGGAAGATGTACAGCCGGGAAGCGAAATCTTCGAAGGGTAGTGAGGACTCACCGAAGCGCTCGCCATGCCCTGAGGTGCTGACTACGACCTCATCGCCCCAGTCCTGACCACTGTCGTTATTGGGGTTGAAAAAGTACATGCGCATGACCTGCTGGGGATCGAGGCTCACCCGCAACAGAGTGATGGCATGCCAGCCAATGAAGCGTGCCGCGCTGTCGGTTACGGCGATACCGGCCGGCTGGGGATGAATCAGCGGTTGGTTGCCGTTGTAGAACGGATGGTAGCTGGCATAGAAGTGGCGCAGGAATTCGTCGAGGCGGTAGAGGTGGCCTGTCGCGATATCCACGGCAATGCGAAAGCCGCGCCCGGTCCACCAGCCATGAAACTCCGGATTGATCCAGCGATGGGGGTCTGCGTCGCGGCCGATGCAGCGTCGCCCCATTTCCGCATAGATGCGATCCAGATGTGGCACGACCAACAAGGATACGGGGTCGAGGTCGATCGGCAACTGCTTGGCGACGCCCTCCGGATTTTCTCGCGATGACACCGGCTGCCCCTCGAAATGCATGATGATCTCATCATCGCGAGTGGCCCAAGCCACCATCTGCAGCAGATAGTCGGGGTCATTGTAGGACCACATCGATAGTGCGCGTGCCGACTGGCAGGTCGGGTTGTTGCCCTGGCCGACACCGAGCGGTTGACCCAGCATGCAGAGCACGCCTTCCATGAGACGGGCTTCCGGCGAGGGTGTGTCGCCAAAGGCGATGTGCAGACGCTGTTTGGAGTAGGGCGACAACGGCAGGGCGACCTGTCGCCATAGTGCAGGAGCGACCGGGGGTTGGTAGAGAATGCCTCGTTCCAGCAGCAGGGCCAGGCCGTAGAGGGATTGCGGCGTCTGCGGGTGTACGCCAAGGTCGACCATGGCATGCACCAGCTCTCGGTAACAGAGCAGACAGTCGCGGCCCGTGCTGGAAAGCCCGAGCGCCTCACTCAGCAGGTGGTCGCCACGGTCGAGCAGAAAGCGCACCAACTGAGTGTGGTAGGGCGAGACGAGGCCCGTGTCGTGCATGGCCCGCGCGAAACCAGTGGCCTCGTATTGCAGGGCCACGTTGTCCATGGCTTCCAGGCGCTGCTGATAGATATCGAGACCCGGATCTTCGCGGCAGCCATTCGTGGTTCCGAAAAGACTACTTATCAGCCGGTCGGCGCCTTGGCCACTGCTGCCCAATTCGATGTTGGGATTGGCCTGGCAGGCAGCGATCTGCAGGATCATCTGCTTGACGGCATCGACCTGGATGGGGCGCTGCTCGAGGATGCGCCAGATCTCGTCGATCAGCTTGTCGACAATGTGCTCATAGCCAATGCCATCGGCCAGATACTGGAACAGGCGTCTCGTTAGCAATGCCAGGTTGCCCTGGCGCGTTCGCTCGGCCTCACTGGGAGGCATGAATAACAATTCCAGGTTGAGCGCGAGTACCTGGGTCAGGTGATGGTGCGCCTGCTGCTGAGAAATCGAAGGATGCTGGTAGTGGCCACGGGCGACCGCCATCATGCGCAGCTCGCTCAAGGCCTCGAGCATGACGGTTTCTGTCGCCGAGGCAGTCAGCGAATGCTTGGCCAGGGCGGGCAGCAGAATCTGAGGGTGTGCCCAATCCGACCCTTCGAATATGCCGGCGGATTCCAGGGTGGGGAGGCGGCTTTCGAGCACTTCGCAGCCGCCCTCGGCCATCAGAACGCGACGAGCGGCGTGCAGAACACGACCGCTCTTGAGCGCCTTGGCAAACGTGCTGGTCTGGGCCAATGCCTGTATGGCATCGTCCAGCTTGGCCAGCAATGCGTTCAACTCCCCACCGCCGGGGATATGTTCTTCGTTGCTCAAACAGACTCCTCTCTCACCGAATCAGACATAGAAGTCAAGGTCTTCCTGATGCTTGAGAAGATCACGCATCGTATGCGGATCGTCGCCGAAGAAATAGATCAAGCCCCAGTGAGTTCCGAACGCCGTACGCTTGGTAACGGTTTCCTCGAGCGGCGGCGTCAGTTCGTGTGACTCGAAATACTCATGCTGCTCGGTTTCCTCGGGTATTTCCAGTCGGCTGACGACGCGACGGCGTGGGTATACGCCGAAACACCCGGCATAGCCCTTGGCATCCACCACCTCTTGAGGGAAGAAGGCGGTAATCTCTTCCTCGGTGGTCTTGGGGTCGAAGGACAGCACCAGGCCCTGATAGGCGTTGAAGCCATAGGCGCGTTCGAGCAATTCGAATACCTTGAAGCCAGGCGGGCGATAAGCCACTTCGCCAAAATACATTTCGCCGTCACTAGTAACGAAGTATTCAGGATGGATGAATCCGAACTGGATATCGAATGTCTTGATGAGTTTTTCGATCTGCGCCTTGATTTGCGGCCGGTATTTTTCCAACTCCGGTGTGGCGGGCACGAACACTGAATAGCCCAGGGTAACGTATTCCGAAATGTTCAAGAAGCGGATCTTGCCGTCATGGATCCACGCTTCGACGGCAAATTCCCAGCCGTCCAGATGGCTTTCCATCAGTACGGGAAATTCTTCCTCTGGAATGGTATCGATTTCGTCCGGTGTGCGAATCACGCGATGGCCCAGGCAGCCCGCCTTGTCGAAGGCCTTGAGGTGAATGGGGTCGTTGGGATCGCCGTCGAGCTTGAGCAGGGTCTGGTTGACACGCTTGAGAAAGCGAACCACATCGTCGCGGTCATGAGCTTCCTCGAAGATCCCTACGCGAATCCCGCCCAACTGTGCACGCCGCTTCATCAGTGCCTTGTCGCGGAACAGAATGGATTGGCCATATAGCCGAGGATTATCCATTAGCACGGAGTTGATCGCACCGGCCCATTCCACGGTTTCCTCGAACAGCGGAATGGCTACGTCCACGCCCATGTCCTTGAGCGTTTCGGCAATTTCCATGGAGCGGTCGTTCAGACGCTCGAAATTCCACGGAAGGTAGGGGATGGAATGCTGTTCGCAATATTCCTGAGCCCAGTCGGGGGCAACGATGACATAGCGCCGGTCAAAGCGTTCCAGAGCCTCGATGGCATTGAGGCTCCAGCCTAGCATGGCCACGTAACCTTTTTCCGGATTCTTGTCCATTATGCTGCTCCTTTTTTGTGTGACTTATGAGCGAAGGTAAATGGCTTTTCGCTCAGTAGCTTTAAAGGTAGCAGCCGCTGAGGTTAATAAAATGCCAAACTTTTCGTTAAATCTTTCTAATGCTTTTATTCGTTAAATAAAAAGTAAGGCCTTTATGCAGGATGGCCATAACCTCCAGGCTTGATCGTGCCCCCTTGGGCTGTTATAGTGCTGCCTCGTTCCACAAGGCCTTGAAGAACAAGCGCTTGTGGTCGCCTGGGCAAACAGCTTCAGGCGCGTTTGTGGTGGCCCATCGGTCCTCCCGCAACGCTAAACCGCGAACCCCGCCAGGCCCGGAAGGGAGCAACGGTAGTGGTGGCTGCGTGTGCCGGGATGTGGCTGGTGGGCCGCCTCCATTTCAGGCCTCCGCCTCTCTCCGCCGCGCTTTTCGCCTCTCCCCAAGCCGTTTAGAATAGATCGCTTCGTTCACTGTTATCGATGGCTGCCATTGGCATGCCTGGTCCAAGAGTCGAGGACATCCCCGCCGCATGAGCTATCAGGTACTGGCCCGCAAGTGGCGCCCACGCACCTTCCATGAATTGGTCGGACAGGAGCATGTCCAGCGTGCCTTGGTCAATGCGCTGGACCAAGGGCGGTTGCATCATGCCTATCTGTTCACCGGCACCCGTGGGGTAGGCAAGACCACCTTGGCGCGTATCCTGGCCAAGTGCCTCAACTGCGAGAGCGGCGTGACTTCGTCGCCCTGTGGCCAGTGCGGTACCTGTCGCGAAATCGATGATGGCCGCTTCGTCGATTTGATCGAAGTCGATGCGGCGTCACGAACCAAGGTCGAAGACACCCGGGAACTACTCGATAACGTGCAGTACGCGCCAACGCATGGGCGCTACAAGGTGTACCTCATCGACGAGGTGCACATGCTTTCGACGCACAGCTTCAATGCGCTGCTCAAGACGCTCGAGGAACCGCCGCCCCACGTCAAGTTCCTGCTGGCAACCACCGATCCGCAGAAACTGCCTGTCACGGTACTGTCGCGCTGCCTGCAGTTCACGCTCAAGAACATGCCGCCCGAGCGTATCGTGGAGCACTTGGCCAAGGTGCTTCAGGCAGAAGGGGTGCCGTTCGAGGATAGTGCGCTCTGGCTGCTCGGCAAGGCGGCCGACGGCTCCATGCGCGATGCCATGAGTCTCACGGACCAGGCAATTGCCTTTGGGCAGGGGGAGATCGCACGCGCCGATGTGGCGGCCATGCTCGGCACGCTCGATCATCGACACCTGCTGGCTCTGGTCGAAGCATTGGCCGAGGTCGATGCAGCGCGTGTGCTGGCGGAAATTGCCAGCCTGGCTGAGCAGGGGCCCGATTTTGCCGGGGTGCTTGACGACCTGACCGGCGTGTTTCATCGCTTGGCCATTGCCCAGATGGTGCCTGAGGCCCTCGACAACGGACATGGTGATCGAGACGCACTCCTGACGTTGGCGGTACGCTTCACGGCTGAAGACGTCCAGCTTTATTACCAGATCGGCCTACAGGGTCGCGCCGACATGGACAGCGCTCCGGATGCTCGCACCGCCCTGGAAATGACCTTGCTGCGCATGCTGGCCTTCCGCCCTCAGGGCGTACCCAAACCGGCGCAGACACCGTTGCCGCTGCGAGGACAGGGCGAGCACAGCTCCACGCACGATGGCACGGCTGCCGGTGGCGCCCCGGTGACACCTGGTCGCCCTGCTGTGCAGGCCCCCCGGCAAGCCGAACCGGCAGTATCTCCCGTCCCGGAAGCTATGGCGTCGATGCCTTCAGCTCCCAAAATGCCATCGTCCGATGCCTCGATCCTGCAGCCGCCGGTATCCGAGCCGCAAGACGATATGAATGTGTCCAGCGATTCGGCCAGCAGCGGGCACGCCGAGGCGCCTCCCCCCTGGGAATACCCTGACGAGGGCGTGCCGGTTGCTTCCCGGCAGGAGGGGAACCCCGCCGAAGGCGACGCTTCGTTGCCCGTGGCTGCCGACGTGGAGCCCGTAGGGAAGCCTATGGCGGAGCCGCTTCCTGAGCCGACTACGCCCCTCCCCGAGGAGGTGGCTCCGCCAGCCCCCCCGCGGGACACGGCACCCGTGTCGGAAAACGTATCGCCCGTGGTGACGGCGCATGAGGAAGCATTGCAAACCCGTCAGCAACCGGGTCCCACTTCACTCGACCATGCCGCCTGGCTCGATCTGTTTCCCCGCTTGAGCCTGGCTGGTCTGACGCGCAATCTGGCAGCACATTGCATTGTCGACCATGATGACGGCCAGACAGTGCAGTTGCGTTTGGCACCGAGCCAGGCCGCAATGAATGCCGAGGTGCATGTCGAGCGGGTACGACAGGCTCTGGCCGACGCCGGTATCGTGCGGCGCGTGACCATAGAGCCTGCCGAGCACCCCGAGGGGATCGAGACACCCAAGGCGCGAAGCGATCGCGAGGCTGCGGAGCGTCATGCCGCAGCGGTTGAAGCGTTGCGCGATGACCCGCATATCCAGCAACTGGAACAGGCTTTCGGTGCGCGCCTGCTCGTACAGACCGTTTCGCCCCAGGGGCAAGCGGAGTGATTCATGACTTTTATGAGGTGACAGCATGTTCAAGGGCGGAATGGGCAACCTGATGAAGCAGGCCCAGGAAATGCAGGAAAAGATGCAGAAGGTCCAGGAAGAGATCGCTCAAGCCGAAGTGATGGGTGAAGCCGGGGCCGGCATGATCAAGGTGGTGATGAACGGGCGTCATGACGTCAGCAAGGTAGAGATCGATCCAAGCATCATGGAAGAAGACAAGGAAATGCTCGAGGACTTGCTGGCAGCCGCAGTCAATGATGCGGTCCGCAAGGTCGAGGCCAGTTCAAAAGCCAAGATGGAAGAGGCCACATCGGGGCTTAACCTGCCACCCGGTTTCAAGATGCCGTTCTGATGAGCTTCTCGCCTCTCGTCGACCGGCTGCTCGAGTCCTTGCGGGTGTTACCTGGGGTAGGACCGAAGACGGCTCAGCGCATGGCTTTGCACCTTCTCGAGCGGGATAGGGAAGGTGGCCGTCGACTGGCCAGTGTGCTCGATCAGGCGCTGGAGCATGTTGGCTATTGTCGGCGCTGCCGTACCCTGACCGAGGAAGCCTTATGCTCGATCTGCAGCAGTTCGCGGCGTGACGGCTCGGTATTGTGCATCGTCGAGTCGCCGGCGGACCTGCTGGCCATCGAGGACGCGGGGGGGTATCGCGGCTACTATTATGTACTGCATGGCCACCTGTCGCCCCTGGATGGCATCGGTCCCGAGGATATCGGGCTCGATCAGCTCGAGGCTCGCCTCGACGAGGGTGGGGTCGAAGAGGTGATCCTGGCTACCAACCCGACCGTCGAGGGCGAGGCGACCGCACACTATATCGCCGAGCAGATCCGCGAGCGCGGCCTGAGGCTATCACGACTTGCGTACGGCTTGCCCATGGGCGGCGAGCTGGAGTATGTCGATGGTGGCACATTGAGCCGGGCCTTCAACGGGCGTCAGCCGTTTCTCGGCGAATGACGCACCGCCACTGAATCCAACCAGATAATTGACGCAATGCCTGTTGATCCCGACATCCAATGGGTGGACACCCCTGATGCCTTGAACCAAGCCTGCGAGGCGCTGGCAACGGTGTCGTTCCTGGCCGTGGATACCGAGTTTATCCGCGAGTCCAGTTTCCACCCGATTCCTGCCTTGATCCAGTTGACGGGAGGCGACACGGTATATCTGGTCGACCCCCAGGCGCTGGAAGCCAATGATGCCATGCGTCGCCTGCTGGGCCGGGAAGGGCCGGTCAAGCTGCTGCATGCCTGCAGCGAAGACCTGGAAGTGCTGGCCAAGTGGTCCGGTGTCATCGTGCAGCCAATGATCGATACCCAGCTGGCTCAGGGCATGCTGGGCGAGACACCGGCCATGGGCTATCAGCGCCTGGTCGAACACTGGACGGGAGATGTCCTGCCAAAGGACGAGACGCGTTCCGACTGGCTTGAGCGCCCATTGAGCGATGCGCAGTGTCGCTACGCTGCACTGGATGTGGTCTATCTCCTGCCGATCTGGCAGTTGCAGCGCCAGGCGTTGGAAGAAAGGGGCCGCCTGACATGGCTCGAGGCTGACTGTGGCGAACTCGTCAGCCAGGCCCAGCGCAGTGACGAAAACGATGAAGAATGGTATCGACGGCATCGCCAGCTGTGGCGGCTGGATCCGCGCTCGGTTGCCGCCTACCAGCGGTTGACGGCATGGCGCGAAGCCCAGGTGCGCCAGCGCGACATGCCGCGGAACTGGCTGGTCAGTGACAAAGTGCTGTACTCCATCGCCGAGTCGCTGCCCGCCAATCGTTATGAGCTGGCACAGGTGGAAGGGGTCAAGCCGACCCTGGTCAAGAGCGAGGGAGACGTCTTGCTGGCTATCCTACGCGAAGTGATCCATCTCGAGCCGGAAGCGCTGCCGACGGCCTTGCCCTCGCCGATGTCGGGCCCATTCAAGCGTCGCCTGAAGCGGCTCAAGGGCTGCGTCAGCGAGACCGCCGATCGGCTGGGTGTTGCACCGGAACTACTGGCACGGCGGCGTGACCTCGAAGCGCTGGTCGTGGCCGACCTGGAGCAATTGCCATTGCCGCTACCCGATGGGTGGCGGGGCGAACTGCTTACTGAACCCTTCGAAAAGGCGCTGGAAGCCATTGCCAGTGAAGTCGAGAGGAACTGACATGCGCAAGATGGTTTGCGAAATCTTCAAGAGTCCCCTGAAGGATGAAATGTATCTTTACGTGGACAAGCGTCACGGCTTGCAGGATGTGCCGGAAGCCTTGCTCGAACGCTTTGGGAAGCCAGTGTCGGTGATGACGATGATCCTGACCGAGGATAAGGTCCTGGCGCGTGCCGAGGCGAGCAGGATCATGGCGGCGATCGATGACAAGGGATTCTACCTGCAGATGCCGCCAGCCAAGGAAGAATATCTGCTCGATCTGTATCGTACCCCGACGCAGGCCAGATACTGATGCGTGAGCGATTCTGGGAACGTTTTCCGCTCGAGTCGATGGATGACGAAGAATGGGAAGCGCTCTGCGACGGTTGTGGACAGTGCTGCCTGCTCAAGCTCGAAGATGAGGACAGTGGCGATGTCGTCACCCTCGATCTTGCCTGCCGTCTACTGGACATTGCTCAGTGTCGTTGCAGTGATTACTCCAACCGTTTTTCACGCGTGCCAGGCTGCACCAAGCTTAGCCTGGATAACTTGCCGGCGTTTCGCTGGCTCCCCGACACTTGCGCCTATCGGCGCTTGCACGAAGGGCGTGGATTGACTGACTGGCATCCGCTGGTCACTGGTGATCGCGCAAGCGTGCAGCGAGCCGGGGTGGGCGTGGCACACTTTGCGGTTCCGGAAGGCAGCGTGCCCGACGACGAGCTTGAAGACCATATCATTGCCGTGCTGCCCATAGCTGATTGACCCAGCCCGAAGGCCCAGCCGGATAGACCCGGCCATGCTCGCCATGGCTGGGTCTTTTTCGTTCATGAACTGGTCACTGCTCGCCTTTGCCCAGCGCCCAGAGTATGAAGGCATCTTGCCGGGCAACGTCTCTCCATGCCTTGAAGCGACCCGACGCGCCGCCATGGCCCGAAGTCATGTCGGTACGCAGCAGAACCGGCCCACGCGCCGTACCCAACTCGCTGAGGCGGGCATAGAGCTTGGCCGGCTCCCAGTAAGGTACCCGTGAGTCGTGCCAGCTGCCCTGCAGGAACACGCTGGGGTAGGGGCGTGCGGCCAGGTTATCGAGCGGCGAATAGGCATGGATGCGTCGCCGCGCATCGGGCTCGTCGGGGTTGCCCCACTCGGTATATTCCGCTGTCGTCAAAGGCAGGTCGGGATTCTCCATGGTGCGCAGTACATCAACGAAGGGAACATCGAGCACGGCGGCACAGAACGCTTCGGGATCGAGATTCAGGCTGGCACCGACCAGTAGCCCACCGGCACTTGCACCGTAGGCGGCAATGCGATGCCCATCGGCCAGTTCGGATGTGACCAATGCATCGCGGGCCGCAAGAAAGTCACGAAAGCTGTTTTCCTTGTGCTCGAGCTTGCCGGCCAGGTACCAGGGTTCGCCGCGGTCGCCACCGCCCCTGACATGGGCGACGGCGAATGCCACGCCGCGCTCGAGGAGTTCGAGGCGGGCCACCGAGAACCAAGGGTCGAGCACCTCGCCATAAGCGCCGTATCCATAGAGCAGAGTTGGCAGAGGATGCGTGCCGAGCAAGTCGGCACGAGCCACTACCGACACCGGGATACGCTCGCCGTCATGGGCGATGGCCCAGATGCGCCGGCAGACGAGCGCCTCGGGAAGGAGGCTGCCGTGGATCGGCATGCGCTTCAATAGCTTGCGTTCATCGCTGTCGAGGTCATGTTCGACCCAACGTGCCGGCAAGGTGAAGGATTCCTCGCGAAGGCGCAGGCGCCGCGAGAAAAAGTCAGGGGTATCGCCCAGCATCAGGCTGCAGGGGGTATCGGCCAGAGGCAGGTAGCGGTCTTCGCCGATGGTGTGTCGGGCATCGAAGGCCAGGACGCGCAGCAGCACCTGGGCTTGTTCGTGATCGCGCTCGGTGAGCACCAGGCCCCAATCGAAGGCATCGACCCCTTCCAAGGTATGGTCCTGGCGATGGTCGAGCAGTGGCTGCCAGTGGGCGGGGTTGCGTTCATCGGCGACATCGAGCCGAAAGTGCGGGGCAGCGCGGTTATGCAGAATGTAAAAGTGTCCGGGACGATGCTCGATGCTGTATTCGACGCCATTCTCGCGAGGGCGGATGCAACTCGGGGGAGTCGCTGGTGAAAGCGCTGGTATCAGATGGCATTCTGAAGTGTCCTTGGAGGCAGTTTCCAGTACCAGCCAAGCCTTCGAGCGTGTCTTGCCCAGGCCGACCCAGAATTCGGGGTCGGGCTCCTCGAAAATGCATGTCGGCGTTTCGTCATCCCGGGTTACACGCCAAACGCTAGAGGGACGCTGCGTGGCATCGTAGCGCGTGAAAAGCAGGGTCCGGTTGTCCTCCGCCCAGGTCAGCTCGGGGCCAATGTCCGTCAGCATTCGGTGTGGCTCGCCATCGGGCAAGCGGCGCAGGTTAAGCTCGAAGAATTCGTCGCCTCGGCGATCCTCGGTCCAGGCAAGCCAGCCTTCATCGGGTGAAATTGCCAGATCGCCAAGCTCCAGATAGTGATGCTCGCTGGAACGCTGCTCAAGATCGAGCAGGCACTCACGTTGGTCAGGATGCTGGTTAGGGTGGCGCCACCACACCGGATAGTCGGCATCCGCCGCGGTCTCGCTCCAGTAGGTGTAGCGTGCCAATGGTGTCTTCAACCCGTCGACGGCCAGCTCCCGGCGCGCCAGATGGCCTTGATATAACGCTTCCATCAAGGGTTCGAGTGATGACAGTGTCTCATCGCTCTGCGCATTCACGGCTTCCAGAAAACGGCGAACCTCGGGGTCGTCACGGTTTTCCAGCCAGTGCCAGTCGGGATCGTCGGCACGCGCGAAGCGGGCAACAGGTGATTCGATGTTCGACGAATGGATCGGCGGCTGTGCTTTCATTGGGTGCGGTGTACCATGATGGGCAAATGAGTCAAGGAAATAAGCTGATGCTAATATCCGATTCCATACCATTGCTATGGCTGTGCTACGTGGCATTGTCGCTCGTTGTCCTGCTGACTGGCTACCTTGCCATTCGTTGGTTGCCGCGATTGCCGAAATTTGCCATTACAGGAGTAGTGGCCGGCCTGGTGTGGGTGCCTGCCGGTTTCACCTTGACCCGGCTGGAGGGGCAGGCCACCTATGAAGGCCTGGCGCCGGCCGTCGTGGTATCCAGCGTGGCGTTCCTGCAGCACGATAGTGAGGCCATGCAAGGCGCAATGACATTGCTGCTGCTGGGAGCAGGCATCGGTGCGGCGCTGGGCGTGATGCTATGGGCGGCGCTGAGACGTCGCGCCGACGATGATAATGATGACGCAGGGGAACGCGGTGACCCGGTCAGAGCCGCTCAGGATCGCCGGGAGCCGTCGATAAGATAAGGAAACTCGATGCGAAGTTTGATCGCTGCGATAGTCGTATCGCTATTGGCCTGGGCTGGCCAGGGATGGGCCCAGGAGCGCCCCGATGTACGCCTGCTGGTGGATGTCTCCGGCAGCATGAAGCAGAACGATCCCAACCGGTTGAGCGGGAGCGGCCTGGAGCTGCTGGTGTCGCTGATGCCATCCGGGGTAAGCAGCGGTCTCTGGACGTTTGGCAGCGACGTGTCGAACATCCTTCCCACCACTCAGGTGGATCCGGCCTGGCGCCAGCGGGCCTTGGCATTGAAACCCGCACTCGTCGACTATCAGCAATATACCGATATCGAGCAGGCCATTCGCACGGTCGCCAATGCTCGACCGGCATCCGGGGAAAGGCATCTGATCCTGCTGACTGACGGTGTGGTCGACGTACCGGCACCGCGTGGCGACAAGCGGGCCGCCGATGCTGCGTCACGGCGCCGTCTGCTCGAGGACTTAGCTCCTGAATTGGCCGAGCAGGGCGTGGTAATCCATACGATCGCCTTTTCGCCCGGCGTCGATCTGTCACTGGTCGAACAGTTATCGACGATGACTAGCGGGCTGGTCACAGTGGCGGAGAACCCGGAAGCGCTGCTGCGTGCCTTTCTCGATGTGCTCGATCGCATCTTCCCGGTCGATCAGGTGCCTTTGCAGGAAAATCGCTTCACCATCGACGATCGGGTCGATTCCTTCTCGGCGCTATTGTTCCATGAGCCTGGCGAATCGGGACTGACGCTGATTGGACCCGGTGGGCAGCGCTATAGTGCAGAGGATCATCCCGAGTCTATCCAGTGGCAGGCTCAGGATCGCTTCGACGTGATTACCGTGACATCACCCGAGGCCGGGGAATGGCGCATCGAAGGAGAGATCGGCGGCGATAGCCGCATCAATATCGACTCATCCTTGACGCTGCGCACGCGTGAACTGCCCACGACCCTGTACCAGGGGTTCCAGACGCCAATCGAGGCCTGGATGGAGTCCAAGGGGACCCCGTTGACCGAAGAGCAGGCCGTCGGGCTCGAGATTGTCGCCGAGTTGCGTACCACGAACGGCGATGTCATCGAAGCCGTGCCGCTGCAGCGTGAAAACGGGCACTATCAGGGGACGCTGCCATCGCTGGAGACGTTGGGCAATGCACGCCTGTCGGTCACAGCCGAGGGCGAGGGGTATATTCGGCAGTTGCATCAGGCAGTCAACATCCTGCCGGCCATCGAGGCCCGGCTCGATGAGGAGGCTGGGCGCGTCATTCTGCGCTCCGAGCATCCACATATCGACGTGGACAACACCACCATAGAGGCGCAGCTCCAGGGTGAATCGCTCATGGCGGCACCGGTCGACGCCAAGCGCTGGCGCATTGTCCTGCCTCAGATCGATCCCAATGTCAGCGTGCCGATCACGCTCACTGCCCGTGTCGAGCTTGGAGGAGAAACCCGTGTTTTGAACTTGCCTGACTTGCAGCTCAACGCCGACGCCGGGACCGGCCTGGAAAGCGTCGGCTTTGGCGACGGGCTCAGCGGGCAGGCGTTGCCGGGGCAGGAGGCGCCGCCCCCCGAGCAGCCCTCGCTGGCCGATCGTTTCAGTGCGCTACTAAACCGGGCAGCCAATGCACTGCCGCAACAGGCGCAGGAGTTCTGGGAGGACAACCCCAGGCTGCAACAGTACTTTCAGGAACACCGCATGGCGCCCTGGTTCTGGCTGACCGCCGTGATTGCGGTCCTTGTGCTATTGATCGTGCAGCGTCGGCGCGTGTTGCATCGCCGTCGCGCAGTGCGTCGGGAGGAACCGCATGTGTGAGTTGCTGGGCATGAGCGCCAACGTGCCCACCGATATCTGTTTCAGTCTGACCGGGTTTCTGCATCGCGGTGGCGGCACCGGCCCGCATCGTGATGGGTGGGGAATTGCCTTTTACGAGGAAGGGGGCTACCGCGATTTTCGCGATCCGCATCCCTCGGTCGATTCGCCCATAGCCCGTTTGATCCGTGACTACCCGATCAAATCGCATGTCGTGATCAGCCATATCCGCCAGGCCAACGTGGGTGGCGTGCGCCTGGCCAATACCCATCCATTCACACGCGAAATGTGGGGGCGGCAGTGGTGCTATGCGCATAACGGCCAATTGAAGGGCTGGGAAGCGCTTGGCTTGCCATTTTACGCCCCGGTCGGCTCGACCGACAGCGAGCATGCATTCTGCTGGTTGATGGGGGAGTTGAGGCAACGTTTCCCCACGCCCCCGGCACAACCTGAGCGTCTCTGGGAAGCATTACACGAGCTCTGCGAGCACCTGCGCACGCTGGGCGTGTTCAATCTATTGCTCTCGGATGGGTATTACCTGTATTGCTTCTGCTCGACGAAGCTGGCCCACATCACGCGGCGTGCGCCTTTCGGCAAGGCACAGCTCAGCGATATCGAGATGGTGGTCGATTTCATCGAACATACCACCTGCCATGATGTGGTCTCCGTGATTGCCACCGAACCATTGACTGACAATGAGCGCTGGTGCCGCATGGAGCCGGGCGAAATGCTGGTATGGCGGCATGGCGAAATACAGGCGCGCTATGTCTCACGGATGACAGCTGAGGCTCCGCTGGTCAGTAAGTGAACGATTGTTTCAATCGTTCGTTTTACAGTGGGCCGGGCTTGTTATAAGGTGCGACTAATGCATGGATTCGCTGTCCAAGTCATGGGACGAATGCCATTTCCCTACCGATTTCGAGATAACAAGAGACCGATATCGATCGGTTCACTGCGGAGAACAGTCCATGAATCAGCACGCCAATGCCCCTGTCCTTTCCGGCCCCGCCCTCGAAGGGCTGGAGGATTACGCCTCGATCATGGATGTCTTCCATGCCTCGGTCAGGCGCTTCGCCGATAAACCGGCCTTCAGTTGCATGGGCAAAACACTGAGCTATGCCGAGCTGGATCAACTATCCGGTGATTTTGCCGCTTGGTTGCAGCACGAGACCGATCTCGAACCGGGTGACCGGATCGCCATTCAACTACCTAACCTGCTTCAGTTCCCGATTGCCGTATTTGGTGCCCTGCGTGCCGGCCTGGTGATCGTCAACACCAACCCGCTCTATACCGAGCGGGAGATGCAACACCAATTCTCGGATTCTGGCGCCAAGGCCATTCTGATTCTGGCTAACATGGCGGACAAGCTGGAGCGGGTCATTGCGCGTACCAAGATTCGCCATGTCCTGATCACCCAGATCGGCGACATACATGGCTTTCCCAAGCGCTTGCTGATCAACGCGGCGGTCAAGCACCTGAAGAAAATGGTACCGCGTTACTCGTTGCCGATGGCGGTGGGCTTTCGACAGGCGCTATCCAAGGGGCGTAGCCTGGAGCACCGCGAGGTCGTGCGCCAGCAAGAGGATGTGGCTGCACTTCAATACACGGGCGGAACGACCGGGCTGGCCAAGGGCACGATGCTGACGCACTGCAACCTTGTCGCCAATATGTTGCAGTCGCGCGCGGTGATTTCCGATGTGCTGGGCGAGGGCTGTGAAACGGTGATAGCACCGTTGCCGGTCTACCACATCTATACGTTTACCGTGAATTGTCTGTTCATGATGGAGACTGGCAACCACACCGTCCTCATACCCAACCCGCGCGATATCGATGGATTCATAAAGACGTTGAAGACCACGAAATACACCGGCTTCGTGGGTCTGAATACTCTCTTCAACGCGTTATGCAACCGCGAGGACTTCCGCAGTCTGGATTTTTCCTCGCTCAAGCTGACCATCTCGGGTGGCATGGCCCTGACCAAACCGGTCGCCAAGCGCTGGGAAGAGATTACGGGCTGCCCGGTAGCCGAAGGGTACGGCATGACCGAGACGTCGCCGGTGGTCTCTTTCAACCCGCCGCGCGCAATTCAACTGGGCACTATCGGCAAGCCGGTGCCCGGCACGTCGGTCAAGGTCGTCGATGGCGATGGCGAAGCTCTGCCCTTCGGTGAGGCCGGGGAGTTGTGCGTGAAAGGCCCTCAGGTCATGAGGGGGTACTGGAACCGTCCGGAGGATACGGCGGTGACGCTTGATGCGGAGGGCTGGATTCGTACCGGTGACATCGCCGTGCTGCAGGAGGACGGATATATACGGATCGTCGATCGCAAGAAGGACATGATCATCGTCTCGGGGTTCAACGTCTATCCCAACGAGATCGAGGATGTCGTGGCAGGGCATCCCGACGTGATCGAGGCCTGTGCTGTGGGGGTCCCCGACGAGACCAATGGCGAAGTGATCAAGCTGTTCGTCGTCTCGCGCAACGAGGCGCTGGATGCCGAAACGCTGCGTCAGTGGTGCCGCAAGCAGTTGACTGCCTACAAGGTGCCCAAGCTGATCGAGTTTCGCGACGAACTACCCAAGACCAACGTCGGCAAGGTCTTGCGGCGCGAGCTTCGCGACGCCTGATTGCCGATTGGCCGCCGCCATCGCTCTGGCGGTACAATAGCCTGTTCGCGCCGGCATGCCGACGCGAACAGGCTATTTTTATGATGCGAGGATGAATTGAGCCCGACCTCACCCCCGACCCAGGCCCTGAAGGAACTCGACCAGCGCCGCTCGCGTCTCGACGCCTGCCTGTTACGCGATGCCCACGATCAGGCGCGTCGCATTGCAAGGCTCAGGCAGCGAGTTCGTGCCGGCAAGCCGATCGGCCGGGCATTGCGCGACATCGATGCACGGCTGTCATCATCCCAGGCGGCTCTGGCGGCACGCCGTCAATTGCCGGTGACATTGCGCTATCCCGACTCGCTGCCGGTTGCGGAAAAGCGCGAGGACATTCTCGCTGCGCTGCGCGAGCATCAGGTCGTGGTGGTGGCTGGCGAGACCGGCTCCGGCAAGACGACACAGTTGCCCAAGCTGTGCCTGGAACTGGGGTTGGGCCGGCGCGGCTTGATCGGCCATACCCAGCCACGCCGCCTGGCGGCACGTTCGGTAGCCACTCGCCTGGCCGAAGAGCTCGAAGTACCGCTGGGCGAGCAGGTCGGCTATCAGGTGCGTTTCACCGATCAGACCAACGAACGCACGCTGATCAAGCTGATGACCGATGGGATCCTGCTTGCCGAGACGCAGCATGATCCCGATCTCGAGCGTTACGAAGCCATCATCATCGATGAGGCGCACGAGCGAAGTCTCAATATCGATTTCTTGCTTGGCTACCTCAAGCGACTCACCGAACGCCGGCCTGACCTGAAGATCATCATCACCTCGGCGACCATCGACGTGGAGCGTTTCGCGGCACATTTTGCCGCGTCGGACGAGCAGGGCAAGCGCCGTCCAGCTCCCGTGGTGCAGGTCTCGGGGCGCACTTACCCGGTCGAGGTTCGCTACCGGCCCTTGGTGCGCGAAGCGGACGATGAAGAAGATCGCACCCTGCAGGAGGGAATTCTGCATGCCGTGGAAGAGATCGAGGCCATCGAGCGTGAAAAACGCTGGTTCAGTGGACCGCGTGACGTATTGATATTTTTGCCCGGTGAGCGCGAGATTCGCGAAACGGCGGATACGCTGCGCCGGGCCGATCTGAAGCACACTGAAATCCTGCCGCTGTATGCGCGGCTTTCCAATGCCGAGCAGAATCGCGTATTCCAGTCGCACAGCGGGCGTCGTATCGTACTGTCGACCAACGTCGCCGAGACCTCGCTGACCGTGCCGGGGATCCGCTACGTCATCGATCCCGGCCTGGTGCGCATCAGCCGCTACAGCTACCGGGCCAAGGTCCAGCGTCTGCCCATCGAGCCGGTGAGCCAGGCCAGTGCCGATCAGCGCAAGGGGCGCTGTGGGCGTATTGCCGAAGGGGTGTGCATACGCCTTTACGGGGAAGAGGACTTTCTCGCCCGCCCCGAATTCACCGAACCCGAGATCCAGCGTACCAACCTGGCCTCGGTCATCCTCTCCATGCTGTCGCTCAAACTGGGAGACATCGAGGCGTTTCCGTTCGTCGATGCGCCGGACTCCCGGTTCGTCAAGGACGGTTTTCGCCTGCTGTACGAACTCGGCGCGGTAGACGAGGGTAACCGTCTGACAGCTACCGGGCGCCGTCTGGCCCGGCTGCCCATCGATCCTCGCCTGGCGCGCATGGTGCTGGCTGGGGCCGAGCGCGAGTGCCTGCGCGAGGTCCTGATTATCGTCAGCGCCCTGTCGGTCCAGGACCCCCGCGAGCGCCCCGCCGAGAAGCGTCAGGCGGCCGACCAGGCCCACAAGCGCTGGGACGACGTCGATTCGGACTTCGTAGCCTGGCTGAACCTCTGGACCGGCTTCGAACTGGCGCGTGATGAATTGTCGGGTAACCAGCTGCGTCGCTGGTGTCGCGATAACTACATCAATTACTTGCGCGTTCGTGAATGGCACGACACCTTCCGTCAGCTACGCCAATTACTGCGTGACATGGACATTGAGGTACCAGGCGTGCCGTCGGGGAAAGCCCAGGCCGAGACCGACGAAGCGGCAGCCCAGGAACGGCGTCGCCACCACTATGCCCAGTTGCATCAGGCCCTGCTGGCAGGGCTACTGTCCAACATCGGTCAATTCATTGAAAACCGGGAGTACCTCGGCGCCCGCAATCGGCGTTTCATGATCCATCCCGGTTCGGGCCTGGCCAAGAAAAACCCCAAGTGGCTCATGGCGGGCGAACTCGTCGAAACCACACGTTTATTTGCCCGCGACGTGGCTCGTATCCAGCCGGAATGGATCGAGCCATTGGCCACTCACCTGTCCAAGCGCTCCTACAGTGAGCCGCACTGGGAAATGAAGCGTGCCCAGGTCGTCGCCTTCGAGCAGGTAACGCTGTTCGGCCTGCCCATCGTGGCGCGGCGTAAGGTGCATTACGGTCCGGTGGCGCCAGCCGAGGCGCGGGAAATCTTCATCCGTCGCGCGCTGGTGGAAGGGGATTATCGTACCAATGCCGATTTCTTCACTCATAATCGGGCCTTGGTCGAGGAGGTGGAAAACCTTGAAGATCGGGCACGCAAGCGCGATATTCTAGTTGATGAAGAAACGCTGTTCGATTTCTATGACCAGCGCTTGCCCGAGGACATCGTCAACGGCAAGGGCTTCGAACACTGGCGACGTCAGGCCGAGCGTGATGACCCTAACGTACTGAGGTTCGACAAGACGGCACTCATGGCGCGTAGTGTCGAGGATGTCAGTGTCGTCCAGTACCCTGACGAGCTGGTGCTGAACGGCGTGCGCTATCCCTTGAGCTATCACTTCGCGCCGGGGGCCGAAGACGATGGGGTGACGATGACCGTGCCAGCCGCAATGCTGCCGCAACTGCCTCGCTACCGTCTCGAATGGCTGGTGCCGGGCCTTTTGCGCGAGAAGTGCATTGCGTTGCTCAAGTCGCTGCCCAAGGCGGTGCGACGCCAGGTGGTACCGATTCCCGACTGGGTCGATGCGGCCCTTGAGGCCCTGACCCCTGACGACGTGCCGCTGACCGAGGCGCTCGGTGAATTCCTGCGCGTCAAGACAGGGTTGCGTCTGTCAGCGGCGGAATGGCGTACCGAGCAACTCGAGCCGCACCTGCGCATGAACCTCCGCGTAGTGGATCATACCGGCAAGGTACTCGGGCAGGGGCGGGACCTGTCCGTACTGGAGCGTCGTTTCCATGCCGAGGCTAGCGCTGGCGCCCAGGCACTGGGCGACGCCGTTGACGTACAGCAGAAAGTCGATGACTTGCCCGAGACGCCGCTGGTCGAGTCCAGCACTACCAGCCAGGCGGGGATTCATGTCAAGGCCTACCCGGCTCTGGCGGAGCAGGACAAGGGCGAGGGATTGTCGATACGCCTGTTCGATCATCCCGACAAGGCGCGCGAGATGCATCGACAGGGCGTCAGGCGCCTGGCCATGCAGCGTCTGCCTGCCCAGGCGAAGGCCATCGGGCAGCTCAAGGGCGTGGATCGCTGCGCACTGTTGTTCACCAAGGTGGGCAGCAAGAGGCAATTGCTCGATGATCTGGTGTCGGCGGTGTTCCTGCACGAGATCGCCTTTGACCCCTTGCCCCGCTCGCGCAGCGATTTTGATCAACGCCTGAACGACAAGCGAGGGGACTTGGTGCCGTATGCCGATACTCTGGTCGAGACGCTGCTCAAGGCACTCGAGGGACATTTGGCAGTGACCCAGGCGTTGAAAGGCAATCTGAACCTGGCGCTGGCCTTGGTATACAGTGATCTCAAGGCCCAGATGCAACGCCTCGTCCATCCCGGTTTCATCAGCGAGGCCGGAGAGTGGCTCAAGGAATACCCTCGCTACATGGAGGCGGCGAGGATCCGGCTGGAAAAGGCGCCGCGTGAGCGCATGCGTGACCAGATGCTGATGCAGGAAGTGCAGGATTTCGAGACGCGCTGGAACGATAGGCGACAAGCCGAACAGCGCAGTGGCTGGGAAGATCCTCTGCTGGTCGAGTTCGGCTGGTGGCTGGAGGAGTTTCGCGTATCGTCGTTTGCCCAGCAGTTGGGTACGCGTTTTCCTGTCTCCGCCAAGCGTCTGGAGCGGCGCTGGTCGGAAATTACCGGACGACGCAGCGAGTGAAGCCAAGCAAGACGGTGATGGGTGGCGACGACCACCGCGAGGAGACGACCATGAATCACGCCGTGATTACCGGCACGGGCCTTTACACGCCGGAACACGCCATCGACAACGATGCCCTGGTAGCGGCATTCAATGCCTGGGTTGATCGAGAAAACACGCGGCATGCCGACGCCATTGCACGCGGGGACAGGCAGCCGCTGGCCTACTCGAGTAGCGAGTTCATCCTCAAGGCATCCGGTATTCGGAGCCGTTACGTGCTGGATGCCGAGGGTATACTCGATCCTGATCGCATGCGGCCACGCTTGCCCCAGCGTCGCAATGACGAGGCATCGATCCAGTGCGATATGGGGGCGACGGCTGCACGTGCCGCGTTGCACCGTGCCCGGGTGGAGCCCGCCGAGATCGACATGCTGATCGTGGCCTGCTCCAATCTCGAGCGGCCCTATCCCGCCGTGGCGGTAGAATTGCAGGCAACGCTCGGCACGGGTGGCTACGCTTTCGACATGAACGTTGCCTGCAGTTCAGCAACATTCGCGATCGAGACCGCCAACAATGCCATCGCCAGCGGTAGCGTAAGGCGTGCATTGATCGTCAGTCCCGAAATCTGTTCGGCCCATCTCAACTTCCGCGACCGTGACAGTCACTTCATTTTCGGCGATGCCTGTACTGCGATTGTCATCGAAGCGCAGGATCAGGCGAGAGTCGAAGATGGCTTCGAGATTCTGGGCACCCGGTTGGCAACTCGCTTTTCCAATGCCATTCGTAATAATGCCGGGTTTCTCAACCGGGCCACCGACAGTGATCCGTTGGCATCGGACAAGCTGTTCGTTCAGGAAGGGCGTCGGGTTTTCAAGGAAGTATGCCCCCTGGTCGCGCAGCTGATCCTCGAGCATCTGGCGTCATTGCAACTGACGGGCGACGACTTGGCCAGACTGTGGCTGCACCAGGCCAACCGGCACATGAATGACCTGATTGCTCGTCGTGTGCTGGGCTTCGAGCCGACAGAAACGCAGGCGCCAGTCATTCTCGATCGTTATGCCAATACCAGCTCGGCGGGTTCGATCATTGCCTTTCATCTTCATCGCGATGATCTGCCGTCGGGGGCCTTGGGCGTGATCTGCTCTTTTGGAGCCGGCTACAGTGCCGGCAGTGTGATCGTACGCAGGATGAGCGAATGAAAGCGATAGCAGTAGCTGTCACGGCAGGCTTGATGCTGGGTGGCTGTGCCAGTCAGTCTCAGCAGACCACCGCCAACCCGGCTGACCCTTGGGAGCCCTTCAATCGTAGAGTGTTCGCATTCAACGATGCACTGGATCGGTATGCCTTGAAGCCCGTGGCGCAAGGATACGACACCATCACGCCTGATCCGGTGCAGACAGGTGTCGGCAATTTTTTCACCAACCTTGGTGAAATACGCACCATAACCAATAGCGTTCTGCAGTGGAAATGGACGAATGCGGGTGTTGCCTCGAAGCGTTTCCTGATCAACTCGACGTTGGGTCTGGGTGGGTTGCTGGATCCCGCCACGGAACTGGGCTGGACGGCGCGTGAGGAGGATTTCGGACAGACGCTGGCGACATGGGGAGTAGGCGAAGGTCCCTTCGTCGTTCTACCGGTTTTCGGAGGCCGCACGCTGCGCCATGCCGGCGGTATGCCTGCCGATTGGTACACCGACCCGATGACCTACGTCGAGGATGATGCCGTTCGTTATGGAGCGCGTGGACTCGAGCTGGTCAACTATCGGGCCAGCGTGTTGGATGAAGAGGCCTTGATTCGTGGTGATCGTTATAGCTTCCTGCGCGATACCTATCTGCAGCAGCGTCGCTACGAGGTGAATGATGGCGAGTTGGGAGCGGATCCGTTCGCGAGTGATGACTTCGAATTCGATGATAGCGATTTCGCCGAGTAGAGGCCTGCCAATATGGCCAGTTCACGCATCCTGATCGGCCTGCTTGATGTGCCTGGCGAGGAACGCAACGCCTTGGCGGAAACTATAGCCAAGGGGCGTTTTGCAGTCGCTGCCGCTGAGCATATCGACGCGTTGCCCGTGGATACGCGCTTGATCGTGGCCCATGCACGTGCGGTGCCCGCCAGTGCCTGGTCGACCCTCACCCGGCGCCTGCCTACGGTGGTAGTCAGCGATACACGTCTCGATGCCGACCTGCTGAGAGCGGTAGATGCCGGATTGGTGGACTATCTGGTCGACCCCTTGAGGCATGGGGATGTGCTGCGCCGGCTCATCTCGCGGAGCCTCGAGCATCATCGCCTGGCTGAAGCGCATGCTCGAGACCGGGAACGGCTGGCCGAACTCAACGAGAATCTCGAGACGCATCTTGCCATGCTGCGTCTCGACCAGCAGGCCGGTAGCCAGATACAGCGCCGGCTATTACCGCCGCAGCCACTCACGATCAATGGAGTCGGCTGTGAGTACTGGTTGGCCCCGTCATTGTATTTGTCGGGTGACTTTCTCGACTTTCAGCGCTTCGACGATCGTTACAGCGTGTTCTACTTTGCCGATGTATCCGGGCATGGCGCCTCGTCGGCCTTTGTCACGGTCTTGCTGAAATACCTGAGTAATCGCTGGTTGAACGAGTGGGACGGCAGCGCGCCCGAAACACTGGCTTCACGCTGGCTGGCCCAGCTCAACAACGAACTGCTGGAGACCGGCATCGGAAAGCATGCCACACTGTTCGTCGGTGTCATCGATCGAGAGTGCCGTCGAATGCACTATTCGCTGGGTGCACAAATGCCCATGCCTTTGCTGCAAAACGGCGATGACCTTCACGTCATCGAGGGCGAGGGTATGCCGGTAGGTTTGTTTCCAAAAGTTACCTATCCTGCCTATGATGTTACGTTGCAGGAGAACTTTCGGCTCTGGCTGTGTTCGGATGGGGTACTGGAATGCCTCCCTGGTGATACGCTGGATAAGCGGCTCGCTGAGCTGCAACGGCGGGTTTCGCGGTGCCAGGATGTAGCGACCTTGCGAACCAGCCTGGCCGTGAACCGCTCGGCTGACGACAGCGACACGGAGCGTCAAGAACTACCGGATGATTTGACCATCATGCTATTGAGCGGATTTGACCATGACGACCGGTGAGGGACGGATCAAGGCGGCCTACGAGGCCGGTGTATTCGTGCTCAAGTTGTGCGGCGACGTTCGTCTCACTCTCTGCGCAACACTGGATAACGAGGCACAGCGCCTCGCCGACATGCCTGGTTTGAAATCGGTCATCGTCGATCTCCGCGAGGCTACGAATGTCGATTCTACGGCACTGGGATTTCTTGCCAAGGTGGCCATGGCCGTACAGGGGCGCTTGACTCATCCACCCACGATAGTGGCCGATCATCCCGACGTGCGCCGAATGCTGGATGTCATGGGGTTCTCACGTTATTTCACCTTGGTGCAGGCGCCTCTCGTCGAGCCTGACGAATTGGCCGAACTGCCTCAGGTACCAGCCGATGAGACGGGGATGCAGCAGCGCATTCTCGAGGCTCATCGCATCCTGATGCGCATGAACGAGCACAATCGGGAACAGTTTCAGCCGCTGGTGGAGCTTCTCGAGGCCCAGGAAAGCAAGTCGACGCACTGATTCGCAACCATGGCATCCTTGGCGAAACGCCCGGCTCGTGCCGGGCGTTTCGTGTATGCCACGAGATGAAAGGGCTAGCGGCGTAACTCGGCCAGCAACGCCTCGAGCTTACGCTGATCGGCCATGAACTTTCGGATACCTTCGGCCAGCTTCTCCGTGGCCATGGCATCCTCATTCATTTCCCAGCGAAACTCGCTTTCATCCAGTGGCTCCGGGGGAGAGGTCTCGGCTTCCAGCGAGACGAGCTGACGTTCAAGCGTGCCTTCAGTCGTGGCCAGTTCCTCGAGCAGTTGCGGTGAGATGGTCAGTCGATCGCAGCCGGCCAGGGCTTCGATCTCACCACAGTTGCGGAAGCTGGCGCCCATGACCACTGTCTTGTAACCGTGGCCCTTGTAGTGCTCATAGATGCGCTTGACGGACTGAACCCCGGGATCATGCTGGCCTGAAAAGTCGGCATTGGGCTCCTTGGCCTTGTGCCAGTCGAGGATGCGTCCAACGAACGGCGAGATCAGCGTCACGCCTGCATCGGCACAGGCCTGTGCCTGGGCGAAGCTGAACAATAGCGTCAGGTTGGTATGGATGCCTTCACGCTCGAGCTGCTCTGCGGCACGAATACCTTCCCAGGTCGAGGCGACTTTTATCAGGATGCGGTCCCGGGAGATACCACGCCGTTCGTAGCGCTCAATCAGCGAATGGGCACGGGTCAGAGTGGCTTGCGTGTCGAAAGAAAGCCGGGCACTGACCTCTGTCGAGACATAGCCTGGCACCAGCTCGCTGATCTCGGATCCAACCTCGACGGCCACGGCATCGACGGCATCGTCAATGTCGGTACTCTCGCGAGCCAGTTCGGCCATTCTTGCGCGACGGCTCTCATGCTGAGCGGCCTGAAGGATCAGCGAGGGGTTGGTCGTGGCATCGGTGGGTGTGAAACGTCGTATGGCTTCCAGGTCGCCAGTGTCGGCGACCACCGTGGTCATCGACTTGAGTTGGCTCAGCTTGTCCATTGCCATGTCGTGCAATTCCTTGGTTCGAGACGATCGTTCACTTTATCAAGCGTGCCACGGTGCGCCTAGCGGTCATGCTCAGGCCGGCTCCAGGCTCACGTTCCTCGCTTCTTCGGCGGTAGGCAGTCGCTTCGCTTCCGGAGCGGGCAGGGTAGGTTGCAACGTTTCGGCGCCGTTGCCGCCGTTTTCTGCCAAGTGGAAGTGGGCAACACTGTCGCGAAGCGCCACGGCGGCCCGTTCCAGCGCCTGGGATGCATCGGCGGCCTCCAGCACCAGTTGGGTGTTCTGCTGGGTGGCTCGTTCCATCTGGCTAATGGCCTGGTTGACCTGGCCAATGCCGAGGCTCTGCTCGGACGAGGCGGCGGCAATCTCTTCCATGATGTCGTTGACGCGCTGAATCTCGGTCACGATCTCCTGCATGGTCTTTCCGGCCTGATCCACCAGAGCCGTGCCGTTGGCAATTTTCTCCGATGACGCTTGAAGAAGCGTCCTGACCTGACTGGCTGCATTGGCGCTGCGACCGGCCAGGGCGCGGACTTCCCCGGCAACGACGGCAAACCCGCGCCCTTGTTCGCCAGCACGAGCCGCTTCGACGGAGGCATTGAGAGCGAGAATATTGGTTTGAAAAGCGATCTCATCGATAACGCCAATGATGTCATTGACCTGGCGGGCACTGTGGTCAATGGCCTGCATGGTGTCGATGACGTCACCAATCACTTCTCCACCTTGGTGTGCAGTTTGCGCGGCGCTGGCGGCCAAGCGGCTTGCCTGTCGAGCATTGTCGGCATTCTGGGATACCGTCGAGGTCAGCTCATCCATGCTGCTTGCGGTCTCGACCAAGGTGGCCGATTGCTGCTCGGTACGCGACGAAAGATCCTCGTTGCCATTGGCAATGTGATGAGCACCGTCATGCACTTCCTGGCCGCTGCTGCGCACTCTTGCCACCGTAGTGGCCAGGCTTTGCTGCATTTTTCCGAGCCCTTGGTAGAGCTTGCCGATTTCATTGCGGCTGCGATGTGCCGGTATGGCTGATAGATCGCCTTGTGCAATGCGTTCGAAATGCTCTCCGATGTGTCGCAAGGGGCGAATGACATTGCGTGTCACACCCCATAGCACCGTGCCTATCAGAATGAGAGCCAGAACGACAGCCACGACAATGGCACGATCCATCCAACCACTCGAGCTTTGAAAGCGCGTCACCAGCGCGTTTCCGCTGCGCTGGGAGGTCTGGAAGAAAGTGTCGGCGCTATCGATGAAAGCCTGGCTCATCTCGCTGACCCGGGTCTGTCCGGAGCGATATCCCGAGAAATCCTCGTCTTCAAGCACCATGAGTTGCAGGGAAAGTCCGGTATTCAGCAGTGACTGGAAACGTTGGGTCAGCATGGCGATGGCCTCCTGCTGGCCTGGTTGGGCAGGAACGGCCAGAAAGCGCTAGAATGCAGCATCGGCGCTTTTCAGCAGCATGCCTGCTTGCTCGATGACCGGTCCTGGTCGGTCGAACGAGGGGGCACGAATCAGCTCGGCGGCACGATCCATTTCCACACGAGCACGTAGCATGTCGATGTAGGCCCGGTTCAGCGCTGCAGTTTGCGCGACATTGAGCTGGTTGAGTGTGCCAAAGGCTTGGCGGCTGAAATGATTCGAATAAAGTCCCATGGTACCGACGACGATCAACAGGTAACTGAACGCTGCCAACACCAGCATCCAACTAAAGCGCACCGTCATGTTGTCGAGTAATTTCATTATATGCCCCGCGTGGTTTCTTATGGACGGCCAAGAGCTGTCGCCTTGGCCCGATACTGTTTTTTCGGTTTCTAGCAAAGGTTTATTGCACTTTGAGGAAAATCCACGGAGCCTATGCAGTGAATGGGCCATGTGAACGGGGGCACCGAGCTACCGTTACTGAGATGGCTGGCAAGAGAAAAGATAGGTAAGCAAGCTGTGTCGCCAACCGATCACGCCCACCGCCAGGATCTGACTGCCAGGCTCTTTCGAGACGAGGGGGAGCTCGCCCGCCTGTGCCGTGAAAAAGATTGGTCGCAGACTCCCCTGGGCCCAGTGGATAGCTGGTCACCGACTCTGTGTACCGTTGCCGGGCTTGTTGTCGCATCGCCCGCGCCCATGATTCTGCTTTGGAGTTCGCAACTCGTTCAGATCTACAACGATAGCTACCGCAAGGTCATGGGTAATAAGCATCCGCAAGGGCTCGGGCAGCCCAACCGGATATGCTGGCCTGAAGTCTGGGAATTCAATGCGCCAATCTACGCAGGGGTGCTCGAACGCGGGGAGTCATTTACCTTCGAGAACCAGCGTCTGGTCATTGAAAGAAACGACAGCCCGGAAGAGGCTTACTTCACACTGACCTTCAGCCCTGTCGCCGATGGCGACGGCCGTATCGACGGTATACTCGTCACGGTGCTCGAAACGACCGAGACCGTAAAGCGCAGGCAGGCAGAAGACGCGCTTCGCGAAAGTGAGGCCCGCTATCGTGAAAGCGAGCGGCGCATCGCTCACGCCTTGGAAATCGAGACGGTCGGGGTGCTCTTTTTCGACATGCAAAGCACCTTTCTCGAGGCTAACGACACCTTTTTGCGCATGACCGGATTGACACGTGACGCGCTGCAACGGGGTGAACTCAATTCGGAGAGGGTCACCTTGTCGGAGTGGATGCCCAGCACCTGGCGGGCTTTCGATGAGCTCAAGGCCAATGGCCGCTTTACCCCGTATGAAAAGGAGCTGTTACGCCCGGATGGCTCGCGATGGTGGGGACTGTTTGCCGGCGCGCAGCTCAGCCAGAACGAGTGTGTGGAGTTCGTGATCGATATCACGGCACACAAGCGCGCCGAGCAGGCACGTTACGAGAGCGAGGCCCGTTTCCATGCGATTGCCGATCTGGTTCCGGACATGCTCTGGCAGGCCGATCCCGAGGGGAAGCGGGTCTGGGTCAATCGCCGCTGGATGGAATACACCGGGCAATCCTCCCAGGAGGCGATTGGCTACGGTTGGGCGGATGCCATCCATCCTCATGAGCGCAGCACTGTGCTGTATAAGTATCGCCGGGCCGTGGAAACGGGCGTGCGCTTTCGCAATGAACATCGCATGCGTCGTGCGGATGGCTCCTATGGCTGGTTTCTGGTCGAGGCGGTACCGATCTGCAACGATGACGGTGAGATATTGCACTGGTTAGGGTCAGCCAATGACATCCACGACCAGCGCATGACCATGGATCGGCTCGAGGATCTGGTCGCCGAGCGCACCCAGTCGCTCGCCGACAGCGAAGAACGCTTTCGATTGCTGGTTACCACCTCTGCTCAGATAATCTGGAGTACTGATGCACAGGGTTGTGCCAGCGAGGACTCACCGTCCTGGCGCGCCTTTACCGGGCAGAGCGTGGAGGATTGGCTGACTGGTCATTGGCGAGACATGGTGCACCCGGAAGATGTCACACCGTCTGAGCAGGCTTGGCAGCGTTCGATTGGCACGGGTAAACCGTTCGAAGCGGAATATCGTCTTTGGCATGCACGCAGCGGTCACTGGCGCTGGACGATGGCACGAGGCATTCCGCTGTGCGATGGTGTGGGACGCACCTTGGGATGGTTCGGGACGAATACCGATATCGACGAGCGCAAGCGGGCCGAAGAAGAGGTCCGTCGCATGGCCTATAGCCTGACGATGGCGGAGCAGGAAGAGCGCCGTCGGGTATCCCAGATTCTGCACGATGATTTACAGCAATTGCTGTATGCGCTGCAGTTGAAGTTGCGCATGGTCAGCAACCGCTTGATTCTCGATCGACAGCGAACGCTTGCCGACATGGTCGCGGATACCAGTGGCCTTATCAACCAGGCCATCGCTACGACACGTCAGTTGACCGTGGACCTGAGCCCCCCCATTCTCAAGACGGAAGGCTTGGGCGATGCATTGGAATGGTTGCAGCGGCAAATGCGCGAACTGCACGGTCTCAACGTGGAATTGCTGGCGCAGCGCGCCATGCCTCCAATCGATGAAGACCTGCGAGTGTTGCTGTTTCAGATCGTGCGCGAGTTGCTCTTCAATGTAAAGAAGCATGCGGGTGTCGATCGTGCCACTGTCGAACTGAAGCAGAGCGATACGCATCTCGCCATTCATGTCGAGGACGAGGGGCTGGGCATGCCCCTGCAGACGAAAGACACATTACAGGAATCGGGATTCGGGTTGTCGAGCGTCAAGGAGCGGTTACGTCAGGTCGGAGGCACGTTGAAGATCGATTCGGCTGAAGGGCATGGCATGCGAGTGCACATTCGAGTGCCTTGGTGCCCGATGCAGCCCGATAACGATACCGACGCAAAATGGCCAGGGAACGAAGGACGATAGCAAGGAGTGCGCATGGTGCGGGTTTTCGTAGTGGAGGATCATCCACTGATGAGAGACATGCTGAGCGAATTTCTCGCTACCGAGGAGGGTATCGAGGTAGTCGGGGTCGTGGAAAGTGCAGAAGCGGCACTGGAGCGGCTCCCCGACCCGCTACCCGACCTGTTTCTCATCGATATGTCGCTGCCCGGGATGAGTGGTATCGAGTTGCTCAGACAACTTCGCGAGCGAGAGCCCGGCTCATGTTGCGCCATGCTTTCGGGCCATGGTGAGAAACACTATGTCGAGCAAGCGCTCAATGCCGGCGCCCGTGGCTACATTCTCAAGGGCGAACCGGACGAGCTTCCGCTGGCAATCCAGCGGATATCGCACGGCGAACGGTTCGTCAGTCACGAGCTGCAGCGCTAGTCGGTATCGATAAGGTGCCTCCCGCACACCGGGCGTGCGGCGCGCGCCATGGCTTCTTCGCTGTTATGATTAGCCCCCTTATGGCTTTTACGTTCTGTCGAAAGAACTGGCAAGGAGGCGTATGCAGCAGCTCGATTCCCGGCGTATCGCGTTACTGGTGGCGGCGAATACGGCGTTGGCACCGTTGGCCATCGATGCCTATCTTCCCGCCATACCTGCACTTGCCGAGAGTGTGGGTGCCAGCGTTCACCTGACCGAGCTGTCCGTAAGTGTGTTTCTGTTCGGGTTTGCGCTGGGCCAATTGATCTTCGGGCCTCTGTCCGACCGGATAGGGCGGCGGCCGGTGCTTTTTGGCGGCATTCTGACCTTTTTGGCAGCCAGTCTCGCCATCACTCAAGTCGAATCGCTGGAAATGCTCTGGGCCTTGCGGTTCATCCAGGCGCTGGGTGGTGGGGCATCCGTCGTCAATTCCTCGGCTATCGTGCGTGACTGCTTCAGTGGACGCGAAGCGGCCAAAGTGTTTTCGACCATGGTCATGATCATGCTGCTGGCGCCCCTGGTAGCCCCGGCCTTGGGTAGTGCACTGCTGTATCTGGCTGACTGGTGGCTGATCTTCGCCTTTCTCAGTGTATATGCCGTGTTCGTGCTGTGGTTGCTCAATCGTTACCTTCCCGAAACCCGCAGTGACGATGCCCAGGTCGCCGGGGTGCGTCAGATACTCGCCAATTACCTGGCGGTGCTTCGTCACCGCGAAGCGCTGGGTTACATCAGTGCCGTCGCAATGTCATTCGCCGGCATGTTCGCCTTCATCACCGGCTCGCCCTTCCTCTACATGGAATATTTTGGGGTATCGCCAGCGGTCTACCCGTTCATCTTCGGTGCCAATATCATCGTCATGGCAGCGTCCAACCGGCTCAATATCCGCCTGCTCAAACGACGTGCGCCCCAGCAGAACCTGCTATGGGGCCTGGGAATCCAGTTAGCCACAGGGGTTGCGCTGGTGCTGGTGTTTGCGGCAGGAATTGACTCCTTGTTTACCGTCGTCCCGTTGATGACGCTTTTCGTTGGCATGCAAGGGCTGATCAGTCCCAACGCCATGTCATCGATGCTGGATCATTTTCCCGGCATGAGTGCAACGGCCACGGCGCTGATGGGCAGCATCCAGTTTTCCAGCGGGGCCTTGGCCGGGGTGCTGGTGGGCGCCTTCGAGGTCCCCAGTGCCTGGCCGGTGGTCCTGACCATGCTGGGTGCAGCCATCCTTGGCAACCTGGGGGTTCGAGCACTCTCGGGAGCCGCATTGCGTGGCTGAATGGCTGGATGTCTCGCTCGGGGTCTGGTTCGGGTGTGCAACCAGCTTGTTCCTCGGCGCCTTCGTGCAGCGTGCAACCGGCTTTGGTCTGGCGGTCATTGGCACGCCACTGATCCTGATGCTGGAGCCTCGTCTGGTGCCGGCCGTTCTTGTCATGTTCGGCCTGCTGGTGGCGCTGATGATGGTCGGCGCCTATCGCAGGGAAATCCGTGTGGATGCCGTGGGCATGGCGCTGGTGGGTCGGGTCCCTGGTACCCTGCTGGGGGTCTGGCTGCTGCTGGTGGCACCGCTGGTCGTGCTCGAGAAGCTCATAGCACTGATCGTGCTGTCGTCGGTGGCAGTCAGTCTTTGCAAGATCAGCCTGCCTCTGAATCGGCTTAGCCTGTTCATTGCTGGCGTCGTCTCGGGCATTTTCGGGACCGTGTCGGCCATCGGGGGGCCGCCCATCGCACTGCTCATGCATCGCCTGCCTGCGGATTCGGCGCGTGCCAACCTATCGGCATTCTTCATCGCCAGTGCCACGATGACGCTGCTGGCCCTGCTGGTAGCCGGCAAGGTGCAGTTGTGGCATCTCGGGTTGGCGGCCACTTTCCTGCCTGCCGTTGTGCTGGGCAACGTGCTGGCCTCACGTATCGCCCATCGACTCGATCGACAAACCCTGCAGCGTTCTTCCTTGATATTGAGCACTATCGCGGCCTTGGGGCTACTCTTCTGACTGGGCATTCATAGCGGCTGTCATAAAGCTGTCATCTTCATTGGGCATCTTGTGTCTCGCGAAGGTTGATCACTCTCATCGACAGGAGTTACCCGCATGAATCGCATCCTCAAGACTACCGCTGTCGCTGCCGCCGTGATGGGCGTCATCGGGGTCGCACAAGCGCGTGAGCAGGTCCGCATCGTCGGTTCCAGTACGGTCTATCCGTTCGCCAGCTACGTCGCCGAGGAATTTGGTGCCACCACGCAGTATCCGACCCCGGTCATCGAGTCGACGGGTTCGGGTGGCGGTCTGCGCTTGTTCTGTAACGGTGTCGGTGAGGGGACGCCGGATATCACCAACGCCTCGCGCCGCATGAAGACCTCCGAGTTCGAGCGTTGCAACGAGAACGGCGTGACCGATATCACCGAAGCCAAGATCGGTTACGACGGTATCGCCTTTGCCCAGTCCAATGACAATGAACACCTCAACCTGACTCGCGATCAGATCTTCAAGGCGCTTGCAGCCAAGGTGCCTCAGGATGGACAGCTGATCGACAACCCCTACAAGAACTGGAGCGATATCGACGCCTCGCTGCCGGATCGCGAAATCATCGTCTATGGTCCGCCCACCACGTCAGGTACCCGCGATGCCTTCGAAGAGCTGGTCATGGAGGCCGCATCCGAAGACATGGAAGCCTATGGCGGCGAAGCCTACACCGATATCCGCGCTGACGGTGCCTATATCGATGCTGGCGAAAACGACAACCTGATCGTTCAGCGCCTGGCTGAAAACACCGATGCCTTTGGTATCTTCGGCTACTCCTTCCTGGAAGAAAACGCCGACACCCTCGATGGTGCCTCCATCGATGGCGTCGAGCCGGAGCCCGAAGCGATCAGTTCCGGCGAGTATCCGGTCTCGCGCTCGCTGTTCTTCTACATCAAGAACCAGCACGCCGAGGAAGTGCCGCCGATGTACGACTATGCCAACCTGTTCATGAGCGAGCAGATGATTGGCCCGATGGGCTACCTCAAGGGCATCGGCCTGATTCCGCTGCCGGAAGAAGCACGTGCCGAGGCGCGTCAGGAAGTCGAGAGCCATGCCAAGCTTGAGTTGTCCGATCTGAAGTGATCGTGCGTTCGTGACGACAGGGCCGGTAGCGCAAGCTGCCGGCCTGAACCTGTAGCTAGGTGCTGGTGGTCGTGATGGCTTCGTTCTCCGGCCGCCTCACGTAAAGAGAGTGCAGATGCAGACCAACCAGATTTTCCTGCTGTTCTGTGGGGTGCTGCTCGCCCTGGGGTTGGCCGCTTTCTTCATGGCCCGCGCCAAGGCGACGCGTACGCGCGCCAGCGGAACTGCAATGTATGCCCAGCCTGACCAGTATGCCTGGTTTTCGGTGCTCACCACGGCGGGCCCGGCCGTGCTTGTCGGGGTGGTAGGGGCCTTTGTCATGTTGCTGGTCGGGGCGGAAATCCCGACGCCATATCTTCTTTCTGGCAGTCTTGTCATTGCTGCCGTCGGACTGCTGTTCGGAATGCGGCAGGTGCGTCCCGACTTCCATGCGCGCCAGGCCATCGAGAAGGTGATCCAGGTCATCCTGGCGACCGCTGCCATGGTGTCGATCCTGACGACACTGGGTATCTTGATCTCGATCGTCTTCGAGGCGATCCGCTTTTTCCAGATCCAGAGCTTCTGGGACTTCATCACCGGTACGACCTGGGACCCGGGCGCCAGCTTCCTGGCGGCTGCGGGCCGCGCGGACGAGGCCGGGAGTGCTGCCCAGTTCGGTTCGATTCCGCTGTTTGCCGGCACGTTTCTCATTACTTTGATCGCCATGTTGGTAGCCATACCGGTGGGGCTATTTGCAGCCATCTATATGGCCGAGTTCGCACCGGATCGCATACGTACCCTGGCCAAGCCGGTGCTGGAGGTACTGGCCGGCATTCCTACCGTCGTCTACGGCTTCTTTGCGGCGATCACCGTCGCGCCCATCGTGGTCGATATCGCCGGGTGGCTGGGACTGGAAGCCTCCTATAGCAATGCCTTGGCCCCCGGTCTGGTCATGGGCATCATGATCATCCCGTTCATTTCGTCGCTGTCCGACGACGTCATCACGGCCGTGCCCGACAGCATGCGCCAAGGTTCGCTGGCGCTGGGAATGACCAAGGCGGAAACCATCAAGAGCGTGGTGCTGCCGGCGTCGTTGCCCGGGATCATCTCGGCGTCCTTGCTGGCTGTATCGCGTGCCTTGGGGGAGACCATGATCGTGGTCATGGCTGCGGGCATGCGCCCCAACCTGACAGCGAACCCGCTGGAAGACATGACCACCGTGACGGTGCGCATCGTGGCGGCATTGACCGGTGACCAGGAGTTCGAAAGTGCCGAGACGCTGTCGGCGTTCGCGCTTGGCCTGGTGCTGTTCGTGGTGACCCTGGCCTTGAATATGGTCTCGGTGATCATGATCCGTCGCTTCCGTGAAAAGTACCGTTCCAACAACCTGTGATACCGAGTGGGGCAAAACGCATGAGTCAATCCTTCGACGAGATCACTGCCCAACTCAAGCGGCGACATCGCAAATCGGCCCGCTTGAAGTGGATGTCGATGGGGGCCCTGATCCTGGCAGCGGCATTTCTGGTCGTGTTTATCGGCGACATGCTGGTCAAGGGCCTGCCGGCCTTTCAGCAGGCGCAGGTCCAGGTAGAGGTCAGTTACACCGAGCAATCGATGCAGATCCCGCCGGCGGCGGTCAACGATGAGGTGCGTAATCTCGTCAGTCGCGGCTACCTTCGACTGATCCCCGGGCGCATGCGCGATAATCCCGAGCTGATGGGAACCACGCGCATGGAGTGGGTACTTGCCGATGCCGAGGTGGACCAATATCTCAAGGGCCACTATACGCGCTTGAGCGATAGCCAGAAGCGTACCGTCGACAGGCTGGAGGAGGCAGGTCGGGCGGAGCTCAGGTTCAACACCCGCTTCTTTACCTCGGGTGACTCCAAGATGCCCGAGCTGGCCGGTATCGCTTCGGCAGCGGTCGGCACCGTGTTGACATTGATCGTGACCATGTTGGTGTCCTTTCCGATCGGCGTAATGACGGCGGTCTATCTGGAGGAGTTCGCTCCCGACAATCGACTGACGCAAATCATCGAGATTAATATCAACAACCTGGCCGCCGTGCCCTCGATCCTGTTCGGGCTGCTGGGCCTGGCAATCTATATCAATTTCTTCGGCGTGCCGCGTTCCACACCGCTGGTAGGTGGCCTGACCCTGGCGCTAATGACGCTGCCGGTCATCATCATCGCCACGCGTACCGCCTTGCGCAGCGTGCCGGACACCATTCGCCAAGCGGCCTTCGGAGTCGGCTGTTCCCGCTGGCAGGTTGTCCGCGATCATGTGCTTCCTTTATCGCTGCCGGGAATCATGACCGGTTCGATCATTGGCCTGGCACAAGCGATGGGGGAGACCGCACCCTTGATCATCATTGGCATGGTGGCATTCATCCCGGATGTATCGACCTCATTCACCAACGCAGCGACAGTCATGCCGGCCCAGATCTTCACCTGGGCCGGCGAGCCGGAACGCGCCTTCATCGAAAAGACGGCAGGTGGCATCCTGGTACTGCTGGCCGTGCTCATCTCGCTGAATGCCAGTGCCGTCTGGATGCGCAAGAAATTCGAGCGTCGCTGGTAAGCCGGCGACCGTTAACGGGACAAGACTGATGAATCAACAGAACGCCGATATCGAGACGCGCCCCACGCACAAGCACGAGCGCACGCCAGGGGAGCCGGTCAATCGCAACGAGGATGCCAATCACGAACTGAGTGTGCGCGTCCGTGACCTCAAACTGTGGTATGGCAACAATCAAGCGCTCAAGAATATCAATATCGACATCTACCAGAAGAATGTCACGGCATTGATCGGGCCTTCGGGATGCGGAAAGTCGACCTTTCTGCGCTGCCTGAACCGCATGAACGATCTGATTCGGAGCGTGCGTATCCAAGGGCTCATCGAGATGGATGGGCGTGATGTCAACGATGCGAAGATGGATGAGGTCGCATTGCGGCGGCGGGTCGGAATGGTATTTCAAAAGCCCAACCCGTTTCCCAAGTCCATCTATGAAAACATTGCCTACGCACCGCGCATGCATGACCTGGTGAGCCGTAAAGCGGAGCAGGACGAACTGGTGGAGCGGGCATTGCGGGATGCAGGGCTCTGGAATGAGGTCAAAGACAAGTTACAGGAACCTGGCACCTCGCTGTCGGGTGGTCAACAGCAGCGTCTGTGCATCGCTCGTGCCATTGCCGTGAAACCCGACGTGATTCTGATGGACGAGCCGACCTCGGCATTGGATCCGATCTCCACGGCAACCATCGAAGACCTGATGGACAAGTTAAAAAAGCAATTCACCATCGTCACGGTCACCCACAATATGCAGCAGGCGGCACGAGTTGCCGATTACACGGCATTCTTCCATCTTGGTGAATTGATCGAGTACAACGACACCCGGATGATGTTCTCCAACCCGCATACCAAGAAGGCCGAGGACTATATCACCGGTCGTTACGGTTGATAGGACGAGGTATGACAAGGCCGGCAGTTTGCCGGCCTTGAACTTTGCGTGCTGCTGGCGCACAGGGCGCACTGTCAGTCGAGCAATTCAACGGCGACTGCCGTGGCCTCGCCGCCGCCGATGCACAGGCTGGCAATGCCGCGCCTACCGCCACGCTGGCGAAGCGCGTTGAGAAGGGTAACGATAATTCTCGATCCCGTGGAACCAATGGGATGCCCCTGGGCACAAGCCCCGCCGAAGACATTTACCTTGTCATGTGGAATACGATGGTCGTCCATGGCCATCAGTGTCACGACGGCAAAGGCTTCGTTGATCTCGAACAGGTCGACATCATCGACATGCCAGCCAAGACGTGTCAGCAGCTTCCCGATGGCGCCAACCGGGGCGATGGTGAATTCGCTGGGGTGCCGGGAGTGTGTGGCATGACCGAGGATACGTGCCAAAGGTCTGACGCCCTGGGTCTCGGCGGCTTCACGACTGGCCAGGATCAGGGCCGAGGCACCATCGGAAATCGAGCTGGCATTGGCGGCTGTGATCGTGCCTTCCTTGGCAAAGGCCGGACGCAGCGTGCGAATCTTGTCCAGTCTGGCGGAAAAGGGTTGCTCGTCACGGTCAATTACGCTTTCGCCAGCGCGTGAGCTGACAGTGACAGGAACCATTTCCGCGTCGAGCCAGCCCTTTTCCTGGGCGGTCATGGCGCGTTCCAGCGACGCGATGGCAAAGTCATCCATACGATCCCGAGTGTAGCCGCGCTCGTCGGCAACCTGTTGGGCAAAGGCGCCCATCAGGCGTCCGGTCTCGGCATCTTCCAGCCCATCGAGAAACATGTGGTCCTTGAGTTCGCCATGTCCCAGGCGGTAGCCGCTACGTGCCTTGGTCAATACGTGAGGGGCGTTGGACATGGATTCCATGCCGCCGGCCAATACGATGTTGCCACTACCGGCCCGGATCAGATCTTGGGCGAGCATGGTCGCCTTCATCCCCGACCCGCATAGCTTGTTGATCGTAGTGGCCCCGATGCCGTCAGGTATGCCGGCCTGACGCATGGCCTGCCGGGCCGGCCCTTGTTTTACACCGGCAGGAAGCACGCAGCCTAGAATTCCCTCATTGATGGCCTCAGCAGCAATGCCGGCACGCTCGATGGCACTACGGATGGCGACTGCGCCCAATGCTGGTGCAGTAAGGCTGGTAAGGCTACCCAGCATTCCGCCCATGGGCGTGCGTGCCCCTGACAGTATGACGACGTCGGAAGCAGTGGTCATGGCGTTCTCCGCTATTGTTATCGGTCGCGCGTGGCCTATCCAAGCCAAGGACGCAGGCTCGATTGACCGGGACGTGGGGCTATGGTTTGCTCAATGCTAACCAAGCAAGCGCTAGTGTTAATTCGATGACTTTAGTGAACGCCTCCAGCCGTCGCAAGGAGCTGATCCGTATCGCTGCTCGTCTTTTCGTCGTAGAGGGTTTCGACCGGACGACAGTCCGCATGATGGCCCAGGAAATGGGCATCAAGTCGGGCAGCCTGTTCCACCACTTCCGTGACAAGCAGGAAATACTCTGTGCTGTCATCGAAGAGGGCATGCATAACGCGCTAGCCCTTGCGAGGCTTGCACTGGATGAAGCCAGCGCAACGCCCGGGGCGCGGCTCGATGCCATGGTGCGTGCGCATCTGGAAACCCTGCTGACCGATCGCAACGCTCATGTGGTGGCGCTCTACGAATGGCGCCGCCTCGATAACGAATCGAGATCTCACCTCGTGCACTTGCGTGATGCCTACGAGGCGTTATGGAAACAGGTCATCGACGAGGCGCTGGACGCGGGGCTGATCCGTGGCGATCCACTGTCGGTTCGTCGCTTCGTACTTGGTGCACTCAATTGGACCGTACGCTGGTATGACCCGGAAGGGCCGCGCTCACCGGAATCGCTGGCGCGGGAATTGGTCACCATGATCACGCACAACCCGTCGGCTTCATGAATAAGTGGGCTGTTAGTCCCTCAGCCTCCTTTGATTGATGACAGTTGTCATCGCCGCGCAGATCGTCTATCTAACCTTGACGTTAACGTAAAACTGTCGAGACCTTGTCCTCATCCAAACGAGGGAGAATCAACGATGCTGTTAGCAGGTCATAATTTTCTGGTCACTGGCGCTGCATCCGGTCTGGGGGCGGCTACTGCTGAACGGCTGATAGCCAAGGGTGCGAATGTCGTCCTGACCGATCTCAGCGAGGGTGTCGAGGTGCAAGCCAGGCGCTTGGGCAGAACTGCCGTAGCATGTCGCGGTGACGTGACGAGTGCAGACGATATGCAAGCGGCAGTAGACAAGGCAAAAACGATGGGCGGATTGCATGGTGTAGTGCATTGCGCGGGCGTCGTGAGTGTCGCCAAACTGCTCGACCGCGAAGGTAATCCGGCTGATCTGGACGCGTTCGCACGAACGGTTCATATCAATCTCGTGGGAACCTTCAATGTGTTGCGGCTGGCAGCCGCTGCCATGGCCAGCAATGAACCCGTGGGGCACGATGGTGAGCGTGGTGTAATCATCGATACTGCTTCAATCGCTGCCTTTGACGGTCAGGTGGGGCAGGCTGCCTATAGTGCCTCCAAGGCCGGCGTAGCAGGCATGACACTGCCATTGACACGGGAGCTGTCGCGTCATGGTATCCGCGTCATGACCATCGCCCCTGGTGTCTTCGAGACGCCGATGATGCAGGGCATTCCCGACGATGCCGTTGCCTCGCTGTCCGCCTCGGTGCCATTTCCCAAACGGCTGGGCAAGGTGGACGAATTCGCCGGATTGGCTGAACACATCATTACCAATCCCATGCTCAATGGAAGTGTGATCCGACTCGATGCCGGTATTCGTATGCAGTAATCGTAAGGAATTAAAACGAACGCTTGACTTGATCTGTCGCTTGGCCTAGTTTCAAACGCATGTTTGAAGGCGCGTGAGGCTGCCTTCCATGTCGAATGCCAGGAGACGTGACATGCCGAATTATCAGGCCCCCTTGCGCGACCTGCGTTTCGTGATGGACGAAATGCTGGATTACCCCGGTCATTATGGACGCCTGCGCAATGGTGACGATGCATCGCCCGACATCGTGACGGCGATACTCGAAGAGGGGGCGCGTTTTGCGCGTGAGGTGCTGCTTCCGCTTAATCAGGTGGGGGATTGCGAAGGGTGTCTTCTGGAAGGCGGAGAGGTCAAGACGCCTCAGGGCTTCAAGCAAGCCTACGCCCAGTATGTCGAGGGGGGCTGGCCGAGCCTGGCTGCCGAGCCCGAGCATGGTGGCCAGGGGCTGCCGCCATCGCTGGGCATGGCGCTGTCGGAAATGATCTGCGCCAGCAATCTTGCCTGGGGTATGTATCCTGGATTGTCGCATGGTGCTGCCGATGCGCTACGCCACCATGGCAGCGACGACCTGAAAGCGACCTACCTCAGCAAGCTGGTCGAGGGCGTGTGGACGGGTACCATGTGTCTGACCGAGCCTCACTGCGGTAGCGACCTGGGATTGATCAAGACCCGCGCCGTACCGACGGAGGAGGGTGCCTATCGCATTACTGGCACCAAAATCTTCATTTCGGCAGGAGAGCATGACCTTGCCGAGAATATCATCCATCTAGTGCTGGCCAAGCTGCCGGATGCCCCAGAAGGCTCGCGTGGTATTTCTCTGTTTGTAGTGCCCAAGTACCTGCCTGATGCGCAAGGTAACCCGGGGGAGCGCAATGGGGTCGTGTGCGGTTCTCTTGAGCACAAGATGGGCATTCATGGTAACTCTACTTGCGTCATGAACTTCGATGATGCCCGAGGCTTCCTGGTGGGGCAGCCCAACAAGGGGCTGGCCTGCATGTTCACCATGATGAATGTTGCGCGCATCGGTGTGGGCATTCAGGGCCTGGGGTTGATGGAGGCGAGTTTCCAGAACTCACTGGCCTATGCACGCGATCGGCTTCAGATGCGTGCCCTTTCCGGGCCCAAGGCGATAGACAAGCCTGCCGATCCCATCATCGTTCATCCTGACGTACGCCGCATGTTGCTGACCCAGAAAGCGTTGTCCGAGGGCGGACGCATGTTGGTGATGTATGCAGCACAGCTGGTCGATGTCGTCGAACTGAGGGAGGACGACGCTGAGAAGAAGCGAGCCGAGGCTCTGCTGGGCCTGTTGACGCCAATCGTCAAGGCGTTTCTCACCGAGTTGGGCTTCGAAGCGACGAACGAGGGCGTGCAGATCTTCGGTGGCCATGGCTTCATCCAGGAGTGGGGGATGGAGCAGTTCGTACGCGATGCCCGAATTACACGGCTTTACGAAGGCACGACTGGTATCCAGGCACTCGACCTGCTGGGCCGCAAGGTGCTGATGGATCAGGGTGAAACCTTGAAGCTCTTTACCAAGGAAATTCACAAGTTCTGTCAGGCTGAAACCGATAATGCCTCATTGAAAGAGTTCATCGAGCCATTGGCGCGCCTCAACGCTGAGTTAGGCGAACTCACCATGGCAGTCGGCATGAAAGCCATGAGTGATCGAGAAGAGGTAGGGGCTGCCAGTGTCGATTACCTGCTTTATGCAGGTTATGTGACATTGGCTTACCTCTGGGCGCGAGCCGCACGCACTGCCCTAACCGCCATGGAGAGCGCGAGTGATTCTACAGAGTACTATCGAGCCAAGCTTGAAACGGCGCGCTTTTACTATCAACGGCTCCTGCCGCGCACGCGTGCGCATGCCGAGGCCATGCGTGCCGGGGCAGAATCGTTGATGACCATGGATGTCGATGCGTTTGGTCTAGGATTCGAAATGTAAGGTCTCATCGTCTCTCTCGGTCAGGCACTCTGACCATTGCCTTTTAGCGGGCCTCTTGGCCCGCTTTTTTATGACTTGCGCAGAGCGATGATTGTCCTGGCCTCTGCATGCCGTCATCATGAGAGCTTGACCCATTGCCAGGAAGGCCTTCATGGACCACGATGTCGATCCCGATAAGCGCGCTATTCCCTTTCATCTGCTGCTGGCACTAGCCGCGCTAGTCATCATCATTGCCGGCATGAAGCTGGGGGCCGACATTCTGGTGCCGCTAATCTTGTCACTGTTCATTGCCGTCATCTGCACGGCACCGGTGCAGTGGCTTCAGCGCCTGGGGTTGGGTCGTCGAATGGCTGTACTCGTCACCTTGTTGATACTCGGGGTATGGGTGATCCTGCTGGGTTCGTTGTTAGCCGGCAGTATTGCAACGTTCATGGAAGCGCTGCCCAATCTCGAAGAGCAGCTGTTGGCCCAGTACTACGCCTTGATAAGCTGGGCTCCTGAGCTTGGAGGCTATCTTCAGCCACATAGCATCACTCAATGGCTCGACATGTCGACGCTATCTCAGTTCATGCCTGCCGTACTCGATAGTCTGGGTACCTTGATTTCGCAAAGTCTGCTGATCACGCTACTGGTCGGTTTCATGCTGTTCGAAACCCTGCACTTTCGAGATAAGGTGTTGCTGGCCTTGGAAGATCCCGTGCCCAGTCTCATGCGTTTCAATGAATTCAGTGCGAATCTCAAACGGTACCTGGCGATAAAGACACTGATAAGCCTGGCAACGGGAGCCTTGATCTTCCTGTCTTGCATTGTGATTGGCGTCGGTTTCCCCTTGCTCTGGGGGACGTTGGCGTTCTGCCTGAATTACATTCCTAATATCGGTTCTGCGTTGGCAGCAATTCCAGCCGTCCTATTGACCCTCGTTATGCCGGAGGGTGGACCTTGGGATGCCTTTCTGCTGGCCATTGCCTATCTCGTTGTCAACTTCGCGATTGGCAATCTGATCGAACCCAGAGTCATGGGGCATACCTTGGGACTGTCTACGCTCGTGGCTTTCTTGTCGTTGGTCGTCTGGGGCTGGATACTGGGGCCCGTCGGCATGCTGCTGGCGGTGCCACTTACCATGACGTTGAAGATTGCGCTAAACAGCCATCCTGAAACGCTATGGTTGGCGCAGTTACTAGGTGGTAGCGCTGAGCAGCGACAGGCCAAGCCTCGTTTTTATATCAGGAAACAGTGATTGCATACGGCATCTTGTCGTCAATGATAATCGAGGCGTGCTATTACAAAGATAGCACGCCTTTATTCTTCAATGCTCTGATAGAGAGAAGAAAGGGCTTCGGCTTTGCGCCGTGGTTTTAGAATGCTTGCCTCGAAGTGCACTTTCTGGTTGCCTGTGTGCATCGCTGGTGATGCTATTGATGAACTCTCTGAAAAGAGTCCTGTTATTTTCAAAGTCGTCTTCAATATTGATCTCATGTACCTTTGAGCCAAGGGAAAGAGCTATCTGCATCATCCTTTCGTTATCTTCTTGGTACGCTTTCGTTATTTCCAGCGCCTTATGGACCCCCAGGTTGCCAATCCAATCATTTCCCGCGCCGGGGCTTTCCTCTTTTCTTTTCTTGAGGTTTTCGATAATGTAATTATCGCACGCCTTGAAATTGATGAAGTGTCTATTTTTTAATAGTTTGCTTATTTCTGATGTCGTCTCGGGCGAAGCATCTTTACTTGCTTCCAGTATGGCGCTGCAGAAGTTGTGTATCAATCCGTCTTCCGAAAGTAACCCTCTGCCTGAGTGCGTTTTTCGAAAAAGAATATCCGCTTTCATTTCCAGCACAAGGTAGCTGTAGATCCTGTCATGTAGTGGCATCGGGAAATCGTCACCCGATAGGCTCAGGTACGTGGCGTGCATGATCCTCGAGATGGCGTTACCTTCATTGACGGTAAGTAAAGCGAAAGCGCTGTCAATTTCATATGTGCACTTCAGGTCGTCCCTGAAGAGCCAATCGCTTCTATAGTCTTCTTTGACTTTTCCGAAGAAGGTGGTTTTTCCAATACCCGAGGGGCCTACGAATTCGATGATGATACCCGAACTCGCCCGAGAGGGAGTACTCACGAGTTCATGATAGCTATATTTCCTTCTGACTTCGTAACCCACCCTGCGTAATGCCTTTTTTGTTATGTTCTTGATCATGTTTTCATGCCTTAAGGATAATTTGGAAGCTGCTCACTTCAGACTAGGGTGGCGAAGCGGAAACTTCAAAAAATCTTCATGGGGTTTACATGAAACCGTAAAAAATGGGAGGGATTTGAAATTGTGGTATTAAAAAAAGTAGTAAGATTTTCTACGGTAGCCACGCGAATGCCTAATTGTCTGTGGCTGAGCTTGTTGGTAGGACGTCACAAGCTGGGTTTATAACGTGCTAAAAGGCAAGCCCTTTCCTTGCAAGCAGGCAATGAGTGGATAAACGTACAGGCAACGCCTCATTCTGCTTGTCTCAAAAAAGCGAACGCCCCAGATAAGGGCGTTCGCATGAGGCTTGTATAGCATGCCAGCGATCAGGCGTTCTGATCGATGAACTGGTTGAGCTGTGACTTCGACTGCGCACCGACCAGAGAAGCAACCTTGGCGCCGAACTTGAACAGCATGACAGTGGGTACACCGCGAACGCCATGCTCAGCTGCGATCTCAGGGGCATCGTCCACATTGATGCTGACGACCTTCAGGTTATCAGCTTTCTCGTCGGCAACCTCTTCGACGACTGGCGCCATCATCTTGCAGGGACCACACCAAGGTGCCCAGAACTTGAGCAGGACAGGCTTCTCGGCCTTGAGCACTTCCTGCTCGAAATTGGCAGTAGTCACGTCGACATTGTTGGCCATGGCAAATCTCCAATTGCTTGCGCTTATCACTAGCGTAGTAGTGTAGTCGGCTGATGGTAGCGTTCGCGTGCCTGGCTGGCAAATGGGCTCCACCAAGAAGTGCGATAGGCAAAGGGTATCGCAACCGCTTGCTGAGGCGCCTCTTGCCGTCGACAGGCGAGGCGACTATGATGCTTTTATATTCTATTCAGTAATCATTTGCTAGAATTTTATTCTTTTAAGGATTAAGGGCGCAGCCGTTCGGCTTTACGTCCTGGTGCGGAGTCAGCTGGTATGAAGCTACAGCAGCTACGTTATATCTGGGAGGTTACCCGGCACAATCTGAATGTCTCGGCTACGGCGCAGAGCCTGTTCACGTCCCAGCCAGGCATATCGAAGCAGATCCGACTTCTTGAGGATGAGCTAGGCGTCGAGATCTTCGCTCGGAGTGGCAAGCATCTGACACGGGTGACACCGGCTGGGCAATCGATCATTGATCTGGCAGGGGAAGTGCTGCGTACCGTCGACAATATAAAGCAGGTTGCCCAGGAGCATAGTGACGAAAGACGAGGCAGCCTGTCCATCGCGACGACACATACGCAAGCGAGATATGCGTTGCCGCCGCTGATCGGGGAGTTCACTCGCAAGTACCCGGATGTTGCTTTGCATATGCAGCAGGGCACGCCGAAGCAGATTGCCCAGATGGTCAGCGAGGGTTCCGCGGATTTTGCCATTTGCACCGAATCGCTTGAGCTGTTTAACGACCTTGTACTGCTGCCTTGTTATCGTTGGAACCGGTGTGTACTGGTTCCCGAGGGGCACCCCTTGGCTGAACTTGAAGAGCTGACGTTGGAAGCGCTGGCCGAGTATCCTCTGGTGACGTATGTGTTCGGCTTTACCGGTCGCTCTCAATTGGATGATGCTTTCCGCAGCAAGCACTTGACCCCCAATGTGGTGTTGACGGCGGCAGATGCCGATGTCATCAAGACTTATGTGCGGCTGGGGATGGGCGTCGGTATCGTGGCGCGTATGGCTATAGATCCCCAGGCGGACCAGGATCTGGTGCCTCTGGATGCGAGCCACCTGTTTGCGAGTTCGACTACCAAGATCGGGATTCGGCGAGGCACCTTCATGCGCAGTTACATGTACGACTTCGTCGCGCGTTTTGCCCCTCACCTGACCCGGGACATCGTCGATCAGGCGTTGGCCGCAGGCCCCCGGCATGAGCAAGCGTTCTTCGCCAATATCGATCTTCCGTTGCGCTAGAGGCATCACCAAAAAGCCCTGCCATGTTGGCAGGGCTTTTGGCGTCTACGACCAGCGTCGCTCAGTGCTGCAGATGCAAGCCACACTCACGTTTCTCTTCCACCTTGGTGGGGTCGAAGTAATCGAAGTTGTTGGGCAGGTCGTGCTTCTGCAGATACTGATACATATCCTTGGCGGTCCAGAACAGTACCGGAGCGACCTTGATCAGCCCATTGGCATTGACGGAGACCGGCTGCATCTGAGCGCGCTGCGCGGTATCTTCGGCTCGAACCGCAGTAAACCACACGTCAGGCGCCATTTCGCGCAGCGCACGCTCGAAAGGTTCGAGCTTCACTTCCTCAGTGAAAGCGGTATGACGTGGATCATCGATACTTGGTGCCGCCCCCTCCAGCGCTTCACGATGAGCGCGAGAACGTCTGGGGTGATAAATGCTCAGGTTCAGCGAGAGCCGCTTGGCTACGTCGTCGGCAAAGCGATAGGTCGCCTCGGTGTTGTAACCGGAATCCATCCAGACGATGGGAATGTCAGGTTGAACTTGCGTGACCATGTGCAGGATGACCGCCTCGAAGGGGCGGAAGTTCGTCGTGCATATGGCTCGCTTGCCGAGGCTCAATGCCCAGCGCGTCAGTGCTTCGGGATCATTACCGTATTGCTCGTTGATTGCATCGATGTTCAGGTCCATAAGCCCTCCAGAAGCATGAGGGAAGCACACTTCCCAGAATGTCGATACCCTAGCAAAGGGGCCTCGCGCTGCCCCAATAATGTTTAGTTCGGTACTTATATAGCTGGAACATAGGTACCGCTGCGCTGTTATTTCCTATTCTAATAAATCGTGCGAAGGCCATGCCGCCTACGCCTTGCTCAACGCTTCCATCAAACGAGCTATCTTGGACAATGTTTCCTGATACTCCGCTTCTTCGTTGGAGTCACTGACCAGGCCGCCGCCGCCCCAGACATGAAGCTGGCCGCCATCGGCGATGACGGTACGAATCGCAATTGATGTATCCATCATGCCCCTTCGATCGACATAGCCGAGACTGCCGCAATAAACACTGCGTCGGCTAGGCTCGAGTTCATCAATGATCTGCATGGCGCGTACCTTGGGAGCACCGGTAATCGAACCGCCCGGAAACGCGGCTGAGAGCAAGTCAATCGAGGAATAAGCCGGGGCCAGTTCGCCGGTGACCACACTGACCAGATGATGCACATTGGCATAACTTTCCAGCCCGCATAGTTGCGGCACTTGTACACTGCCTGGCTGACATACTCGCCCAAGGTCATTGCGCAGCAGGTCGACGATCATGACGTTCTCTGCCCTGTCCTTGGTGCTGTTCGTAAGGTCATCGGCTAGTTGTGCATCTTCCTCCGGCGTGTTGCCTCGGGGGCGTGTGCCCTTGATGGGACGGGTTTCCACCTGACCTTCATGGACCTGCAGGAAACGTTCGGGAGAAAGGGAAAGCACTGCCTTGTCGCCCCAGGCCATGTAACCCGCGAAGGGCGTCGGAGTCGCACATCGCAGTGCGAGATAGCCTTCCCAGATATCGCCCCGGTAGGGGGCACTGAAACGCTGGGCCAGGTTAATCTGATAACAATCGCCAGCCTGGATATAGCGTTGTACGGCCTGGAAGCGCTGCCCATAGCCTGCTTGATCCATCTCCGGTAGGAAGGGTGCCGTGACGGCGAACGAAGGGGATGCCGTGGGCGCGCTGGCCAGCCAGGTATCGACCTGGTGTCTTCTTTCCGGCGTCGCGACCAGCCATGCCTCATGACGTGCATGATCCTGAATCAGTGCCCAGTCATAGAGTCCAAGGCGACTCCAGGGAAGTGTCGTCGTTGCATGGGCATGGCTCGGTAGCGTTTCAATGATTCTGCCCAGGTCATAGCCCCAATAACCGATCAGGCCACCGAGAAAAGGCAGGTCACTTTCCGGCAGTTCGTTATCGAGACTGCCTAGCAAGGCCTGCTGAGCGGCGAATGGCTCCGCTGGCAAGGACGAAGCGTTGTTGCAGCGGACCTGTCCTTGAGTATCGACTTCAAGGACAGCCAGCGGGTCGCATGACATGATGTCGTAACGTCCACCTGGGCCCTCGGGGCGACCGCTGTCGAGGAGAACGGCACCTTCCCGATGGCGCAAGCGGGAAAAGCGCTCCAAGGGGTCGGCATGGTATGGCAGGGGAGTGATAACGAGTTTTGAGGTCATGCAGTACGACTCCTTCGACAAGCGAGTCATTCTAGGGGGGCAAGCCGCATTTGTCCGCCTTGTCGACGAACGGGATAATGACTGTGTCTTTTACCGCGCGATCGATGGAAATTGCCAATGCATGCCGACTATCTTCTGGAGCAAGGAAGGCTCGAACGACACGATCAACGCGTGGCCTGGCGCCATCTCCGCCGCAAGGAAGCAGGAGGCGAGGAGGCTTTACTCTTGCTCCACGGGGCGGGGGTCGCCGGTAGGCTGACATGGCAGCCCATGGTCGGCTATCTCTCACGATGGCGGCACATCATCGTGCCTGACTTGCGTGGCATGGGCCAGACACATGACCTTGACGAGAGGGAGCGTGCCTTTGACTTGGATGATGTCGTCGATGACATAGAAGCAGTACTGGCTGCACGTGACATGGAGCGATTGGACGCTGTGGTCGGATACTCCTTCGGGGGATTGGTCGCCATGCGTTTAAAACAACGTATGGGGGAAGGAATCTCCCGGTTGGGCCTCATTGAGCCTGCACTGCTTGAGCGTGAGGACCATGCCGTGATGGTTCAGGTCCGCGAGGCCTACGCCGAGGCAGCTGAGCGAATTCGACAAGCCGATACACCTGAAGCGGGCATCGTTGCCTTTCTTGATCTCATCGCTCCCAACCGGGCCCGTAACCCTCGTGCGGAGCGCCTGTCGATCATGCGCCTGGCTTATCGTCCACTGGGATTTGCCAATGCGTTGGACTGTGTAACGCAAGCGGTAAGGGATCTGGATCGTGAGACGCTTCTCCAGGCTCAGGAAAATGTCATCAGTATCGTGGGTGGAAAAAGTCTGGAAGCCATGAAACGTTATCATGCACAGTTGGAACGCTCGCGTGCGGACTGGGTGTATCGCGAATTGCCTGGTACCGACCATTCCCTGCCATTTCAAAAGCCCCGCCGTCTTTCGTCGATTTTATTGGAATATTTGACGTCAACGTAAAGCCATTGTTGACAACAGGGCTGTGGTCACAGCTTGCTTGTACGCCGAAAGGTGTAGAAGATCGGGAGCTATGCGCTATTGACCGGTCAGCCCGGGCTGGCTAGAGTTTCTTCAATTACTTATTGTCGACAATCACCATGAATACCAAGATGCAGGACGGCGTGTTACCGGAAGTGCGAACCTTGGCCGAGCGGGTCTTCAACCAGCTGCAGGATGCCATCGTTCGCGGTGAGTTGGCGCCGGGTTCCAAGATTACCGAGCCGGGACTGTCCAAGACCTATGGCATTTCCCGGGGGCCGCTTCGCGAGGCCATGCGACGGCTGGAGGCGCATCGATTGATCGAGCGTGTCCCGCATGTCGGAGCGCGAGTGGTCAAACTGTCGATGAAGGAGCTTCTCGAACTGTTCGATGTGCGTGAAGCCCTGGAGAGCATGGCCGCCAGGTTGGCTGCGCGTCACATGAGTTCCGAGGAAATTGCCGGCCTCCGTGAGGTGCTGGCCTTTCATGAGCGTCAATCCGACCTGCAGCGCGGTGAAGCCTACTATCAGCGCGAAGGTGATCTGGACTTTCACTATCGCATCGTCCTTGGCAGTCATAACCGCATGCTGATGACGATTCTCTGCGATGACCTCTACTACTTGGTGCGGCTATACCGAACCCAGTTCAGTGCCAGCGGCGCACGTCCGCAGCGTGCCTTTGTCGAGCACCATCGTATCGTCGACGCCATCGAGGCGGGGGACGAAGAACTTGCCGAACTATTGATGCGTCGGCATGTCAGCGCCTCGCGGGAAAATGTAGCTGAGCGTTATGCCGAGGTGCTCGAACAGGAAGAAGCTATGATCTCGCCCATTCAAAGGACAACCCCATGACCCAGCCCACGCCTGGCGCACGTTTTCGTGCCGCTCTCGATGCTCACCGTCCGCTGCCTATCGTCGGTACGATCAATGCCTATTCGGCCCTGATGGCGGAGAAGGTCGGCCACAAGGCCATCTATCTTTCTGGTGGCGGGGTGGCCAATGCCTCGTTCGGCCTGCCTGACCTGGGCATGACGACCATGAACGATGTCGTCGAGGATGCCCGTCGTATTACCGGGGCCAGCGAACTGCCATTGCTGGTGGATATCGATACCGGCTGGGGCGGAGCCTTCAACATTTCCCGCACCATCAAGGAAATGGGGCGTGCCGGTGTCGCGGCCGTGCATATCGAGGATCAGGTAGCACAGAAGCGCTGCGGACACCGGCCCAACAAGGCCATCGTCTCGAAACAGGAAATGGTCGATCGTATCAAGGCGGCGGCCGATGCCAGGCTCGATCCGGATTTCTATCTGATCGCCCGCACCGATGCCTTCCAGAAAGAAGGGCTGGAGGCTGCCATCGACCGGGCCAATGCCTGCATCGAAGCAGGGGCCGATGCCATCTTTGCCGAGGCGGTGCATACCTTGGACGACTACCGGGCCTTCTGTGAAGGTGTCGAAGCACCGATCCTCGCCAATATTACCGAGTTTGGCGCCACGCCTCTGTTTTCGCAGCAGGAACTGGGGAATGTCGGGTGTCGCATGGTGCTGTATCCGCTGTCGGCGTTCCGAGCCATGAATGCTGCTGCGCTCAAGGTTTACCGCAGCATTTACGAGAAGGGCGATCAGCAGGATGTGATTGACCTGATGCAGACTCGCGACGAACTCTACGAGTTTCTCGATTACCACGCCTTCGAGAACAAGCTGGATGCCCTGTTTGCCGAGAAGGGTAATGAATAGGCGTCCAACAGGACAACAATAGCGACAAGCCGATCGCACTCATAGGAGACACGCCATGCCTGAGAAAGCAAACAACGGAGCCGGTCTGCGCGGCCAGAGTGCCGGCAGCACGGCACTGTGCACGGTAGGCAAGAGCGGTTCGGGCCTGACCTATCGCGGTTATGATATTCATGACCTGGCAGAGCACGCTCGCTTCGAGGAAGTTGCCTACCTGCTTCTCAAGGGTAAGCTGCCCAACCGCCAGGAGTTGGATGCTTATGTTGCCGAGCTCAAGTCGTTACGTGGCCTGCCGGATGCTTTGAAGGTAGTCCTCGAGCAGATCCCTGCCGATGCCCACCCCATGGATGTGATGCGCACAGGGGCATCCATGCTGGGTAATCTCGAAACCGAAGAGAGTTTCGCCGAGCAGCAGGATCAAAGCGACCGTATGCTGGCGGCCTTTCCTTCGATCATCAATTATTGGTATCGCTATTCCCATGATGGAGTGCGTATCGAGACCGAGACCGACGACGACTCGATAGGCGGCCACTTCCTGCATCTTCTGCATGGCAAACCAGCTTCCGAACTGCATGCGCGGGTCATGAATGTTTCGCTCATCCTGTATGCCGAGCATGAGTTCAATGCATCTACATTCACGGCTCGGGTTTGCGCCTCGACGCTATCCGATATTCATAGCTGTGTGACGGGCGCTATCGGCTCGCTTAGGGGGCCCTTGCATGGCGGTGCCAACGAGGCCGCCATGGCCATGATCGAAGACTGGCAATCACCGGATGAGGCCGAGCGCGAAATTCTTGGCATGCTCGAGCGCAAGGAAAAGATCATGGGCTTCGGACATGCCATTTACCGCGAATCCGATCCGCGCAATGCCATCATCAAGCAATGGTCTCGCAAGCTGTCCGAGGATGTCGGTGATAATCGACTCTATCCGGTATCAGAGCGTGTCGAGCAGGTCATGTGGCGTGAGAAGAAGCTGTTCTGTAATGCTGATTTCTTCCACGCCAGTGCCTATTACTTCATGGGTATACCGACCAAGCTGTTCACGCCGATCTTTGTCTGTTCGCGCCTGACGGGCTGGTGTGCGCATGTGTTCGAGCAACGAGCCAATAATCGCATCATTCGCCCGAGTGCCGACTATACCGGCCCCGACAAGCAACCCTGGCTGCCAATCGAGCAGCGCGATTGACCCCTCGCTGCATCCCGCACCGGTCCCGTCTCAACCGTCCGGCGTAAGCCGCTATATCAAGGAATGTTTTCGATGAGTGCCAATGTCGATATCAACAAGCGCCCAGATTATGACGTCGAGCTGCAAAAGATCGCTGACTACGTCCTCGGCTACAGAATAGAAAGCCAGGAGGCGCTGGATACAGCGCGTAATTGTCTGATGGACACCCTGGGATGCGGTCTTCTTGCGCTGCGCTTTCCCGAATGTACCAAGCATTTGGGGCCTCAAGTGGAAGGCACCGTGGTCCCTCATGGGGCTCGCGTGCCTGGCACATCGTTCCGGTTGGATCCGGTCAAGGCTGCCTGGGATATCGGTTGTATCATTCGGTGGCTCGATTACAACGACACGTGGCTGGCAGCGGAGTGGGGGCACCCATCGGATAATCTGGGCGGTATCCTGGCCATTGCCGACCACCTGTCCCAAAAGCGCCTGGCAATCGGCAAGTCGCCATTGACCATGCGTGACGTGCTGGAAGGCATGATCATGGCGCATGAGATCCAGGGCGTGCTGGCGTTGGAAAACTCCTTCAACCGGGTGGGGCTCGATCATGTCGTGCTTGTCAAAGTGGCATCGACTGCGGTTGTTGCCAAGTTGATGGGCGCTGACCGGGAGCAGTTGCTGTCCGCCTTGTCTCATGCCTGGGCTGATGGCCAGAGCTTGCGTACGTATCGTCATGCCCCCAATGCCGGGTCGCGCAAATCCTGGGCTGCAGGAGACGCGACATCTCGTGGGGTTCGTTTGGCCGACATTGCCATGCGTGGCGAAATGGGCATCCCGGGTGTGCTTACCGCACCGCAGTGGGGGTTCTACGACGTCCTGTTTTCCAAGACCAATAAGGACCAGCAGCTCAAGGATGAGAGTGAACGCAAGTTCAAATTCACCCGTGACTATGGTTCATATGTCATGGAAAATGTGTTGTTCAAGATATCTTTCCCGGCGGAGTTTCACGCCCAGACCGCTTGCGAGGCGGCAGTCATATTGCACCCACAGGTCAAGGGCCGGCTCGACGAGATTGACCGTATCGTGATTACTACCCACGAATCGGCCATCCGTATCATTTCCAAGTCAGGTAAGTTGGCCAACCCGGCTGACCGCGACCACTGCCTACAGTACATGGCTGCCGTGCCACTGGCGTTCGGCAGTCTCGTGGCCGAGCATTACGAAGACGAGTTCCACGAAGCCAACCCGGTCATCGACGAGTTGCGTGAGAAAATGGAAGTCGTCGAAGACGAGCGCTTTACCCGGGAATATCTGGAAGCCGACAAGCGCTCGATCGCCAACGGCATCCAGGTGTTCTTCAAAGATGGGACCAGTACGGATAACGTCATTATCGAGTATCCCATCGGCCATCGCCGCCGTCGCCAGGATGGCATTCCTCTGCTCGAGGCCAAATTCAAGGCCAACCTGATGACACGCTTTCCGGCAGGTCGTAGCCAAGCCATCTTCGCCTTGTGTAAGGATCAGGCCGCTCTCGAAGCAACGCCGGTTCCTGAATTCATGGATCTGTTCGTTATCTGACGGTAACTGACAAAAGGCGGCGGACACGATAGTCGATGTCTTGCCGCCTTTCCGCTAGTTACAGTGACCGGTCGATGGCGAATGTCCACGTGGCAAGTACCGATGACTTGAACTACAATTTTTTGGTCCAAGGGCTTGCCAAGTGCTTCAGTCATCCGTAAAGTACGCATCCGCTGCTGACGACGGACACACGTCGCTGGCGGTGAAGGTGGCGCAAGGCGCTGTTTTCGTTGGGGTTTTTCTCGCGTCGGTGACGATCGCGGGTTGACGAAAACGCCCGGTCTGATAGACTGCGCCGCCACGATACGGGGTTCGCCCGGCAGGCCGGTTGACGCTGGCAAACAACGGCGAACACGGCGCTTGACAGCGCGGCCCGGATCGGTAGAATACGCCTCTCTCGCAGCGAGGCCGCCCTGACAGGGCGAGAAGCGAATGTCAAGTGACTCGCTTTGGCTGCGACGCTCTTTAACAATCGATCAGGTAATTCATGTGGGCGCTTGTCGATGAGGCGGTGACCAGTCACCGATCATCAAGGCAAGCGACTCGTCAAAGAGACGTTTGAACCTTGAGCCAAGTTTGGTCCGCTTAACGGACCGTATGATTTTAAACTGAAGAGTTTGATCATGGCTCAGATTGAACGCTGGCGGCAGGCCTAACACATGCAAGTCGAGCGGCAGCGGGAGGTGCTTGCACCTCGCCGGCGAGCGGCGGACGGGTGAGTAATGCATAGGAAACTGCCCGGTAGTGGGGGATAACCTGGGGAAACCCAGGCTAATACCGCATACGTCCTACGGGAGAAAGCAGG
>NZ_FOPY01000015.1 GCF_900113605.1 Modicisalibacter xianhensis
AAGCGAGTCACTTGACTTTCGCTTCTCGCCCTGTCAGGGCGGCCTCGCTGCGAGAGAGGCGTATTCTACCGATCCGGGCCGCGCTGTCAAGCGCCGTGTTCGCCGTCATTTGCCAGCCTCAACCGGCCTGCCAGGCGAACCCCGTGTCGTGGCGGCGCAGTCTATCAGACCGGGCGTTTCCGTCAACCCGCGATCGTCACCGATGCGAGAAAAACCCCAACGAAAACAGCGCCTTGCGCTACCTTTACCGCCAGCGACGTGTGCCCGTCGTCAGCAGCGGATGCGTACTCTACGCGTCCCGATCGGACCTGACAAGCCTTCTTTGAAGTTTTTTCTTAGTGGCGTACCAGGATGACCAGTTCCCGGGGCCCATGTACTCCATATGCCAGGGTCTGCTCGATATCGGCCGTCTTGCTCGGCCCCGAGATCAGCAGGGCATTGGTCGGCATCTGCCCCGCCCAACCATGCCTCTCGATCACGTCGAAGAACGTATCATCGATCATCTCCGCATCAAGCACGGCAATGTGCAGTGGCGGCACCAGGCTCAGCCGGCGCGGCTCGTCCGGCGTGGGCCATAACCATAGGCTTCCGGTTTCGGCGATAGCGCCCCGCGTGGAGGTCAAGCCGGCATCCAGAGTCTCGAACTGTTCACGTGACCACGCCTCGATGTCTCGATCGGCATCGATGAGCTCGATGTCCGTCTCCTGTAGCGCGGTCCGCGCATCGCTGGCAACGGGATGCTGCCGCCCCACCCCCAGCCGTTTCACCCCTTTGCGCATTAGCACCTCACGCAATGCCGAAGTCCACGCCTGCTTCGTGGTATGCACGACTTCGCCATGTACGGAAGCGATCTTGTCCTCGAAGCGCTGCAACCGCTCTTCCTGCGACCAGCCCCGGCCGGACATGATGGCAAAATCGGTCTCGGGCACCGGCAAGGTTCCATCGGTCCGCTCGCGTAACCGGCGCAGTATGGTGTCGCGTACACTCATTGCTTATCCTCCCGACCATCCTCGCGTCGGTGTTGCTTGACCAAGGCATGTAGCGATGTCGAGGCCGGTTTTGGCGCCGTGCGGTAGTCTGTCCACGGCCCCAGGCGTGACGGCGACAACGTGCGAAACTTGGTAGCCACCCCGGTTCCGGCCCGCCAGGCACCGGGGTGTGTAGCCAGCCACTGCCAGCTTTTCCAGGCCAGCACTTCCTTGCGGTCGCGCTTGACGCCGGCACCAGCTACATTGCCGCGGCCTTCACCGACGGCCTCCTTGCGCAGGCGCACCAGTAGGTCAGGGATCGGAATCTTCACCGGACAAACCTCACCACAGGCACCGCACAGACTGGAGGCGCTGGGCAGGTCCTTGGTCGCCTCGAGCCCCATCAGGTGCGGCATGAGGATACTGCCGATCGGGCCAGGATAGGTGGTGCCATACGTGTGACCACCGACCCGGGTGTAGACCGGGCAGTGATTCATGCACGCACCACAGCGAATGCAGCGCAGCGTGTCGAGCAGTTCGTTGTCCTGGTAAATGTTGGAACGGCCGTTGTCGACCAGAACCAGGTGAACCTCTTCAGGGCCGTCATGCTCGCCGGGCTTGCGGGGACCGGAGATCATGTTGAAGTAGGTGGTCACGTGCTGCCCAGTGGCCGAGCGAGTCAGCAGGGCATAAAGCGGCGGCACGTCGCGCAGATGCTCGACCACCTTCTCGATGCCGGTCACGGCGATATGTACCGGCGGCACCGTGGTGGTCATGCGCCCGTTACCCTCGTTCTCGACCAGACACAGCGTGCCGGTCTCGGCGACGGCGAAGTTGACCCCGGATATCCCAACATCGGCGGCCATGAAACGCTCGCGCAGTTGCGCACGCGCTGCTGCCGTCAAGGCATCGACGTCCTTGGTCCGCTCGATTCCCGTACGCACGTGCATGACGTCGGAAATCTCCTCGGTATTGAGATGGATTGCCGGCATGATGATGTGCGACGGCGTCTGCTCGTTGAGCTGCACCAGGTATTCACCGAGATCCGACTCCAACGCCTCGATGCCAGCATCTTCCAGATGGGCATTGAGGTGCATCTCTTCGGAGACCATCGACTTGCCCTTGATGACATGCCGGGCATCGCGCGCCTCGCACAGCTCACGGATGATACGGCAGGCATGTTCGCCATCTTCTGCCCAGTGCACCTTGATGCCATTGGCCTGGCAATTGGCCTCGAGCTGCTCGAGCAGGTCCGGCAGCTTGGCCAGTGCACGCAGGCGAATATTGGCCCCCAGCTCACGCAGGGTCTCGACATCCCAGTCGCCGAAGGCATCGCGACGCTTGCCCATCAGGCCGTCCATCGCCCGCCGGAAATTGCTGCGGATTTGGGGGTTGCCCAGGGCATCGTGAGCCTGGCGATGGAAAGCTTGCGGCGTATAGGTCTGGGGAGAACCGCTCTGTACGCTCATGAGGTGCGCCTCCAGAGGTAGCTGGCAATATGCTCGCCGCCCACCTGCCCTTCATTGCCGTCCAGTCGCTTGCGATCGAAACGGCCACCGATATTCATCAAGCACCCACAGTCGGATGTCACGAAATGGTCCGCTCCCGCAGCCTCGATGGCCTGCGTCTTGTCCTCGACCATGGCGGCAGAGACTTCCGGATGACGCACCGCAAATGTACCGCCGAAACCGCAGCACTCGCTGGCCCGCGCCTGCTCGACCAAGGTGATGTTGCCGAGCTGCTTCAGCAGCGCCGGCCCGGTCTCTGCCAGTCCCATCTCGCGCCGCGCGCTGCAGGACGTGTGCATTGCTACACGCTGGGGCTCGCCCTTGTCTTCGAGCCGGACATGGCAGACATGCACCAGGAATTCGGTTAGCTCAAATATCCGCCCCGCCACATCTTCGGCCTGGCGCTCCCGACCGGAGCCGGCGAAGAGCTGCGGGTAATGAGTACGCATCATGCCGCCGCACGACCCGGAAGGCACGATGATCGGCCAAGGTTCGGGAAACAGGTCGAGCTGGGCCTCGGCCACGGCGCGTGCCTCGTCATGATAGCCCGAAGTATAGGCAGGCTGGCCGCAGCAGGTCTGATCGTCGGGGAATACCACCTCGATACCTTCACGTTCGAGTAGGCGAATCCCGTCGAGCCCCGCCTGGGGGTAGAACATATCGATCAGACAGGTGCCGAAGAAATACACCTTGTCCGGTTTCGGTGGGTACAGCTTGAGTGGCGTCATGTCGGATCTCCTCAAGCCGGTCGACAGCGACCCTGCCGGCCGGGCACGCGGCATTTTAGTGGTTGTGTTTGCCGCGGTAAATTGGTTTTACCAATTTACCGAAAGTCTTGAAGCACATTAGAGGCTGCGGTGCTTGCGCGTCAAACTCAAACGGTGCGCTTCTTGAAAAACACACCATGAACTTTGGTCTAACCAGCGCCCAGATATACCTCCAGGCACTGATTGGGCCAGGAAAAACCGTTGATAGCCAGAATTCGGCAGACGCTGAAAAAGCCGTTACTATTGGTAATACCAATTTGGCATTAGCCGCGCTGACGCGACTTTGTCACAATCGGTGAGCTACAGGCTCCCACCGCTTCACTCTCCAGCATCACGAGAACAACGCATGGTCTATCAGCCGGTTCGCCAGCCGCGCATTGCCGATGTCATTACCGAGCGCCTCGAGGCCATGATCCTCGAAGGCAGCCTGGCCCCCGGGCAGCGCCTGCCGCCGGAGCGGGAACTGGCCGAGCGCTTCGGCGTATCGCGGCCGTCCCTGCGCGAGGCGATCCAGAAGCTGTCGGCCCGCGGTCTGCTGAGCAGTCGTCAGGGCGGCGGCACGTTCGTCAACGAGGAGCTCAAGAGCGGTTACAGCGACCCGCTGCTGGAGCTCCTCTCGCGGCATGGCGAGTTCCATCTCGATCTGCTCGAATTCCGCGACGCGCTCGAGGGTATCTCCGCCTACTATGCCGCACTCCGCTCGACACCGGCGGACAAGGAGTTGCTGATTCGTCGCTACGAGGAACTGGCAGCCTCCTACGCCGAGCCTTCCCTGCAGGACGACCCACACCGCGAAGCCAAGGCCGACGCCGCCTTCCACCTGGCGATTGCCGAAGCGGGGCACAACGTCCTGCTGCTGCACACCATTCGCGGTATCTTTCACCTACTCGAGAAGAGCATCGTTTCCAGTCTGGCACATCTCTTCGAGCGCCCCGGGGCACGTGAACAGTTGATGGTGCAGCACCGCGCCCTGCTCGATGCCATTCTCGAAGGCCGCGCCGAGGATGCCCGGTCGCGCGCTCATGAGCATCTGGTCTTCGTCGAAGAGGGCCTGCTCGAGCTGGAGCGCGCCGAGACGCGTGCCCAGCGCGCCTTGCGCCGCGCCCAGGCATTGCCCGAGCGCCCCGAGTAAGCGGAGACGGCATGCACGCCACCCGACTGCCCCGGCCCTGGCGCCGCCTGCTGCTTCTGCTGGTTCCACTGGGCCTGCTGCTAAGTGCCTGGCAGGCAGCCATGCTGGCGCGCGAGGAAGCGCTGGAATCGCTGCACGCCGAAGCCACCAATGAACTGCGCCTGGCCGCGGCCGGCATCTCCGCCTACCTCTCACGTCACGACTACCTGCCGCGTCTACTGGCCAGCCGCGAGACCGTCAAGCGCGCACTTGCCACCCCTGATGACCCGCTGGCGGTGCTGATTCTCAACCGTATGTTCGATGACTTTCGTGCCATTGCCGACGTTTCCGATATCTACCTGCTCGACCGTAGCGGCACGACACTGGCAGCCAGCAACTGGCAGCTACCGCATAGTTTCGTGGGGCAGAACTACAGCTTTCGCCCCTACTTCAAGCTTGCCATGCAAGGAGAAATGGCCAGCTTCTACGGTCTGGGCACGCAATCCGGTGAACGTGGCTACTATTTCTCCGCTCCGGTATACAGCGACACGAGCCGCCAGCGCGTCGACGGTGTCGTCGTGATCAAGGTGCGGGTCGCGCCATTGGAGGACAACTGGAGCAGCCAGAATGGCGAACTGCTGGTCAGCGACGAGAACAGCGTGATCTTCATGGCCAGCCAACCTGGCCTGCGCCTGGCCAGCCTGACGCCACTGGACAGCACGGTGCAACGTCGGCTCCAGGAAACACGCCGCTACGACGGTGTCCCCCTGGACACGGTCGCACTCGCCCCCTTCGAGCAGCGTCCCGACGGCTCCCGCCTGGTCCGCTTCGAACAGGGGCCGCTGAACACGACGGCATATCTTGCCCTGACTCGTGCGCTACCCACTCTCGGCTGGACGGTGCATATGCTCAAGCCATTGACCTCGGTGGAAAGCGCCCAGTGGCAGGCCGGCATGCTCGCTGCCGGCTTGTATGGTGTGGTGGTGCTGGCCGGCGGTATCGGCTGGCAACGCTGGCGCCTGCGCCGCGAGCGCGAACTGTTTGCGGAACGCGAGCGTCAGGCCCTTGCGGAAGGCCAGGCCCGGGTCCGCGGCATCATCGACCGCACGCGGGCCGGCCTGCTGGTCCTCGATGAGTCGGCATCGCTGGCCTACCTCAACCCGACCGCCCAGGCGATCTTCGGCCACACGCCTGCCAACGTGGAGGGACGCCACCTGACCGAGTTGCTGTCTCCGGCCGATGCCCGGCGTGTCCTGGCCCTGCGCCAGGCGACGCCCTCACCCGCCACCGAAGTCTTGGCGCTTCGCCCCGGCGGCACCCTCGTGCCTCTCGAGCTGACCCTCAGCCCGCTGGTCAGCCCGCACGGCGAGCGTTGGCTGGCCACGGTATTCGACATCCGCGAGCGCAAGGCTCAGGAGCTGGCCCTGGCACGTGCGCGTGACCAACTGGAACACCGCGTGGAAGAACGCACCCGCGACCTGCTCGACTCCAACCGCCGGCTATCGGCCGAAATCGACGAGCGACGACGCGCCGAGGCCGAACTGCGCCAAGCCCAGGACGAACTGATCCAGGCTGCCAAGCTGGCGGTGCTCGGCCAGATGGCCGCCGGCATCAACCACGAACTCAACCAGCCGCTGGCAGCCATACGTGCCTATGCCGAAAATGCGCGCATCTTTCTCGAGCGGGGCCGCAGCGAGGCCGCCAGCGGCAACCTCGGCCAGATCGTCGAGCTCACCTCGCGCATGGCGGAGATCAGTGCCCAGCTCAAGCAGTTCTCGCGCAAGAGCGGCGACAGTCTGACCGCCGTGTCGGCGCAGGCCAGCTTCGGCTATGCCCTGCGCCTGTACCGCTCGCGCCTGGTCGATGCCCATGTCGAGGTAATCCAGGACTGGCCTGGCGAAGACGTCTGGGTCCATGCCGACCTGGTGCGCCTGGAACAGGTGCTCGTCAACCTGATCGGCAACGCATTGCAGGCCATGGCCGAAACGCCCTCGCCCCGCCTGGAGCTCACGATTGTCCAGGCAGATGGCTGGGTACGTCTCGGCGTGCGCGACAATGGGCCCGGCATCGCCGAGGCCCACCTCGGTCGGGTCTTCGAGCCCTTCTTTACTACCAAGAGTACCGGCAAGGGGCTGGGACTCGGCCTGTCCATCTCGGCACGCATCATCGATGACCTCGGTGGCAGTCTCGAGGCGACGAACGCCAGCGACGGCGGCGCCTTGTTCAGCGTGACGCTACGCGCCAGCACGCCAGTTCTCGCCGCCAGCGAAACCGGCCTGACGCCAGCCGGGCCACCCTCACCGCCCAAGGAGAATCGCCATGCATGAACCGGCCGACACTCCGGTCCTGATCGTCGATGACGAGGAACACTTGCGCATCACTGCCAGCCAGACACTCGAGCTGGCCGGCTACCGCCCGGAAGCACTGAGTAGCGCCGAGGCCGCTCTCGACGCTCTGAGCCCCGATTATCCAGGCGTACTGATCACCGATATCCGCATGCCGGGCATGGACGGCATGACATTGCTACGCGAAGTGCGCCGACGCGACCCTGATCTGCCGGTAATCCTGATCACCGGCCATGGCGACATTTCCACGGCCGTCGAGGCGATGCGCGAGGGCGCCTGGGATTTTCTGGAGAAGCCATTTGCCGGCGAGCAGCTGACCGATGTGGTGCGGCGTGCCACCGAAAAGCGCCAGTTGAGCCTGGAAAACCGACATCTCAAGGCAGAACTTGATGCCCAGCGCGCGGCGCCTGGGCCACGCATCGTCGGGCGCACCCCGGCCATGCAGCACCTCAGCGCCATGCTCCAACGCATCAGCCAGGTCGAGGCCGATGTGCTGCTGTTCGGCGAGACCGGGGTCGGCAAGGATCTGGTGGCGCGCTCGTTGCACGAGCGCAGTTCGCGTAGCGGTCAGCCCTTCGTGGCCATCAATTGCGGCGCCGTGCCCGAAAGCATCATCGAGTCGGAGCTGTTCGGCCACGAAAAGGGCGCCTTCACCGGGGCCGTGGAGCGCCGCATCGGCAAGTTCGAGCACGCCAATGGCGGCAGCGTGTTTCTCGACGAGATCGAATCGATGCCGCTAGCGCTGCAGGTCAAGCTGCTGCGTGTGCTGCAGGAGCGCACTGTCGAGCGGCTGGGCGCCAACGAGCCGATCCCCCTCGATATTCGCGTCATCGCCGCCACCAAGACCGACCTCAAGGCAGCCGCCGAACAAGGCGCCTTCCGCGAGGACCTCTACTACCGGCTCAACGTGGTGACCTTGCCGATCCCGCCACTGCGTGAGCGCCGCGAGGACATTCCTCTGCTTTTCCAGCACTTCGCCGTGGTCGCCGCCAACCGCAGCGGGCTCGAGGCACCGCCGCTCAACGCCGCCGACGTCTCGGTGCTGATGAGCCACGACTGGCCCGGCAACGTTCGAGAGCTACGCAACCTCGCCGAACGCTTCGTACTGCTTGGTGCAGCCTACGACTACCGCCTCGACCAGTTGCTCGAAGGCGCCGACACCGGCACCAACGACATGGCCCTGCCCCAGCAGGTGGAGCTGTTCGAAAAGAGCCTGATCAGCCAGTCGCTGGCCAATCATCACGGGCGTATCACCCATGTCTGCGAGCATCTCGGCCTGCCGCGCAAGACCCTCTACGACAAGCTGCGCAAATACGGCCTCAGGGCCGAGGACTATCGCCACAACCGCGAGCCCTGAGATAGCAGGTCGACCAGCACTTGCCACGGCGGCAGCCAGGGGGCCAGGCCGGCTGCCAGCATCAGCATGATGACCGAGTTGCCCGGCTCGCGGTAATCGAACAGCTTGAAGGCCGTCCCGAACGAGCGCTTCAAGCGCGAGCCGACCAGGTCGACGCTGTACATCTCGTCGAGCAACAGGTGGATCAGCGTCCCGATGACCAGTGCGATGCCATGCGCCCAGGCCATCCAGGAGCTTTGCTGCAACAGCTGGTAGCTCACCGCCGTGGTCGCCAGCCCACACAACATCGCGGCCAGCAGCGAGTGCCAGATGCCGCGATGCACGGTAAAGCGCTTGAAGACCGACCCGAAGGCATAACGCACACCGACGTAAAGCCCACCGCAGGCAACGACCAGCGCCCCGGGACTCAGGCGATTCTGCAGCAGCAGCGCCCCGCCGACCACGGCCAGTACCGCGAACAGCGTGAAGATCAGGCGAATGGAGCGGGAATGGTCGGAGTCGATGTCGGGCAGGATGCCGCCGAACGCGGTCAGTGCGGCCAATGGCCCCGCATCGGTCGCCGACCAAAGGGCAGCATGCCAGCCACTGACGGCAAGCAACGCGCCGCCCGCCACGGCGACGCTGAGATGAGTACGAAAATTGGCCATGCTGCGCTCACGATCACTGTATGCAAATCCAGATTATCGCGCAGCATCGCCCCGAAAAACAAACGCTTGAAGTGAGGAATCACATAGCCTGGATCATATGGCCTGGCCGTCGGCCAGGTACTGGTCCTTGAGCTTGACGTAATTGCCGGCCGTATAAGTGAAGAAGGCACGCTCGCTGTCCTTGAGAGCGCGTAGCGGCTTGGCCGGATTGCCGGCATAGACATGCCCGCTCTCCAGGGTCTTGCCCGGCGTGACCACCGCCCCGGCGGCGATGATCACTTCGTCCTCGACCACCACGCCATCCATCACGGTCGCCCCCATGCCGACCAGCACCCGATTGCCGATACTGCAGCCATGCAGCAGGGCCTTGTGGCCGATGGTCACGTCATCGCCAATGGTCAGTGGATGCCCGCCGGGATTGAAGTCGCTGGCGTGCGTGATGTGCAGCACACTGCCATCCTGGACGCTGACCCGCGCCCCGATGCGAATGCGGTGCATATCGCCGCGGATGACAGCCATCGGCCACACCGAGCAATCGTCGCCCATCACCACGTCGCCGAGCACCACACTGGCCGGATCGATGAACACACGCTCGCCCAGCCGTGGCGTCAATCCCTGAAAGGTTCGTATCGTCATGTCGCCCTCCTCGTTCTTCGCCGTCCAACGACAGCCCTCGGTTACAGTAGCCCCGATACCAGTACGATCACCACCAGCGGAATCGAGACGAAGCGCACGGTAGCCTGCCAGGCGCGGAAGCCACGCGGACCGGCATCCAAGGCGCGAACCACGGTGTCTCGGGGCATGACCCAAGCGGCAAAGATGGCAATCAGCAGCCCCCCCACCGGCAGGAAGATATCCGTGGGCACGGTCGTCACCAGATCGAAGAACGTCATCTCGCCGAACCAGTGCACATCGGCCATGGCCGAGAATGACAGCACCGATAGCATGCCTACCGCCCACACGGCGACGCCAACCAGCGCCGTGGCCCGGCCGCGGCGCAGCCCGGCCCCCTGCAGTGTCGCCACGATCGGCTCAGCGAGGTTGATCGACGATGTCCAGGTTGCCAGCAGTAATAACAAAAAGAAGATCGCCAGCCACCATGCTCCGCCCGGCAGCTCGGCAAAGGCGATAGGCAGCGTGACGAACATCAGCCCCGGCCCTTCGCCAGGGTCCATGCCTTGGGAGAAGACCACTGAAAAGATCGCGATCCCGGCCAGCAGTGCCACGGTGACGTCGAGTACCGCCACTGCAGCGACGGCCTTGGGTAGACTCTGATGGTCCGGCATGTAGGCACCGTAGGCCATCAGGGCACAGGCACCGACCGCCAGCGTGAAGAAGGCGTGCCCCATGGCATTGAGCACCACCGACACCGTGATGGCGGCGGGATTGGGCGTGAACAGCCAGGCCACGGCAGCCCCGAAGCCATCGGTCGTGACCGCATAGCCGGCCAGCACCAGCAGCAGCAGGTAAAGGAGCGGCATCAGCAGGTTGTTGAGTTTCTCGAGACCGCCGGAAACGCCTGCCGCCACCACCGACAAGGTCAGCAGCAGAAACAGGGTATGGTTGAAGGTCATGCGCAAAGGATCGGCCAGGAAGGCATTGAAGCTGGCTCCAATCTCTTCGGGCGTCTGGCCCACGAAATTGCCATTGACCGACTCGATGAAATACTCGATCGACCAGCCCGACACCACAGAATAGAACGACAGGATCAGAAAGACCGTCGTGACACCGAACAGCCCCAGCCAGCGCCAGTGCGGCGTCGCCCCGGCCTGGCCGGCCAGGTGGGCCAGTGCCTGCATCGGGCTGCGCCGACCGGCCCGGCCAATCAGAATCTCGGCCATCATCACCGGCAGCCCCAGCAGCAGAACGAAAGCGACATACAGCAGCAGGAACGCCGAACCGCCATTTTCCCCGGTCATGTAGGGAAAGCGCCAGATATTGCCCAACCCCACCGCGGCGCCGGTCACCGCCAGAATGAATGCGCGCCGGGTACTCCAGCGCTCCAATGTCTCGCTCATTGTCCTGCCTTTTTCGATTATCGGCGGCACGCCGCCGCGTGCCGAAGGCGCAAGCCTATCAGGCGCACCGCTCGACACAATAGCCGCGATGCCAACGCTGGCGGTCATGACCACGCAGCCACCATACTGACGGCACCAGCCACGTTGAAACCCATCTGCCGCGCCCGCATCTAATGCAGCAGTCCTCACGCACACGACAAGGAATCCACTGTCATGTCCAACAACCCGCTGCTTGAGCGTCACACGCTGCCACCGTTCGGTGCCATTCAGCCCGATCACGTGGTACCGGCCATCGAGCAGATTCTCGACGAGAACCGCACGGCCATCGACAATCTGGCAGAGAAGGCCGATCAGGAGCCCCCCACCTGGGCCAGCCTGGCGGCGCCGCTGGAAGAGCTTAATGATCGCTTGTCTCAGGCCTGGTCGCCGGTCTCGCACCTCAATGGCACGATGAACACGCCGGCCCTGCGCGAGGCTTATCAGACCTGCCTGGCCAAGCTGTCCGAATACGGGACCTGGCTGGGCCAGCACGAAGGGTTGTTCCGGGCCTACCAGGCCCTCAAGGAATCACCGGCCTACAACGCCCTTGACCAGGCCCAGCGCCGCAGCGTGGACAATACCCTGCGCGACTTCCGCCTGGCCGGGGTCGACCTGCCCGACGACAAGAAGCGTCGCTATGGCGAGATCCAGGCTCGTCTGTCAGCGCTGTCCAACAGCTTTTCCAACAACGTGCTCGATGCCACCCAGGCCTGGCACAAGGACATCACCGATGTTGCCACCCTCAATGGCCTGCCCGACAGCGCCCTGGAGACGCTGAAAGCCAATGCCGAGGCCAAGGACGTCGAGGGCTACCGCATCACGCTGGACTTCCCAAGCTTCTATCCGGTGGTGACCTTCGCCCATGACCGTGAGCTGCGCCAGGAGGTCTATACCGCCTTCGTCACCCGCGCCTCGGACCAAGGCCCCAACGCCGGCGAGTTCGACAACGCCGCCAATATCGAGGAAATCCTTGCCCTGCGCCACGAGCTGGCTCAGTTGCTGGGCTTCGAGACCTACGCGGATTTCTCGCTGGCCACCAAGATGGCCGAGTCGCCGAATCAGGTGCTCGATTTTCTTGCCGACCTGGCCAAGCGCGCCCACCCGCAGGCGCAAGAGGAATTCAACGAACTTGAGGCCTTCGCCCGGGAAACCCTGGGACTCGAGGACCTCAAGCCCTGGGATGTGGGCTACGCCAGCGAGAAACTGCGCGAGTCGCGCTATGCCATCTCTCAAGAGCAGTTACGCCCCTATTTCCCGGCGCCCCGCGTGATCGATGGGCTGTTCAGCGTCACTCAGCGCCTCTACGGCGTGAAATTCGTCGAGGATGAGGAGGCGCCGCGCTACCACCCCGACGTGCGCTACTACGAGATCCGCGAGAGCGATGTGCCCATTGCCGGCTTCTATCTCGACCTGTACGCCCGCGAAGGCAAACGCGGCGGCGCCTGGATGGATGAGTGCCGCGTACGCCGGCATCGCGAGGATGGCAGCCTGCAGTTGCCGGTAGCTTACCTGACCTGCAACTTCACCCGCCCGGTGGGCGGCAAGCCGGCCCTGCTAACCCACGACGAGGTCACCACGTTGTTCCACGAGTTCGGGCATGGCCTGCACCACATGCTGACCCAGCAGAGTGTGGCGGACATATCCGGCATCAATGGCGTCGCCTGGGACGCCGTGGAACTGCCCAGCCAGTTCATGGAGAACTTCTGCTGGGAGCGCGAGGGGCTCGACCTGATCGCCGCCCATGTCGAAACCGGCGAGCGCCTGCCCGACGAAATGCTCGAGAAACTGCAGGCCGCCAAGAACTTCCAGTCAGCCATGGGCATGCTGCGTCAGCTCGAGTTCTCGCTGTTCGACTTCCGCCTGCATCATGAACTTGTTGCGCCCAAGACCAATGATGTCCAGGTCCTGCTCGACGACGTGCGTGATCAATGGTCCGTGGTGCCGCGGGTCGACTTCAATCGTTTCCAGAACAGCTTCGGCCACATCTTCGCCGGCGGTTACGCAGCCGGTTACTACAGCTACAAGTGGGCGGAAGTGCTGTCTGCGGATGCCTACAGCGCCTTCGAGGAAGCCGGCGTGTTCGACGCCGACACCGGCATCCGCTTCCGCCGTGAAATTCTCGAGCAGGGCGGCGCGCGCGACGCGGCAGAACTATTCCGCGCATTCCGCGGCCGCGACCCCAGCGTCGAGCCACTGCTTCGCCACAGCGGCATCCGCGCCGCCTGACAGGAGAATCGATGTCGACACCTAAACGCTTCATTGCCGGCGCCGTATGCCCACGCTGCGCCGCCATGGACAGACTGCGTACCTGGGAACAGAACGGGGTTCGCTACCGTGATTGCGTGGCCTGTGATTTCTTCGAGCAGTTACCGATCGAGGAGCAGGCAGCGTCCGAGTTGTCCACCCGAGTCAACCAGCCTCGCGAGTCGCAGCGCGAAAACGAGGTACAGACCGTGCGCATCCTCGACCCCAAGAAATAGCTTTGCGTCCATCGACAAGGCTACCTGCCATGCCCCGCTCAGCGGGGCATTTTTGTGTGGATTTCCGCACGCCCGCCGCCGTGCATTGTGCGGGTATCCAGCCACTATCCCACCGAACGGATTCGACTTAAGTCGCAACCACAAGACAGCAAATGCTTGATATTAAAAATTTTTTATTAAACGGGAATGCCGATTGCGATGGTGTCATGACCAACCTCCACTCACCAACGATAACGACCCAAGAGGTAATCGCATGTCAGCCAACATTCGCTTTCCCAAGTCACGTACTGCCACCCTGCTGGCGACCGGTGCCTGTCTCGGCGGCCTGGTGCTGTCCACCGCCGCCAGTGCCGACCGCTCCGAGTGGCCCGAAAGCTTCACCGTAGGCACCGCCAGTCAGGGCGGCACCTATTTCGTCTATGGCTCCGGGTGGGCCAACATGATCGCCGACGAGCTGGGTATCTCCGGGGGCGGTGAGGTGACCGGTGGGCCGACCCAGAACCTGGCGCTCGTGCACAGTGGCGACATCGCCTTCGGCCTGACCACCATGGGTCCGGCACGCGACGCCCTGAACGGCGAAAGCCCGCTGGCGCCCGGCATGGTCATGGATAACGTGTGCGCCCTGTTCCCGATGTACGAGACACCGTTCTCGATCACTGCACTGAGCGATTCGGGCATCACCTCGATTTCCGATATCCCCGACGGCGCCAGCATCGGCTTCGGCCCGGCCGGCTCGACCTCGGACACCTACTTCCCGGCCATCCTCGAGGAGCTGGGCGTCGATTTCGAGCGTCGCAACGGCGGCTGGAGCGATCTCGGCGGGCAGCTTCAGGACGGCCTGATCGATGTCATCGCCTTTGCGGCAGGCATCCCGATCCCGGCAGTCAGCCAGCTCGAGGTGCAGACCGACGTCAACATCATCGAGTTCACCGAGGAAGAGCAGCAGCAGACCATCGACGCCTTCCCCGTCTCGGCCTTCAGCATCCCCGCCGATACCTACCAGACACTCGAGGACGACGCACGTGCGGTCTCCATGTGGAACTTCGCCATCGCCAGTTGCGACCTGCCGGAAGACTTCGTCTATGAAGTCACTCGTCTGACGCTGGAAAACAACGACAAGATGCGTGAAGTCCACCGCAGCGCCGCCACCACCGTGCCCGAAAACGTCGACAAGAACCAGGTGATTCCCTTCCATCCGGGTGCCGCTCGCTGGTACGAGGAGAATGGCTACGAGATCGACGAATCCCTGATCAAGTAATTACCGGCAGTCCTGAGCGGGCCGGTACCGGGTACTCGCGTACCGGCCCCTGTGGGTTCACCACTCTCTCCAGGTAACGCTCCATGAGTCACACACCCGATCATCACTCCACGGATCGTCCCCCTGCCGTGGCCGAGGCGCCCCCCTTGGCGCAAGGGGTCGATGATGAAGTCATCGAGGCCAACCGCCGCTTGTTCACGGGTTGGCAATGGTGGCTGTTCGCCGCGCTGGCGGTCATCTACTCCGGCTTTCACCTGTTCTCGCTCAATGTCTACCCACTGGAGACCTGGTCGTTTCGCATCGTGCACATCTGCGGTGCCTTGATTCTCGGCTATGGGTTCTATACCGGCGCCCAGTTCCTCGAGTCACACGATGGCGCACAGCCCCGGCGCTGGATGACGTGGCTGGGCTATGTACTGCTGCTTCCAGCGTTCTACGCCCTGTTTCAGGTGGGCATGTTCTGGCAGGCGTTCCAGAACGGCGCCATGCGCATTGATCCCGCCACCGAAGCCTGGCACTTCGGCCTGCCGCTGATTGCGGCGTCTGCCGCGGGCATCATGCTGTCATGGATCTATCGACAGACTCGCGGACGCATGAACATCGCTGACCTGGTGCTGATGGTCTGCGCCCTGGCCAGCGCCGGCTATTTTCTGGTTGTCTATAACAGCCCGCTGCGCATGTCGACCGGCACCTCCTTCGCCCCGATGGGCATCTCCTACGCCGCCATTGCCGGTAGCCTGCTGATTCTGGAACTGACGCGCCGCGTGGCGGGCCTGGCGCTGGTCGTCATTTCTCTGGTGTTCCTGGCCTATGTCTTTGCCGGCCCGTACCTGCCCGGCTTTCTCGGTTACCCTGGGCTTTCGGTGGGGCGCTTCTTCAGCCAAGTCTATACCGATGCCGGCATTCTCGGGCCGACCACAGCCGTCTCGTCGACCTACATCATCCTTTTCATCATCTTTGCCGCTTTCCTACAGGCGTCCAAGGTCGGCGACTATTTCGTCAATTTCGCCTTTGCCGCTGCCGGTCGTGCACGTGGCGGCCCTGCCAAGGTGGCCATCTTTGCGTCGGGCCTGATGGGCATGATCAACGGCACCAGTGCCGGCAACGTCGTCTCCACCGGCTCGCTGACCATTCCGCTGATGAAGAAGGTCGGCTACCCGAGTCGTAGCGCCGGCGCCATCGAAGCGGCGGCTTCCACCGGCGGGCAGATCATGCCTCCCATCATGGGCGCCGGTGCCTTCATCATGGCCGAGATCACCGGCATCCCCTATACCGAAATCGCCATCGCTGCCCTGATACCGGCCATCCTCTACTTTGCCTCGGTCTACTTCATGGTCGACTTCGAGGCGGCCTACAAGGGCATGCGCGGCATGCGCAGCGACGAGATCCCGCGCTTCTCGCGCCTGGTCAAGCAGGTCTACCTGTTCGCGCCGATCATCATTCTGGTTGCTGCACTGTTCATGGGCTACTCGGTGATACGCGCCGGCACCCTGGCGACCGCCTCGGCGGCCGTGGTCAGCTGGATTTCCCCGCACAAGATGGGGCTGCGCTCGATACTCAAGGCGCTCGAACTGGCCGGCACCATGTCGATCCAGATCATTGCGGTCTGCGCCTGTGCCGGCATCATCGTCGGCGTTATCTCGCTGACCGGCGTCGGGGCCCGCTTCTCCTCGCTGTTGCTGGGCCTGGCCGGCTTCAGCCAATTGCTGGCTCTGTTCTTCGCCATGTGTATCAGCATCCTGCTGGGGATGGGCATGCCCACCACGGCCGCTTATGCCGTGGCCGCTTCGGTCGTCGCACCGGGGCTGATCGGTATCGGCATCGAGCCGCTGGTGGCCCACTTCTTCGTGTTCTACTTCGCGGTGGTGTCGGCGATCACGCCCCCGGTGGCCCTGGCCTCGTACGCGGCGGCCGGGATTTCCGGTGCCAACGCCATGCAGACATCGGTGACCTCGTTCAAGATCGGCCTGGCCGCCTTCATCGTGCCTTTCATGTTCTTCTACAGTCCCGCCATGCTGATGGAAGGCAGTGCACTGCAGATCGCTCGCGTGGGCATCACGGCGACCATCGGCATCGTGATGCTGGCCGCCGCCGTACAGGCCTGGTACTTCGGTCCGGTGAAGGCCTGGGTGCGCCTGGTCCTGCTCGTCGGGGCCGTGTGCATGATCTACGGGGGCATTTACACCGACGTGCTCGGGTTGGTGATCGGCGTCCTGCTCTACCTGATGCAGCGCCGCCAGCCGGCCGACAGGCACGAGAAAAGCGCCGCCTAGACAGCCTCGTTCTCGACAAACCGCAACGCCGGCCCCAGGCCGGCGTTTGTATTCCGACGCCCGGTCATCCATTAGCGCCAACAAGTTACATTCGGGTTTGAAAAAGTGCGCGCTAACCCCAACAATCATTCCTGCAAGAAGGCAAACGTCGATCAGGATCGGCGCATTGCGACCAACCGAAATGACACAGGAGGAGTCACCATGAAACACGAGTTTCCCGACCTGCCGTACGCTTACGATGCGCTGGAGCCGGTCATCGACGAAACCACCATGCGCCTTCACCACACCAAGCATCACAAGACCTACTATGACAAGTTCGTCGATGCCATCTCCGGTACCGACATGGAGAACAAGTCGCTGGAAGAGATCTTCGCCAGCATCTCCCAGCAGCCGGCGGTGGTGCGCAACAACGGCGGCGGCCTGTGGAACCACACCCTCTACTGGAACTGCATGACGCCGAACGCCAAGGAGCCTTCCGGCCCTGCCGTGGATGCCATCAAGGCGAAGTTCGGTTCCGTCGACGAGTTCAAGGATGCCTTCACCAAGGCAGGTATCGGCCAGTTCGGTTCAGGCTGGGCCTGGCTGGTGGTCAAGCCGGGTGGCGAGTTGGAAATCACCTCCACCGCCAACCAGGACAACCCGCTGATGGACGTCGCAAGCGTCCAGGGCACGCCAATCCTGGGCTGCGACGTGTGGGAACACGCCTACTACATCAGCTACCAGAACCGTCGTCCCGAGTACCTGGACAACTGGTGGAAGGTCGTGAACTGGGATTACGTCAACGAGCTGTACGAAGCGGCGACCAAGTAAGCCCCGCTCGGCCTCGCAGACAATCTGCAGCGCAAAAAAGTCCCACGCCTTGGCGTGGGACTTTGCGTTGTGGCCGTGATGGCAAGTAACGAGACTACTGTTCGATCACACCGCAGGCGACACGCGCACCGCCACCGCCCAGTTCAGGCTCGGGCGCGTAGGTATCACCGCCTTGGTGAACCATCAATGCATGGCCTTGCAAGTCAGCCATTTCCAGGCGTGGTGCCAATACCGGCGTCGTGGCGTTGCCGTCCTGATCGACCATGAGAACCGGCAAATCGCCAAGGTGTCCTTCCTGATAGGGCCCGTGGTGTTCGCCGTCGTTTGGATTGAAATGGCCGCCAGCCGACAAGGCCGCCGTCATTTCGCCATCCTTCTCGGCCGGTTCGCAGCTCGGGTTCTGGTGAACGTGAAAGCCATGCATGCCGGGTGACAAGCCGGAGAGATCCGGCGTCAGCAGCAGGCCATGTTCGCTATCCTCGACGGTTACCGTGCCGATGCTGTCACCGACCCCGTCGGCGCTGACTTGGTGGATCTCGATGTCCTGCGCAGCGTGGGCGGCACCTGCCAACAAGGAAATACCCAGCCCCAGCGCAAGCCTGCCAAAACGTGCCATGTCGTTCTCCTGTCCGTGGTGAGACGTACACCTTCAGGCTAGCCAACCGCCCCACAGGCCGCCAAGCCTTGGCCGGGCTGTTTCGTTGCCACTCGGTTACTTGAGGTTATCGAGCACCTTCAGCGTCGGCGCTGCTTGGTTCAGGGTATAGAAATGCAGGCCCGGCGCCCCGCCCTCGAGCAGACGCTGGCACAGGTTGGACACGACCTCTTCGCCGAAGGCCTGGATGCTCTCGCTGTCATCACCATAGGCCTCGAGCTGCTTGCGAATCCAGCGCGGGATATCGGCACCGCAGGCATCCGAGAAACGCGCCAGCTTGGTGTAGTTGGTGATCGGCATGATGCCCGGGACGATGGGCGCCTCGACACCCAGGGCCTGCGCACGCTCGACGAAATGGAAATACGCGTCGGCGCTGAAGAAGTACTGGGTGATGGCCAGATTGGCGCCTGCCTGCACCTTGCGCACGAAGTTCTGCAGGTCATGCTCGAAGCTCGGCGCCTGGGGGTGCGCCTCGGGATAGGCCGCCACGGCAATCTCGAAATGATCTCCGGTCTCGGCGCGAATGAACTCGACCAGCTCGTTGGCGTAACGCAGCTCACCGATACCGCCCATGCCGGACGGCAGGTCACCACGCAGCGCCACCAGGCTGTTGATGCCATTGTCACGGTACTGGTTCAGCAGGTCGCGCAACTGCGTCTTTTCGCTACCGATGCACGACAGGTGCGGCGCGGTGTTGATGCCGCATTCACGCACCGAATTCACGGTATGGATGGTCCGTGCCTGGGTCGAGCCACCGGCCCCGTAGGTCACCGAGAAAAAGCGCGGGTTGCGCTCGGCCAAGGCATCCCGGGTATGCAGCAGCTTTTCCCGGCCGGCGTCGGTATTCGGCGGAAAGAATTCGAAGCTGATGCCCAGCGGATGCTCTTGTGCGCTCATCGGTGTCGGCCCTCTTGGTGGCTTGGTTGTCTACAGGCTGCCATTGTGCCCCGCCGTCACACCCCCGGACCAATGAAAGTTTCGCGCCTGATCTTCGATTTTACTCATGAACGCGACGCCGACGTTTCACAGCAGCCGCCGGTCAGGCAGGACTCGCTTTCCACCTGCAGCGTCGCGTGGCTGATACCGAAACGCTCGCGCAACAGTGCCGAGGCACGGCGCAGCACATGCTCGTGATCGACATCGTCATGTACCACCAGATGCAAGCTGAGTAGCGGGTCCTGGGGCGTCAGCCCCCAGATATGCAGGTCGTGCAGGCTCTCGACGCCCTCCAGGGCCTCCAGTTCACTACGAATCTCGTGGGCCTCGATGCCTTCGGGCGTGCCCTCGAGCAGGGTATGTCCCGAACGCCGCAGGATCTTCCAGGCGCCACGCAGGATCAGCACGGCAGCAAGAACCGACAGGATCGGGTCGGCAGCGTTCCAGCCGGTCGTCATGATGATCAGCGAGGCAACAATGGCCGCGACTGAGCCGAGCAGGTCGCCCAGCACATGCAGCAAGGCGCCATGCAGGTTGAGATTGCCCTGGTCGCCGCGGTGAAGAATGGCGAACACTACCAGGTTGACCATTAGCCCCAGCACGGCAATGACCAGCATCGGAGTGGCCATGACATCGACCGGTGAATACAGCCGCTGGACAGCGGCAATCACGATGCCCACGCCTATGGCCAGCAGGGTCAGACCATTGACGAAGGCCGCCAGTACCTGGAAACGCTGATAGCCGTAGGTGCGGTGCTTGTCGGGGGCCTTGGTGCCGAGACGAAAGGCGAACCAGGCCAGGGCCAGCGAGGCGCTGTCGCTGAGCATGTGTCCAGCATCGGCGAGCAGCGCCAGCGACCCCGATAGCCAGCCACCAACCACCTCGGCCAGCATAAACCCGCCGGTCAACAGCATGGCCCAGCGCACCCGCTTTTCGCTGTCGGCGTTCACCTGGGGAACGTGCGCATGGTCATGATCGTGGTCATGGCCGTGCGGGTGGTCATGCGCGTGAGCGTGCGTCTCCGGTCGAGGCATACCGGTCTCCTATGGACAATCTGCCTCTTCTTGTATTGCCTATAGCCACTTCAGGGTCAAGCGCTGCGCGACAGCCGGCCGCTACCCACCAGCATGCCGGCCGTGATGAGCAGTGCAGCCAGCGCCAGCAGCGGGGTGGGTTCGGCATAGCCGGTGGCAATCAGCACCAGGGTCGAGAGCAGCGGCGTGAAGTAGGCGAGCAGCCCGAGCAGGCGCAGGTCGCCATGCTTGACACCCACATCCCAGGTGAAGAAGGCGCTACCCACCGGGCCCAGCCCCAGACCGATCACGCCCAGCCAGCCGATGCCCTGGGGTAGCCGGGTCGGCTCGAACAGAAGATGGCAGATCAGCGCCAGTACGGCCGTGGCCAGGCAGAAGCCGCCGACCGCGGCGGTAGGCACGCCCTTGGCCGCGCGCGAGAGCACCGAGTAGCCACTCCACACGAAGGCACAGGCAAAGGCGGCCCCATACCCCAGCGCGCTGCCGCCGCGGCTGGCATCGCCACCCACCAGCAGTGCCGCCCCGGCAAAACCGAGCAGCCCCCCGATGACATGGATGGCACGCAGCCGCTCGCCCGGCAGCAGGGCGACGAAAATCACGATCAGCAGCGGCCACAGGTAACTGATCAGTCCCGCATTGGCGGGTGGCGCGTTCTGCTGGGCGACGAAGTAGAGCGCGTGATAGCCGAACAGGCCCGCCACGCCCATCAGCCAGACGCGCGGCGGCTGATGGAGCGGGGCGAGCAGCGACTCGCCGCGTATGCCCAGCCACACGGCGAAGCAGGCAAAGGCGATGGCAAAGGCCAACGCCGTGAGCAAGAACGGGGGTACCGGCCCGGCGAGTTGGGTCAGTGCCGCCAACAGCGCCCAGTTGAGGATGGTCGTCGCACCAACCGCCGTGGCGCGCTGAACGGATGTGTTCGCCATGACAGGCTCCCTGCACAAATGCGGCGAGTATGCCGCACCTCACGGGGCGTAACTTGTCGAATCCTGACCGCTTGACACTCTGGCTCCGCTCTCGCGGCGTCCCCGCTGTCATTCCGGTGGTCGAGACGGCATGATGACGACGTTATCCTCATGAGCCATCGCGAATATGCCTGACGTCGACCTGACTCAACCGTTATGGATGCTGCTGGCCTTCGTCGGGCTGGGCTGGCTTTGTGCCCGACGCCTGGCCGTCGATCCCCGGCCCATCGCCACCCTGCTGATCTATATCATCGCCCCGCTGACCTTCTTTCGCGGCCTGACGCTGGGCGGCCCCACACTGGCCGACCTGGGGCTCACCGCGGCGATGTTCGTGCTGGCCAGCAGCCTTTGCCTGGTGGTCAGCCGCCTGGCGCGCCGGTTCTTCGCCCCGCAGGAAACCGCCCTGCTGGCCTTCTCGTCGGGCACCGGCAATACCGGTTATTTCGGCCTGCCCATCGCCATGGTGTTGCTGCCCCCCGAAGGCGTGACCCAGTACCTGTTCTGCCTGCTGGGTATCACGCTGTTCGAATTCACCATTGGCTTCTATATCAGTGCGCGTGGCCAATTCTCGGTGCGTGAAAGCCTGCAGCGGATCGTTCGCCTGCCGTTGATCTACGCCTTTGCCGCGGCACTGCTGGTGAGCGCCATCGACCTGCCGGTGCCGGGCGCGGTGATGGAGGGGCTCGATTACTTCAAGTACTGCTACACGGTACTGGGCATGATGATCATCGGCATGACGCTCGGCCGGGTGAGCATGAGCGAAGTGGACGGGCGCTTCATCGCCGCCTGCATCGCGGCGCGCTTCGTGCTGTGGCCGCTGGTGAGCCTGGTCGCGGTACTGGCACTGCAGGCCAGCGTGGGTATCGATGAGCAGCTTGCCCTGGTGGTGCTGCTGCTCGGCGTGGTGCCGATGGCCGCCAACGTGGTGGTGGTGGCCATGGAACTCAATATCCGCCCCGAGAAGGGCGCCATCGCCGTGCTGTTGACCACCCTGGCAGCCCCGCTACTGATACCACCCTACTTGCACGGATTGTTGATCTTGGTCGGGCTGGCGTGATCCTGTCGCCATTGCCGGGGTGACAGGCCGCGCCGGGCGCGAAAGGTCCGCGAGAAATGCGCGGCATCGGCGAAGCCACAGGCCACGGCAATCTCGGTCAGTGAGGCCTGCGGCTCGTGCATCAGGCGGCAGGCCAGGCTCAGGCGCTGTTCGGTGAGCCACGCATGCGGAGGCTGCCCGACCAGGGCATGAAACTGGCGCGCGAAGGCGGCCTCGGCGAGATGGCAGCGCGCCGCCATCTCGCCGACCCGCCAGGGCCGCTCCAGGGTCGCCAGCACCTCCGGCAGCAGGCGCATCAGGCGTAACCGCGGCATGGAGACCTGACGCCCGCCACTCGCAATGGCCGCCGTCAGCCATTGCGCCAGCAACGGGGCTTCGCCCGTCGCCAGGTCATGAGCACGCTCTTGCAGCGTGGGCGACAGGCGGTAGGCCCGGCATTCAGCCAACGCGTCCAGTCCCAGCGTTTCACACCAGGCCACCGGCAGGTTGAGCACCAGGCAGCGGTTGTCGCCGGCCGCCAGGTAATGATGCACCTCACCTTCGGCGATGGGCGCCAGCACGCCTGGCGCCACATGCACTCCACCACGCCCGGTTTCCAGTTCGACGATGCCCTCAAGCCCCACCAGTACCTGATGGTAGGCATGCCGGTCCGTGAGCACTTGCGCAGGGTAGGAACGCGCTTCGCCGAGGGGACGGTCGAGTTCGGTCATCACGCGGGTCAGGCGCCCTGAATGTCGACCAGCACCGTGGCTGACGCCGGTAGCTGACGCAGCCGCTCGATATAGGCTGCCAGGCGGGGCGCACCGGCAACCAGGGCCGATGCCGGCGGATGCTTGAACAGGTAGTCGAGCATAGGCGCGGCAATGGCATCGGCCAGGGTGAAGCGGTCCAGCACCAGGTACTCCCGGTCGCCAAGCTGCGCTTCGAGCAGGCCGAGCATCTTCTCGACCTGGGGCTGTGCTGCCTCGACCTTGTCCTGGCGGATGCTGCCGCCCTCGCCCTTGGGAAACACGAACTCGAGCAGATAGCGGCGGATCAGGGCGTCGTCCACGTAAAGCGCGAGTACCGCCATCCACTGATCGACCTGGGCACGTTGCCAGGCGTCGTCGCCCTGCAGAGAGACACCGGGGAAGTTGTCGTCCAGATATCGGCAGATCGTCGGTGTCTCGATCAGCCTGCGCCCACCATGCAACAGCACCGGCACCTTGCCGAAAGGATGCAGCGCCTGGTGCTCCGGCCCGTGAAACTCGACGCGCTCACCGTCGATGCGCGTCCCCACCGTGTAGGGAATACCCTTCTCCTCGCAGCACAACTGCACGCTGCGCACGAAGGTACTGAACTGGGGGCCGAAGATGTGTACCGGCTCGTTATTCATGTCTCACTCCCTGGCTTTGCTCGTAGTGCCGCTCCACGGCGTGGCGTCAGCCACTGAGGCAACATGCCCCACCCCGCAGCGTTGACCTATGGGCAGCATACAGCTTTTAAGATCGAAGCGGACCACGACAGTCATTCTGTCGCTATCACTGCACGAGGACACGCCAATGATGCACCGTCTGACTCCGATTATGGGCGCCGGCCTGCTGAGCCTGGCCATGACAACGGCCCATGCCGATGCCACACTCGAGACCAGCGCCACGCTCTACAAGAACCCTTCCTGCGTCTGCTGTTCGCAATATGCCGACCACATGAAAGCCAAGGGCATGGATATCAAGATTATCGAGGCCGAGGACCTGGGTCAGGTCAAGGCTTCCGGCAACGTGCCCCATGGCCTGTATGCCTGCCATACCATGCTGATCGGCGATTACGTGGTTGAAGGCCATGTGCCGCTCGCCGCCATAGAACGCCTGCTGGAAGAGACACCGGATATCGACGGTATCGCCTTGGCCGGCATGCCGGCTGGCTCTCCGGGCATGCCGGGTCCCAAGCAAGGCGAATTCGAGATCATGGGCTTCGACGACAATGAGTTGTCACGCTTCATGACTCTGTAGGCGGGAAGGAACAGGAAGGTACCGGATGGATACACTGTCTTCCATTGGCCTGCTTGGTGCGTTTCTGGGCGGGCTGGTGTCCTTCTTTTCTCCCTGCACGCTACCCCTGCTGCCCGGTTACCTGTCCGTGGTGACCGGCCGCAGTGCCGGCAAGGCGGACAGGAAGCTCGAGGCACTGCTGTTGAGCCTGTGTTTCGTCGTCGGCTTTACGCTGGTGTTCCTGATCCTCGGGCTAGGCGCCAGTTCCCTGAGCCAGTTGTTGCGGGGTTACCGACAGGAGCTCAACTGGATCACCGGTTCGGCCGTGATTGTGCTGGGCGTCTTCATGACCGGCCTGCTCAATCTTCCCGTGTTCCAGCGCACCCTGCAATTCACGCCTCGCCTGCAGGGCGGTTCGCCCTGGTCGGCCACGGTCTTTGGCGTCTCCTTCGCCGTCGGCTGGACGCCATGCATCGGCCCGATACTCGGCGCCATCCTGATGGCCACGTCGAACGTTGCCAGAGCCCAGGACGGCATGGTCTACCTAGGCATGTATTCCGCCGGGCTGGCACTGCCCTTTCTGGGCAGCACGCTGTGCCTCAACCTGTTTCAGCGCCATCGGCGCTTACTGGGCCGCTGGAGCGCCTATACGCGCCCGGTAGCCGGTACGATTTTGATACTGATGGGCATCGCCATCGCTTCGGGAACGATGACCCGACTGTCCAGCATCATGGTCGACCTGTTCCCGTCGCTGGCAACGCTGGGATAGCGACTGTTAGCCACTTACCCGGCACGCCTGGCGTCTCCCATACCAGGCGAACCTCCAGGCCATGCGGCTGACGGTTGGTCAGGGAAAGCCAGGCGTGCTGGCGCCGCGCCAGTTCCAGGGCGATGGACAACCCCAGGCCACTGCCGGTGGTGCGCTGGTCCGAGGCACGCCGGAAACGCTCGGTTACCTTGTCGAGCAAGGCGTCGGGAATCCCCGGCCCGGTATCGCGAATGATAAGTTGCGGTCGCCCCTGGTGACGGCTCAGTTCGACGTCCACGCAGCCACCGTCGGGGGTATAGCGCAGCGCATTGTCGAGCAGGTTGCGCAGCAGAATGCTCATTTCCACACTATCGGCATGTATCGTGAGCCGGGTCAGCCCGAGCACTTCGAGATGCTGGCCTCGGGCATGCGCCAGCGGCCAGAAGTCCGCCAGCAGTTCGGCCACGATGGGGTAGATGTCGATGGGCCCGGTATGCGCCGTGGGCTCGCCCGGGCGATCGAGTCGGGCCAGGACCAGCAACTGCTCCACGACGCGCTGCAAGCGCTCCACCCCGACATGCGCCTTGGCGAGAGACGCATCGTCGCCCGCCCGGGCATTGTCCAGGTGAATGCGCAGTGCGGCCAGCGGCGTGCGTAGCTCATGGGCGGCATCGGCGGTGAACCGCCGCTCACGCTCCAGCGTCTCGCCCAGCCGGGCAATGAAATCGTTCAGCGAATCGCGCAAGCCCTTAAGCTCGCGGGGCACCCTGGTCTCGATACGTCGCAGGTCCCGGGCGCCACGTCCCTGAACCTGACCGGAGAGCGCCGAGATCGGCGCCAGCCCGCGCCGGATAATACGCCCCATCAGCCACAACAGCAGCGGTAACAGCACCAGCAGCGGAATCAGGTTGTTCAGGGCGACCCGCTCCGCAATCTCGCTCTGGAACTCGTGCCGCAGTCCCATGCTGATCCAGGTCCGGCTGGCCGTATCGTACAGACTGAACACCCGCCATTCCTGCTCGTCATAGACCTCCCAGCGAAAGCCCTCCTCTTGCGGGGCGGGAAACGGACCACTGTCGTTCCATTCGGCCCCGAGCAGGCGCGGCGTGCCGTCGGTATTCCAGAAACCCAGCGTCAGCTTGCGCTCTTCCTCGTGATACAGCCTGGCGGGCAGATCGCCGGACTCGGGCTGGATGTCGCCATCCTCGTACCACTGTGCCTGGTGATCGGGAATGTCCAGACGCTGGGCGAGGCGTGCGTAGGCCTCGCGCGGCATGCCGGCCTCGATCTGCCCGGCGACGATTCGGGTATGCAGGCTCAACTGGGTATCGAGGATCTCCTCGAGTTCATGATCGGTGATCAGGTAGGCGGCGGTGACCGCTACCAGCGTGGCGGTCGCCAGCACCCACATCAGGGTGCGCGCCAGGTAGCGGCGGATCGAGGTCATGTCGCCTGGCTATCCAGGCGATAACCGATGCCGCGCACGGTGACGATCAGCGGCTTGGCCAGCTTCTTGCGCAGATGATGCACGTGCACTTCCAGAGCGTTGGACTCCACCTCCTCGCCCCAGCCATACAACAGGCTCTCCAGACGCGGACGCGAAAGCACCTTGTCGGGATGGCGCGCCAGTTCCAGCAGCAAGGCGTATTCCCGTCGCGCCAGGCTGACCTCCTGTCCCTGCCAAGTCACGCAATGCTGAGCCTCGTCGATGCTCAACGCCCCCAGTGTCAGCCTCTGCGTCGCCCGCCCCTCGGCGCGCCGGGTGATGACGCGCAGGCGTGCCAGCAGTTCCTGAAGGTCGAACGGCTTGAGCACATAGTCGTCGGCCCCGGCATCCAGGCCGCGAATGCGTTCCTCCACGGCATCGCGGGCGGTCAGGATCAGGACCGGCAGCGAGCTGCGCTGGCGGATGCAAGCCAGTACCTGCATGCCATCCATGTCCGGCAGGCCCAAGTCGAGGATCATGGCCGAGAAAGCCTCGTCACTGTCAATGGCTGCCAGTGCCTCGCGTCCATGCGCGAACCACTCCACGGCGTAACTCTCACGCTCCAGTGCTGTCCGGATGCCGTCGCCCAGCAGCGGATCGTCTTCCACCAGCAGTATTCGCATGCCTCGCCCTCATGATCGAACCGTCAGTTTGGTCGAATCGGCTTACGCCTCGCTTAACACTCCGGCAGCAGATACTCCCCCTTGGTACCCTTTATTTTACCCGCCGCTCTTCTTAAGCTGCTGTTAAGCAAGCCAAGGCAGGCTTGCCGTCTCAGGATCTGGAGTCGCGAATGCACATCCTCATCACGGGCATGGCCGGGTTCATCGGCCACGCCCTGGCACGCCGCCTGGCGGCTGACGATCACAGCATCGTCGGGATCGACAACCTCAACAGCTACTATGACGTCACCCTCAAGCAGGCCCGGCTGAACGAGCTGGATGATCTGGCCAACGTGCAGTTTCGCCTGCTGGACCTGACCGATGCCGAGGGCCTGCAGCGCCTGCTCGACGAATCGCATTTCGATTGCGTCATTCACCTGGCCGCCCAGGCCGGCGTCCGCCACTCGCTGAGCCACCCGGAGGTCTACGGGCAAGCCAACCTGATCGGGCACATGAACGTGCTGGAAGCGTGTCGACGCCACGCGATCGGCCACCTGATCTATGCCTCGTCCAGCTCCGTCTACGGGTTGAACAACAAGATTCCCTTTTCCACCAAGGACAATGTCGACCAGCCGGCCAGCCTGTACGCTGCCACCAAGAAATCGAACGAACTGATGGCGCATTCCTATTCGCACCTGTACGGCCTGCCCACCACCGGTCTGCGCTTCTTTACCGTCTACGGCCCCTGGGGACGCCCCGACATGGCCTTGTTTCGCTTCACGCGCAACATTCTCGAGGGACGCCCCGTCGAACTCTACAACCGGGGCGACATGTCGCGCGACTTTACCTACATCGACGACATCGTCGAGGGCATCGTGCGCCTGCTGCCCCTCGTGCCGAGCCGCGAGGCGCCCTCGGCCCCACCCTACCGCCTCTATAACATCGGCTATGGTCGGCCGGTCAACCTTATGGAGTTCGTCGAGGCCATCGAGCGGGCCACCGGCAAGATGGCGATTCGCGACTACCAGCCCATGCAGCCCGGCGACATCCAGCATACCTGGGCGGATACCGCGCCCTTGTACGCCGCTACCGGCTTCCAGCCCCGCATCGATGTCGCCACAGGCGTAGAGCGCTTCGTTTCCTGGTACCGCACCTATTATCATACGGTCTCGCCAGCCACGACTACGGACGCCAGGCGGGCAGGCCTTGCCTAGACGGGCCTTATCATAACGAGCACAAGGAATCGGAACTCCATGCAGCAGCCACTCGTGTCGGTGATCATTCCGGCCAAGGACGAAGCAGACAACCTGCCCCACCTACTGGACGAGATCGCCGCCGCCCTGGCTGATGTCGAGCATGAGGTCCTGGTCGTCGATGACGGGTCGAGCGATGCGTCATGGTCGCTGCTGACCCAGCGCGCGGCGCAGGATGCCCGCCTGCGCCCGTTTCACCATACCCGGGGGGTCGGCCAGAGCACGTCCATCTGGCAGGCGGCGCACCAGGCCCGAGGCACATGGCTGGCAACCCTGGATGGCGACGGCCAGAACGATCCCGCCGACCTGCCCCGCCTGCTCGACAAGGCGCTGCGCGAAGATGTCGCCCTGGTTGCCGGGCATCGCGTCTCGCGCCGCGACGACTGGCTCAAGCGCCTCTCGTCGCGCGTCGCCAATGGGGTCCGCTCGGCCCTGCTCAAGGACGATACGCCCGATACCGGCTGCGGCCTCAAGGTGATACGGCGCGATGCCTTCGTCACCCTGCCCTATTTCGATCACATGCACCGTTTCCTGCCTGCCCTGATCCAGTCACAGGGAGGGCGCTGCGTCTCGGTGCCTATCAATCATCGGGCACGCCAGGCTGGCCAGTCCCACTACGGGCTGAACAATCGCCTGTGGGCAGGACTCATCGACATGGTCGGCGTCATGTGGCTACGGCGCCGCTCCCGTTTGCCCGCCGAACTCGTCAGCCAGCAAACGACGGATTCGTCGCCCAACCTGACGACTGCCGGGCATGCCAAGGAGAAAGGATGAGTGCAGAGTGGCTGTGGGTGGGCATCGGCTTTCTCGGCCAGGCACTGTTCTCGGCGCGGTTCATCGTGCAGTGGCTGGCCAGCGAGCGCGCCAAGCGCAGTGTCATGCCAGTCGCCTTCTGGTTCTTCAGCCTGGGTGGCGGGGCGACGCTGCTCGCCTATGCCCTGTACCGCCAGGACCCGGTGTTCATCGTCGGGCAGGCGACAGGGCTGCTCATCTACATGCGTAACCTGACCCTGATCCGCAAGGAGCGCCGCCAGCAGCCAAACGACGACGAGGAAAGCGATGCCTGACCGAAAAATCCCGACGCGCCCCACGTTTCTGCCGTCGCCAGAGCACGACTACCGCCTGCTGTGGACGATGCTCATGCTGTTTGCCCTGGTATTGCTGGGGCTGGGCATCGGCCTGCGCGATCCCTGGCCGGCGGACGAGCCTCGCTTTGCACTGAACGCCCTGGAAATGCTGGATACCGGCCAGTTCTGGTTTCCGCATCGCGGCGGCGAGCTCTATCCCGACAAACCCCCCGTGTTCATGTGGCTGTCCGCGCTGGCCATCGCCTTGACCGGCTCAGTGCGCATGGGTTTTTTACTGCCCACCGTGTTGGCGGCACTGGGCGTGCTGGCCCTGATCGTCGACCTGACGCGGCGCCTGCATGGCCCGCGCATCGCCCTGCTCGGCGGCGTGGCACTGATCTCGACGCTGCAGTTCGTGCTCCAGGCCAAGACGGCCCAGATCGACATGGTACTGACCTTCTTCACCACGCTGGGTGCCTACGGCCTGTTGCGCCATGCCTTGCTGGGGCCGGCACGTCGCTGGTGGCTGATCGGCTGGGCGGCGATGGGGCTGGGCATCATCACCAAGGGTGTCGGCTTTCTGCCATTGCTGCTGCTGCCCGCCTGGCTGTGGCTGGCCCGGCGCGGCGAGGCGACTCCCCTGGGCTGGAAGGATCTCGCCCAGGGGGTTGCGGCATTGATCGGCGTGATCGCCCTGTGGGGCGTACCGATGATTCTAATCGCGACGTTCAGTGACGACGCGTCATTGGCAGCCTACCGCGACAACATCCTCTTCAAGCAGACCGGCGAGCGCTACGCCAATGCCTGGCACCACCACGAGCCGTGGTACTACTACATCCTCGAAGTGCTGCCCTGGGCGTGGCTACCGCTGGTACTGGGCCTGCCCTGGGCGGTGCCCGCCTGGTGGCGCCGCATCAAGCGGGGCGATGCCCGCATTCTGCTGCCATTGAGCGGCGTGATATTGATCGTGCTGTTCTTCTCGCTGTCCGCCGGCAAGCGTGGCGTCTACATGCTGCCGACGATCCCCCTGCTGGTGCTGGCCCTGGCGCCGCTGCTGCCGGGCCTTTTGCCCCGGCGCGGGCCCAACTGGCTGGCCACAGTCGTTCTGGTCTTCCTCGGCGGGGTATTCTTGGTGGCCGGACTCAGCGGCTGGCTGGGCCTGCCGGCGCTCACCGAACTGTCGCTACGCTACGGTATCGAACCATGGACCTGGTGGGTGCTGCTCGGCCTGGTTGCCGCCGGCCTGCTCGCCTGGCTGCGCCCGCGGCGGGGTATAGCGGCCCTGGCCCTGTGGCTGGTCGCGTTCTGGGCCTCGTGGTCGACGTGGGGCTATCTGCTGCAGGACCCGGTGCGTTCGCCACGCGACATGATGACCCGCGTTGCCCAGTTGACCGGGGACCAGGCCTGGCTGGCCCTGCCCAGCTTCGATGAGGAGTTCCTGCTGCAGTCGCGCCAGCCCACCGTGCACTTCGGCGACAACACGCCGTTGCCCGCTCAGTTCAGCCGCGCCTTTGGCTGGATGCAGCAGGCCCCGGCAACACGCTGGATGCTCGCCGAGGAGAGCCACCTGGAGGACTACGGCTGTGTCGATATGGCCCAGGCGCATGACATGGGTCAGCAGAACAGCGACGAGTGGTGGCTGGTAACGGGCAGCGCAGTCAGCGGCTGCCAGGGCGACACCGGAGCGGCACCGCTGTTCGTGGCACCGACCACCGTGGAATAATGACTACGCTTCGTTACAGCGAACAGTAAGCAAATCTTAAGATTGTGCGGTCACACTGTCGGCACCGATACAGCATTCCCATGCAATGGACATGTCGAACAGGACCGCAACGTCATGAGAAGAACGCTTCTGCTTTGTTACGAGGCCCTGGTAGTGATCGGTAGCGAACTCCCGCGCAGCGCCGTTCGCTATCTCGTCACCCTGTCACGGAGTGACAAGTTCCAGCATTGGCGACAGGGCCAGCCCGCCCTGTATCCCCAGGCTCGCCGCCAGCAGCAGCACCGCACTGGCCAGCAGCGCCACCTCTGACGACCGGCCCAGGGTGGGAAAGTCACCCCGCCCGGGCTGGAACATCGTCACGGCAATGACGCGCAGGTAGTAGAACAGCGACAGCACGGTGTTGGCGACGGCGACCACGGCCAGCCAGGTGTATCCGGCGGCCATGGTCGCCTCGAACAGCAGGAACTTGCCGAAAAAGCCGACCAGCGGCGGAATCCCCACCAGCGACAGCAACGCCAGGATCAACACCGCTGCAATGATCGGCCGGGTTCTTGCCAGGCCATGGTAATCGGCCAGGTCGGTGCGCCCACGCAGGTGGGTAACCACCGCAAACGCTGCCAGGGTGGCAAGCAGGTAAGCCAGCAGAAAGCCCAGCAGCGCCGTCATTGCGCCGTCCGCAGCATCGATGACCACGACGGCCATCAGCGCATACCCCGACTGCGAGACCGAGGACCAGCCCAGCAGGCGGCGCACGTCGGTCTGTCGCAGCGCCGCCAGGTTGCCCAGGGTCATGGTGATCACGGCAAGCAGCGCGACGATGGATGACCAGGCCATGCTGTCGGGCAGGATCGACACGAAGCGAGCCAGCGCCACGGCAGCGCCCACCTTGGGCACCACACTCAGTAGGGCCGCCGCCGGGGCCGGCGCGCCCTGGGCGACGTCCGGCATCCAGGCATGGCCGGGAAACGCCGCCAGCTTGAAGCTCAGCCCGATCACGATGCCCGCCGTGGCGATACCTAGCGCCAGCGTACCGCTGTCCTGCGTCGCAAAGCGCTCGGCCAGCCGTGCATAGTCGGTATCCCCCGCCAGGCCGAACAGGATCACGACACCCGTGGCCAGGAGCGTATTGGTGAGCGCCCCGATCAGGAAATACTTCATCGCCGCTTCCAGTCCCGGCGACCAGCCCCGGTGATAGGCCACCAACGGGTAACTCGCCACCGACGACAGCAGCACGCCGACGATCAGTTCCATGGCATCGTTGGCCGAGGCCATCATGATGGCGCCGAGCAAGGCGAACAGCACCAGTGCGTAATATTCACCATGCCGACGATCCGTACGCATCCATGCCGGTGACAGCAGCACGCCAATCGCGCCACCGATCAGTATCAGCCCTTTGGCGGCCAGTGCCGGGCCATCCAGCGCCCAGACACCGGAAAACGTGGTGCGGGGTACGGACGACCACTGTCCCCACGTCAGACCGAAGGCAATCGTCAGCACCGCTAACGCCAGCCAGGCACACCAATGCTGGCGCCCGTGAGGCAGGAAAGCCGCCAGCAACACGATGGCCACGGCACCCAGCAGCAGGGCGATCTCGGGCAGCAGGTCACCGATGGGCATCAGCGACCTCCCACCAGAATCGCCGACGACGCATCGATCAGCGTGAGCAGAAAGCGTGGATAGACACCGATGACCACGATGCCCAGCGACAGTACGCCAAGCACGCTCCACTCACGCCGGGACAACTCGGGAAAATGCCCCAGATTCGTGGGCAGGCGGCCAAAGAACAGCCGACGAAGCATGTCGAGAAACAGCGCGGCGGTGACTAGGATGCCGAGCACCCCGAGCACGGCCAGCCACGGATAGATGGCGAACGTGCCGGTGAACACCTGAAACTCGGCGACAAACCCGGCCAGCCCCGGCATGCCCAGGCTGGCAAAGGCCGCCAGTACCGTGAAGCCGGTCAACAGCGGTGCCTGATAGGCCAGGCCGCCGTAGTGATCCAACGCATAATCGCCGGTGCGCTGCCAGAACGAACCGGAGATCAAAAACAGCGCCCCAGTGATCAGGCCGTGCGCCACCATTTCCACCGTTGCCCCGGTCAGGGCCAGTTGGCGTGCCGCCGGGTTGTCGGTGAGCAGCGAGGCAGCCACGGCGATGCCCAGTACCGTGTAGCCCATGTGATTGATCGAGGTATAGGCGATACGTCGCTTGAGGTTGGCCTGGCCCAGTGCCACCAGGGCACCATACAGGATCGCCACCAGCGCGAGGATGGCCACCGGGAGCGCATAGGTCGCGAAGGTTTCCGCCATCATCGCCAGCGGCAGGCGGATCATGCCGAAGGTGCCCAGCTTGAGCAGCACCCCGGCGAGGATCGCCGAGGCCGGTCCCGGGGCATCGACGTGGGCCTGGGGCAGCCAGGTATGCAGCGGCACCAGGGGCGTCTTGATCGCCAGTCCCAGCATCAGCGCCAGGAACACCAGTCCGGCATAAGTGCCCGTCCCGGCCAGAGGCTGCTCGGCAATCAGCACCCGCATGTCGAAGGTCGGCGTCTCCAGCGACAGATAGAGGCCGATGATCCCCAGCAGCAGCAGCAATGAGCCGGCAAAGGTATACAGGAAGAACTTGAGCGCGGCGGTCTGTGCCTCGCCATGGCCCCAGCGTCCGATCAGGAAGAACATGCCGACCAGGGTCAGGTCGAAGAACACGTAGAACAGCAGCAGATCCAAGGTCAGGAACACGCCCAGCGCGGCACCCTGCAGGAACAGCAGCCAGGCGTAATACTGGCGGGGCTGGCCACGCGTCTCTACCGGATAGAAGATGGCCGCGACGAACAGCACAGCACTCATGGTCGCCACCGCCAAGGCGATGCCATCGGCTCCCACACGGTAGGCCACGCCCAGCGACGGCACCCAACTGACTTCGTCGATATGCTGGAACAGCGGCCCGTCCGGATTGAAGCCGAGCCAGGCGAAGACCAGCGCCAGCAGCGACAGGCCGGCACTGGCCGCAGCGACCCGACGAGCCTGCCCCTGCGTCCATCCGTTCAATACGGCCAGCGCCAGCGCACCAAGCCAGGGAATGAACAGCGCGAAGGTTAGAATCACAGCAAGGCTCCTATCCACAGCAACACGAGAATGACGCCACAGCCGACCGCGATGCCGGTGTAGTAATGATGAGTCTGGCCGCTCTGGGCCTGACGGGCCCAACGCCCACCCCACTCGCTCAAGCGGGTCAGCGAGCCGGGCAGCGACTCACCGAGCCACTCTCCGCGCCCGGCGCCAAGCCGCGCGAGCCACTCCCCGGCGCGCGCCGTGGCCCGCAGGCCGGCATCGACCACCTCATCGTCGAAACGTGCCAGTCTGTGACCGAGCACGCTTGTCCAACCAGCCAGCGCGGCAGTCGCCGCCGACAGCCCGAACCACTGCGCCGCCATGGGCCGTTTTGCTTCCAGCTGCGCTGGGAGTGTCTGCCCGGGGCGCGTCATCCAGATACCGATGGCAATGCCTGCCGCGACCAGAAGCAGCGACACGATCAGCAGCCAGAGGTGACCGGGTGGCAGGCTAAATGTCAGCGACTCGACAATCGATCGGTGCAGTTCGGGCCACCACAGGACTGACAATATCAAGGTGCCCACCACCAGCGCGCCCAATGACAAGGTTGCAGGCACGGAAGGCCCCGGCGCCTCGGGCAAGCCCGGCGTTAACGAATGTGGCGGCCGCCCAAAGGCCAGGCGCTGAAAGCGGGTCGCGTACAGGGCGCTCAGGCCACCGGCCAGCGACACCAACAGGGCCAGGACTACCGCCTGGTGGTAGGCCGCCGCCACGACCTGTTCCTTGGCCCAGGCCGCACCCAGCGGTGCGACACCTGCCAAGGCCAAACTGAGTATCAGTGCCATGACCGCCACGCCCGGCAGCCGCCGGCCCAGACGCATGTGAGTCAGGTCGAAGGTGCCGGCCTGGCGCTCGGCCTCGCCGGCCGACAGGAACAGTCCGGCCTTCATGAAGGCGTGGGCCACGAAGTACAGCAGGGCCACGCCCGGGAACCCGGCCCCTACCGCCACCCACATCAGCCCGTACTGGGCCGAGGTCGAGGCGGCCAGCAACTTCTTCGCGTGGTCCTGGCACGTAGCCACGATGCCGCCGGCCAATGCCGTGGCCAGGCCGATGACAACCGTGACGGGCGCAAACCAGGCCACATCCGAGAGCGCCGGTTCCAGACGCGCGATCAGGTAGAGCCCGGCGCTCACCAGGGTCGCGGCGTGCAGCAGGGCCGATACCGGCACCGGCCCGGACATCGCCGCAAACAGCCAGGCCGAGAACGGCACCTGGGCGGACTTGGCCGCGGCGGCGAGTAACAGGCCAGCCACGGCGACGTGCTTGAGGCCGCCCTGCAGTTGGGCCAGATCGTCGTAGCCGAAGCCGCCACTGCCGGCGAAGACTGCACCGGCGGCAATATACAGGCCCAGATCGCCGAAGCGCGTGACCAGAAACGCCGTCGCCGCATCGCGCGGCACATGCGGTTTTTCCCAGCGATGCGAGATCAATGCCCAAGAACAGGCCCCGATCAGCTCCCAGGCGATCAACAGGGTCAACAGATCGTCGGCGAGAATCAGCAGTTGCATGGCGCCGACGAAGGCCACCAGCAGCGCCAGCAAGCGGGCCCCGCTGCCGGCACCGGCGTAGATGACCACAGGCAGCGCAATCAGGGGCACCAGCAGCGCCGCGACACGCCCGGCCGGCGACATTGCCAAGCCCAGGGTCAACGTCTCGCTCCAGGCATAACGACTCGCCCCGCCGGCCGCCTCGGCCAGCCCGGCCATGGCCAGCGTCACCAGCAGCCCCGAGGCTGCCAGGGCCACCAGGCCTGCCTGGCCCAGGCGTCGGCCAGACAGATATAGCGCAGGCGCCAGCAGCAGCGGAACGAGGGGAACCAGCCAAAGCATCATTGCTTGAGCTCGCTCAGTGCTTCGGTGGTATCGGCCTGCTTGCCGCGGAACACCGCCACCACCAGGGCAAAGCCCATGGCCATCTCGATGGCCATGACTGCCATGACGATGATCGTCAGCAGTTGCCCCTCGGGTGCGCCGGCACCGCTATAGGCCCAGAACGCCACGGCGGCGAGCATGACACCGTTGAGTATCAGCTCGAGTCCCATCATCAGCATGACGAAGGATTGCTGCGACAGCGCCCCGTAAAGGCCGATGCCGATCAGCGCGGCGGCAAGCAACAATAGCGTGACCAGTGTCATTTCAGCCTCCCTGCTGACATGGTTAGTGATGGTGGTGATGCGCGTGACCGCCACCGGACTCGTCGTCCTCGGGCTGGCCCGCGGGGTCACCGCCCGGCTCCAGCCCCGGCGGCATCGAGCCCTCCTCGGCGGCGCCGTAGCGTCCTCGGTGGCTGGAAAGCACGACCACACCGATCATGGTGGCGAGCAGCACGATCCCCGCCGACTCGAAGATCAGCATCGAATCGCCGAGCATCTCCTCACCCAATGAGTGCACCGGATCGAGCCCGGCTGGCAGCGGGTCGGCCGGAAAGCTCGAAAATAGCGCCATGGCCGCCAGGATCACGAAGGCCACGCCGCCAGCGACGATCGACAGGCGATGCTGGTGCACCATCATCATCGGGTTGAGCCCAGCCGGGTTCATCATGAACATGACCATGAACAGCGCCATGACCATCATTTCCACCGCCATCATGAAGAACATCGCCACGCCCAGGTATTCGGCGGCCAGCAGGATCATGATCGCGCCGACGGCAATGAACGACACCAGCAGGAAAAACGAGGCCCGCACCATCGAATCGGTACGAAATACCCGCCACCCTGCCACGACCGCCAGCACGGCGAGCAGCAGGAAAGCGATATCCACAGCGATTGAATGCTCCATGCCCGTCTCCTTCATGCCCACAGGGCCAGCACGCCAGCCCATATCAGATCGACGAACGACAGCGGCAGCAGCACCACCCACATCAGCGTGACGCAGCGCTCCGGCGCCACTCGGGGCAGCCGGTGCCCCAGCCACAGCAGCAGCGCCAGCACGGCCAAGGTCTTGAGCAGCACCCAGACCGGCCCGGGCAACCAAGGGCCCAGCCAGCCGCCGAGAAAGGCGGTGGCGGCAATCGCGCTGAACGCCACCAGCATGACCGCGCGGGCAAGCTCCCAGGCCAGCCGCGACGGGCCCGACACCTCGGCGGACGTGCCCCCGGCCAGGTCCGTCGAATCGGCCAGGTTGAGTGGCCCCCAGAAGGTCAGGCCCAGGCCGACGACCAGAAACAGCGGCAGGCCCAGCGGCTGGCGGATCACGTTCCACAGCGACTCCTGCGCCGTCACGACCTGGGTCCACTGCAGCGACTCGGCCGGCAGGGCCACGCCGATCAGCACGAACATGCTGATCAGGATGTAGGATAGGCCCAGTGCCACGTAGCGGTAGGCGCCGATCAACGGCAGCACGGCATTGGCCGACCAGCCCTGCAGGAAGATGACCACCGTGGCCAGCGCCTCGACGCTGCCCCACAGCACCACGCTGGTGACCAAGTCAGTGGCAATCAGTGTCGGCGACCAAGGCACCACTGCCAGGCCGACCGCCGCCAGCGCCAGGTAAAGCGCCGGAGACAGTCGCCAAGCCTGCCAGTCGGGCGCTTCGGTGGCATTGGCCTGCTGTGTCAACAACCAGGCGGCCCGTGACAGGGGCCCCAGCCAGACGTCTCCGGCCATTGCGCCAGTGGGCGTGGCAACGAGCCGATCCAGCACGGCGACCACGTACGGCCCCAGCACCAGCACGACTGTCACCATGAGCAGTGAGGCAAGGGATTCGATCATGCGCTTGCCTCCCTTGGCGCATCAGCGACTGCGCGGAGATCCAGGCTGGCAATCAGCGTCATCGCTTCATCCCACTCCAGGCCGGGCAGTACCTCGTCGAGCAGGGCGCTGCCATCCGCGGGCCGTTCATCGGCCCACGGGCCACGTGGCGTCTCGACTGCGCCGGTGTTGGCAGTGTGCAGGTTGTCGCGCTCGGCCTGGCGGGCCAGTTGCAAGGACTGTTTGATCTCCCCCAGCCACTGCTCCCAGCGGGCGCGTGTCGTACCGGCAGTGCGATATTGCGGCCGGAAGCCCAGCGACTGATAGCTGGCGTCGTTGGTTCGCAAGTCCACCTCCAGCCCCGCAGCCCGCGCCGCCGGCCCGCCGAGATGCGATGCCAGCTCGCCATCGAGCTGAACACCGTCCATCGCAGCCAAGCGAAAGATGCCGCTGCGCATCAGCTGGCGACGCAGCCCGTCCAGCCGTGAAGATGACGTGAGTCGCTGGGACAGGCTCACTGCCTGATGGGCGACATGCTCGAGTCCGGCCAGGTGCAGCGCCCGATAGAGCTGCACCAGATGGTGCCGTGCGCGGGCCAACTCGAGGTCGGCAATCGACACCGGATGCTGCCGCGCGGCATGGAAGATCGGATCGAGCCGCTGTGGCAACGCCGCGTGCCGGGTCTCCCACGATTGGATGACATCGCCCTGCAGGGTGACTTCTGCGCATAGCCCGGCGGGCAGCAGCGGAAAAAACGGGCCAAGCCGAAAGGTCAGCGAGTCCAGCGTCAGGCCGTCGCGCAGATCGTTCTGCATGTTCATGGCCATGGGCCGGCCATAGGGATTGCCGCCCATCATGCCCTCGCCACCATGACCATCGTCACCTAATCCCTTCCAGGGATTGGGCGGCTCGTCCGGCAGCAGGCGCGGGGCGCTCTCGCGCTGACCCAGCATCAGTTCACGGTGGGTGCGCACCAATGTCTCGATCAGTTGGTCATCTCGCGCGATCTGGACCGGCGCGCCCAGTGCCACGATGGGCGCGCCACGCAACCACACGGCGGCAAACGGGGCAGGCAACTGGTCATGCAGCCGTCGCAGGCCGTCACGTAGCGCAGCCGGAATCTCGCCGATCACCAGCAGCACGCTGGCATGGCGTGGCGAGTCGACCAGTTCGACCTGCGACGACAGCGCAAGCCTCGCCAACAGGGCATCGTCGTGCCATCCCCAGACGGGAAACACCGGCACACGCGAGCGCGCCGCCAACTGCCGTAGCCAGCTCACTGCCATCGGAACACCCCTTCACGCCAGGCGTAGACGATGCCCACCGACAGGATGGCTAGGAACATGCCCATCTCCATCACCGCCATCATGCCCTTCTCGACGAAAACCACCGCCCACGGATACATGAACATCATCTCCATCTCGAAAGCGATGAGCAGCAGCGTCATGGGGTAGTAGCGAATGTGGTAGCGGTTCCAGGCATGCGTATCGGGCGTGCCGCCGCCCAGAAACGGGGCACGCTGGGAATAGGGTGGAATAGGCTGATGGCGCTGGGGCAGCCACTGGATCAGCAATCCAGCGCCCAGGGCCAGTGACAGGATGATGACGAGGGTCAGCAGCTCCATTGCGCCTCTCGTTGGCCAGGTCCGTCGAATTCGCGTTTCACGTCACGACACGGACCGGCAGCGACGTATTGCTGCCAGTCCTGTTCACCATTCATGCGTTGGCAATCGCCTCGCATTCCTCGGCGCTGCGCTTGCAGGCCTCGGCGCACTGCTGACAATGCGCCATCTCGTGCTGGCGGCACTCGGCCTCGCACTTGCGGCAGAGTTCGGCACACAGCCGGCAGACTTCCTTCACATAGTCGCTGTTCTGAGCCATGAACGACGCGGCAAGGCGGCAGATCTGGGCGCATTGCATATCAAGCCGCACGCACTCGGCCATCATCTTGACGTCGTCTTCCTGAAGGCAGGACACCGCACAGTAATCGCAGTAGGTCGCGCATTCGTTGCAGGCATCGATACAAGACTTGAACTTCTCGAGATCCATCTCGCCTTCCTCCTTCCTTCGTCCTGGGTCATCGGTAATTGCGAGCCACCAGCCACCGGAGCGCGGCAGGCCGCCCTATCAAGGTGTAGTCACGATAGTTGGGCGAGGCAAGCTATGTCCGGGACCCAGGTTGGGTGCCTGCCGAGTTGCCAATATCCTTGATGCGGATCAATGCCCGCTTTTGCGTAACCGATAAGCTCAGGAGCCAACGCAGGATATCGGCAATCGGTAGTGTGAGCTGGCAGCTCGGGAGTCAAGCAATGGACAAGACGATGAAAGCGGCTGTGGTGCGTGCCTTCAAGGAGCCATTGGCCATCGAGGAGGTGACGGTACCACGGCCCGGCCCGGGCGAGGTGCTGGTCAAGATTGCCGCCTCCGGGGTCTGTCATACCGACCTGCACGCGGCGCATGGCGACTGGCCGGTGAAGCCGCAACCGCCCTTCATCCCCGGTCATGAAGGTGTCGGCCATGTGGTGGCGCTGGGCGCCGGTGTCACGCACGTCAAGGAAGGCGACCGGGTCGGCATTCCCTGGCTGTACTCCGCATGTGGCCATTGCGAACACTGTCTGGGCGGCTGGGAAACCCTGTGCGAATCGCAGCAGAATACCGGCTACTCGGTCAATGGCGGCTTCGCCGAATACACCCTGGCCAAGGCCGATTATGTCGGCCGCCTGCCGGACAATGTCGGTTTCATCGACATCGCGCCGGTGCTGTGCGCCGGCGTCACCGTCTACAAGGGCCTGAAGGTGACGGACACCCGCCCCGGCCAATGGGTGGTAATTTCCGGCATCGGCGGGCTGGGCCACATGGCCGTGCAGTATGCCAAGGCCATGGGCCTGAACGTGGCGGCAGTGGACATTGACGACAGCAAGCTGGCCCTGGCCAGGCAACTCGGTGCGAGCCTGACCGTCAACGCACGGCAGACCGATCCGGCAGCCTATATCAAGGAAGCCATCGGCGGGGCGCACGGCGTACTGGTGACCGCCGTCTCGCCCAAGGCGTTCGAGCAGTCACTGGGCATGGTGCGTCGTGGCGGCACCGTGTCGCTCAACGGCCTGCCGCCCGGCGATTTCCCGTTACCGATCTTCGACATGGTACTCAACGGCATCACGGTACGCGGCTCCATCGTCGGCACCCGGCTGGACCTGCAGGAGGCCCTGGACTTCGCCGGTGAAGGCAAGGTCAAGGCCACCGTATCGAGCGAGCCGCTGGAAAACATCAACAGTATTTTCGAACGCCTGCATCAGGGCCAGATCGAGGGGCGTGTCGTACTCGACATGGCAGGCTAGCCGGGGCGCCTGGCCTGCCGGTCAGGCGCTCGCTGCATTTCCGATTAGCCGGGGCAGATGAATGCGTACCTTCAGCCCACCCTCTGGGGCTCGCGAGAACGTCACATTGCCGTGATACTGCTCGACGAGCTGCAGAAGAATGGCCAGACCCAGGCCATGACCAGGCGTGCTTTCATCCAGGCGGCGCCCGCGCTGGCCAAGCAGAACCAGGGCGTGTTCGTCCACGCCTGGCCCATCGTCGCTGACCTCGACCAGTAACCCCTCCTCATCCGAGAGCCGGCAGGTCACCTGACTGCCGGCCCATTTGCCGGCATTGTCGAGCACAATCCCCAGCATCTCGTTCAGGTCCTGACGCTCCACCGCTACCTGGGTATCCTCGGCCAGCGCCGATGCCAGGGTGAACCGTTTCTCGGGATACAGCGTCTGGACCAGATCGCAGAGGGTCTTCGCAGCAGGCAGGACCTCCGAACACTGGCCTCCCAGTGGCCCAGCGAAACGCGCCCGCCTCAGCTCCGAGGCAAGCTGTCCCTGCATGGTTTCCAGGCGTTCCAGCATGCGTTGACGACGCTGGTCGTCGATCGGTCGGCGACCGCGCAGGACCTGCGTGACAGCCGCCAATGGTGTCTGCAGGGTATGCGACAGGTTGGCTGCGCCTTCGCGGGAGCGCTGCAGGCGCCGCTGCATCTCCTCGAGAAAGTGGTTGAGCTGGGTCAGCAGGCCATCCAGTTCGGAGGGGGCATCGAGGTCGAGCCGCTCGCGTTGCCCTGCCTGAAGCTCCGCCAGTTGCCGACGCAGGCGCGCCAGTGGCCGCAGGCTACGATTGACCGCTAGCAGGTTCATTAGAATCAGCAACAGCAGCACGAGGCCGGCTATCCCTCCTACCCACCAGTGCAGGGCATGCAGCCCGGCCTCGACCTGGGCAAAGTCCTCACCGATCAGCAACACACCGGGGCGTCCCTCTAACATCAGCGCTTGCCGATAAACCAGCAAATGCCGCCCCTGCGAATGCACCTCGAAGACGCCGGGCTCCGATGTCTCGAGAAAAGGCTCGAGGGTTGTCAGCCAGTTGGGGCTGGAAGCGAACACTTCATCGCCGATCCGTAGGACATACAGGTGGTGAAAGACATTGGCAGTCAGTTCGCCCGGCTCGAGCCATTGCCCGGATGGGCCACCGGATTGCTGTAGCCTGTCGATGGTGTAATGCGCCTCCTGGCGCAGCCGGTCACCCAGGAAGTCACGGGCCAGGCTGCCCAGCAGGACACCGTGCAGCAGCCAGGTCACGCCGACACCGACCAGCGCTACCAGGCCCAGGCGTGTCAGCAACCGTACCCGCAGGCTGCGCGAATCAATGCGAAGCAAAGAGGTATCCTTGTCCTCGACGTGTCTGGATACGCGCCTTGCCGACCAAACGGCGCAACCTGCCGACGTATACCTCGACCAGGTTGGGCGCCGCCGCATCCTGGTCGAGGGTGTAGAGCTGCTCGAGCAACTGGGCCTTGGACAATACCCGGTCGGGATGATGCATCAGATAGCGCAGCAGGCAGAATTCCGTCGCCGTCAGCACTTGCCAGTCGCCCTCGCTACCACGCCTGACCTGATGGGTCTGCTCGTCGAGTACGACATCGGCAACGCTCAGCATGGCTGTCGGGCTACCGGTGCCACGCCGAAGCAGGGCATGCAGCCGAGCCAGCAGCTCGGCCTCATGGTAGGGCTTGGTCAGGTAATCGTCCGCGCCCCGGCGCAGACCGACGACCTTGTCTTCCCAACTGTCCCGCGCCGTGAGGACAAGAATCGGCAGGCGATACCCCGCCTGGCGCCAGTGTTGCAGCAGATCGAGCCCCGAGCCATCGGGCAGCCCCAGATCGAGTACCGCCAGCGCATAGGCTTCGCTGCCGATCAGGGCATCGGCGTCAATGGCCCGGCCCGCCACATCGACCCGGTAGCCCTCGTCTTCCAGCGCTTCGGCGAGGCTTTCCGCCAGCAGGTCATCGTCTTCCACGAGTAACAGGCGCATAGGCACCCCACGTCATGCTCAGTGCGTATGCCCATCGGCATAATGATCGTCTTCCTGCGCTGACGCCACCGTTGACTGCGCGCTCGGCGATGACGACTCCGGGGCAGACGATGCCGAGGCCGCCTTTGCCTCGCCATTGTCGTCATGATGGCCCGGCTGGGCAGTATCGCCATGCGCTTCCTCGCCTTGGGCATGATGCCCCTGGGAGGAGTCCTGCATCATGGCACTCATGTCACCGTGGTTGTGATCGTGCCCATCGTCCTGGGGCGCATTGCCATCCTGGGTCTCCATGAGCGCAAAATACTGCGACTCGGAGAGCTCGGGCAGCCGCTGCAAGAAGGCTACCATTTCCCAGAGTTCCTGATCGGCGTGTGTTTCCCCCCAGGCGGGCATGCCCGACATCTTGATGCCGTGCTTGACGATCCAGAACTGCTCGGCGGGCGCCCAGTGCCCACCCTCGGCCAGAACCGGCGGCTGGGGGTTGAGCCCTTGGCGAAGCACCGTACTTTCCAGCCCAGGACGCAAATGACAGCTCACGCACATCTGCTGATAGGCGCGGGCTCCCTGGGTCACCATCCGCTCGTCATCGAGGTCGGGCACATCGATACCCTCGGCATGTTCCTCGACGGAGTTGTGCATGGTCTTGTGGAAGGTCCATTCCACCCAAGCCGTGTGGGCATCACTGGCTGCCACGTTATAGGCTCCGCTATAGATATAAGCGATGCCACCCAGCGCCAACAGCAGCAGCGCCAGTACCGCTCCCAATAGAATCCTCATTCAAGCCTCCGTCATTGTGTCCTTTGTCAGGCTCAGGCTGCCATGTCGCTAAACCTAGAACCACAGGCGAATCCCGGCGACGACACCACTCCCTTCGACCTCACCAAACTCGTCGCGGGTAAAATCTGCGGTCTGGCCGTACTGCTTCTCCCAGTACCCACCGACATAAGGAGCGATCTTGGGCGTAATCTGGTAGCGCAAGCGCAGCCCCAGGCGGGTGGAGTTCAGCCCCTCGCCGACCCCGAACTCCTCGACATCGCTGCCTGCCAGCTCGATTTCGGCACGAGGCTGCAGGATGACACGCTGAGTGACCCGCAGGTCGTATTCGCCTTCCAGCGAGGCGGAGACATCACCATCCTCACTGACCCGCAAGGAAGTATCGACCTCGATGCCGTAGGGCAGCGTGCCCATCAGCCCGACGACCGCGAAGCCACGCTCGGGATGATCACCGCTACCCAGGCCTCCTTGATAACCCAGGCCGCCCTGCAACTCCCAGAAGTCCGCGATCAAATGACTGTAGAGCAGGTCCAGCGACTCGAACTCGGCATCTTCGCCGTCGCCCTGGGTATTCTCGCCCTCGCCCTTGAGGTAGACCCGCTGGCGATCCCCGCCGTACCAGCCCTGGAAATCCCACACCAGGGCCTCTTCATTGTCATCGCTCCAGGCGTACTCGAAGCGATCGACGAGCAATGTCCCGAAGTGATGCTCCTGCATGGCCACTCCCCACCCCGGCGGAATGTCCTCGACCTGGGCCAGGGCCGCCGAGGCCAGGGAAAGTGCGCCGATGCCGGCGACTGCGCGTGCACAAACATTCATCGTAGTATTCCCTCAAGCGACCTTGACGACCCGGAACATGCCGGCATCCATGTGATAAAGCAGATGGCAGTGGAACGCCCAATGCCCCGGAGCATCGGCGGTGACGAGCGCGGAGACCCGTTCGCCCGGCTTGACGTTCAAGGTATGCTTGCGTGGAATCAGCTCGCCGGCGCCGTTCTCCAGTTCCATCCACATGCCATGCAGGTGAATGGGATGCTCCATCATGGTCGTGTTGACGAAAATCAGGCGCAGGCGCTCGCCATGCGCGAAATGGATGGGGCCATCGACCTCGCTAAACTTCTTGCCGTCGAACGACCACATGTAGCGTTCCATGTTGCCGGTCAGGTGCAGTTCTAGCTCTCGCCCCGGCGGGCGTCGGTCCGGCCAGGGTGTGCGTGCCTTGAGGTCGCCGTAGACCAGAACGCGGCGCTCTGCCGGGTCGATGCCGATACCCGCCTGATCATAGCGGGACTCCGGCTGCGCGACCCCAGCGGCCAACAGCCCACTGCCATGCGCAGCCGAGGCAGTCTGGTCCGCAGGCGTATGGTTCATCTCTGCCATCGGCGCATGGGCCGTGCCATGCGCGCCATGATCCATGCCAGCCATTGACGAATGATCCGTCCCAGCCATCGACGAATGATCCGTCCCAGCCATCGACGAATGGTCCATCCCGGCCATCGACGAATGGTCCATCGCTGCTTTCGCTGAATGATCGCTGCTGCCGGTACTCATCGACGCGTGATCCATACCGCCGCCATGGGCTGCCATGGCTTCCATGCCTCTGTCAGCGATTCGGCGGCGCTCGGGAATCGGTGCCACCATGCCCAGGCGCGGCGCCAGCGTGGCACGCACATACCCGCTACGATCCATGGCTTCGGCAAAGATGGTGTAGGCCCGGTCCGCCTCGGGCTCGACGACGACGTCATAGGTCTCGGCCACGGCGATCCGGAATTCATCAACGGGTACCAGCTGTACCGGCTGCCCGTCGGCAGCAACGACTGTCATCTTCACACCGGGAATGCGTACGTCGAAGTAGCTCATCGCCGAGCCGTTGATGACCCGCAGTCGGAGCTTCTCACCCGGCCGGAACAGTGCCGTCCAGTTGTCCTGCGCAGTATGGCCGTTGACGAGATAGGTGTAGGTGCTGCCAGTGACGTCGGCGATATCGCGGGAACTCATGCGCATCTGCTGCCACATGCTGCGCTGCTTCCAGGTCTCCGCCAGGCCGTGCTTGGCGACATCGTCGAAGAAGTCGACGAGGGTGCGCTCCTGGCGGTTGTAGTAGCCTTCGGCGACCTTGAGGTGGCGGAACACGTCGCGCGGATCCTCGAAAGTCCAGTCGGTCAGCAGCAGGACATGCTCGCGATCGTAATGGAACGGCTCGGGTTCGGCCGGCTCGATGAGCATCGGCCCGGCATGGCCCAGTTGCTCCTGCAACCCCGAGTGGCTGTGATACCAGTAGGTCCCATTCTGGTTGACGGGAAAGCGGGCCGTGAAAACCTCGCCAGGCGCAATGCCTGCATAGCTCAGCCCGGGCACGCCATCCATGTTCGATGGCAAAATGATCCCATGCCAGTGAACGGACGTTTTTTCATCAAGCAGGTTGGTGATCTTTAACGAGGCGTCCTGGCCTTCTCGCAAGCGAATCAGCGGCCCCGGGCTGGTGCCGTTGAGTGTGATCGGATAGGCCGTCTTGCCGGCGATCTGCCGGGCCTCGCGACGCACCGCCAAGGATACCTGCGGGCCGTCCTCGAGCCCCTGGGGATAAACGTTGGCCAGGCCGGCAGGGGCCGCCCAGGTCGGACGCACACCCAAGGCAGCGGTGGACAGCCCCAGCAGGGAGGCGGCTTGAAGAAGCTGTCGCCGGGACAGCAGGGGAGCAGAGGGCATGGCAACATCCTGCGCAGTCAAAGACATGCCGGATTCTGCGTCAATAACCTGAAAGCATGCTGAAAATGACTAAAGCAAGTGCTCGATCGGCAGCAGGCGAAGGGCCTTGGCCTTCAGGTGTCGCCACAGCCCGCCAGGCTCCTGGTTCGTGGTGATCCACTCTCCGTCGCGGCGGGTTTCCCAGCGCAGGCTGCTGTCCTCCTCCAAGGTGACCTGGTAGCTGCGGGTCGGGCTCATGCCCTGCCGGGCCAGGTCCCAGAGCTGCTGCCCAAGCTCACGACTATCGATAAGCAGACCCAGCTCACTGTTCCACCACAGCGAGCGCGGGTCGGCATTGAGCGAGCCGATGAACACACGGTCCTGGTCGAAGGCCACGGCCTTGGTGTGCAGACTCGAGATCTCGCCCACTGCCCGCTCGGGGGCAGCGGCAGGATTGCCTCGCAGTTCGTGGAGCCGGGCACCCTGCTTGAGCATGGCTGGCCGCCACGGGGCGTAGGCACCATGCAGCGACGGCACATCGGTGGCTTCCAGCGAATTGGTCAGCACGGTCAATCTCACGCCTCGCTGCGCCAGATGCTTCAGGTAGTCGATGCCCGCCTGAGTCGGAATCACGTAGGGGGAGATGATCAGCATCTCGTCGTCGAGACGACGAAAGGCGCCTTCGAGCTGATCCATCACAGTGAGCCCGAACGGCGGATAGCCGGTCACGGCCAACTTGTGCGGTGAATCCCACAAGGCGATGGCCGGCGCCCAGACCAGCGAATCGAGCAGCCGACGCCCCGATTCACCCACCATGCGCCGAAAGGCGGGCTGAGTCGACAACGCATTGCCCTGCGCGGCATCCTCGCCGAGCGCTACCAGCAGGTCGTGCCAGGCGTCATTCCGTGCAGAAGCGAATTGACGCAGCGGCACCGCCAACGGATGGTTCCAATAACTGTCGAAGCTGCCCGATAGGGTGGCGACGACCGGCCCGACTGCCATCACATCGAGATCGTTGAAGTTGAGCTCATCGTCGACCTCGAAATATTCGTCGCCCAGGTTGCGTCCGCCGGTGATGGCCACCGCGTTATCCGTCACCCACAGCTTATTGTGCATGCGCCGATGCTTGCGGTCGAAATTGGCCACCAGTGCCAGGTAATAGGTCAAACGAAAGCCACGCCCCGCCGTGACCGGGTTGAAGACACGCACTTCGATATTGGGATGGCTGTCGAACGCGGCCAGCATGGCCTGCTTGTTGCGACTGGTCAGGTCATCCAGCAACAGGCGTACGCGCACGCCCCGCTGGGCGGCCTGCAGCATCTGTCGCAGCAGGGCGCGTCCGGTACGGTCGCCCTCGAGGATGTAGGTCTGTACGTCCAGCGTCTTCTGCGCATGCGCGGCCAGCGAGGCACGCAGGGCGAAGGCCGTCGGCCCGTCAGATACCAGCGTCATGCCACTGACTGCGTCATGACGCTGCTCCGCCTGATGGGCCCAGGCCCCCAGATAGGTATGCTGGGCCGCGTCACGTGTCAGGGCCTGCGAAGGGGAGCTGACGACGTCCATCGAGGTACAGCCGCCCAGCAGCACCATGCAGGCCAGACTCCAGCACCATCGACGCCCACGTATCAGAGGGCGATGATCCGGCATGGGAAAAGGGCAAGTCATTGTCGTTGTGTCATCGCTGCGCCGCCGACTGCGGAGACTGACCCAGTAACCAGACAACGACCCGCCCGATGGACAGGCCCTGCACCAGAATCGAAAACAGTACGATCAGATAGGTCACCGTAAGCAAGGTGTCACGCGTTTCCCCATCCGGCAGCGCCAGGGCCAGCGCTACAGAGATTCCGCCCCGCAGGCCGCCCCAGGTCAGGATGCGTGCCGAGCCGTGGCGAAAGCCCAACTGATCGCGCAACAGCATGACCGGTACACCGATGGTGGTGAAACGCACCGCCAGAATAACCACGATCAGGCCCGCGCAGGCCCATAGATGGGCAAGTTCGAAGGGGATCAGCAGCACTTCCAGGCCGATGAGCACGAACAGCAGTGTGTTGAGAATCTCGTCGATGAGTTCCCAGAAGGCATCGAGGTGCTCACGCGTCGTGTCGGACATGGCGCTCTGGCGGGCCTTGTTGCCTATCAGCAGCCCGGCGACGACCATCGCGATGGGGCCGGAAATATGCAGGTGCAGCGCCAGCGAGTAGCCGCCCAGCACCACCGCCAGCGAGATCAGCACCTCGATACGGTACTCGTCGATGCTGCGCATCAGCCAATAGGCCAGCGTACCTATCGCCAGGCCGAGCAGGATGCCGCCCCCGGCTTCCTGCAGGAACAGCTTGCCGGCATGCGTGAAGGTCAGGGCCTCGTCACCCATGGCCGCACCCAGCAACAGCGTGAACACCACGACGGCCACCCCGTCGTTGAACAGCGATTCACCGACGATACGCAGCTCGAGATCGGCCGGCGCATTGGCCTTGCGCAGGATGCCCAATACCGCGATGGGGTCGGTGGGCGAGATCAGGGCACCGAAGACCAGGCAATACATCCAGGGCACGGACAGGCCGAGCGCACCGAACAAGTAGTAGGCGGCGCTGCCGATGGCCAAGGTGGATATCACTACCCCTAGCGTGGCCAGAAAACCGATCGACCAGCGATAGCGCCGCAACCGGTCAAGGTCAATGTGCAGGGCACCCGCGAACAGCAGCAGCGAGAGCATGCCGTCCATCAGCAATTGATTGAAGTCGATGCGCGACAACAGGGCCTCGGCCTGATCCTCAATGGCCGTGAAGCCCAGCCATGCCAGACCGTGTAGCCCACCGGACAGTGCCAGGGCAATGGCCATCACGCCAATGGTGGTCGGCAGATGGATGTATTGATGATTGAACCAGGCGAAAATCGCCGTCAGCGATACGATAATCGCGATCAATTCCAGCATGAGCCTTCCTTTGCCATGGCTTACTTTGCCCTATCCCTATAGCCAGACGGAACCTGGCGGCTGTCTCATGACAGCCCCGGTGTTTCGTTGCGTTGATACGACAGACGCGCGTCGTAACGCTGTACCCGCTTACTGCGACGGGGGTTACTGTTCGCTGGCTGACTGCGAGTTGCTCGTCGAGCTGGCCTGGGAAACGCCGCTCTGGCCGCCCCCGGCGGGAGTGCCTGTCGACTGCCGCTCCGGGGTCTGCTGGCTGGGCTGCGAGGGTTGTGCAGAAGGATCGCTGACCGGCATCTGATCGTTGGGAGACAGGCCTTCGCCAGTACTCTCGTCGGGCTCGACCATGTCCGACCCGGTGATGCCGCTGGTTGTCCCGGTGGTACCCGTAGATACAGCAGCATCATTGCCGACTTCCTGCGCATCCACGGTACTTTCCACCGACGTGTCCGTGCCGGTTGTTTCATCGTCGCCGCACCCAACCAATAGCACTCCGCTCAATGCCAGCGTCGCCAACAGCAGTGTCTTGCCTCGCTCCATGATGCGCTCCTTGTCTCCTTGAATTGGCATGCCACATTCCCAGCGTAGCTTCCCGGCACGCGAACATCACACCGTCCAACGCTCGCTTACGCTAATTTAGCCATGGACTCATCATCAATATATACAAACAAGAACGCCGCCCGAAGGCGGCGTGCAGTGAAAGTCTAACCTGACACGTTCAGTAGCGGTACTCGTCCGGCTTGAAGGGGCCATCCACCGGCGTGCCGGTATACCTGGCCTGGTCCTCGGTCAAGCGCGTGACTACGCCACCGAAGCCCTCCACCATGTAGCGGGCCACCTCCTCGTCAAGTTGCTTGGGCAACACGGTGACACTCAGGCCGGTGGACTTCTCGTCGTCGGTGAGATCAGCAAACTTGCGCTCGAAAAGGTGGATCTGGGCAAGCACCTGGTTGGCGAACGAGCCATCCATGATCCGCGATGGGTGACCAGTGGCATTGCCCAGATTCACCAGGCGGCCCTCGGAAAGCAGGATCAGGTAATCGTCGCTGGTGGGATCGAAGTCATCGGGATCGCTGTCGCGATAGATCTTGTGGACCTGCGGCTTGACCTCTTCCCAGTGCCACTGGCGGCGCATGTAGGCCGTGTCGATCTCGCTGTCGAAATGGCCAATGTTGCACACCACGGCCCCCTTCTTGAGTGCCTTGAGCATCGGCGCGTCGCACGCGTTGATGTTGCCGGTACAGGTCACCACCAGGTCGATCCTGCCGAGCAGGTCGTGGTCGATGCTGTCGACGCCCCGGTTGATGCCGTCGACGTAGGGGGAGACGACTTCGTAGCCGTCCATGCAGGCCTGCATGGCACAGATCGGGTCGATCTCGCTGACCTTGACGATCATGCCTTCCTGGCGCAGCGAGGCAGCTGAGCCCTTGCCCACGTCGCCATAGCCGACCACCAGCGCCTGCTTGCCGGCCATCAGATGATCGAGGCCGCGCTTGATGGCGTCGTTGAGGCTGTGACGGCAGCCGTACTTGTTGTCGTTCTTGGACTTGGTAACCGCATCGTTGACGTTGATCGCCGGGACCTTGAGCGTGCTGTCGCGCAGCATCTCCTGCAGGCGATGCACGCCGGTGGTGGTCTCCTCGGAGATGCCATGGATGCTGGCCAGCAGTTCGGGGCGCTTGTCATGCAGCAGCGCGGTCAGGTCGCCGCCATCATCGAGCACCATGTTCGGCGTCCAGCCGTCGGGGCCCTCAACCGTCTGCTCGATGCACCACCAGAACTCTTCCTCAGTCTCGCCCTTCCAGGCGAATACCGGGATATCGGCGGCAGCGATGGCGGCGGCGGCATGGTCCTGGGTCGAGAAGATATTGCACGAGGACCAGCGCACCGAGGCGCCCAGCTCGATCAGGGTCTCGATCAGTACCGCAGTCTGGATGGTCATGTGGATGCAACCGGCAATACGGGCACCGGCAAGCGGCTGCTGATCACGATACTTTGCGCGGATCTTCATCAGCGCCGGCATTTCGGTCTCGGCAATGCGAATCTCGCGACGCCCCCAGTCGGCCAGACCGATATCGGCGACCTTGTAATCGTTCTGGGTGGCGGATTGGGCATTGGCCACTGCTGTCATCGTCTTACTCCATTCCAGGGGAATGGGCGCCGTTGCGATTGCGACCGTCTGCCCGAGCCTCGTACATGGCAAGCCATGCACTGCAGCGCCCCTCGGGCAGCAGCAACAGGGCGTCGACCGTGATGGCCGACAAAAAGAGTTCACTACAGAGAATCGCGTTTTTCAATCGACGCGGTTCGTTCACCGCGACTCGCTCACAAACACAAAAGGGGAAATGGCCAAGGCCACCTCCCCTTGTCTCGGCAGGTATGAAGCCGACGTCGAGATTACGAGCTACTATTCTCTTCGGTCATCTCGTCCGTGGCTTGCTCCAGTTCGTCACCCGCCTGCTCGGTTTCCTGAGCGATCTCGTCACCGGCTTCCTCGGTTCCCTCGACGACGGCATCGCCAGCCTGCTCGGTTTCCTGGGCAATCTCGTCACCCGCCTGCTCGGTATTCTCGACGATGGCATCGCCAGCCTGCTCGGTTTCCTGGGCAAGCTCGTCACCCGCCTGCTCCGTTGCCTCGGCAGCGTCGCCCATGGCTTCCTCGGTCTGGTTAACGGCGGCATCGCCGGCCTGTTCCAGATCGTCGCCTGCCTGCTCGAGCTCTTGACTCACATCGCCAGACGTTTGTTCGGTATCGATCGCTTCCTCGTCATCCCCGCAGCCGGCCAGCAAGGCCCCAGAGAGAATCAATGTGGCGAACAATGTAAGTTTGCGCTTTTCCATGCGGACTCCTCCTATCCATGTCTTGGTGTGTCTACCAGTTTACCCAGCGTAGCGGGATGGTGACTTTCGTAACAATAGCATGTATCCGATGGTCGTAAACGCCGCACCTGCGAAAGCGGAACAGTTGTGTCCCCTTAACTAGTCATGGCGCCTTCATCAAAGGCGCGTCATCATCGTGCTGGCGTTTACTGGCTGGACTGCTGATTCTGCGTGGCGTTCATCGTGTCATCGCTGGCCGGCTCGGGCATGTTGTCATTACCCGTTCCGGTGTTGATGTTGGTGCCGCTTTCGATATCCGGCGGGTTAGGCGCATCCTTGTTGTGCTCGTTGTCGGCGGCGGGGTTCTCGGGCATCGCCGTGTCGTTGCCATCCAGCGTCTGTACATCCGCCTCGGAGGCAGTCTCCGGCTGAACCTGGGTGGACTCTTCCGGTGCCGGCTCATCCTCGCCACAACCGGCCAGAAGCGCCCCCGACAACGTCAGCGTAGCGAACAGCAGTGTCTTGCGTGTTTCCATGACTTACTTCCTCCTTTCCATTGGGTGAGCAAGTCCCCTACGCATTGTTTTTCATGTGCCTTGGCCCAAATCAGGGTAGTTTACTGACAGCCTGAACGCAGCCCCTTGTCCGGTGTTATGCCTATTGCAGGGTCCGCTGCCGCTCGGCCGACTTACCCCTCTTCCACGCTGGTGCCGGGCTCCCTGTCCATGGTCTCTTCCCCGGGCGGGGCGTCATCGTCGCCACACCCGCCCAACAGCCCCACCAATACCAGCAGTACTGCACTCAGAATCGTCTTGCGCTTCAGCATGTTTCCTCCTCACCGCCGTCGTCTTGAGTCGCTTCGGCAAGTCCTGATTGCCTGCCTACCCAGCGTAGTTTGCCCACGTGATGGACGCAGCCCGGTTACGCGAGAACCCACCAAAACGACGATACCCCGCACAAGGCGGGGTATCGCTGGCACTGAGCCCGGCGGTGCGTCTACAGGCCGGCTGCGGCACGCAGGGCCTCGGCCCTGTCGACCTTTTCCCATGGGAAGGCCAGGAAGGTCTCGGTATGTTGCTCACCGCTGACATCGGTCCAGGTATAGCTATGCTCGAACGGCTCACGCCCGAAGTGACCGTAGGCCGCCGTCAACTGATACATGGGGTGCTGCAGGTCGAGCATGTTGGTGATCGCGTAGGGGCGCAGGTCGAAGTGCTCGCGGACCAGCTCGACGATCTTGTCGTCATCGATCCGGCCGGTGCCGAAGGTATTGACCGATACCGAGGTCGGCTCGGCGACACCGATGGCATAGGACACCTGGATCTCGCACCGGTCGGCCAGGCCTGCAGCAACGACATTCTTGGCCACGTAGCGCCCGGCATAGGCAGCGCTGCGATCGACCTTGGAGGGGTCCTTGCCGGAGAACGCCCCGCCACCGTGGCGCGCCATGCCGCCATAGGTGTCGACGATGATCTTGCGCCCGGTCAGGCCGCAGTCGCCTACCGGCCCGCCGATCACGAACTTGCCGGTCGGGTTGATGTGGTAGCGGGTGCGATCGGTCAGCCACTCGGCCGGCAGCACCTGCTCGATGATCTCGCGCTTGACCATCTTGCGCAGGTCATCCTGATCGATCTCTGGATCGTGCTGGGTCGACAGCACCACCGCCTCGACCGCCACGGGCTTGCCGTCCTCGCCATAGCGGAAGGTCACCTGGCTCTTGGCGTCGGGCCGCAACCACGGCAGCATGCCCTTCTTGCGCAGCTCGGCCTGGCGCTCGACCAGGCGATGCGAATAGTGGATCGGCGCCGGCATGTACGACTCGGTCTCATTGGTCGCGTAGCCGAACATCAGCCCCTGGTCCCCGGCCCCCTGATCTTCCGGCTTGCTGCGGTCCACACCCTGGGCAATGTCCACGCTCTGCTTGCCAATCAGGTTGAGCACGCCGCAGGTTTCGCCATCGAAGCCGACTTCCGAGGAGTCGTAGCCGATATCCAGGATCACCTTGCGCACCAGTTCCTCCAGATCGACCCAGGCGCTGGTGGTGATCTCGCCGGCAACGATCGCCACACCGGTCTTGACCATCGTCTCGCAGGCCACGCGTGCCTGCTTGTCGCGAGCGATGATGGCATCGAGTACCGCGTCGGAAATCTGATCGGCGATCTTGTCCGGATGTCCTTCGGAGACGGATTCGGAAGTGAACAGGGAGTATTCGCTCATGCGTCCTTGACCCTCTTGGCGTTTACCCGTCTTGGGCGGGATAAGTGAAACGAAAGGGGGAAAACCGGCGCCGCAGGCCAGTGGCAGGCAGGGGCGAGGCACGACCGGCGTAGAAAAGACGCTGGCCCGGGGGCAGAAGTCTACACGCAAGCCCCATCAGTGCCTAGCGAAGCGAGATAGGTTCTCAACGCGGCACGCTCCCTGTCACCGCCATTCGATGCCGCCGCGGGCGTTTCCTCCTCGCAACGATAGAAGATAACGCAACGCTTCGCCCGCCTCGTCATTTGATGGATGCCGGTAACTCGGCGACAATAAGCGCCCTGACCCGGCGCCCGCACCCTTCGGGCGCATTTATAGTCGAACGGGCAGTGCCAGACCCATGGCGCTGCCATTGCTGATTGCCGTAGGCGAGGAGCTATACGATGCCGTCCCGTTTCGAGCTGGCGAACGCCATCCGCGCGCTGTCCATGGATGCCGTGCAGAAGGCCAAATCCGGTCACCCCGGTGCCCCCATGGGCATGGCCGATATCGCCGAGGTGGTATGGAACGACTACCTCAAGCACAACCCGGCCAACCCGCACTGGGCCGACCGCGACCGTTTCGTGCTGTCCAACGGCCACGGTTCCATGCTGCTCTACTCGCTGCTCCACCTGACCGGCTACGAGCTGACTCTGGAAGACCTGCAGCACTTCCGCCAGTTGCACTCCAAGACGCCGGGCCACCCGGAGCTGGGCTACACACCGGGCGTGGAAACCACCACTGGCCCGCTGGGTCAGGGCCTGGCCAACGCCGTGGGCATGGCCATCGCCGAGCGCACCCTGGCAGCCCAGTTCAACCAGCCGGGTCACGAGATTATCGACCACAACACCTATGTGTTCCTGGGCGATGGCTGCATGATGGAAGGTATCTCCCATGAGGCCTGCTCGCTGGCAGGTACGCAGGGCCTGGGCAAACTGACCGCTTTCTACGACGATAACGGCATTTCCATCGACGGCGAGGTCGAAGGCTGGTTCACCGACGACACCGCCAAGCGTTTCGAGGCCTACGGCTGGCATGTGGTGCCCAACGTCGACGGCCACAACCCGGACGAGATCAAGGCTGCCATCGAGCTGGCGCGCAACCACGACGACCGCCCCAGCCTGATCATCTGCAAGACCATCATCGGCTTCGGCGCGCCCAACAAGCAGGGCAGCGAGGAGAGCCACGGCGCCCCGCTGGGCGACGAGGAAGTCGCTGCCGCCCGCCAGCAGCTGGGCTGGGCCCACGCGCCCTTCCACGTGCCCGAGGAGATCTACCAGGGCTGGGATGCCACCGCGCGCGGCAAGAAGGTCGAGGACGACTGGAACGCCCGCTTCGAGCGCTACCAGGAAGCCCACCCGGAACTCGCGCGGGAACTCAAGCGGCGCCTCAAGGGCGAACTGCCCGCCACACTGAAGACCGAGAAGCTGATCGAGGAAGCTCAGGAGCGCGGCGAGACCCTGGCCACCCGCAAGGCATCGCTGACCTGCCTGAACGAATTCGGTCCGCAACTGCCCGAGCTGTTCGGTGGTAGTGCCGACCTTGCGCCGTCCAACCTGACCTTCTGGAAGGACGCTCGCGCCATCAATCGTGACCATACCGCCGGCAACTACCTGCACTATGGGGTGCGCGAGTTCGGCATGGGCGCGATCATGAACGGTATCAGTGCACACGGTGGGTTCATTCCCTACGGGGCGACCTTCCTGACGTTCATGGAGTACATGCACAACGCGGTGCGCCTGGCGGCGTTCATGCATCGTCAGGCGATCTACGTGTTCACCCACGACTCCATCGGTCTCGGCGAGGATGGCCCGACCCACCAGCCGATCGAGCAGATGGGCGCGCTGCGTTCCACGCCCAATCTGTCGACCTGGCGTCCGGCCGATGCCGTCGAGACAGCGGCTGCCTGGCATTCCGCCCTGCATCGTCGTGGCGCCCCCACGGCGCTGGTCCTGTCGCGCCAGAACCTGCCCCACCAGCAGCGCGACAAGCATCAGCTGGCCGATATCCAGCGCGGCGGCTATGTGCTCAAGGACAGCGATGAGCCGGCCGAGGTGATCCTGATCGCCACCGGCTCCGAAGTCGCCCTGGCCATGGATGCTGCCGATGCGCTGGAAGCCAAGGGCAAGGCGGTGCGCGTGGTGTCGATGCCCTCTACCGATACCTTCGAGGCCCAGCCGCAAAGCTACCGTGACAGCGTGCTGCCGCCGAGCCAGCGCAAGCGTGTGGCCATCGAGGCCAGCCACTACGCCTACTGGTACAAGTACGTGGGTCTCGACGGACGCGTCATTGCCATGGATCGCTTCGGCGAGTCGGCCCCGGCGGCGGACCTGTTCAAGTACTTCGGTTTCACCGTGGATAACGTGGTCGAACAGGTCGAGCAGTTGCTCGCCGAGTAATTCCGGTACGTCTGAATCCAGTCTTTCAGGCCCTCAATGGCACGGCGCATGTCGTGCCATTTTTATTTGCCCGTTCCAGACGGTCTTCCCGAGCCAGTGTAAAGCGCGTCGACTTGATGTGGCTCAACGCCTGGTGCTTGACCCATGTGCAGGACAAAGCCGGTATGTTTCGAGGTATCGATGGCTGTGAATCGGAAGACCTGTCATGAGCAAGAAGCATCGTCCCGGCGTGAAAGAGGCCCACCTTGTGGTCAGGAAGCTACGTCTCTCTCCTGGCGATGAAACCTGCCGCCGTCAGGCCCTGGAGGAAATCGACGCCCTGCTGGGCATGGACGAAGTCCGCTATGACGTGCAACGAAGTATGCTACGGCTTGCCTACGATGCTTCACGTCTAGGCATCGAGTGCATCGAAGCCGTTCTACACGAGCACGGCCTGTCGCTGAGCCGTGACTGGTGGAATCGCGTCAAGCTGGAGCATTATCGTTTCGTCGACCAGAACACCAAGGACAATGCCGTGAAGGAGCCCTGGAGCTGCCATTAAGCCTCAGGCCCATGCAGGCTACTGCGAAACCGGCTTTATTGTGTAATGGAACGTCGTCGACTCAGTGCGCATCCCGCAGCAGGTAGTGCTCCAGCCCCCAGCGCAGCGGGCCCACCTGCCTGGCCAGCCCCAGTGCAGCCTGGCGTACGAAACGCGCCGGTGGGCGTTGATCGCCGTACAAAGACACGACGGCCTGCGACGCCAGCCACAAGGGTCGGGTAGCGCGCAGATGGGTGCGCTCGTAGGCGGATAAAAGGGTGGATGAGCCAATATCCTGGCCCCGGCGATGCGCCAGGGAAATCTCACGCACCAACCGGTGCACGCTGGCGAGTCCGACGTTGAAGCCATGCGCAGTGGCAGGATGCAGGCCGATCGCGGCATCGCCGATCAGGGCGAGACGCTCCGCGGCCAGACGCTGCGCATAACCGACCCACAACGGATAGCCATGCAGCTCACCGACACGCTGCATGTCGCCCAGACAATGTCGGTAGAAGCCACTGACTGCTGCCGAGAAGGCATCGTCATCAAGCACCTCCAGCCGCTCGGCCTCCGCCGGTGTCAGTGTCATCACCACCGAAGACGATTGATCGTTCAGGGGTAACAGGGCCAGTGCTCGTTCATAACCGAACCACGACCAGGTCATCTCGCCATGCGGGCGCTCGTGGGCCATGCGACACACCAGCACTTTACGCCCCGTGTCCTCGAGGTGTGCAGGGAGCCCTGCCATGCGGCGCGTGGCGGATAGACGCCCATCAGCCGCCACGACCAGCCGCGCACTGAGCCGACTGCCGTCATCAAGGCGCAGGGTGCGCGCCCCGGACGTTGTCTCTAGCGCACTCACTCCTTTGCCAGTGATCAGCGTGATGCGCGAATCGGCCAAGGCGGCTTCGAAGGCAGCCCGCCGGATCACCCGATTGGGAACGAGCTGGCCGATGGTTTGTGACGCCGCGCGTTCCGATCCGGCCAGGGTCATGCCCTGCGGGGCCTCGCCATTGTAGAGCCGCGCCTCGCGGATCGGTGCCACGCTCTGGGTATCGATGCGCTGCCAGATACCGGCCCAGGCGAGTTGGCGGCGTGAGGTATGGGTTAGGGCGATTTCACGGCCATCGTCTCCCGGAGCCGCCAGGGCATGGTACGGGGCGCGATCGACCACGCTCACCGACAGGCCCAGCGCCGCCAGCTCCACCGCCAGGCAAAGTCCCGCCGGGCCGGCCCCAACGATCGCCACGTCCGCTATCGTGTGTTCCGGCATGCCATGTTCTCCTTGCACCGCTCGTCGTCAGTCACCGTGGGTCTGGCCGCTCATGATACGCCCAGCCCCTCGTGGCGACCACGACCGGTGACGATCGACCGCGCTTACAACAAAAACGGCCCGGCAAGGCCGGGCCGTTGGGACCTGATCGGTATCATCCATCAGGCGATGGTGATGTCCTTCGACAGGTAGACGTCCTGAATGGCGTTGAGTAGTTCGACGCCCTCCTTCATCGGCTTCTGGAAGGCTTTGCGACCGGAAATCAGACCCATGCCGCCGGCACGCTTGTTGATCACTGCCGTGCGCACGGCTTCACCGAGGTCCGAGTGTCCCTTGGAGCCGCCGCCCGAGTTGATCAGGCCGGCACGGCCCATGAAGCAGTTGGCCACCTGATAGCGGGCCAGGTCGATGGGGTGGTCCGAGGTCAGCTCGTCGTAGACCTTGTCGTGGGTATGCCCGAAGCCGATCGTGCGATAGCCCTGGTTGGTCTCGGCCAGCTTCTGCTTGACGATATCGGCCTTGATGGTTGCCGCCATGTGAATGGCCTGGCCGGTCAAGTCGGAGGACACATGATAGTCGGTGCCATCTTTCTTGAACTCGGGATTGCGCAGGTACGACCACAGCACCGTGACCATGCCCAGCTCATGGGCACGCTCGAAGGCCTCGCTGACCTCCTGGATCTGGCGGCGGCAGTCGGGCGAGCCGTAATAGATGGTGGCGCCGACAGCAACGCAGCCCATATCGTGCGCCTGCTCCACCTGGGCGAACATCGTCTGGTCGTAGATTGCCGGATACGTCAGTGTCTCGTTGTGGTTGAGCTTGAGCATCATCGGAATCTTGTGAGCATAGCGCCGCGCCACGGACGACAGCACGCCCAAGGTCGAGGCCACGCAATTGCAGCCGCCCTCGATGGCCAGTTCGACGATATTCTTGGGATCGAAATACAGCGGGTTGGGTGCAAACGAGGCACCGGCCGAGTGCTCGATCCCCTGATCCACCGGCAAGATCCCGAGGTAACCGGTGCCGGCCAGCCGACCGTGATTGAACAGGGTCTGCATGTTGCGCAGTACATGCGGGCTACGGTCATTGTCGATCAGCACCCGATCGACGTAGTCAGGGCCGGGCAGGTACAGGTCTTCCTTCCTGAAGCCGCTACACGTGTGATTCAGTAGGTTGTCGGCCTCGTCCCCCAGAAGCTTGGCAAAATCGGTCATCGTCCTGGTCTCCTCCCTTTGAATGAACATTGCTTCCCGCAACGACCGGCATCGTATGCCGTCCTTCATCTTGAAGGTAAACGGCGCCGCGCTCAACTTTACGCTCCATGACATACCGCCGCGACACCCGTGTGCCGCAGCCAGGGATCGTCAGGCATAAATTTCTCGATGCGAGGCGCCTATTGAGCGTAGCGGATAAACCCCGATGAATGGAGTGTCCACGACACTAAACCCGACGATTTCGCGAGATCAATCCTCCGCCAACGCGGGCAACAATACCTTGACCTTGCGTGTCAGCGTGTTGCGCCCCCAACCCAGCAACTCGGCCGCCTCGCCCTTGCGGCCCCCGGTATGCTTGAGCGCCGTCTCGATGAGAATGCGCTCGAAGTCGGGGACCGCCTCCTCCAGCAAGTGTGTATGTCCGGCAGCCAGCGCCCGGTCGGCCCACTCGCGGAAGGCGCTACGCCAATCGCCACTGGCCGCCTCGGTGCCCTCGACGTCGCGCAATTCCGGCGGCAGGTCATCGACCAGCACTTCACGCCCCGAAGCCATCACCGTCAGCCAGCGGCAAGTATTTTCCAACTGGCGAACGTTGCCCGGCCACGGCAGGCGAGTCAGATGTTCCTCGGCATCCTTGGTCAGCACCTTGGTCTCGGTGGCAAGTTCCTTGGCTGCCTCCGCCAGGAAGTGCTGGGCCAGGCGTGGTATATCCTCACGCCGCTCCGCCAGGCGCGGCAGGTGAACCCGGATCACATTGAGGCGGTGAAACAGATCCTCGCGGAAACGCCCTTCCCCGACCAGCCGCTCGAGGTTCTGGTGGGTGGCGGCGATGATTCGCACATCAACCCTGACCGGCGTGTGCCCACCGACACGGTAGAATTCACCGTCGGCCAGCACACGCAGTAACCGGGTCTGGGTATCGGGTGGCATGTCACCGATCTCGTCGAGGAACAGCGTACCGCCATCGGCCTGCTCGAAACGGCCGCGACGTTGTGCGGTTGCTCCGGTGAACGCGCCCTTCTCGTGACCGAACAGCTCGGATTCCATCAGGTCCTTGGGGATCGCCGCCATGTTCAGGGCGATGAACGGATTCGCGCGACGCGGGCTGTGCTGATGCAGCGCCTGAGCCACCCGCTCCTTGCCGGTGCCCGACTCACCATTGATCAGCACGGTGATATGCGATTGCGACAACCGGCCGATAGCCCGAAAGACCTCTTGCATGGCCGGCGCCTCGCCGATGATCTCGGCGGACAACCCTTCCGGCACCGCCGCCGGCGCGCGGCGTTCGCGAGCATGCGCTACCGCGCGTCGCACGAGCGCCAGGGCGTCATCCACGTCGAAGGGCTTGGGCAGGTACTCGAAGGCCCCGCCCTGATAGGAAGCCACTGCGCTGTCCAGGTCGGAATGCGCGGTCATCACGATGACCGGCATGTCCGGATTGCTCTCGCGAATCCGGGCCAGCAACTCGAGGCCATCTAGCCCCGGCATGCGGATATCGGTGAGCAGCACATCGGGAGGATGGCGCAGGATGTCGTCGAGCGCGGTATCGGCACGGTCGAAGCTTTGTACCTCGAGATCCGGCTGTGCCAAGGCGCGCTCGAGTACCCAGCGAATGGCTCGGTCGTCGTCGACGATCACGATGCGGGCGGTGTCGGTCATAGGGCCTCCAGCGGACGAGCGGAGCGCACGGCGGGCAAGTGTGGAATGGTAATGGCCAGTCTCATCAATGCGTCTCCATCGGAATCATCAAACGAAATTCGGTACAGCCAGGGTGCGAGTCGCACTCGATCAGGCCCTGGTGCTGGTGAAGGATCGACTGCGCGATGGACAGCCCCAGGCCACTGCCTTCGGCACGTCCCGATACCATGGGAAAGAACAGGGTTTCACGCAGGTTGGCAGGAATGCCCGGGCCGTTGTCGATGACCGCCACCTCACAGACCAGCCGGTGACGCTCGGCACCCAGGGTGAATTGGCGACGCGCCCGGGTGCGCAGGATCAATTGCGGATGCTCGGTATCGTTTTCTTCCATGGCCTGCACGGCATTGCGCGCCACATTGAGTACCGCCTGGATCAGTTGGGCGTCGTCGCCACGCAGCTCGGGCAGGCTGGGGTCGTAGTCGCGCACGTAGTCCACGCGCGGGTGTTCCGCCTCGAGCAACGCCCGGACACGCTCGAGCACCTGGTGGATGTTGAGCGGCTCGTGATGCACGAGGTTGTTGGGCCCCAGCATACGGTCGACCAGATCGCGCAGCCGGTCGGCTTCCTCGACGATGATGCGGGTAAACTCCGCCAGTTGCGGGTTGGGCAGGTCGCGCTCGAGCAGTTGCGCCGCGCCACGAATACCACCTAGAGGATTCTTGATTTCGTGAGCCAGGCCACGGGACAGTACCTTGATGGTTTCCTGGCGGGCGATCAGCGCTTCCTCGCGGGAAATTCGCATCAGGCGATCGCGTGGCTCGATCTCCAGCAGCAGCTCGTTCTCGTCCAGTGGTGTCACGGTAAAGTCCACCGTGGTTGCCTCGCCACCGGGCAGAATCAGTACCGCTTCGCGCTGGGTAAAAGGATGCTGCTCGCTCAGGGCCTTGCCCAACAGTTCGGCGACGGCGCCGTTCTCACCATCCAGGCTGTCGAGCCTGGTCCCTTGCACGCGGCTCAGGCTAACGGCCAGCAACGCCTCGGCTGCCGGGTTCAACCAGTTCACGCGTAACGCCCCGTCCAGCGTCACTACGGCGGTGGTCAGATGTTCCAGCAAGCGTTGATACATGGCCTTGTTCCGCATAATGGCTTCCCTTCGGATTAGTCATTGCAAGAAGCGCGCCATCTGGAAATGCAGCGTGTTTTACGGGATTGGCGAGATGGCACGCGACCACAATGCACCACGATGGTGCACAAGGAAACTGGCCTTGCCCCACGACGCAACCTGCGATTCCGCCGCTTGCGACAAAAGCGGGCAGAGCCCGACGGCTCAGTTGCTGGAATCGTTCAGTGGCAAGCCGCTCAGGTTGCCCGGATTGGCCGGTGAATTGACGCTGGCGCGATGCACGTAGAGGGTTACCGGCGCACTACGATGACGCACCTGGCCCGAGGCATCCAGCAGCTCGGCTTGCAGGATGTGCTCGCCGCGATCCAGATTGGTGAGCATGAACGCCTTGGTATGCATCGCCGACTGACTGATCTCGCCATCGACCAGGAGACGGACCCGATGGTCCTGGCGCAGATCGGGATCGATATCCAATTCGACCTGGACGTTACCGCCGTAGCCGGTCTGCAGGGTCGCTTCGTCCTGCGGGGACGCTATCCGAAAGGAGGAGTACGGCATGAAGGGCGCACCGGGACGGCTCTCCCCCGTACGCCGGCGCGGTACCTGTTCGGCCTGATCGCTCGGCGTCGTACTGGCTGCCGGCGCCTTGACGTCGAGCGAAGGCACCACGGTCAGCGGCTCGAGCTTGATGCGCTCGCTGTTGGCTCGGGGGCGATCGGAAAAGACAACGTTGCCCTGCTCGTCGACATAACGGTAGACCGTTGCCGCCTCGAGACCGGCCCAAGGCAACAGGGCTCCCAGCAGCAGGCAGGACAATCGTCTCATGGCCTTCTCCTCGATGGCGGCAAGTCAAAGATGGGTAACCGGCGAACGTCACCGTAGTGTAACGCAAAAAAGGGGCCCCGCATCGCGGGGCCCCTTGGTTCACGCCGTCCCGGCGGGACGCGCGATGGCGCTGATTAGCAGCTGTAGTACAGATCGAACTCGACCGGGTGAGTGGTCATGCGCAGGCGCTCGACGTCCTCGCCCTTGAGTTCGATGTAGGCATCGATCATGTCGTCGGTGAACACGCCACCTTCGGTCAGGAACGCGCGGTCCTTGTCGAGGGCTTCCAGTGCCTGGTCGAGGCTGTTGGCCACGGTCGGCACCTTCTTGCCTTCTTCCGGCGGCAAGTCATACAGGTTCTTGTCCATCGCGTCGCCGGGATGGATCTTGTTCTTGATGCCGTCGATACCCGCCATCAACATCGCCGCGAACGCCAAGTACGGGTTGGCGGTCGGGTCGGGGAAGCGACACTCGACACGCTTGCCCTTCGGGCTGGCGGTGTACGGAATACGGATGGACGCTGAACGGTTACGGGCCGAGTAGGCCAGCATGACCGGCGCCTCGAAGCCCGGCACCAGGCGCTTGTACGAGTTGGTGGACGCGTTGGTGAAGGCATTCAGGGCACGTGCGTGCTTGATAACGCCGCCGATGTAGTAAAGCGCCATCTCGGAAAGGCCCGCGTACTCGTCGCCCGCGAACTGGTTCTGACCATCCTTCCAGAAAGACTGGTGGATGTGCATGCCAGAGCCATTGTCGCCGACCAGCGGCTTGGGCATGAAGGTCGCGGTCTTGCCGTAGGCATGAGCCACGTTGTGGACCACGTACTTGAGTTCCTGGACCTCGTCGGCTTTCTTGACCAGGGTGTTGAACTTCACACCGATCTCGTTCTGGCCGGCGTTTGCCACTTCGTGGTGATGCACTTCCACCGACTGGCCGATGGCCTCCAGGGTGTTACACATCGCGCTACGGATGTCATGGAAACTGTCGACCGGCGGAACCGGGAAGTAGCCACCCTTGACGCGCGGACGGTGGGCCAGGTTGCCACCCTCGAGCTTGCGGTCGGTAGACCATGCGCCCTCTTCGGAGGTGATCTTGTACATGGCGCCTTCGATGTCGGCTTTCCAGTGCACCTCGTCGAAGATGAAGAATTCCGGCTCGGGGCCGAAGAACGCCACGTCACCCAGGCCGGTGGTGTTCAGATAGGCTTCGGCGCGCTTGGCGATGGAGCGCGGGTCGCGATCGTAGCCCTGCATGGTTGCCGGCTCGATGATGTCGCAACGCAGAATCAGGGTAGCGTCTTCGGTGAACGGATCGAGGAACCCGGTGCCGTCTTCGGGGCGCAGAATCATGTCGGATTCGTTGATGCCCTTCCAGCCTTCGATGGAGGAGCCGTCGAACATCTGGCCGTTCTCGAAGAACTCTTCGTCGACGGCGGCAGCCGGAATCGTCACATGCTGCTCTTTACCCTTGGTATCGGTGAAGCGCAGGTCAACCCACTTGACGTCGTGTTCCTCAATCAGGGCGAGTGTCTTCTCAGACATGATGTCCTCCACTAATGAGCCCAGGGCTCGAATCGATGGCTTGCGTGTCCAGCGTCACTTTGTAGCATGCCGGGGCCAATATTGCCCATGGCATGTCCAATCTGGCCATTGAAATGCAGAAGGCGTGCCAAACTGGAGCACCCGCTTCCATAGAAAAACTCAAGCCATTGATTTTCTTTTAAATTAAATCCACGACACTAATTCGTGCGTGGGACCGCAAATGCGCCACTTCGCTCCATTCCAGTGCAAGAGCCCTTGAGGCGCACCAACTTGGAACATCACGCCATACTTTTGCACCGTTATGGTGCTCGAGCCATGCCGCCGCACAACTTTTGTGGGAGAAAAGGCCCACAAGTGCCTCAAATCGACGATAATTACCTCACTCAGCCGACGACACATAAAAAAACCATTCTGCAAATTTTTAAAATTCAGTCGCCCGTACATTGAAACCCTTTGAAACCAACGACTACCCTTCCATTACATAACCTCGGGGACAGGAATCCCAACGAGGTTGAGGACGTAAGGAAACGTCTATGACTATCGTGACCCAAAGGCGGCCTGTGCCCATGTCACGGCAGCCGGCCCAATACCGGACTCCAGGTCGCCAAGCAATGAAACACTTTTGCGTCATTATCGACACGCGTCGCGGTTACTCGCGCCTCGGCCGGTGCCTGCGTGCGGTAGCCAAGGCCGTTGCCAACGTACGGGGATCCGTCGACATCATCCTGATTGCCGACCGGGTACGCTCACGCCTGGTCACTCTCGCCGAGCAGCATGCGGCGCGTATCGTCAAGCTGCCTTCCGGCCCACGCGGGCAGCGCTACAACACCATTGCCAACAGCGTGCAGGCTGAGGTCCTGGTCTTCATCGATGCCACAGCGGAAATTCCCCCCGGCTGGTTCGTGCACGTCGAGGATGCGCTGCACGATCACTGGAACGCCGTGACCCTGACCGCCGAGAGTCGCGTACCAGCGTGGCTGGCCCACTTCTATCACCCTACGGGGCGCACCATGGCGCTGGCCATCAGACGCACATGGTTCGAGCGTGTTGGCGGCTTCGATCCCGACCTGGACCATACCGCCGAGCGCGACCTGGCTGGCCGGCTCCTGGCCTGCCATGCCCGCGTGATGCAGCATCATCCAACGGGGGATGCCCAGCGCGCCAGCTAGGCGCACCGGGAAAAACCGGCATAAACTGAAAGCAGGAAGCGTATCGCGCGCGACCGGGAGACTCCCATGCGGGACACGACTCCGGCTCAAGGAGAGAGCCCATGAATGGCCTGGACCTTGCCCAGGATCTGGCCCAGCGGTTGAGAGGCCACTGGCGTCGCAGTCTGGCCGAGCCCTTATGGGGACGCAGCGCCATCCTCGTACTGCACCGGGTACTGCCCAGCGAGCAGGATGCTCGCCTGCCCCATCGCGCCCCCTGGTGCCTGGGGCCTGAAAGCTTCGAGCGCCTGCTGGTCGCGCTTTGCGACGTGGCCCGCCTGGTCAGCCTGCCTACCGCCATGGCAACCCACCACGACCCCAAGGCACGCATCGCGCTGACCTTCGACGATGGCTGGCGCGACAATATCGAGACCGCCATTCCTCTTCTAGAGCACTACGCCATTCCGGCCAGCATTTTCGTCAATACCGCCTGGCTGGGACGACCTGGCGGTCACTGGCGCGAGGTGATCGGCGAAGGACTCTGGCAGGCTCACGCCGCGCCTCGCATCCGCGAGGCCATGGGAGACGTCGGCCTGCCCCTGCCACCCATGCCTCCGCTCAATCCGGACGATGCCTATAGTCGGGCCCTGCTGGCCTACTTCATGCAGCTCGGCCAGGCCAACCCGCAGCGTGTGGCGGACGTCGCCGCCCAGCTCTGTGATGAACCCGGTTTACCACATCATGGAATCGACCCGTTCAGCATGCGCCGCCTGGAATCGGGCGGGCTGGTTCGCTTCGGTGCCCGCGGTGTCGATTTCACCGCCTTCGAGCCGCAGAGCGAGGAGCGGATACGCTGGCAAGTCCAGCGCTCACGTCGCACCCTGGCGCGCCTGTGCCACGAGCCGTTACCGGTGCTGGCCTATCCCGACGAACATCCCAGCGCCCGGGTTCAACAGATTGTTCAGCGCTGCGGTATCCAGGCGGCGCTGGCCGGTAGTGGTGGCTGGCTGAGTCACCGCAGCAACCCACTGGCCCTGCCGCGAATCGCCATCGCGCAGCCGGTTGCGCACAGCCCGGGCCGACTCTTCGATTACCTGCTCGGCCAGCTGTAACGCATCTGTCGTACCCTCGAGATACAGTCAATGCCCGACACGGCCATGAACTTTATCGGTGCCGTCTTGTCCGAGTTGGCCAGTACCGCTCGCCTATCTCGTTTTCCCGGTGAATAGCGGCTTCGATGAAAGGATGCAAAGGCGCACTCCGCCAGCGTTTTTGCCCCCGATAGGCGACTTTTCCCCGCAACGATTCGCTATTAGAGTGGCAGCGGCCATCGCTCAGCCACTATAATGCGCCCCCTATTTCCCAGCAGGATCGCGTCGTGATCGAGAATCTTCGCAACATTGCCATTATCGCCCACGTCGACCACGGCAAAACCACGTTGGTCGACAAGCTGCTCCAGCAGTCCGGGACCCTGGACCGCAAGGCCGAGGGCCAGGAGCGCATCATGGACTCCAACGACCAGGAAAAGGAACGCGGCATCACCATCCTGGCCAAGAACACCGCGATCCGCTGGCAGGCGCCCGATGAGCGCGTCTATCACATCAACATCGTCGACACTCCCGGGCACGCCGACTTCGGTGGCGAGGTCGAACGCGTCATGTCCATGGTCGACTCGGTACTGCTGCTGGTCGACGCGGTCGACGGCCCGATGCCGCAGACCCGCTTCGTGACCCAGAAAGCCTTCGACCAGGGCCTCAAGCCGATCGTCGTGGTCAACAAGATCGACCGCCCCGGTGCACGTCCGGACTGGGTCATCGACCAGATCTTCGACCTGTTCGACAACCTCGGCGCCTCCGACGAGCAGCTCGACTTCCCGATCATCTACTGCTCGGCGCTCAACGGCATTGCCGGCCCCGAGCCGGACCAGCTCGCCGACGACATGGCACCGATGTTCCAGTCCATCGTGGACATCGTCGAGCCGCCCAAGGTCGAACTCGATGCCCCGTTCCAGATGCAGATCTCGGCACTGGACTATAACAGCTACGTCGGCGTCATCGGCCTGGGCCGTATCAAGCGTGGCAGCGTGCGTCCCAACCAGCAGGTCACGGTAATCACCAAGGAAGGCAACAGCCGCCGCGGCAAGATCGGCCAGGTGATGACCCACATGGGCCTCGAGCGCGTGCAGACCGAGGAAGCCACCGCCGGCGACATCATCTGCATCACCGGCATCGAGGACCTGGCGATCTCCGACACGCTGTGCGACCCCAACGCCGTCGAGGCGCTGCCGGCACTGACCGTCGATGAACCGACCGTGTCAATGACCTTCCAGGTCAACGACTCGCCGTTTGCCGGCAAGGACGGCAAGTTCGTCACCAGCCGCAACATCCGCGATCGCCTGGATCAGGAGCTGATCCACAACGTCGCGCTGCGCGTCGAGCAGGGCGACTCACCGGAGAAGTTCAAGGTCTCCGGGCGTGGCGAACTGCACCTGTCGGTATTGATCGAGACCATGCGCCGCGAAGGCTTCGAGCTTGCCGTAGGCCGCCCCGAGGTCATCATCAAGGAGATCGATGGTGTCAAGCAGGAGCCCTATGAAGAAGTCATCATCGACGTCGAGGAGCAGCACCAGGGCGCAGTGATGGAGGAGCTCGGCTACCGCAAGGGCGAGCTGACCAACATGAACCCCGACGGCAAGGGCCGTGTGCGCCTGGACTTCATCATCCCGGCACGCGGGCTGATCGGCTTCCGTGGCCAATTCCTGACCTTGACCTCGGGCACCGGGATCCTGACCAGCCGCTTCGACCATTATGGCCCGCTCAAGCCGGATGCCTCCATCGAGCGGCGTAATGGCGTGCTGGTGTCGATGGTCTCGGGCAAGGCCCTGGCCTATGCCCTGTATGCCCTGCAGGATCGCGGCAAGCTGATCGTCGACCACGGCACCGAAGTCTACGAAGGCATGCTGGTGGGCATCCACAACCGTGCCAACGACCTGGTGGTCAACCCCACCAAGGCCAAGAAGCTCGACAACATGCGTGCCTCCGGCAATGACGAGAACATCGTGTTGACGCCGCCGGTCAAGTTCACGCTGGAGCAGGCCATCGAGTTCCTGGACGACGACGAACTGGTCGAGGTCACGCCCAACCACATCCGCCTGCGCAAGAAGCACCTCACCGAGAACGAGCGCAAGCGCGCCAGCAAGAAATAAGCGCTGGCACGGCATAATGAAGGGGCCCCTCACCGGGCCCCTTCTTCGTTTCCGGACGCTTGATGGCCCTTGGCTTGATCCTTGGGCGTGCAGGTATCGCCTGCATGGCAGGTCCCGCACTTTCCCTCAGCCCCTACGCCCGGCTAAGCTGAGAGAGTCCACGTTCATCACCAAGGAGGGAGCATGCACAAACACGTCGAGTGGGACACACCGGGAACGCAGAGTGTCCAGTCCCACTATGCCAATGACCCCAACGACTATGGCGAGCCCCACCAAGGCAGCATCGTCAGTGGCCGTTATCGGGGTGCGAACGTGCGTGTGCGCGTCGAGGCCTACCGCGACGCCACCAGCATCGGCGAGGTCGTCGCCCTGATCGATGGCAACAGCGGCGAGCGCCTGAAGCAACTGGGCGATCTGTCGCTGGGTGATATCGTTCGCCTGCCCGACGACAAGCGGGCCTTCGAGTCCAGTCAGGCCGGCGGCGACGAGGACTGAGTTCAGAGGCACTGCTGGCTCAGGCGTTTCGCCTTCAGGTCAGCGCCTGAGCCAGCCCATGGCTGTCGTGCAGGTAGACCCGCCCCTTGCCGGCCGCCTTCGCGGCATATAGCGCGGCATCGGCATGCGTCATCACCTCGCTGGCCGTCTCCGCCTGATCCGGCCACAATGCGACGCCAATACTGGCCCCGACGCTCACCTGCTGGCCATCGGCCAAGGTAACGGGGGTGGAGACGGCCTGAATGATACGTTGGCCCACCGCTTGAACCAGCCAGCGTGCTTTATCGCTTTCCACCTCGACGATGAGCACAAACTCGTCGCCTCCGAGACGAATGGCGATGTCCTCTCCCCGCAGACAAACACGCAGGCGTCTGGCCACCTCGATCAGCAGCCGGTCACCGGCGTGATGGCCATACGTATCGTTGACGCCCTTGAAGCCATCCAGATCCAGGTAGAGGAACGCCACGCTGCGTTGTGACTGGCGGGCACTGACCAGACGCTGCTCCAATTGCGCGCCCAGGTAGGTGCGGTTGGGCAACCCCGTCAGTGGGTCGGCACTGGCCATATCCTGAAGTTCGTCGATGGCCTGTCGCTGATTGAGAATCTGGCTCACCATGCTGCGCAACGAGCGCGATAGCCGCGACAGCTCCGGAGAGCTGAGTTCCAGCGGTATCGTGCTGGCACCGGCCCCCTGCCTGACCTTGTCGGCCGCCCGGGAAAGCCTGGCCAACGGGGCCGAAAGCCGCGAATGCATCCCCCATCCGATCAAGGCCACGCACAGGGCGATGATCAGCCCGCCGATCAAGAGCTTCGTCTGCAGCCGGGTCACCGTTGCAAAGGCTGCCTCCACAGGGCGTCGCGCCAATACCGTCCAGCCCAGGCCGGGAAAGGCTCCCTCGCCGTCGCTCACGGCCCGCCCTGTCAGGTACTGCCTGCCATCCGGCCAGGTTTCGGTGGTCCAGGAAGGGCCGCTGTAGGCCGTCTCGTTCAACGACGCCAAAGAACCCAGCTGCGTTCCCAACAAGCCCCTCGGCCCGAGCACGACCGTGCCCTCGCTCGAGACGACGATGACGTCGATATCTTGCGCCTGTTCCCGAGGCGATAGCATCGATGCCTTGAGACGCTCGGCCCATTCCCAACTCAGATGAACGGCCAGCACGCCCATGAACCGTCCATCCTCGTCATATAGCGGCGCAGCGACATCGACGAACTTGACGTCTTCCCCTCCCGGGCTCGGCAGTAACTGCGCCAGCATTACCGCCTCGTGCACGTCCCCGACCCACAGCGCTTGCCGGCCATTAGTGAATACGGGCCGGTGGGCGATGCTCTTGCCCTCAAGCAGCCCATCGGTGGCCGCTACCACCTCACCCTCGGAATTGGTGACACCGATCCACGACGCCACGTCATAGCTGGCCTGCAATTGCCCGATGAGCTCGCGCATGCGGGACGGCTCCATTTGCGCCGTCAATGCATGAACGCCTTGGAGCAGTTGGACTTCCTTGACCCTGGCCGCCATGCTGCGGTCCAGCTTGTCCGCCATCTGGTAGCCGGTTTCGGCCAGTGAGGTGCCGATCATGTCATGTGCATAATTCTCGACCTCATGGGAGACCGCCCAGCCAAGCACGGCAATGGCAGCCAAGACCAGGCTTGCACTGGCCAGGGCCAGTCTGTTGCCCAAGGAAAGACGACGAAACAGCATGAGCCCTACCAGCGGAAAGAATGAGAGGGGGTTAACAGCAGACACATTCTAACGAGAAAGAAACACGATCCACCAAGCGAAATAACCTAGATTAATCGGCTTGCATTTTCCTTGGGCCATTCGCAACTCATGGCTAGCCCCCAGCCATTCGCCCATCGCTTCGCAACACAATTCCATCCTTTTCCAATTCCCCACTGGGCTTCTACGCTAAGACCATCAAGGAAAGGAGGAAACGCTATGGCAGACATGGGAACCTGCTCCTGCACGGGCTGCGAATACACCGTAACCGACGAGCAGGCTTCGATTTCCGAAGGTGAGGTTTACTGCTGTACCGCCTGCGCGGCCGGTCACCCGGAAGGCATGGATTGCGTTCATGAAGGTTGTGCCTGCACCGAGCTGAACCGGCCGGCAGCGGGCGACCTGCCCCACGAGCAATTCTGAACGTTTCGACACTTAGCGACAGCAAGGAGGCATCATGTCCAGACAAGCCCGTATCGAACCCGTTTTTGCAGCCAAGGACCTCAACGACAAGATTACTGGTTGGGTAGTGATTGACGAGTCACAGCCGGAAAACGAGAACGTCGTGTCCGAACATGAATCCCAGGCGGAAGCGATCCGTGCCGCGGAAGAGTTCGAGCAACGCGAGGATTGAAGCCGACATATCGACTGGTTGGCGTGAAAAGGCGCGGCCCAACGGCCGCGCCTTGAATGTATATGTCCTTCATGACTGGCTGTGGGCAAGACTCACGAATTTCCACCACCACTCGTCGAGCCACTGCCGGTAGAGCTTCCACTGCCACCAGACGAGCCGCTACCGGTTGTCCCTCCACTACCGCCGGACGAGTCACTCCCACTCCCCATGGAGTCCGAACCGCTACTGCTACCGCCTGAAGTACCGGCGCTACCACTGGACGAGCCACTGCCACTCATGCTGCCGGACTCGCTTCCACCGGACGAGCCGCTACCGCCGCTCATCGAGCCCGAGTCACCACTACCCATCGAGCCCGAGTCACTACCACCGGCCTCCGACAATACGGTCTCGCTATCGACGGACTGATAATCTTCCTCGTTATAATCCTCGGCTGATTGCTTCAGTTCATCCTCGCTACGACTGGTCTGGAGTACCAACTGGTCTTGCTGCAGGTCCATTTCCTGAATCGGCAAGGCGACACTCTTGTCGCCGATCCCCAGGAAGCCCCCGACCGAGATAACGGCATAGACCTGATTGTCCTGGGTGCTCACGGCGACACGCTCGATCTCTCCCAGCTCCTGGCCGTCCTGATTGACGACCTGCATGCCCTCGAGATCCCCCGCCGTCATGGACATGAGGCTACCCTGCTGACCTTGCTGTTGAGTACCACTCTGCTCCTGCTGACTCATCGACTCCTGTTGCTGGGCCTGCTGTCCTTCCGCCTGTCCCATCTGGCCCTGATCCGGCTCCGTCTGGCCGCTCTCCTGGGCCAGGATACCTGTCGACAGGCTGCCGCACAGTGCGCCAATGGCAATGGCTAAAGCTGTCCTTTTCATGACGTGCTCCTTCGTGCAGAAATACAGGTCATCCTGCTTGTAACAAGCTAGACCACGCCTGATGGCCTGCACAGCCAAAAAAGATACGCCAACTTACTGAAACATTGAAATAATATACTTAAATACAAAAAAACAACCTATAGAGACAAGCCAGCAACGAATAATCTTTTCCCGTTGTTCCACCACGGCATGACTCGCAAAATAAATCGTTGTCGGTAGCTACCGGACTATTCCCGTTTCACCCTACACTGCGCGAAGGGCACTCCTTCCACATCAGAGTTCATCGCCATGCTCAAGGGCATTGTGTTCTGCTTTGTCTTCCTTGCTGCACAACTACTCCTGCTCGCTCATATCGACCATCGCCTCAACCGCTCACGCAGCGAGATTACCTATCAGAACCATAACTTGCCGGTGCAGAATCGGCAGCGCTTGCCCAGCGATAAGACGTCTCCTGATGAGACAGTATCCGGCTGAGAAACCTGATCTGGTTATCGAGACAGATACTCTGACCGGCTCACGCGCACATAACGCCTTTGTAACGAAAACAGCGCCGCCCGCCTCCAGGCGAACGGCGCTGATGCGCGGCTAGTTCCCGCTCAGGCGGGTGGCTGCGTGGTGCTGTCGGGCATGTTGACATTGCCCGGCGCCTCGCGGTTGAGATGCAGGTAGTGCATGTGCCGCTCGTACTGGTCGAGGATGTCCTCGATCACCTGCTCCCGGGTGTAGCCCATCAGGTCGTAGCCTTGGCTCCCCTCCAACAGGTACACCTCCAGACGGTAATAACGCTTTGAGGCCTGCGGCGTATGCATGGCAAAGCCCGGCGTGGTGAAGCCCTGGCTCCAGACCTGGTAGGTGAAGTTCTGTTCGTCGCCGAAATCGACGTTGAGCGAGAGATAGTCGTCACCGTTCTGGGTGCCCTCATGGATCGCCACTTCGACATTCTCCTCACGCAGGGAGTCGTGCACAGCTTCCATGGCCGGCTTGCATACGCTATCCATGAAACGCTGAGCCTCCTTGCGGGAGGGAAAGCTCATCGCCCGCTTCAGGCGTTGCTGCCAGCTCTGCGTGCCGCGACCGCCACTGGTACGCCCCGAAAGCTGGCCTGCCAGACTCGCCTGCCGGCTATCTTCCTTGAAGGCTTCTACCTTGAGCGCCTGGTACAGCCCCGCCATCATGAAGAACAGCACGACCGAGAACGGCAAACCGGTAATCACCACCGCGCTTTGCAGGGTAGTCAGCCCACCAGCGATCAACAGCGCCAGTGTTAGGATACCAATGACGGCAGACCACAGGATACGCATCCAGATCGGCGCATCATGATTGACGTCGGTAAGAATGGTGGTGAAGTTCGAGAGCACCAGCGCACCTGAGTCGCCGGAGGTCACGAAGAACACGATGGCCAGGATACTCACGGCGATCGTGGTGAAGATCGGCCACGGGTACTGCTCAAGGAACAGGTAAATACCGGACGGCGGATTATCCATGACACGCTGGCCGAATTCGGTCGCCCCGTTCATGGCCATGTCGATCGCACTGTTCCCCAGCAATGACATCCACAGCATCATGAAAATGATCGGCAATGTCAGGGTGCCGAGCACGAAGGTACGGATCGTGCGCCCGCGCGAGATACGCGCCAGGAACAGCCCGACGAACGGCCCCCAGGCAATCCACCAGGCCCAGAAGAACAGCGTCCAGCCGTTGAGCCAGGCCGTGGGCGGGTCGAAGGCGTAGGTGTTGAACGAAAGACTGATGAAGTCGGACAGGTAGTCGCCGATGTTCATGACCAGCGCATTGAGCAGGAAGATGGTCTTGCCGGCGAACAACACGAATAGCAGCAGTGCCACCGCCAGCAGGATATTGAACTCGGAGAGCCGGCGAATGCCGCGCTCCACCCCGGTCACCGCAGAGATGGTCGCGAACAGCACGATACACAGAACCAGCACCGCCTGGGTCCAGACGCTCTCGGGAATGCCGAACATGTAGTCGAGCCCGAAGTTGAGCTGGATGATGCCGATGCCCAGGCTGGCGGCAATGCCGAAGACCGTGCCGAGTACCGCGGCGGTATCGACGACGTGACCGATGGTACCGTAGATGCGATCACCGAAGACCGGGTAGAGCGAACTGCGGATGGTCAGTGGCAGATTATGCCGGTAGCTGAAGAACGCCAGCGACATGCCCACCAGCGTATAGATGCCCCAGCCAGACAGCCCCCAGTGAAGAAAGGTAATCTTCATGGCATGGCGTGCCGCGGCAATCTCGTCCTCGGGCGCGTTGGGTGCGTTGTAGAACTGGGTCAACGGTTCGGCCAGGGCAAAGAAGATCACCCCGATGCCGATCCCCGCCGAAAACAGCATCGCCGCCCACGAGAAGATGTTGAAGTCGGGCCGCGCATGCTCAGGCCCTAGGCGTATCTTGCCGAAGCGTGACAGCCCCAGCCCGATCACGAAGACCAGGTAGATCACTACGGTAAGAAAGTAGTACCAGCCGAAGGTGTTGGCGATCCAGCCGAGAATGGCATTGATGATGCTGTTGGCCTGCTCGGTGGCGACCATGGTCCATAACGAGAAGACCACGATGCCGATGACCGAGCTGTAGAAGACCACCGGGTTCAGACGGTCCCGCGATAGCGTTTCGCTACTGTCTTGGGGTCTCATGTTGGTGTCCCTGATGGGTCGGAGGATGGAGGTAGGAAAATTTCATGACGCGCTTGCGCTGCGTCTCGATAGCTTAGAGCATGAGCCAGCGTTGACTCGCTCGGGTGGCGCAGCCTACCAGACGACACGGAATCTTCTACACTTGCCAGCGTTCCTACCTTTTTGATATCCAGGAGCCGTCGATGCCTTCCCTGCGCCCCCTGCTGGCCGTTGTCACCCTCACGTTGTTCGCGACGGCCGCTCAGGGCCAGCCTCGAGCCACCCCGCAAGAGGAATGGCAGGCCTATAGCGAGGCCCTGAACCGGGGCGCAACCCAAGGCGAGATATGGCGCTACGGCTGGAGCAGCGTGTATGCCGTGAGTCTGGGCCTCAATGCCTACCAGGCCAGCGAAGCGGATGACAGCGACGAGCGCTTCGACGCCCGGGTGGGAACCGTGAAATCGGCGTTGGCGTTGGGGGGTACCCTGTTCGATGTCCAGCCGCACGTGCCGGCACAGCGTGAACTGGCTGACCTGCGCAGGACCGATGACACGAACGAAGCCCGAGAACTCATGCAACGCGTCGCCGCTGAAGAGCGCGAACGACGTGCCTGGCGAGCCAGGCTGGACTCGCTGATCGTCAACACCCTGGGTGGGCTGGCGATCGGCCTGGGTGATGACCGCCCCGGCGATGGTGCGCTCAGCTTCGCCACCGGCATGCTGGTCAGCGAACTGCAGATCCGTACCCAGCCGACCCAGGCAGGCAGCGTCATCAACCGCTTCCAACCAGCCCGCCTGACGTTGGGCGACGTGAATCTCGATTACCAGTACGCCTGGATCATGACACCCAGTCAGGTGGGCATCGACATTCGTTATTGAGCATTGCCAGGAAGTCAGCGAACCTTGCCAGGCCTCTCTAGCCGACGCCATTTTGTTATGTTATAACCTCCGCCTCGTTTTGGAGAGTCCACCATGGCGCATCGTCACCATCACCGGCCCGATGGGCCGTGCCATTTTTCATTGATGTCATTGTCGACTTACCGTCGTCTACTGATGGCCGCGGCACCGCTGGCCCTGCTGTGGCTGGCGGTGGCTTGGGCCATGGGAGCCTGGCGCTGATGTCACGCTTGCATCTTGATGGCCTGGCCTTGGCGCAGGGAGCGCGAACGGTGCTCGAAGGGCTGTCGGGCAGCTTTCCTGACGGCGCGATCACTGCATTGATCGGCGCCAACGGCGCCGGCAAGAGCACCCTGATCCAGGGCATCATGGGAATTCTGCCGCCGTTGGCTGGCCGCATCGACTGCGACGTACCCAAGGAGCGCCGCGCCTGGCTGCCCCAGCAACTGGCCCTGGACCTGAGTTTTCCGATGAGTGTCGAGGAACTGGTGATGACCGGTAGCTGGCCGACTCGCGGCGCGCTCAGGGGCTACCGTCCCGCACAGTATCGACAGGCGCGTAGCGTGATGCAGCGCCTGGGCATCACCCACCTGGCCCATCGTCCGCTTGGCGAGCTGTCCGGCGGCCAGCGCCAGCGCGCCCTGCTCGGCCGCACCCTGATGCAGGAAGCCGAATTGCTGTTGCTCGACGAACCGTTCGCCAACGTCGACAGCGACACCGTCAACGTGCTCATCCAGGTGCTGCGCGACATGGCCGACCAGGGCACTACCATCATCGTGGTACTTCACGATCTGGAGCACTTGGCGCGCCTGGCCGATTGCGTGCTGATGCTCGCCGGCGGGCATGCCCAGTGGACGACGCCTCACGCCGTGCTCGAACGCCATGGTGTCACGGACCTGGCGAGCCAGGCGCCCTTCGTTTCCCTGACCTTTCCGGATTCCTCGTCATGCTCGACCTGATCGCCCCCTTGGCCGACTACGGTTTCATGCGCCGGGCGCTGATTGCCGGCCTGGCCCTGTCGCTGGCCGCCCCGCCGCTGGGCGTGTTCCTGATGCTGCGCGGCATGAGCCTGATCGGCGATGCCATGGCACATGCCATATTGCCCGGCGTGGCGTTGGGCTTTCTGATGGCGGGTTTCTCACTGCCGGCGATGAGCCTGGGCGGCATTCTCTCGGGGCTGGTAGTCGCCGGCCTGGCCGGCGGCGTGTCGCAGATGACCGGCCATCGCGAGGACTCGGCGATGGCCAGCTTCTATCTGATCTCGCTGGCCGCTGGGGTGATGCTCGTGTCGTTGGGCGGCAGCAGCGTGGACCTGACCCATGTGCTGTTCGGCTCGATCCTCGCTGTGGATACCACCGCCCTGCTGCTGATCGCCGCAGTGAGCACCGTCACCGTGCTGCTGCTCGCCACGATGTTCCGCGCCCTGGTCATGGAGTGCCTCGATCCGCTGTTCCTGCGTGGCCAGGGGGTGCGCCCCGGCCTAATCCAGGGCATGTTCCTGGGCCTGGTGGTGATCAATCTGACTGCCGGCTTCCAGACCCTGGGCACATTGATGGCCGTAGGTCTGATGATGCTGCCTGCCACCGCCGCGCGCTTCTGGTCCAAACGCCTGGAAGGCCTGATGGGGCTGGCCATTGCCATCGCCATGCTCGCCAGTACCGGCGGACTGCTGATTTCCTACCACCTCGATATGCCGTCGGGGCCAAGCATCATTCTGCTGGCCGGCATCGTCTATCTGCTGTCAGCGCTGTTCGGCCGCTACAACAGCCTGTTCGCGCGCCTGCGGCGACGTGCCGCTCCGCTGGATGCGCCGCGCAACGGCACCTCATCGGCGTGACCTGCCCCCTCACGAAAGGAAACCACTCATGCGTAGACTGCTAGCCCTTGGCCTGATCGCCGGCACCACCGGCCTTGCCCTGCCTGCCTGGGCGGATCCGCTGCGTGTCGTCACCAGCTTCAGTGTACTGACCGACATGGTCGAGCAGGTCGGCGGCGAGCAGGTCGAGGTCACGTCGCTGGTCGGCCGCGATAGCGACACCCATGCCTTCTCGCCCAGCCCCGGCGATGCCCGCCGCATTGCCGAGGCCGATCTGGTGGTGTTCAACGGCCTGCAACTGGAAGGCTGGATGGAACGCCTGATCGAGGCCAGCAGTTATCAGGGCCCCTTGGTGGTTGCCAGCCGTGGCATCACGCCACTGGGCGGTGATGAAGCCCACGCCGACGGCCATGCTCAGGAAGGTGATGCTCACGGGTCCCATGACGCCGATGCGCACGGCCACGAGGACCACGGACACGGCCATGATGAGCCTTCGCATGACCATGAGCACGAAGCAGAGGGGCATGAAGATCACGACCATGGCGGCATGGACCCGCACGCCTGGCTCGACGTGACGCGGGCCCAGCAGTACGTGGCCAACATCCGCGATGGCCTGATCGAGGCCGACCCGGACCATGCCGAGACCTATCGCCGGAATGCCGCAGGCTATCTCGACGAACTCGCCGCACTCGACGAGGAGATTCATGCCCTGATGACGGATATTCCCGCTGAAAACCGCCTGGTCGTCACCGGGCATGATTCTTTCAACTACTTTGCCGATGCCTATGACGTGCGCTTTCTCTCTCCGGTGGGCCTGAGTACCGTCAATGAACCGTCTGCCGCACTGATGGCCCACCTGATTGACACGCTCGAGGAGCAGCAGGTCAAGGCGCTGTTCTACGAAAACATCACCAATCCGGCGCTGATCGAGCAGCTCGCCGAAGAGGCCGACCTGCCGATTGCCGGCACGCTCTACTCCGGTGCCCTGGCCGCCGACGGCGAGGCCAGTACCTATGCCGGCATGATGCGCCACAACGCCACGCGGATTCACGATGCGCTGGCCGATGGTGCCAACTAGGCGTTGCCGGGATGAATCCATGTTGCGCTGGATCCTGCGCAACACCTAATTGAATGCCCAAGGCCGCCCAACCGGGCGGCCCTCGCGTTTTCGGGATGTCCGGTCTTCCGCTACCATGCGCAGGGACACGCTCGCGCTCAGGCCGTCCTATGCTGCAATTGATAAACCTTACCAAGACCTACCCCACACCGCAGGGGCCGTTGCATGTGCTGGACGGCATCGACCTTCATCTGGCGCCCGGCGAGAGCCTGGCACTGATGGGTGAATCGGGCAGTGGCAAGTCCACCCTGCTGCATCTGGCTGCCGGCCTGGATACACCGGATCGCGGCGACGTCCTTCTCGAGGGGCAGTCGATCGCCGCCCTGAGTGAGCCACGTCGCGCCGAGTTGCGCCGCCAGCGCCTGGGGCTGGTGTTTCAGCAGTTCCATCTGGTGCCCAGCCTGTCGGTGGCCGACAACCTGACCCTGCAGGCCCGCCTGGCCGGCCGAGAGGATGTCGACTGGGCTCAGCACCTGCTGGCTCGACTGGGCCTGGCCGGGCTCAACGACCGCTATCCTGAGCAGCTCTCCGGCGGCCAGCAGCAGCGTCTGGCGATCGGTCGTGCCCTGGCTGCCCGGCCGCGTCTGCTGCTCGCCGACGAGCCCACCGGTAACCTCGACGAGGCGGCCGCCGACCAGGTACTCGATCTGTTGCGGGAATTGATCGAGGAGAGCGGCTGCGCCCTGCTGCTGGTTACCCACAGCGTCCGCGTTGCCGGCCCTCTCGACCGTTGCCTGCACCTGCAGCGCGGGCGCCTGGCCGAGGCCGGGCCATGATGCCCGGTATCGGCAATACCGGCCTGCTGCGCACCACCTGGCTGACACTGTTCAGCCATTACCGTCGCCACCCCGGCCAGCTCGCCATGCTGTTGCTCGGTTTATGGGTCGCCAGTGCGTTGTGGAGCGGCGTGCAGGCGATCAATGCCTCGGCCCGCGACAGTTACGCGCGCGCCGAGGCGCTATTCAGCGCCAGCCTCGACAGTGTCACACGTCGCGACAACCAGCCCCTCTCCCTCGAGGACTACCTGGCGTTGCGCCGCGCCGGCATGCCGGTGTCACCGCTGGTCGAAGGGGAGCTGTCCCTGAGCGGAGAAACGACCTTACGCGTGATCGGCATCGACCCGCTGACGCTGCCCGGTGAGTCGAGCCTGGCCCGCCAGCAAAGCGATGCCTCGGCACTGCGCGACTGGATCCTGCCGCCATATCGCGCCCGCATCGCGCCGGAGCAAGCCAAGGCCGCCCGCGACGACCCACGCCTGCCACCGCTGGAGGCCGATCCCAACCTGCCCCCGGGCACACTGGTCACCGATATCGGCGTGGCTCAGCGCCTGCTTAACGTGGAGACACTGAGCCGGCTGGTCGTGGCCCCCGGCCGTGCTCTCGACCTGCCACCTTACCTGGTTCGTCAGTTGGCCGCCGCCCTGGCCTCGCCCGGGCAGCTCACCGACAGTTTTCACCTCAACCTCACCGCCATGGGGTTGCTGGCGCTGATCGTCGGGCTGTTCATCGTGCATGCCGCGCTGGGTCTGGCCCTGGAGCAACGCCTGGGCATGTTGCGCACGCTACGCGCCCTGGGCGTGCCGGGTCGCACCCTGGTCATCGCCCTTGCGCTGGAACTGCTGGCGTTCGGCCTGCTCGGCGCCGTGCTGGGCATCGTCAGCGGTGTCGGGCTGGCGCGCCTGCTGTTGCCCGACGTGGCCGCCAGCCTGGATGCCCTCTACGACACGGATGTGGCCAGCAACCTGGCGCTGCCTTGGTATTACTGGCTGGGCGGCCTGGCGGTAACCCTCGGCGGCCTGTTCTCGGCTGGTCTCGGCATGCTGTGGCGGGCTTCGCGTCTCGATATCCTGGCGCTGGGCAAGGCCCAGGCCTGGCGCGCCCGACTGCACCGGCAGCTCCGCCTGCAGGTCGCGGTCGGCGCTGTCCTGCTGGGTATCGCCGCCTGGCTCGGCTGGCGCCTGGGCCATCAGCCGGCCCCGCAGGAACTGGCGTTGGGCTTTGCCATGGTCGCCGCGCTGCTGCTGGGTGCGTCACTGTGGTTGCCGTCATTGCTGGCCGGCGGGCTGGGCCTGCTTTCCCGGCGCCTGCACTCGCGCCCGCACCTGCAGTGGGCGCTGGCCGACCTGCAATTGCAGCTTCCCCGCTTGCAGTTGCCGATGATGGCACTGCTGCTGGCACTCTCTGCCAATCTCGGTGTGGGCAGCATGGTCGGTGGGTTTCGCCTGACCTTTCTCGACTGGCTCGATCAGCGCCTGCTGGCCGATCTGTATGTACGACCCTCGGAGGTGCAACACGCCGATGTCGTCGCCTGGCTGGAAGGCCAGGACGAAGTGCAGGTACTGCTGGAAGCCCGCCACGCCGAGGCCCCGCTGCTCAATGTCGAGGGGCAGGATACCGGGCGGTCGCTCGCACTGTTCGGCATCACGCCAGCACCGGTGATGCGCCAGTCCTGGCCGCTGCTCGAAAGCGCGACGGACCGAGAAGCGGCATGGCAGGCACTGGCTGCAGGCGACGCCGTCTTCATCAACGAGCAACTCGCTCGCCGTGACGGACTGGCCCCCGGCGATACGCTGCGTCTGCGTGGCCCGCAGGGCGTCGTGACGCCGACCATCGCCGCGATCTATCCCGATTACGGTAATCCGCGTGGCGAGGCCGTACTGCCGGCCTCGCGCCTGGCGGATCAATTTGCCGCACCGCCGGGGTCGCTGGGTGTTGTGCTCAGTCCGCTCCCCTCACGCGACGTAACACGGATCCAGGCAGCACTTGGCGAACGCTTCGGCCTCTCCGGCGACGCCGTGGTCGACCAGCGTGCCGTGAAGCACACCGCCACCGAGGTCTTCGAGCGCACCTTCGCCATCACCCAGGCACTCAACGCCCTGACCCTGGCCGTGGCCGGGCTGGCCCTGCTCACCACCCTGCTGGCCCAGGCCGGGGCACGGCGTGCTCAGTTGGCGCCGCTATGGGCATTGGGCGTCTCGCGCCGACAACTGGTCGGGCTACAGTTCGGGCAACTGGTTTCCGCTGCCGCCGGCACCGCCCTGCTGGCCGTTCCGCTGGGCATCGGCCTGGCCTGGGCGCTGGTGTCCGTCATCAATGTCGCCGCTTTCGGCTGGCGGCTGCCGCTGCACGTCTTTCCCGGTCAGGTCGCCATGACGATCGTACTGGCCGTGGTGGTGGCCGGCCTTGCCGCACTGCTGCCGGCGTGGCGCCTGTGGCGCGTGCCGCCACGCCAGTTGCTACAGGAGTTCGCCGCTGCATGAAACGCTCCACGCTGCTGTTGCTGCTGGCATTAGTGATCGTGGCCGGCCTCGCCAAGGTGTACTGGCCGACCGACGCATCGACGCAAGCCGGTTACGCCGGCCTCGGTGAACAGGCGAGCGGTTTTGCCCAGGCAGGGCCTGGCCAGACGCTGCACTTTCCCGAGGATCATGGCCCGCATCCCGACTATCGCATCGAGTGGTGGTATCTGACCGCCAATCTGGAAAGTGCCGATGGGCGCCCGTTCGGCGTGCAGTGGACCCTGTTTCGCCAGGCGCTGGCACCCAAGGCAGGCAACCGCGAAGCGTCCGGCGCTTCGCCTTGGCAGGACAGGCAGCTGTGGATGGCGCATGCCGCCGTCTCGACGCCGCAGGGGCACCGCTTCGCCGAGAAGTTCGCGCGCGGCATGGCCCTGCCCGCCGGCCAGGGGCAGGCCGGCGTGACGGCGGCCCCGTTTGCCGCCTGGATCGATGACTGGACCCTGATCGCCGAGGAGGCCGAGTCGGGCCTCGACCGGTTGACGGTCCACGCCCAGGCCGACGATTTCGCCTACCGTCTTGCGCTGACCGCCCAAGGCCCCCTGGTTCGCCATGGCGAGGGCGGCTTCAGTCAGAAGTCCGCCGATGGCCAGGGCTCGATGTACTACAGTCAGCCGTTCTATCGGGTCGAGGGCACGCTTCGCCTCGATGGCGAGCCGCTCAGTGTGACGGGCCGGGCCTGGCTGGACCGCGAATGGAGCAGCCAGTTGCTGGGCAGGGCCCAACATGGCTGGGACTGGTTCTCGCTGCACCTGGGCAATGGCGCCAAGCTGATGGCTTTCCGCCTGCGCGGCGGCGGTGAAGATGATACAGAAGACTACTTGTCCGGTAGCTGGATCACGCCCCAAGGCGAAGTCTCAGCGCTGGCCAAAGGCGGTCTGCGCCTGACACCTGTCGAGACACGTGACGTGGCCGGCCGGGAATTGCCGACGACGTGGCGTGTCGAGGTTCCCGACCGGCGCCTCGATGTTACCGTCAGCGCGATCCACCCCGACCAGTGGATGGGAACCTCGTTTCCCTACTGGGAAGGCATGGTCACGGTACGAGGCAGCCACACCGGCAAGGGCTATCTGGAAATGACCGGGTATTGACCCCGTGCGCAAAGAATTTTCAAAAAGTTTAACCAGGTTAATTTAATTGGCGCCTAAGCTTGAGACCATGCGCGCCATCGAGCAGGGAGGCTCGACAGGGAAGACCGAGCACACGGAAGGCTCACCAACCAAGGATGCATGGGCAGGATGCCCGTGATGATGCAGGGAACAGCAACGCTAGCAGCCCGGCCGTCAGGCCGGGCTTTTTGTATTACAGATTCAGGGTTTCTTCAGACAAATGCATATACCGGGGATCGAAGTCACCAAACGCCTTCAATCCTTCCCAATCCAGTATGGTCAGTAACTTGTTGTCGTAACTGATCAATCCATCGCTACGCAGCTTCTGCATCACCCGGTTGGTATGCACCACGGTGATTCCCATGGCATCGGCCAGGTCTTGCTGGACCAGAGGGAAGTCGATGCAATTGGTTCGCGTCAGCCCAGCGGCCCGGTGGCGCATCTGCAATTCGCAGAGCAGATGCGCCAGCCGCTTGTCGGCCGGCCGGCCGGTATTGTTGACGAACCACTCGCGTTGCACGGATTCCTCGACCAACGACGCCCAGAACAGCGCGTAGGCCAGTGAGATGTTGTTCTCGAAGATATGGTTGACCGTCTCGCGGGAAATCAGAGCAAAGCTGGCCGGCGTCAGCGTACTGACGGCATGATCCATGTGATCGAGCAGCGCGATATGTACATCGCACACGTCTCCGGGAATGAGGTAGCCCAAAATGGCCCGCCGCCCGTCGGCCAGGTACTTGTAGCGGCAGGCCCAGCCGTCGATGACGATATGCACGTAATCGGGCCGTTCATTCTCGCAGATGACGTCCTTGCCCTTGCCGACCCTCACTTCACGCACGATCGACTCGCGGAACTGCAGCTGGTCTGCCTCGGCCAGCTCCATGAAATTACCCAGCCGAAAGAGCAGCGGATCGATCGCGTGGGCGCCTGCCTTTCGAATACCGGCACCGCCATGGCTCGTTTCCGTCCCGGGCGCCATCAGCTTGTCCCGCTTATGAATCCGACGCGTCATCGGCATCCTCGACTCCCGGCTGTGGCTCTGTGTGGCTGAACGCATTGGCCAAGGCATTTACCCCGCGCTGGGGATGCGCTAACTCCACATAAGTCTGGCGGTCGCGGGCCTTCTTGTCGATATCGACCTGCATGGCCTGATTGCGATTGCGCTTGAGCGTCTCGTCGCACTCCCCCTGGCGATTGAACGACCACATCAGCCTGGCCTCGCCCATGGGCAGGGAATCGCCGGGCTCGCCATCATGGCGACCGGTATGCCAGGTGTGCCATGTCTTGCCGTAGCTGTTCACCAGCCGCTTCATGAACGCCTTTTCGGCGGCCTCGGGTAACCCTGGAGCAATCAACTCGCCTGAGAACACTTCGTAGTTATGGGGGTGCCAGTAGGCCTGCTCTTCCTCCGGCAAGGTCTCGAACAGCGCCTCGGAAATGATGTATTCGAGCCCGATCAGGTTGGCATCGGGAGTATTGCCATCGAATATCAGGCACTGCAGAAAGTCGTCGTTGACCACCTTGCAATAGTGGTGAGCCTCCATCTGCATCTGCGGATCGCACTTGGCACAATGAAAACCGACGACATAGGCATCGAAGCCTTTCATTGGCGTCTTGTCCTGAAGCAGTCTGGCCCCCTGCTCGAGCACGGTCAGCCAGGCGCCCTTGCTTTCTCCGGGGGGATGCACCGGGCTATGGCGCCGATTGACGGTCGGTCTGTGTTTCATGGGGCCTCCTTGGCGTACGAACTCCATAACTGTCTAACACTAGCCAAGAGCGTGGGTCGCGCCAAGCCGGCGGGGCGGGATGAGAGATTGCCCCAAGGTGCGCTAAGCTTTCGCCATCGCAATGAAAAAACGGGAGACGCGACAATGACCCTGTTCACTGAAAAACATCCGAGTATCGAGGCGCATGTTCCGCCGGAAACCTCCGGCTTCCGGCTCAATCACACCATGCTGCGCATCAAGGACCCTCAACGCTCGCTGGCCTTTTACAGCCATGTGTTCGGGATGCGCCTGCTGCGCAAGCTGGATTTTCCCGAAATGCAGTTCACCCTCTATTTTCTGGCCCGGCTGGAGGAAGAGGACAAGGTGCCCGAGGACCCGGGCGAGCGTACGCTATGGACCTTCAGCCAGCGCAGCATCCTCGAACTGACCCACAACTGGGGAACCGAAGACCAGGCCGACTTCGCCTATCACGATGGCAACGCCGAGCCCCAAGGCTTTGGGCATATCTGTTTCGCGGTGCCCGACCTGTCCACGGCCGTGCACTGGCTGGACAACAACGACGTGGAATTCATCAAGCGCCCCGACCAGGGCAAGATGAAGGATGTCGCGTTCGTGAAGGACCCCGACGGCTACTGGATCGAGATCGTCGAGCCGGCGCTGATGACCCAGGCAGGCCGGTGACGAGCCGATACCCGGCCTTCGACGAGGCCGGGTAGCGATTCATTGTTATGGAGAGGCTTGGGACGGGACGATGACCTGTCGAACCACCGGCTACACGATCTATAATGGCCTGGCCTTGGTCGCGAAACGGTGCGGTAGGCACCGGCTTTGTGGAATCAGAATGCTCAACGCTCCCCGCGCTTACACCCTGCTGTTTACCTTGTTCCTGCTGTCATTGCTGGCCGGGTGCGCCAGCGGACCGCGCATGCAGGAGACTATTGCGCCAACGCCTTCAGCGGCTCAAGCCCTGTCCATCGAGCGCGCCATGATCCTGGCAAATGCCCGCCAGGCCTTGGGCACGCCTTACCGCTATGGCGGCGCCAGCATTGATGGCGTGGATTGCTCGGGGCTGGTGCAGATGACCTATGGCGCGGCCGGCATTGCCGTGCCCCGTACGGCGAATCAGCAGTTCTCTCGGCTACCGGGCCGGGAACAGGCTCGGCCCGGCGATCTGCTGTTCTTCGGCTCGGGCAGCACCGCCACGCATGTCGGCATCTACCTCGGACAACACCAGATGATTCATGCGCCCGGTGAAGGCCGTGAAGTGACCCTGACATCGCTGGATCTGGATTACTGGCAGAATCGCTTCCTGGGAGCCTCCGGACCGGCACCGTAAGACGTCTTTGCGCCAGGCCGGCAGCTATGTTCTACGCTTGGAGAGCCGAAACCGACAAGGAGGCCCCAACGTGACCAGCCAGCCATTTCTGACCGACATCCAGACCATTCGCGAGCGTGCACGCCAGCACATCGAGAATGGCGCCGTGACCGAAGGCTACCGGGCCGATCGCGAAAACGTCATCCGTCTGCTCAACGAGGCGCTGGCTACCGAGATCGTCTGTACGCTGCGCTACAAGCGCCATCAGTACATGGCCAGCGGACTCAGTGCCAGCGTGGCGGCGGACGAGTTTCAGGAGCATGCCGAGCAGGAGCAACAGCATGCCGACTGGCTCGCCGAGCGCATCGTCCAGTTGGGTGGTGAACCCAACTTCTCGCCGGAAGGCCTGCAGACCCGAGCGCACGCCGAGTATGTTGCCGGCGAGACACTACGCGACATGATCAAGGAAGACCTGATCGCCGAGCGTATCGCCATCGACAGCTACCGCGAGATCGCGGCCTATTTCGGTGAACAGGACCCGACATCGCGACGCATCATGGAGGATATTCTCGCTCAGGAGGAAGAGCATGCCGACGACATGCAGGGCCTGCTCGAAGGTCTTGATGCCCTGCAACGCAACGATGCTTAACACCTGCGGGTCTTCACGACCTGGCGACAGAGTGGAAGGAAATAGCCCATGCCTCTTTGCTTATCCATAGGCGTTATTTCCTTCTCTCCCAGCATGCTGTCATGCTCAAGTATCCATGAAATCGCTGTTTTCAGCGCCCATTCGTTATAAGGAGTGAACCATGTCTTTGAGACTCGGCGATATTGCCCCGGACTTCACCCAGGAAAGTACCGAAGGCCCGATCAACTTTCACGAATGGGCCGGTGACAGCTGGGTGATCCTGTTTTCGCACCCCAAGGACTTCACCCCCGTCTGCACGACCGAACTGGGCGAGGTGTCACGCCTCAAGCCGGAATTCGACAAGCGCAACGTGAAGGCCATTGGTCTGTCGGTCGACCCGGTCGAAGAGCACGTGGCCTGGGCCGGCGACATTCAGGAAACCCAGGGGTACGGCCTCAATTTTCCGCTGCTGGCGGATGCCGATCGCAAGGTCAGCGACCTGTACGACATGATCCACCCCAACGCCAGCGACTCGACGACGGTGCGCTCGGTATTCATCATCGATCCCGCCAAGAAGGTGCGTCTGACCATCACCTACCCGGCCAGCACCGGGCGCAACTTTCCCGAAATCCTGCGCGTCATCGACAGCCTGCAACTGACGGATGACTACAAGGTGGCCACGCCGGTCAACTGGACCGATGGCGGCGATTGCATCATCGTGCCCTCCGTCAGCAACGAACAGGCTGCGGAACTCTTCCCGCAGGGATGGGACGAGAAGAAGCCCTACCTGCGTATGGTCAAGCAACCCAACAAGTCCTGAATGACCGACCCGTCAGGCCCAGGACCGTAAAGAACCTGGATCCAACGACTTCGCCCCGCCTCCGCGCGGGGCGAAGTCGTTGATGAAGGCCAAGTGATAATGAAAGATCAGGTAATTTGGCCTTTCTCGTTTTAAAAAGGTTAGTTTTTATATTGGTATAGTTGTTATTCCCCAGCCACTAACGCTCCCTAGACTTCGTGCCTGAAAATCTTTCTTAGCGCTTATTCGGCGAGCACACCCTTGAAGTAAAAATCGACAACTTGTAACGCTCCATTACGCAAAGAATCTTTAACCCATCGGCTTTAAAAACATTACATTACTATAAATAAAATATAGAAATTTAATTATTTGCCGTTTGGAAAGTTTTGCGAATCACTTCTACCGTGAACTTCGTATAAGAACGATTCGCTTATTTTTTACCTAGCGGGATTTCAGGGGTGGACGATTAAAGTCAATGTCGTTAATGACATTCAACCGTAAAGGATTACGCTATGTTTCACCATTCTTCGAAATTGCAGTATCACGTCAAGGTCGACAAGCCGGATCCCCAGTTCGCCAAGCTGCTCCAACAGGCTATCGGTGGCATAGAAGGTGAGATTCGTGTCGCCATGCAATATTTCTTCCAGGCCATGGGCGCACGTGGTGACGATCGTATCCGCGACATGCTGATGTCGACGGCCACCGAAGAGCTCTCGCACATCGAGATTCTCGGCCATGCCGTCGCGCTCAACCTGGAGGGAGCACCGGTATCATTGCAGGAAGAGTCAGCCAAGGACCCAGTGGTCAATGCCATCCTGGGTGGGGCCAACCCCCGTCACCTGCTCTCTTCAGGGCTGTCGGCCATGCCGGTCAACGCCAATGGCGTCCCCTTCGACATGAGTCATGTCTACGCCACCGGCAACATCGGAGCAGACATGCTGGCCAACGTGACGGCAGAAGCCGGTGGGCGTACCTTGGCGTCGCGTCTCTACAACTGGACGGACGACAAGGGCATGAAAGACATGCTGGCCTTCCTGATTGCCCGTGATACCTATCACCAGGAACAGTGGTTGGCCGTGATCGAGGAACTGGGCGGCATGAAGGCGGCACTACCGATCCCCAACTCCACCCCGGAAGAACACGAGGCCATGGAGCATTCCTACTACTACCTCAACACGCTGATGGACAAGGAGGCCCCCGAGGGTCGCTGGTCCAGCGGTCCGTCACTGGATGGGCGTGGCGAATACACGGTCAAGCAGCAGCCGGAGCCGCTCGGTGAGGAGCCCAAGCTGGGCCGTGCCAAGGAAAAGTCCGGCGCCCAGAAAGAACAGATGTAAGCTTTCCGGATCGCTCCGACGCAAATAGCCCCGGCTGCAGTTCAGCATGCCGGGGCTTCTCGTACTCGCTTACGGACAAGCTCAAGCCGACGTGGTCGGCCGCGCCTTGATCGCCACCCGCCGCTCGTGAACGGCAATGGCCAGTCCGCTGGCAATGATCACACCGCTGCCCACGTAAACCCACACATCGGGTATCTCACCCCAGAACCACCAGCCCAGGATCACTGCCCAGACCATGGCCGTGTAATCGAAGGGTGCCGCCAGCGAGGCCGGGGCATGGCGAAACGCCAGGGTGATGAAGGTCATTGCGCCTACCCCCAGGATGCCGGCCCCGACAAATCCGAACCAGTGTACGGGCTGCGGCGGTAGCCAGAAGAACGGCAACAAGGCGGTACTGACCAGCCACGGCACCAGCGTGACGTAGAAGACCATCGCCCAGAGGTTCTCGTGGGAGCCGTAGCGCCGAGCCGTGATCATCAGCAGTGCGTAGCACACGGCAGCGCCGACCACGATCAGCCCGCCGAGCTGGAACCCTTCCGCACCCGGGCGCACCACGATCAGTACCCCGGCGAAGCCGATCAGTGAAGCAATGAACGGCAGGCGCGCGACGCGTTCGTTGAGCATCGGGCCCGACAGCAACGTCACGAACAGCGGCGCGGCGAAGGCGATGGCGGTGGCCGTGGCCAGCGGCAACAGGGTCAGCCCCATCACGAAGCAGTACATGGTGCCGGTCGCGATCAGGCCCCGCAGTAGGTGCACCTTGGGTCGGGTTGTCGCCAGGGTGCGCAGGCCGCCATTGAGGCTGGCAATCAAGGCAATCAACGGCAGCGAGACCAGGGTACGGAAGAAGATGATCTGCACCGGCGCAAAGCTTTGCCCCAGCCACTTGGCCACCGCATCGCCCAGCGCCAGACACAGGACACCGAGACACATGTAGGCAATGCCGACCAACGACGATGACATGAACGCCTCCTGAGCGATTCGTTAACGGGGCAAGGCAAGCCAGCATAGCTGATTCGCACCATTGTGGTGCGCCTACTGGCAGCCTCAGCCTTCCACCAGCGCCCTGACCTGCGCGACGATATGCGCCCCGATGGGAATCGCCGAGGTCGCCGCCGGTGACGGCGCGTTGCACACGTTGACCGTGCGCTGGGTGTTCACGAACAGGAAGTCGTCGACCAGCTTGCCGGCGTTGGAGACCGCCTGGGCACGCACCCCCGCCGGATAGGGCTCGAGATCGTCCAGCGTCAGGCTCGGACAGTACTTGCGCACCTCTTCCAGGTAGCCTTTCTTGTACAGCGAGTTCTTCAGCTCGATCAGCCCCGGGCGCAGGTTGCTCTTGAGCACCTTGCGGATCCCCGGATGGCGAAGCATGGCCAGGCTATCCGCCAAGGAAATATCGCTCTTCTGGTAACCCTCGCGCTTCCAGGCCAGCACCGCATTGGGGCCGACCGTGACGCTGCCGTCGATCATGCGCGTCAGATGCACACCCAGAAACGGCATCGACGGGTCGGGAATCGGGTAGATCAGGTGGTTGACGATGCGGTCGTGCCGAGCCGGCAGCCGGTAGTACTCGCCGCGGAACGGGCAGATGGTGAAGTCCGGCTCGATGCCCAGCATGCGCACCACGCGATCAGCCATCAACCCCGAGCAGGACACCAGGTGGCGGGCAGTGAACTCGCCCCGGCCGGTGGTCACCACGACCTCGCCGCTGCGTTCCTGCAGGCCGGTGACCGGCGTGGCGTAGCGGATCTCGCCGCCGGCGTCCTCGAACTCGCGGCCCATGGCGGCAGCGACCTCGGCGTAGCTGACGATGCCGCTGGAGGGCACGAAGATGCCGCCCACGCCGGTGATGTTGGGCTCGCGCTCGCGCAGCTCCCCTGCCGTGAGCCAGGTGCGCTCCAGGCCGTTAGCCTCGGTGCGCTCCCACAGCGCCTGCATGCGCTGCAGTTCGAGGTCGTTGGTGGCGACCAGCAGCTTGCCGCACGTGTCGTAGGCGATGCCGTGCTCGTCGCAGAAGGCCTTGGTGGCGCGGTTGCCTTCCAGGCAGAAGCGCGCCTTGAGGCTGCCCGGGGTGTAATAGACGCCGGCGTGGATCACGCCGCTGTTGTGGCCGGTCTGGTGGCGGGCCGGGCCGTCTTCCTTCTCGACCAGCAGCATCTTCCTGTCGGGGTAGGCCCGGATGAGCTGCATGGCGGTGGACAGGCCCAGGATGCCGCCGCCGATGATGATGAAGTCGTACACGTGCGCCTCGCTGTCAGGAAAACGCCTTCGGCCACCCTGATGGCGGCCGAGTTATCGGTTCATAGCTGGCGCGGCTGGCGCAGTGTCTTGGCATGGGTGAAATAGCCACGCTGACGCATCAGCTCGCGACGCAGTTCGGGGTGCGGCGTGAAGCGGTCGCGGCCATGCAGCCAGAAATGATTGTTGATCAACAGGAAGCTGCCGGTCGGCACGGGAACCGATAGCTTGTGCGCGCTTCCCTCCAGGGAGTCGGAAAGCTCGGCCAGCCAGTTGCCTTCCTCGAAGTTCTTCGGCTGCACGAACTGGTCGATATAGGCCATGATCGGGCGCCCCTCGGTATCCACGTCGAAGACGGGATGAAAGATGTCACGGTCGACCTTCTTGCTAGGTGGTGCCGTCCAGCGCATCTCGCGACGGGCCAGCGGGTGGTGGTAGAACGTCTCGAGCTCCTCCCAGTCGTCCAGGTGCAGCAACAACGAGTTGCCTCCCTGCATGTTCTGCTCGTCGACCTTCATCATCAGCACGTAGTCGGTGTCCTGCTCGACGAACGTGCCGTCGTTGTGCAGCTCCATGACCCGGTGCGGCTGGCGCAGGTAGCTGTCCGAGTCGTCGACGTTCTTCACCACGAAGCGGGCATAATACTGGCCACTCATGGCATCGAAGTTGGAACGCCCCATCAGGTGGGCCACTGCCGTGGCGAACTTCACCATCTCCTCGGCCTGCTCGACCCGGTCCAGCCCCTCCGGCGTGACCAGCAGCGCCCCCGTGTCCCGGTCCACCAGCGTATTGATCAACACTGGCTGCAAGGTGTTGCGACACAGGTCGTCGAGAATCTTCGCCACCCGGAACCGCAGAAATGACTTGTACTCCAGCGCCTGAACCGGCCAGTGCGCCACGGCATCGGTAAACGCCTGCACCGTCTCGGCCGGGAAGTGCAGGTTCAGCAGTCGTGGCGAGGGCGATGACGCCTCGAGACGGAAGCCGTGAAGAGTCTGGGGTATCGGCATGGCGGCAGCCGGCAAACGGGTCAGGGCGGTCATGGCAGGTCTCCTTGTGAATATCGAGCGTTTATAAAAATATCTACATTTTTATAAAACGTCAAAAATAAACAACGCCGCTGTTTCGTCCACCTGGCCCGCTTTCGGTATGATGGCCGGCGTCATCGTTTTGGATATGCCCCCATGGACACCCCTCCCCGCCAGAACCTGGGAATGAGCGCCTACGCTTGGCTCAAGCGCGACATCATCCGTGGTATCCACCCACCCGGCACCAAGCTGTTGATGAGTGGACTGAAAACGCGTTACGGACTGGGCATCGGCCCGCTGCGGGAGGCGCTTTCACAACTGGTGGCCGAGCGTCTGGTCACGGCCGTGAGCCAGCGCGGCTATCGTGTCGCTCCAATGTCGGTCGATGAGCTGGAAGATATCTACGATGCCCGGGCGCAGCTCGAGGGGCTGGTCGTGCAGTTGGCGATCGAACGTGGCGACGACGCCTGGGAGGCGGAGATCCTGGCCCGGGCGCACACCTTGAACAAGGTGGTCGACGTCAGTGGACCGGAGGAGGTACTGGCGATATGGGATCAGAGGCACAAGGCCTTTCACGGCGCCATTGCCGCCGGCTGTGGCTCGCATCATCTGCTGCAGGTGCGTGAGGCACTGTTCGACCAGGCAGAGCGTTACCGCCACCTGTGGCTCTGCGAGACCGTCTTCTCCGGCGCGGCGATCGAGCAGAAACGTCGCGAGCACGAAGCGCTGGTCGAGACCATCCTGGCGCGCGACGTGGCACGTGCCGTCCCCCTGATGCGTGAGCATCTCATGACCCCGGTACCGGTCATTGCCGAGGTCATGCGCGCTCGTGGCCTGGCCTGAGCCCGCTGGCAATCGCTGCAAGATTTCCCGACGCGTCACATTCTGTCATGGTGCCGCCGCGCTATACTTGAAAAGATTTCACAAAATGCGCTCCGGCGCCGCATGATGCTTGTTCCAGGCATCCCGGTAAATTATATTGGCCGCCTGTTAGTTATATAAAACAATTACTTAACCTCCTAACAATTCAACCACAACAGGAAAACCACAATGGCCAATCCGAATTCGACGAGCCAGTTGTCGCGTGTGCTGGCACGCAAGGACGTTCTCGCCCTGGCCTTCGGGGCAATGATCGGCTGGGGATGGATCGTCATGACTGGCAGCTGGATCGAGTCAGCAGGCAGTCTGGGCGCCATCACGGCATTTCTGGTCGGCGGTATCGCGATCATCCTGGTCGGCCTGACCTACGCCGAGCTGGCCTCCGCCATGCCGCAGGTGGGTGGCGAGCATGTCTACAGCTACCGCGCCCTCGGGCACTTCGCATCGTTCGTCTGTACCTGGAGCATCGTGCTGGGTTACATGAGCGTCGTCTCCTTTGAAGCCGTCGCCTTGCCCACGGTGATCGACCATCTCTTCCCGGGATACTCGGTCGGTTACTTGTGGACCGTAGCCGGCTGGGACGTGGAGGCTACCTGGGTGGCGGTCGGAGTACTCGGCTCGCTGGTGATGATGGGCATCAACTACGTCGGCATCCGCACCGCCGCGCTGGTACAGAAGCTGGTGACACTGCTGATCCTGGTGGTGGGAATCATGTTCATCACCGGTGCCCTGTTCACCGGCGACGTTGCCACCATGGATCCGCTGTTCAACGTCGACAACGGCGTGATCGGCGGCATCATGATCGTGATGATCATGGTGCCGTTCATGTTCGTCGGCTTTGACGTCATCCCGCAGGCCGCCGAGGAGATCAACCTGCCATTCCGCGAGATCGGTCGCGTACTGATGTTCTCGGTGCTCCTCGCCGTGGTCTGGTATGCCCTGATCATTCTGGGCACCTCGCTGATGCTCGATCCCCAGGCCCTCTCGGCCAGCTCGCTGGCGGTGCCGGATGCCATGCAGGCAGTGTTCGCCGCACCGTGGGCCGGCAAGCTGATGGTACTGGCCGGTGTCGCCGGGATCATCACCAGCTGGAACGCCTTCTACATCGGCGGCTCGCGGGCCATCTACGCCCTGGCCGAGGCCGGCATGCTGCCTGCCTTCCTGGCCAAGCTGCACCCGCGTCACAAGACGCCCGTCAACGCCATCCTGATGATCGGCATCGTCTCCAGCCTGGCGCCCTTCTTCGGCCGTCCGGCCCTGGTCTGGCTGGTCGATGCCGGCGGCCTGGGCATCGTCACCGCCTACCTGTTCGTGGCGCTCTCCTTCCTGGTCCTGCGCCGTCGTGAACCCAACCTCGAGCGCCCCTTCAAGGTCCGCCACGGCATGCTGGTCGGCGGCCTGGCCGTGATCCTGTCACTGGGCATGATCTTCCTGTACCTGCCGGGCAGCCCGTCTGCACTGCTGCCGGTGGAGTGGGTGGTGTTCGGTGGTTGGATGTTCCTGGGCCTGGCCATGTACGCCTGGGCGCGTGGCCGTTACGGCGTGGCCTACACCGCCAAGGCCATGCAGCGCGAGCTGGCCGGCCACTCCCCGGTCGACAACGTGCGCTGACATCGCTTCTGCTGCATAGTCTCCAAGGACCCCGGCCACGTGCCGGGGTTTTTCGTTGGGCCAGACTCGCCAGCCGTAAGTCGAACGTCGAATGTCGAGACAGGCACACCGCTTTAGATACTATGTAGTACGAATACGAACGGACACTTTGGCGAGTTGTTCATATCGAACGTCAGGAGAACACCATGGCCCAGGAAATCACTCTCTCGCTGGCGGATGCCGAGGCATTGAGCCACCGGGTCCTCTCGAACAACGGCTTCAATCAGGCCCATGCCGAGGCGATCACCCGCAGCGTGCTGGCAGCCCAGCGTGACGAATGCCATTCCCACGGGCTTTACCGGCTGATCGGATGCGTGCAGACGGCCCGGTACCGCGGCCTCGACCCTGACGCCGAACCACAGGTCATCGACCAGGCACCAAGCGTTGTGAAAGTCGATGCCCGGCGCGGCTCATCACTGCTGGCATTCGAGCGGGGGCTGCCGCACCTGGTGGAAAAAGCCAGTCGCAGCGGCATGGCCGCCCTGGCCATCAATAACGGCTTTCATTTCTCGGCGCTCTGGCAGGAGGTCGAGGCCTTGTCGGAACAGGGCCTGGCAGGTATCGCGATGACGCCGAGCCATGCCTATGTGGCCCCGGCGGGCGGCAGGTCGCCGCTGTTCGGCACCAATCCCTTCGCCTTTTCCTGGCCACGTCCCGGCAAGACGCCGTACACCTTCGACTTCGCCACCAGCGTAGTGGCCCGCGGCGAGATCGAGCTGCACCAACGTGCCGGAAAAGCGCTGCCGGCGGGCTGGGCCATCGACCGCGAGGGTAACCCGACGACCGACCCGCAAGCTGCGCTCGATGGCGCACTGCTACCCTTCGGCGGCTACAAGGGATCAGCGCTGTCGACCATGATCGAGCTATTGGCGGGCCCGCTGATCGGCGACCTGCTGGGCCACGAAACTCAGGCCGCCACGCCCGACGGCAAGGGCCAGCCCCACCACGGCGAACTGATCCTCGCATTCTCGCTCGAGGCATTTCTGGGCAGTGACAAGGCCAGGCATCAGCAGCATGCCGAGACGCTGTTCGAGGCGATCCTCGATCAAGGCGCGCGTTTGCCCTCACAGCGACGTTTCGAGGCTCGGGAGCGAAGCCGGGCACATGGCGTGATCATTCCCCAAACGCTCTACGACGAGCTCACCGCCTTGGCCTCGCCGGCCTGAGCCGAGGCTTGCCTTGCCGCCAGCCAGGCTTGGCTCAGCCAGGTGCCGGCGCGGTCAATCTCGACCTCGTCGGCCCCGGCGTATCCCAGCACCAGGCCGGGCTGGCCGGGCCCCTGCAGGTAATAGCGCGACAGCGGAGACAGCACGATGCCCTGCGCCCGTGCCGCCTCGACCAGTTGGCTCTCCGTGGCATGCGAATCCAGCCGGGCCACCAGATGCATCCCGGCCTGGCCTTGGGACAGCACGAGCCCTTGCGCCACGGCCGGTGCCAGGGCATCGCGCAGGGCAGCCTGACGTTGACGGTAGCAGGTGCGCATGCGAGCCACATGACGCGCGAAATGGCCCTCGACAATGAACTCGGCCAGCGCCGACTGGACGACATATTGGCCTTCCCGGTGCAGGCGGGCGTTGGCCCGCCGGAAGCCGTCGACCAGGGCGTCGGGCAGCACCAGATAGCCGAGCCGCAGCCCCGGATAGAGCACCTTGCTGAACGTGCCGACGTAGATCACCGGCGTATGCACTGCCAGGCCCTGCAACGAGGCCACCGGCGCCGTGGTATAGCGAAATTCGCTGTCGTAATCGTCCTCGACAATCCACGCCCCGTGCCGCTCGGCGGCAGCCAACAATGCCAGACGCCGCGCCTGGGGCATGGTCACGCCACTGGGGTACTGGTGCGACGGGGTGACGTAGATCAGCCGCGGCGCTGGCGACCCGGCCGGCACGGCCTCGGGTTGCAGGCCATCGTCGTCCACCGCCACGGGGACGATATTCAGGCCCGCCGCCGTAAAGCACGCCTGGGCGCCGCCATAACCGGGCTCCTCGATCCATGCCGTGTCGCCAGGGTCGGCCAGCATTCGGGCAATCAGCTCGAAGCCCTGCTGGGCACCCTGGGTGATCAAAATCTGTTCGGGGCGGCAGTTCACCGAACGCGACAGGCGCAGGTAGTCGCAAAGCGCCTCGCGCAGCGCCGGCAGGCCACCCTGGGATTGGTAGTCGAACCAGCGCGTCTCGGCACGGTGCTGATGACGACGCAACAGGCGCTGCCAGCGCTCGCGGGGGAACTGGTCCAACGCCGGCACGCCGGGGGCAAAGGCGCAGTGTCCCGTACTCAGCGTGGCGCAGAAATCCAGCAGTCGCTGCCCGCGTCGCGATAGCCGCATTGCCGCCGTCGGCAAGGGCGCGTCGCGCAGCGCCTTTGGCGGCGCGGGCAACTCGGCCACGAACAGCCCGGCGCCCTGGCGCGTCTCGACGAAGCCCTCCGCCACCAGGCGATCCGTGGCAGCCAGTACCGTATTGCGCCCCAGCCCCAGTGAACGGGCCAGTCGCCGTGATGAAGGTAATGCGCTTCCCGAGGCCAGCTCGCCGTCCTGGATCCAACTGCGCAGGGCTTCGTACAGACATTGCGCCCGAGGCTGTGCCGTGGATTTTGTCAGGCACGTGGCCAGCGCCTCGACGATCCAGTCACTACGTGCCCGTATTGTGCCCACTGGTTCCCCTCAATTGACATTAACTGGCCCTTACTGGGGAACCACTATGCCGCCAGACTGAGCCGACTGCCACTCGCTATCGATCAACTGGAGACCTGACATGCCGTCACCGACATCCGCCGTGCTTGCCTTCCCGCCGGATACGCCCGAAGCGACCGCTGCCGCCATGGCCGACAAGCTGAGTCATCACACCGATGCCTGGGATCTGGCCGAGGATCTGGCTAATGGCATCCAGGATATCGTGGTCATCGATACCCGCAGTTCGGCGAAGTATCTGGCAGGCCACATTCCCGGCGCCATCAGCCTGCCGCATCGAGACATGACACCGGATCGCCTGGGCGTGCTGGCGATGGATCGTGTCTACATCACTTACTGCGACGGCATCGGCTGCAATGCCTCGACCAAGGGCGCCTGGAAGCTTGCTCGTCACGGGCTGCGGGTCAAGGAGCTGCTCGGCGGGCTCGATTTCTGGCAACGCGATGGCCACCCCATCGCCAGCGGCGAAGCGCCCGGATGTCTGGTCGGCTACATGCCGAACGATTGCGGCTGTGATTGAGGCTTGCCCATGACCACGACGACCAACCGATTCGGTCAGCCAGTCGGCCATCCGGTGCCCGACTGGCAACCGCCAATACTACCGGGCGATCTCATGCTGCAGGGTCGCTACTGCCGCCTCGAACCGCTATCTGCCGAGCAGCACGGCAACACACTGTGGGAGGCCTGGCGGCAGCCCGATCCGGCGATCCCCGACTATATACACGGCGAAGCGCGCTGGACCTACCTGGGCGGCAGGCCTTTTGCCGACACAGCAGGCTGTCACACCTGGTTACGACAGTGCGGTGCGGGACACGACCCACGTTTCATGGCGGTGATCGAGGCCGCGAGCGGCAGTGCCCTGGGAGTGGCGGCCTGGCTCAATATCCAACCGGCGCACGGTAGTGTTGAGTTGGGTCATCTCAATTTCTCGCCCCGCCTGGCTCGAACCCCCGCGGCTACCGAAGCGCTGGTGCTGATGATGCGTCATGCCTTCGACCTGGGCTTTCGGCGCCTGGAGTGGAAATGCGATGCCCTGAACGCCCCGTCACGTCGGGCGGCGCAACGTCTCGGCCTGCGCTTCGAGGGCATCTTCCACCAACACCGTGTCGTCAACGGCAGAAACCGCGACAGCGCCTGGTACTCCCTGCTCGATCGCGAGTGGCGTCAGCTCATGCCGGTCTTCGAACGCTGGCTGTCGCCAGACAACTTCGATGCCCACGGCCGGCAGCACCGGGCGCTGTCGGTGCTGACCGCGGCGGCAGAGCTGCCGCCGCGCGCCGCCGCAACCTGACTCACCGACCCTCGAGGCCCCCCATGTACCTGCCCCGCCACTTTGCCATGACCGAGACCAGTGCCCTGCGGGACATCATCGACCGGTATCCCTTTGCCACGCTGGCCCTCGCCTCGGATCGTGGCGTCATGGCAGATCACCTACCGTTGATCTTCGATGCCACCGCAAGTGAACACGGCGTGTTGCGCGGTCATGTCGCCCGTGCCAACCCCCTCTGGCACCAAGGCGACATTGAGGCACTGGCGATCTTTCACGGCCCGCAGGCCTATATCACGCCCAACTGGTACCCGGACAAGCGCGAGCACGGTCGGGTGGTGCCGACCTGGAATTACCACATCGTTCACGCACACGGTCGACTTCGCTTCATCCACGACCCCGCCTGGCTCCTGAATGTCGTGAGCGATCTGAGCGAGCGCTTCGAGCGCTTCGAGCGCTCGCGGGCCACGCCCTGGTCGGTAGCAGATGCTCCGGCCGACTACATCGAGAACATGTGCCGGGCGATTGTCGGGGTCGAGCTGACCATCAAGCGACTGACCGGCAAGCACAAGGCCAGCCAGCACAAGCCCGATGCCGAGCGCGAGGCGATCTACCGGGGGCTTCAAGCGGAGGACGGTATTGCGGCAGAAGCAGCGGCGAGCCTGAGCGGCAGATCGTCACGCTAGCGCCACCGGGCATCGCCCGGGCGGTTACGGTATCATGCCCCGCTTCTCGCCCCGTGGCGCCATGGCGTCGTGGGGCGATGCGTTGTTTCCTCCGCCATACAAGCCATTCAGGAATACCGATGAATGCAATCGTTCTGGCCATCCTGGTGATGGTCGCCTTGAGTCTTGCCCGCGTTTCCGTGGTCTTCGCCCTGATCGTTGCCGCCCTGGTCGGCGGCCTGGTCAGCGGCATGAGCGTTTCCGACGTGCTCGTCGCCTTCAACGACGGTCTCGGCAACGGTGCCACCATCGCCCTGGCCTATGCCACGCTGGGCGCCTTTGCCGTGGCCCTGTCACGCTCGGGCATTACCGAACTGCTCTCCGCCAAGGCCATCGACCGGCTGCAGCTGGACCGCGGCACCCCGCACCGCACCCGAATCTACTTCGCCCTGCTGGGCATTCTGCTGATCGCCGCGATCTTCTCGCAGAACCTGATTCCCGTGCACATTGCCTTCATCCCCATTCTGGTGCCGCCGCTGCTCAAGCTGATGAACCACCTGCACATGGATCGTCGCGCCGCGGCCTGTGCCATCACCTTCGGCATCACCGCGCCCTACATGCTGTTGCCAGTCGGGTTCGGGGCCATCTTTCTCAACGACATCCTGCTGAGCAACGTCAATGACGCCGGCGCCGCCATGGGGTTGAACGTGACGCCCGACATCGTGCCGCTGGCCATGCTGCTGCCCATTGGCGGCATGGCACTGGGTCTGGTCGTGGCGCTGACCCTGAGCTACCGGCGTCGGCGCGACTACGAGGACCGCGACCTGTCGCACAGCGACCAGCGTCATGCCCAGGTCGCCGCCAAGGTCGAGACCGCCAAGCGCCTCGCCCCGTGGCAGAAGGCCGTGCTGGTGATCGCCATTGTCGGCGCCCTGGTTACCCAGCTGGTCTTCGACTCCATGGTGCTGGGCGGCATCCTCGGCTTCGCCATCCTTTCGGTCAGCGGGGTGTTTCGCTGGCGTGAGCAGGACGACATTTTCACCGAGGGCATGCGCATGCTGGCCCTGGTGGGATTCATCATGATCACCGCGTCCGGCTTCGCCGGCGTGATGCAGGCCACCGGCGAGGTCGAGACACTCGTGCAGAGTTCGGTGGAGGTGATCGGTGACAACCGAGGTCTGGCCGCCCTGATCATGCTGCTGGTGGGCCTGTTCATTACCATGGGCATCGGCTCGTCGTTCTCGACCATTCCCATCATTGCCTCGCTGTATGTGCCATTGGCGCTCAGCTTCGGCTTCTCGCCGATGGCCACGGTCGCGCTGGTCGGTACAGCAGCAGCACTCGGCGATGCGGGCTCCCCCGCCTCGGACTCGACGCTGGGCCCCACAGCCGGACTCAACGCCGATGGCCAGCACGATCACATCTGGGAAACCTGTGTGCCGACCTTCCTGCACTACAACCTGCCATTGATCGCCTTCGGCTGGGTTGCAGCGATGATCCTCTAGCCGCGCTCACGACATGCCCGGCCCTGGAAGGCCGGGTTTGCCTCACAGTGCAACGGCACTACAGTGAAAGGGACGCATTCATTCAGGGAGGAAACGTCCATGCAACGTCATTGGCTTACGCTCATGGCAGGATCGGCGCTGGTCATGTCGATGGCTGCCACGACCCATGCCCAGGAAAGCGATGAAAGCGACTTCGCCTTCTGGGACACCGATGCTTCGGGTGACATCAGTCGAGAAGAATGGGATGGTGGCATTGCCAACATCCGTACCGGAATGCAGGCCGAGGATGGCGGCAACGAGGACGACCGGGCGCTCTACAACACCTACCGGGACTACAACGAGGTCGACCTGAACGACGACGAGCGCATCGACTCAGACGAGTTCGAGCGCTTCCAGGACAGCCTGGAGAACCAGTGATGGCTTTGCCGGGACGGCTCGCCCGCCCCGGCATTCCCGCCGTCTGCCTCGCTGTTACTCGCTCAGCTTGATCTCGATCTGGCGACGCTCTTCCTCTTCGTCGGCCAGCGACTTTCTGGGCAGGATCAGGTTGAGACCGAACGCCACCGCTGCCGCCACCACGATGGGCGACCCGCCAAGCACCAGTTGCAGTGTCTCGGGAAACCGGGCAATGGCTTCGGGCATGGCGTAGATGCCCATGCTCAATGCCAGCGACAGACTGGCGATGGTCAGGTTACGCGCGGACAACTCATCCTTGATGATCAACTGGATGCCGGTCATGGTGATCATGCCGAACACCAGCACCGTCGCCCCGCCCAGCACCGGAAAGGGAATGGTGGTCATTAGGGCGCCGAACTTGGGAATGAATCCCGCCACCAGCATGAACACCGCCGCCAGGGCCAGCACGACGCGGCTGATCACCTTGGTCATGGCGACGATCCCCACGTTCTGACTGTACGACGAGGTCGGCAGGGCACCGAAGAACGAGCCAATGATGGTGCTGAAGCCATTACCCAGCAGCCCGCCTGACAACTCCCGGGTATCCAATTCACGGTTCATGCCGCCGACCGTGGTCGCCGACAGGTCGCCAATGGTCTGTACGGAGTTGACCACGCAGATGATCACCATCGAGACGATGGCTGCCGTGTGGAACTCGAGCCCGAAGGCCAGCGGACGCGGCGCGGTGAACCAGGGCGCCTCGTCGATGGGACTCAGGTCGACCAGGCCGGCGTTCATCGACACCAGGTATCCCGCACCGATGCCGCAGATGATCGAGGCCAGCTTGAGAAACCCGCTGCAGAACTGCGAGACGAACAGCACCACCAGCAGCGTACCCAGGGCGATGCCCCAGTTGAGCGGCGCGCCGAACGACGGGCTGCCGATACCCCCCGCCATGTAACCGATGGCAATGTCATAGAGCGACAGGCCGATGACCAGTACCACGCTGCCGGCGACCACCGGGGGGAACAGGTTGCGGATGCGCTTGGTGAACAGACCGACCAGCATCATGGCGACACCGCCCGCGACCTGGGCACCCAATATGCCACTGAGCCCGTACTGGCTACCGATCGCGGTCAGGGTCGGTACATAGGCGAATCCCACACCAAAGATCGCCGGCAGACGCGCACCCAACCTGCCGATGGCATAGAGCTGGATGAGCGTCGAGATCCCGGAAAAGATCAACGAGATCTGGATCAGGGCCATCTTGTCCTCGAGCGGCGCGTCGACGGCGCCAACGACAATGATGGGCACGGTCACCGTACCCATGATCATGGCCAGGATATGCTGGAGCGAGAGCGGCAGTGCCTTGGTCAGGGGCGGCTTGCCGTAGAAGTCGAAAACCGACGTGCAGGACTTGGTTGTGGACATGGTATTGGGTCCGGCTTGTTAATTGTGTACTCGGATCAACTCAAAGCGTATTCACAATAAACGACCATATCCACAAATCTTTGTATACCAAATGGTCAAAAAGAAAAAACCAGCCAACCGGTCACGCGCAGCTATCGCTCATCGAACGCGCCCCGGTCGGCCGGGCATGATTACGCCGACGCCTTGTTTCAAGCGGCTTCCAGAATGATTCACGACATTACTCCCCTTGCCTTTTACCAAGCGGATATTGCGTCTGCGGGATGCCACTGAAGGCGCACGTACTTAGACCAAAGAATGACCACTGGCGACAAGCAACCGACCACTGTCGCCACTTCCACATTAAAATAATAATTTCCATTTTATGAAAAATGACTAACAGGCTAGCGATAACTCGGCAAACGACAGGTCATCGTAGATAAATTTTAAAAAATCCTTTTTAAACATAAGGATAAATTCAAGCTTCCAAAGCATTTCAGCCTATGCCATGCTGGCCATGAAAATTATTTGGAAATATTTTCCATAAATATTGACAGGCAAGAAGAGGCCGCCTAGCTTTTGTATACAACAACAAACGTATCCAGGAGGATTCGGTCATGGCCAAGATGACTGCCGCAGAAGCTGCCGTGCATGTGTTGCGCAAGGAAGGCATCGAGGTCGCCTTCGGCGTCCCCGGTGCCGCCATCAACCCGTTCTACGCCGCCATGCGCAAGATAGGAGGTGTGGATCACGTGCTGGCACGCCACGTCGAGGGTGCCTCGCACATGGCCGAGGGCTACACGCGTACCCGGGCCGGCAACATCGGGGTCTGCATCGGCACGTCCGGCCCTGCCGGCACTGACATGATCACCGGACTCTACTCGGCGTCGGGCGACTCCATCCCGATCTTGTGCATCACCGGCCAGGCGCCGCGCGCCCGGCTGCACAAGGAGGATTTCCAGGCGGTGGACATCCAGGCCATTGCCGGACCGGTCACCAAGTGGGCGGTCACCGTGCTGGAGCCTGCCCAGGTGCCGCGCGCCTTCCAGCAGGCCTTCCACCTGATGCGCTCGGGGCGCCCCGGCCCGGTCCTCATTGACCTGCCGATCGACGTGCAGATGAGTGAGATCGAGTTCGACCTCGACACCTACGAGCCCCTTCCGGCCTACAAGCCCACCGCCTCGCGCGCCCAGGTCGAGAAGGCGCTGGACATGCTCGAGGCGGCTGAGCGACCGCTGCTGGTCGCAGGAGGCGGCATCGTCAACGCCGACGCCAGCGACCTGCTCGTCGAATTCGCCGAGCTGACCGGCGTGCCGGTGGTGCCGACCCTGATGGGCTGGGGCACCATCGCCGACGACCACCCGCTGATGGCCGGCATGGTCGGCTTGCAGACCTCGCACCGCTACGGCAATGCCACCCTGCTGGCGTCGGATTTCGTGCTCGGCATCGGCAATCGCTGGGCCAACCGCCACACCGGCTCGGTGGAAACCTATACCCGTGGCCGCACCTTCGTGCATGTGGATATCGAGCCGACCCAGATCGGGCGCGTGTTCGGCCCCGACTACGGCATCGTCTCGGATGCCGGCGCGGCGCTGGCCCTGTTCGTCGAGGTAGCACGCGAACGCCAGGCAGCCGGAAGACTCAAGGATCGCGGCGACTGGGCCGAGGAATGCCGTGAGCGCAAGCGCCGACTGCTGCGCAAGACCCACTTCGACAACGTGCCGGTCAAGCCCCAGCGCGTCTACGAGGAGATGAACAAGGCGTTCGGCAAGAACACCCGCTACGTCAGCACCATCGGTCTCTCGCAGATCGCCGGCGCCCAGTTCCTGCACGTCTACAAGCCGCGCCACTGGATCAACTGTGGCCAGGCCGGGCCGCTGGGCTGGACCGTACCCGCCGCGCTCGGTGTGCGCCGCGCTGATCCCGAGGCCGAGATCGTGGCGTTGTCCGGTGACTATGACTTCCAGTTCATGGTCGAGGAACTCGCTGCCGGGGCGCAGTTCAAGCTGCCCTATATCCATGTGCTGGTGAACAATTCCTACCTGGGGCTGATCCGCCAGGCCCAGCGTGGCTTCGACATGGACTACTGCGTGCAGCTGTCGTTCGAGAACGTCAACTGCCCCGAGATCAACGACTATGGCGTCGATCACGTGTCGGTGGTCGAGGGCCTGGGCTGCAAGGCGCTGCGCGTGACGCGCCCCGAGGAGATTGCCGGTGCCTTCGCCCAGGCCCGGGATCTGATGCGGGAGCATCGCGTGCCGGTGGTGGTCGAGATCATCCTCGAGCGGGTGACCAACATCGCCATGGGCACCGAGCTCGACGGCGTCAACGAGTTCGAGGCGCTCGCCGAGGAGGCGGACGATGCGCCGACCTCCATCGCCTCGCTCAGTGAATGACAACGACACAGCGCAATAATTAAGGAGACCGACATGCCCAAGTTTGCCGCCAACCTCAGCATGCTGTTCACCGAGGAGGATTTTCTCGACCGGTTCCAGGCCGCCGCGGAGGCCGGCTATCGCGGCGTGGAGTACCTGTTTCCCTACGACTATCGCCCGGAGCAGCTCAAGGAGCGCCTGGAGGCCAATGACCTGACCCAGGTGCTGCACAACCTGCCGGCAGGCGACTGGGGCGCCGGCGAGCGCGGCATCGCCTGTCACCCCGACCGGATCGTGGAGTTCCGCGAGGGCGTCGACCGGGCCATCGAATACGCCACGGCGCTGGGCTGTCGACAGGTCAACTGCCTGGCCGGCATCAAGCCCGACGGGGTGAGCGATGCCGATGCCCGCCAGACGCTGATCGACAACCTGCGCTTCGCCGCGCACAAGCTCGAGGCGGCAGGCATTCTGCTGCTCGCCGAGCCGATCAACACCCGCGATATTCCGGGTTTCTTCCTCAACCGCACCGAGCAGGCGCTGGCCCTGTTCGACGAGGTCGGCTCGGACAACCTCAAGCTGCAGTACGACATCTACCACATGCAGGTCATGGAGGGGAATCTGGCCGCCACGCTCGAAAAGTACCTGCCGCGTATCGCGCATATCCAGTTGGCCGACAACCCGGGGCGCAACGAGCCAGGCACCGGCGAGATCAATTACCCTTTCCTGTTCCGGCATCTGGAGCGGCTGGGCTACGACGGCTGGATCGGCTGCGAGTACAAGCCAGCGACCACGACACGGGAAGGACTGGGCTGGATGGAAGGCATTCACTGAGCGAGACCAGAATTGTGCTCACCCTTCGCTCAGGGGCGCCGGGCTACCCCGACGCCAAGAGCAAGGGTGGCCAAGCGACTGTTTGAAAGGAGAACAATCATGAGCAAGATCGGATTCATCGGTTTGGGCATCATGGGCCGCCCCATGGCCGGCCACCTGCTGGATGCTGGCCACGAGCTGGTCACCGTCAAGCGCGACAAGCCGCTGGCCAGCGAGCTGGCCGACAAGGGCATGCGTGAACTCGACTCGCCGGCGGCCGTGGCCGAGGCCAGCGAGGTGGTCATTACCATGGTGCCGGACACGCCCGACGTCGAGCAGGTGCTGTTCGGTGAGGGCGGCGTCATCGAGGGGCTTCAGCCCGGCACGCTGGTCATCGACATGAGCTCCATCGCCCCGCTGGCCACCCAGCAGTTCGCCCAGCGCATCCATGAGGCCGGCGGCGAATACGTCGACGCCCCGGTGTCCGGCGGTGAGGGCGGCGCCATCAATGCTGCGCTGACCATCATGGTGGGCGCCACCGAGGAAGGTTTTTCCCGCGCCAAGCCGCTGCTCGACATCATGGGCAAGACCATCACCCACATCGGTGGCCACGGTGCCGGCCAGACCTGCAAGGTGGCCAACCAGATCGTCGTCGCCCTGACCATCGAGGCGGTGTCCGAGGGTCTGCTGTTCGCCTCGCGGGCCGGTGCCGATGTCGCCAAGGTTCGCGAGTCGCTGCTCGGCGGCCTGGCCCAGTCGAAGATTCTCGACGTGCATGGCGAGCGCATGATCCAGCGCACCTTCGATCCGGGCTTCAAGATCCGGCTGCACCAGAAGGATCTCAACCTGGCCCTGGAGGGCGCGCGCAGCCTCAACCTGGCATTGCCGGGCACGGCCAATGCCCAGCAACTGTTCCAGGCCTGTGTCGCCCATGGCGGGGCCGACTGGGATCACGCCGGCCTGGTCCGTGCCCTGGAGGCCCTCGCCGACCACGAGATCGCCAAGTAACCCATTCCTGAGCGCTGCATCGCCGGCGAATGCCGACCCGGCGAGTTCCGGTAGCCGCCATCTCCTGCGTGGCTACCGGTTTTTTACGCATGTCATCGTCGCTGTTTGCCGAGAGGTCATGTCATGAATGCCTTCACGCCCTTTGCCAGCCGCGATACCACGCGGACCTGGCTGCTGGACCTTGCTCATTCCGCCATTTCGGCGGTCCACCCGGCCAGCCTGCTTGCCGAACGCATTCCCGAGCCCCCCGTCGGACGCACCGTGGTGGTGGGCGCCGGCAAGGCGGCCGCGGCCATGGCGCAGGCCCTGGAGACGGCCTGGCAGTCCGCGTATCCCGATTCGCCGTTGTCCGGTCTCGTGGTGACCCGCTACGGACATGCCGAAACCTGCCGGCACATCGAGGTGCTGGAAGCGGCGCACCCCATGCCCGACGATCTCGGCGAGCGGGCCGCCCGGCGCATGCTGGAAGCCGTACGTGACCTGAACGAGCACGACCTGGTGATTGCCCTGGTCTCGGGCGGCGGCTCTTCGCTGATGTCGTTGCCGGCGCCAGGCCTGACCCTGCGCCAGAAACAGGCGCTCACCAAGGCACTGCTGCGTAGCGGCGCGCCGATTCGCGAGATCAATACCGTGCGCCGCCACCTCTCGGCCATCAAGGGCGGACGCCTGGCCGCCGCCGCGCATCCGGCCCGGGTGGTCACCTACCTGATTTCCGACGTGCCGGGCGATGAACCCAGCCTCGTCGCCTCGGGGCCAACCCTGCCCGACAATTCCACACCCGCCGACGCCCTGGCCATTCTTGAGGCCCGCCATATCGAGGTGCCCGACAGCGTGCGCCGCCACCTGGTTGCTGACACCAGCGCCCCGCAACGCGGCGATGCCGGCTTCGCACGCGACGAGTGCTGCGTGCTGGCCCGCGCCGCCGATGCCCTGCACGCCGCGCGTGAGCGTGCCGAACGCGCCGGTATCGAGGTGCGAATACTGGGTGACGACCTGGAAGGCGAGGCGCGCGATCTGGGCCACGCCCAGGGGCGCCTCGCCCTGCGCTTGCAGAGCGAGCGTGAGCGCCCATTACTGTTGCTGTCGGGGGGCGAAACCAGCGTCACCGTGCAGGGCGAGGGGCGTGGCGGGCGCAACGTCGAATACCTGCTGGGCCTGTTCGAGACGCTCAAGGGCAGCGAAGGCATCCACGCCCTGGCCATCGATACCGATGGCATCGACGGCTCCGAGGATAATGCCGGCGCGATTATCTCCCCTGACGACTGGCAACGGGCCAAGGCCGCCCGACTCTCGGTGGCAGATTACCTGACCCGCAACGACGCCTACACCTTCTTTGCCGCCCTGAGCGACCTGGTCGTCACCGGCCCCACCCGCACCAACGTCAACGACTTCCGCGCCATCCTGATCCTGCCCCAGGCCAGCCCGCTAGTTTAGGCCACCGTGAGCTTCGCCACGGCGAAGCTCCTTCATCGCCTGGTCACGTGACCGTGCGATACTCCTCTCTATACGGCTGATGCGTATTGACCAGAACGAGTCATACCCTTTCCTGAGGGGAATTTCGCTTGAGCCCCTGCGTTCGGCGGTCTACGTTTAAGTCACCAACATTAACCAAACGTTACCTGGCAGGTGTGTAGACTCGCACGCCGATACAACGATGGAACCCAAGGAGAGGACCGCATGGATCGCAGTCTGACCATCAACGAGGCGTTGGATTACGCTCGCAAGACCTTCGCCCCCTACCCGGTGGCCACCCTGATCAACGAAAAGGACGCGGTGGAAGTCACGGTACAGGTGGACGGCTATGCCGTGCGCGTAGCACATCTGGACAGCGGCTCGACCCCGACCCGTGAAGCCTACCTCGACGCCATCCGCACGGTGCGCACGCACATGCACGTCATCGGCGCCCGCTTCGAAGGCGGCGACACCGGCCTGGACGAGCACTGACCTGGGCATCGACAAGAAAGAGCCAAACAACAAGGCCTGTACCGTTCTATCGATACAGGCCTTTTCTTAAGGGTTAAGGGGCTTTTCAGCGTGGCTGGGCCAATACCTGCGTCCAGTAGGGTGAGTACATCGATCCCGGATCGTCGGCCCTGGCCATGCCCATTTCGGTAAAGGCCGAATTCATGATATTGCTGCAATGCCCCGGGCTGTCCAGCCAGCCCTCGACGACGGCGGCAATCGACGCCTGCCCCGCAGCGATGTTCTCGCCTACCGCCCGCCATACGTAGCCTCGATCGCTGACGCGCTGCTGGATGCCCACGCCATCGGGGCCGGTGTGGCTGAAGTAATCGTTCTTCGCCATGTCCAAGGAATGCGCCTCGGCAGCGGCTTCAAGAGTACAATTCCAAGTCAGCGGTTCTACCGCCGCGAAACGTTCGTCACCGCATTGGCGGGACTGACCGCGTGCCTCGTTGATACGCGACAGCATCTCGCGCTTGCGCTCGGTCAGTTCGCAGGCACCCCGTTCGCTCGCGTCATCACCCGCTGTGTCCTCGCTGGCCCATGCCCCGCTGAACGACAAGAGCCCCAGCAAACCCGCCAGGGCCCAGGGGGCGGAGCGAGTCCGCACGACGTCACCCCCCGAATTTTTCATTCTCGCCCATGTCCGGCGTGGCATCCTTCTTGATATTGGCCTTGGCGATCTCGTAAAGCTGGAACGTCTTGCTCTCCTTGGCCTTCCAGTGCTCGCCCATCTGTACCTTGACTTCCAGCAGCGCCACGTCCGGGTCGTCCTTGCCTTCGGGGAACCAGGCCGCAATGAAGGGGTTCCAATATTTTTCGATCAGCTCGCGGTTATCGGTCAGGTTGGCCTTGCCCGAGAGCGATACATACACACCCTCTTCCTGATCGGAGAAGCTCAGGCAAACGTCGTGATCGCTGGCGGTTTCAAAGACCTTCTCGGCACTACGGCGAGTGTAAAACCACAAGGTGCCGTCGTACTCGTCCTGCACCAGATGCATCGGCCGGGCACGGGGCATGTCGCCGTCCAGCGTGACCAGCATGCCGACCTTGATATCCTTGATCATCTTCCAGATCTTCTGCTTGTGCTCGGGGCTGGACATCGTTTCAACCTCCTGTCGAAAACCTACGGCGAAATGACATGGCGACGCCAATGCATCGCCACATGGCCAGAATCAGCCTAGCTACCCACCTCGACCTCGGCAAACGCATATCGGCATGTCATGCCTCGACATCCGGCCGGACCTGGCCCAAGGTGTCGCTTCTTTTCATTCAGGAACGATTCATGGCTCTTTCGACCTGGTTGCTCTTCGTCACCGTGGCTGCGGTCAGCATCCTCAGCCCCGGCCCGGCCTTTCTGATGGCAGTGCGCAACGGCATGGCAGGCGGTGTGCGTCGCGTGGCGCTCTCATCGCTGGGCAACATCAGCGGCCTGCTGGTGATTGCCAGTGCCGCCGTGCTCGGCCTGGGGGTCGTGCTGACCACCTCCGAAATGCTGTTCATGATTCTCAAGCTGTGCGGTGCCGGTTACCTGCTCTATCTCGGCGTACGCCAATGGCGCAATCCGGCCAGCCTGGTCGTGGCACGCCCCGACACGTCGACGCGAGGCCGCGCGCGTGTCTTCAGCGAAGGTGTACTGGTCGCTCTCAGCAACCCCAAGGCGATCCTGTTTTTCACCGCGCTGTTCCCGCAGTTTCTGGATCCCCGGCTGCCACTCGCTCCGCAGTTCACGATCATGGTCGGCACGTTCATGGTCTTGTCGTTCACCACCCTGATGGCGTACGGCAGCCTGGCCAGACAGATCGCCCGCTGGCTCGGCTCCGCCAGACGGACTCGCTGGTTCAATCGCCTGGTGGGCAGTGCCTTTATCGGCCTGGGTGTCTCGCTGCTGCGCCTGCGCCAACCCGTGTAAATCTCGCCGCGTTGCGCGGCTGTGCTCTACGCTGATAAAGGGATGACACGTCAGGCAAGGAGGCAAACCATGCGTACCATGATGCTGGGCATAGTTATCGCACTGCTGCTCGGCCTGGCCGGCTGCGGCACGACTACCAAGGACAGAGCGCTGAGCGGCGCGGGCATTGGCGCCGCCGCCGGGGCGGGGGCCGCTGCCGTGACCGGCAACAGCATGACCAAGGGCGCCGTGCTAGGGGCGGGCGCCGGCGCGGCCGCGGGCGCCATGACCGACGAAGAGGATATCAACCTGGGCGATTGAGGCCCCGGGTTGGCAAGGAGCTTCATAAGACGCTACGTACTGTCCCGTACCATCAGTTCGAAGCCGATATCGCAGCGTAGCGCCTCCCCCTTCTCACCATCCAGGCGCGCCAGCAGGAACCTGGCCGCCTGGACACCCATCTCGAAGCGCGGCACCGAAACCGTGGTCAGCGCAGGCGTCAGGCATTCGCTGAGCGGCAGGCCCAGATAACCGGCAACGGCGATATCATCGGGCACGCGAATACCCCGCCGGTTGGCCTCGAGAATGGCGCCAGCCGCCAGGTTGTCATTGGTGAAATGGATGGCGTCGAGATCCGGATAGCGCTGCAGGGCCTCCATGAACAGCCGACCTCCGGTCTGGTAGGACGCTGCCTCGTCGTTCTGCAGCAGGCGGCTGCCATCGATGCCGGCCGATTCCAGTATTTCGCGATGGCCTTCGTAACGCTGCAAGGTCCGGTAGTCCCGGTCCATGCGCGACCCCACGTAGGCGATGCGACGATAGCCTTGCTCGACGAGATGCCGGGCCATGCAGCGCCCCACTTCGGCGTTGTCGACACCGACATTGCTGTCGATGCAGGACGCGCCGTATTCCATGATCTCCACCACCGGGCGCTGGCACGCCTCGAGACGCTGGACCGCGCGCTCGCGATGCCGCAGCCCGGCAATGATGATGCCTGACGGCGAATACCCCAGAACCGTATCGATCAGCGCCGCCTCGCGATCCAGATCGAAGTCGGTCGACCCCAGCAACAGTTGGTAGCCGGTGTCTTCCAGGGTTTGCTGGATACCATGGATTACATCAATGTAAGTCAGGATCGATAGTGAAGGCACGATGACCGGGATGACCCGGGTGCCGGCCGAGGCCAGGCCACCGGCAATCAGGTTGGGCACGTAGCCCAGCGCATCCACGGCCTGCTCGACACGCGTGCGCAGTTTCTCCGAGACCTGGTCGGGGTTGTTCATGACACGCGAGACGGTGATCGGCGCCACACCAGCATGCTTGGCAACGTCGCCAAGCGTCACACGCCCCACTCCCTTGTGGCGTCGGCGGCCGCGTTCTGTTTTTCCCATGAGCTGTTTCGTCCTCGCTCGTCCGTGCATGTCGCAGTGTACCCTACGACTAAAGTTCTGGTAGCGCTACCATAGTTCTGGTAGCGCTACCAATTTCGCACTGCTAGCTTTTCTCTAGTGCCGCTCCCAGTCGTCACCCATCACAACAACAAGAGACAGGAGGACGTCATGCCAACCTGGATCTCCCTTCCCCGGCGCTCCCGGCGACACGCGTCGCCATCAACGCACCTCGCGTTCCATGCCAGCCCATGAGTCCAAGGAGATGACCACCATGAAACTAACAACCACCCGTAGTTTCGTACTTGCCAGCGCGATGACGCTGGGCGTGTCCCTGCCCGTCGCCGCACAGGAACTCGCCATCGCCATTCACGTCGACCCGGCACATGCCATGTTCAAGGTGGGCGAACGCCTGAAACAGACCATCGAGGAGCAGACCGACGGCGAGATGACCGTCACCTTGCTCGGTACCGAGGTCGGTGGCGAGCGTGACCACCTGGAAGGCGTCAGCTACGGGGAATACGACATCGCCCTTGGCGGCTCGATGCCCATGACGCTCTATGCGCCCAAGTTCGCCGCCGCCGACCTGCCCTTCGTCTACGACTCGAGCGACGAGGCCCGCCAGGTCTACGAAGGCGACACCGGGGACGCCATCAACAAGCAGCTCGTGGCCAACGGCAACATGCGCCTGGTGGGCCTGTCGGCACGCAACCCGCGCAATCTGACCTCCAACATGCCGGTGAAGTCGCCCGAGGATATCCAGGGCGTGCGCATGCGCGTCCCGGAAATTGCCCCTTGGGTGAAGGTCTGGGAACAGGTCGGCGCCCTGCCCAGCCCCATCGCCTGGCCCGAGGTCTATACCTCGCTGCAGACAGGCGTGATCGAGATGCAGGAAAACCCGGTCGACCTGATCTATGCCGGCAAGCTGTACGAGGTGCAGGACTACATCAACCGCACGGAGCATGTGTACTCCTTCTTCCACTGGCTGATGAACGAGGATTTCTACCAGGGTCTGTCCGATGAGGACCGGGAGATGCTGCTGTCCGCCATCGACGAGGCCACCCAGTGGGGGGACGAACTCGTCGCCCAGGGACAGGAAGAGGTCTACCAGAAGCTGAAGGACGAAGGCATGGAAGTCGTCGAGCCGGATGTCGCGGCTTTCCGTGAAGCGGCCAAGCCGGCCGTCGAGGAGATCGCCCAGGGCTATGACCCTGCCGTCCGCGATTACGTCATGTCGCTGATCAACCAATAAGCGCATGCCGGCCCGCATCGCGACGCCGCGATGCGGGCCCTCCATCCTCGCCAGGAGGTGCTCGTGAGTCTTCGTTCCTTCGTCACCAGCGCATTGACCCTGTTCTGGTCGCTGCTGACCACCGTCGTGGTCACGGCCTTCTGCCTGATGCTCGTGGTCATGGCCATCCAGGTGATCTCACGCTACACGCTGGGCCTCGCCGTGCCATGGACCGATGAAGTCTCGCGTTACCTGTTCCTTGCCGAGATCTTCCTCGGCTCCGTGCTGGCGCTACGCTATCAGGAACATATCCGCGTGACGGTGGTGACCGACCTGCTGCCCGCCAGGGTGGCGCACCTCGTCGCGGCCCTGGCCGACCTGATCGGCATCGTGGTGCTGCTCATGCTCATGGGGGGGGCCTGGAACATGATGGAACGTACCGCCGGTGTATTTGCCAGCACGTTCCGCATGAGCTTCTCGTACGTCTATTTGATGCAGTTCATCGCCGCCCTGCTGATGGTGATCCTGCTGGTCGATCAGTGCCAGCGCCACCTGCGTGGCAAGCCCGTCATCTCCCCCGCCAAGCCCTGGAGCGATTGAGCATGGAAGTCTTCGTCATCATGTTCGTGGGCCTGATCGGCCTGCTGATGCTGGGGCTGCCAGTGGCCTTCGCAATGATTGCCTCATCGGCGCTGGTGCTGGGCTATACCCGCGGCTTCGATGCCATCCCGCTCGAGATGATCGCCCAGCGCACCCTCTATGGCGTGAACAGCTTCACGCTACTGGCCATTCCGGCCTTCCTGTTGATTGGCCGGCTGATGAACGCCGCCGGCATTTCCGACCGGGTCTTCGATATCGCGCGCTGCACCGTAGGCCATCTCAAGGGCGGCCTCGGTCACGTCAACGTGCTGGCCAGCATGCTGTTTGCCGGCATGTCCGGCTCGGCCGTGGCCGATGCCGGCGGCCTGGGCGCCGTCGAGATCAAGGCCATGAAGGACGATGGGTTTCCCACCGATTTCAGTGCCGCCGTCACCGCCAGTTCGGCCACGATCGGGCCGATCATTCCCCCCAGCATTCCCGCAGTCATCTATGGCGCCCTGGCCAATGCCTCGATTGCCGCCATCTTCCTGGGCTCGATCCTGCCGGGCCTGTTCATGGGCCTGGGCCTGATGCTCATGGTCGGCGTGATTTCCCACCGGCGAGGCTACCCGACCCGGGCCCGTGCCACGCTGCAGGAGTTCGCCCGTGCCCTGGCACGTGGCCTGCTGCCGATGCTGACCCCGCTGATCATCATCATCGGTATCCTGTCGGGCCTGTTCACGCCGACCGAAGCCTCGGTCGTGGCCCTGCTCTATTGCCTGATCATCTCGTTCGGCATCTATCGCTCGATCAGCGTGCGTGACTTCATCGGTATCCTGCGTGCCACTGCCATCGACACGGCCGTGCTGCTGCTGATCATCGCCGGCAGTGCCCTCTACAGCTGGGTCCTGGCGCGCTACCAGGTCACGGCGCTGGTCGCCGATTTCCTGCTGGCCACGGTCACCGACCCGCTGATGCTGTTGCTGCTGCTGAGCCTGTTCATCCTGCTGATCGGGCTTTTCGTCGACTCCGTGCCGGCGCTGTTCCTGCTGACTCCCCTGCTGGTGCCGGTGGTCGTGCAGTACGGCATCGACCCGGTGCATTTCGGCGTGTTGATGATCTTCAACCTGATGATCGGCTTGATCACCCCTCCGGTAGGTACCGTGCTGTTCACGATCCAGAAGATCACCAACCTGCCGCTTTCGAGTCTGATCCGGGCCACGCTGCCCTTCTATATTCCGCTGCTGGCGGTCCTGATCCTGATCACCTGCTTCCCGTCGATCGTCATGTTCCTGCCGGATCTGGTGTTGCGATAGCACGGGAGCCCAACCAGCCACGCAAGGCCAACGTCCTTCGGGACCTATCATGAAGGAGACATACCATGGCGGTATTGATTACGGGCGGCCTGGGCCATGTCGGTTCCTGGGTGGCCCAGATGCTGGCCAGCCAGGGCAAGAAAGTCATCATCTGTGACATGGCGGCCAAGCATTTCGACACCCTGGGACTGGATTACCTGGAAGCGGTCCGTGACAAGCTGGTGCTGGAAGCGGTCGACGTGCTGGATTACCACACCCTGTTCGAGACGCTATTGACCTACCGCGACGAGCTCGAAGGGGTCATTCACGGCGTCTCTGTCATCGCCGGCCCCAGCTTCCAGCAACGTCCGTTCCGCAATATTTCGGTCAATACCCTGGGGACGCTCAACGTCTACGAGACTTGCCGCATCCTCGGCATCAACAAGGTCGTCAACATGAGTTCGGGCGCCGTCTATGGCGACGCCGCCGGTCCGCAGCATGAGACCACGCCCTACAAGGCCACCGACCTTTACGGTGCCACCAAGATCTCCGGCGAGCTGTTCGGTGACCAGTACACCGAGACCTACGGCATGGACATTCGCCATGCCCGCCTGTTCTTCGTCTATGGTCCCGGCAAGCGACCGTCGCACATGCATCAGGTCTACCAGGCCCTGTTCGGGCCACTCGAAGGCCTCAGTGACGTCCAGGCACCCAACGGGCGGGACCAGGCCCTGGACTGGACACACGTCCACGACACGGCACGAGGCATCGTGCTGCTGTTCGAGAAAGCCAGCGTCCAGGCGCGGCATTTCAATATCTCCTGCGGCGTGACCGTCGACCATCAGGCCATCGTCGACGAGGTCGAGCGGCTGCTGGGCAAGTCGAGCAACATGCAACTGGGACCGGGACCGTTCGTGGTGCGAGGGTCGCCGCTGGATATTTCGCTGGCCAGGGACGAGCTGGGCTTTACGCCCACCTACACAGATATCCGGCAAGGCCTGGAAAGCTACCGGGACTGGCTGGACCAGTCCCCCTGAGCAATCGCGAAGTCTACAGGCATAGACTCCCCCTGGAATGTAGTCTGGCGATCCCGCTTCTCGACATGCCTGGCCTGCCTTTCCGGTTGGCCAGGTAATCGGCGAGATGGGCACTGAGTTCGCGCGCATCGTCGTCGACCCCGTGGATGAAGCTCGACTTGCGCCGGCGCATGAAAGGCAGCCCCATCACGTACAGCCCTGGGGCATCGACAATGCCGCCATCATGGCGCAGACGCCCCCGCGGGTCGAACACCGGGACGTGCAACCAGGCATGGTCGGGCTTGAAGCCGGTTGCCCACACGATCGTACGGATCTCGCCTCGCCCGAGGTCGAGACTCAGCTTCGGGGAGCGAGGAACGCGCGTGGGTGCCAGGCGCTCCGGCGCCGGGCATGATTCGTCCAGCCCATGCCGGCGGCACCAGTCGTCGATGGTCTCGAGCAACCGGCCGAGCTTGAGATCCGCCGATGCGCAATGGTTGGCCAGCGAGCCGGAAAACTGCAGTGTCCGGTCGCGCCGCCCAACCAGCCGCCCCACCAGCGCCACCCCCCGGTCGGTCAAGGTGTTCAGGTCGAGGGTCCTGTGCTCAGGGCTACCGATCAGTTGCGGTGACGGCACTTGCCGGGCTCGTACGATGTCGTCGACTTCATCATGTCGTTGATCCAGGATACCCAGGGTATCGAGCCACCGGTGGATGTCACGGCCACGGTAACGGCGCGGCATACGGACGTGTTCACCGACCGCCAGCGTCACCGGACGGCCGGAGCGCTGAATCTCGTCGGCCAACTGCAGCCCTGTGGCGGAGGCCCCTACGACCAGTACGCCCCCCTCCGGCAACTGGCTTGGTCGGCGATACTCACGTGCACTCAGGGTGGCGACCGTGGCGGGAAGGTCCCGGGCCAGCGCGGGAATGAGTGGTCGACTGCAAGCGCCGCTGGCGATGACCACCGCACGGCAACGCCAGGCACCGCCGTCCGTCATGACATGATATCCCCCTTCGACCGGATGCACCGATGTCACCGTCGTCCCGGTAAGCATCGGTGCCGTGAGTCGCTCGGCATAACGGCAGATAAAGTCGGCCACCTCCGGCATCGTCATGAACCCCTCGGGATCGGGGCCCGCATAGCGGACCCCGGGCAACCGGCACTGCCAGTTCGGTGTAAGCAGTCTCAGTGAATCCCAGCGCTCATTGCGCCATGAATGGGCAATCTCGCCGCGCTCCAGCACCACATGATCGATGGAACGCGCCTGAAGATAGTGACTCATGGCGAGTCCGGCCTGCCCTGCGCCGATCACCACGACAGTAGCCGCTCGGCACGAGGCGGCAGCCCGTCGAGACGCATTGCTCATTTCACGGTTACCGAAACGTTGGTGGGATTGGTCAGGATATCGTAGACCGCCGAGCGCTTCTGAGACTGGGCGACCAGCGCTTCGATCTCTTCCCGGGAGGCCTCGGCATCGATTTCGAAAGTGACCCTGACATCGTCGAAGCCGTTGCGGATCTCGCTGTCCATGCCCAGGATGCCCTGAATGTCCATGCTGCCTTCCAGCGTGGCATTGACGGCACGCAACTGAATGCCACGGTGCTGAGCAACGGCCGCAATGCCCGCACTGAGGCATCCGGCCAGGCCGACCAGCACATATTCCACCGGCGTTGCGCCGTGGTCCTCCGAGGCGAAGACCTCAGGGTGATCCGTATCGAAGTGGAAACGCTGCTTGTGGCGCTGTTCGTCACCGAGCCCGTGATAGCCCTCCACGGTTGCCTGGCTATGCGTGCCATTGACCCAGCGTGACGTTGCCCGCCAGGTAAAACGTGCCGCCTCCGGGGCCTGTGCCAGTGCCTGTCGGGCTCCCAGCAGGGCATTGACGTTCACGCCGTTGTCAATCTGAAGGGTTTGGGTATGCATGACCGTGACTCCTGAAACTCTGTTCGTGATCCGGTGTGTAACCGGTACGAACAGCCTGGAAGCGCGGCGTGGAACCCAGCGTGGAAACACACGTGGTATTTCAGGTCCAGCCCCGAATGGCTATGTCGTCGGGGGAAGAATTGTCTGGAACGCCCAGACACGATCCATCGGCATGCCGATCTGGCGCTGAGCCTGACGCACCGACTCGGCATCGCCGGCACGATAAAGGCAGAGCATGCGTCGGGCATCACACGAGAAAAAGGTGCGCACGAAGCGTACCCGGTAATCGGACAGGCAGCCCACCCCGGCATCCTCCAGCGCCTGTATTCGGGCCAATTCCACTGCCTGTGCAAAGCTGCGCTCCACCAGCACGTTGGCATTGGCCGGTCCCTCTGCCGTTTCTCCTGGCGCTTCATGAACCGTGCCTGGCCACAATCTGCTTGCATCGGCCTTGGCCTGACGCAACGCGATACGACACGACTCGACATCGGGTGCCTGGAACCGGCATACCAAGCGGCACCCATCACGGGAGAGCAGGCTGCCCCGCCAGGCAACCCGGTGCAGGGCAAAGCAGGGCAATGCCTCATGCGTCAGGGAGGCAATCACCTCGACCGTGAATGGCGCGGCAAAAGTGCGTTCGAGAAAGAGATCAATCATGCTCCATTCGCACCTCCGCCAGCAGTTCCTGCACCCGGCGCCAGGCCCACCGGGCAACCGGCGCCTGCCGAAAGCCATCCACGGCAGCCGCATGCTGCAGGCCGCCGGCCTCCTTTCCGGTCATGCAATTGGCCCGGGCAAGAACGCAGTGAGCCAGGGCCGCTTCCGTCGCCCTTTCCAGCGCCTGGGCATAGGTGAGCGCCTCATCGGCCCGCCTTGCCGCCATAGCCGCACGCCCACGCGCCAAGTCCAGCAGGGCAGCGCGAGTCAGCAGATAAGCCAAGCGGTACTTGGCATCGGCCTGACGCAAGGCATCCAGTGAAGCGACGAAAGCTGTCTCGTCATCGTCGATGGCATAACGACACAATCCCTGCGCCGCTTCTGCAAACGGGGCCTCGCTCCCATCGCGAAGCTTGTGAGCCAACTCGGTCAGCGCGACACAACGCTCCAGGGCGGCAGGAAAGTCATCACGCTCGATGTCCAGCATCAACAGGTATTCGTTGGCCTGAAACTCTCCCAGCCGATCCCCACTCGCCCGGTACAAGGTGCGCGCAGCCTGATAGTGTTCCTCGGCCTCTTCCAGGCGATCGGCATGGAAATGCAACAATCCAAGCGCCATGGGGATAGCAGGACAGTCGGTCAGGCGTCGCCCGGCCAGCGCCTGGACTTCCTTCAGCATGGCCTGCGCCTGGCCCAGGTTGCGCTCCAGCATGGCCAGGCACTTCGCCGTTTCGGCCAAGGCAATGATGTGTTCCTGGTCGGTGCCTCCGCGCGTGACACGTTCTGCCTGCAGTGCAGCCTCCCGAGCCACCCGCCATTCACCGTGGGCCCAGCGAACCGTGCTGGCCAGTTGGTAACCAAGCCGTGCATGAGCGAGTTCGCCGTGCTCCAGGGCCTGCTCCGCCAGGCTCACCAGCTCGCTGGCCCGGGTCTCCCAGTCCTCCGGTGTTTCGGCACTGAGCATGATCTCGTTCAGTTCAAGGGTCAGGCAGATTCTTCGTGCCTCGGGCAAGCGTGCCGCCAGGCCGATGCCGTTGCGCGCCAGCTTCAGGGCATCACCATTGGCAAAGAAACGCAGGCAAAGGCGTCCGGCACATACCATGGCCCGGGCTGCCAGATCGACATCACCCCCCTGCAGGGCATGGTGGGCAAGCCCAGCGGCACGCTCGAGATCAAGCGTGGTGTCCTGCTCAAGCAGTTCAGCGACCCGCCGATGCATCATCTGGCGCCTGGCGGGAGGCATGGACTGATAGACCCCTTGGGCGACCAGATCGTGGGAAAAGGCCAGGCCCTGTTCGTCGGTATGTAAAAGCCCCAGTCGTTCCGACGCCTCGAGCGCTGCATCGATGTGCTCGGTCGCCAGGCCAGTAACGCGGCGCAGGACTGTCGGCTCGATACGTGGCGCCAGCAAGGCAGCCCAGCGCATGACCTCGGCAGCTTGCGGGTCAAGATGGTCGAGACGCTCCCGCACCAGCTCTTCGAGTGACAGCCCGCTGTCACCTGCGGCCTGGGCCCGTGCCAGTTCGATGGCAAGCAGCGGATTGCCGCGCGCGCCCATCGCGAGCCGGGCAATGTCGGCTTGTGGCGCCAGACGAGCGATCAGCATGCGCGCGGCGTCTTCTGGCAGCGGATCCAGTCTGAGCTCCTCGAGCAGCCCGTCATGACGCAATCCTCGCAGGGCGGGCAGCAAGGCGCTGCCCTGCAAGCCGGCATCGCGAGCCGCCAGTATGCCGAGCAGTGGCTTGTCGGGATTCATGCGGGCGACGTAATGCAATGCGGCAGCACTGGATTCATCGCACCATTGCATGTCGTCGAAGAGAATGGCGACCGGACGCTGCTGGCAGGCCTCGACGAGTCGGCGGTTCAGGCTCGCGAACAATCGATCACGGTTATCGTGTTCCGTGATCTCCTCGGCACCGGCTGCGTCGAGCCGGCGAAAGGCGTCGATCCACAAGGCATAGGGACGCAGCGTATCGGCTTCGATCGCACTGGCCTCGATCAGGTAGGCACCCGATTCACGCAAGTGCTTGGCCACTATCGAAAGCAGGTGAGTCTTGCCGATTCCGGGCTCCCCTGAGAGCAACACGAAAGCGGCCCGAGGCTGTCTGCACACCTGGGCGAAGAGAGCGAGCAACCACTGCAGTTGCCCTTGCCGTCCGACTGGTTCGCGTTCCTCGGGTGGACCGGTCGGGAGTGATGTCGCTGGCAGATTGGCAGGAGGCGACTCGCCAGGGCGACCCGGCGGCATGCTCCAGCCGACTCGCCGGGCTTGATGGAAGGTATCGGACGGCGTCACGCCCCCCTTGCGCAGCACCCCCACGCCAAGCCGGTACTGCTGCTCGGCCTCGTCGGGCCGGTTCACGGCCACGAGCAAACGGATCAGCGTGGACCAGGCTACCTCGTCGTAGGGGGCCAGGCGTGCCCATGCCCGAGCATAGGGCAGGGCTTGGGGGGGCTGCGCCGCCAGACGCTTGACCAAGGTAGCCAGCACACTGGCTTGCTGTCGCACGGCCTTCTCGCGCTCAGCCAGGCACCAGGCCTGGAAATCATGGCAACGCGACAGGTCGAGGTTTTCCAGTAGTTCGCCACGATAACGCTGGGCCACGGCCTCGAGCACCGGCGTCGAGGCTTGCTCGAGCCCCTCGCGAACAGCGTCATCCAGCGCCAGTGCATCGATGTCTGCCCCCGAGCTATCAAATCCGACATTCAGGCGGTCGGAGACGATTCGCGGCTGCCCCGGCTCATCGACCAGACGACGCAGCTTGGACAGGCTCCAACGCAACGCCCCGCGGGGATCATCGGGCACTTCCCAGAAGACCTCGCACAAGTGTTCCCGACCCAGAGGTCGGTGATGCAATGCCAGGTAGGCCAGTAGGGCACGTGTCTTGCGGGAGGGCGGAAGCGGCATGAGTCGTCCGTCACGAATCACTTCGAGACCACCCAGGAAATTGAGTGTCAACGCGCCCATGTCGACGCCCCCCGCACGCTCCCTCTCCATTATAGTGAGCATTTGCTAACTTCGGAGGCTTCATTATTCAGGGCCTCGGCATACCCGATTCCTGTCCCGCTTCTTCGCTGGAGAAAAACCACGCTGGTTCACACGTTGATTACCTCGCAGGCCGGCGAGGCTGATCGCTATCCAATGACGATGAGCGACAGGAGAGAGAACATGGCCCGCTACGAGAGCATTCTGGATACCATCGGCGATACCCCCTCGATTCGATTGGCTCGCCTCGCCCCTCCAGGTGTGAACGTCTACGTCAAGGTCGAAGCCTTCAATCCCATGGGCTCGGTCAAGGACCGCATGGCGCTGGCTGTCATCGAGGATGCGGAGCAACGTGGCGAACTGCGCCCGGGTCAGACGGTCATCGAGGCCACGAGCGGCAACACGGGCATCGGCCTGGCCATGGTCTGTGCCCGCAAGGGCTACCCACTGGTGGTGACCATGGCAGAGAACTTCAGCGTGGAGCGGCGCAAGTTGCTGCGTTTCCTGGGGGCCCGCGTCGTACTGACCCCAGCAGCGGAAAAGGGTACTGGCATGCTCAACAAGGCCAGGGAACTGGCCGACCGGCATGGCTATTTCCTGTGCCGCCAGTTCGAAAACGAAGCCAATGCCGAGGCGCATACCCGCACGACGGCCCAGGAAATACTCGCCGATTTCGCCCGGGACCCCCTGCACTATTGGGTAACAGGCGCCGGCACGGGCGGCACGCTCAAGGGCGTGGCCCGAGTCCTTCGCCAGGAAAGCCCCGCGACCCGGATCATTGTCGCCGAACCGGACAATGCCCAGGTGCTGGGCAGCGGCATTGCCCAGTTGCGTGACGCCGACGGCTATCCGGCGGCCAGCCATCCGCGCTTTCGCCCGCACCTGATGCAAGGCTGGAGCCCCGACTTCATTCCTCGGCTGACCGAGGATGCCCTGCTAGCCCAGCATGTGGATGAGGTGATCCCCGTCGCCGGTAGCGAAGCCTTGCGCCTTGCTCGCGAACTGGCACGTCAGGAGGGCATCTTCGTCGGCATTTCCAGCGGCGCCACGCTGGCTGCCGCGCTGGCAATCGCACGCCAGTCGGCACCAGGGACGAATATCCTGTGCATGCTGCCCGATACGGGTGAGCGCTACCTGTCCACACCGCTTTTCGAGGAGATCGGTGATGAGATGAACGAGGCGGAGCTTCTCCTGTCACGCTCCACGCCGGGCTACCGTTTCGATACCGTGCCGGTGGCCTCCGCACCTGTCGCCTCGACGGTGCCGGTGACGCTGGATGCCGGAGCCGAGCGTTTCGTGGACGCGGTCATTTCTCGGGAACCGGTAGTGATGTTTGCCCTTGAGTGGTGCGAATTCTGCTGGTCGGCTCGCAAGCTGTTCGCTCGGCTCGGCATCGAATACTACAGCGTCGACCTCGACTCGGTCGCATTCCAGGAAAACGATTTGGGCGGCAAGCTGCGCCCGGTACTGGCGGCACGCACCGGTGCCGCGACCATTCCACAGATCTTTGTCGGCGGGCAACTGATCGGTGGATGCACCGACCTGTTCGATGCCTGGCGCAGCGGAGAATTGCGCAAACGCCTCGACGAGTGCGGTATCGCTTATGACACCGAACTCGAGGTCGATCCCTATTCCCTGCTTCCCAAGTGGCTGCACCCGCGGAAGACGGTTGCCTGAAACGTGTGTTCATTTGTCAGGAGGAACATGTCCATGCCCTTCATCGACACCTTGGCCATGGAGCATCTACCGCAGGAAACGCGTGAAATGTATGCGCGTCAACAAGCCCACTTCGGCTATTTGCCAAACTACGCCACGGTATTTTGCTATCGCCCCGATGTCATGGCGAGTTGGGCAGCGCTGCTGGCCAGCATCCGTCGCCATGTGTCACCCAGACGCTTCGAACTCGCCACCCTGGCCGCCGCCCAGACGCTGGGCAACAGCTATTGCGCCCTGGCTCATGGCAGGGCGCTGGCCTCCCTGGTCAGTCCCGACGTTGTGCTGGACATCGCGGAAGGTCGCGAGCCGTCGGGCCTGACCGACGAGGAACGGGCAATCCTGCCATTTGCATGCCAGGTGGCCCGCGATGCCACACAAATCACCCAAGACGATATAGACCGGCTACGCCATGCCGGACTCGACGATGCGGCCATCTTCGATATCGTCGCCGTCACGGCGGCACGCGCCTTCTTTACCAAGGTGCTCGATGGACTGGGCGTCCAGGCAGATAGCGCTTTTGCGGACATGGACGCTGGCCTGCGCCAGGCACTGACCGTGGGCAGGCCAATCGAACGTCCTGCAGAGGCACACCCGCCAGCATGGCGGGTCGATATGGAGTGAACGTCACATTTCTGTCATCGTGTAACGGCAAGCTGACACCAGAAAGCCAGCCACAAACGACAATGACGGAGATCCCGCATGCAAATGCTGGCCCTTTACAGCATCAAGGGCGGCGTGGGCAAGACCGCTTCCGCTGTCAATCTGGCGGCGGAGGCAGCGCTTGCCGGCAAGCGCGTTCTGCTCTGGGATCTCGACCCGCAAGCGGCGACTACGTTTTACCTGAAAAGCAAGGCCAAGGTCAGAGGCGGCATCGACAAGCTGGTCAAGGGCAAGGCAACGCTCGACAAGGTCATCCGTGCCACCGAGATCGAGCGTCTCGACCTGCTGCCTGCCTCGTTCGGCTCACGCGAGATGGATCGCCTGCTGGAAGGCCGCAAGCCGAGCCGGTTGCGCAAGATCCTCAAGCCGATCAACGACGACTACGATCTAGTGCTGCTGGACTGCCCGCCCAATCTGTCGGCCCTGTCCGACCAGGTCTTCTCCAGTATCGATGCGCTGCTGGTGCCTGTCGTACCGTCCACCCTGTCCATGCGCACCCTGACCCTGCTGCGTGAGCATCTCGATGGCCAGGACCAGCCCTGCCCGGTGTGGCCCTTCGCCACTCTGGTCGACCGACGCAAGCGGCTGCATCGCGATACGCTGGAAACGCTCCCTGAGCAGTGGCCGCTACGGCTCTCGGCCACGATCCCCTATGCCAGTGTCATCGAGCGCATGGGTGTGGAGCAGGCTCCGGTGGCCAGTTTCGCCCGGCGCACCCGGGCCGCCCAGGCCTACACCGCCTTGTGGGAAGAAGTGGCGGGGCGACTTGGCAACGCCTGAGAGGGTGTTACAACAGGATCTTGATACCCACCAGAAGAATGACCAGCGCGAACAGCTTCCGGAGCATGCCGGCGGGCAAGTGGTGAGCCACGGCGACCCCCAGCCTTGCCGACGGCACGCTCCATAGCACCATGCCCAGAAACGCCGGCCAGTAGAGAAAGCCCGTGGCGTAGTCGGGCAATCCGGCGTGTCGGTAGCCCGTGACCACGAAAGTCAACGCGCCGAAGGCGGCAATCGGAATCCCGCAGGCCGCCGACGTGCCCACGGCCCGGGTCATGCTCGCCCCGCTGCGCAGCAGCCAGGGCACGCTGAGCACGCCCCCGCCAATCCCGAACAGCGAGGAAACCGTGCCGATCACGGTGCCGGCACCCAGCGTCTGCAACGCGCCGGCCCCTTCGTCCGACGGTCGGGGCATGCGCGAGAGCAGGAATCTCAGCGAGAGCAGGATCAGGAATATCCCGAACAGCCACTGCAATTGCTCCGCCGGCAGCACGCTCGCCAGCACCCCGCCGAGGATCGCTCCAGTGATCAATCCTGGCAGCAACCGGGCCAGCAGCCCCTTGGCGACGGCACCCCGCCGCCAGTGGCCGAAGGCCGAGGACGAGCCCGTCACGGCGATGGTGACCAACGAGGTACCGATGGCCGCGTGAGTCATCACTGCCGGGTCCATGCCCTGCTGGGCGAAGGCAAACAGCAACGCCGGCACGATGACGACACCGCCCCCGATGCCAAACAGCCCGGCGATGAAGCCGGCCGTAATGCCGACCAGGGAATAGAACAGGAAAGCAAACAGCATGGAATGGCTCGCGTCAGCGTGAACGTTCGGTCGAGAAAGTGCCGGTCGGCATTATCAGGACCACTCGGGCTCACTGGCCCGGTTCAGATCCTTGACGCTCGCCACCAGATCGCTGAACCGCTCGCCCTGGACCAGCACATGGGAGCGTAGCGTGCGTTCGGCCGCCTCGGTATCGCCCGCCTCGATCGCCGCCACGATATGCCGATGCTCTTCCAGTGACGACTGCATGCGGTGGCGTACCTTGAGCTGCAGGCGCCGGTAGGGTTTCAGGCGCATCTTCAGCTGGCGGGCCTCATCGGCCAGGAAGGCGTTGTGGCTGGCGGCGTAGATGCAGTTGTGGAAGGTCTCGTTCTCGTAATAGTACTCGTCGGTATCGCCGTCGAGTGCCGCCTGTTCGCAGCGTTTCAGGGCACCCTGCAGTTCGGCCAGCTCCTGGGGCGAGATACGCCGGGCGGCGAGTCGCCCGCACATGCCCTCGAGTTCGGCCATGACCTCGAACATCTCGATCAGCCGATCGATGCCGACCTGGGCCACGAACGTGCCCTTCTTGGGCTGCACGATGACCAGCCCACTGGCTACCAGTTGCTGGATAGCCTCACGGACTGGTGTGCGCGAGACGTTGAACTCCTGTCCCAGGGCTTCGGGATCGAGACGCTCCCCCGGTGCACGATGTCCGTTGAGGATGTCGTTTTCCAGCGCGTCCCTGAGTCGCTGTGCATTGGATGGCTTCAGGCCGCTCACGCTTTTACCTCCCGGTCCGCTCGCCTGCCACTAACGTCTAGTGCCAGGCAATTGACATGAATATATCAGCGCCACTATTAAAGTATACATCAGCTCGTCTGATATATACCTAGCACAATAACAATCGATAGGAGACGCCAACATGAAAGCCACTTCACTCGCGGCAATGGCCTCGCTCGGCCTGGCCGTCGCTTTCAGCTCTGCCGCATCTGCCGAGACCGTTCTGCGCGCCTCGCACCAGTTCCCGGGAGGCAAGGGCGATGTGCGTGACGAAATGGTCCAGCTCATGGCCAAGGAGGTCGAAGCCGCGGATGTCGACCTGAAGATCCAGGTCTATCCGGGCCAGTCGCTGTTCGACGCTCAGGAGCAGTGGGGCGCCCTGGTCCGTGGCCGCCTGGACATGACGGCCTTGCCTCTGGACTACGCCAGCGGTCGCCACCCCGAATTTTCCGCCACGTTGATGCCCGGCCTGGTGCGTAGCCACGAGCGTGCCCAGCGCCTCAACGATTCCGAATTCATGGACATGATCAAGGAGGTGATCAACGAGGCCGGCGCCAAGGTGCTTGCCGATGCCTGGCTTGCGGGTGGCTTCGCCTCGAACAAGCAGTGCATCACCTCGCCGGATACCGTCCAGGGCCAGACCATGCGCGCCGCGGGCCCCGCTTTCGACGAGATGCTCGCCACCGCCGGGGCGTCGATCGCCTCGATGCCCTCGTCGGACATCTACACGGCCATGCAGACCGGCGTGCTCGATGGCGCCAACACCTCCTCCGGCTCGTTCGTGTCCTACCGCATCTACGAGCAGGTCACCTGCCTGACCGCCCCCGGCGAGAACGCCCTGTGGTTCATGTATGAACCGATCCTGATCTCCCAGCAGAGCTGGGATCGGCTCAATGAGGAACAGCAGAAAGCGTTGACCGAGGCCGGCCAGAAGGCAGAAGAATATTTTGCCGGTGAAGCCGCTGCCCTCGACCAGAAGATGGTCGACGTGTTCAAGGAGAATGGCGTCGAGGTCGTCACCATGTCCCCGGAAAACTACGAGGACTGGCTACAGATCGCCAAAGAGAGTTCCTACAAGACCTTTGCCGAGAACGTACCCAACGGGCAAGCCCTGATCGACGCGGCCCTGGCCGTGGAGTGATCCCGATGCCCGGCGTCACTGCCGGGCCCTCGCTTCCTCTGGAACCGCCTCACCCGAGGCGGTCCTCCATTCACTGATGAGGGAGGCATCATGGCCCATTCCTCGAGCCCCTCGCTCCTGCCCAACCGGGGCGCGACGGGTGCCTACATTCGCGTGATGGATGCCGTCTCAGGCGCCACGGCCGTGCTTGCCGCGGCAGCCCTGGCCGCCGGCGTGCTCGCCGTCTGCCACATGATCTTCATGCGCTATGCCCTGGGCCAGAGCACGATCTGGCAAACCGAGTTTGCGGTGTTCTCGATTACCGGCGCCATGCTGCTCGGCGCTCCCTATGTCCTGCTCACCGGCGGCCACGTCGCCGTGACCGTGCTGCCCGACGCCCTGAGCGGCTGGCCCCGGAAACTCATGCTGCTGACCGCGTCGCTGGTGGGCCTGAGCTTCTGTGTCGCGCTGGCCTATGGAGCCTGGCTGTACGTCCTCGAGGCGTGGCATGGCGGCTGGACCACCGGCACGGTCTGGAATCCGCCGCTATGGCCGGCCCTGCTGCCCATGGCCATCGGTGCCAGTCTGCTCTCGCTGCAATACGTGGCGGAAATCCTTCGCGGGGAGGCCAACCATGGATCCAGTCACTAGCGGTATCCTGATCGTCATCGCCTTGATGGTGCTGATGGCCATCGGTACGCCGATTGCCTTTGCCCTGGGCAGTGTGTCCCTGGGCGCCCTGGTACTCAACCGGGGCATGGGAGAGCTGACCTACTTCGGCGAGACGTTCTTCGGCAGCCTCGCCACGTTCAGCTTCATGGCCATCCCCATGTTCATCCTGATGGGCGCTGCCGTGGCATCGTCGCCCACCGGGCGCGACCTGTATCGCTCCCTCGACCTGTGGCTGGGGCGCGTCCCTGGCGGCCTGGCGATCTCGAATATCGGCGCCTGTTCGATTTTCGCCGCCTTGTCCGGCTCGTCACCGGCCACCAGTGCAGCGATCGGCAAGCTGGGCATCCCCGAGATGCGCAAGCGCGGTTATCCGGATGGCGTGGCCGCCGGCTGTATCGCTGCCGGCGGTACGCTGGGCATCCTGATTCCGCCGTCGGTGACCATGATCGTCTACGGCATTTCCACCGAGACCTCGATCGGCCGGCTATTCATTGCCGGTGCCCTGCCCGGGGTCATGCTGGCCCTGTTGTTCATGGCATGGACACTGATCGCCTGCAAGCTCGCCGGCGGCTACAACGCGCCGAACCCGGTGGTCGAGGCGGCATCCCAGGTCAAGGAGAACGTCGAGGGCAATCTCAAGGCGCTGGTGCGGGTGTTGCCGTTTCTGGTAGTGGTCACGGGCATTCTGTTCGCCCTTTACGGCGGGGTCGCGACGCCGTCCGAGGCGGCCGGTGCCGGGGCTTTCCTGTGCCTGGCCCTGGCCATCGTGGTCTATCGCATGTGGCAGGCGAAGCCGCTGAAGACCGTGATGCGCGACGCACTGCGCGAAAGCGTGATGATCATGCTGATCATCGCCACCGCCGAGATCTTCGCCTATGCGCTGTCGTCGATGTTCATCACCCAGACCGTGGCCGGCGCCATCGCCGATCTCGAGGTCAATCGCTGGGTGCTGATGGGGATCATCAATGTGTTCCTGCTGGTGGCCGGCTTCTTCCTGCCCCCGGTGGCGGTAATTGTGATGACCGCACCGATCCTGCTGCCGATCATCACGGCGGCGAACTTCGATCCCTACTGGTTTGCGGTGATCCTGACCATCAACCTGGAGATCGGCCTGATCACCCCTCCGGTCGGCCTGAACCTCTTCATTATCAAGGGCATCGCCCCGGACATCGCGCTGCGCGACGTGCTGCTGGGCAGCCTGCCCTACGCCCTGTGCATGGTGCTGGGTATCGTGCTGTTGTGCTTCTTCCCGGGGATCGCCACCTGGCTACCCGACCTGATGATGAACTGACCGTCACCGACGAGAGAAGCGACCATGAACATGAGCTTTCTACAGGAACTGTTCAGTACCATCACCCAGCGGGACGCCCTGCGCCGACAGCGCTCCGACGCCCGAGCCCCGGTCGATCACGAGCGGGTAATCGCGGCATGCCGAGCGTTGCTGGAAAGCGATGGCGAGGCCTCCAGCATCACCCTGGCCAGCCGCGCTCTCGATCTGTATACGCGGCTCGACGAAACCGAGAAGCTGCGCTTCTTCGAGCGCCTGACCGGCGAGTTCTCGGCCAACGCCGAGCGTATCGATGAAGCCTACCAGCGCTATCAGGCATCCCGCGACGACTGCGATCTGCAGGCCTTGTTCAATGTCTGCGAGCCCAGTCGCCAGGAAGTGTTGAGGCGTCTCAACCTGACTACCGACGGCACTCACGAACTGGTGGGCATGCGCGAGGACCTGCTGGGCGTGCTCAAGGCACATCCCGGCCTGCAGCCCCTGAACGACGACTTTGCCCACCTGTTCGCCTCGTGGTTCAACCGCGGTTTCCTGGTCCTGCGGCGCATCGACTGGAATACTCCGGCAGCGATCCTCGAGCGCATCATCCACTACGAGGCGGTGCACGAGATCCAGGACTGGAACGACCTGCGCCGGCGCCTGGACGCCCGTGACCGGCGTTGTTTCGCGTTCTTTCACCCGGCCATCGGCGACGAGCCGCTGATCTTCGTGGAAGTCGCGCTCTACAAGGGGCTACCCGACCAGATCCAGCCCATCCTCAGCGGGACGCACCGGCTCATCGAGGACCCGGACGTCGCCGATACCGCCGCCTTCTTCGGCATCAGCAACTGCCAGACCGGGCTGCGCGGCATCTCGTTCGGCAACTTCCTGATCAAGCAGGTCGTCCAGGAGCTCAAGCAGGAGTTGCCGAACCTGCGCCACTTCGTGACCCTGTCGCCGGTGCCCGGCTTTCGCCAGTGGCTGGACAGCCTGCAGGAACAGGAAGAGCGACTCGACGACGATGCCCACGAAACGCTGGCTCTGCTCGAGGACCCCGACTGGCACAGTGACCCGGCCAAGGCCGACCGCCTGCGGGACGTGGTCAAGCCCCTGGCGGCCCACTACCTGTTGCAGGAGAAGAACGCCAAGGGCCTGCCGCTGAATCCGGTGGCCCGCTTCCATCTCGGCAACGGGGCGGAACTGCATCGCATCAACTGGTTGGGCGACATCTCGGCCAAGGGCATCCAGCAGGCCGCCGGGCTGATGGTCAACTACCTCTATGTGCTCGAGGACATCGAGCGCAATCACGAACAATACACAACCAACGGCACCATCGCGTGCTCCTCGAGCGTACGCGACTTGCGGCGGCGTGCCCGAAAACTGCTCACGGGAGAAACGGAAAAATGAGCGACAATCTGTTCGAGACGTTTGCGGCGCGCATGCACGACCGCGGTGACGCCACCTTCATCGCCACCCGCGAGGGCAGGCACTATTCCTACCGTGAGGCGCTGGCGCACACGTCACGCATCGCCGGCGCCCTGCACGCACTCGGCGTTCGTCCCGGCGACCGCGTGGCGGTACAGGTCGACAAGAGTCCCGAAACGATTCTGCTGTATCTGGCCTGCCTGCGCCTGGGCGGCGTCTACCTGCCACTCAATACGGGCTATACCGCCGAGGAGATCCGCTACTTCCTCGGCGATGCCGAACCGGCGCTGTTCGTCTGCCGCCCCGAGGACCTCGAGGCTGCCCAGCGGGTCGCCGAGGAAACCGGCTGTCCGCAGGTCGCCACCCTGGGCACCCAGGCCGACGGCAGCCTGCTGGCACAGGCCGAGCAGGCCACGCCGTTCGAAACCATCGAGCCGCGTGATGCCAACGACCTGGCGGCGATTCTCTATACCTCGGGCACCACCGGACGCTCCAAGGGTGCCATGCTGACGCACCGCAACCTGGCCTCCAATGCAGCGTCGCTGGTCGAGGCCTGGCGCTTCAGCGAGAGTGATCGCCTGATCCATGCCCTGCCGATCTTCCACACGCATGGCCTGTTCGTGGCCTGCAACGTGATTCTCATGGCCGGGGCCAGCATGTTGTTCCTGCCACGCTTCGATGTCGACACGATCATCGAGGAACTGCCCAACGGCACAACGATGATGGGCGTGCCGACGTTCTATACGCGCCTGCTTCAGGACGACCGCCTGACCCGCGAGCTCACCGCCAACATGCGCCTGTTCACCTCCGGCTCGGCCCCGTTGACCGCCGAGACGCACCAAGCCTTCGAGCAACGCACCGGACATGCCATTCTCGAACGCTACGGCATGACCGAAACCAACATGAACACCTCCAACCCCTACGATGGCGATCGCATCGCCGGCACGGTGGGCACGCCACTGCCGGGCGTGGAGATCCGCATTACTGACCGCGAAACCCACGAACCAGTGGCTCAGGGCGAGATCGGCATGCTCGAGGTACGCGGCCCCAACGTGTTCATCGGCTACTGGCGCATGCCCGAGAAGACCCGCGAGGAACTCTTAGACGATGGCTTCTTCATCACCGGCGATCTGGCGATGGTCGACGAGCGCGGCTACGTGCATATCGTCGGGCGCGACAAGGACCTGGTGATTTCGGGCGGCTACAATGTCTATCCTAAGGAGGTGGAGCAGGTCATCGACGAGATAGACGGGGTAGTGGAATCTGCGGTCATTGGCGTGCCCCATCCCGATTTCGGCGAGGGCGTGACCGCCGTGGTGGTACGCGAGCCAGGCGCCGAGATCGACGAAGCGCAGGTCCTCAACTCACTGTCGGGGCATTTGGCCAAGTACAAACAACCCAAGCGGGTGTTCTTCGCCGACAGCCTGCCGCGCAATACCATGGGCAAGGTGCAGAAAAACCAGTTGCGCCAGCAGTACGAGGACACTTACGCCAAGGCCCGCTGAGGGCCCATACTTCGGCTACGCAGACCCAAAACGACACTCGGCGCCTCCCAGGGAAGGCGCCGAGTGCGTTTGCGGCGGCGTCTAGCAATCGAAGACTATTCAGTCACGGCGGTAAGTACCCACCAACCGGCTCATGCCGAGAATGTGCGGTTCGAGTTCATTGAGCAGTTCAGGCTGCGTCAGCCCCTCGGGCAGCTCGGTGAGGGTATCCAGCGCCAGCACCCAGAAATAGTACTGGTGCGGCCCATGGCCCTGCGGCGGCATGGGGCCACCGTAGCCGATGGCGCCGCCATCGTTGATACCGGCGGTGCCCAGCGTCGTGCCCTCTTCCAACGAGGTGACATCCGCCGACAGGTTGTAGAGCAGCCAATGGACGTAGCCGTAGCTACCATCTTTGACCAGCGGCGCATCCGGGTCGTGGCAGATCACCGCGAAGCCTTGCGTCCCCGCCGGCGCATCCTTCCAGCTCAGGGCCGGGGAGACATCCTCACCTTCCGCCGAATGGCACTTGGGAATAGCCCCGTTCGGCGTAAAGGCGGGACTTTCGACGTGCATGCTGGACGGTGCAAAGGGCATGAGGTTCCTCCCATGGAACGTAGTGATAGGTGAATCGAGCGACGTTATTGCGGCGGCTTGTGTGCATGAGATGGTGGTGGTAATGGAGGGTTCAACCCGTCGCGCGATTGCTTACCATAGCTCTGGGCCATACACCTTGATATTGATCTTCTTTTACATAACGCCCGGGCTCAGCGGCCGATTTGGAGGCGCAACGCACCGGCAAAGCGGTCGCTCTGTAGACGATGGTTAGGTGGCACTCCCACTCATGCCTTCAGGGTATGTTTTGCCTACTTCGCCAAAGGTGCTTTCGCCTTCCGTATGTATTCGCACAATTTCAGCGGTTCCAAGGCATCCCGTAATTGCAAGGTCGCAACCTTTGGGAACTACGGAGACTCTGAGCTTTCTCGCCCATGCTTCTAAAACTGTGCTCGAAGCGCTGAAAGCATTGAGGCCGTCTGAAAGTTCGGTTTCAATCTCAAGAATTCGTGGTAAACCAACCTTTCTCAGTTTCGCACGCAGCGTCCTATCGGAAAGCCAAAAATATGCAGACTCACCTCCCCAGCTTTCAAGGAGAGGTGAAACGCCCCCAGCGCTGTGATGCAGGGGTAAGGTGACGGTCCATAACCTTCCAGACCTGATGTCTTCTTGTGAATGGAAGGGGCTTTCTTGAAAGACCTGATCAGCTTCTTGCTGGCTTAACAGCTCCATAGCGACCATCTCATGAAGACGCTTTTGCAAAAACTCCAGTGATGAAGGGACCAGTTCCTGTTGCATCGTATTCACTTCATGATCCAATAATCGAGCGTAATGCCATACTCTTATTCGAGTTTCAGTCAGTATTGGTGTCAGCTCATGCTCCTGAAACCAAAGGTAGTCTGAGTAGAAACGATTTGGCTTCAAACTTTGGTAAGGCGAGCTATTCAACTGCTCGTCCAGCAATCTGCGCTTTTCAGAGTGATATTCGGCAACTAGCTGTGATTTCGCTTCTAGCGCACGCTGAAGCTCAATACTGAAGGTGTCTGGATTCCAGAGGTCAATCACGATGCTATTCGTCCTTTCTACCTAACAGGTGTCAGACGGCACGCTCGTTTTCCCACTTGAACGAGCAGGCGCGTTCAATAATCTTATCTACCCCGCCCTTTAGGGATTAAGTCATTGGTTAAATAACATAAGGGTAATTTGGCAATTTATGCAGAAATCGCGTGCCTGCTGCCTTTGCCGGCTCGGTCACCTGAAGAGCCCTCCATTCGCCCCGACGCCGTTTCGACCACGCTATCGCCAGGCGAAGCACTGAACTGTAGTGGTTCAATAAAACTGGACACCTATGTAGGTGGTACGCTTGCCACCCCTAGCGAGGTGTCTGATGACCAGAAAACGACGATCTTTCACGCCGGAGTTCAAGCAGGAGGCTGCTTGTCTGGTACTGGATGAGGGATATTCCATCACCGAAGCCAGCCGTTCGCTCGGCGTTGTGGAAAGCGCGCTGCGACGATGGGTAAGGCAGCTCGCGGAGGAGCGTGATGGTGTCACGCCCAAGTCCAAGGCACTGACGCCGGAGCAGCAGCGGATACAGGAACTGGAAGCCCAGGTCCATCGTCTGGAGCGGGAAAAAGCAATATTAAAAAAGGCTACTGCTCTCTTGATGTCGGACGAAC
>NZ_FOPY01000011.1:0-142050 GCF_900113605.1 Modicisalibacter xianhensis
GCAGAAGGCCTTGGTGGCGCGGTTGCCTTCCAGGCAGAAGCGCGCCTTGAGGCTGCCCGGGGTGTAATAGACGCCGGCGTGGATCACGCCGCTGTTGTGGCCGGTCTGGTGGCGGGCCGGGCCGTCCTCCTTCTCGACCAGCAGCATCTTCCTGTCGGGGTAGGCCCGGATGAGCTGCATGGCGGTGGACAGGCCCAGGATGCCGCCGCCGATGATGATGAAGTCGTACACGTGCGTCCCTCGCAGCATTATTTTTTCTACAATGACGCCGGCCATGGCTGGACGCGACGCCGCTCGACTTAGCCCTTGATGTCATGCCAGCTTACCCTAATCAAGGACATCCGGCTTTTTCGCCCTCCCTTGATGTTGGGTATCATGGCACCCCATCGCATTTCGCCGTTCTGGAGTTCGCCATGTCCTCGCGCGACCCCTCTGCCGACACGTCCGACGCTGCTGGCGTCGATGTGCCCCTCGCCGACCCCGAGCGCACCCGTGCGCCGAGCGTGGCCCCCTACGCCGGTCCGGCCGGTGGCTGGGGCGCGCTGCATAGCGTCGGCCGGCATGTCGCGCACAGCCGCGCACCGCTCAAGGGGGTACGCTCGCTGCTCGCCACCAACCAGCCGCACGGCTTCGACTGCCCGGGCTGCGCGTGGGGCGATGCCAGTGCCGACTCATCGTTCGCGTTCTGCGAGAACGGCGCCAAGGCGGTGGCCTGGGAAGTCACCGCCAAGCGCGTCACCCGTGACTTCTTCGCCCGGCATAGCGTCAGCGAACTGCTTACCTGGGACGATTATCGCCTCGAGGACCAGGGTCGGCTTACCGAGCCGATGCGTTACGATGCCACCCGCGACCGCTACGTACCGATCGGCTGGGATGACGCCTTTGCCTTGATTGCCGAGCACCTGGCGGCGCTCGACGACCCTAACCGGGCGCTGTTCTACACCTCCGGGCGAGCCAGCAACGAGGCGGCCTACCTCTATCAGTTGTTCGTACGCCTGTACGGCACCAACAATTTTCCCGACTGCTCGAACATGTGCCACGAGGCCAGCGGCGTGGGCATGCAGGTTAGCCTGGGAGTCAGCAAGGGCACGGTACGCCTGGAGGACTTCGAGCAGGCCGATGCGATCTTCGTGTTCGGCCAGAATCCCGGCACCAACCACCCACGCATGCTCGGCGACCTGGCGCACGCCGCCAAGCGGGGAGCTGCGATCGTCACCTTCAACCCGCTGAAGGAACGTGGCCTGGAGCGCTTCGCCGATCCGCAGGACAAGCGCGAGATGCTCACCGGTGCCAGCCAGCCGATCTCCTCGCGCTATTTTCAACCAAAGATGGGCGGTGACATGGCGGCGGTACGTGGCATCTCCAAGGCACTGTTCGCGCTGGAAACGGCCGGCCGCTTCACGCCGGATCGGGAATTCATCGCTGCCTATACCCAGGGCCTCGAGGCCTGGCGCACGGCCATTGACGCGACATCCTGGGAAAGCCTCGAGGCGCAGTCGGGCCTGACCCGTGCCGACATGGAAGCCGCCGCCGAGGTCTACGCCGGCGCCGAGCGAGTGATCGCCACCTGGGCGATGGGTATCACCCAGCACCTGCATGCCGTGGGCAGCGTTCGCGAGATCGTCAACTTGCTGCTGTTGGGTGGCCATATCGGACGGCCGGGCGCCGGAGCCTGCCCGGTCCGTGGCCACTCCAACGTGCAGGGCGATCGCACCATGGGCATCGACGAGAGGGCCCCGGCCTGGTTGATCGACGCGCTGGAATCGCGCTACGGCGTACCCATGCCGCGCCAGCCCGGCCACAATACGGTCAACGCCTTGCATGCTCTGGAAGCCGGCCAGGCCGAGGTATTCATCGCCCTGGGCGGCAATTTTACCCGTGCCACGCCGGACAGCCTGCGCACCGAAGCCGCCATGCGCCGCACCCGGCTCAACGTGCAGATCAGTACCAAGCTCAATCGCAGCCATCTGGTGATCGGCGAGGACGCGCTGATCCTGCCCTGCCTTGGGCGCAGCGAGATCGACCGCCAGGGGCCGCAGGCTCTGCCCCAGGCGATCAGCGTCGAGGACTCGATGTCGATGGTGCACGGCAGTGCCGGACGCGTTGAGCCGGCCTCTGCCCACCTGCGCTCCGAGCCGGCAATCGTTGCCGGCATCGCCGAGGCCACCCTGGCCCGCGTATTGCCAAGCCGCGGTATCGACCCCGGCGTGGTCGACTGGCAGGCCATGATCGCTGATTACGACCGCATCCGCGACGAGATCGCGGCGGTCATCCCCGGCTTCGACGACTTCAATGCCCGCCTGCACCGCCCGCGCGGTTTCTGGCTGGCCAATGCCGCCAGTGAGCGTCGCTTCGCGACACTCTCCGGCAGGGCCGAATTCGCCGCCGAGCCGCTGCCCGAGGCAGTGCTTCACCAGCAGTTGGCAGCGCGTCGCGACGACGGCTGGCTGACCCTGCAAAGCCTGCGCAGCCACGACCAGTACAACACCACCGTCTACGGCTATGACGACCGCTATCGCGGAGTGAAGGGCCAGCGCCGGGTGCTGTTCGTCAACCCGCAGGACCTGGCACGGCTGGGACTGGCCGATGGCGAGTGGGTCGATCTCGTCGGGCTGGATCATCAGGGCACGCCGCGTCGCGCCCCGGCCTTCCGCCTGGTCAGTTATGACATCCCCGCCGGCTGTTGTGCGGCCTACTACCCCGAGACCAACGCCCTGGTACCGCTGGAGAGCGCCGGGGCGGATACCGGCACCCCGTCGAGCAAGGCCGTGGCCGTCAGGCTGGAGCGGTCGACTCGCATCGTCTAGGCCAAGTTCAGCCATTCGCCTGGAAGGGCCTGCGTCCACCCGCTGCGCCCCTTGGCCGAGGCACACTCGGAGGCGATGACCGTTGCCACTATCACAACGAAGCTATCGTCACCGGGTTCCAGACCAATGCATTGACAGTGAGGCCAATGACCTAGCTCGTGCGATTTCGAAGTTGCAGTTCTAAACCATGTCTGTAATTCTGGACATATGGACAATACTACTGCAATCGAAGCGTTCGCTGCACTCTCGCAGGCGACTCGCCTGGAGACCTTCCGGCTGCTTGTGCGCCATGAGCCGGCGGGCCTGCCAGCAGGGGAGATCGCACGCCTTCTGGACGTGCCTCACAACACCATGTCGACGCACCTGGGTGTCCTGGCACGTGCGGGGCTGGTCGTCTCTCAACGGCATAGCCGCTCGGTGATCTATCGCGCCAACCTGGAACGTGTCCGGGAAACGGTGAACTTCCTGGTACGCGATTGTTGCGCGGGGCATCCCGACCTGTGCGAGCCCCTCCTGCAGGATTTACGCCCATGCAACCCATCCACAGAGGACGCCCCTTCATGATCAGCGTGATCTATCACAACCCCGATTGCGGCACGTCGCGCAATACCCTGGCGATGATGCGCCAGTCCGGCGAGGAGCCGCATGTCATCGAGTACCTGAAAACGCCACCCTCACGCGAGAAACTGATCGAGATGCTATTTGCCATGGCCATGCCGCCCCGAGAGCTGTTGCGCCGCAAGGGGACGCCCTACGATGAGCTGGGCCTGGACAACCCAGCGCTCAGCGACGATCAACTGATCGATGCCATGCTGGCCCACCCTATCCTGATCAACCGCCCCATCGTGATCACCGAGAAAGGCACGCGTCTATGCCGGCCCTCCGAGACGGTGCTGTCCCTGCTGCCAAAACCAATAGCCGAATTCACCAAGGAAAATGGCGAGGTCGTCCGTCTTGGAGACACCGACTCGTGACTCTGGACCAGTTGCCCAACATCGACCCTGAATGCCTGCACCCCATTGATGTCGACGCCTTGGTCGGCCCCGACCAATCCCGGCATCCGCCACGTATCCTGGTGCTGTATGGCTCACTGCGGGAGCGCTCCTACTCGCGCCTCGTATCGGAAGAAGCCGGCCGTCTACTTCGCTGGTACGGTTGCGACGTCTGCACGTTCAACCCCTCCGGACTGCCGTTGCCAGACGATGCCGAAGCCAGCCACCCGAAGGTGCAGGAGCTGCGCGAACTGGCCGAATGGAGCGAGGGCATGGTGTGGGTCAGTCCCGAACGACACGGCGCCATGACAGGCATCATGAAGACCCAAATCGACTGGATTCCCTTAGCCCTTGGCGGCATGCGTCCGACCCAGGGCAAGACGCTGGCCATAATGCAGGTGTCCGGTGGCAGCCAGAGCTTCAATGCCGTCAACCAGCTGCGCATTCTCGGGCGCTGGATGCGCATGCTGACCATCCCCAACCAGTCCTCGGTGCCAAAAGCCTTCAATGAATTCGATGAAGCCGGGCGAATGCGGCTATCTCCGCTCTATCTGCGTATCGTCGATGTCTGCGAAGAGCTGGTGAAGTTCACTTGGCTGACCCGGGGCCGGGCCGCCTACCTCACCGACCGCTACTCGGAGCGTGTCGAAAGCGCCGAAGCCGTCTCCAGGCGAGTCAACCAGAAAACGCACTGATAGGGAATGTAGACATGCTGGCCTTTGCGATCTTTCTGGTCACGTTGATACTGGTCATTTGGCAGCCCAAGGGGCTCGGGATCGGCTGGAGCGCCCTGGGCGGCGCTGCAGTGGCTTTGTTGACGGGTGTCGTCAATTGGCATGACGTGGATGTGGTCTGGGATATCGTCTGGGATGCCACCTTCACCTTCGTGGCATTGATCATCATTTCCCTGATCCTGGACGAGGCGGGCTTCTTTGCCTGGGCCGCCCTGCATATCGCCCGGTGGGGCAACGGACGGGGGCGGTTGCTGTTTCCGCTGATCGTCATATTGGGCGCACTTATTGCCGCGGTGTTCGCCAACGATGGCGCGGCACTTCTGCTGACCCCCATCGTGGTAGCCATCCTGGCGCGGCTGGAGTTCAGCCCCGGCGCGTCACTGGCCTTCATCATCGCGACGGGGTTCGTGGCCGACTCGACCAGCCTGCCGTTGGTGATCTCGAACCTGGTCAACATCGTCAGCGCCAACTACTTCGAGATTGGCTTCGGTCGTTACGCCCAGGTGATGGTGCCGGTCGACCTGGTGTCGCTGGCCGCCACCCTGCTGGTTCTGGGCGTGTACTTTCGCAAGCAGATTCCACTCTCCTATCAGGTCGAACGGCTAGAGGCGCCGGCAACGGCCATTCGCGATCACCAGGTCTTCCGAGCAGCCTTTCCGCTGTTGACCGTGCTGTTGATTGCCCTGTTCGCGACCGGCCAGTGGGATATTCCTTTCGCCTTCATCATGGGCACCGCGGCGTTCATCCTGATGGCCATCGCCGGACGGTGGTGTTCACCTGGGCACGTGCATGTCGTCTCGCTCACGAAGGTGCTGAAGAACGCCCCGTGGCAGATCGTGCTCTTTTCCGTGGGCATGTACTTGGTGGTATACGGGCTGGGCAATGCCTGGCTCACGGCCTGGGCGGCAGATTTCCTGATATGGCTGAGCCAGCAGGGAGACTTCGTCGCCACCCTCGGCACGGGCTTTGCCTCTGCCATTCTGGCCTCGCTGATGAACAACATGCCGTCGACCCTGGTAGGCGCGCTGGCCATCGACCAGGCGCAGGTATCGAATCAGACCCAGCAACTCATGGTCTATGCCAACGTCATCGGTAACGATCTGGGCCCCAAGTTCACACCCATCGGCAGCCTCGCCACGTTACTCTGGCTGCATGTACTGGCTGGCAAGGGCTACCGGATCAGTTGGGGGCAGTACATGAAGGTCGGGCTGGTGATTACGCCACCGGTGCTGCTGGCCACGCTAGTCGCTCTCGCGCTCTGGCTACCGGCAATAACGCCGCAATGATACTGCCTAAACCAGATTGCGCATCAACAGGGCGAATTCCACCTGCGCCCGTTCGATGGGTTCGCCCGGCACCGGCAGACGCACGACGTGCCCTGAGCCCAGCGCAGCGCTAACGGCCTCGCCGCGCCGGGTTTCCAGAGTCTCGAGCGTAAAGCGCCGGTTGCCGCCGGGTAACATCAGTTCCAGCGTGTCGCCTACGACGAAGCGGTTCTTGACGGCGACTTCCAGCCAGCCGCGTTCGGCATCATAGCTGACCGCCTCGCCGACGAACTGCTGGTGCACGCCAATCGAGTGGCCTCGCTCGTAGTTCTGATACTCATCATGCACATGGCGGCGATAGAAGCCTTCCGTGTAGCCGCGGTTGGCGAGGTTCTCGAGTTCGTCCATCAGGCGCATGTCGAACGGTCGCCCGGCCACGGCATCGTCGATGGCGCGCCGATAGACCTGGGCGGTGCGCGCCACGTAGTAGGCGGACTTGGTGCGCCCCTCGATCTTCAGCGAGGTCACGCCCATCGCCGCCAGGCGCTCCACGTGCTGCACGGCACGCAGGTCCTTGGAGTTCATGATGTAGGTGCCATGCTCATCCTCGTGGATCGGCATCAGCTCGCCGGGGCGCGAGGCGTCCTCGATCAGCGCAGCCCTATCGCCCTGCCCTGCCGTGGCATCCACTGCGATCAGGTCACCGCAGTCATCGCTGGCTGCCGCCAGGGTGTTGTACTGCCAGCGGCAGGCGTTGGTGCAGGTACCCTGGTTGGGATCGCGGCGGTTGAAGTAGCCCGACAGCAGGCAGCGTCCCGAGTAGGCGATGCAAAGCGCGCCATGCACGAAGGTCTCGATCTCGAGGTCGGGGCAGGCGGCGCGGATCTCGCCGATTTCCTCCAGCGACAGTTCGCGCGAGAGGATAATGCGGCGAATGCCCTGCTGCTGCCAGAAGCGCGCAGCGGCATGGTTGACCACGTTGGCCTGCACGGAAAGGTGAATCACCTGCTCCGGCCAGCGCTCGCGCACCATCAGGATCAGGCCGGGGTCCGACATGATCAGCGCATCCGGCCCCGCCTCGATGACCGGCGCCATGTCGCGCAGGTAGGTCTTGAGCTTGGCATTGTGCGGGGCAATGTTGGAGGCCACGTAGAAGGCCTTGCCGCGCGAGTGCGCATAGTCGATGCCGCGGTGCAGATGGTCGAGGTCGAAGTCGTTGTTGCGTACGCGTAGCGAATAGCGTGGCTGGCCGGCATAGACGGCGTCGGCGCCATAGGCGAAGGCATAGCGCATGTGCCGGTAGGTACCGGCGGGCGAGAGCAGTTCGGGAGCGTTGATGGGGCGAGTCATTCCGGGTCGGGCTTGCGTTCTGGAAAGCGCTCCATGATACCGGCGGCCAGGCCGCCGGTATGCCTCAACCTTCTGACCCGAATCAATGAATCACGGATTTCCTGGCCGCTCAGCGGCTGACCTGGACGACGACCTTGCCGCGGACGTGGCCACTCTGGTTGCGCTGGAAGGCCTCCGCCGCGCGCTCCAGCGGAAAGGTCTCGGCCACGTTGACGGTAAGTTCGCCCCGCTCGGCCATCTCGCCCAGCTTCTGCAGGTCGCCCCCACTGGGACGCACCCAGGCCCACAGGCCGCCGGCCTCGGTCACTGACGGGTCGACGATGGAGCCATGACGGCCGCCGTCGCGCAGCACCGCGCGCGTCACGTCGAGCACGCCACCCACGAAGTCCACGACCAGGTCGATGCCCTCGGGCGCCAGCTCGCGAACGCGGTCGACCAGGCCATCGCCGTAGGTCACCGGCTCGGCGCCCAGTTCGCGCAGGTAGTCATGGTTGCCTTCGGAGGCCGTACCGATGACCCGGGCTCCCTGGCTGCGAGCGATCTGCACCGCGAAGCTGCCGACCCCGCCCGCGGCGGCGTGCACCAGCACGGTGTCGTTGGCAGAAAGGTGCAGTCGGTTGAGAAGCTGGTAGGCGGTGAGCCCTGCCAGCGGCAACCCGGCAGCCTGGTCCCAGTCGAGCGCGGCCGGCCTGGGGGCCACGGCGCGAGCAGGGACGGAGGTGAACTCGGCGAACGTGCCACCGTGCACGAAATCCTTGCGCGCGTAGGCGAAGACCTCGTCGCCGGGCTGGAACTCCGGCGTGTCGAAGCCCACCGATTCGACGACCCCGGCCACGTCCCAGCCGGGAATGACGGGAAAGAAGGTTGGCATGGCCTGGTCGAGGTGGCCACCCATGATCTTCCAGTCGACGGGGTTGACCGACACGCTGCGTACACGGATACACACCTCGCCCGGCGGCACCTTGGGCATGGGCTGATCTGTCACATCGAGAATATCGCCTGGCTCGCCGTAGCGGTCATAGGTAATGGCTTTCATGACACCTCCTTGCATTCCTTGCATGGTTACACTGGTTCGCCGGACATGATGTCCGGCTCTCGAGGCCAGTGTAGTCGGCCGAGGCAGTATGCCCCGGTGGCTCATGTATCGGGGCCAACGGATACAGGTCGGTCAGGCCGGGGACAGGGTCAGGTGCGGGCGGCGCTGGAGGCGGTTGCGCAGCAGGACTTCGTCGCTGGCTTCGAGAAAGGTGGCGTAGGCACCCGCCGCTTCGCCGGTGCGCTGATTGTAGACTTCGTAGTACTGGCCTTCGGGTGCGGCAGGATGCCGAACCATCCGGACCCGGTAGGTCGACTTGGGCATGAGCAGACTCCCTTGGCATCTGACTGCATTATCGGCGTCACTGGCGCGATACTTGAGTCAGTCCTCTTCCTTGCTGGTGTTTTCGCCTTCGTTGAGCTTTTCGGCTTCCGCTTCGGCCTCTTCGGCAAAGCTGTGCCGCGTCACGATCCACTCGTCGCTGGGATCGTCATCATAGCGTTCGTCCACCACAAACCACTCGGGCAGCGGTGCATCGGCTTCATAATTCGCCTGGCAGTGGCGTACGACATACTGGGGCATGATTCATCCTTGACTCGCTGTTGCGCCTTCCTGGCCTGAGCCGTTGACACGTCGGAATGCACATCGATGTGAGTGCGGCCACACAAAGATTAGCGCGTTCATGAAGTGTTCGTGTCGGGATTTTGTGTAAAAAAACGTCACAGTACAACCTCCCGTGTCGATTCATTCCGCCACGCCAGGCAGTCTCGACGCGCTTCTTCATGCAGGTAGCCGATCAGCTCACGAGCCGCGGGTGCCAGGGTGTCTCCGCGTCGGCTGACGATGCCGTAGTAGTCGAGCGGTTTACCGATCACTCGGTCCAGGATCACGAACTGCCCCCCTTCCAGCGGACGGCGCAACACCGACCGCGGCAGCACCGCCAGCGAGTCCGAAGTTTGAAGCAGTTGCAGGGTTGCCTGGATGGATGTCGTCTCGACGACATTGGTCGGCGTGGAGACGCTCTCTTCAGCCAGTGCCGCCTCGAACACACCCCGCATGGGACTGCTCAAGGGGTGCAATACCCAGGGCCAACGGCTGAGCTCGGCCAGCCCCGGCACCGTCTCCCCCAACGCCAAGGGGTGGTCCCGCCGCACCACGACCCGCAGGGGCTCATCCAGCAGCGGCTCGAAGTCGAACAGGTTGTGCTGGCTGACATGAGTCAGACGCCCAATGACCAGGTCGAGGCGCTTGTATTCCAGATCGAGCAGCAGCCGGTCGCTGGTCTGCTCCTGCAGGCTGACCGCCAGGCGAGGCCGGCGCTGTTTCAACCGAGCAATGGCGGCCGGCAGAATTTCCGGTGCCGCCGCGGCGATCGCTCCCACCAGCAGGTGCCCATACCCGCCCTCACGCAGGTCGTTGATGTCGTCGACCAGCCGCTCGGTGTCGTTGAGCAGGATCCGGGCATGGCGCACGACCTGCTCGCCCAATTCCGTCGGCTGCATGGCCCGTGGCAAGCGCTCGAACAGGGCAAAGCCGAAATAGTCCTCGAGATCCCTGAGCATCTTGCTGGCCGCCGGCTGGCTGAGATGCATGGCCCGTGCCGCAACATGCATGTTGCGGCTTTCGGCCAGATGCGTGAGCAACAGCAGGTGCTTGAACCGCAACCAGTTGCACAGATGCAACGATGAAAGCTTGTCCATGAGGGATTCCGAAACGCCCGTCGGCTAACGATAACCAAGAAGAATCACAATGCCACAAACTTCGATTGGATTGTAATTGCAGTCCCGCCATAGCCTTGATCCAAGCAGGCTTACTCAGCACTTGCCGAGAAGCCGCAGAACAAAAACACAACGCCCTGACCGGGCGACGGAGTCATGCATGCCAGCCGTTATCAATTACCTGACCAAGATCGTGTTCGGCGAAGGCGCTCTCGACAGCCTTGACGATGAGCTCACCCAGCTGGGCGTCAGCGCCCCTCTGCTCGTGACCGACAAGGGGCTGGTCCAGAGCGGCCTCATTGAACGCGTCAGGCAAGCCATTTCCCGTCCGAGTCCGTTACCCGTCTATGACGAGACCCCACCCAACCCGACCGAGGACGCCGTGGAGGCGGCCCTGGCACTGTTCCACCAGCATGGTTGCGATGGCATCGTGGCAGTGGGCGGCGGATCGAGCATCGACCTGGCCAAGGGAGTATCGCTGCTGGCCTCCCATGCCGCCCCCCTGCGCCAATATGCGCTGATCGAAGGCGGCGCGTCCCGCATCACGGCCGATACGCTACCTCTTGTCGCCATCCCTACCACGGCGGGCACCGGCAGCGAGGTAGGCCGAGGTGCACTGATTTCCATGCGCGACCAGCGCAAGCTCGGCTTCATTTCGCCGCACCTGATTCCCTCGGTCGCCATCTGTGATCCTGGCATGACGCTATCGCTGCCTCCCTGGTTGACCGCAGCGACAGGCATGGATGCGATTGCGCATTGCGTCGAGACCTACCTTAGCCCGCGCATCAATCCCCCTGCCGAGGCCATCGCTCTGGACGGGCTGCGGCGTGCCATGGGCAATCTACACACCGCTTTCCGCCACGGAGATGACCTCCAGGCACGCAGCGAGATGATGATGGCAGCCGTCGAAGGGGCTCTCGCCTTCCAGAAGGGCCTGGGGGCCGTGCATTCCCTGTCGCATGCCCTTGGCGGCTTTCACTCGCTCAAGCTGCACCACGGCACGCTCAATTCGTTGCTGCTGCCAGCCGTACTGCGCTACAACGCGCCCGTCTGTGAGGAGAAATACGTCCAGCTTCGCGCCGCCATGGGACTTGCCCCGGATGCGGATGTCGCCGCTGCCTTCGAAGCCCTTCACCAGGAACTGGAGCTACCGGGCAGCCTGGCCGAATTGGGCGTGACCCGGGAACAGCTCGATCAAGCCGCACAATGGGCCGTCGAGGATCACTCCACTGCGACCAACCCGCGACCTGCAACTCGGGACGATTTCCTGTCCATGCTGCAGGAAGCCTACGAAGCCAGATAGCCCCATTTAGGCATTCTTCACGCAAGACGGCCCGGACAGGACGTAGCGGGCCGAATAACTGCGGCAGGGACGCTGCACCCTTCGTCATTCGGGTGCAGCAAGTCATGTCCCGTGCTGCCTGGCTGTAGACCAATGTCTACCAATAATGAATATTGCGCGCAATATTCATTTTAAACTACGGTGAAAACGCTCACCGCTTCATTTCTACAACAATGAGGAAGCTTCCATGACCGCCAGCAACAAAAAGACCGCACTCAAGGGCACGGCCGCCGCTCTACTTCTGGCACTATCCGGCGCCGCCTTTGCCGAGTACCCCGAAAAACCAATCACCATCATTGTGCCCTGGGCTGCAGGCGGAGGTACCGATGCCACGGCACGCACCATTGCCAGCGCGCTCGAGGAGGAACTCGGCCAGACGATCAACGTCGTCAACCGCACCGGCGGCAGTGGCGTGGTCGGCCACACCGCGATCTCCACGGCCAAGCCCGACGGCTACACCCTCGGCCTGATCACCGGCGAGACCAACATGATGCACTGGCTGGGCCTGACCGACCTGACCTACAAGGATTTCACACCGATCGGCCAGATCAATTTCGACTATTCCGGCGTTCAGGTCGCCGAAGATGCCCCCTTCGATTCGCTGGATCAGTTGCTCAGCTCGATCAAGGAACAGCCGGCCGGCACCTATAACGCTTCCGGTACCGGTCTCGGCGGCGTCTGGCACCTGGCCTTCGCCGGTTTCCTGCTCGATCAAGGCATCGAGCCCAACAAGGTGACATGGATTCCCAGTCAGGGCGCAGCCCCGGCCATGACCGAACTCGTCTCCGGCGGTATCGACATCGTGCCCAGTTCGGTCCCCGAGGCCCGTTCAATGATCGAGGCCGGCAAGGCGCAAAGCCTGGGCATCATGGCGCCTGAACGACTGGATAGCTTCCCCGACGTGCCCACCGTCAAGGAAGCCATCGGCAGCGACTACACCATCGGTGAGTGGCGCGGCATCGCCGGACCCAAGGGGATGGACCAGGCAATCGTCGACAAGCTCGAGAGCGCGCTGGAAGCGGCCTACAACAGCGAGACCTATCAGGGCTTCATGGCCAAGCAGGGCTTCGGCACGGAGTGGCGCAACGCCGAGGACTTCGAAACGATGATGGGCGAGATGGACCAGGAATACGGCAACATCATCGAAAGCATCGGTCTGAAAAAATAATAGGGCTTCCCCATGAAAGACATGATCCTGGGGCTGTGTTTCATGGTGGCAGGCATCGTCACGATCTATGTCGCCCGACAGTATCCCACTATGCCCAGCCTGCAATTCGGCCCGTCTCTGTTTCCCTCCCTCATCGGGGGAGGGTTTTTTCTGGGTGGCCTGGTACTGGCTGCGACGCAATTCCCGACACTGCGCCAGCGCGCCAGTGAAGGCCGCGTCGCCTGGCGTATCGACTATCAGGCCCTTCTGATTGCCCTGCTCCCCTGTGCCCTGATCGTTTTCTACATCCTGGCCAGTGACTATCTGGGCACGGCCATTTGCCTGACCGCGATGATGTTCGTGCTGATGCTGGTGCGAAAAACCCCATGGCTTCTGGCGCTGGGCGTCTCCGTGGCCGCCTCGCTGGTCATCTATTTCGTCTTTTCACGCTACCTGCTGATACCCCTTCCCGAAGGGCTGCTGAGCGTTGGGGGTTAACTCATGGATGCATTGCTCCAAGGGCTTCAGCTCGTCTTCAACGGCCAGACGCTGCTGGTCATCCTCGCCGCGGCGGCGTTCGGCATCTTCGTCGGAGCCGTTCCCGGGCTGACGGCAACCATGGCCGTGGCGCTGCTGGTACCGATCACGTTCTACATGGACCCGACGCCGGCGATCGCAGCCATCGTCACCACCTCGGCCATGGCCATCTTCGCCGGTGACATTCCCGGCACCTATCTGAATATCCCCGGCACTCCGGCATCGGCCGCGTACGTCGGTGAATCCTCGCTGCTGGCCAAGAAAGGTCGCGCCCGGGAAACGCTGGGCACCAACCTGGTCTGCTCGGTCTTCGGCGGCCTGTTCGGCACCATCATCCTGGTCTTCGTCTCGCCGTCACTGGCCGAAGTCGCGCTGAAGTTCAGTTCCTATGAGTACTTCTGGCTGGCGCTGCTGGGGTTGAGCAGCTCGATCTTCATCTCCATCGGCTCGAAGACCAAGGCCTTTCTCTCGCTGATGATCGGCCTGCTGCTGTCCACGGTGGGCCTGGACATGATGAGCGGGGCGCCACGCTTCACCTTCGGGATTCCCGACCTGATGGCGGGCATCAACTTCATCCCGGTAATGATCGGCATGTTCGCGCTCAACGAGATCATGAGCTTCTACGGCTCTCGCGTCGAAGCCAGGACCCCGCCTGCGCTCAGCAAGGACAAGGTGTTCGGGCAGGTGCCCAGCCATGTGAAGCGCTACTGGCGCAATATGCTGCGCGGCAGTTCCCTGGGCACGTTGATCGGCGCGCTGCCCGGTGCCGGTGCGGACATCGCCGCCTGGATCGCCTACGCCGCCGGCAAGAGCCGCTCGAAGGACAAGGCGGCCTACGGCACGGGACACATCGAAGGTATCGTGGATGCCAGCTCCGCCAACAATTCGGGCATCAGCGGCGCCTGGGTACCGGCTCTGGTATTTGGCATTCCCGGCGACTCGATCACCGCCATCGTGATCGGCGTACTGTACATGAAAGGCATGAACCCCGGGCCGACGATCTTCATGGAAGGCAGCGGCCTGGTGTACTCGCTATTCGTGGTGTTCTTCGTCGCCAACCTGATCATGCTCCCCATCGGCTACCTGGCCATCAAGTCATCCAAGGTCTTTATCCTGACACCGCGCAAGATCCTGATGCCGATCATCCTGTGCTTCTGCATCGTCGGCGCCTTCTCGATCAACAACTCGATCACCGATGTCTGGATCATGCTGCTCGTCGGCATCGTGGCCTTCATCCTGGCGCGCTGCGACTTTCCCATGGCGCCGGCGATTCTCGGGCTGGTGCTGGGCACCACCCTGGAAAACAGCTTCATGAGCTCGATGCTCAAGTCTAATGGCGACCTGCTGAGCTTCTTCTCTCGCCCGATCAGTGCCTCACTGGGCGCCCTGGTCATCCTGATCTGGTGCTCACCACTGCTGGTGCGCCTCTATCAGCGCTACAGGGCGCCTCACACCAACCACACGCCGAGGTCATCATGACACGCTACCCCGCCGACCAACTCACTGCGTGGCTGGTCACGCTGTTCGAGGAGAATGGCGCCGCCCGCGACGTGGCCGAGACGACGGCACGCATCCTGGTTGAAGGCGACTTGCTCGGTCACCATACGCATGGCGTGAAGCTGGCCAATGGCTACCTGAGCGACCTCAAGGCCGGCCATGCCAGCGGCGATCCGCAGCGCCTGGTCATCGAACAAGGCAGCCCGGTGGCCGCCCTGTTCGACGGCAACTATGTGCTCGGCCCCTATCTGGTCCAGCGTGCCCTCGATCAGTGCCGCAAAGCAGCCAAGGACTACGGTATAGGGATCGTCAGTCTCAAGCGCTCGCACCACATCGCCTGCCTGGCGTCCTACCTGGCTCCCTTGGTCGAGGACAACCTGGTCCCGATCATCATGACTTCGGACCCGGCCGTGGCCTCGGTCGCCCCGTTCGGCGGCACCGAGCGGGTCTATACGCCCAACCCGCTGGCCATCGGCATCCCTGGACGCGAGCAGCCGATCCTGATCGATGTCAGCATGTCGACCGTCACCAATGGCAGCGTCAACAAGGCGCGTGCAGCAGGACAGAAGCTCGATCATCCTGCGCTGCTCACCGCACAAGGCACGCCCAGCAACGATCCGGAAGCCTTCTTCGCTGCGCCGGGGGGCAGTATCCTTCCCTTGGGAGGCCTTGAGTTCGGCCACAAGGGGTTCGCGCTCGGGCTGATGGTCGAGGCGCTGACCTCCGCGCTCAGCGGCTTCGGTCGCAAGGATGCCCCCAGCGGTTGGGGGGCATCGGTCATGATCATGGTCATCGACCCTGCGCGCTTCGGCGGCACCGAGGCCTTTCTCGACGAAACCGACCATCTCGTGCGCCGCTGCCTGAATGCCGGCCAGATCGACCCGCAGCAGCCGGTTCGCCTGCCTGGCCAGTCGGGCCTGCGCAGACGCGCCACGTACCTGAAGGAAGGCATTCCTCTGCCTGAGGACGTGGTCGCGGAACTGCACAAAGCCATTGGTGATTCGTCCCTGCGAGATAGCGTCTCGCTGGGCTGACGGCGCGACTAATCAGGAGACCGCCCATGACATCCACGCTCACCCTCGGCCTGCTCGGCACCGGCATCATGGGCGCGCCCATGGCCGTCCGGCTCGCCCGTGCCGGCTATTTCGTAAAAGTCTGGAATCGTAGCCGCGACAAGGCGGCCCCGCTCGAGGCTGAAGGCATCACGGTATGCGACAGTCCCGCCCAAGCCGGGCAGGAAGCCGATGCAGTCATCGTCATGCTGAGCTCGGGCCAGGTCTGCGATGACATCCTGCTCGGCGAGGGGGCGCTGCTCGATACCATGCACGAGCAGAGCACGCTGGTCGTGATGAGTTCGATTCCGGTGGAAACGGCGCGCCGCCAGGCCGAAGAGGCAAAGAAGCGCAATGTTCGCTATCTGGACGCGCCGGTCTCGGGGGGCGAGAAAGGCGCCATCGACGGCACACTGGCTATCATGGCCGGGGGCGAGCCGGCCACCTTCGAGGCATTGCGTCCCGTGCTGGCTCACCTGGGCAATCCGGTGCACGTGGGCCCGGCAGGTAGCGGCGAATTGGCCAAGCTCGCCAATCAGATGATCGTCGGTAACACCATCGCCACGGTGGCGGAAGCGCTTCTGCTGGCCGAACGCGGTGGGGCCGACCCTGCCAAGGTCCGCGAGGCCTTGATGGGAGGATTCGCCGACTCGACGATTCTGCGCCTGCATGGCCAACGCATGCTGGACAACGACTTCCGTCCCGGCGGCCCCGCCAAATGGCAATACAAGGACTCTTCCACGGCGGTGGCCCTGCTAGACTCCCTGCAGCTCGACCTACCGGTAACCCGCCTGGTCGATGCGCTGTTCCAGTCCATGGTCGAGCATGGCGATGGCGATCTCGATCACAGTGCTCTTATTCGCGAGCTGCGCCGACGCAACGCCTTGCCAGTGTAAGGCCCGGCATGGCAGGGCGGGACAGCCGTCAATCCTTGTCGTCCCAGCGCAGGTAGGCAGGAAGGTCGACCTGGGCTGTCTCGCGAAACGCTGCCAGCCGCGCCTGGACCTTGCCTTCCGAGCGCACCAGGTGGGCATGCAGTGACCGGGCAGCCTGTTCGGGCCGTCGGGCAAGCAGCTTCTCGAAGACGTCGCGATGCTCGTCGAAGAAGGGGTCCTCCGCGGGCATGTCGAACAGTGCGCCAAGTAGGTGCTTGCTTACCAGCAGGATGGGGCGCGTACGGCTCAGCATACCCAGGATTTCGGGATTGCCACCTCGAGCGATCGCCTCGATATGCAGGTCGTTCTCGAGCGCATCCAGGGTGGTCCCCGGAACGTCGGGATAGTGTCGCGCCGCGTCATCGAGGCGCTCGATGAAACGCGCGATTTCCGGCTCGGTCATGGCCTGGCAGGCCTGGGAAATCATGAACGGTTCGAGCTGCAGGCGCGCTTCGTAGAGATGATGAAGACGCGACTCATCGAGGGGAACCACATTCCAACTGGTGTACTTGGTCTTCTCCACGACGCCCAGCGATTGCAGATGCAGCAGAATGCGGTGCGTCACGCTGCGGCTGACTCCGAGTGTCTTGGCCAATTGCAGCTCGTTGAGTTCTAGCCGCCCCTTCATCGAGCACAGCACGATATCCCGCTCTACCGTTTCCGCCATCTGACGCCAGGCATCCTGTCGCTCGATGGCGGCCCGGCCTCCTACCTTGCGGAAATCCCCCGCTGTCAGCGTGCGCCGCACGATATCCGCAGGGTGTCGCCCGACCAGATAGCCCCGCCCCTCGAAACGACTGATCGTGCCTTCCTCGTACAGACGCCAAAGAGTCTGGCGCACCGGCGAACGGCTCATGCCGAACACCTTGGCGATGTTACCCTCGAGCAATACCAGGCCGGGCTCCAGATGCCCCTGCTCGATGCTGTGCATCATTGCCTGGTAGAGCTGTTCCTGCAAGGTCTTGCCCATGAAACTCCCGTTCGGCTGCTGCTCGGGCTGGAAGGCGTGCTCAGGTCACCGCCCCTACCATCCACGGCACGTACTCGTTGCTGCCGTATCCCAGCGCCTCGCTGGCACTCCTGTCGCCGGATGCCACGGCCAGGATCCGCTCGAAGATGTCGACGCCCATCTGCTCGACGCTGGCCTGGCCGTCGGCGATGAGGCCGCAATTGATATCCATGTCTTCCTGCATCGTCTCGTACATGCGCGTGTTGGTGGCAAGCTTGAGACAAGGTGCTGGCTTGAAGCCGGATACCGAGCCCCGACCGGTGGTGAAGCAGACGACATTGGCGCCCGAGGCGATCTGCCCGGTCACCGACACCGGATCATAGCCCGGGCTGTCCATGAAGTTGAAGCCAGCGACCCGGCGCGGTTCGGCATATTCCAGCACGTCATTGAGGCTGCTGGTTCCCCCCTTGGCCACCGCCCCCAGGGATTTCTCGAGAATCGTGGTCAGCCCACCCGCCTTGTTACCGGGCGAAGGATTGTTGTTCAGTTCGGCGCCATTGATCTCGGTGTAGTGTTTCCACCAAGCAATGCGCTCTAGCAGCTTGGCAGCCACCCGCTCGTCGATGGCCCGGTCGAGCAATAGATGCTCGGCCCCGTAGATTTCGGGGGTCTCGCTGAGAATGACGCTGCCACCATGCCTTACGATCAGGTCGGCCGCATGGCCCAGCGCCGGATTCGCCGTGATGCCCGAATAACCGTCGGACCCACCGCACTGCAGGGCCACACTTAGATGACTCAGGGGGGCCGGCTTGCGCTTCGTGCCGCCATGCTCACGCGCCATGGCCAGTATCCTGTCGCAGGCCAGGCTGACGCTGGCCCGGGTTCCTCCCGCCTCCTGAATGTTGAAATAATAGATCCGCGAGCTGCCAGCGAGGCCTGACTTCTCCACCAGTTGCTTGACCTGATTGGTCTCGCAGCCGAGACCGATGATCAGCACGAAGGCAAAGTTGGGGTGCCGGGCATAGCCGGCGATGACCCGCTCCAGAAAGGCGAAACCCTCTGATTCGGTGTTCATGGCGCACCCCGAGCCATGCGTGGCCGGCACCACGCCATCAAAGCCCAGCCGCTGCAGTTCATCGGAGCCATTGAGCGATTCGGCAGCCATTTTCGCCACGGTAGCGGAACAGTTCACGGTGGAGAGGATGCCGATATAGTTGCGCGTGCCTACCTGGCCATCGGCGCGATGGTAGCCCTCGAAAGTGCTGCCCTTCTCGATCACCGGTGTCGGCGACGCGGGCCGAAAGCCCGCCAGTGAAGTCTCTCGCTCCTGCATCGCCACGTTGTGCGTATGGACGTGCTCGCCGCAGGCGATATCGTGGCTGGCCCGGCCGATGACCTGGCCATACTTGACGATCGTATCGCCGCCGGCAATGTTGACCAGGGCGACCTTGTGGCCGGCATCGATGTTACGTCGGCACACATTGCCTCGATCGTCGATCGGCGTCGCTTCGGCCAAAGCCCGTGTGGCAACCCCTACATTGTCATTGTCATGCAGGCGAAGAACGGCAGGTGTGTGGTGAATGAGCTCCATGGTTACCTCGTCACGGTCAGAGTGCACAGAGCCATATAATGACTTTTGCGTGCAAAGTTCAATAGAGCTCATAACAATAGGCTTTTTAAAATTGATAACCAATTCAAATCGAGACAACAAAATATGGATTGGCAGGTTATCAAAAGGCTCGGCTAGGCTTTCTCTGTTCCTATCATTACGACAAGAGCCATCGGATATGCCCATCATCACTCACCTGGAGGCGCGCGACACGCGCTTTCCCACGTCGCGTCACCTGGACGGCTCGGATGCCATGAATGCCGCGCCGGACTACTCGGCGACCTACGTGATCCTCTCCACCGATGCCGGCGACAGCCTTGCCGGCCACGGCCTGACCTTTACCATCGGGCGCGGCAACGAGGTGTGCGTGGCTGCCGTGGAAGCGCTGGCGTCACGCATCGTGGGGCAGGAACTGGATACCATCACCGCGAATATGGGGCGTTTCTGGCGAGACCTGACCAGCGGCGACAGTCAGTTGCGCTGGCTGGGCCCCGAAAAGGGGGTCATCCACCTGGCGGCGGCAGCGATTATCAATGCGGTCTGGGACCTGTGGGCCAAGCGCGAAGGCAAGCCGGTCTGGAAACTGCTTGCCGACATGTCGCCGGAGGAGTTGGTCAACTGCCTCGATTTCCGCTTCGTCACGGACGTACTTACACCGGAGGAGGCCATCGCCCTGCTGCGGCGACACGCCGATACCCGTGACGAGCGCGAACGGGAGATGCGCGAGGTCGGCTACCCGGGCTATACCACCTCGGCGGGCTGGCTCGGCTACAGCGAAGAGAAGATGCGCCAGTTGGCCCGTGACGCGCTGGCGGAAGGCTGGGAACACTTCAAGCAGAAGGTCGGTGGCGACCTGGAGGAAGACCGGCGCCGCGCCCGGATCCTGCGCGAGGAGATTGGCTGGCAGCGCTCGTTGATGATCGACGCCAATCAGGTCTGGGATGTCGACGAGGCGATTGCCAACGTACGCAACATGGCCGAGTTCGCCCCATTGTGGATCGAGGAGCCCACCAGCCCCGACGATATCCTGGGTCATGCCGAGATTCGTCGTCGCGTCGCGCCGGTCGGGGTGGCCACCGGCGAACACTGCCACAACCGGGTCATGTTCAAGCAGTTGTTCCAGGCCGGGGCCATCGATTACTGCCAACTCGACGCCGCCCGCCTGGGTGGATTGAACGAGGTCCTGCTGGTGGTGCTGATGGCAGCCAAGTTCGGCGTTCCGATCTGCCCACACGGTGGCGGGGTCGGGCTCTGCGAATACACGCAGCATATCTCGCTGTTCGACTATATCTGCGTATCGGCCTCGCTGGAGGGCCGCCTGCTCGAGTACGTCGACCACCTGCACGAGCATTTCGTCGACCCGGTACGTATTCATCGCGGACGCTATCAAGTGCCCGAAGCGCCCGGCTACAGCATCACCATGCACGCCGATTCACTGGAGGCTCATCAGTACCCCCACGGCGACGCTTGGCGCTGATACTGCAAAGTGCGGCGCCTCGACGGCGCCGCTATCGCTTCGCTACACCAATCCTGGCACGCCCCTAGAACGTGCCGGGGTAGCTGCCCCCATCCAGCAGGATGTTCTGTCCGGTCATGTACCCGGCATGCACGCTGCATAGGAATGCACAGAATGCGCCGAACTCGTCGGCACTCCCGAAGCGCTGCGCCGGAATGCCCTGGCGGCGTTGATCACGAATCGCCTCGACATCCTGACCGGAGGCCTGCGCAGCACCTTCCAGCGTCTTGTGCAGGCGTTCGGTATCGAATGGCCCCGGCAACAGATTGTTGATCGTCACGTTGTTGCCGGCCAGTCGCGGCTGGCGGGCCAGCCCGGCAATGAAGCCCGTCAGCCCGCTGCGTGCGCCATTGGACAGTCCCAGCACGTCGATGGGCGCTTTCACCGCACCGGAGGTGATGTTGATGACCCGGCCATAGCCGCGCGAAGCCATGTCATCAACCGTCGCCTTGATCAGCTCGATCGGCGTGATCATATTGGCGTCTACCGCGCTCACCCAGTCGTCGCGCGTCCAGTCCCTGAAATCGCCCGGCGGCGGCCCACCATTGTTGTTGACCAGGATATCGACCTGCGGACAGGCAGCCAGAATATCGGCACGCACCTCAGGCGTACCGATGTCTCCCGCCACGGTGTGAACCACGATACGAGGATTCTCTGCACGCAACTGGTCAGCCGTCGCTTCCAGCGCCTCGACGCCCCGGGCATTGAGCACCAGATTGACGCCCTCCTTTGCCAAGGCACTGGCGCAGCCCTTGCCCAACCCACGGCTAGCCGCCCCGATCACGGCCCAGCGGCCGGCGATACCTAAATCCATGGAACGCTCCTGACTGTGGTTATCGATGGATCAAGTACAGACCCTACCCCGAAACCGTGCTCTGGTCATGGGCGATGGCTCCCCGGATCGCTTCCAGACGCTGACGGGGCCCCGAAAGGCCCCGTCGGCAACACCGGCTCGTTTCACTCGCCGAAGTATTCTTCGTGCAGCGTGTCGTAGGTCCCGTTCGCCTTGACCTTGGCCATCGCTGCATTGAACTCTTCAACCAGCGCCGTATCGCGCTGGCGGAAGGCAGCACCGATACCGGGGCCATAGATCGACTCGGGACCTGTCACGAGCTCGCCGACGCGGGAGACGTTCGGGTCACCGAGTAGCGTTTCCTGGGCCAGCGGAAATGCAGTGAACACCAGATCCAGGCGCTGCGCTTTCATGTCGTTGACCACGGCGCCGGAGTCACCGTAACGGCGAATATCCGCCTGGGGATAGAACTGCGTGACGTACTCGTCCTGGATGGTGCCCTGCTGGACGCCGATTGCCGCGCCAGCCAGGTCGCCTTCGACAGGGTCCCACGACGCTCCTCCCTGACCGACCCATACCGACGGCACCTGAAAATAGGGAGCAGAGAACAGCACCTGCCGGGCCCGGTCTTGGGTAATGTTCATCGAGGACGCAATCAGATCGTACTTGCGCGCCAGCAGGCCGGGGATGATGCCGTCCCAGGCCTGCTCGACCCACTCGCACGGGCGCTGCATCTGCTCGCAGGCCGCACCGACCAGCTCGACCTCGAAACCGGTGATGGTGCCATCAGGCAGTTTGTACTGGTAAGGCGCGTAGGGAATGTCCACGCCGATACGCAAGGGCTCGGCAGCTTGAGCGGTATTACCCAGCAGGGCGGCCAGGGACAGGGTGGTGGTGACCAGTATCTTTCGCATTGTCGTTTCCTCACATCTTGTTGTGGTTCGTGAGCGTGTCGCGGCATCCGTGCGTGGTTCTGGTTATGTCTCCTGCTGTGCCGCCAGTTCGCCGAGGGTGACCGAGTGAACGGGCGGGCGGATATGGTAGTAGCCGATGGCGTCCATAGACTGGGCCGTGCGATGCGCCAGCAGGCGGGCCACGCTCTCTCCGCACTGGCGGCCCTGGCAGGGCCCCATGCCGCAACGCGTGAACGCCTTCAACTGGTTGGGTCCGGCCGCGCCTTGGGTAATGGCACGTTCGACCTCGCCGCGCGAAACGCTTTCGCAGCGGCACACCAGCGTGTCTTCGGGCTGGACCTCGAGCCAGTCACCGGGCAGACGGAACAGGGTTTCCAGCAGGCGACGCGCCTCCAGGTCGCGGCGGCGCGCACGCTGAAGCGCGGCGCGCTCCCGAGCCAATCCGTCCTGTGCCTTGCCAGCCAGCGACTGCAGCACTTCCAGTGCCGCCAGGCGTCCCTCGCGCTCGGCATTGATCGCACCGCCAATACCGCCGCCGTCGCCGGCGACCCACAACCGCTCCTCGACGGCCAGCACCTCACTGCGCTCGGGCAGAAAGGCTTGCTGTCCGGTTTCCCAGCGATGAGGGATGGCCAGGCTGCGGGCCAGTTGCGGCTCGGGGACCACACCGAAGTGAGTCAATAGCAGTGCGGCCGGTAACGTTTTCCAGTGCCCACGATGGCGATAGCGAACACGCTCCACCGCCTCGCGGCCTTCGGCCTGGATTCCGTCGACCCCCAGCAACACGGGGACACCGGCACGCCGGAGCGCGGCAATCATGCGCACTCCCTTGAGCAGATAGTTGCGTCCGTGCCAGGCCCGCCGCGGTTGACGCAGCAAAGCGCGATAACGTGACGCCGACGCCAGGTCGAGCACCAGTGCAGGCGGCTGACCTGCCTGCAGGTACTGCCAGGCCAGCAGGTAGAGCAGCGGGCCGCTGCCGGCCAGTACCGGTGACACGCCGGGCAGGAGTGCTCCCTGCTTGAGCAGAATCTGCGCCGCGCCGGCGGTCATCACGCCGGGCAACTGCCAACCGGGAAACGGCCAGCCACGCTCCATCGCGCCACTGGCCAGGATCAGTCGCTCGGCATGCCAGGATTGCGCCCGATGCTGCACCACGCCCAGGTCGTAACCGGTGCCCTTCCGCCCGATCCACCAGACACGGCTCAGCGGCCGGTAGTCGATATCGGCGCGAGCGAAGGCCTCAACCAGGGAGCGACCGTGCTGGTACTCCTCACCCATCACCCCGGCGCCGACCTGGGGGTTACCAAGCTGTCGGTAAATCTGGCCGCCCGGTGTGGCATTGAGATCGAACAGCACGGGATGCACGCCAGCTTCCGCCAGACGCACGGCGGCAGCCATACCCGCCGGGCCGGCGCCGATAATGGCGATGTCGGCATGGCGTGACTCAATCATGACGCCCGCCTCCCTGGCGCTCGACCTGCATGCCTTCAGCCACCGGCACCAGGCAGCCCTGTCGGTTGGGTTGGCCGTCGACGGTGATCAGACAATCGTGACAGCTCCCCATCAGGCACAACGGGGCACGTGGGCTGCCGTCATGGTGACGCCGATATCCCTGCCAGCCGTGAACCTGAAGCACGGCGGCCGCCACGCTCAGCGTGTCGGGCACCGATACGGCTATGCCATCCACCCGGATTTGTACCTGGCTTGCCGTCTGACAGGCATGTGGGCTACGCCGGAACATGGAAACGCTCCCCTGAGAATTGCGGGAAATCCTGGCTCAGGCAGTCATCGAGAATCGCGCGGGCTAGATCGCCGGCATGGAAGGCAGCCAGGGTAATTCCGCTGTGGCAGTTGATGTTGTAGGCCCCCGGGCAGGCCTTGGAGGCCTCGTAGAGCGGATTGCCATCTGGGGTCATGACGCGTAGCGCCCCCCAGGCACGAACCAGGCGCGCCTGGGACAGGCGCGGAAAGATGCGTACCGCCTTGGCCGCCAGGGCATTCACCATGTTCAAAGTGACGCCCTTGTCGAAGCCGGCATCCTCGTGGGTATCACCGATCAGATAGCCGCCGCTGGCCGTCTGGCGAATCTGCGGGGTAGGTAGCTGGTCGATCAATGGCAGACGTTCGGTGACGATGATCTGGCCGCGTAGCGGGCGAACCGCGCCCGATAGCCCCAGCATGGGCGCCAGCGTTTGTGCGCCAAGGCCGGCCGCAATGACGATGCGCTCCGCCTCGATGTCACCCCGCGGCGTCGTCGCCACGAAGCGGCCTGCACGACGCGCCACGCTCTGGACCGGCGTTGCCGGGTGGAGCGTGACGCCCAGGTCCAGGCTCGCGGCGTAAAGTGCGCGCAGCAGGTAGAGCGGATTGCAATGGCCGTCGTGGGGCGACCAGGTGCCGCCATGGACGCGCTCGCCAAGCCCCGGCAGGTGCTCGAGCAGTTCGTCGCGGTGCAGGTACTGCCACTCGAACTCCCGAGCCAGACGTGGCGAGACGGTTTGCAGCGTTCGGTATTCGGCCTGGCGGGTTTCCGCCTCGTCCGCATCGAGACAAAGATCGACACCGCCACGCCGCTCGTATTGCAGATCGACGCCGGTCCGCGCCTGCAGCTCTTCGGCAAAGGCGGGCCAGGCCTGAACGGCATCCAGGCTCAGTTCGGCGTAGCGCGGCATGCCAATCCCCTTGCCCTGAACCCAGGTCAGGCCGGCATTGCCACGCGAGGCACGCAGCGCGTCATCGCGTTCGTCGAGTACGGTGACACGTTGCCCGGCCCGCGCCAGCCCGTAGGCCACCGCCATGCCGACCACCCCGCCACCTACGATGAGAAAATCCTGCCGCATGCCAAGCCCTGTTCCGTGAAACGTCACTCGACGATACCCAGCCCAGGGCTATAAGCTCCAATACCATTGTTTCGCCACTCGATGCCTTGATGTTATGACTACATCACGACTTAGCGACCGTCAGGTCCAGGCCTTCAAGCACGTCATGGAAAGCGGCACCGTTACTGGCGCCGCCCAGCGGATGCTCACTGCACAGCCCGGCGTCACCCGCTTGCTCAAGCAACTCGAGCACGATGTCGGTTTCGTTCTGTTCGAGCGGGTACGCGGACGTCTGGTGCCCACGCCCGAGGCGCGCATTTTCTACCGCGAGGTGGCCCGGGTGTGGACCGGCATCGATCACCTGCGGGAGACAGCGCGTCGCATCCGCGAACGTGAGATGGGTGGGCTGCGCATCAGTGCCATGCCGCTGCTGGGCATGACCTTTCTTCCCGACCTGCTGGCCGAGTTCGGCGCCGAGCACCCCGATGCCAGTCTGGAGCTGAGCACCTACCGTTCCGCCCAGGTGATCGACGAGGTGATTACCCAGCGCTGCGACGTGGGTTTTGCCATTGGCGTCGAGGGCGATGAGCGGGTTGCGCAGGAGACCTTCCGCCTCGAAAGCCTATGCGTCATGCCGTCCTGGCATCCCATGGCCAGCAAGCCGGTCATCGACTTGCAGGACTTTCATGACCAGACGCTGATTCGCTTCGAGAGGCACGATCCGCTGCGAGCGAGGCTCGACCACATGCTGGAACGTGAAGGCGTGCAGGCCCGACAACGCCTCGAGGTGTCGCTGGCCCTGCAGGCGACGCGCCTGGTGAGACATGGGCTGGGCATCGCCGTGCTCGATCCGATCAATGCCCGCGCCTTTGGCAGCGAGGGACTCGTACTGCGACCGCTGGCTTTCGCGCTCGGCGAGGACGTGGCCTTGCTGACGCCTCGCGATCAGCCGTGCTCGCAACTGACCCAGGATTTCATTGCCCTGTTTCGCCAACGCCTGGGCGAGCACGGCCAGACATCCCATAACATTCCGGCATGACCCGGGCCTGAACCGGCATTATTCCCGTTGGGCAACGCCTGCTAGCGTACGCCTTCCACCATGACGAGGCGTTTCCCATGACCCGACGCTACCTCAAGACCCCCATCATGCACCGTGCCGTCGAAGCCAATGGCCTGGTGTTCTTCGGCGGTATCGCGGCCGACGACATGTCACTGGACATGGCCGGCCAGACGCGCCAGGTGCTGGACAAGCTCGACACCTACTTGGAAGAAGTTGGTCTCGACCGTACCCGGGTCGTCTCGGCGACCGTCTACGTGTCTGACCTGGGCCTCAAGAAGGCGATGAACGACGTATGGACGGCCTGGCTCGGTCCCGAGCACCTGCCTGCGCGCGCTACCGTGGGCGTGGCCGACCTGGGCGAAGGCACCCTGCTGGAAGTCGTCGTCACGGCTGCTAACGTCGTTTCCTGAAGCGCCACGCTACGCGCTGTTTTTCTTCTGCAAGAGCGTCATCGTCCGATAAGATAGGCTGCTATCGAAGATAACACGGCGGCCCCGCCGCCTTGCGGAGGAGTACCATGATGCATCGGGCAGAACAGCGCTGCCGGCTCCCGGGCTGGCGTGATCGGATCATGTCGGCGGACGAGGCCGCGGCGCTGATCCAGGATGGCATGACCGTGGGCATGAGCGGTTTCACCCGTGCCGGCGAGGCCAAGGACGTACCGCTGGCGCTGGCACGACGCGCCGAGAGCGACCCGCTCAAGATCAACCTGATGACCGGGGCTTCGCTGGGCAACGATATCGACAAGCGCCTGACGGAGACGCACGTGCTGGCCCGGCGCATGCCGTTCCAGGTCGATGCCACGCTGCGCCGCGCTATCAATGCCGGCGAAGTCATGTTCATCGACCAGCACCTGTCCGAGACGGTGGAACTGCTGCGCAACAAGCAACTCGGCAAGCTGGACGTGGCGATCATCGAGGCCAGTGCCATCACCGAGGATGGTGGCATCGTGCCGACCTCGTCGGTAGGCAACTCGGCGAGCTTCGCCATCCTCGCCGACAAGGTGATCATCGAGCTTAACCTGGCCACGCCCGAGGCGATGATCGGACTGCACGACATCTATATTCCCCAGATGCGTCCGCGCCGTCAGCCAATCCCGGTGACAGCGCCCGATACGCGTATCGGCACTCACTACATTCCCATCGCCCCGGAAAAGATCGCGGCGATCGTGCTCACCGAGGGCAAGGACAGCCCATCCACCGTTCAGCCGCCCAGCGCGGACACGCAGCGCATTGCCAACCATCTCATCCGCTTCTTCGAGGGCGAGGTCGAGGCCGGGCGTTTGACGTCGTCACTGCTGCCCTTGCAAGCCGGTATCGGTACCGTAGCCAATGCGGTCATGAACGGCCTGATCGAGGGGCCTTTCGAGGACCTGACCATGTACTCGGAAGTGCTGCAGGACAGCACCTTCGACCTGCTCGACAGCGGCAAGATGACCTTCGCTTCGGGCAGCTCGATCACCTTGTCCGAGGCGTGTGGCCAGCGGGTCTGGAACGATCTCGAGCGCTACAAGGAGCGCATCGTGCTGCGTCCGCAGGAAATGTCGAATCACCCGGGCATCGTCCGCCGCCTGGGCATCATCGCCATCAATACCGCGCTCGAAGCCGATATCTATGGCAACGTCAACTCCACCCACGTCAATGGCACGCACATGATGAATGGCATCGGCGGCTCGGGAGACTTCGCCCGCAACGGTCAGCTGTCGATCTTCGTCACCTCATCGACGGCCAAGCGGGGCGATCTGTCGAGCTTCGTGCCCTTTGTCAGTCACGTCGACCATAACGAGCACGACGTCGATATTCTGGTTTCCGAGCACGGCCTGGCGGATCTGCGCGGCCTGGCGCCCCGCGAGCGCGCCGTGGAAATCATCGAGAACTGCGCCGATCCCTACTATCGCCCCGCACTGCGCACCTATTTCGAGGACGCCTGCCGACGCGGCGGACATACCCCTCATTGTCTGGAGAAGGCACTGTCATGGCATCAGGCGGCCATCGAGCATGGTTCGATGCGCTCTGTCGCTCTCTGATATCCCAGTTCCGAGGACGGTAATACCTTCACCCGCTCCGCCGACAGGAGCGGGTTTTTCATCAATAAATGCAGGCTAACAGCAAATTAGACTGAGACTATTTGCACTAATGGCGGTTTCAGCCAATAATTCCTCCACATTGTTAGCAAGCTAAAATTTAGCAAGCTTCAAAGGAGAACGATTGATGAAACAGCGACTCGCACTCAATGCATTTGCAACCGCCACTCTGGCCATCGCTTTGCCGCTGACTGCAAACGCCAACAGCGAGGCTCAGGAACAGGCCTTCGAACGCCTCAACCAGCCGACGACTTCTCAGTCGGCGCAAGCAACCAACGCCGAGACTCTGCAGACTACCGCCAATGTCGGAGGCGGACACAGTGCTGCCATGAGCGATGCACTGAAACGCACCAACGCTACCGATACGTCCGATAGATCCCAGCGCGAGACTGCATCAGCCAATCTGGACTGGTCCGGCGACAGCGAGGCAGCAACCGATGCACTGCGTCGCGTCAACCAGTCGGACGCTTCCTGAGGTAGCCTGACCTGAACGAAGGTCATCGCACGTCCGTAAGCATGACCCACCCGAGCCGGGTGGGTTTTTTCGCTTCCCGCCCGGTCGACGCTTCGCGCTCACACCTGAAAGACCGGTGCGAAGCCGCCACCCGGTGTGCGAAAGTTGGTGGCCTGGCCCTGGTAGACGCGTGCCGCAACCAGCAGTACCTCGTCGGCGTAGGTATACAGGCGAACGTCTACCTTGCGCTCGACGGGTGTGCCGTCGACGTTGATCAGGCGCTCGCTGGGAGGCACATAGGCCTGGGCGATGTATCCCCCCTGTACGATCTGGGAGAACGTGCCCCGGGTCAGCTTGCTGCCTCGGTAGACGCCCTTGCTACCATGCCCCGTGGCCGGCTTGAAGAACAGTTCGCGACGCGCCTGCCACAGACTCTCCGCATTCGCCTCGGTGACGTCCCGAGTCAGCGGCACGGCATGCTCCAATGCCTGGATATCAGGCTCTTCCAGCCCCCAGTCGCGTAGTCGTGCCGCATCGGACAGCAGCGTCAGGTTGCGTTTATCGGCGAACAGGGCATGCACGTGCGGATTGGGCGACACTACTACGGCCCCATCACGATAGGCTTCGCGCAGTGCGGCATGCGCCGGCGCCTCCAGCGCAAAGTCGACCAGCCGGTTATAGACCAGATCGACCGGCGCGCCATTAGAGTACAGTCGCACCTGCGTGTACGTCAGCTCACCGGGGTCGGCAATCAGCGTCTCGATGCCATGGGATTCCAGCAGCGCCTGGGCCAGAAGGAATTCGGGATACAGGTACTGCGACTCGGGGCGATCGTCGACAATGGCCAGGCGTACAGGCCGTCCCCTGCCCCGCTGGTGCTGCCATTCGCGCTCGAACATGCGCACCACGTTGGCATCGAACACTTCGAGCTGTGCCGTGGTGTGCTCTCGCTGGGCCGCCGGCCCGCAGCAAGTTCGCTGGGCGCGTCCCAGCCTGGCGTTGAGGAAAGCGCCTCCGGCGTTGGTGTTGACCTCGATCAGTTGCGGTCCCGCCTCTCCGAGATGGAAGTCGTACCCCATGAATGCCCCCACCGGTCCCGGGTCGATCCCGGCGATCTCCGGGGCCCAGTTCAGGGCAGCGCGACGATAACCCGACAATAGCGCAGCACGATTGATAGCCCGGACCACGCGCTGCATCGCCAGAATGTCTTCACGTGGCACGAATACCGGTGTATCCGAGAACAGGTGAGAGTGCGTGTCGCTTAACAGGCTGGCGGCCTCGGGGATGGCTGAGGCATCGTCGTGCAGTTGCCGGGTGAGGCTGCGCTCGAGCTCATGGCGGTCCAGGGTAAGGCAGAAACATTGCCGATTTAGCCGCTTTGCCGCCTGGCGAGATTGGTCATTGAATGCCGGCATTTCGCATCTCCTTCCTTGGTAGACGTTGCTTGCCAGTGTAGCGTCCTCCGCCTGGGCACAAATCACGCGACACCCAGCCGCATTGACGCCCCCATGCCGCATTGCTAGCTTATGCCCCCCTCAGGTGCCCTGCGTGTCGGCGGGGTTAAACGGGAAGTCGGTGCCACTCCGACGCTGCTCCCGCAACGGTGATCGAGTCAAGGCAGCCATGACGCCACTGTGTCGACGAGACATGGGAAGGCGGCCTGCCCGGAACGCTCCTTGGGTTCGCTCCGCTCGTCAGCCCGGATACCGGCCTGGGATAGCACGCCGGTGTTGCGGAGAGCGCCCGGGCAGGGCCGGATCGCTATTGTTCCTTTCCCTCCCCGCTCATGGTGTCCCTCCTTTCACGGCCCCACCCATCCTCGCCGTGCGGGAGCGCTCGGCAGGCAGGAACACACCATGAAAAGCAAGAACACCACCACGCAGGGGCTGGTCGCCCTGAGTCTTTGCTGGCTACCGCTGGGCGCCAATGCGCAGGACACCTCGACCGAGACCGAAGAATCACTGACCCTCAACCCGCTTACTGTCACTGCCACGCTGACGCCACGCACCGCCAATGAGACCCTCTCTTCGGTAACCGTGATCGAAAAGGAGGAGCTCGAGCGCCAGGCACCGACCAGCCTGACCGAGGTCCTGCGTGGCCAGCCGGGTGTCGATGTCACCACGAACGGTGCCTATGGCAAGGCCAGCAGCGTTTATATCCGGGGCCTGAGCAACGATGCCACCCTGTTGATGATCGATGGCATTCGCCTGCGCTCGGCCACGGCCGGTGGCGCTTCCTGGCAGTACCTTGATCCCAATCTGTTCGAGCGCGCCGAAATCGTGCGCGGCCCGACAAGCAGCCTGTACGGTGCCGACGCCATGGGCGGCGTGGTGCAACTGTTCACGCCCGAAGGCGACACGGGCGGTCCCCAGCCGAGCTTTTCGGTGGGCACCGGTTCCTTTGACACCCAACGCTACTCCGCCAGTCTCTCCGGCAGCCAGGACGGCACCCGCTATAGCGTTGCCGGCAGCCGCTTCACTACCGATGGCACCGCGATCAAGGAAGGCGGCGAAGACAAAGGCTTCGACAACACCACTAGCTTCGCCCGCCTGTCGCATACCTTCGACAATGGAGTCGAGATCGGCGCGCTGGGACTGCGAGCCCGGGGCAACACCGAGTATAGCGGTGGCGACATGGACTTTATCCAGCAGGTCGCCGGCGTGTATGGCGAGATTCCGGTGGCCGGCAACTGGCGCAGCCGGTTGACGCTGAGCGAATCCCGGGATGAACTGGACGACTTTTCCTCGTATGGCGCCACTGCCTTCAACACTCGCACACAGGCTGCACGCTGGCAGAACACTGTCGCTTTGGGCGAGCACGAACTGATCGCCGGTGTCGAACACAGCGAGGACAAGGTCAGTGGCACGACGGACTACGCCGAGGACAGCCGAGACAACACCGCGGTATTCACCCAGGCACTGCTCGATTTCGCACCCTTCGCCATCCAGGCCGGCCTGCGTTACGACGACAACGAAGCCTTCGGCGAAGAGCTGACCGGCAACCTGGCACTGGGCTACGCCCTGGACGATGCCCATACGCTGCGCGCCAGCTACGCCACCGCGTTCAAGGCACCGACGTTCAACGACTTGTATTACCCGCAGGATAGCTGGGGGTATGTCGGCAATCCCGATCTCGAGGCCGAGACGTCCGAGACGCTGGAGATCGGTATCCGCGGGCAGTATTCACGTTACTATTGGGATCTGGCGGCCTACCAGACTGACGTCGATAATCTTATCGCCTGGGCGCCCTCACCGTCAGATACCTCATTGACCATGCCGCAGAACATCGAAAAAGCACGTATCCGTGGCGTCGAACTCGCTTCGGGTACCGAAGTCGGTGACTGGTCCTTGGAACTGGCCCTGACCTATACCGACCCGGAAAGCCGTGGTGGTGACTACGAAGGCAACACCTTGCCACGCCGCGCCACCCAGAGTCTGCGCTTCGACGTCGACCGCGAACTGGGCGACTGGGTGCTGGGCGGCTCGTGGATTGCGCAGAACCATCGTTATGACGATGCGGAAAACGAAGAGCGCCTGGCAGGTTACGGCCAGCTCAACCTGCGCGCCGGCTGGGAGTTCGCCCCGCTGTGGACCGCCCGCCTGACCGTGGACAACGTGTTCGACAAGCAGTACGAGACGGCGGCAAGCTACATCAATGCCGGACGTGCCGCTTTCGTCAGTATCAACTTCAATCAATGAACGACATGCAACGCGACGCCTTAGTCACCGCCAGGGCCTGCCTGGCGGTACTCGGCCTGGTGCTGCCGATGCTAATGTCGGCGCCGGCCCGGGCCGATGTTTGTGCCGCCGATGACAGCGGCCAAAAAGTCTGCCTGGACAAACCCGCCAGGCGCATCGCCGCACTCTCGCCCGGCGCCACCGAGCTGGTCTATGCGGCAGGTGCCGGGGACCAGGTGGTCGCGGTAGTTTCCTACAGCGACTACCCGCCCGAAGCCAGGCAGGTGCCTTCGGTGGGCAGCCATACCCGCCTCGACCTGGAGCGCCTGGTCTCGCTCGCGCCCGACCTGGCCATCGGCTGGTCCACCGGCAATCCTGGCGAACAGCTTACCAAGCTCGACGCGCTGGGCATCCCCGTGTTCATGATCGAACCGCGCAGCGTCGAAGGCGTCTCCAGCGCCATCGAGCGCCTGGCCACCCTGGCCGGTAGCGAGGCCGAGGGTCATGCCGCGGCCCAAGGTTTCCGCGACGGCATGGCCGAGCTGGCCGCACAGTATGCCGATGCCGACCCTATGCCAGTGTTCTATCAGGTATGGGACGAGCCGCTGATGACGGTCAACGATGACCACCTGATCGGCGAAGTCATTGCCCTGTGCGGCGGCAGGAACGTGTTCGGTAAACTGGAGCGACTGGTCCCGCGCATCGGCACCGAGGCCGTGCTGGCCGCCGATCCCGAGGCCATCGTCGCCGGCGGCATGGGCGAGGAGAACCGCGACTGGCTGGACGCCTGGAAGCGCTACCCTGAGCTGCAGGCCGTCGAACGCGACAACCTGTTCTTCGTCCCGCCGTCATTGATCCAGCGCCCCACGCCGCGCTTGCTCGAGGGCAGCCGGATCTTCTGCGAAAAGCTTGACGAGGCACGCTCCCGGCGCTGATTTTCCGCTTGTCCCGCTAACCCGAGGCCACCAATGCGCTCACTCGCCCTGCCCCTGACTGTTCTCGCCTTGCTTGGAGCGCTCGCCCTGGGATTGGCGGTTGCCCTCGGCAGTGCCCCGGTCGGCCCATCGCAGCTCGGAGCGGTACTGGTCGGCCAAGGCGATGACCTGGCGCGCACGCTGGTACTCGAACTGCGCTTGCCGCGCGCCCTGGCGGCCTTCGCCACCGGCGGCCTGCTGGCCGTGGCCGGCGCATTGATGCAGGTACTGCTGCGCAATCCGCTGGCCGACCCCTACGTGCTGGGCCTGTCCGGCGGCGCGGCGGTGGGCGCCCTGCTGGCCATGCTCGCCGGGCTGGGCAGCGTACTGGTCTCGGGCTCGGCGTTTGCCGGGGCGCTGCTGTCGACCCTGCTGGTGTCCGGGCTGGCGCATGGCACCGGTAGCTGGACGCCCTCGCGCCTGTTGCTCACCGGGGTGGTCGTCGCTGCCGGCTGGGGCGCGGTGGTCACGTTGATGCTGGCGATCAGCCCGGCCCGGGCCCTGCCCGGCATGCTTTACTGGCTGATGGGCGATCTCGCCTACGCGCGCAGCCCGCTACCCTCCCTGGTCGTGCTGTCGGCCGCCTGCCTGCTGGCGATTCCGCTGGGCAGAAGCCTCAACGTACTGGCGCGCGGGTCGCTGCAGGCCGCCGCCCTCGGCGTGGCGGTGCGCCCCTTGGAATGGGGCATCTACATTGCCGCCAGCCTGCTTACCGCCATCGCCGTGACCATGGCCGGCAGCATCGGCTTCGTCGGCCTGGTGATCCCGCATATGCTGCGCCTGGTGCTGGGAAACGACCAGCGCCTGATCCTGCCGGCCAGTGCGCTGGCCGGCGGCACGCTGCTGACACTGGCCGACACCTTGGCGCGCACCGTGATCGCCCCCGAGCAACTGCCGGTGGGTGTGATCACTGCGCTGCTCGGCGTGCCCACCTTTCTCTACCTGCTGCACCGGAGCCGCTGATGGGCCGCCTGGCATTGAATGACCTGATCGTCGACGTGCCGGGACGGGGCAGCGGACGACCGCTGGCGCTTGCCATCGAGCCCGGCCAGATCTGGGGCGTGCTCGGGCCCAACGGCGCCGGCAAGACCACACTGCTGCACACGCTGGCCGGCCTGCGCGCACCGCGTGCCGGCCAGGTGCAACTGGCAGGTCGTCCACTGGGCGACCTGGGCCGACGCGAGGTGGCCCGGCGCCTGGGGCTGGTCTTTCAGGAGCGCAGCGACGGCTTTCCCGCCACGGTGCTGGAAACCGCACTGATCGGGCGTCACCCGCATCTCTCGCCCTGGCAGATGGAGCGCGACGATGACATTGCGTTGGCCCGCGACGCCCTGGCCCGGCTCGATGTCGCCCATCTCGAGCAGCGCCTGGTCGGCACGCTATCCGGCGGCGAGCGCCAGCGCGTGGCGATTGCCACGGTGCTCACCCAGGCCCCGCAGCTGTGGCTGGCCGACGAGCCGACCAACCACCTCGACCTGCATCACCAGACGTCGGTCATGGCCCTGCTTGCCGAGCAGGCATGCAGCGGGCGGGCCGTGGTGCTGTGCCTGCATGACCTCAACCTGGCGGCCCAGTGGTGCAGCCACCTGCTACTGCTCTATCCAGGCGGCGAGGCCTGCTGGGGCCCTGCCCGGCAGATGCTGGTGCCAGCGGCACTGGAGCGCCTCTATGGTCAACCACTTTCCACTGCCATGATCGACGGCATCCCCGTTTTCGTGCCGACGAGGTAACGAGACGCAGCGCAATCGACGCTCATCGATTGCGCTCATTGCAGCGCTTGCCTTAGGATGACCCACTTACGGACAGGTGCCCCTGTATTGCAGCCAGGGGATAATCGGGAAGTATGGTAAGGCCTCGGCCAATCCCATCGCTGCCCCCGCAACGGTAAAGAAAGAGTCGCCTGCGACAGCCACTGGCATCCGCCGGGAAGGTGCAGGCAATGGCGCAGTTTCTGTGAAATGCGCCCTCTTCGAGCCCGGAGACCGGCCTGTCATGTCATGCCATCCCTCAATGGTGCGGTGGGCACCGAAAGGATCCAACATGTCTACGACTCCTGTCTCTTCCTCCCGGCGAGCGGCTCGCTCCGCCTCTCGTGTTTCATCGGCCTGGCAACAGGTCGCCGTGGTGCTCTTCGGCGCACTGGTTCTCTATGCCGTCGGCTTTCTGCCGATGAGCGCAGCGCATAACACGGCTCACGATACCCGACACTCCTTCGTGTTTCCCTGCCACTGAAACACCCGAAGGAGACAAGCGATGTTTCGCAAGCTGGTGCTGAGCGCCTGCCTGATAGGCGTTGTCCTGGGCATGGCCATGACGGCCATGCAATCCGCGGGGGTCACTCCGCTTCTACTTGCCGCCGAACGCCATGAGGTCAGCGCTACTCCTCATGCCGCTGCGGTCCCCCATCACGGCCATTCACACGCTGGCCAGGCCGGCCATCACCATGACGATTCGGCCTGGGCTCCAGCCGATGGTGCCGAGCGCCTGGGCTACACTGCCGTCTCCAATACGCTAGCCGGTATCGGTTTCACTGCCCTCCTGCTGGTCGTCATGAACCAGTTGCGCGAGCGCGGCCGGCTGAAGATGACGGCAGGACATGGCCTGATGATGGGCGGGCTCTGCTATCTTGCCGTGTTCGTGGCACCGTCCCTCGGCCTGCCGCCCGAGATCCCCGGAGCAGCAGCGGCGGCCCTCGAGTCACGGCAACTGTGGTGGCTCGCCACTGTCGTCCTGGCCGCGGCCGGCCTGGGGCTGCTTGTCTTGACGCGGGGCTGGAAACGCGGACTCGGTTTGCCCCTGCTCCTGGTACCCCATGCCTGGGTGCCTGCCCACCAAGGGCCGCGCTTCTCGCACCCCGACCCTCAGGCCGTAGCGGCACTGACCGAACTACAGCATGAGTTCATCCTGGCGTCAGGGCTCACCAACCTGGCGTTCTGGCTGTTGGCCGGGCTGCTTTCCATCCTCGCCTTGCGGCGCCTTACCGATACAGCGCATGGCCATGACGACGTTCCCGGCTGAGTTCCCCTTCGTCGCCGTCGTCGGCCAGGAGGCGCTCAAGACCGCCCTGCTGCTCAATGCCATCAATCCGCGTATCGGTGGCGTTCTGATCAGCGGTCCCAAGGGCAGCGCCAAGTCCACCCTGGCGCGGGCCTTGGCGGCGATCCTGCCCGATGATGCCGAGGGCCGGCGGCCACCGTTCGTCACCCTGCCGCTGGGCGCCAGCGAGGAGCGTCTGACCGGCAGCCTGGATCTGCAGCGGGTGCTGACCGAGCGCGAGGCGAGTTTCCAAGAAGGCCTGCTGGCCAAGGCCCATGGTGGCGTGCTGTATGTCGACGAGGTCAACCTGCTGCCGGACCCGCTGGTGGATCTGCTGCTCGATGTCGCGGCCAGCGGCGTCAATGCCGTCGAGCGTGACGGCATCAGCCATTCGCATCCCGCGCGCTTCAGCCTGATCGGCACTATGAACCCGGACGAGGGGGAACTGCGCCCGCAGTTGCTCGATCGTTTCGGGTTGTGTCTCGAACAGGAGGCAGCGTCGAGTGTGCGCGAGCGGGTGGCCATCGTGCAGCAACGCGAGGCCTTCGATCGTGACCCTGGCGGCTTCGTCGCCCGATACCACGCCGATCAGGAGACGCTGACCCGACGCCTTCGCCAGGCGCAGCAACGGCTTCCCGATACCCTCGCCGAGCCCTGGGTCTACGAGCACATTGCGACGCGCTGCGCGGCTGCGGGCGTAGAGGGACTGCGTGCCGATGTGACCTGGCATCGCGCAGCACTGGCACATGCCGCCTGGCGAGGAGAAACGACGGTGGGCCGGCAGGACCTGGATACCGTCGAGCCCTGGGTGCTGGCGCATCGCCGCACGACGCCCCCTTCGACCCGCGGCACGCCGCCTCCCCCACCCTCGGGGCCAGGCGAGACCGGTAGCGGCCAGAGCACGCCGCTGGGCGATGCCGAGCCGTCGCCGCCCCAGGGCCAATGGGGCGCCATGCCGCCGGTATCACAGCCGAGCGTTAGCGTGCCGGTACCCGATTTCCCGACGATCGAACCCGGCACTCGCGCAACAGTCACCGCATCGGCATCATCCACGCGGGTCCGCCGCGGGCAGCAACCTGGCCCGCGCCGTGCGCACGGCGAAGGCCATCGTCCTGACTGGTTCGCCACGCTGGCCGACAGCCGGGGGCAGTGGCCCTGGCGCCGGCTGCGCTACCGTCGGGCGCGTACCGGCCAGCCGGTGCTACATCTCATCCTGCTGGACACCTCGGCCTCGACCCTGGGCCAGCACCTGCTGGGCTGGGCCAAGGGCCTGGTTGACGGCCTGGTGCGCCAGGCCTACGCCGCTCGGGAACAGATTGCGGTCCTGGGCTTTGGCAATGATGACATCACCGTGATCCTGCCACGGCGACGTGCGCCCAAGGAGGCACTCGAGCGGCTCGATGCCACGGGCGCAGGCGGCGGCACCCCGATCCGTGCAGCCATCCTGCGCGCAGCGCAGCTGATTCGCCGCTGGCAGCGCCAGGACGCCGCCCTGCACATCCGCACCTACCTCATCACCGACGGCCGTACCCGGCAATCCCTGGCGGGCCTGCCGCCCCTCGGCGATTGCGTCGTGGTCGATACCGAGCAGGCCGCCGTCAGGCGTGGCCGGGGGCGCCAGCTCGCCGAACAGCTCGGAGCAGTCTACCGCCCGTTGTCCCGCCTGGAGACCACATGAACGAGCCCGCCGCCATTCACGCCCCTCACCGCACCAACCTTCCCGGGGATGGTGAATCGGCGAATGCAGTTTGCCCCGCCGTGTTCATCGCCGCGCCGGCCTCCGGCCAGGGCAAGACCACGGTGACCGCGGCGCTGGCCAGGATGTTGCGCAATCAGGGCAAGGTAGTGCGGGTCTTCAAGACTGGTCCGGACTATCTGGATCCTCAGGTACTGGCCCAGGCCTCGGGCCAGCCGGTCGATCAGCTCGACCTGTGGATGGCCGGCGAGACCTATTGCCGCCAGCGCCTTTACGAGGCGGCACGACAGGCGGATCTCATCCTGGTGGAAGGTGCCATGGGCCTGTTCGATGGCGAACCGTCCAGTGCCGACCTGGCTGCCTTGTTCGATCTGCCGCTGGTCATCGTCATGGACGTGAAAGGCATGGCGCAGACCGCCGCGGCGCTGATGACGGGCCTGGCGGGCTTTCGCGATGACATCCGCATCGCCGGGATGATCGCCAATGCCTGCGGCTCGGCACGCCATCGCGAACTGATCGACGCCGCACTGCCGAAGACCCTTCCGCTGCTGGCGACCATGGCGCGCAATCCCGACCTGGCCCTGCCCGAGCGTCACCTGGGGCTGGTCCAGGCCGAGGAAATTCGCGAGGATCTGGAATGCCGCTTCGAGGCCGGCGCCAAGGTGTTGCTGGCCGAGGAATTGGCGGAGGCCCTGCTGCAACTGCCGCCGGTCACGTTTGTACCACCCCAGCCAGTAGTGGCCGCCCCGTTACCGTCGCTGCAAGACCGCGCTATCGGTGTGGCGCGGGATGCCGCATTCAGCTTCATCTATCAGGCCAACCTGGACCTGCTGGAACGCATGGGGGCGACGCTGCGTTTCTTCTCGCCGCTGACCGACACCCGCCTGCCCGACTGTGACGCGCTATGGCTTCCCGGGGGCTACCCCGAACTGCACGCCGCGCGGCTGGCGGCGAACACCACCATACGGGACGACATTCGCAGTTTCTTTGTCGCCGACAGGCCCATCCTCGCCGAATGCGGCGGCATGCTCTATGCCCTGGAGTCCCTCACGGACCATGCCGGGCAGACCCATGCCATGCTGGGCCTGCTGCCAGGGCATGGCGCCATGCGCGGACGTCGGGGTTGCCAGGGAATGCAGACCGCCGAGCTTCCCGAAGGCGAGGTGCGCGGCCACGCTCATCATCGTTCCCAGGCCAGCGGTACGCCCGAGCCTATCGCCCACGGGCGGCGTCAGCGTCATCCCGCGCCGGGCGAGGCCATCTATCGCCAGCAGCAATTGACCGCCACCTACCTGCACCTGTTTTTCCCCGACAACCCGACTGCCGTGGCCCGCCTGTTCGGACAGGGCGTGGCGCAGACCATCGAGACAAAGGAATCCCAAGGATGCAACTGAACAAGATCCCCGCCACGGTCGTCACCGGCTTTCTGGGCAGCGGAAAAACCACGCTATTGGCCAGCATCCTGCGCCAGGTCACCGGCAAGCGTATCGCCGTCATCGTCAACGAGTTCGGCGAGCAGGACATCGACTCCAGCCTGCTGCGCGGCTGCGCCGTGGGGTGCGAGGAGGACGGCGGGAACGCCCGTCCGCTGGGAGACGAGGACAGCGGCATCTACGAACTGGCGAATGGCTGCATCTGCTGCACGGTGGAAGAGGAGTTCCTGCCGGTGATGAAAACGCTGGTGGCCCGCCGCGACGACATCGACCACATCCTGATCGAGACCAGCGGCCTGGCCCTGCCCAAGCCCCTGGTCCAGGCTTTCAACTGGCCGGAGGTGCGCCAGCATTGCACCGTCGATGCCATCATCACCGTGGTCGACGGGCCCGCCGTCGCTGCAGGCCGCTACGCCAGCGACGTCGACAAGGTCGAGGCCCAGCGCCGGGCCGATGACAGCCTGGACCACGACCCCAGCCTGCGCGAATTGCTGGACGACCAGTTGAGCGCGGCCGACCTGGTGCTGGTCAGCAAGACCGACCTGCTCGCACCGGCCGACAAGGCACGGGTCGAGGCCATGATCCAGGCGCGCGTTCCCGAATCGGTCAAGACCCTGTTCATCGACCAGACCCTGGCCACCGAGACGGCCCAACTGGAGGCCCTCATGGGCATCGGGGCGGCGAGCGAGGAAGGCATCGAGGGCATCGCAAACCACCACGACCGCCACCATGCCGAAGGCGTGCACCACGACCACGCGCACGACCACTTCGATTCCTGCGTGATCCGGTTGGGCGACGTCGATGGCGAGATCCTGGCGGACCGGCTCCAGCACCTGCTGAAAACCCAGGAGATCTATCGGGCCAAGGGCTTCGCGGCCATCCCGGGCAAGCCCATGCGCCGCGTCGTGCAGGCCGTGGGCGAGCGCCTGGATGGCTATTACGACCGGCTATGGGGACAGGACGAGCCGCGCCACACCCAACTCGTCATCATCGGCAAGTCACTGGATAGCGAGGCGTTGCACCAGGCCCTGGCGAGCGCCGAGATCGCGACGACCGCCTGATGCATCTTTTCGCCGCCAAGCCCGGGGGCTTCGTCGACGATGAAGGCATCGTCGACCTGCAGCAGAGCCCTGCCGAGATCGTCATCCTGTCCGCCGCCGACAGCAGCCTGTCGGCACTGGCGCAGGCCGTCGAGCGACTGGCCTCGACGACCGGCAATGCGTACCCGTCGGTACGGCTCGCCAACTGGATGAACCTGGTCAAGCCCGCCGCCTACGATCTCTACGAGGATCGTGTTCTCGAGCGGGCACGCCTGGTGATCGTCTCGCTGCTGGGCGGCAGCGCCTACTGGCGTTATGGTCACGAGCGGTTGCTCGCCTGGGCCACTGCCGGCCAGGGGCGTCATCTGGTGCTGGCGCCGGGCTGCGACGAGCCGGACGACGCCTTGCTGAACGAGTCCAGTGTGCCCTTCGCGTCGGCCCAACGGGTCTGGCGCTATCTCCGCGAGGGCGGCGTGGCCAATGCCGAGCAACTGCTGCGCTTCGTCGCCGCCGATTGTCTGGGAGTGGGCCTCGACTGGCAGGAGCCCAGGGCGGTGCCGGCGGCGCTGCTCCATTCGCCACAGTCAGCGGCGCGTGACGAGGCGGCGCTGAGCGAATGGCAGGCCAGCAGGATCCCCGACCGTCCGGTATGCCTGCTGCTGTTCTATCGCAGCCACCTGCAAGGCGCCAATACCACCGTCGTGGACGGCCTGATCGAGGCGCTGAAGACCCAGGGGCTCGAGCCGCTGGCAGTGGCCGTGACATCGCTCAAGGAGGCCTCATGCATCGACTTCGTCAATCACCTGATCGAGCAGACGGGTGCCATGCTGGTGATCAACACCACCGGCTTTTCCATCAACCGCAACCCGGACGATCTGGGTGCCCTGAGCGACGAGATTCCCGACTGCCTCTTCGTCGGGCGTCCGGTGGTGCTTCAAGCCATTCTGGCGAGCAGCACTGAGGAAGACTGGCAGTCCATGGCCGCAGGGCTGCATAGCCGCGACATGGCCATGCAAGTGGTGCTGCCCGAGATGGACGGCCGCATCATCACGCGGGCGGTGGGTTTCAAGTCGCAGGCCCACTACAACGAACGCTGCCAACTGGCGGTGACCCGGCATACCCTGCATGCGGAACGCGCCGCCTTCGTCGCCCGGCTGGCGTGGCGATTCTGCCGGTTGCGCCAGTTGCCCAACACCGCCAAGCGCCTGGCCCTGGTGCTGGCCAATTATCCCAACCGCGACGGTCGCATCGGCAATGGTGTCGGCCTGGATACCCCGGCATCGACGGTGCGGCTCCTCCAGGCCCTGGCCGCGGCGGGCTACCCGGTAAGCGACGTCCCGGACGACGGCGATGCATTGATCCGACAACTGCAGGGTGCCATCACCAACGATCGCCATGGGCTGCACCAACGCCTGTGCTGGCAGAGCATCAGCCTCGACGAGTACATGGCGGGGTTCCGGCGCCTGCCGGTCTCGCTGCAGGAAGCGGTATGGACGCGCTGGGGTGCCCCGTCGGACGACCCCAAGTGCCGCCAGGGCCGATTGATGATCGCCGGCATCCGCCTGGGGGAGACTTTCGTCGGGATTCAGCCCGAGCGTGACTTCAGCGATGGCCTGACGCAGAGCTACCACGATACCGAGCTGGTGCCGCCCCACAGCTACCTGGCGTTCTATCTCTGGCTGCGCGATCACTACCGCGTGGATGCGGTGGTTCACGTCGGCAAGCACGGCAATCTCGAGTGGCTGCCGGGCAAGAGCACGGCCCTGAGCGCCGACTGCTGGCCGGACGTCGTCCTGGGGCCGCTGCCGCACTTCTATCCGTTCATCGTCAACGACCCGGGCGAAGGCGCCCAGGCCAAGCGCCGCAGCCAGGCCGTGATCATCGATCATCTGATGCCCCCGCTGGCCCGGGCCGAACTCTACGGTGACATGGCGGAACTCGAAGCCCTGACCGATGAGTATTACCAGGCCCTGGGCATGGACCCGCGGCGTGAAGCGTTGTTGCGCGAGCGAATCCTGGCGCACCTGCACCGTACCGGCATTGACCGGGAGCTCTCCCAGGCAGCGGGTGGCGAGGATGACGAACGCCTGCTCAACGAGCTGGATGCCTACCTGTGCGATATCAAGGAAGCCCAGATTCGCCATGGCCTGCACGTGCTGGGCAACCTGCCGCCCCAGGACAAGCTGGCGGGAACCCTGGTCGCCATCCTCAGGCTGCCCCGCGGCGAAGGCCCGGCGCAGCGTGGCTTGCTGCACAACCTGGCGCATGACCTGGGCCTGCAGGTGGGGAGCGAGGGCTTCGACCCATTGACGGCGGGCACCGAGCCATGGACCGGCCCGAGACCGCCGGCCCTGGCCGGGCTGGCGACGTCTACCTGGCGTACCGCCGCCGATACCCGTGAGCGCCTGGAGCAGCTTGCCCATCGACTGATCACCGATTACGTCCTGGCACGGGGATGCTTAAACGAGCTGGCCCGTGACTATCCGGCGACCGCAGAGCAATGCCGCTATGCCCGCGAGCGGCTCTGGGCCGCCATGCAGCGTGGCGCCGAGATGGAGATCCAGTCGCTGCTGGACGGGCTCGGCGGCCACTTCGTGCCCCCGGGACCAAGTGGCGCCCCCAGCCGCGGGCGGCTGGACACGCTGCCCACCGGACGCAATTTCTTCAGTGTCGATAACCGCTCGATTCCGTCACCCGCTGCCTGGGCCCTGGGCGAGAAGTCGGCACAGGCATTCGTCGAGCGCTACCTGCAGGACAACGGGGATTACCCGCGCCGGCTGGGGCTGTCGGTCTGGGGCACCGCGACCATGCGCACCGGAGGCGACGACATCGCCCAGGCGTTCGCGCTGATGGGGGTGCGCCCGGTCTGGTCGCTCGGCTCGCAGCGAGTGATCGACATCGAGGTGATTCCCGCCATGCTGCTGCAACGGCCGCGCGTGGACGTCACCCTGCGCGTGTCCGGCTTCTTCCGCGATGCCTTTCCCAATGTCATGCGCCTGTTCGATGCCGCGGTACAGGCGATCGTCGATTATGAAGAGCCAGGCAACGGCAACACCATCCGCGCGGCGGTCCTCGAGCGCCGCCAGGCCCTCGAACGCCAGGGCCTCTTGCCCGACGCGGCCGCCCGGGAGGCTCGCTATCGCGTGTTCGGCAGCCAGCCCGGCCACTATGGCACCGGCCTGAATCGGCTCATCGACAGCCGCGCCTGGAAAAGCGCGGACGATCTGGCGGAGGCCTACCTGGTTGCCGGCGCCTATGCCTACGGGCAGTTTGCCGAGTCCGGCATCGCCGCGCACCGGGCCTTCGAACGCCAGCTCGAGGGCCTGGAGGCGGTGATGCAGAACCAGGACAACCGCGAGCACGACATTCTCGACTCGAACAGCTACTACGCCTTTCAGGGCGGCATGGCCAACGCCAGCCGCGCCCTGGGCGGTCAGGCACCGGCCATCTACCACGCCGATCACGCCAACCCGGCACAGCCGCGGATTCGTTCCCTCCAGGAGGAGCTGGCCCGCGTGATTCGCTCCCGGGTACTCAACCCCAAATGGATCGAGGCCATGCGCGAGCACGGCTACAAGGGCGCCTTCGAGATGGCCGCCACGGTGGACACCCTGTTTGCCTACGACGCCACCACCGATCTGGTGGCCGATTACCAGTATGCCCAGGTGACCGACGCGCTGGTGCTGGACGAGGCCAACCAGCAGTTTTTACGCGCGCATAACCCCGCTGCATTGGAAGAGATGGCCGAACGGCTGCTGGAAGCCGCCCAGCGGGGCATGTGGCAGAGCCCGGCCGAGCAGGGCGCGGCCCTGCAGGACCTGCTGCTGGAGATCGACGAGTCACGGGAGGCCGGAGGATGACGCATGAGGTGCGCATCAAGGGCTGGTGCCCCGGTGCATGGCATCCCATGGCGACCGGCGATGGCCTGCTGGTTCGGGTGCGCCCGCGCCTGGGGCGACTCTCGCGGGCCCAGGTGCTGGCGCTGTGCGACGCGGCCGAGACCTTCGGTAGCGGCCTGCTCGAACTCACCAGCCGTGCCAATCTGCAGTTGCGTGGCGTGTCCGAGGCTGGCTGGCTCAAGCTGATGGCGTTTCTTGTCGAGCATCGGCTGGTTGCCGCAGAGCCGCACGACGAGCGTCACCCGCCATTGCTGCTGGCACCCGAGTGGCAGGCGGGCGACGCGACCCAGCAGGCGGCCCACCGACTGCAGGCCCGCCTCGCCGAAATGCCGCCGTTGCCTGCCAAGATGGGCTTTGCCCTCGATGCCGGCGACGCACCGGTGCTGGGCGAGGCCTCGGCAGACTTTCGCCTCGAGCGAGCGGCATCGGGCGGCCTGCTCGTCCGGGCCGACGGGCGAGCGCGGGGTACCCCGGTGGCGTCGGTGGATGTCGCCGTTGCCCTTCTGGTTCGCCTGACGCACTGGTTCGTCGACAGCGGAGGCCGAGACGCCGGACGCATGGCTCGTCATGCCGTCGCGTTGCCGGACTGGGCTCCGGCCACGGTGCGCCCTGCCGCACCCGGCGCCTGGCTGGCGTTGGGACAGCATCCGCGGGGTCGGGTGTTCGGCCTGCCATTCGGACGCGTCCCGGCAAGGGTGCTACGTGACGCCATTGCCCCTGCTGGCGTCACTGCGGTGCGGGTAACGCCCTGGCGCCGCCTGCTGGTGGAAGGCGCGGAAAAAGGCGACACGCCCCCGGCCGATGATCTGCCGGACGACGAGCGGGACACGCGCCTGCGCATGGATGCGTGTCCTGGCGCGCCCCATTGCGCTCAGGCCAGCGTGCCGACCCTGGCGCTCGCCGACCGCTTGAGCGGCCTGATCGAGGGCACCGTACATGTGTCCGGCTGCGCCAAGGGCTGCGCCCGACAGCAGCCGGCCACACTCTGCCTCACGGGACGCGCCGGCCGCTATGACCTGATACTGGGCGGACGCGCCGACGACACGCCGGCCGCGACCGGCCTTGGCGAATCCGACCTGTTAGCTTACCTGGAGACCCTGGATGCCTCACGTCTATGAAACGGAAGGACCGGCTATCTACCGCGAGTCCTTTGCCATCATCCGGCGCGAGGCCGAGCTGGAGCGCTTCTCGGAAGAGGAAGAGCCGGTGGCGGTGCGCATGATCCATGCTGCAGGGTTGGTGGAACTTGCCGCGCACATTCATTTCCGTGGCGACGCCGTGAACCGGGCACGAGAGGCGCTGCAGCAGGGCGCGCCGATCCTGTGCGATGCACGCATGGTTTCCGAGGGCATCACCCGCAAGCGCCTGCCGGCAGGCAACGCCATTATCTGTACCCTGCACGATGACCGGGTGCCCGACCTGGCCCGGGACATGGCCAACACGCGCTCGGCGGCGGCCGTGGAACTCTGGCGGCCCTACCTGGACGGCGCGGTGGTGGCGATCGGCAATGCCCCCACGGCGCTGTTTCACCTGCTTAACATGCTGGAGGAGCCCGGCTGCCCCCGGCCGGCGGCTATCGTCGGCTGCCCGGTAGGCTTCGTCGGCGCCGCCGAATCCAAGCAGGCCTTGTGGGAGAGCGCTTCGGTGCCCTCTTGTATCGTGCGTGGCCGACTCGGCGGTAGCGCGGTGACAGTCGCGGCCATCAATGCCATGGCGGACCGCACGGAATGAGTACCATGCAACCGAGAACCATCCATGGGGTCGGCCTCGGGCCCGGCAGCCAGGACCTGATGAGCGTGCGTGCGGATCGACTGATTCGCCAGGCATCGCACGTCGCGTATTTCCGCAAGAAGGGCCGGACCGGGCATGCCCGCAGCATCGTGGACGGCATGCTGGCGCCCGATGTCATCGAACTGCCCATGGAATACCCGGTCACTACCGAGATCCCGTTCCACGATCCCCGCTACAACGCCTTGCTGGCGGATTTCTATGCCACGAGCGTCGCACGGCTGGCCGAGATCGCCGAGACGGGAGGCGATGTGGTGGTGCTGTGCGAGGGCGACCCGTTCTTCTACGGCTCCTTCATGCACCTGTACGCACGCCTGCAAGGGCGAGTGCCGGTCGCGGTGGTGCCCGGCATCACCGGCATGTCGGCGGCCTGGACCGCCACCGGCCAGCCGGTGACCTGGGGCGACGATATCATGACCGTGCTGATGGGCACGCTGCCGGAAGCCACCCTGGCCGAGCACATGACCAAGACCGATGCCCTGGTGGTGATGAAGATCGGCCGCAACCTGGACAAGGTCGGGCGGGCGCTGGCCCGGGCCGGCCGGGTGGACGAGGCCTGGCTGATCGAGTACGCCGCCATGCCGCAGGAGCGTGTGCTGCCGTTCCGCGATGCCGGCGATAGTGCGCCGTACTTTTCCATTTTGCTGGTACATGGCCAGGGGAGGCGCCCATGAGGGATCACGGCAAGGACACGCGCGGCTGGCTGAACGTCGTTGGCCTCGGCCCCGGCGCGGAAGCGATGATCACCCCGGAAGTCTCCGCCGTCCTGGCCGAAGCCACCGATGTGGTGGGGTACGTCCCCTATGTCGAGCGCATACCGCCGCGGCCTGGCTTGACGCGCCACGGCTCGGACAACCGCGAGGAAATCCGGCGGGCTGAACAGGCGCTGCGGATGGCCGCCGACGGTCGCCGGGTGGTGATCGTCTCCTCGGGCGATCCCGGGGTGTTCGCCATGGGCGCGGCCGTCTTCGAGGCCGTGGAGTCAGGAGAGCCGGCATGGCGTGAGCTGGACATTCGAGTCATGCCCGGCATTTCCGCCATGCTGGCCGCCAGTGCACGCCTGGGAGCGCCGCTGGGCCATGATTTCTGCTGTATCAACCTGTCGGACAACCTCAAGACCCGGGCCCTGATCGAGAAACGCCTGCGCCTGGCCGCCGAGGCCGACTTCGCCATGGCCTTCTACAACCCCCGCTCCAGGGCTCGGCCGGACGGCTTCGCGCGCGCCCTGGACGTGCTGCGAGAGACCTGCGGACCGCAGCGCCTGATCATGTTCGCGCGCGCCGTCTCCACCCCGGAGGAGTCCCTTCGGGTCACGACCCTGGCCGACGCCACGCCGGACATGGCCGACATGCGCACCCTGGTGATAGTGGGCTCCAGCCTGACACGGCGTATCGCGCGCAATGGAGCGCCGTGGGTCTATACGCCGCGCTCGACGCCAGGGGCAGCGCCATGAGCCAGCCACGCCAGCACCGCCTCGACGGAGTGCACCTCTCGACGCCGCGGCAGGGCCGGACGCTCGATCATCACCACCGGCAGGCCCAGTTGGCGCGCGGCAGTGAGCTTGGATACCGCCCCCTGGCCACCGGCGTTCTTGGCCACGATGCGCTCGATGCCATGCGCCCGGAGCAGGGCCAGGTCGCCCTCCAGCGTGAAAGGGCCCCGATCGATGGTCAGGCTGTGCTGCGGCAGGGGCGGTGGCGCCTCGGGGCGGTCGACCAGCCGCAGTACGTAATGATGCTGAGGACGTGCCGCGAAGGCGGCCAGGTGCATGCGCCCAATCGCCAGCAGTATCCGCTGCGAGGGGCCGGACAGGGCCGCTACCGCCGCCTCGATACCGGAGACCCGCTGCCAGCGGTCACCGGGTGCCGGGGCCCAGGGCGGCCGGCTCAGGGCAATAATCGCCACACCGCAGCGTTCGGCCGCTGCCAGGGCGTGGCGACTCATCTGCTCGGCAAAGGGGTGTGTGGCATCGACCAGGTGAGTAATGCGCTGTTCCATCAGAAAGGCGGCCAACCCCGCCACGCCACCGAAGCCGCCGACGCGCGTGGGCAGCGGTTGCGGCTTGGGCGCGGCCACCCGTCCGGCATAGCTGAACACGGCCGGCATGTCGTGCTCGGCCAAGGCCTTGGCCAGGGCGCTGGCTTCGCTGGTACCGCCCAGAATCAGGACTTTCATGATGACCGACGTTGACGACGCTCCCTGGCTGACGTTGCTGGGCTGGGGCGAGAGTGGCACAGCAGGGCTGACAGCGGCAAGCCGCGACGCGCTGGAGAATGCCGAGGTGGTCTTCGGCGCGCGCCGCCACCTGCGCCTGTTGCCTCGCTTGCCCGCCGAAGTTCGGGAATGGCCGGTCCCCTTCGCGGACGGCCTGCCACTGCTGTTGGCCGAGCGCGGCCGCCGGGTCGTCATGCTGGTCTCGGGCGACCCTTTCTGGTTCGGGGCCGGTACCACCCTGACGAGCCAGCTGAACGCCGGGGAGTGGCGGGCCGTGCCGAGCCCCTCCACTTTCAGCCTGGCAGCGTCGCGGCTGGGCTGGTCGCTGGAAGGCTGTGTGTGCCTGGGGCTGCATGCCAAGCCACTGACGCGCATGCGTCCCTACCTGCATCAGGGAAGACGCCTGCTGGTGCTGCTGCGCGATGGTGATGCAGTGACCGAACTGGCCGCTCTGCTGGTGCGCTTCGGCTTCGGGGCGACACGGTTGCATGTGCTGGAAGCCTTGGGCGGAGACGACGAGCGGTGTCGTGCCCTGCCGGTCGACGCCGCCCTGCCGGACGATATCGCCCATCCGGTCGCGGTAGGGCTGGAAATCGCCGGAGACGGGCCGGCCCTGCCGCGGGCCCCTGGCCTGCCGGATACGTGGTTCGAGCATGATGGCCAGATCACCAAGCAGGTGGTTCGCGCCATGACCCTCGCGGCCCTGGCGCCGATGCCGGGCGAGCGCTTGTGGGATATCGGCACCGGCTCGGGCTCGATCGCCATCGAGTGGCTGCTGGCCTACCCGGACACCCAGGCCCTGGCCTTCGAGCCCCACCGCGAGCGTGCCGCGCGCGCACGTCGCAATGCTCACCGGCTGGGCGTCGACTGGCTGGAGGTAATCGAGGGAAGCGCCCCCGCTGTGCTCGACGATGCGCCACTGCCCGACGCGGTGTTCATCGGCGGCGGCCTGTCGCAGGCCTTGCTGGAAACGCTGTGGCAGCGTCTGCCGGCAGGCGTGCGCCTCGTGGCCAATGCAGTCACCCTGGAATCCGAAGCGCTGCTGGCACACTGGCAACAACAGATGGGCGGGGAACTGCTGCGTCTCGAGCTGGCGAGTGCCGTTCCCCTCGGTACGCGGCGGGGCTGGCAGGCCAGTTATCCCATCGTGCAGTGGCGGGTCAGGCGGTAATGGCAGGTAACGCATTGACCGTGGCCGGATTCGGCTTTCGCCGGGGCGCACGGCTGGCTTCGCTGGAGGACGCGCTGGCAATGCTCGAGGCATGTCACGGCTCCATCGATCGGCTGGCCGCGACACAATCGATGTGGCCACTGGTTCGTGAGCTGGGATGGGCGCGACGTATCGCGGTGATTACCGTGCCCGACGCCACCCTGCCATCGGCCACCACACTCACCCGTTCCGCACACAGCTTGCGGGCACGAGGCACGGGCAGCGTCGCCGAGGCCGTTGCGCTGCTGGCGGCGGGCCCCGGGGCGACCCTGCTTGGTCCGCGCCTGGTGTCGGCGGACCGTCGGGCGACCGCTGCGCTGGCACGACGCAGGCTAGGAGGCTGCACATGACGATACACTTCATTGGTGCCGGTCCCGGAGCACCGGACCTTTTGACCTTACGCGGGCGCGACCTCATCGCTGCCTGCCCGGTCTGCCTGTACGCAGGGTCGCTGGTGCCTGAGCAAGTCCTCGAGCATTGCCCGGAAGGCGCCCGTATCGTCAACACCGCGCCGCTGTCCCTGGACGACATCATCGACGAGATGCGCCGCGCCCACGCCTCGGGCCTGGATGTGGCCCGCCTGCATTCCGGCGACCTGTCGGTATGGTCCGCCATGGGGGAGCAGTTGCGCCGGCTGCGTGAGCTGGACATTTCCTATGCCATCACCCCCGGCGTGCCCGCTTTCGCCGCCGCCGCGGCGACCCTGGGCCAGGAGCTGACCTTGCCCGGGGTTGCCCAGTCCGTGGTGCTGACGCGGACACCGGGCCGCGCCAGCGCCATGCCGCCCGGCGAAACCCTGGCCAACTTCGCCAGCAGCGGCGCCACCCTGGCAATCCATCTTTCCATCCATAACCTGGCCCAGGTGGTTGACGATCTGATGCCGTTCTACGGTGCCGACTGCCCGGTCGCCATCGTCTGGCGGGCCACTTGGCCCGATGAGCGAGTGGTTCGCGGGCGTCTGGCAACGATCCTCTCCCGAGCGGACGGCGGCATGCAGCGCACGGCCCTGATCCTGGTGGGCCCGGCGCTAGACAACACGGATTTCCAGGAAAGCTGCCTGTACTCGCTCGGCTACGACCGCCGCTTCCGCCCCCAGTCGGCGGACTCGCCTTTTGCCGGCAGCGTGCCCGGTAACGGGAGCAGCGACGCATGATCACGCTATCGCTGATCGGTATCGGCACGGGCAATCCCGACCATGTCACCCTGGCTGCGGTGCGGGCGCTCAACGAGGCAGATCTCATCCTGCTACCACGCAAGGGCGACGCCAAGTCGGACCTCATCGACCTGCGCCGGTTGTTGTGTCGCAACCTTCTAGACGATCCAGACCGGACCCGGGTCGTGGAATTCGACCTGCCCCGTCGCGACGCCCAGGCCGATTACCTGAGTGCAGTGGAGGCCTGGCATGCAGCGATTGCCGATGCCTGGGCGGCACTTATCGAGACCCACCTGCCCCGGGGCGGGCAGGTGGGCATGTTGATCTGGGGCGATCCCTCGCTGTATGACAGCAGCTTGCGCATCGCCAGTCGTCTCGAAACTTGCATGAAAGGCTGCACGAAAGGCACCGCCGGGTACCCGGTCGAGGTGAAGGTGATACCGGGCATCACCAGCTTGCAGGTGCTTACCGCCGAGCACCGGATACCCCTCAATGCCCTCGCCGAGCCGGTCCAGATCACCACGGGGCGGCGCCTGCGCGAACACGGCTGGCCCGACGGGGCAGCCACTATCGCCGTGATGCTCGACAGCGGGGGCGCCTTCGAGTCACTCGTCCCCGAAGGCCTCTATATCTGGTGGGGGGCCTACCTGGGCATGGACAAGCAGTGCCTGCTCGACGGCTGGCTGGCCGACGTGGCGCCGTCGATCCTCGAGCGCCGCGCCGCCCTGCGCGAGCGGCATGGCTGGATCATGGACATCTACCTGCTGGCCCGCTCACCGCTGGGTGTCGGCGTCCGGCACCGCGACGATCAATGAAGTCTTCAGGAGAAAGCCCCATGGCAGAACCGAGCGGGCGTCCCGACCACGCCTTTTCCGACGCGCAGCGGCACGGCGTCTACCGGGCCATCCACGAACGCCGCGATGTGCGTGCCCAGTTCCTGCCGGACCCCATTGCGCCCGAGATACTGGCACGCCTGCTGGACGCCGCCCATCACGCCCCGTCGGTGGGCTTCATGCAGCCCTGGGACTTCCTGCTGATCGACAGCCGGGACGTGCGCGAGCGGGTACACTGGCTCTTCCTGAACGCGAATGCCAAGGCGGCCGAGTGCCATGCCGGCGAGCGCGGGCTGCTCTACCGGCGTCTCAAGCTCGAGGGCATCCTGGAGAGCCCGCTCAACCTGTGCATCACCTGCGACCGGAGCCGAGGCGGCGAGCATGTCCTGGGGCGCCACAGCATCGTCGAGACGGACCTGTTCAGTACCTGCCTGGCGGTGCAGAACCTGTGGCTGGCGGCCCGTGCCGAGGGTATCGGCGTCGGCTGGGTCAGCATCCTCGACCCGACCGAACTGGCCGGCATATTGGGACTGCCGGCATCGGTGTATCCCCTGGCCTATCTGTGCCTGGGCTATGTCAGCGATTTCCCCGACCGGCCGGAGCTCGCACGCGCCGGTTGGCGACAGCGCCTGCCACTGGCCGAGCGGATACATGACAATGGCTGGGGCCAGCTTATGGACTCGCCTGCCCTGATGACGGCACTCGACGCCCTGGAGCCACGCCGATGAACACGCTGATGGTCCAGGGCACCACCTCGGATGCCGGCAAGAGCACCGTGGTCGCCGGCCTGTGCCGCTGGCTGGCCCGCCAGGGTGTGTCGGTGGCCCCGTTCAAGCCGCAGAACATGGCGCTCAACAGTGCCGTCACCGTGGACGGCGGCGAGATCGGTCGATCCACCGCGCTGCAGGCCCTGGCCTGCGGCCTCGCCCCGCATAGCGACATGAATCCGGTGCTGCTCAAGCCGCAGAGTGATCGCGGTGCCCAGGTCATCCTGCGCGGCCGGGTGCATGGCAACATGGACGCACTGGACTATCACGCTTACAAGAGCGAAGCCAGGGCGCACGTGCTGGCCGCCTGGCAGGACCTGAGCCGGCGTCACGACGTGATCATCGCCGAGGGCGCCGGCAGCCCGGCGGAAATCAACCTGCGCGCCAACGACATCGCCAACATGGGCTTTGCCGAAGCCATCGACTGTCCGGTGCTGCTGGTCGGCGACATCGACCGCGGCGGGGTGTTCGCCCAGTTGGTGGGCACGCTGGCCCTGCTCGGCGAGTCCGAGCGGGCACGTACCCGCGGCCTGCTCATCAACCGTTTCCGTGGCGATCGCGCCCTGCTGGCCCCCGGGCTCGACTGGCTCACGGCCCATACCGGCAAGCCGGTGGTCGGCGTGCTGCCCTACCTGCCCGGGCTGCTGCTGGATGCCGAGGACAGCCTGGGCCTGAACGGCGGCCACGAGGCGGGGGCCCTCAAGGTGATCGTCCCCGCCCTGCCACGCATCAGCAACCACAACGACTTCGACCCGTTGCGCCTGCATCCCGACGTGGAGCTGCAGTTCATCGGCCCCGGCCAGGCCATCCCCGCGGCGGACGTGATCATCCTGCCCGGCAGCAAGAGCACGCGACACGACCTGGCCTGGCTGAACCGGCAGGGCTGGCCTGCGGCAATCCGCCGACACCTGCGCTATGGCGGCAAGCTGCTGGGCATCTGCGGCGGCTTCCAGATGCTCGGCGACACCGTGCACGACCCGGATGGCCTGGAGGGCGAGGCCGGCAGCACGCCTGGCCTCGGCCTGCTGCGCATGGAGACGACCATGGTCACCGGCAAGCAGCTGCGCAACGTCAGCGGCCAGCTGATCGTTCAGGGCGGAACGCCCGCTTCACTCGACGGTTACGAGATCCACAACGGCGTGAGCCGCGGTCCCGCCCTGGTACGCCCGCTCATCGACCTGCAGGGCCGCCCCGATGGCGCGGTCAGCGACGATGGCCAGGTCATGGGCACCTACATTCATGGCCTGTTCGATCGCGCCGAGGCCTGCGAGGCACTGCTGGGCCTGTTCGGTCACGCCAGTCGTCGCCCCGTCGCGGATTATCACCAGCACCGCCTGGCCCAGCTCGACCGGCTGGCCGATACCCTCGAGGCCCACCTTGACGGGGCCTGGCTGCATGAGCTGCTACAAACCGATACCCGCGGAGACGACCGATGAGCGACGCTACCTCCCAAGACGCCTATCGCCAGCAGATGGCGCGCAAGAAGCGCCTGATCGATGCCCGGGTGAACAAGGCCGACCGCGACCAGGGCGTGCTGCTGGTCAATACCGGCAACGGCAAGGGCAAGAGTTCGGCCGGGTTCGGGGTGATCGCCCGCGCCCTGGGCCACGACATGCCAGTGGGTGTGGTGCAATTCATCAAGGGCGCATTCAGTACCGGCGAGGAGACCTTCTTCCGGCGCCTTCCCGGCGTGGACTATCACGTGATGGGCGAGGGCTTCACCTGGGAGACCCAGGATCGTGAACGCGATATCGCTGCCGCCCGCCGCGCCTGGGACCAGGCTACACGCATGCTGGGCGACACACGTTATGGGGTCGTGCTGCTCGACGAACTCAACATCGTGCTCGACAAGGCGCTGCTGCCTCTCGACGAGGTACTCGATGCCTTGCGTCGGCGCCCGCGCATGCAGCATGTCATCGTGACTGGCCGGCGTGCGCCGCAGGTGCTCATCGACCTGGCCGATACGGTGACCTGGATGAAGATGGAGAAGCATGCCTTCAAGGCCGGCATACGGGCGCAGAAAGGCATGGAGTTATGAGGAAGTAGCCGGAGGGTTGGCCGGTGCGTGAATGCCACGACCGGCCAGGCGCCGCCTGCCAATCAGGCGGACGTGGAGCGTGATGCCAGGGCCTGGTGTCGTTCCGGGGCATTGAGCCACTCGCCGCACTGCGTGCCGGCACCGGCCCAGTCCTGGCTGACCCGGCTGACGAACAGGGCATCGCCGCCACTGATCAGGGGCATGAGGCGGTCGCGAAGCGCACCGGCTTCCTCGTTAGCCTGGACCAACCACAGGGAATCCATGACATGGACATGCGGAAAGGCTTCGAGGCACTCGTAGAATGCCTGGTACTCCTGAGGCTGGAACAGATCATAGGCGATGGAGTAGATGGCCATGGCGTCATTCCTTGCGTACGTGAATTATAAGCTTCTTATAGAAATGTAAATTATAGTTAGCGAAGCGTGTCATTAAAGATGAGAGTTCTCATGCTAAATGACCGCAATTCTATCGTTTATGTCACTGACCAACGCCAGGTCAACGCAAGTCTTTCACCAGGCCATGCCACACATAGCTGACCCACTCGGCCCGCTCGGAGGCATCCTGGGCCAACCAACCGGCCAGGTCGCGCAGGCGCCGATCAATGGCAGCGATAGGCACGATGCCGCGCCCCATTTCCAGCAGGATCAGCACGACCCGCAGGTCACGCTCCCGTTCGGCGCTGATCAGGGCATCCAGCGTTTCGGTGAAACGTTGACGCAGCCGATCGTCATCCCCGTTGTCGGCGAGCGCCGTTGCCAGCCATTGCTCCCAGCCTTCCAGTACCAGTGTCGTGCCCGGCAACGCCCGTTTCTTCCAGTCTTCCAGCTCGGCGCCGGCATAGGCCGAATGCCAGGCGAGAGCATCGTAGCGCGCCCTGACGGCGTCTCGCTTGCCGGCGTAGGCGCCTCCGATCACGCAATGCATTGCCATGTCCTCTGGTGGATGAAGTGCAGTGTATGGGCCTGGCCCGGTGCGAGGTTGCCCGCCCAGAAATCCAGCCCTTCATGACGCTGGCGCAGCGAACGCACCACGCCGCCGTGCGTGACTACCAGCACACGGCGATGCCCTCCGGCTTCGGCCTGTGCCAGCAAGTCATCCATGGCTGCCGCCACCCGAGAGTGAAAGGCCGCCGCCGATTCGCCCCCCGGTGGTGGCTGCTCGCCCTGGCTGTCGATCCAGGCCCGGTAGCCGGCATCATGCTCGAGATCTGCATAGCACAGGCCTTCGTAGGCGCCGAAATCGAGCTCGCGCCAGCGGGCATCGACCCGCAACTCGCCGGCTCCCTCGGCGATGCCCAGCCTGGCCAGGGTCTGCCGGCAGCGGCGCAGGTCGCTGCAGTGCACGGCGTCGAAGCGCATATCCGCCAGGGTCGCGCGCAGCGTCGCCAGGCCATTCTCGGTGTCGTCGGGCAGCAGTTCGATATCGCGGTGGCCCAGGTAGCGCCGCTCGCGATTCCAGGCGGTCAGCCCGTGGCGAACGAGTACCACAGCCAGACGTTTAGCAGCAGCCATAGCTCTCCTCCCTCGATGGCGGCACCCACGATATCGCCGTTGATGCCGTTGAAGGCGCGTCGCGCCCATAGCCCGTAGCCGATCAGGAACGGAGCCAGGGCGACGAGCAGCCACGGCCAGCCCGGCCATAGCAGGAAGCCGATCAACAGCGGCACCAGTGACCACAACAGGTCACGCTGCCCAAGGTACTGCTTCCAGGCCCAGGCCAGCCCCTCGGACCGGGCCGCCGGCGCCAGCACGAGCAGCGCCACCGCCCCCAGGCGTGCCAGGGCGACGACCAGCGGCAGCCATGCCAGCCCGATACCGGCGTCGAGCAGCGCCAGCAACAGCGCCCCTTTCCATAACAGCAGGAACACCAGCGCCAGAATGCCGAAGCTGCCCACGTGCGGGTCCTTCATGATCGCCCAACGCTTCTCGAGCGGCGCATTGCTGCCCACGGCGTCGGCCACGTCCATCCAGCCGTCCAGGTGCAACCCGCCACTCAATACCACCCACACACTGAGCAGCAGCAGGGCCATCATTGGCGTGGGTAGCGTCTCCTGCAGCAGCACCCCGGCCAGGGCCACGATGCCACCCAGCAGCAGCCCCACCAGCGGGTAGCAACGCACTGCCCAACGGCTGGTGTCGGCGTTCCATGGGCATTCGACCGGCACCGGCAGTCGCGACAGGAACTGCAGCGCCAGCAAAAAGCCGTGCATCACGGCGTGCATGGCCGTTCTCCTTTCCAATAGACGGGCACGCCGGCGATCACCTGAACGACCAGCTCGGCCTCGGTCACCACCAGACGATGCAGACGCTGCAGGAAGGCCACGTAGCGCTGGACCTCGGCATCGTGGTTCGGCAGGCCCTCGTTGACGTCGTTGGATACCACCACCAGACGAAGTTGCCTGGCACGCGCCTCGTGCATGACATGACGCAGCATTGCCACGGCAGCGCCCTCGTCGAGGGGGCTGGCGTACAATACCTGACTGGCCCACAGCGTCAGGCAGTCGAGCAGTACGGTGCCCCGGTCCGCCACCTGCGCCAGGGCGGTATCGATCGCAACGGGTTCCTCCAGGGTCATCCAGTCGTCGCCTCGCTCGCGTCGGTGCCGAGCGATACGCCGGGTCATTTCTGCATCAGCGGTCATGCTCGGGGCCCTGGCGGTCGCCAGGTAATAGAGGCCACCGCCACGCTCGGCCTGCCAGGACCGGGCCAGCGCCTCGGCATGGCGACTCTTGCCCGACCGCGCCCCGCCGCTGACGAAAGCGATCATGGCATACCCGCCCCGTGTTCCTGCCGCCAGGCCGCAAGGGCGGCCAGCAGGCGGTCGTTGTCGTCGACCGAGCGCACCGCCAGACGCAACCAGCGGCCATCCAGCCCAGGGAAATTATGGGTATGCCGGGCGAGGATGCCGGCGCTGGCCAGAAAGCGCAGCAACGCGTCGGTGGCCTGCGGCTGGTAGCGATCGCGCAACAGATAGAAGTTGACCCGGGTCGGTGACACGTCGAATCCCAGGTGTGTCAACGTCGGCGTCAGGCGCTCGAGCTCCTGGCGCAACCAGGCATGGGTGCGAGTCACGAAGTCGCCATCCGCCAGCAAGGGCGCGACCAGCGCGGCGGCCGGCGCATTGACGCTCCAGGGCATCTGCCGCTCGGCAGCGCGAGCGATGGTCTCGGGCGACCCCAGCAGGTAACCGAGCCGCAACCCGGGAATGGCATAGAGCTTGGTCAGCGAGCGTAGTACCACCAGGTGAGGATGCTCGGCGAGCAGCGACACCAGTGACTCGGCGGGCTCGTCGACGAAATCGATGAATGCCTCGTCGACGACTAGACAGGTGCCGTGTGCCCGCCCCGCCTCGAGCAGACGCGCGACCTGTGTACGCGGCACCAGCGTACCGCTGGGATTGTTGGGGCGGCACAGGAACATGACATTAGCCTCGCGCATGGCCTCGCCAGCGCGCCTCTCATCGAGCGAAAAGTCGGAGGCCAGGAACAGCTCGTTGATGGCAAGCCCGTAATGCCGGCAGGCGCGGGCATATTCGGCGAAGGTCGGCTGGACGATGACAGCACGCCGACCGGCATGCAGGGCAGCGGCCAGGAAGATTGCCTCCGCCCCGCCGTTGGTCAGCAGCACCTGGCCGATATCGAGCCCCTCGGCCTCGGCAATGGCCTGGCGCGCCGCGCGATAACTGGGGTCGGGATAACGATCGATGCCTTGCCAAAGCGTGGGCAGCCGTGCGTCCAGCCACGCCGGCGGCCCCAGTGGATTGAGATTGGCACTGAAGTCGCGGATCGGCTGACCGGTGGGCAGTCCGAGCCGTGCCAGCATGTCTCCCGGCTGCCCGCCATGACGCGGCCAGTCGTTCGGCGACGTGTCGCGACTCAAGGCAAGGCCTCCCCCAGCAGGGCGGCGAGCGCCAGCAGCATCACGAAGGCCAGCCAGCCGGCGTGCATATGGCGAATGGCCCGGCACACGTGCGCAACCGTCAGGGCCTCGAGCGGGTCGCCCAGCGTGGCACGCTGCGAGGCCCGCCCCTGGTAGTAATTGGTACCGCCGAGCTGCACGCCAAGCAGCCGGGCCATCATGGCCTCCGGCCAACCGGCATTGGGGCTGGGATGGCGCGGCGCCTCGCGCCAGGTCGCCGCCAGCGCACCGCGCATTCTCGCGCCGGGTACGGCCCAGGCAGCCAGCCACAGGCAAAATGCCGTCAGCCGGGCGGGAATCCAGTTGACGAGGTCGTCGAGTTTCGCCGAGGCGTAACCGAAGTCGGCATGGCGCGGGCTCAGGTAGCCGACCATGGAATCCAGCGTATTGACCGCCTTGTAGGCCAGGGCCAGCGGAGCGCCGCCGATGAAGGCCCAGAACAGCGGCGCGGTGATGCCGTCGACGGTATTTTCGGCCACCGTCTCCACCGTGGCTCGGGTCATCTCGCCCTCGTCGAGTGTTTGCGTGTCACGACCGACGATCATGGCCAGCCTGGCGCGGGCCGTAGCCAGATCGCCACTCGCCAGCGGCCGGGCCACGTCGAGTGCGGCATCGCGCAACCCGCGGATGGCCAGCGAGGTGGCCAGTAGCGCGACCTCGCCAATCACGGCCAGCCAGGGATGCCACCAGGCCAGCATGGCCAGTACCAGCCAGGCCAAGGCATACGTGCCCAGCACGATCACTGCCGTGAGAAGGTATCCCCGAAGCCGCCGCGCCCTGGCCGTACCGTGGTTCCAGGCATGATCAAGACGAGCAATCACGCGGCCGATGAGGACTACCGGATGCGGCAGCCAGCGCGGGTCGCCGATCATCAGGTCGAGGGCGATCGCTAACAACAGCAATCCCAGCCCGGCCAGGCCGAATGGCTCGCTAACCATGTGTTCAGCGCACCTCGCCACCGGCGATGCCTGCCGAGGCAAAGGTTGCCATGTCGGCAAGCATCCGCGTGGCCGAGACCAGCAGCGGGTAGGCTAGCGCCGCCCCGGAGCCTTCCCCCAGGCGCAGGTCCAGGTCGAGCAGTGGACTCGCGTCGAGCGTGTCCAGCGCCACGCCATGGCCCGGCTCCTGGGAGCGATGGCCGAAGATCAGGTAGTCGCGCACCGACGGGCAGAGCCGGCACGCAATCATTGCCGCCACGGTGGCGATGAAACCATCGACGATGACCGGCATCCTCTGAGCCGCCGCACCCAGGTAGGCCCCGCTCATCGCTGCGATCTCCAGCCCACCGAGCTTGCACAACACGTCCAGCGCATCGTCGGCCTTTGCCTGGCGCGCCGCCAGGGCCCGCTCGATCACAGCCGCCTTGTGGGCCAGCCGCGCCTCGGCGATGCCAGTGCCCCGGCCAATCAGGCCGCGCACCTCCTGGCCGGTCAGGGCCGCCAGCACGGCGCTGCTGGCGGTGGTGTTGGCGATGCCCATCTCGCCGACGACCAGGCAGCGACAGCCGGCTACGATCATGCGCTGGGAGGCCCGGATACCGACGTCGATGGCCTGCATGCCCTCGTCGCGGGTCATGGCGTCAGCCTCGACGATATTGCCCGTGCCAGGGCGCACCTTGGCGTGAACAATACCCTCACCACTCAGTTCGCTCGCCACGCCGACGTCCACCACCTCCAGGCGGGCCCCGATCTGGCTGGCAAAGACATTGATCGCCGCGCCCTGATTGACGAAATTGGCCACCATCTGCGCGGTGACTTCCTGGGGAAACGCCGATACACCTTCCGCCGCCACGCCATGATCGGCGGCAAACACCAGCACGCCGGGCGGCGTTATGTCGGGGAAGGCCTCGCCGCGGATTTCTGCCAGCTCGATGGCCAGCGCTTCCAGGCGTCCCAGACTGCCGGGCGGCTTGGTGAGGGTATCGAGGTGGGTACGGACCCGGTCGCCGATATGGCGATCCCGGCCGCGGATACGGGCAAGCGTATGCTCTAGCGTGGACGACATGCGCGGCGGCTTCTCGCTGACGAATCAGCGCGCAAGCTTAACATGCCGTTGCCAGGAGCGCCGTTGCGCTGCCTCACGTTGTCATAGCTGGCGCCGCCAGCGACTCTCGATGGTATCGAGCTCGGCTGGCCCATAGAGCGCCTGCCCGTGGCCCCCGTAGTGAGCCCATAGCTGATCGCCAAAGTCGTAATGCCACCATTCGCTGGGCAGGTTGGTGAAGCCCTGCTCGCGCATGGCATTAAAGAGCAGGCGACGGTTGTCACGCGCCCGGGCCAGGCGTGCATCGTGGGTACCCTGCCCTTCCAGGGCGGCGGTATGCGAGGCCGGCACCGCCTCGTCGAACAGCGTGCCCATGTCCAGCTGCAAGCCGTCCGCATCGCACAGCGTCACGTCGACGGCGCCACCGGTAAGGTGCGGACTCGGCGCCAGGGGATCGCGACTGGGAACGGAGACGAACTCCCGGGTCCGCGTCAGCAGTTCCGTCTCGTCGGCCTCGCCATGGTGGGCACGGATCGCTTCATACAGCGTATCGAACAGGTACTGCTGTACCCGCCACGGGCGCCAGCCGTCCAGCACCACCAGTTGCAGCCCCGCCGGCAGCGAGCGCGCCACGGCCAGCAGCCTGCGATACACGCCTTCGCGCACGTAGCACTCCGGCACGGCACCGGGGATGCCCTGCTTGGCGTAGGCCGGAAACACCTTGATCGGCGGCGGCGCCAGGCTCATGGGCACCAGAGGTTCATCGCTGCCCTGGATAGGCAGGCGCGTGACGCTGGCCCAGGGCGGTTCTTCCAGGCTCGGAATGGACGGCAGCCGGTCGGTCAAAGACGAGTTTCTAGAAGGAGTCGACATCATTGTTCATCCAAGCAGGGTCGGCAGCCAGAGAGTCAAGGGGGGATAGAGAATCAGCAGCACCAGCACCAATATGGCGGTAAGCACGAAGGGCCAGATCGTCTTGAACAGCTCGACGATCTCCAGGCGGCTCACGGCGGCAGCCACGAAGACGCAGGCCCCCATGGGCGGGGTAATCAGCGCGATGGTGATATTCAGGGTAATGATGATCCCCAGATGCACTGGATCAACCCCAGCCATCATGGCGACAGGCGAGAAGATCGGCGTGAGCAACATCAAGGCCGAGACTTCTTCCATGAACATGCCGGTCACGAAGGTGATGGCGCTGATCATCAACAGAATAATGACAGGATTCTGCATGTAAGGGGCCAGCATCTCCACGAACTGCGCCGGGACCTGGGCATAGGAAAGCAACCAACTGATGGTGGCCGACGCTGCCATGATCAGGAAGATTGCGGACGTCAGGCGCACCGTATCGATAATGGCTCGCCACACATCGGCAAGCCCCAGGTTGCCCAGCAGGAAACCGCACAACGCGACGTAGAGCGCCGTCAGTGCGCCGGACTCGGTCGGCGTCACGAACCCCATCACGATGCCGGCCACAATGATGAACGGCGCGACCAGGGCCGGCATGGCCGCCAGGGCAGCCACACCCAGTTCGCGAGCCGCAGGCCAACTGCCCCGCTTGGCCAAGCCCTTGTGCCAGGCATAGCCAGCGTTCATGACCATGAACGCGAGCCCAAGGACCAGCCCCGGCACGACACCGGCCAGAAACAAATCGCCCACCGAGGTGTTGGTCAGCGAAGCGTAGAGGATCATGAAAATGCTGGGCGGAATAATCGGACCGATCAGCGAACTGCCCGCGGTCAAGCCGGCAGCAAACGCGGTGGAATACCCTTCCTTGCGCATCGAGGGCACCAGTAACGACCCCAGCGCGGAGGTATCCGCCACCGCCGAGCCGTTGACGCCGGCGAAGAACACGCTCGATACCACGTTGACATGCCCCATGCCGCCACGCAGATGACCGACCAGAAGGCGCGCCAGCCCCATCAGGCGGTCCGTCAAACTGCTTACGTTCATCAAGTTACCGGCAAGGATGAACAGGGGAATCGCCATCAGGGAGAACGCGTTGATACCGCCGAAGAACTGCTGCGGCATCATTCGCGGAATCATCGAGACATCGACGAACAGAAACCCGACCAGCGCTGTCGTCAGCAGGGCCAGGAACAGGGGCAGCCCCAGCAGCACATGAGCCAGAAAAACCCCCAGCATGGCAAGAATCATGCGGTATCCTCCACCAAGGTGCGCAGCGGCGCCGGGCCATACCAGAGCGCGTGCCAGGACAGCAGAGCGAAGCCTACCGGCAACGACATCATGGGAATGGTCCGGCTGATCCCCAGCCCCGAGCTGGTAAACATGGATACCGATAGGGCGTACTTGTAGCTGATCACCGTACCGGCGATGGCCAGTCCCAGCGTCAGCAACCACTGATAGACATTGAGCAGGCGGCACAGGGCGGGAGGCAACAGCCTCTCGATCAACGCGACTCGCATATGACCACCCTCGACCCATACGGCGCCCGCCGCCAGCAGGACACTACCGATGATTAGGTAGCGAGCCAGCTCGTCGGTCCAGATAGGCGCCCCTCCTGCCAGGTAACGCATGAAGACGCCATAGAGGATGACGGCCAGGTCGATGAACAGCATGCTGCCGGCAATGGTCAACGACACCCACCGGCTGATGGACAGCACTCTTGAACGAAGTGATGACATGGAAAGTTCTATTGGCAGATGACAGGGGCAGGGAGACGTCTCCCTGCCGTGACAGGAGAGGTCGTTACTGCGCCAGCTGCGACATGCCGGCGTCCTCGAGCGCCATATCGATCCAGCGCTGCTCGATCCCTTCGTCCTTCAGCCACTCCAGATAAGCAGGCTGGCCCTGCTTGCGGAAGGCCTCGAGGTCTTCCTGCGCAGGACGAATGATCTCCATCCCCTGCTCCTCGAGATAGGCAATACGCTCGTCCACCTTGGCTTCGTTATACTCACGCGCCTTTTCGTTGGCTTCGGCCACTGCTTCCATGAAGGCCTGGCGGGTATCCTCATCCCAACTGTCCAGCATTTCGCCATTGCCGACCAGGAATTGGTCAGAGTACTGAATGTTGGCCAGGGTCAGATAATCCTGCACTTCGTAGAGGCTGCCCAGGATGATGTACATTGGCGGGTTCATCTGGCCGTCGGCGACACCCGTACGCAGGGCCATGTAGACTTCCGTCCAAGGAATCGGCGTCCCCGAGGCACCGAACGCCTCATAAAGCGCTACCTGGCTGGGATCCATGGCGCGAAAGCGCAGCCCTTCGAAATCCTTTGGCGCTTGGATGGGGCGCTCGTCGTTGGTAAATGCCAGGAACCCGCCCTCCTCGACGACGGCCAGCAGCTCGGCACCGGTGCGTTCACGCAGGGCGTTCTCGACTTCCTTCCAGTACTGCCCTTCGTCGAAGAAGGTGCGTGCCGCCTCGAAATCCTCGAACAGGAAGGGGATCGCGCTGACATAGATTTCAGGAACGACAGGCGACATTCCGGCGAAAGAGGCAATATTCAGGCTGGGCGTGTTCATCACCTGCTCCATACGCGCCTGCTCTTCGCCAAGCATGCTGTTGGGATACAGTTTCAACTGAATCTCGCCATTGGTCTTCTCGGCAACAAGATCCTTCAGGTTGGTGGCAAATACATGGACGGCATTCTTGTCGGGATCAGGAGCCCCGTTATAACTCAGATTGACAGTCGTTTCGGCATGCACGGAACCCGTGAGCATGGCGAGGCTCAGCGAAACGGCCGAAGCCAGAGCTTTCAATGGAAGCCGAGCAGAACATGACATGACTATGTCTCCCTTGTTGTTGTTTCGGAAAGGTATCTAGCGTCAAGCAATGTAATAGCAGCCTATGCATTGTCGTGTTGACAATGCAATCACGTTAGCGTTGCCCTAAACGCAACACTTGGCGTTCAGCAACCTCGGCGCATCGGCATTAAAGAAGCGCAGCCCCTTGCGCAGATGATCAATGCAGGTCTGAGCCGCCACCGTCAGCTCTCGTCCTGCCCGGCTGACGATTTGTGCACGCGCCCCACTCAGGGCTGGATAATCCATGGGCATGACATGAATCTCGCCATGACGAATTTCCTCCATGACGGTCAGCTCGGGCATGAAGGTTATGCCGATTCCCGAGCGCACGAAATTCTTGAGCACGGCTACCGAATTGGTACGCAAACGGGCATGGAGATGAACCCGTTCCTGCTGTTCCACCAGGCTGACCATCTGGCGCATGCCAAAGCAGTTATCCATCAAGCCCAACGGCCACTCGGTCAGGTCTCGCAATGCCAGAGGCCTGCCCTGTTGCGATAGTGGATGTCCCATGGGCACGATCAAGTCCAGCGGTTGCAGTGTTTCCACATGGCAGTGCAACAGGGGGTCCACTGGCGGGGCGTAAAGTAGCGCGAGATCGACTTCCATGTCCTTGACCAGAGCCACCGCTTCGTTGACTCCCGCCATGCGCACTTCCAGTTCGATACCCGAGAAGGCGCCAAGGAAACTCTGCAGAGGGGCCGATACCAGATCGGCGATAAAACCTTCTCCGACAGCGATCCGCACTTCGCCGCGTCGCAGCTCCTGCAACGCCATCAGCCTGGAAAGTACGGCCTCGTCGGCTGCGCGCTGGGCGTGATAGTGCTCGACGAGCAGCTTACCCGCCGGCGTGGCATGCATGCCGTTTCCATGACGCTCGCACAAGGTAATGCCCAAGTCCTCCTCGAGCGATTTAATCTGCCGGCTGACCGCGGAAGCATCTATGTCGAGGTAGGAAGCGGCACGTCGCAATGAGCCACGACGAATGACTTCGTTGAGGTAAGCCAAGGCACGCTGATTCAACATGGGCCCTCCACTATAAAAACATGACACGATCAAACTGACTCATAGAAAGGAGGCTTCGACCAGTCAGGCTATCCTTGACTAGGAAGACGCGAGTTGCGCTGTAACGACACCTTGTTCTTTTGCGCCAATGCAACTCACCCGTCAAGAAGCATTGCAACCGAATAACATGGATTTCAACTCGTAACCAATTGTTTTTATGAAGCTATTCGGAGCGAAGTTTATACATCGATCGCTGCGATACGCTGGCGAACGCGGCTGGCATTTCTTACAGTAATACTGATTTCGCAAGAGATATCGCGACGTACAACGTATTTCGTGGGCTCAAGGAGGATGCCTTTCGATGTCGACACCAGAGACGTACCGCTCGTGTCCTTTGCCTCAGGAAGGCGAGGCTTGGGCCCTGTTTCTCGACTTGGATGGCACGCTGAGCCCCTTGAAGGAAAAGCCGGCAGACGTGGTGCTGGAAACGCGCCTGCTGGACTTGCTGCAACAGTTGCATCGCCGCCTCGATGGTGCGCTGGCCATCATCAGCGGGCGCTCAATCAATGATCTGTCGCGGCTGCTGTCTCCTCTGGAACTCCCCTTGGCTGGGCAGCACGGTGCCGAGCGACACGATGAAGTGAATGGTTACTCGCTGTCCGAACCAGACTATGCCACGCTTCACGAAGCGCGCGAGGAATTGCGTCGTTTCCTCGGCGCGCATCCGGAACTGGAACTGGAGGACAAGGGCGCCAGTCTCGCCCTGCATTATCGCAATGCACCCGACAAGCAGCCGACGATCGAACGTCAGTTGGACAGCTTGCGGGAGCGCTTGGGGGATGCGCTGATCATGCACGTCGGCAAATCCGTGTTCGAATTGCGGACGACGTCCTGCAACAAGGGCGAGGCCATCCATCATTTCATGCAGGCAGCGCCGTTCGCCCAACGCACGCCAGTCTTTCTTGGCGACGACTTGACGGACGAGGACGGTTTCGAGGCCGTCAATGCACTGGGAGGGTATAGCATCAAGGTTGGCCAGGGCGAAACGCGCGCCCGGTATCGCCTGGACGATACGCATGCCGTGGAAGCCTGGCTGAAGACCTGTCTCGAGCAATGGCCATCGAGGTAGGCATACACTGAAGCAAGGTCCGGCAAGATCGCGACAGATTGATTCGGCCAGCCTGGATAGCGGCCGACCGGACGTCATCTCGGGAGAGCGTGGCCAGGAAGGTGCGCGCCCCTCATCAAGCATAGGTGTTCACATGTCCAAGGAACCGGATAACGAGCTGATCGTCGTCTCCAACCGCGTCCCCTCGCCGAAGAGTTCGGGAGGCAGCCAGGGGGGACTGGCAGTTGGTGTCATGAACGCATTGCAGAAGAACGAAGGCCTGTGGGTCGGCTGGAGCGGCGATATCGACGAGAACCGCGACGCCCAACTGAATCACTATGAGTTCGACTCGGTACGCTTTGCGACGTTTCCGCTCACCGAGAACGATCACCAGACGTTCTATGTGGGATTCTCCAACGAGGTGCTCTGGCCCCTATTCCACTATCGCACCGACAAGGTGGAATACACACGCGAGAATCTCGAGGGTTATCTGCGCGTCAGTCAGCGCTATGCCCGCCATGTCTCCACACTGGTCGAACCCCACTCGCGCATCTGGGTGCACGATTACCAGCTGATACCGCTGGGGCACTACCTGCGTCAGGCCGGCATTGACGTGCCCATCGGCCATTTCCTGCACACGCCGTTTCCGCCGTGGGACGTGCTGCGCATCCTGCCCGACTACGAAGACCTGCTGCGCTACTTCAGCGCCTATGATGTGATCGGTTTCCAGACCAAGTGCGACCAGCGCAACTTCGAGGAGTGCATGCGTCACGGCCTCGAGGCCACCTTTTATGACGATGGCACGATCGAGGCCGAGGGTCGGCGCTTCCGCGCCGAGGCCTACCCCATATCGATCGATGTGGAATCGGCCCAGGAGATGGCCCGCCAGGGCGTGGACAGCAATGTCGGCAAGCGCATGGCCCAGTCGCTGGCCGACCGCACGCTGGTGATGGGGGTCGATCGGCTGGATTACAGCAAGGGCATCTTCAAGCGCTTCCAGGCCTTCGAACGCCTGCTGGAGAAGGCCGAACACCAGCATGGCCACGTAGTGTTCGTGCAGATCTCGCCACCCTCACGCACCGACGTACCGGAGTATGTCGAATTGCGCACCGAGCTGGAACGCGTTGCCGGCCACGTCAACGGGCGCTTCGCGGATTACGACTGGACGCCGCTGCGCTATCTCAACCGCGGTTACAGCCGCGAGTCGATCCTCGGCTTCCTGCGTCTGAGCCGGGTCGGATTCCTGACCCCGCTGCGCGACGGCATGAACCTGGTCGCCAAGGAATTCGTCGCCGCCCAGGATCCGGAAGATCCTGGTGTGCTGGTCCTGTCCCACCTGGCCGGGGCTTCCTGGGAGTTGCAGGAAGGTGCGCTGGTCTGCAACCCGTACGATAGCGAAGGCGTTGCCGACATGCTGGACCAGGCGCTGACCATGCCGCTTGAGGAGCGTAAGGCACGCTGGCAGCGCATGATGGACGTGATGCGCGAGAACGATATTCACCACTGGTGCCGCCAGTTCCTCGGCGCACTGGGTGCCGTCAAGCACTGACTCCACTCGCCGAGAGGACACCGGCACTTCATGCGCCGGTGTCTTTCCCGCCTCGGCCTGCCCCTGAATCCTCGCAGGCGGATGCCGGCGAGGATCGGCAGGCACCTAACGCCGTGCCAACTACACTGGAGTCCGTGACTCGACGTTAGCGGCCATGCGCATCGCGTGCTGCACTGGTATACTCCGGCACGTTCGCTGGGGATTGTCGACAAACCCGGACCCACCGAGACCGTTCTAGCGTGGAGGTCCAAGCATTTTCTCGGGCTCGTCACCTCACCGACGAAGCAGGACGGCGTCCCTGCCCAAGGCAGCCCGTCCTGGCATCCCGAGGCATCTTCACCGCCCAGATTCGTGCCATAGCTGTGACAAGAGAGGTCAATGCAGACATGTCCAAAACGCCAAAGATCATCTACACGCTGACTGACGAAGCCCCCGCGCTGGCGACCTACTCGCTGCTGCCGATCATCGATGCCTTCACCGACCCTGCCGGTATCGAAGTCGAGACCCGCGACATCTCGCTGGCCGGCCGCATCATCTCGCAGTTCCCCGATGTGCTGAGCGAAGAGCAGCGTATCGGCGATCACCTGGCCGAACTCGGCGAGCTGGCCAAGACCCCCGAAGCCAACATCATCAAGCTGCCCAATATCAGCGCCTCCACACCGCAGCTCAAGGCCGCCATCAAGGAACTCCAGCAGCAGGGCTACAAGCTGCCGGACTACAGCGAAGAGCCCAGGACCGACGAAGAGAAGGCCATCAAGGCGCGCTACGACAAGGTCAAGGGCAGCGCCGTGAACCCGGTACTGCGTGAAGGCAACTCCGACCGCCGCGCCCCGCTGTCGGTAAAGAATTATGCACGCAAGTACCCGCACCGCATGGGTGAGTGGAGCAGCGAGTCCCAGTCCCACGTCTCGCACATGAGCGAGGGCGACTTCTACGGCAGCGAAAAGTCCGCCACGCTGGGCGCCGCCGGCAGCCTCAAGATCGAATTGGTCGGTCAGGATGGCAGCACGACTGTCCTCAAGGAGAAGACCCCGGTTCTCGACGGTGAAGTCGTCGATGCCGCGGTCATGAGCAGCAACGCCCTGCGCGCCTTTATCGCCGAGGCCATCGAGGACGCCAAGTCCAAGGATGTGCTGTTCTCGCTGCACCTCAAGGCGACCATGATGAAGGTCTCCGACCCGATCATGTTCGGCATGGTGGTGTCCGAGTTCTACAAGGACGTGCTGAGCAAGCACGCCGACGATCTCGCCAAGGTCGGCTTCGATCCCAACAACGGTATCGGTGACCTCTATGCGACCATCACGTCACTGCCCGAGGACAAGCAGGCCGAGATCGAGTCCGATATCCAGGCGCTGTACAACGAGCGCCCGAGCCTGGCGATGGTCAATTCCCACAAGGGCATCACCAACCTGCACGTACCCAGCGACGTGATTATCGATGCCTCCATGCCGGCGATGATCCGCGACTCCGGCAAGATGTGGGGCACCGACGATGCGCTGCACGACGCCAAGGCGGTGATTCCGGACCGTTGCTATGCCGGCATCTACCAGACCGTGATCGAGGACTGCAAGCAGCACGGCGCCTTCGACCCGACCACCATGGGCAGTGTGCCCAACGTCGGCCTGATGGCACAGAAGGCCGAGGAGTACGGCTCCCACGACAAGACCTTCCAGATTCCCGCCGCAGGCACGGTGCGCGTCACCGACGAGCAGGGCAACGTGGTCTTCGAGCACGCCGTCGAGAAGGGCGACATCTGGCGCATGTGCCAGACCAAGGACGCGCCGATCCAGGACTGGGTCAAGCTGGCCGTGACCCGCGCACGTGACAGCGGCGCTCCCGCCGTGTTCTGGCTGGATGCCAACCGCGCCCACGATGCCCAGTTGATCAAGAAGGTCGAGCACTACCTGAAGGATCACGACACCAGCGGCCTCGACATCCATATCATGGCGCCCGAAGAGGCGATGCGCTTCTCGCTGGAACGCATCCGCGCCGGCAAGGACACCATCTCCGTCACCGGTAACGTGCTGCGCGACTACCTGACCGACCTGTTCCCGATCATGGAACTGGGTACCAGCGCCAAGATGCTCTCCATCGTGCCGCTGATGAACGGTGGCGGTCTGTTCGAGACCGGTGCCGGTGGCAGCGCGCCCAAGCACGTCCAGCAGTTCCTGCAGGAAAACCACCTGCGCTGGGATTCCCTGGGTGAGTTCCTGGCCCTGGCCGCCTCACTCGAGCACCTCGGCAATACCTTCGACAACCAGCGTGCCAAGGTACTGGGCAAGACCCTGGACCAGGCCAACGGTCAGTTCCTCGACAGCAACAAGGCGCCGTCGCGCAAGGTCGGCGAAATCGACAATCGCGGCAGCCATTTCTACCTGGCGTTGTACTGGGCCCAGGCCCTGGCCGACCAGGACGAGGATGCCGAGCTGAAGTCGCAGTTCACCGAGCTGGCCAAGACGCTGGAAGCCGAAGAGCAGACCATCGTCAACGAGCTCAACCAGGTGCAGGGCAAGCCGGTCGACATCCAGGGCTACTACCACCCCAACGGCGAGCTGGCCAGCCAGGCCATGCGTCCAAGCGCCACGCTCAACGCCGCGCTGGGCAAGCTGTCCAAGGCCTGAGCCTGACGGAGTGAGCCACCGGCTGGCCCACTAGCCGCCGAACGCGACGCCCCTGCCAAAAGCAGGGGCGTCGTTTTTTTACGCATTCACTTGAGTTGTCGGCGTTTCGATACGCAGCAAATCGTTGAAATAAAAGAAGAGTAGTACTCCTTCCCCTGCCGACGTCGTCAATCGCTGACGCTTTTTTGCCCGGATGCGCTTCCTGTCTCGCAACCGTGGAGAAATATCACAAAACGTTAGAAATAAGATCCTGTTTTTAAAACTATTTATTAAATCTGGCATCAGTCTCGCTACATCAGGATATGACTGACGAGGAAAGCACGTGAAAACGTCGCTACCCCAGAACACTCCTCCGCCAGTCCACGGATGAAACGCCGCGCCTTCGGGCCAGGGATGCCACGGCATCTGGAACGGACTCCCGCAAGGACGCCTTGTTTGGCATGTCTCGCCCGACTGGCGAGACATCACGAACAGAGCCACAGGACGTAACTCGATGGCCGTCCTCTGGCCCTGTGGGGCTCAGCCCCAGCACGACCCTTCAGTTCCCTGCGTACCTTGGACCGCTTTCGCGGTCCATTTTTTTGCCTGTGCATTCACCCTTCGTTAGCTGGCTAATACCGTTAGTAACGGCGTAGAATTCCAGCCCGATCACCGAAGGGATGCCCATGATCAAGCTCACCTCGCCGATTGCCGTCGTGGTCCTGGCCGCCATGGTGGCGATGGGACCGCTGGCCACTTCCATGTACTTGCCGGCCTTTCCCGCCATGGCCGAGACGTTCGGCGTCGGCGCCGATCGTATCCAGATGACCCTTAGCGCCTACATGATCGGCCTGGCGATCGCCCAGTTGCTGTGCGGCCCGCTGGCCGATCGCTTCGGCCGCAAGCCGCTGCTGCTCGGTGGCATGGCACTGTTCTGCCTGGGCAGCGTGGGCTGCATGTTCGCCGATAGCATCACCGTGCTGTTCGGCTACCGTTTCCTGCAGGCATTCGGTGCGGCGTCCGGCATGGTGCTGGCCCAGGCGATGATCCGCGACACCTTTGCCCCAATCGATGCGGCGAAGAAGCTGGCCTACATGGGCAGCACCACAGCCATCGCACCGGCGCTGGCCCCGGTCGCCGGCGGCGCGCTGCTGGTGGCGTTCGGCTGGTCGTCGATCTTTCTGGCTCTGGCGCTCTATGCCGCGCTCACGCTGGCCGTGGTCGGCGTCGGTCTGCCCGAGTCATTGCCCCATGATCGTCGCCAGACGCTGCATCCGCGTACGGTGGCGGGTAACTACCTGGCCGCGCTCGGTAACCGCGCTTTCCTGGCGCATGCCTTGGCAGTCAGCCTGATGTTCGCTGGCCACTACGGCTTCATGTCCGGTGCACCGTTCGTGCTGATCGAACTGTTCGCAGTGCCGGAAGCCCACTTCGGCTGGTACTTCCTGTTCGTGGTGGCGGCATTCATTACAGGCAATCTGCTGGGGGCCAGGCTGACGGCACGCGTGGGCGGCCACCGCCTGATCCTGGCTGGCGGCAGCCTGCTGGTGCTGGCCGGCATCCTGGTGGTGTCGCTGGTGGCCAGCGGGGCCGACACCGTCGCGGCGATCATCGGCCCGCAGGTCATCTATGCCATCGGCTCGGGCATGATGATGCCCCAGCTGATCGCCGGCGCCCTGGCGCCTTTCCACCACATGGCCGGCACCGCAGCATCGTTGCTGGGCTTCATCCAGATGGGCTCGGCGGCGGCCTCCAGCGCCCTGGTCGGTCGGCTCTACGACGGCACGGCACTGCCGATGGTGCTGGTCATCGCCCTGGCCGGGGCAGGTGCTCTGGGAGTCTACCTGTCGCTGGCCCAGCGCCCGGTCATGGTCCCCGAGCCGGATTAGCCCGGGTGCAACATGTTCCATAACGCCAGAGGGCCATCACATGAGTGATGGCCCTCTGGCGTTGGGTGACGATGCAACGATCAGGCGGCGGCGTGCAACGGACGTGACGGCCCGAAGGTCTCGTAGTGGCGCCGTGCCGCTGGGACGCCCAGGTCGTCCAGGTGCGCATCCACACAGCTCATGAAGCCCTGCGGCCCCACGAAGTAGCATTGCGGACGATTGCCGGGCAGGTAGCGGGCCAGCAGGCTGCGGTCGATGCGCCCGGTGTGATCCGGCGTATCCTCGGACCGCGGACGCTCGTAGAGCGTGACGACGCGCATCTGCTGCGGGTAGCGCGCTTCGAGCGCCTTCACTTCGTCGGCGAAGGCATGATGTTCGCCATCCAGCGCCGCATGCAGGTAGGTGACTTCGCGGCCTTCCGCCAGCGCCTGGGCGGCCAGCGAGAGCATCGGGGTCTGGCCGACGCCGCCGCTGAGCAACAGGATCGGAGCGTTGCTTGCGTCGAGAGTCAGCTCGCCGGCGGGTGGCAACAGTTCGAGGCGATCACCGACCTTCAACGTGTCGTGGAAATGCCGGCTGACCTGGCCCTCCCCTTCGCGCTTGATGGAAATCCGGTAACTGCGGCCGTTGGGCGCCGCCGACAGGCTATAGTGGCGATAAGCCGGCGTGCCGTCGATGGTCAGCTTGATGCCGATGAACTGGCCCGGCGCGAAGTCGGCGACCGGTCCACCATCCTCGGGCTCGAGCACGAAGGAGCGGATCACCGCGCTTTCCTGACGCGTGTCGGCAATACGGAAGGTGCGTGTGCCGCGCCAGCCGCCGGGCAATGACGCAAACTGGTGATAACGCTGGTCTTCAAGCTCGATGAGCAGGCCGGCGAGTTCACCGTACAGCGCGCTCCAGGCATCGGCGATCTCGGGTGTCACGGCCTCGCCCAGCACCTCGCCAATGGCAGCCATCAGGCATTCGCCGACGATAGGGTACTGGTCAGGACGGATGCCCAGCGACACGTGCTTGCTGACCACGGTGCCCAGCACCTCCCTGGCGCGCGCAGGGTCCTGGCGCAGCTGGACATAGGCGAGCACCGAACCGGCCAGCGCCCGAGGCTGGCTGCCGCTGGCCTGGTGAGCGGCATTGAACAGGGCCTTCACGTCCGGGTAGCGGTCGAACATCAGCGGATAGAAGCGCTGGGTAATGGCTTCGAGGTGTTCGGCCACGACGGGGGCGGTATCGGCGATGATGCGTTCCTGTTCTTGGGTGAGCATGAAGCGTCTCCTTCAGGGGAAATGATATTGTCGGCCCGTAAGGAGCAACGCTCGTGCCAGACTCCCTCCCGAAAACGCCACTGCGGCACTCTGCCACAGCAACGGCCCGAGGCCCTTGGCCAATGGGCGCCAGGCGTCTCCGGCCTGTGGCGTCCCGGCCCATTGGCCGACACGCCTCATGTAAAATAGACACTGCCTGTCATTGTCACTTGGACACTTCGGCTGCCAGACTATCACTATGACATCGTTTCTGATCACGCTGCGCGACCTGCTGGCCCGCCTGGGCGAAGGCCAGTCTACCGAGACACTGCATGAGCATTGGGCGCGGCTGCTCGAGGCATTGGTCGGGCCCTACCCTGCCGATGCCAGCACCTTGATGGTCGCCACCGACGACGGCCTGCAACCGGTTGCCGTGCTCGGCCTGCCCGACGAGGTCTGCGGGCGACGCTTCACGCTCGCCGCTCACCCACGCCTGGCGGCCATCGCCGCCCACCGTGGCGTGTGCCGTTTCCCGCCGGATAGTCCTCTGCCCGATCCCTTCGATGGGCTGATCGACGAGGACCTCAGCGACGTCCACGATTGCCTGGGCGTGGCCCTGCGCGACGGCGACCGGCTGACCGGGCTGTTGACCCTGGACGCCCTGGAGCAGGGCCGCCTCGCCAGCCTCGACGAGGACGAACTGCTCGCCGCCGCCAGCCTGCTCGGCACCTGCCTGCGTCTGGCGACACAACTCAGCGTAACCCGCTCACGACTCAGCGAAGCGCTCGATGCCGAACGCCAGCCACCGGCACCGGTGCATTGGCACAGCCCTGCCATGCGCCGGCTCGACGAGGCCATCGCGCTGGTCGCGCCGACCGACATGAGTGTACTGCTGCACGGCGAGACCGGTGTCGGCAAGGAGCGCATCGTGCGCCAGTTGCATGGTCGCTCCGCCCGCCACCAGGGGCCACTGGTGCAGGTCAACTGCGCTGCCCTGCCCGAGCAGTTGATCGAAAGCGAACTGTTCGGGCACCGCCGCGGGGCATTTTCAGGGGCAATCAAGGACCATCGCGGCCACTTCGCCATGGCCGATGGCGGCACGCTGATGCTCGACGAGATCGGCGAGTTGCCGCTCGCCCTGCAGCCCAAGCTGCTACGCGTGCTGCAGGAAGGCGAGATCCAGCCGCTGGGCAGCGAACGCGTGCAGCACATCGACGTGCGTATCATCGCCGTCACCAACCGCGACCTGGCCGCCGAAGTCACCGCCGGGCGCTTCCGCGAGGACCTGTACCACCGGCTGAGCGCCTTTCCGCTGGAAGTGCCCGCGCTGCGCGAGCGCCGTGAGGACATCCCGCTGCTGGCCGGGAGTTTTCTCGAGGAGAACCGAATCCGCCTGGGCCTGGCCAACCTGCGCCTGGCCGAGGATGCCGAGCTGGCCCTGCTGGGCTGGCAGTGGCCGGGCAACGTGCGCGAGCTCGAACACACCCTGAGCCGGGCCGCCCTGCGTGCCCTGGGCGATACGCTGGCTGCCCAGCGCGAGCCCGAGGATGGCCAGCGTCAGCGGCTCACCGTGCGCATCACCCGCCAGCATCTCGACCTGCCCGCCACGGACGCCCCATCGATTTCCGCGGCGATACAGCAGCCGACGCCACAAATTCATGCGTTACCGGCACGCGAGGACGAGTGGACCACGCTGCGTGACGCCACCGACGACTTCCAGCGCCGGCACATTCGTCGCGCCCTGGCCAGTCACAGCGACAACTGGGCGGCGACGGCCCGGGCCCTGGGGGTGGATAGCGGTAACCTGCACCGCCTGGGCAAGCGCCTGGGGCTGAAGTGATATGCGGCGCTCTGACGCATGGCAATGGTCACCATAACCATTGGCTATTTCAGGAATTTGCACGGTTTTGGCAAGATAGGCCGCCTTTTCGGGACCGTATAAAAGGAAGCCAATGGTCAAGAGTTACCTGGGCAAGATGAAGGGAGCCCCCATTGAGCGTAGGCCACCGTGCTGGCGCGATGCCCTGTGGTCGTGGTTTGGTGCCTTCGTCGGCATGGCAGGCGTGGGCTGGCTGAGCAGCCTGTCGCTGCAGGCCCACTCGCTGTTGATGGTCGGCTCCTTCGGCGCAACGTCGGTGCTGCTGTATGCCGCACCGGAAAGCCCGTTGGCACAGCCGCGCAACGTGCTCGGCGGCAACGTGCTCTCGGCACTGATTGGCGTGCTCAGCTGGCAATGGCTGGGCGACTCCTGGCTGGCCGCCGCGGTGGCCGTATCGACCGCCATCCTGGCCATGCAGCTTACCCACACCCTGCATCCCCCCGGCGGGGCCACAGCATTGATTGCGGTGATCGGCACCGGTGAACTGCACTCGCTGGGCTGGACCTACGCCTTCATGCCAGTTGCCGCAGGCTGTGCGCTGATGCTCGGCGTGGCGATCCTGGTCAATAACCTGGCCCGCCATCGGCGCTATCCCCAGCATTGGTGGTAGCCAGGGTCACCGCCGGGCCGCTCCGCTCAGGCCCGGCGTCGCTGAAAGGCCTTCAGCAACAGCGGCATTACCATGATCAACACGGTAATGCGCAGCAGGTGGTGAGAGGTCACGAAAGCCGGATCGATGCCCAGCGACAACGCCACCAGGCTAAGCTCGGGTGCCCCGCCCGGCATGTAAGCCAGCAATGCCGCGGCCGCCGAATAGCCGGTGATCGCATGCACCAGCCAGGCGGCGGCGATAGCGATCAGCAGCAGCGCCACCGCCTGAAGCACAGCCATCAGCAGGTTCATCCCCACCGCCGCCAGTGACGTTCCCCCGAAACGCACCCCGACCGAGACGCCGATGATGATCTGCGCCAGCGCGACGATGGTCGGCGGAATGGCCGCCTCGGTCACGCCGGTGATGTGCAGGGCTCCGGACAACAGCACGGGGCCGAACAGCAACGGGTTGGGCAGGTGCAGCCGCCGTCCCAGCCACATGCCGATCACGCCGGCCCCGATCAGCAGCAATGCATCGCCGAACGCCGGAACCGTCAGCCACTCGGCCAGCGTCATGCTGCGCGACTGCAGGCTGACGTGACCGATCAGGTTGAGCGCCGGTGGTATCGCCAGCAGCAGTACCAGGATGCGCACCGCATGGGTCAGCCCTACCACGCGCAGGTCGGCCTGCGAATCCGCCGCCATCAGCGTTACTGCCGACACCCCGCCGGGCACTCCCGAATACATCGCGGTATCCATGGAGTAGCCGGCGATACGCCGACCGAACCACACCGAGAATGCCATCATCACCGCCGTGGTCAGCAGCATCAGCACCAGACTGGTACCCCACAGAGTCACGTCGCCGGCAATATCGGGGGTGAACGCCGCGCCGAGCATCACCCCGATCACCACCAGTACCGCCTTGCGCGAGGTGGTGGGCGCACGCAGCCGCACGCCACCCAGGCTGAGCAGGGTGGTGGCGATCAACGCCCCCAGCAGCCAGGGCAAGGGCACGTCGAGTGCATAGGCGATGCCGCCACCGACGGCACCGATGGCGAGTGTGGGAAGCAATTTGCCGGTCGCGACGCACCGGCCTTTGATCGTGGCAATCAAGGCAACCCCTCTGTCATGTGGTCATGGAATGCACAGGGCCCGGGATCGGCACTACCGATCCCGGGCCCAGCGCCGCCAGAGGATGCGGCAAGCGTCAGGCGCCGTCCAGCGACTTGCGGGTCAGCAGCTTCGGCAGCAGCCATGGCAACACCAGCAGAAGGACCGCGGCGATCCACAACCCCAGCGAGATGCCCGACTGCCACAGGATGCCGACGTCACCGCCGCTGATCGACAGGGCGCGACGCAGGTTGTCCTCCATCAGCCCGCCGAGTACGTAGCCGAGAATCACCGGTGCCAGCGAGAAACCCAGTTTGCGCAGCAGGTAGCCGAACACGCCGATGATCAGCATCAGGTAGATGGCCATCAGGTCGGAGTGCAACTGGTAGACGCCGGCGAAGGCCAGGATCGCGATGCCCGGTACCAGCACCCAGCGCGGGATGGTCAAGACCTTGGCGAACAGCCCCGCCAAGGGCAGGTTGAGCGCCAGCAGTACCACGTTGCCGATGTACAGCGAGGCGATCAGGCCACCGGCCACCTCGGGGCGTTCGGAGAACATCATCGGGCCGGGGGTGATGTTGTAGAGCATCAGTGCACCGAGCAGCACCGCCGTGGTACCCGAACCCGGGATGCCCAGCGTCAGCATGGGTACGAAGGAGCCCGCCGCCGCGGCATTGTTGGCCGCTTCGGGCGCGGCCAGACCGCGCATGTTACCGGTGCCGAAGGTACCTTCCTTGTCGGAGAGGCGCTTTTCGGTGGTATACGAGACCGCACCGGCCACGGAGGCGCCGGTGCCCGGCAACACGCCGACGATGAAGCCGATCAGCCCGCAGCGCAGCATGGTCCACTTGCAGTACAGCACTTCCTTCAAGCTGACCATCACCCGACCCAGCGGCGGCATCTCGTCGCCGGCATCCTGGCGATTGGCATGCTCGAGCATCAAGAGAATCTCGCTAATCGCGAACAGGCCGATGATCATCACCACGAAGTCGATACCGTCGTAGAGTTCGGCCATGCCAAAGGTGTAGCGCAGCACGCCGGTGCCGGAGTCCACGCCCACCATGGCGATCATCACGCCGAGTACCGCACCGATGGCGGTCTTGATCGGATCCTTGCCCATCATTACCGCCATTGACGCGAAGGCGAAAATCATCAGCGCGAAGAACTCAGCGGGGCCGAACATCACGGCTACCTGCGCAAGCAGCGGCGCGAACAGCGTCAGGCCGATGATGGCGATGGTCGCCCCGACGAACGAGCTTACCGCGGACAGGCCCAGCGCCGGCCCGGCCAGGCCCTTCTTGGCCAGCGGGTGGCCGTCGAGCGTGGTCATCACCGCCCCGGCGTCGCCGGGCACGTTGAGCAGAATGCTCGACATGCGCCCACCGTACTCCGCACCGGTGTACACCCCGGCCAACAGGATCAGCGCCGACTCGGCCGGCAGGCCGAGCGTATAGGCCAGCGGCATCAGAATGGCGATGCCGTTGATCGGGCCGATGCCCGGCAGCGCACCGAACAGCGTGCCCAACATCGCCCCCAGAAAGGCGAGCCCCAGATTGAGGGGGCTCAACGCCACACCGAAACCGTCTATCAGAAAATCGAACATGCCGGGCTCCTCAGGTGAAGTCGGGCAGCCAGTAGCCGCCTGGCAAGGAAATTCCCAGCCCTTGGGTGAATAGGTAGAAGCTGCCCAGCGACATCAGTACCGCGGCAATCAGCGCCTTGAGCCAGGTCGCCTCGAACAGCCGGGCCAGGGCCAGCACCGCGAAGAAGGTGGTCACGATGAATCCCAGGCGCGTGAACAGCAGGGCGTAGACCAGCAGCACGCCCAGCACCGCCAGCAGCTTCAGGGCCAGCGCCTTGTCGGGCCAGTGGCCGTTCTCGCCCGGGCGAAACACCAGCACCAGGGACAACGCGGCCAGCACCACCGACAATACGATGGGGAAGGCCTTGGGCCCGACGGGTTCGTAGCTGAAAGGGATCTGCAGGTTGGCGGCCTGGGCGGCGGCAAACGCCGCCAGACCGATCAGGGCGAGTCCCAGGATGCGGTCGGCGGCGAGCTTCATTGTGTCAGACCCACTTCGTCGGCAAGTTGCTTGAACTGGGCGACCTGGTCCTTGACGTAGCTGTCGAAGTCATCGCCGAAGCGCGACATCGGGAACAGTCCGCGCGCCTCACGCAGCTCGGCGAACTTCTCCTTCTCGGACAGTGTCTCGAGCTTGTTCACCCATTCCTGATAGGCCTCGTCGCTGACCTCCGGCCCCATGTAGTAGCCACGCCAGATCGGCCACTGCACATCGTAGCCCTGCTCGGCGGCGGTGGGAATCTCGGCATAAGGCCCGCCCAGACGCTCTTCGGACAGCGAGGCCAGCACGCGCACCTTGCCGCTTTCCAGATGCGGACGCAGTTCCGACATGTCACCGGTGAAGACCTGGATATGGTCACCCAGCAGCGCCGCCAGTGACTCGCCGCCACCCTCGAAGGCCACGTAACGCAGGTCGCGCGGCGAGATGTCCGCCGCCTTGGCGGTCAGCGCCGCTTTCATCCAGTCCTGGCTACCCACGGTACCACCGGCACCGAAGACGATCTTGCCGGGCTGGGTCTTGAGGTCCTTCATGAGTTCATCAAGGGTCTGCCATGGCGCGTCGGCCTTGACCACGATGGCGCCGTAGTCGGCACCCAGCGCGCCCAGCCAGCGCACCTCGTCGGCGTCGTACTGGCCGAACTTGCCCAGCGCCAGGTTGACGGCGGCCCCGGTGCTCGCCGCCACGATCAGGTTGGGATCGTCGCTGCGCACGCCATTGACGTGGTTGTAGGCCACCGCACCGATACCGCCCGGCATGTAGCTGACCATCATCGGCTTGTCGATCAGCCCGGTCTCCTGCAGACCGTTGGCCGCGAGGCGGCAGGTCAGGTCGTAACCACCGCCCGGCTTGGCCGGTGCGATACACTCGGAAGCGTCGGATTGGGCCTGGGCCGTGCCGGTCGCCAGCGCACCGCTGAGCACCAACAGCGAGGACCAGTGGCGGAATGCCGAGTTGAATTTCATGGCGGACTCCTGTTTCTTTGTTGTGAATGCGAGGGGATATCCCTCCCTGCCGTCATCGCGTCGATGACACGGGAGATGCTAGAGGCCCAACCTTTCATCAACCTGTCATCCGCGCTTCATCCCCGTGAGACTTTGGTCCAATGCGCCTGCTTATCGTCGAAGACGACCCGTTGATCGCCCGCTCCCTCGAACAGGCCCTGGGCCCGCTGGGCAATACCGTCGAGACGTTCTCGCGGCTGAGCGAAGCCCGGGCGGCCCTGGCGCATGGCCATTTCGACCTGGTCGTGCTCGACCTGGGATTGCCCGACGGCAACGGCCTGACGCTGCTCGCCGAGCTGCGTGAACGCAGCGACACTACGCCGGTGCTGATCCTCACCGCCCGTGACGGCGTCGACGAGCGCGTTCGCGGACTCGACCTGGGCGCCGATGACTATCTGGCCAAGCCGTTCTCGCTGGCCGAACTCGAGGCCCGGGTACGCGCCCTGCTGCGCCGCAGCCAGCAGCGTACCGACAACCGCCTGCAGTTCGGGCCGCTGTGCTTCGACCCTGCCTCGGGCACCGCCACGCTGCACGGCGAGCCCCTGGCCCTGCCGCGCCGTGAACTTGGCCTGCTGGAAGGCCTGTTGCTGCATGCCGGACGCATCGCGCCGCGAGAGTTGCTGGTCGATCGTCTGTTCGGCTTCGGTGACGTGGGGCCCAATGCCCTGGAGGTGTACATCAGTCGTTTGCGCAAACGCCTCCAGGGTAGCGGGCTGCGTATCCGTACCCTGCGCGGGCTGGGCTACCGGCTGGAGGATGACTCGACGTGATCGTCGTCGACGGCACGCTAAAACGGCGCCTGGGAGCCTGGCTGCTGGCCACCGTCGGCGTGCTGGGCGCGTTCTTGCTGGTCGAGGCCTATACCAGCGCGCAGCGCGCCGCCGACCGCGCCTACGACAGCCAGCTCGAGGCGGCGGGCCTGACCATCGCCGAGGCCATCCAATGGCAGGACAGCCGACCGGTGGTGGAAATGCCGGCGGCGGCCTTCCAGATCCTGGCCACCGACCAGCAGGAGCGGGTGTTCTACGCCATCCTCGACACGACCGGACGCGAGGTCACCGGCAATCTCGACGGGGCCGTGACGCCCGCCTGGCAGCATGCCGCCAAGGCCGGGCCGGTGTGGATGACCGTGCAGCATCACGGCACGCCCATCCGCCTGCACGGCCGTGAGCTGACATCCGCCGGCTGGGAGTCGCTGGACCCGGTACAGATCTGGGTCGGGCATACCCTGTCGGGGCGCGAGGCACTGGCCGGCGACCTGTTCGTACGCACCCTGACGCGCTTTCTGGCCATGGTGCTGGTTGCCGGCCTGCTGATGCTGCTGGCCATTCGTACCGCGCTCGGCCCGGTGCGTCGCCTGCGCCAGTTGCTGCGCCAGCGCGATGCCGACGACGTGCGCCCGCTGCATGCGCACGTTCCCGGAGAGCTCTACGACATGGCGGAAACGCTCAATGCGCTGTTCGCTCGCCAGCGTGAAGGTCGCGATGCGCTGCTGCGCTTTACCGCCGATGCCAGCCATCAGCTCAAGACACCACTGGCCGGGCTGCAGAGCACCAGCGAGCTGGCCCTACAGAGCGAGCAACCCGATGAGTGGCGCCACGCCCTGGAGACCGTCCATGACAGCGCGGCACGCACCAGCCGCCTGGCCGGCCAGTTGCTGAGTCTGGCCCGCTTGCGCCATGCCAGCGAGGGGGGGCGGGATACGGTGGACCTGGCGGCCGTGCTTCGCGATACGCTGATGGAGTGGGCCGAGCGCGATGCCGCCCAGCACCACGATCTGGGCCTGGCGCCGCTCCCCGAGGGGCCGGTGTACATCCAGGGCGAGCCTTGGTCACTGCAGGAAATGATCGGCAACCTGATCGACAATGCCCTGCGCTATACGCCGCCAGGCAGCGTGATTACCCTGGGGCTGGAACGACAGCCCGGCACCGTGACACTCAGCATCGAGGACGACGGCCCCGGCGTGAGCGACGACCTGCTCGGCCGCCTGCACCAGCCCTTCGAGCGAGGTGGACGCCAGGACACCCAGGGTTCCGGCCTAGGCCTGGCCATCGTCGACTCCATCGCCCGACGCCACGATGCCCGCCTGGACGTGCACAATGCCCCCGGGCATGGCCTGAGAATCGACATCCGCTTTCCGGCGTTGCCCAAGGAGACCTGAGATGCTGCACCGCTGGTTGTGCTGCCTGCTGCTGGCCTGCCTGATGCCACTCGCTGCATTGGCCCAAGCCAGGACACCCCTGGTGGTCGAGGCCGCACTGGACCGCCAGGTCATCGCGCCGCTGCTCGCGGCCTTCGAACGCGCCTATCCCGATATTGCGCTGCATTATCACGACCGGTCGACGCTGGAGGTCGATCGACGCGCCCGCGAGGTCCGACCGGCTCCCGACGTGGTGATCAGTTCCGCCATGCCCTGGCAGTTGGCCCGGGTCAACGAGGGCCTGGCCCAGCCGCTGGTCAGCCCCGCGGCCCGCCGCTGGCCGCAGTGGGCCAAGTGGCGCAACGAGGTGTTCGGTTTCACCTTCGAGCCCATCGTCACCGTCTACCGGCTCGATCTGGTACGCCACATGATTCCGCCAACAACGCATGCCGACCTGCACACCATCCTCACCACGCACCAGGATCTTCTTCGCGGACGCGTGACGACCTATTCGCCGGGCCGCAGCGGGGTCGGCTACACCCTGTTCCAGCAGGACGCGCGCTACTCGCCGCGCTTCTGGGACCTGGTCGCTGCCATGGGCGCCGCCGAGGTCAGCCTGGAGGACAACACCCAGGCGATGCTCGATGGCCTGACCGAAGGCAAGTACTGGGTGGGCTACAACCTGCTGGGCTCCTATGCCATGCACTGGGCTCAGACCCATCCGGAAGTGATCGTGCAGGTGCCCCAGGATTATGCGCTGGTGATGATGCGCATGGCCTTCGTGCATCGTGACGCGCCGCATCCGATGGCCGCCAAGGCGTTCGTCGATTTCCTGCTCAGCGTCGAGGGCCAGCGCATCCTCGCCGGCAGCACGCCGCTGTTCAGCGTGCTGCCCGAAGTCATCGGCCCCTATACCGCCCAGCGTCTGCGCGATCAGGTCGGCGAGCGGCTCTACCCGATCCCGATCAATGCCTCGCTGCTGGCGTTCGTCGACCCGCTGCGCCGCGATGCCTTCATGGCCCGCTGGAACCGCGAGATTCGCATTCTCGAACCGTGAGCAGGCTAGCCCCGCTCACGCTTGTTCAGGCGCACCACCTCGGACTGGAAAGGACTTTCCTCTTCATTCGTTTCCCGCCGAAAACTGCGGATCGCGCCGCCCAGGTCCGAGCCGACCGTTCTCAGCCGCTTGGTGCCAAACAGCAGCGCGACGATGAGCAGGACGATAAGAAGCTGCCAGACACTGATGCCCATGGTTTCATTCCTCTTGCCAGATAAGGCGGCCTGCGCTCAGGCCGCCCAGGTTAGTGATGCCCCGCCCCGTGCATGCCCATGGCCTGCTGCAGCATGGCCAGGTCGATCTGTTCGAAGCGCAGCACATGTCCGCCCTGTTCGGCGGCCAGTGTCTGGGCGCTCTCTTCTTCAGAGAATGACGCCAGCACCGCGCCCATCGCGCCTTTCAGGGCCGGGCCGAGCACATAGAACGCCTCGCGAGCATCGATGAGGTGCGCATCGTCAGGCCGGTTCCAGTCGCTGCGACTCATGTCATGCACGTACAGTTTCACATCGAGGCGCTGGTTCTCGGGCTGCAGCCACCAGCCGAGCATCTCGGCCGTGGAGCAGAACTTTCTGACGGCATCCGCGCCGATCGCCTGTCCCTTCGGTCCCGGAAACTCCGTAATGATCATGCCGCAGACGTGGCACTCGTCACTGGCGTGAAAGTCCACCGGCGTCAGTGACCGGGATTGCGCTTCGGGGTCGCTGCACGCCACCAGGAGCAAGCCGAGCAACAATCCGAGCGCGGCAGTACGCGCCTCGACCAGGGTTAGCGTTGTCTTCATGTCTTCCTCACTCACGCCGCACGTCGACGAAACAGGGCATAGGCCAGCAGCAGGGCGCCACCGACCCACAACATCAGGCAGCCCCACAGCATGACGCTCGGCAGCGGTAGCTCGCTGCCCAGGGCCATGACACCCGACACGCCCCCGCTGGCCTCGAAGCCGGACAGGTTGATCAGGCGGTAGATATCGGCCGGGTTGAGCAACAGCAGCCAGGGCAGCAGCTCGGGGCTGAAGCGGCCTTCGCCGAGTACCAGCAGCGCCAGCAGCACCAGGTCGAACACCAGCACGAACCCGAACCACACGCCCAGGGCCAGGCCGGCGGCCCGGGACTTCTCGCTGGCCCGACTGCTCAGCACATAGGCCAGCGCCAGGAAGACCCAGCCCAACAAGGCCGATGACAGCATGAAGCGCCCGAAGGCCCGGAACAGCAGGTCCAGCGCGACGCCATCCACCAGCACGGCAATAGCCAGTGCCGCGGCGCCGAAACCGAGCAACGTGGCCAGAGCCAGGATCAGGCCATGACCGACAAACTTGCCGAGCAGCAATTGGCCGCGCCCTAGCGGGTAGGTCAGCAGCAGCATCAGGGTGCCGCCCTCGTCCTCGCCGACGATGGCGTCGTAGGCCAGCAACAAGGCGATCAGCGGTATCAGGATGGTGGCCAGGCTGGTCAAGCTGGCAATCGTGGCCGGGATCGAGGTAAAGCCCACCTGCCCCGAGGCGGCAGCTCCCAGCCAGGCGATGCCAACCGCAAGCACGGCGAACAGCAGGCCGATGGCGACGATCCAACGGTTGCGCAGGCCATCGCTGAGTTCCTTGCGGGCAATGTTCCAGATCGGATTCATGCCATGGCCTCCTCTGGCTGCGCCTTTTTCTCGGCTGGTGCGTGGTGGGCTCGCTCCATGTAATAGCGATAAAGATCGTCCAACGAGGGCTGGTGGATCTCGATGTCGTCTGGCGCTCCTTCCGCCAATAGCTCGCGCAGCAACCCCAGCTTGTGGGCGCGACGGAGCGTGACCTCAACCCCAGCATCACCCAGCGGCTGTGCCACATGGCCCTCGCCGCGCCAGCGCTGCAGCCAGGCCTCGCGCTGCGCGATGCCCGCTGCGCGCAGCCTCACCGGCAGGTCCGCTGCGTCACGCAGGCTGTCCAGGCTGCCGATGGCCTGCAGGCGCCCGTGGGCCAGGATCGCCGCCCGGCTGATATGCGCCTCGACGCCCGGCAGCACGTGCGAACAGAGGATGATGCTGGTCCCCTGCTGGCGAAGGTGATCCACCAGCCGGTACAGCGCCAGGGTGGCAATGGGATCGAGTCCCACCGTCGGCTCGTCGAGCAACAACAGGCGCGGCGTGCCAAGCAGTGCCTGGGCCAACCCCAGGCGCTGCCGCATGCCCTTGGAGTAAGTCTTGACGCGGCGATTGGCGGCCTCGACAAGCCCCACCTGTTCCAGCAGTTCGTCGACTTGTGCAGCAGGGGCCCCTTTCAGACGGGCGAAGTGCTTCAGCGTCTCGCGGCCGGTGAGCTGGGGATAGAAAACGATATTCTCGGGCAGGTAGCCGAGCTGGCGATGCACTTGCCTGTCGTGCGGCGACTGACCGAGTACGCTCACCCGCCCCTCGCTGGCCTGGAGCAGACCAAGAATCAGCTTCATGGTGGTGGTCTTGCCGGCCCCGTTGTGGCCGAACAGGCCCAGCACTTCGCCCTCGGCGAGCTGCAGGTCCAGGCCATGCAGCACGTTCATGCTGCCGTAGCGCTGACGGACGCCTTCGAGTTCGACGGCATTCATGACGTTGGCTCCTGTAATGGGGCGAGCAGCGCCCGGGTCGGCAGTTGCATCAGTGGATGGCTGTCCTGCACGCCAGGCGATTTGATGACGGGAAACAAGCGCTGCACCCAGCGCAGCAGCTCGATGCCGGGACTGTTCATCAGCAGACGGACCTGCGGATACAGCCAGATCAGGCGGTCGACGTTGTCGTTGGGCTCGTAGGCGACATCGCCCAGGCCGTCGCCGTCGCGGTCCCAGCCGAGGTAGTCACTCCAGTAGTTGCCCCGACCGTCGACCGACCACTCCTGGGTGCGCACGGCGACGTACTTGACCTGCTGCTGGTTGTCGACGAAGGCATTGCCGACGATGCGGTTGTCCTCGGAGCCCGCCGTGAGATGAATGCCCAGCGTGCTGTCAGCGAAGTGATTGTTCTCGATGGCGTTGAACAGCGAGTTGTAGATGAACAGCGCCTTTCCCTCGGCACCCGAGACCATGCCATCCCCACCTGCGCTGCCATGGCGTACGCCGACGACCACGTTGTCCTTGAGCGTGGAGTAGGTGATGTAATTCATCAGGATGCCGTAGTTCTCGTCCTGCTCGGAGCGATTGCCGATCACCGTCAACTGGCGGCTCTGCATCAGCGCATACCCCGTGCGGGTACGGCGGGTGATGTTGCCGATCACCTGGTTGTCGTGGGAGAACATGTAATGCACACCGTAGCGCAGGTCCTCGAGCACATTGCCCTCGAGGCGGTTGCCGTTCGAGGTGTCGATATAGATGCCGTCTCGGGTGTGCCGGGCATGATTGCCGATCACCCGGGCGCCGCTCACGGCATAGAGATGGATGGCATTGCCGCGATCCTGCGAGCGCACGGTGGTATCGCCCTCGATGTCGTTGCCGATCACGCTGACGTCGCGGGTGGCGTCGACCCAGATGCCGAAACCCGGCCCCGCAAGGCGATTGTTGCGCACGACCGCATCGCGGGCGTGCGACGCGATGAAGATGCCCGAGTCCAGGGCGGTCAGGTCACGCCCCCAGTCGCGTAGTGTGCAGCCTTCGACCGCCACATTGGCAGAGGCAATGGTCAGTGCGTTGCCCTGCCCCTGTGCATGGATCACTGCGCCTGGCTCACAGCGCAGTTGCATTGACGTATCGATGGTGAACTGGCCGTGATACTCGCCAGCAGGCAGGCGCCACTGGCCTTCGCCTTCAGCGATCAACGGCAACGTAGTAATGGCGTGCGGTGCCGCCTGGGCAACACCTGTGAAGAGTAAGGCCGTACCCATTATCCAGAGATTGACTCTCAGCCGGCGCAGCCTGTCGATTGCCTGAGCTTTGATCACAGAGGTGTACCTTTTCCAGCGTCTTCCAGCGTCCAGGCAGGGGTGATGTGGCCCGGCACTCCACCGGGCCGTGTCGTCGGTTGCCGGGCCTGAAGCAGGCCCGGCGGATGACTCAGGCCGGCTCGACCAGCATGCGCCCGACCATTTCCATGTGCAGGGCATGGCAGAACCAGTTGCAGTAGTACCAATGCACTCCGGGCTTATCGGCCACGAAGGTAATCGACGAGGTCTGCTGCGGGCTGATTTCCATGCTCACGCCGTGGTTGGTCATGCAGAAGCCGTGCGACACGTCCTCGATCTTGTCGATATTGGTGATGACCACCGTGACTTCGTCGCCCTGCTTGACGGTGAACTCGTTGATGCCGTAGGTAGGCGCCATGGAGGTCATGTAGACGCGCACCTTGTTGCCATCTCGGATTACCTTGTTGTCGGTCTCCAGCGTGACACCATCCTGCTTGGCCATGGCCACGGTGCCGGCGAAGAATGGATCGTCGCGGGTCCAGATCTTCTTGGGCCGGATCTGGTCGCGGCGGGCCATGATGCAGTCATGGGGCTCGGCATAGGTCGGGCCATCGTGGACCAGCGTCATCTCGTCGCCGGAGATGTCGATCAACTGGTCGTTCTCGGGATGCAGCGGTCCCACCGGCAGGAAGCGGTCCTTGGAGAACTTGCTGAGCACCACCAGCCACTTGCCGTCGGCTTCGCGGGTCTCGGTCAGCGAGGCGTGGTTGTGGCCCGGCTGGTACTGCACATCGAGCTTCTGCTTGATGTAGTTGACGTCTTCGCCCTGGTAGGCACGGATGGCATCGTCGATGTTCCACTTGGCCACCTGGCTGTCGATGAACAGCGTGGTGTAGGCATTGCCGCGACCATCGAAGGTGGTATGCAGCGGCCCCAGGCCCAGTTCGGGCTCGGCGGCAACCACGTCGCGCGGTGCAGCGAGCTTGCCGTCGAACAGATCGTCGAGCTTGTCGATGGCGATGACCGTAGCGGTCGGTGACAGCTTGCCGTTGGCGATGAAGTACTTGCCGTCCGGCGAAGTATTCAGGCCGTGCGGGTTCTTGGGCACCGGAATGTAGCGGGTCAGCTCCGAGCCGTCGCGACCGTCGACGACCGGCACCTTGGAATCGCCCAGGGTCGTGAAGTTGCCGGCCTTGATCGCAGCCTCGATACGCGGAATGTTGAACACCACCACCCAGTCGCGCTCGTTGCGCATCTGTCCGGCGAGATCGACGGCTTTCTCCGAGTTGTAGCAGGTCGAGGCGGCGTACTTGCCGGCGTAGTCGGCATCAGTGTTGTCCAGATTGCCGTCGACGATGACCTGGAAGGCAACCTCCATGGTCTCGGCATCGATGGCGTTGAACATGGTGTAGCTGTCACGCGCCTGGAGATCGAATGTCGAGCCATCGTTGGGATGCGGGATGATGAATTCCGCGTTGGCGAACACGTACCTGGTGTGCGGCACCTTCTGCAGGCGCAAGCCGTGGATGGCCTGGACGTTGGGCACGGTGACCATCTTGTCGCACTTCATGATGTCCAGACGGATACGCGCCACGCGGCTGTTGGCCTTGTCGTTGATGAACAGGTACTTGCCATCGTACTTGCCGTCGGTCATCGACAGGTGCGGGTGGTGGGAGTCGCCATTGAGGTACCTGGCGCTGTCGCCCAGCACCTGGCGGCTCTCGTTGGTCAGGCCCCAGCCGGTGGCCGAGTCGACGTTGAACACCGGAATGCGCATCAGCTCGCGCATCGACGGCACCCCCATCACGCGGACTTCGCCGCTGTGCCCGCCGCTCCAGAAGCCGTAGTACTCATCCAGTTCCCCCGGGCCAACCGAGGCCTTGGCGTGCGCGTCCTTGACCGCCGCCGCCCAAGACTCGCGGGTCATCACCGCACCGCCCAGTGCCGACGCGCCCACCAGTGCCGCGCCGCTCATGGCGGTCGCACCCAAAAAGCCACGCCGAGTCAGTCCCTTCTTCTCTTCCACCGGCATGCCGTTCTGCGTTTCTTGATTATTCATGAGTCTTTGCTCCTCTGAGACAACAGCGACTTGGGTCAATCGACCGCTTCCGAGCGCTTCGCCCCCGCGTCGATCGCTCCGGGTTCTTCTATCTGCACGGCAGGAATCCGCTCGGGGCCCGCCGGGGCCTGCTTGGCGCGTCTGTTGCGCTTCTTGTTCTTCACTACCAGCGGCGGACACTTGTTCTCGTTGTGGTAGGTCATCTGGCAATCCAGGCAGTAGTGGCACTCGTTGGCATTGATGCGGCCATCGGGATGGATTGCCTGGATCTCGCATTCCTTGGCGCAGAGCTGGCAGGGGTTGCCGCACTCCTTGCGTCGCTTGAGCCAGTCGAACAGCCGGAATTTGCTGGGCACCGCCAGTGCCGCGCCCAGCGGGCAGAGGTAGCGGCAGTAGACCTTGCGGGTGAACAGGTTGACGACCAGCAGCGCCACGGCGTAGGCCACGAACCACCATTGGCGGTCAAACTTGAGGGTGATGGCGGTCTTGAACGGTTCCACCTCGGCGAAGCGCTCGGCAGCGGACATCGATTCCAGGGAGATGCCGAACAGCACCAGCAGCACGATGTACTTGATTGCCCAGAGCCGCTCATGCACTGCGAAGGGCAGTTCGTACTGCGGCACCTTCAGCTTGCGCGCAGCCTCGTTGATCAGTTCCTGAAGGGCACCGAACGGGCACAACCAGCCGCAGAACACCCCGCGGCCCCACAGCAGCAGGCTGGCCGCCGTGAAGGTCCACAAGATGAAGATCACCGGATCGGACAGGAACAGCGACCAGCGGAAGTCCTCGACCAGGGCATGCAGGAAGGTCAGTACATTGACTACCGACAACTGCCCCAGGGCGTACCAGCCGATGAACACGACAGTGAAGGTCAGGTAGCCACGGCGCAGCCAATGCAGAAACTGTGGATGTCGGGTGAACTTGTCCTGCAGGAACAGGATGACGGTCAGCAGGCCCAGGGCGACGCACAGTACGCCGATCTGGAAACTCTTCTGATACCAGATGTTGACCCATACCGGGCGATTGGCCTCCTCGGTCGCCGCCAGTTCCTCCGCCGTCGGTTGCGGGCGCTCGATGTAGGCCTCGGGAAGCTGATATGGCAACTCGAAGCTGGTGAAGATGCCATCGATGGGCCCGGTCTGACGACGCACCAGCAGTTCCAGGCTCCAGGGCGAGCCAGGATCGAACTGGTGGTGCTCACGGATGATGAAGATCGCCATCTCGGGAAACTCGGGCATCCCTTCGGCGTACACATCGGAGAGCCGCTCGTAATCCAGGTCACGGAAGCTGATGATGTCGCCGAACTGGCGAAGCTGCACCCGATCGAAGATACCTCCGCGTACGTAGCCGGAGCCCTTGAACGAGTACTCGCCACGCCCCAGCACGGCGATGGCGTGCTCACCGGACTCGAGTTCCCCCATGAGGAAGCGGTACTGGTTTTCGCCGAGCAGGTTGCGACCAATGGTCGGCGGGTTGAGGTGGGTAACGTACAGGTCAATGAAGGTCTCGCCAGCCGCCTCGGCATCAGCGTTATCGATACCTTCGGCCTCGGTACCCTTGAAAGCCTCGTCGACCTCGCCGCGGGTCAGGTGAAGCCGACGGATCGCGCCATTGCCGGTCAACTCGCTCCAACTGGCCGGCTCGAACACCTCCTCGCGCACGACGGCCGGTTTTTTTACCGAGCCGGCACTTGCCTCGACCAGGCCCAGCGAAACGCCAACCTCATGGGCTGAGCGCATGATGATCTCGTTGACGACCATCACCGTGACCGTGGCACCGGTCACGGCATCCACCGTCACCGCCTCGGGATCGGAAGAACGCCCGACGATGACACGCTGGTCGGCACTGATTCCCTCATACTTGGCAGTAAATTCGTGCAACCTTTCTTCAGGAATGCCGACAAGGAGAATCGGCTCATGGTGCTCGAGAACGTAGGCATCCTTGATCACGCCTTCGACACTCATCAGGACCTGGATATTGACAGGCTTGCCCGAGTAGGCAGGAATATCCACCACATCCAGGCTCTGGAATGCGTAGCCTAATGTTTCCCCGTTGGAGGAAATGGTTCTTATAGAATAATCACCTTCCGGCTCGGAAACGTTATCGGCATCGGGAAACGCCACCTCGATACGCTGTTGCTCGATATCACCGTAGTTCTTCCTGGCCTCGACCGGCTGGCACAGGAGCAGGACAACGATGACAAGCAAAATTCCGACCTGGAGGTAGCGAAAAATATGGCCCCTTGCGGGTAGTCTAGCGTCCATGGTCGGCCTCGACTCAGGCTACGATGTGTTCCTGAATGGTAACCAGCGCTCGAATGCCATCACTTGATTGAAATCATTATTTTGACCGGACGGACAGAACTAATTATCCCAATATCCTTCGGAAAGACACGTGGAAAACGCTTGAAGACAAATCGGAAATAACCCTACATAACGCAAGGGATCAGTACATGAAAAAAGCGCAGTTACGCTGACGTTATTCCGTCAACATTCGATAATCAGGAAAGGCAATCAGGCAGGAATGCCTGCGACGGCACCAGTCAACCTGGCAATGCCATCGCAGGCGTTGTATCGGATGGCTACTTCTTCTGTTGCAGGATCCATTCAGCCAGGATCTTGGCTTCCTCTTCGGTCACGGCGTTGGGTGACATCGGAATCGGGCCCCACTTGCCCTGACTTCCGTTCATGATGCTGTCCATCAGCGTGGCGACCGCATCGTCCTGACCGGCATATTTCTCGGCGACATCGGTGTAGGCCGGCCCCACCATCTTGGTATCGATAGCGTGACAGGCAGCACAGACCTTGGTCTTGTATAGCGTCTCGCCATCCACAGCCAGGGCAGACGATGCGATCAGCGTGCCACCTAGGGCCAACAGGGGTAGCAGAAATTTTTTCATGGTTATCTCCTCTAAGGCTGATGAGGCGGACCTCGCAGCTGCAGTGTCAGTCAGTGTCGGCCCTGAGTGAGTTTCGCCAGCTCGATCACTGCCGCACGGAATGACTTATTGCAAGCCAGGCTAATCAAGTGAGTCTTTAAATGGCTTGACTGTAATCAATGAGTTTTCGAAAAGGCCACTGCAGCCTGGCCCCCTGTCCCCCAGCCCCCCTGATCACACCAAACATGATCGAACGCAACTCTCGCCTGTACAGGAGTTCGTATAGTGCGGCTCACATTCCTTTCGGATGACAGGATCATGAGTCACTCACAGGCCTTCGACCGTGCCCTGGTCAGCAAATACGACTTCCCCGGGCCGCGCTACACGTCCTACCCGACCGCGCCGCAGTTCCACGAGGCGTTTGCCCTGGATGATTACCGGCAGGCGACAGAGACGAGCAATGGCGCCCCGCTTCCCAAGCCCTTGTCGGTCTACGTGCATATCCCGTTCTGCCAGAGCCTGTGCTACTACTGCGCCTGTAACAAGATCATCACCCAGAAGACCGAGAAGGCCGTCGAATATCTCGACTACCTCAAGCGCGAGATAGCCCTGCAGGCCGAGTTGTTCGATGCCGATCGCCGGCTGACCCAGCTTCACCTGGGTGGCGGCACACCGACTTACTTCACCAATGCGCAGCTTGCCGAGCTGATGTCGGCCCTGCGCCAGGCGTTTCGTTTCGATACCCACAATGCGCACGAATTTTCCGTGGAAGTCGACCCGCGTACGGTGACGCCCAATCGCATCCGTGAGCTGCGGCAACTGGGGTTCAACCGGCTGAGCTTCGGCGTGCAGGATTTCGACCCCGACGTGCAAGCCGCAGTCAACCGCGTGCAGAGCGAGTCCCAGGTACGCGGCCTGGTCGAGGCGGCCCGCGACGCCGATTTCGACTCGGTCAGCGTCGACCTGATCTACGGCCTGCCGCTGCAGACCGTGGAAAGTTTCGATGCCACCCTGGCCAAGGTCATCGCTATCCGCCCGGACCGCATCGCCGCCTACAGCTACGCGCACCTGCCTAGCCTGTTCAAGGCCCAGCGCCTGATCCGCCCCGAGCACATGCCGCCACCGGAGCGCAAGCTGGAACTGCTCGAGCTGACCATCCAACGCCTGACCGAGGCCGGCTACGTGTATATCGGCATGGACCATTTCGCCCTGCCCGACGACGAATTGTCCCTGGCTCGCGAGAACGGTACGCTACAGCGCAATTTTCAGGGTTACTCCACGCATGCCGATTGCGACCTGATCGGTCTTGGCGTGTCCGCGATCGGCAAGGTCGCCGACAGCTACAGCCAGAACGTCAAGGAGCTCTCCCAATATTACGCGCGTCTCGATGCCGGCCTTCTGCCAGTCAAGCGCGGCTACCAACTCAGTGACGATGACCGCCTGCGCCGCGAGGTGATCATGGCGCTGATGTGCCATGGCCACATCGACATGGCACATTTCGAGCGTCGCTACGGTATCGATTTCACTCATTACTTTGCCGACTCGCTGGACCAGCTTGCCGGCCATGTCGCCGATGGCCTGGTGACGATCGACAAGGAGGTGGTGACGCTGCTGCCCCAGGGCCAACTGATGATGCGCAGTGTGGCCATGGCCTTCGACGCCTACCTGGGCGACGGCCAGCGCGGGCTGTTCTCCCGGACCGTATGACGCCATGGAGCATTTCTTTCTGGCCCGGGTCGTGCACGTATTGGCCATCGTGTTGTGGATTGGTGGCGTGGCGATGGTGACTACCGTGCTGTTGCCGGCGGTCAAGCGTTTCCAGAGCGAGGCCGAGCGTGTGGAATTCTTCGAGAAGGTCGAGTCGCGCTTCGCCTGGCAGTCGCGAGTCACCACGCTCCTGGCAGGACTCAGCGGCTTCTATATGTTGCATGTGCTCGGCTGGCAGCGCCTGGCGATGATCGAATTCTGGTGGATTCATGCCATGATTGCGGTGTGGCTGATATTCACACTCATGCTGTTCGTGTTCGAGCCGCTGTTTTTGCACCGCTGGTTCAACGCAAGAGCCCAACGCGCGCCCCGTTCGACGTTTCGTCTCATTCAGGGGCTGCACTGGTTCCTGCTGGTGATCGGCCTGATTACCATTGCGGGAGCAGTGGCCGGTAGCCACGGCTGGTTCTGGATATAAACGTCAGGAGGGTTCATGGCTTCCAACGTGTCGCTGCGCCGCCTGGCCTATCTCGGCCTGGCCTATGGCTGTGTCGGACTCGGCGCGGCCGGCATCGTGCTCCCCCTGCTGCCCACCACTCCGTTCCTGCTGGTCGCCGCCTGGGCAGCGCCCAAGGGATCACCGCGCGTCGAGGCCTGGCTGTACGATCATCCCTATTTCGGCCCCCCCTTGCGGGCCTGGCATGAACAGCGCGCCGTCCCCCGGCGCGCCAAGTGGATCGCCTGCCTGCTGTTGCTGAGCAGTTGGCTGGTGCTGTGGCTATCTACCGACAGCCCGATAGTCCCCGTGATCACGGGGTTACTTTTCATGGGCGTGGCAACCTTTCTCGTTACCCGCCCTGACGCCGCCCCCGAGACGATTCGCGTTAGCGATGACCCGGGCTAGGACACCGCCTAGCCCGGCTTGCCGTCGACACGCTTGCGCAGCAGTACCGGGGCGTAGAGGCTGAGATAGAGGGCGTAGGCCAGGCTCCAGGCAAGAATGGCGAAGCTCAGGGTCAGGTGCGTCACCTGCGGCCACAGCGCCGGCATTACGGCACGCAGCACGGCGGCGGTGACCATCAACCCCAGCGCGATGCCGATACCCTTGGGGGCCGTGATCGGCCGGCCAGTGTGGCCCAATGCCACCCTGGCCATCATGGCCAGCATCATGGTGCCCATGCCGCCCACAGTGAGCGCGTGAATTGCCAGTGACGCGGGCACCCAGCCCAGCGCCGCCACTCCCCACATGGCCAGGCCGAGACACACGAAGGCATAGCTGACATGCAGGCCCCACAACAGCGGGTCGCGCCAGCTCAGCCAGCCCTTCCAGCGCAGCAGGCGAATCGTATTCGCGGCTGAAGCGATCAGTGCCACGCCGGCCCAGACGGCCCCGGGAGCAATCAATCCAGCCAGGCTGGCCAGTTGCAGCAGCGCCAGAGCGGCCACCCCGCCAATGGAGCACCACTCCAGCCAGGCCGGCCGGCTGGCCTGGGGGCGCTGCAGGCGGCGCGAGGTGAAGAAGGGGATGACCCGCCCGCCAAGAATGGTCATCAACAGGGCGATCAGCAGTACGGCGAGGTACATCGCGCCACGTAGCAGCAGCGGGTCGCCTGCGAACAGCGCCACATGCGTCAGGGCATTGGCCAACGCCAGGACCAGCAGCACCGGCACGAACACCAGGTTACGCCACTGGCGGACCCTGATCACCGGCCAAGCCAGCACCCCCGCCGCCAGCGGCAGAAAGATCATGTCCAGACTGGCCAACCATAACGGCGACAGGTCCTGAGGAAAGGCAATCAACCATCGACCGAGCAGCCATGCGCCAGCCAGGGCCAGCAGCGGCGCGCCGCTCAGCCCGGCCTGGCCCGTCCAGTTCTGTACCGCGGTGAGCAGGAACCCGACCACGATTGCCGCGGTGAACCCGAACAGCATCTCATGCTGGTGCCACCAAAGCATGCCGCCATACGGCTGAAGCAGCGACTGGCCGTGCCAGAACGCCCCCCACACCAGCATGGCCAGCAGGCTGAACGCCGCGCCGAGCAGGAAGAAGGGACGAAAGGCCAGCCGCCACAGCGGCATGCTACGGACCAGGCGATCGGATGCGACCATGGCAATTCTCCTGAAGCTATCCAGCAAAGCAGAGAGTCACTCTCTGACTTGTCCAGCAGCAATGGCTGTGCCATGCCCGCCCGGTGCGGCACTCTGTCCCAGCGCATACTGGCAGGCGCCGCCATGCCAAGGTTTCGCGGCATCACGTATTGCCAGGCGGCAGTGCGGTCACAACACTCACACTGTAAAGATGACACTCGCGCCAGGCATCAAAAGGACAGTCCAGCCTAAAACCGTCTTATTGACAGTGACCGATCATTGTCAGGCCATCAAGCTCCTGCCGGCTTACTCCCAGCCTTCGATGCCAGCCATGTTCGGCAACTCATGGGCAATGCCCTTGTGGCAATTGATACAGGTCTTGTCACCCTCGATCAGGTAGCGCTCGTGGGCAGCGGCGGCCCGAGGGCTTTGCCTGGTCAGGTCCATGGCCGCTTCCTCATGACAATTGCGGCACTCCAGCGAGTCGTTGGCCTCGAAACGTCGCCACTCGCGTGCGGCCATTTCAAGACGGTGCTCGAGGAATTTCTCGCGGGTATCGATGGTACCGAAAATCTTGCCCCATACCTCCTTGGAGGCCTGCATCTTGCGGGCGATCTTGTCGGTCCAGTCGTGCGGCACATGGCAATCGGGGCAGGTCGCCCTTACCCCCGACCGGTTGGTGAAGTGAATGGTCGGCTGAATTTCCTGAAAGACGTTGTCGCGCATTTCATGACAGCTGACACAGAATGTCTCCGTGTTGGTCGCTTCCAGGGCGGTATTGAACCCGCCCCAGAACAGCACACCACCGATGAAACCGCCCACGGTCAAAAAGCCCAGGCTGAAATAGACGCTCGGACGACTGAAGATATGCCAGAACGCCTTCAGGAAGCGGATAAGCTTTTGGAACATCAGCCTCCTCCCCCGTTACGCTGTGGCTGACGAAGCAACTCCTCGATATCCACGAATGTGTTGTCGACCTGGGTGGGCGCAGTGGTCTGCGGCACATGGCACTGGTTGCAGAAATAGCGACGTGGCGAAAGCTCGGCGAGGAAATTGCCGTCCCGGTCCATGTAGTGCGTCACGCTAATCATGGGGGCCTGGCTCTGCGCGACGCGGCTCCGGCTATGGCAGGACATGCAGCGGTTGGCATTGAGATCGACCTGATAATTGTCGATCTTGTGGGGAATGGTGGGGGGTTGCATCGGATAGGCCCGCGACCGACGCAGGTCCTGGTTTTCCACCGGGTAGAGCGGTTCCGGCGTGCGTTCCTGAAGTAGCGGGACATTGCCGCGCAGCGCATCCAGATCGCCTTCCGCCGCAAAGACGGCCAGGCTGGCGCAGAGCAGGGCGATGCCGATAAGGATCAGTCGTTGCATCGTCTTTCCCTCCTAGACCGGCTCGATGCGACAGGCGCACTTCTTGAAGTCCGTCTGCTTGGAGATGGGATCGGTCGCATCCAGCGTGACCTTGTTGATCAGCTGGCTGGCATCGAACCAGGGCACGAACACCAGCCCGCGTGGCACGCGATTGCGGCCGCGTGTCTCGACACGACTGTTCATCTCGCCGCGCTGGCTGATGATCCTGACCTCGCTGCCTCGGCGTACCCCCAGCTCACGCGCATCCTCGGGATGCAGATAGACCACCGCCTGCGGAAAGGCCCGGTGCAACTCCGGCACACGCCGGGTCATCGAGCCGGAGTGCCAGTGCTCGAGTACCCTGCCGGTAACCAGCCACAGCGGATACGCCTCGCTGGGCGACTCAGCGGGCGGCTCGTAGGGCACGGCAAAGATCACCGCCTTGCCGTCGGGGTGGCCGTAGAACTGGATATCCCGACCCTCCTCCACGTAGGGGTCGTACTCGCCGTTGTAGCGCCAGCGGGTCTCTTCACCGTCGACCACCGGCCACCGCAGGCCGCGCTCCTGGTGGTAGCGTTCGAACGGCGCGAGGTCATGCCCGTGGTCCCGCCCGAAGCGGGCATACTCTTCGAACAATCCCTTCTGCACGTAGAAGCCGAAGTGACGGGCCTCGTCATTGGGAAACTCACCATCGACCTCTTCCAGTCCGAAGGCATCGACATTGCCGTTACGATAAAGCACGTCGTAAAGCGTCTTGCCGCGGAACTCGGGATTGGCGTCGAGCAACTCCCGCGGCCAGACCTCATCGGTAGTGAAGCGCTTGGAAAACTCCATCAGTTGCCACAGGTCGGAGCGTGATTCGCCCGGCGCCGTGACCATCTGATGCCAGAACTGGGTGCGCCGCTCGGCGTTGCCGTAGGCTCCTTCCTTCTCGACCCACATGGCGGTGGGCAGGATCAGGTCGGCCAGCTCAGTCGTGACAGTAGGGTAGGCATCCGACACCACGATGAAATTGGCCGGATTGCGGTAGCCGGGATAGGTCTCCTCGACCAGATTCGCAGCCGCCTGGACGTTGTTGTTGCATTGCACCCAGTAGGCATTGATCTCGCCATCCTTGAGCATGCGGTTCTGCAGTACCGCATGCGCCCCCGGCTGCGCCTGGATGGTGCCCTTGGGCACGTTCCAGGTTTTTTCGGCAAACTCCCGATGGCCCGGGTTCATGACCACCATGTCGGCCGGAAGGCGGTGCGAGAAGGTGCCCACCTCACGTGCCGTGCCGCAGGCGGAAGGCTGGCCGGTCAGGGAGAAGGGGCTGTTGCCTGGCGTGGAGATCTTGCCGGTGAGCAGGTGGATATTGTAGATCATGTTGTTCGCCCAAACCCCGCGGGTATGCTGGTTGAACCCCATGGTCCAGAACGACATCACCTTGGTATCCGGGTCCGCATACAGCTCGGCCAGCTCGTCCAGGCGGCGTTTCGGCACGCCCGAAAGCTGCGAGACGTAGTCCGCGTCGTACTGCTGGAGAAACTCGCGATAGCGCTCGAAATCGATGTCGTTCGCCCCACCTGGATCGTCGGCATTGTCTGCCATCAATTCCAGACGATGCTCGGGGCGCAGGCCGTAGCCGATGAGGGTCTTGCCTTCCTTGAAGCGCACATGCTTGTTGACGAAGTCCCAGTCGACCCGGCCGTTCTCGATGATGTAGCGGGCAATGTAGTTGAGGATCGCCAGGTCAGCCTGGGGCGTGAAAATCACTGGCATGTCGGCCAGTTCGAAGGAGCGATGCTCGAAGGTGGAGAGCACCGCGACTTTCACGTGGGGCGCCGAGAGCCGGCGATCGGTGACCCGGGTCCAGAGGATGGGGTGCATCTCGGCCATGTTGGAGCCCCACAGCACGAAGGCATCGGCCGCCTCGATATCGTCGTAGCAGCCCATCGGCTCGTCGATGCCGAAGGTACGAATGAAGCCGGCCACGGCCGAGGCCATGCAGTGGCGTGCGTTGGGGTCGATGTTGTTGGAGCGAAAGCCGGCCTTCATTAGCTTGTTGGCGGCATAGCCCTCCCAGACGGTCCACTGGCCGGAGCCGAACATGCCGACAGCTTGTGGCCCTTTCTCGCGCAGCACGGCCTTGTACTTTTCGGCCATGACGTCGAAGGCTTCGTCCCAGCTTACCGGCGTGAACTCGCCGTGCTTGTCGTACTGGCCATTGGTCATGCGCAACAGGGGTTGAGTGAGACGGTCCTCGCCGTACATGATTTTCGACAGGAAGTACCCCTTGACGCAGTTGACCCCGCGGTTGACCGGGGCATTGATGTCGGCATGAGTGGCGACTACCTGGTTGTCCCGGGTCGCCACGTTGACACCGCACCCCACCCCGCAGAAGCGGCAAGGCGCCTTGGCCCACTTCAACTGGGTACGCTCGGCATCGGTGACCAAATTCTGAGCCTGGCCCGGCAAGCTGATACCAGCCGCTGCGGCTGCAGAACTCGCAGCCGATGTCTTGATGAAATCACGTCGCGTCAGTTTCATCGCTCATCCCCCATCTCCCTGTCCAGTGCCTGCGCGCTCTCCACGTGGTGATAGATCAGGCTCACGTCGAGCACGCCGTCCTGCTGCCGAAGCCGATCGATGAAGTCCATGCTCTCGCGCTGCCCCGAGGCCTCGATAACCAGAATCAACGTGCCCCTGGGGTCCGCGGCATGTACCTCGGACTTGTCCCCGGCCTGGCACCAGGCGCGGATCTCCGCCACTCGCTCCGGCCTTGTCTGCACCACCAGGCTGGAAATATGTACTTGTTCGTCCATGCGCTGTTCCTGCTCACTGTGTCAGGGCCCCACTTGCACCGCCTGGACAGGACACCCCTCGACACAGGCCCCGCAACCGGTGCATGACTCGGTATCCACCGTCGGCTCTGGGACACGGTATTGATTGAAGGCAAAGCGAATTGCGCCGGCTTCGCAGCTTTCGCCGCAACTGCGGCAATAGATGCCTGACCTGCCAAGGCAGGCCTCACCGATGGTGGCAACATAAGGCCAAGGTGGTGTCTGGTCGGGATCGCTGAACGCACCGGTGTTACAGGCCTGAACACAGGCAGTGCAGAATGTGCATTCGCCGCGGCTGAAGTCGACCTTCGGGTAACCGCCACCGCCCTTGACCAGGATGCCGGTCTCGCAGGCACTCAGGCAGTCGCCGCATTGCGTACAGCGATTCAGGAAGCGCGCCTCGGGCTCGGCCCAGGGTGGACGCAGAACGTCCTTGCCCCGTCCCGGGCGCCCCTGCAGCAGTGCACGCCGGGAGCGATCCACTGGCATTAGCATGACGGGCCCCTCGCTAGCCTGGAGGCCCCGGCGGGCCGGCGAACATCTGGTATATCCAGACTAGAAAGCCATAACCGGCCACCACGATGACGGAGAGAATCGGGAACAGGATCCCGGCGAGAAAAAGGAACACGGCCAATTCATGTTTTTTTCGTTTCTTGTCGATAGCTTTTTGCATACCCCACCCAACGAAGCGCTACCTCTTGTACTACCGTAGAAAGCAACGCCCGGGGAGGCAAACCTGGTAATCATGTATTCCTAATAAATTGACCTGGGTCATCAAACGCGGAGATTGCCATGCAATATCGCCGACTGATCTGTATTTCAGTGCTATTGGGGGCCTCCCTCGGTCCCGTCTCGGCAGAGACCGGCATGACAAGGCAAGCGCTGCTTGCCACGCTGGATGCGCTTCATCAGCGCCAGGCAGAGATTGCCGCACTGGCTGAGCAACGTGCCGAACGAGCGGAAGTCCGGGATCTGGCCGACGCCCTGCGCCAGGACCATCGCATCCTCGACGAGTGGCTGGATCAGGCTGCCGAGGGCAACACCGACGACGCCACAGCGAACCTCCCCGGCAGTGAGGCCTATCAGCAACTCCAGACGCTCGAGGGGGAAGAGTTCGATGCGGCTTTTCTGCGTTACCAGGCCCAGTTCCATGAGCAGACGCTGACGCTGCTCGAACAGAACCGGCCCGAAGACAGCGCATTGTCCAGCTACACCAACCTTCTCAAGGTGACGCACGAGGCCATGCGAAAGCACCTGGCCCTGATACAGGCCGAACGATAGAGCGACATTTCCATGATCGATATCAACGGCTTGGACAACGGCCTCGCCTAACATCGGGTCGTCCATCTTCGGAGACCCTCATGGAACTCGTCTGTCCCGCAGGTAACCTGCCGGCACTCAAGCGCGCCGTCGACGAAGGGGCGGATGCCGTCTATTTCGGCTTTCGCAACAACACCAACGCCCGTGGATTCGCGGGACTCAACTTCAGCGAGGGACGCGCCGCCGAGGGCATCGACTATGCCCACCGTCGCGGCTGCCGGGTATTTTGCGCCATTAACACCTATCCGCAGCCTGGCGGTTGGGCACAGTGGGCCACGGCGGTGGACCAGGCCGCCGATCTGGGGGTGGACGCGCTGATCCTCGCCGACATGGGCCTGCTCGACTACGCCGCGACCCGTTACCCCGACCTGCCCCGCCACCTGTCGGTGCAAGGCTCGGCGACCAGCTACGAGGCACTGCGCTTCTATCACCGCGAATTCGGTATCCGCCGCGCCGTGTTGCCCCGTGTCCTCTCGCTGAACCAGGTACGCGACGTGGCACGCCACAGCCCGGTGGAACTCGAGGTATTCGCCTTCGGCAGCCTGTGCATCATGGCCGAGGGACGCTGCTATCTGTCGTCGTATCTCACCGGCGAGTCACCCAATACTCGCGGTGTCTGTTCACCGGCCGCGCATGTGCGCTGGGAACAGACCGACGCCGGGCTCGAATCGCGCCTCAACGGCGTGCTGATCGACCGTTATGCCGAGGGCGAGCGTGCCGGCTACCCGACGCTGTGCAAGGGCCGCTTCGAGGTGGCCGGCTCGACCTATCACGCCATCGAGGAGCCGACCAGCCTCAACACCTTGGACCTGCTGCCCGAGCTGACCGAGTTGGGCATCAGCGCGGTAAAAATCGAGGGGCGCCAACGCAGTCCCGCCTATGTAGCCCAGGTCGCCGCCGTATGGCGCCAGGCGCTCGATGCCCTGGCGCACGACCGCAAGCGCTTCGCGCCATCCCCCGCCTGGCAAGCCCAACTAAGTGCGCTATCCGAGGGCGCCACCACCACCCTGGGCGCCTACGAGCGACGCTGGAAGTGACCCGTGACCCGACAAGGAGTAGCCGTCATGCAACTGTCCCTGGGCCCCGTGCCGTTCTACTGGACACGCGAGCGCTATACCGCGTTTTACCGCGACGCCGCCGACTGGCCGCTGGATATCGTCTACCTGGGCGAGACCGTCTGCTCGCGACGCCGCGACATGAAGCTCGACGACTGGCTGGGCATCGGCCGTGAACTGCAAGAGGCGGGCAAGCAGGTCGTGCTGTCGAGCCAGACGCTGATCGAGTCCGAGGCCGACCTGCGTGGCCTGCGCAAGCTGTGCGCCAATGGTGAATACGTCATCGAAGCCAACGATCACAGCGCCCTGCAACTCGCGACCGAGGCCGGCCTGCCCTTCGTCGCCGGCCCGGCACTGAATCTCTATAACCTGGCGTCACTGCAACGCCTGGCCAGGCGAGGGCTGGTCCGCTGGTGCATGCCAGTGGAGCTTTCACGCGAGGGGCTCGCCGCGCTGCTGGCCAACATCGGCGATAGCGGCCTGAAAGCCCCCTGCGAGGTATTCGCCTATGGCCACCTGCCCCTGGCATGGTCGGCACGCTGCTTCACCGCACGTCACCACGCCCTGCCCAAGGATCGCTGCCAGTTCGTCTGCCAGCAGTACCCAGAGGGATTGCCACTGCGCTCGCAGGAGTCTTGTGAGGTATTCACGCTCAACGGCATCCAGACCCTGTCGGGCGCCTGCTACGACCTGCGCCACGAGATCGCGGATATGCGGCGGCTGGGGGTGACGGTGGCGCGGCTGGGGCCTCGTTCGGAGGGCATGGCCGAGGTCGTTGCAGCGTTCGACCGGGCGCGTCGCGATGACCTGCCGCCCCGAGACCCGCTGGCCCTGGTGGAAGCCGATGCCTGTACCGGCTATTGGCACGGAAAGGCGGGAATGGACAGGGTTGCGTCTGGCTAGAAGTACGACAACCCGACCTGGAACAGCCGCTCCACATCGTGCAGGCGGCGCTTGTCGGTGAGAAACAGGATCAGATGGTCATCCGTTTCGACGGTCGCGTCATTCAGTTCCATGATGACCTCGTCGTTACGAATGATGGCTCCGATGGTCACACCGTCGGGCAGCTTGATGTCGCCGGGCCTGCAGCCCACGAGGCGGGATGACTTGGCATCGCCGTGCGCGATCGCCTCGAACGCCTCGGCAGCGCCACGCCGCAGAGAATAGGCGCGGGTCATGTCGCCGCGCCGGATGTAGGCCAGGATGCTGCCGATGGTAATTTGCTGGGGGGACAGGGCGACATCGATGTCGCCGCCCTGGATAAGGTCCACATAAGCCGGGTCGGTAATCAGGGACAGTACCTTGTGGGCCCCGAGCCGCTTGGCCAGCAATGACGACATGATATTGTCCTCGTCGCTGTTGGTCAGGGCACAATAGATGTCGCAGTCCTCGATATTCTCTTCCACCAGCAGGCGCTTGCGGGTCGCCCGGCCATGCAGGACCACGGTGTGCTTCAATCGCTCCGCCAGGTAGCGGCAGCGCTCCTCGTTGGCCTCGATGATCTTGACCTGATGGGTGCTCTCCAGCTTTTCCGCCAGCCGCTCCCCGACATTGCCGCCCCCGGCGATCATGACCCGGCGATAGCCCTGCTCACTCTTGCCCAGCTCATGCATCACGATGCGGATATCCCGACGCGACGCCAGGAAAAACACTTCATCGTCCTTTTCGACCACCGTGCTGCCATGGGGAATGATGGCCCGGTCCTGGCGATAGATGGCGGCAACTCGCGTCGACACCTGCGGCAGGTGGCGCGCGATGGTCGCCAGTTCCTTGCCGATCAGGGGGCCTCCCTCTACCGCCTTGACCGCCACGAGCTGGACCCGGCCATCGGCGAAGTCGAGTACCTGCAGGGCACCGGGGTACTCGAACAGGTGATAGATATTGTCGGTCACCAACTGCTCGGGGCTGATGATCACGTCGACGGGCACCGCCTTTGACGAGAACAGCGCCTCTTGGCACAGATACTCCTTGTCGCGGATTCGGGCGATCTTGGTCGGGGTGTGAAAGATCGCGTTGGCCACCTCGCAGGCCAGCATGTTGATCTCGTCGGAATTGGTCACGGCGATCAGCAGGTCCGCATCCTCGCAGCCGGCATCGCGCAGGATGCTGGGGTGGGACGCCTTGCCCACCACCGTGCGGATATCCAGGCTGACACTGAGTTCGTCCAGTTGCTCGGAAGCGGTATCGACAACCGTGATGTCGTGCCCCTCATGAACGAGATGCTCCGCCAGGTTGCCGCCGATCTGGCCAGCCCCTAGGATCAGGATTTTCATAAATGCGCCCCAGCCGATGTCCGTTCAGCATAGTTGCGGCGCTTTCCTGTCAGCAATGCCCCCGTCGGGTTAGCCGCACTTGGACCAGCCGCAGCCGGTACAGGTCGGGCAGCCATCCATCATCACCAGTTCGCTGCGACACTCGGGGCAGTGACCGACGTTGGCGGACGCTTCCGTCGCGGCCGGGGGGACAGACCCCTTGGCGGCAGGCTCTTCATGCGCCGGCGGCTGCCAGGGGTGACCGTGGGTCATGCGGTGGGCGTAGCGGCGCACCAGCTCGTCGACCGGCACCTGGTGGCCGTCGATGTCGAGAAAGCCGCGCCGGTAGAGGATCTGCTGGATCGACCAGGCGATCGCCGCCACCTCGGAGTCGTGGAACATGGGCTTGCCCCAGCGGTTCATGCCACAGCGTACCAGGCCCTTGTCCCAAGCCACCTTGCGCAGGTCGGCGACCGCCTGGGTCACGTAGCCGCCACGTGCGGCCAGCGACAGGCTGCGCATGGTGGCGGTGATCCACTGATGTTCACTGGAGAGCTGCCCAGAGGGGAAGAAGAACTCCACCGGGCGCTCGATGACCACCCGCTTGCCGTTGATCACGCCCTCCACCGGCATGAACGATACCAGCAGGTAGACCTTGCGCCGCCCCTCGGCCCCCACGTAGGAGATCTTCTCGGAGACCGCTTCCAGCGTGCCCTCGGGGCGCGAGGGAATGCGCACCGTGAGTGGGTCCTCGTCGGGCATCGGCGGCGGTTCGGGAATTGTCTTCTTGACGCTGTAGGCGACGATCTTGGAATTGATTTCGACGGCCATCAGTTGGCTCCTTGAATACAAAACAGAAAATGCTTGGACCGGCGCGCAGTTACCATTTCCCGTAGGTGCCTTCTTTCAAGGCGTCATACAGGTTAGCGGCGTTGTGCTCTTCACCGTCGTAGATCACCGTCTCGTCGCCCTTGAGCTCCAGCGTCTCGCCATTCTCCAGTTCGAACACGTAGGTAGTGTTCTTGAGATCCTCTTCGCGCACCAGCACACCCTGGAAGGCTTCCGGATTGAAGCGGAAGGTGGTGCAGCCCTTGAGCTTGCTGGCATAGGCGTCCAGGTAAAGGTCCTTGAACTGCTCGAAGGGAAACTCGGTGGGCACGTTGACCGTCTTGGAAATCGCCGAATCGACCCACACCTGCGCCGCGGCCTGCACCGCCACGTGCTGCTGCGGCGTCACCGCATCGGCGGTAATGAAGTAATCCGGCAGGTCGCTTTCCACCGCGTCCGCCGCGATGAAATGACGGTAGGCCGCCAGTTCGAAGGACACCACCTCGACCTGCTCCTTGGTCTTGCGCCCCGCCTGGATGACGTTGCGGAAGTAACGGTGCGAGAAAGACGGCTCGATGCCATTGGAAGCGTTGTTGCCCAGCGACAGCGAGATGGTGCCGGTCGGCGCGATCGACGAGTGGTGGGTGAAACGTGCGCCATGCTCGGCCAGGGCGGCGACCAGTTCAGGCTCGACCTCGGCGAGCTTCTGCATGTAGCGGCTGTAGCGCGCATGCAGGATGCGCCCCGGCACCTTGTCGCCGATCTCGTAGCCATCCCGGCCCAGTTCCGGCCGCTCGCGCAGCATCTTGGGGGTGATCTCGAACTCCTCGGCGAGGATCGGCGCCATGCCCTTCTCGCGCGACAGTTCAAGCGCCTGCTTCCAGCCCTCCACGGCCAGCACCCGACTGACCTCCTCGGTGAAGGCCAGCGACTCCGGCGAGCCGTAAGGCATCTTGAGCATGGTCATGGTCGAGCCCAGGCCCAGGAAGCCCATGCCGTGACGGCGCTTGGCCTCGATCTCGCGACGCTGGCCGGGCAACGGCAGGCCGCTGATCTCGACCACGTTGTCGAGCATGCGCGTGAAGATCGTCACCACCTGACGGTAACGCTCCCAGTCGAAGCGAGGATTTTTGCCGAACGGATCGATCACGAAGCGTGTCAGGTTGACCGACCCCAGAAGACATGCTCCTTCTGGCGGCAGTGGTTGCTCACCACATGGGTTGGTGGCGCGGATTTCCTCGCAGAACCAGTTGTTGTTCATGCGGTTGACCTGATCGATCAGGATGAACCCCGGCTCGGCGAAGTCGTAGGTGGAGCGCATGATGGTGTCCCACAGCGCTCGGGCGCGGATGCGCTCGACGATGCGGCAGGCCACACGGCCCTCGGCGTCGACGGTATAGCCTTCCTCGATCACCGGCCAGTCGCGATAGATGATCTCGTCAGGGCCGACATCATCCGCCTCGCCAGGGTGCAGCGGGAAAGCCAGCGGCCACTCGGCGTCGTGCTTGACCGCTTCCATGAACTCGTCGGTGATCAGCAGGCTGAGGTTGAACTGGCGCAGCCGCCCGGCCTCGCGCTTGGCCTCGATGAACTCGCGCACGTCGGGGTGGCCGACATCGAAGGTGCCCATCTGCGCGCCGCGACGCCCCCCCGCCGAGGCCACCGTGAAGCACATCTTGTCGTAGATATCCATGAACGCCAGCGGCCCGTTGGTGCCGGCGCCGGCGCCGAACACGAATGCGCCCTTGTGGCGCAGGGTGGAAAATTCATAGCCGATGCCGCAGCCCGCCTTGAGCGTCATGCCGGCGTCCACCACTGCACCGAGGATATCGTGCATCGAGTCACGGATGGTGCGCGACACCGTGCAGTTGATCAGGCTCACCGCCGGCTTGTAGTCCTCGGCGCCGGCATTGGACATGATTCGCCCGGCGGGGACGGCACCGTTCTCCAGCGCCCAGCGGAACTTGGGCAGCCAGGCATCGCGCTGGTCGCCCTCGACCTCGGCCAGGGCACGCGCCACCCGCTCCCAGGTATCGGCCACGTCCTTGTCCACCGGCGTGCCGTGACGGTCCTTGAGTCGGTACTTGGCGTCCCAGATGGCTTGTGAGGGCGTCTGCATCGGCACCTCGCTGGACGTCTTGACAGCCTCGGTGGGCGAATTCATGGATGGTCCCCCGTAAAAGAAAGATGGTTCATGGTTCAGCGATTGGCCAAGCGTTCGAGCCGTGAAAGCCAGTCGCCCAGGCGCCCCTGGGCGATGCCTTCCTCGAGCCCGTCGAGCAGATTCTTGACCGTCAACCCCAGTTCGGTGTCGCCCTCGATGGCCAGGCGGCGCTGGAAGAACAGCCCATCGGGATCTTCGCGCCGCGTGGCCAGGCACAGGAACTCGCGCCAGCCGCCACGGATGACGACCTCGGGCGTCGCATCGACCAGTACCAGGCGCGAGCGCTCGACCGACAGCACCAGCGCGATGCCCAGGTCGTCGATGGCCAGCCCAACCCGGCGCCCTTCGAGTTCATCGAACTCACCCGCCCTCAATGGCTTGGCATAGGCCCGATTGAGTGGCGGCTCGACCAAGCGGCGCTTGAGCGTCAAGGGCACCTTGGCATCGAGCTTCTTCACTACCGGCAGCGGTGTCGAAAATGGCCATGGCATGGCGGTTCTCCCTGCGATCAAAGCCGCTCATCTTGCCACCGTGAAGATGCCCTGAGGCTGACATATATCAAGGTAGGCGCACTTAACCCCACCTAGCCTATCCACAATATCTAGTACGTCAATCACAAAATACATAGCACATATGGGAATTATCATCCATGCCTCCCGATACTCCTTTCGCTTGCCTGCCCATCGCCGGCCTGACGCCGATGACCACCCTGGATTTTCCCGAGCGGTTGGCCTGCGTGGTATTCACCCAAGGGTGTCCGCTGCGCTGTGGCTACTGCCACAATCCTCACCTGCTCCCGCCTCGGCGGGGCGAGCCCCATGAATGGCAAGACGTCTGCAACTTTCTCGAGCGCCGTCAGGGTCTTCTGGAAGGCGTGGTGATCAGCGGTGGCGAGCCGACCCTGCACCGGGAACTGCCTGCGGCATTGCGTGACATCAAGCAGCGCGGTTTCGCCACCGGCCTACACACGGCAGGCGTGTATCCCGAACGCCTGGCCCAGGCCCTGCCCTGGCTGGACTGGGTAGGGCTCGACATCAAGGGCTGGGGTCCGAATTTCGATAGGATCTGCGGGCGGCGGGGCATGTGGCGACGCAGCGTGCAAAGCCTGGCGCTGCTGCTGGATGCCGGCATCGAGCTGGAATGCCGCACCACCGTGCACTGGCGAGACTTCTCGCTGCGCGATGTGGAGAAGCTGGCCATGTCGCTGGCCGATTGCGGGGTGAAGCGCTACGTGCTGCAGATCGCCCGTGATACGCAATGCCTCGACCCGCGCTACACGTCGCCACTGACCGGCATACCGTCCGGCCATGCCGTGGACTTGCTGGTATCGCGACTTGCGCCACATTTCGAACAGATAACCATACGCCGGTAGCGCCGCGCCTGCTGCCGGGTACTACTTGATCCCCAGCCGGCGTGCCAGCTTGTGCAGGTTGCTGGCATCGACATCGAGCAGGCGCGCCGCTGCCGACCAGTTGCCCTCGGCACTGTCGAGGGCATGCCGAATAGCTTGGCGCTGGGTGCGTGTCACGCTGTCGTGCAATGACTCCCGGGGCTGGCTGCGGGACGGCACGACCGCCACTTCGGGGGCACTGGGCATGGCCAGCGGCAGGTCGAGCAGGCCGGGCTCCAGAGTGACGATGTCCTCGCGGCACGCGCCCTGGCTGAGCGCCTTGATCGCCGCCCGGCTGATGACGTGTTCGAGTTCGCGCACGTTGCCTGGCCAGTCGTAGCTGCACAGGGCGTCTTCGGCCTCCGGCGACAGCCGCAGGCTGCGTAACCCAAGGCGAGTCCGGTTGAGTTCGAGAAAGTGCCCGGCCAGTACCAGTGTGTCGCTGCCCCGCTCGCGCAGTGGCGGAATCGGCACCGGATAGACCGAGAGCCGATGGTAGAGATCGGCCCGGAAGTGTCCGGCACGCACGCTATCATGCAGGTTGCGGTTGGTGGCTGCGACCACGCGTACCTCGACGTGCCGTGGCGTATCCTCGCCCAGGCGTTGGATCTCGCCATTCTGCAGGGTACGCAGCAACTTGGCCTGAATAGCCAACGGCAGCTCGCCGACTTCGTCCAGGAACAGCGTGCCGCCATCGGCGGCCTCGAAGCGCCCGGCCCGTGCATTTCCCGCCCCCGAGAAAGCCCCTTTCACGTGGCCGAACAGCTCGCTCTCGGCCAGCGACTCCGGCAATGCCGCGCAGTTGACCTGAATCAGCGGGCGCCGCCGGCGTCGCGAGCACTGATGCAGGTGACGGGCGAACAGTTCCTTGCCGACACCGGTCTCGCCGGTCAGCAGCACGGGCAGATCGGAATCCGCCACCACCGCGAGTTCATCCAGCAACTGGCGAATGACCGGGCTCTGGCCGATGATCTCACCCTCCCGCGATTCGCCATCTCCCTCGACGGCATCGCTGCGTGACAGGCGCAAGCGGCGCAGGTCCTGCTCCAGCCGTGTCAGGCGCACCGCCGCTTCGACCAGCAAGGTGAAGCGCTGCAGGTCGTCCTGGGCACGCGCGTCGAACGTGCCCGGTGTTAGCGCATCCAGGGTCAGCGCGCCCCACAGGCTGCCCTCGACATGCAAGCTGATACCCATGCAATCGTGCACCGGCAAGGGTTCGCCGACCTGATTGTCGACCAGTCCATCGTAGGGGTCGGGCAGCGTCGAGTCGGGGGGAAAGGCCACCGTCTCGCGGCGGGCCAGGATCGCCGCAAGCCGGGGATGCTGGGCCACCACGAAGCGCCGCCCCAGCGCCTCGCGTGTCAGCCCGTCGACCGCCACGGGACACAGCGCATCGCCATCGAGGCGCAGCAGGCCCACCGCGCCACAGTGAAAATATTCGCGCAAGGTTCTTACCAGGCGCTGCAGGCGCACGGCACTGGGCAACTCGGCAGTGAGATCGGCAAGCACGACGTCTTCCAGCATGACAGGGCTCCTGACGGGCAAGGCAGGCAAACGCTAGGTAAAAGTCACCATGACCCGGTGATTATTACCCTGCTGGCGCCGGGTAGAATTGACCACGATCAAGATTACTCGCGGAGAATCAATCACTTAAAAGTTGGCACGCTATCTGCAAAAGAAGAGGGTGAACGGCTCACCACAGGAGTACGCCATGACCCTTCTCGACCAACCTGTCGGCCAACTGGCCGGCGAGCGCGACTGGCAAACCGCCAGCATCGATGAACTGATCGACCACATCCTGGCCCGCTACCACGCCGTGCATCGCCAGCAGCTACCCGAACTCATCCGCCTGGCACGGCGCGTCGAGCATGTGCATGACGAGCGCAGGGACTGCCCCAGCGGGCTGGCCGAGCATCTCGAGGGCATGCATCAGGAACTGGAGAGCCATATGCAGAAGGAGGAAATGATCCTGTTTCCCCTGCTCAAGCGTGGCCTTGCCCATTCCGCCCACGGCCCCATCGCCGTAATGTGCTTCGAGCACGACGAGCACGGCGAATCCCTGGCCCGGCTGATGGCGTTGACCCACGACATTCAAACGCCCAAGGGCGCCTGTACCACCTGGCGCGCCCTGTATGCCGGATTGCGTGAATTCCGTGAGGATCTGATGCAGCACATCCACCTGGAAAACAACGTGCTGTTCGAGCAGGCCATGGCACAGGAGAATCCACAATGACAAGTTACCGCAAGCTCTGGGGCCTGCTGCTGCTGGTTCTGGGCATCACCTTCGCGCTGCTGGGCTTCTTCGGCAAGGAGGTCTATCGCGAGGCACCGCCGATTCCCGACCGGGTGGTCACGACCGACGGCGAACTGTTGATGACCGAGGAGGGCATTCTCGATGGACAGACCGCCTGGCAGTCTGTCGGCGGCATGCAGCTCGGCTCGATCTGGGGCCACGGCGCCTACCAGGCACCGGACTGGACCGCCGACTGGCTGCACCGCGAGCTGGTAGCCTGGCTGGAACTGGCCGCCGAAGACGTCTATGGCGCGCCCTATGCCTCGTTGAGCCCGGCCGAGCAGAACCGGCTCGAGTTCGAGCTCAAGCAGGAATACCGCACCAATACCCTGGAGGCCGCCAGCGACACGGTGGTGGTGTCCGAGCGCCGCGCCCAGGCCATGGCCCAGACCGCCAACTACTACAGCCGCCTGTTCAGTGACGACCTGGCGCTTCAGGGCACCCGCGAAAGCTATGCCATGAAGGAGAACACCCTGCCGAGTGCCGAGCGCCGCGCACAGATGGCCGATTTCTTCTTCTGGACCGCCTGGGCGGCCGCCACCGAGCGCCCCGGGAAGGAAGCCACGTATACCAATAACTGGCCGCACGAGCCGCTGATCGACAACGTCCCGACCGCGGAGAACATCCTGTGGTCGCTGACCAGCGTGGTGCTGCTGATCGGCGGCGTCGGCCTGCTGATCTGGGCCTGGGCTTTCTTGCGCAGGGAAGACGAAACCGAGCCCGCCGCACCGATCCAGGACCCATTGACCGCGATCCCCCTCACCGCATCCCAGAGGGCGCTAGGCAAGTACCTGCTGCTGGTGGTTGGCCTGTTCACCTTCCAGGTGTTCCTGGGTGGAGCGACTGCGCACTACACCGTGGAAGGCCAGACGTTCTACGGCATCGAACTGTCGAAGTGGTTCCCCTACACCCTGCTGCGTACCTGGCATATCCAGAGCGCGCTGTTCTGGATCGCCACCGGCTTCCTCGCCGCGGGTCTGTTCCTCGCGCCGATCATCAACGGCGGCAAGGACCCGAAGTACCAGAAACTGGGTGTGGATATCTTGTTCTGGGCCCTGATCGTGGTGGTGGCCGGCTCCTTCATTGGCAACTACCTGGCGATTGCCCAGATCATGCCGGCCCATCTCAATTTCTGGCTGGGCCATCAGGGCTACGAATACGTCGACCTGGGCCGCCTGTGGCAGGTCGGCAAGTTCACCGGCATCGCCTTCTGGCTGGTCCTGATGCTGCGCGGCATCGTGCCCGCCCTGCGCCAGCCCGGCGACAAGCACCTGCTGGCCCTGCTCACCGCCTCGGTGGCATGTATCGGCCTGTTCTACGGTGCCGGCTTCTTCTACGGCGAGCGCACTCACCTGTCGGTGATGGAATACTGGCGCTGGTGGATCGTCCACCTGTGGGTGGAAGGCTTCTTCGAAGTATTCGCGACCACCGCGCTGGCCTTCATCTTCTGCAGCATGGGCCTGGTATCCCGGCGTATCGCCACCACCGCCAGCCTGGCCTCGGCCTCGCTGTTCATGCTCGGCGGCATTCCCGGCACCTTCCATCACCTGTACTTCTCCGGCACCACCACGCCGGTCATGGCACTCGGCGCCACCTTCAGCGCCTTGGAAGTCGTGCCGCTGATCGTGCTCGGCTACGAGGCCTGGGAAAACTGGCGCCTCAAGCACCGCGCGCCGTGGATGGAAAATATCAAGTGGCCGCTGCTGTTCTTCGTCGGGGTGGCGTTCTGGAACATGCTCGGCGCCGGGGTGCTCGGCTTCATGATCAACCCGCCGATCGCGCTGTACTACATCCAGGGGCTCAACACCACGCCGACCCACGCGCATGCTGCCCTGTTCGGTGTCTACGGCTTCCTGGCGCTGGGCTTCACTTTGCTGGTGCTGCGTTACATCAAGCCGGGTCTGGTATTCAACGACCGCCTGATGAAGGTCGGCTTCTGGTGGCTCAATGCCGGTCTGGTGCTGATGCTGTTCACCAGCCTGCTACCGGTGGGGGTAATCCAGTTCATTGCCAGCGCCAGCGAGGGCCTGTGGTATGCGCGTAGCGAAGCCTTCATGCAACAGCCGCTGCTGGAAACGCTGCGCTGGGTTCGTACCGTCGGCGACGTGGTATTTATCATCGGCGCCCTGGCAGTGACCTGGCAGGTGGTCTCCGCCCTGCTCGGCCGCACTCAACCGCAGCCGATCGCCAGCGCCGGGAGCGAGGCCAAGGGCAATATCTCGGCCTGACACACCCAGCCCCACCAGGCAATGACCCAAGGATGGCCCTCGCGGCCATCCTTTTGCGTTGCAGACAACAAAGGCTCAGCCGACGCGATCACGCGGCACATGCCTGAGATGGCTCGCCGTCTGTCCGCCCGGCAGCGCCGCAATCAGATCGGCCGCCTCGAGCAGGCGCGGCAATGACACGCCGGTATGGACCTTTCCCCCATGCAACGCATAGAGCAAATCTTCAGTGGCGGTGTTGCCTGTCGCGCCGGGGGCGAAGGGACAGCCCCCCAGCCCCGCCGTGGCGGCATCGATCGCCGTCGCGCCATGATGGATGGCGAACAGGGCGTTGGCCACGCCCATGCCGTAGGTATCGTGACCGTGGAACGCCCACTTCAGCGACTCGTCGCCATGCTGCTCGCGTAGCCGCGTAAAATGTTCCGCCACCTGATAGGGCGTGGCCCGCCCGGTAGTGTCGCACAGCGCGACTTCCATCGAGACATTGCGCTGTGCATCCCGCGCCTTGCCGAGCACCGCATCGACCTGGTGCCAATCAATGGTGCCTTCATAAGGACAATCGAAGCTGGTGCCCAGGTCCAGGCGCAGGCAGACGGCATCCTGCAGGTCGCGCTCGTGCAGCAGTTCCACGATGGCGGCCAGACCGTCCAGCGACGCGTCGACACTCTGGCGCACGTTGCCCTGATTGTGGGATTCGGACACCGAGACCACATAGACCAGCTCGCGCAACCCACTGTCCAGGGCCAGTTGCGCGCCCTTCAGGTTGGGCACCAGCGCCGAGAAGCGCATGGCCGGGCGCCTGGTGAAGTGCGCCACGATGTCGCCGATATCGGCCATCTGCGGGATGGCCCGGGGGCTGACGAACGAGCCGATTTCCAGGCGCGTGATGCCCGCCTCGATCAAGGCCTCGATGCAACGGATCTTGTCGGCGGTGGGCAAGGGTTCGCGAATCGACTGGAAGCCGTCGCGCGGCGCGACCTCGACGATATCCACGCGCGTCGGCGGGGTCAGGATGGTCATGTGCGCCCCTCCCTGTTCAGCCAGTTGATGACCCCGCCCTGGGAAAGGATCGCCTGCTGCCGGGGGCTGAGCTCATGATGCAGGTAGAGCGTATCGGTATCGTTGAGCGTGGCAATGATCCGCTGGCCCGCCGCGAGCTGCTGACGCAGGCCGACGATATGCACACGGTCGCCCTGCTGCAGCCGGTCGAGGTCCGTCGGCTCCTCGAAGGTCAGCGGCAACACGCCAAAGCACGGCAGGTTCTGCCAGTGGATACGCGCGATGCTCCTGGCGATGACCACCTGCAGCCCCAAAAAACGCGGCACGAGTGCGGCGTTCTCGCGGCTCGACCCCTGCCCGTAGTTGTCGCCGGCGATGATGACGTGCCCTGCATCGCCACGTTCCTTCGCCCGTTCTACATAACCGGGATCCACCGTCTCGAAGGTGAACTCGGCCGAGGCGTGGATATTGCTCCAGATCGGCAGCACCCGGGCACCTGCCGGCATGATGTCATCGGTGGAGATGTTGTCGCTGACCTTGAGCAGCACCGGAGCATCGATCGCCTCGGGCAGCGCCTCTAGCGCGGGCAACGGCGGGGTGTTGTCGGTGGCAAGCAGCGACACGCCACGCGCCTTCTCCGGCGGCAGGGGCGGCACGAACATCTGCTCGTTGGCGGTCATGTCTGCAGGCTCGCGCATCCGCGGATAGTCCATGTCCAGCGTGCGCGGATCGGTGATCACGCCATGCAGCGCCGAGGCGGCGGCGGTCTCCGGACTGCACAGGAACACGCTGTCTTCACGCGTGCCGGAGCGCCCCGGAAAGTTGCGCGGCACGGTGCGCAGGCTGTTGCGCCCCGCCGCCGGTGCCTGCCCCATGCCGATGCAGCCGTTGCAGCCCGGCTGGTGCAGGCGTGCCCCGGCCGCGACGAGCGACGACAGGTGGCCTTCGTCGATGAGCGCGGCGAGAATCTGGCGCGTCGAGGGATTGATGTCCAGCGAGACGCCGTTGGCGACGCTGCGTCCCTTGACGATCTCTGCGGCCACTGCGAAGTCGCGATAGCCCGGGTTGCCCGAGGAACCGATGTAGGCCTGATAGACCGGCTCGCCGGCGACCTCGCTGACCGGCACGACCTTGTCGGGGCTCGACGGCAGCGCGATCAACGGCTCGAGCTGCGCCAGGTCGATACGCTCGTCGATGTCATAACGGCAGCCCAGATCGGCGGCCAGCGGCGACCACTCGGCCTCGCGCCCGCGCGCCGCCATGAAGCGGCGAATAACGTCGTCGCTGGGAAAAACGCTGGTGGTCGCGCCCATCTCGGTGCCCATGTTGGCCAGCACGTGGCGATCCATGGCATCGAGCCCGTCCAGGCCCGGGCCGTGATATTCGAGGATGCAGTTACGCGCCCCGGCCACGCCGTGACGACGCAGCAGCTCGAGAATAATGTCCTTGGCACTGACCCAGTCGGGCAACTGCCCCACCAGTTCCACGCCGATGATGCGGGGCATGGGCAGGTACAGTGGCTCGCCGGCCATGGCCATGGCCACCTCGATGCCGCCGGCGCCGATGGCCAGCATACCCAGTGCCCCGGCGGCGGTGGTGTGGCTGTCGCAGCCCACCATGCTATCGCCCGGCTTGCCGAAGCGCTCCATGTGCACCGGATGGCTGATGCCATTGCCGGGACCGCTGTACCAGACACCGAGTCGCTCGCAGGCGCTCTTCAAAAACAGGTGGGCATCGGCGTTGATGTTGTTCTGCTGGATCAGGGTGTGGTCGATGTACTGCACGCTGGGCGAGGTCTTGACCCGTTCGATACCCATGGCATCGAGTTCGAGCATGACCAGCGTGCCCAGGATGTCCTGCAGCAGGGCCTGATCCATGCGCAGGGCGATCTCCTGGCCCGGCACCATTTCGCCCTCGACGAGGTGGGCAGCGATCAGCTTGTGACTGAGTGTCTCAGGCATGCGAGACCTCCTTGCCGTCGGCGGGATGGACGAGCCGATACGCCGCCTGGCAGGTTTCGATCAGAAATTGCAGGGCCAGCGCGCCGAATCCAATGGGCAGCAGCCCATAGGGATAGACCATGGGCGTGCCGAAGGCGCTCGACACCCGTTCGCCATACTCCCAGGCCTGGAAAGTCATCAGCCCGCCGCGCCAGACCAGGATGGTGCAAAACAGCATGCCGATCAGGCCGGTCAGCAGGGCGATCAAGGCCTTGGCCCGCACTGGCAGCTTGTCGATGAAGAAGGTGATGCGGATATGCGCGTCGTGGCGCTGCGCTTCGGCCGCGCCGATCACGGCCAGGTAAACCAGCAGGAAGGAGTTGATTTCCAGGCTCCAGCTGGTCGGCGCGGCAAAGAAGTAGCGCATGATGGCGTCGTAGCAGATGGTCAGCATCATGAATGCCAGCACCGCCATCGACGTCCAGCGCAGGACGGCCAGCAGGCCGTCCCATCCACGCAAGGCTGGCTTGAGCATGACGGCCACCCCTACGCCTGGCCGAGCGCCAGCGCGATGGCGCGCTCGCCGACGTCCTGCCCCACCTGTTCCTTCCAGTGGTTCCAGACGTCATGCGTGCTTTCGTTGAACGCTGCCAGGTCCTCCTCGCTGGGCTCGACGACCTTGACTCCGGCCTCCTGCACGGCCGGCCAGTATTTCTCCGGATAGACCACGTCATTGCAGTGGCTGGCGAAGTTGTCGCTGTACCACTGGCTGGCCCCCTGCAGGATCTCCTTCGCCCCGTCGTCGAGCGAGTCCCAGCGCGAACGCAGCATGAACGGCGCGACGGTAAACGCCGTCAGCGGCAGTTCGTAGCAGGTACCGAGCTGCTCATGGAGGCTACGCCCGTAGACGGTGGAAATGTTGGCCACCGCCGCATCCACCGTACCGCGCTGAAGCGCCAGGTAGGTCTCGGAAGAGGGAATGCGTACCGCGGCGATATTGTAGGGCTCCAGCGCCTTGGTGGCCTCGAAGCTGACAATGCGCACCTTCTTGCCGCGCAGCGCTTCCAGCGAGGTGATCGGGCTAGCCTGGGTGCTCCAGATGTATTCGGGCTCGAGGATGCCGCCGCCCGACGACAGCATATAGAGGTTGTCCTTGGCCAGTTCCTCGTTGATCAGCTGAAACAACGGGCTGCCCTGGGCCAGGCGTTCGGGATTTCGGTAGAGCTCGCCCACCACGCCGGGCAGTCCGGTGATACCCAGGATCGGCAGCGAACGGGTGATGTACGAGGTGGTGTGGAACATGAAATCGATACTGCCGGCACGCAGCGCCGGCAGCTGCTCGTCGGCCTTGAGTAACTGGCCGGAATGATAGAAATCGACGCCCAGCGCCTCGCCGCCGTTCTGCTTGAGATAATCGACGAAGCCGTTGGAACCGTAGCTCAATGCCTCGTAGGAAGGCGTGATGTAGGTCACGCCGGTCAGGGTGGTGGCGGCCATGGCCGGTCGCGAGAACAGGCTTTGGCTGCCGAACAGGGTCGCGCCGGCAGTGGCGAAGGTACCGTACTTGAGCAGTTCACGACGGGTGACTGGCATGGTGATTCTCCTTGGCTTGTTATTGTGAGGACTAACACATATTGCGGGTTTGCCTGCCTACATCAGGCTCGGCAACCAGAGGCTGAGACTGGGGAACAGCACGAACAGCATCAGCACCAGGAACTGCACCGCCACGAAAGGCAGCGCGCTACGGATGATTTCCTCGATCGACAGCTCGGGACACACCCCGCGCAGGGCATACAGGTTGAGTCCCACCGGCGGCGTGACCACGGCAATCTCGAGGTTGAGCACCAGCACGATGCCGAACCACAGCGGGTCGTAGCCCAGCGCCTGGATCAACGGCAGCAGTACCGGCGTGGTGACCACGATCAGCGACACTGCGTCGACGATCATGCCAAGCAGCACCAGTAGCACCATCACGGCAAGCAGGATGGCCCATGGCGGCAGCGCACTCGCGGTCAGCATCTCGGTCAGGATCTGCGGCACCCGCACCAGGTTGAGATAATCACCGAAGATCTTGGCGCAGCCGATGATCAGCAGGATGGCACCACTGATGCGAACCGTGGCGCCAAGGATCTCGAGCAGCCTGCGCCACGACAGCGAGCGGAACACGACGGTGGCGATCAGAAACGCCCCCAGCGCACCGATACCCGCGGCCTCGCTCGGCGTGGCTAGCCCCGAGTAGATCGAGCCGAGCACGGCGACCACCAGCAGTGCGGCGTGCCAGATGTTGGCCAAGCTGCGAAAGCGCTCGCCCCAGCCGAAGGACTCGCTGGCCCGTGGCGCCTCGCCGGGGTGAACCCTTACCCGCAGGTAGATGTACAGCGACAGCGCCAGGGCGAGCACGATGCCCGGCACAATGCCGCCAATGAACAGGTCGGCCACCGACACGCTGGATACCGCGCCGTAAATGATGAACGGCACGCTGGGCGGAATCAGCATCGCCAGCGCCCCGGCACTGACCACCGAGCCGGCCGCCAGCGAGCGGCTATAGCCGCGCTCGAGCATCTGCGGCACGGCAATCGAGCCAACGGCGGCGACCCCGGCCAGGCTTACCCCCGACACTGCCCCGAACATCGCCGAGGCGCCCACCGAGGAGATCGCCAGGCTGCCGCGCAACCAGTTGAGCCAGCGCACGGCGGCCTGGAACAGACTGGCGCCCACTGGCGTCGCGCCGAGGAAATTGCCCATCAGCACGAACAGCGGCAAGGCGATCAGCTCGAAGCTGTTGAGCTGCCCGAACAGCGACGAGGGCGCGAAGAAGAACGCCAGCGACCCCTTGGCCAGGTACAGCCCCACCAGCCCGGAGAAGCCCAGGGCCAGGAAGATGGGCATACCCAGGCCAATCAGGGCCACCAACGCCAGCAGGACGATGACGGTATCGTTCATGATCGCGCTCCGTTCAGATCACGCCGCTGTCGTGCAGGGCGTCGATTCCGGCATCATCCAGCGCCAGCCACTCTTTGAGCACGGCCTCGGTGTGCTCTCCCAGGGCCGGCCCGACATGCCGCACGCGCCCGGGGGTGGCCGACAGGCGCGGGAAGACGTTCTGCATCGGGAGTGGCTGGCCTTGGCGATCGGCGACCTCGACGATGGACTCGCGGGCATTGAAGTGCGGGTCGTCAAGCATTTCCGGGGCGCGGTAGACCAACCCGGCAGGCACGCCGGCCTCGGCCAGCCAGGCGACGATGTCGTCGGCGTCGTGCTGGCGGGTCCAGCCAGCCACCACATCATCGATGGCCTGCTGGTGCTCGCCGCGTGCGCGATGGGAAGCATAGTCCGGATGGTCGGCCAGGGTGGGCTGGCCCATCACCTCGCACAGGCGGCGGAACACCGTGTCCTGGTTGGCGCCGATGATCACGTCGCGCCCGTCGCGCGCCGGATAGGCATTGGAGGGGGCGATCTTGGGCAGGAAACTGCCGCTGCGCTCACGAATCTTGCCGGTACGGGCGTACTCGGGAACCAGGCTTTCCATCATGCCCAGTACCGATTCGAAGATGGCGCTGTCGACCACTTGCCCACGCCCGGTACGCTCGCGCTGGTGCAGGGCGACCAGCGCGCCGAGCGCGCCATGCACCCCGGCCAGGGTATCGCCCAGCGATATCCCCACACGCACGGGCGCGCGGTCGGGATAGCCACTGATGTAGCGCAGCCCGCCCATCGCCTCGCACACGGAGGCGAACCCGGCCCGTGTCGCATAGGGGCCATCCTGGCCGAAGCCGGTCACGCGGACCATGATCAGGCCGGGATTGCGGCGGGCCAGGTCGTCGTAGCCGAGCCCCCATTTCTCCATGGTGCCGGGCCGAAAGTTCTCGATGAGGATATCGGCTTCGGCGGCCAGCTCGCGCAGAATCTCCTGGCCGCGCGGCTGGCGCAGGTCGAGGGTCAGCGACTTCTTGTTGCGACCGATGACATTCCACCACAGCGGTTCGCCATTGGCGTCGGCCTCGCCCCACTGGCGCATGGCATCGCCCTTGCCGGGAGGCTCGATCTTGATCACGTCGGCGCCGAAGTCGGCCAGCACCTGGCCACAGTAGGGGCCGGCGATCAACTGCCCGAGCTCGAGCACCTTGAGGTCGGAGAGTGGCGTGTCGGGGAGCATTGTTGTTGTAGCCCTCGTATTTCGTTTGTCGTTCGGGAGGCGTTCAGCCTCCCCCGGCATCCTCGAATTGCAGATGCAGGTCGCGTGCCGCCAGCAGGTGGGCACGCATCACGTTCTCGGCCCACTGGGCGTTGCCCGACTCGATGGCGACCAGCATCTCGCGATGATGGCGCATGCTGCGCAGCAAATGGTCGTGCTGGTATTTCTGCAGGTTGCGCCGCGTTACCGAGGTGCGCACCACCATGTCGAGTACCATGGCCAGGCGCTGGCTGCCCGAGGCGCGGATCAGCTCGCGATGGAACTCGTGATTGAGGGCTGCGATCTCGTTGCGGGCCGAATCGCTGGCCTGCTCGGCCAGCAGTTCCATGCGCTTGGCCAGTTGCTGCAGCTGCTTCAACTGGGCCGGCTGGATATGCTGCGTGGCACGATGTATGGCGAGCGGCTCGAGCAGCAGGCGGATCTCGAAGACTTCCTGGGCATCCTGTTCGGTCCAGGCCGTGACGCGGGCCCCGTGGTGGGGAATGGCCTCCAGCCAGCCTTCCGAGACCAGCTCGCGCAATGCCTCGCGTACCGGTGTGCGACTGACCTCGAGCTCCTTGGCCACGCTGGTTTCGCGCACGTACTCGTGGGGCTGGTAGCTGCCATCGAGGATGCGACGTTTGATCGCCTCGTAAACCTGCGCCACCGCCGTAGGATAGGAAGTCTGTTTCGTCGTCACGGGCCATCCCTGTTGCATACAACTTAAGCGTAGATACCCCTGAATCAGGGTGCGTATTGCGCTTTGGTCGTAAGATTGTATGCAACTCTTGCGGGCTACAACGGTTCGCGCCCGTGCGCCTCACGTGTCACGGCAAGCTCAAGGAAAACCGCGTGGATTATTTTCTCGTCAAGCACATACACATGACCGCCGCAGGCCTGAGCCTGGCATTGTTCAGCCTGCGGGCCTGGTGGTCGGTACGCGAATCGCCGCAACTGCAGCGGCGCTGGGTGAAGGTGCTGCCGCACCTGATCGATACGGTACTGCTGGCGGCGGGCGTCACCTTGATGGTCATGTTGCGTGCCTGGCCTACGCAGCATCCCTGGCTGGCGGCCAAGCTGGTGGGCCTGGTGGCCTACATCGTCATCGGCACGCTGGCGATCAAGCGCGGCCGGACACCGACGATCCGCGCCGTGGCTTCATTCGCTGCCATCGCCATCTTCGTCTATATCGCCGGGGCGGCCCTGTCACACCACCCCTGGTCGTGGCTGGCACGCTTGTAGGAAAGTACTGCCCGCCGTCATGCGGCGGGCAGGGGAGAGTGGACGTCAGGTGGTGGGCTCAGCCACCCAGTTCCGGTGTGTCGAACATGCCGGCAAACAATGCACTGGACAGGTAGCGCTCGCCGGAGTCGGGCAGGATGACCACGATGGTCTTGCCCTGCATCTCGGGCTCATCGGCGACACGCAGCGCGGCGGCTACGGCGGCGCCACCCGAGATGCCGGCCAGGATACCCTCTTCGCGCATCAGCCGGTGCGCCATGGCCATTGCCGCGTCGTTGTCGACCTGCTCGACGCGGTCGATCAGGCTCAGGTCAAGGTTTCCGGGAACGAACCCGGCCCCGATGCCCTGAATCTTGTGCGGGCTGGGCGCCGGCTCCTCGCCGGCCATCGTCTGGCGGATCACCGGCGAGTCGGTGGGCTCCACCGCCACGCTGACCACCGCCTTGCCCTGGGTGTGCTTGAGATAGCGGCTCACGCCGGTGAGGGTGCCGCCGGTACCCACGCCAGCCACGAACACGTCGACGTTGCCGTCGGTGTCGTTCCAGATTTCCGGGCCCGTGGTCTTTTCGTGAATGGCCGGGTTCGCGGGGTTGTCGAACTGCTGCAGCATCACGTAACGCTCGGGATCGCCGTCACGGATTTCCTCGGCCTTGGCAATCGCGCCTTTCATGCCCTTGGCCGCTTCGGTCAGCACCAGCTTGGCGCCCAGTGCCTTGAGGATCTTGCGCCGCTCGAGGCTCATGCTCTCGGGCATGGTCAGTGTCACCGGGTAGCCGCGTGCCGCACCGACAAAGGCCAGCGCGATGCCGGTATTGCCACTGGTGGGCTCGATGATTTCCTTGCCGGGGCCAAGCAGGCCCTGGCGCTCGGCGTCCCAGATCATGCCGGCGCCGATGCGGCATTTCACCGAGTAGGCAGGGTTGCGGCCTTCGGTCTTGACCAACACGTTGTCGTAGCCCAGCCGGCTCAAGCGCACCAGGGGCGTATTGCCGATGGAAAGCGAATTGTCGTCGTAGATGCGTGCCATGCCACCTCCTGCAATGGTATCAGTCGAAAAAAGCTTACCGACGATAGCCTTACCGGCGTTCCGTGTCAGCCCGAACGTCTTATTCAGCGCACGATCTGCAGTCGCACCGGTGCCAGGCCACTAAGTTCACGGTCGAAGAGCATGGCGACACGATTCGCCAACAGCCATCCCTGCCGCGTCAGCGCCAGGCTGCCGCGCCGGAGGACGACCAGGCCATCGCGAATGAAGCGCTCCAGGGCGATCAGCTCGGCGGCGAAATAATTGCGGAACACGATCCGGTGGCGTTTTTCTAGCGCACTGAAATCGACCTCGCCTTGACAGAGCAGGCGCTGGATGACGTCGCGGCGCAACCGATCGTCAGCACTCAGTTCGTGGCCCCGCCAGATCGGTAGCTCACCGGAATCCAGGCGCGCAAAGTACCTTGGCAGCTCGCGCGCGTTCTGATAGTAGCCCTCCCCGACCTTGCTGATCGCGGCCATGCCCAGCCCGATCAGGTCGGCATCGGGCTGCTCGGTATCGCCGTTCACGTCGTGGCGCAGCCGCCCCTCGCGGTAGGCAACGGCGAGGGCATCGTCCGGGCGCACGAATTGCGCCATGCCGACCCGGACGTATCCCGACGCCTCCAAGTGCGATACGGCCATGTCGAGCATGGCCAGACGCTGCTCGCGGGTGGGCAGGACAACACCGGCTCCGCGTTGCCGATCACCAGGCAAGCCGGGACGATGCGAATAACGGGACAGGTCGATGCGCTCCGGCCGCAGCGCCAACAACGTTGTCAGCGTGGTCGACAGCCCCGCCAGGGTCTGACCGGGCAGGCCCAGCGACAGCACGACACCCAGCGTCGGAATATGGGCACGTCGGGCCGCCGTGAACAGGCCCGCCAGGGTCGCAGCATCCTGACGGTGGCCCATGGCGCGTTGCACCGGCGGATCGAGGTCATGCACCACGACGCTGAGCCGGTTGAAACCCAGTTGCGCCAGCGTGGCGATCCGCTTCAGCGCCACACCGTTGGGCCCGACCTGCAGCGCGAAGTCATGCGCCCGGCCCCGGCGAAGGCCGAAATGGCGATGCACTGCCCCGAGCAGGTCGGCCAGTTGCGCATCGGAGAACAGCGCCGGCATCCCCCCGCCCAGGCTAAGTTGCTCGACCTGGCGGTCGCGGTCGTACAACGCGGCATGCAACGCGATTTCACGCGTCAGGTAACTCAGGTATTGGTCGGCTCGCTGGGCGCGCGGCGCCGTGTCCTTGTCGTCACGGCAATAGCTGCGGCGCAGGCAGAACGGGACATGCACGGCCAGTGGCTTGGGAATCGGGTCTTCGTTGCTGGCGCGTGCCGCCTGTCGATAGTCGCGCACCGACACGCCCTCGTCGAAACGAGCCGGTCGGGGATAGGTGGCATAGCGCGGCGCCGGCTGATCGTACGTGGCCAGCAAGGCCAGGTCGGAAGGTGTGAAGCGGTCCATCTCGTCACCAGAGTGAGCGTTTACCTTCTCACTCTAGCGTCCGCGTCATCCACCGGGATTGACTCAAGTCAGGCCGGGGCGTGACGCAGCTTGATCACGATCATGCCGTCGCTGCCCGGGCTTCCTCGTTGCCGTAGGCCAAGGCCTTCATGGCGCAGATGTCGACGAGCTCGATCTCCTTGCCGGTAATGCTGACCAGGCCCTGTTCTTCCAGGCGGCGGAAGGTACGACTCATGGTTTCGGGCACCAGGCCGAGATAGTTGCCGAGATCGAGACGCGACATCGGCAGGCGGAAACGCAGCGCCGACAGGCCACGGCGGGCGAAGCGCTCGGAAAACGTGAGCAGGACCACGGCCAGGCGCTGCTCGGCGGCACGGCGAGTCAGCAGGTGGCCGGTATGGTGTTCGGCGAGCAGTTCGCGGCTCATGACGCGCACCAGCTGGTGCTGCACGGCCGGCATACGGTCACCCAGGCTTTCCAGTTCGGCGTAGGGTATCTCGCAGACGCTGGTCGACTCGAGGGCAATGGCGGTCGAGGGGTGATCGCGCGACACGATGGCATCCAGGCCGATGACTTCGCCGGGCAGGTGGAACCCCGAGATATGCTCGTCGCCATTGGCCTGCACAGTCAGGGTTTTCACTGCGCCGGTGCGTACCGCAAAGATCGACTGGAAGCGCTCCCCGGCCTGGAACAGGTAGGCGCCCCGGGCAACCGGCTTGCGACGCTGAACGATGCTGTCCAATTCGCCGAGGTCGTCCTTCGACAGATTATCGGGCAGGCACAGTGAGCGCAGACGGCAGTTATGGCAGTTGTTGCGGGTGTCGCTCAGCGTGGCAATACGGGTCATGGCGTGTGTCTCCTCGGTGCGGGTCGTCCCGCCAACATCAAGAACATGATGTTAGCCGAAGCCCGCCTCGGCCCCGATATCCCCTTGGAGGTAGACGGGGGAATATTGCGAGGTAAGCCGCCGCATTCAGCGCGCCGGCCCGGTCGGGCAGCCTTGCCTCTGACCGGCACTACCCCGAATGCCTCGCGGCAGGCACACACACCATGCGCCTTACGCCAGTTTCCAAAAATTCCCATTATAGAACAAAAGCTTGAGCGACTACCCCTGGCTACTCCCTAAGAGGTAGCCGGCCAGTGCCCCCCGATGGGTCCAGCCCTGCACATTGACTGAAGTCAAAATCGCCCCGGCGCGATCTCCCTAAGGTGATCCCAGTCCACCCACGGGAGGTTCGCCATGGCAAGCCAGCCGATGCATCCATGTCCCCTGGCTCCGGCAATGTGACCGAGCCGACGACTCCCTGACTCATGACCGGAATCCATCGAGGCAAGACACAATGAGCCATTTTCTCGACCGACTGCAGTATCTGGGCAAGGCCCGCGATGCCTTCGCCAATGGCCATGGCGAGACCCGCAGCGAATCCCGTGACTGGGAAGACGGCTACCGCGCGCGCTGGCAGCACGACAAGATCGTGCGTTCGACCCACGGGGTGAACTGTACCGGCTCGTGCAGCTGGAAAATCTACGTCAAGAACGGCCTGGTCACCTGGGAAACCCAGCAAACCGACTATCCGCGCACCCGCCCCGACCTGCCCAACCACGAGCCGCGCGGCTGCCCGCGTGGAGCCAGCTATTCCTGGTACCTGTACAGCGCCAACCGCCTCAAGTACCCGCTGGTACGCAAGAAACTGATCAAGCTGTGGCGCGAGGCGCTGGCCCAGTACGTCGATCCGGTACTGGCCTGGGCCGCCATCGTCGAGGACCCCGAGAAGACTGCGCAGTACAAGAAGGCGCGCGGCATGGGCGGCTTCGTGCGGGCCGAGTGGGACGAGCTGGAAACCCTGATCGCGGCTTCCAACGTCTACACCGCCAAGCAGTACGGCCCCGACCGCATCATCGGCTTCTCGCCGATCCCGGCGATGTCGATGGTCTCCTACGCCGCCGGTGCCCGTTACCTGTCACTGATCGGCGGGGTATGCCTGTCGTTCTACGACTGGTACTGCGACCTGCCGCCGGCCTCGCCGATGACCTGGGGCGAGCAGACCGACGTGCCCGAATCCGCCGACTGGTACAACTCGAACTACATCATCGCCTGGGGCTCCAACGTCCCGCAGACGCGCACGCCCGACGCGCACTTTTTCACCGAGGTGCGCTACAAGGGCACCAAGACCGTGGCCATCACCCCGGACTACGCAGAAGTCGCCAAGCTGTGCGACGAGTGGCTGAGCCCCAAGCAGGGCACCGACGCGGCGCTGGCCATGGCCATGGGCCACGTGATCCTCAAGGAATTCCACCTCGACAGGCCCAGCGCCTACTTCACTGACTACGTGCGTCGCTACACCGACATGCCGTTCCTAGTCGAGCTGGAAACCCGCGAGGACGGTACCTTCGTGCCCGGCAAGCAGCTGCGTGCCAGCGACTTCGACGCCAACCTGGGCCAGGACAACAATCCCGAGTGGAAGACCGTGGCCTGGGACGAAGCCAGTGACCGTCTGGTCGTCCCGCGCGGCTCCATCGGCTTCCGCTGGGGCGAGAAGGAAGGCGGCGAAGGCCGCTGGAACCTCGAGCCGCTCGACGCCGACGGCAACGAGGTGTCGCTGCAACTGTCGCTGGCCGAAAAGCATGACAGCGTCGCCAAGGTCGGTTTCCCCTATTTCGGCGGCATCGCCCACGAGCACTTCGATCACGTCGATGGCAACGACGTGCTCTATCACACTATGCCGACCAAGCGTCTGACACTGGCCGATGGCCGCGAAGTGCAGGCGGTGACCGTGTTCGACCTGATGGTCGCCAACTACGGCATCGACCGTGGCCTGGGCGCCGAGGGCGAGGACGACGGCGCGACGGCCTACGATCAGGTGCGCCCGTACACCCCGGCCTGGCAGGAGAAGATCACTGGCGTGCCCGCCGCCCAGGCCATTCGCCTGGCGCGCGAGTTCGCCGACACCGCCGACAAGACCCATGGCCGCAGCATGATCATCGTCGGTGCCGGTATGAACCACTGGTACCACATGGACATGAACTACCGTGGCCTGATCAACATGCTGATCCTGTGCGGCTGCATCGGCCAGAGTGGCGGTGGCTGGGCGCACTACGTGGGCCAGGAGAAGCTGCGCCCGCAGACCGGCTGGACCCCGCTGGCCTTCGGCCTCGACTGGCAGCGCCCGCCGCGCCACATGAACGGCACCTCGTTCTTCTACAACCATGCCAGCCAGTGGCGCTACGAAAAGCTCGAAGTCAGCGAAATCCTCTCGCCGCTGGCGCGTCGCGAGGACTATACCGGCAGCTTGATCGACTTCAACGTGCGCGCCGAACGCATGGGCTGGCTGCCCTCCGCGCCGCAGCTCGATACCAACCCGCTGCAGCTCGCCGAGGCCGCCCGCGTGGCCGGTGTCGACCCGGCCGACTACGTGGTCGCCCAACTCAAGAGCGGCAACCTGCGCTTCGCCGCCGAGGACCCGGATAGCCCGCAGAACTTCCCGCGCAACATGTTCATCTGGCGATCCAACCTGCTGGGCTCTTCCGGCAAGGGCCACGAGTACATGCTCAAGTACCTGCTGGGTACCAAGCATGGCCTGCAGGGCAAGGACCTCGGTGACATGGGTGGCGTGCTGCCCGAGGAAGTCACCTGGCGTGACGACGCGCCGGAAGGCAAGGTCGACCTGCTGGTGACGCTGGACTTCCGCATGTCCACCACCTGCCTGTACTCCGACGTGGTATTGCCAACGGCGACCTGGTACGAGAAGGACGACCTCAACACCTCGGACATGCACCCGTTCATCCACCCGCTGACCGCGGCCACCGACCCGGCCTGGGAAGCGCGCAGCGACTGGGATATCTACAAAGGCATCGCCAAGGCGTTCTCCAAGGTGTGCGTCGGCCATCTGGGCCAGGAAACCGACATCGTCACCCTGCCCATGCAGCATGACTCCCCGGCCGAGCTGGCCCAGGCCGAGGTCAAGGACTGGAAGAAAGGCGAGTGCGAGCTGATCCCCGGCAAGACCATGCCGCACCTGATCGCGGTGCAGCGCGACTACCCGGCGACCTATGAGCGCTTCACCTCGGTCGGTCCGTTGCTCGATACCTTGGGCAACGGTGGCAAGGGCATCAGCTGGCAGACCCAGCCCGAGGTCGAGCTGCTCGGCAAGCTCAACCAGCGCAAGAGCGATGGTCCGGCCCAGGGCCGCCCGAAAATCGAGACGGCCATCGACGCCGCCGAGATGATCCTGACGCTGGCCCCCGAGACCAACGGCAACGTGGCGGTCAAGGCATGGAATGCGCTGTCCAAGATCACCGGCCGCGAGCACGCTCACCTGGCGCTGCCCAAGCACGAGGAGAAGATCCGCTTCCGCGACATCGTCGCGCAGCCACGCAAGATCATCTCCAGCCCGACCTGGTCAGGTCTCGAGGACGAGCACGTGTCCTACAACGCGGGCTATACCAACGTCCACGAGTTGATTCCGTGGCGCACCGTGACCGGCCGCCAGCAGTTCTACCAGGATCACGCCTGGATGCGCGCCTTCGGCGAGAGCCTGCTGGTCTACCGGCCGCCGATCAACACCAAGGCAATGACCGGCCTGACGGAGCACAAGAGCAACGGCAACCCGGAGATCGCGCTGAACTGGATCACCCCGCACCAGAAATGGGGCATCCACTCCACCTATAGCGACAACCTGCTGATGCTGACGCTGTCGCGCGGTGGTCCCATCGTCTGGCTGTCCGAGGACGATGCGCGTTCCATCGGCGTGGAGGACAACGACTGGATCGAGCTGTACAACGCCAACGGCGCCATCGCCGCCCGGGCGGTGGTCAGCCAGCGGGTCAAGAACGGCATGGCGATGATGTACCACGCCCAGGAACGCATCGTGAACGTGCCCGGCTCCGAAGTGACCGGCACGCGTGGCGGCATCCACAACTCGGTGACACGCGCCTGCCCGAAGCCGACCCACATGATCGGTGGCTACGCCCAGCTGTCCTACAGCTTCAACTACTACGGTACCGTGGGCTCCAACCGTGACGAGTTCGTCATCGTGCGCAAGATGCACCGTGTCGACTGGCTGGACGGCGAAGGCAACGACAGCGTGCAGGAGAAAGTGGAAGGCTGAGGCTGGCCATCACACAAACCACCAACGAATCGCCCCGCTCGTGCGGGGCGATTTATTTACTGCTAGCGGCTAATCGGAAATTCTGTTTCCCTAACTTGCAGCGCCTTCGCCCTGGCGAACACAGCGCTCGATCTCCTTCATCGATGGCACGAATTCTTCGCGCACCATCAGGATCAGCGCCTTGGCGCTGAACCGGTGGTCATGAGCGGGATGGCAATTGATCGTTCCGTCTTCCGCGACGTAAGCCATGAGCGTCCCCATGCCCTCTGCCATGAGCCGGCAAGCCACGTCGGCCCATACGACGTCTTCCAACTGCACCGGATAACGCATGGCGTGATCGTCATGGTGAGTAAAGAGGTTTTCCAGAATCTTCTCCGCGCCCGGCGCGACCAGAGAACGAACGAGCATTTCCGGATAAGCCCGGATCGGGCGCAACGTCGTGCTGGCTCCCGCCAGTTCGGTGCGGTGGCGATTACCTTCATGCACACACTCCGCCACCGTGTATGGCTGTGCATCCCGACACAGTGCCTGCAACAGCATCAACACATCCAGGGTGATGCTGTCCGACACCCGGCTGTATTCATCCCGGGCCAGGACGATGATGGCCCGGGCCTGCGCCGGTGTAACAGCTTCCAGTGCCTGGGGGTCGGCGGGCTCGCCATGATGATGCACGACCCCCATCTCGCGCAGGCTCTCCGGCAACCCATCGGGAAACGCATCGGTGAGAATCTGCACAGGCACGTCTCCTAGCTGCTCAGTCGTGCGCAATTGAGCCACTAGCCGCTCGAAATAGACAGCCGCGTTATTGTTGGGGCTGTTGATGATGAGTACATGGCCTTGCATCTTCCACCTCCAGCGGCCTTTGATCATGGATTCCTTACGTTTGAGGCGGTAGTCGATGTAGTCACTGGCCAGTTGTGCCAGCAGGGTAATACCGGCGACATAGAGCAGCACCACAGTCACGGCGCGGCCCATTGGCGTGGCGGCCGAAAAGTCGCCGTAGCCCACCGTGGTCATGGTCGTGAGCGTTAGCCAGAGAGAATCTTCCCAGCCCAGGCCCTCGAAGAGCACCATTGCCAAGGTATGCAGAGCGGTCAGCGTTACAAGCCAATAGAACGCCCGCCGAAGGCGCGAGCGCATATTGATGTCGAGCTTCTGGGATAACTGGTCGCAGGTCTGGCGCCGGCGCAGTACGCGAAGCAATAGCATGGTGGATGCACCTGAAAGGTGCCGACCTCCAATCGGTGGGGTGAGCGAACCGCTACGTCAAGGCTGACTCGATGCTACCCCACCGCCTTGTGGAAGCCAATCAACGGCTTGGCTGTCAGCCCAGGTCAGAGCGGGCCCTGCCCCTGCTCCCCACCGATCCGGTGCCACTGCCGGCCATCTCGCTTGATGAACTCGTCAGCGTTGGCGGGACCATCCTGGCCCACCGCATAGCCATCGACGTGCGGAGTCTCCTGCCAGGCATTTAGAAACGGCTGAACGGCGCGCCAGCCGTTCTCGATGGTATCGGCACGCTGGAAGAGCAACTGATCCCCGGTCAGGCAGTCGTAGATCAGGGTTTCGTACCCCGTCGCGGACGGCAGGTCGAAGAAATCCTTGTAGGCGAACCCCAACTGGATGGTTTCCATGGCCATCAACGGGCCGGGACGCTTGGCCTCGAAATCCAGCCAGATGCCTTCGTCCGGCTGGATCTGAATGATCAGGTAATTGGACTCGGGGCGCTGCGCCTCGCTGCAGCGGAATGGCGCACAGGGCGCCGGCTTGAAGCAGATGGCGATTTCCTTGTCCTGGGCCGACATGCGCTTGCCGGTACGCAGGTAGAATGGCACACCTTCCCAGCGCCAGTTGTCGACCATCAGCTTCAGGGCGGTGTAGGTCTCGGTGGTACTGTCAGTGTCGACATCGGGCTCGTCGCGATAGCCCGGGGCTGGCTGGCCCCGAAAGTGGCCGGCCTGATATTGCCCACGCACCGAATTATGCCGGGCCTCGTCCTTCGACCAGGGCCGGATGGCACCCAACAGCTTGGACTTCTCGCTGCGCAGGGCATCGGCATTGAAGTCGGCGGGAGGCTCGATCGCCACCATCGCCATCAACTGGAACAGGTGGTTGGGCACCATGTCCCGCAGCGCGCCGTTCTTGTCGTAGAAGCTGCCGCGCTTCTCGACCCCGACGGTCTCCGCGGCCGTGATCTGTACATGATCGATGTAGTGATTGTTCCACAGCGGCTCGAACAGGACGTTGGCAAACCGGGCAATCAGGATGTTCTGGACGGTCTCCTTGCCCAGGAAATGATCGATGCGGTAGAGCTGGCTTTCCTCCATGACGGACAGCAGCCGAGCATTGAGTGCCTGCGCCGAGGCCAGGTCATGGCCAAATGGCTTCTCGATCACGACCCGCCGGTACCGCGCCTCCCCTTCGTCGAGGAGTCCGGCAGCCCCGAGTCGCTCGGCAATGTCCCCGAAAAAACGTGGTGCGGTGGCCAGGTAGAACAATGCATTGCCGGTGTCGCTGGCCTGGATGATCTCGTCGATCCTGCGGTAAGTGGAGGCCTGGGTGAAATCGCCCTCGACATAACTCAGGCGCTGGGCAAATGCCGGCCATTGTTCGAGGTCGACGCCACCCGCCTCGGCATCGTCTGCCTGACTGGCGAGAAAGTCCTCGAGGTGCTGGCGAAAGCTGTCATCGTCTCCGGGCGCGACGTCGATACCTACGATACGCAGTGACGGGTCGAGCAGGCCGGCACGCGACAGCGAGTAGAGGGAAGGAATGAGCAGGCGCTTGACCAGGTCGCCACTGGCGCCGAACAGAAACAGCGTGGCGGGAGGGGCCGTCGGAGCCTGCTGAGGCTGGGAATGGGCCATGTTTGCGTTCCTTGCTGAAAGCATGAATGTCGCAACCACCATGATTGAATGGTGGTCTCTACGTCAGGGCATGTTTACGACGTCCCGGACCGACTCTGGTGCCGCGAATGCTGCGGGTTGTCACGCAGCAACTTGCGTGTCACCCCGTTGGTCCAGCCGAAGCCGTCCTGTAGCGGATATTCTCCCCCGCCACCGCCGGCGGCTCCGGCTTCCATGGGAGTGAGTACGTATTTCTCGATGAGCTTGTTCCTGCTCTCGTAGAGCCGGCCGACCATCGCCAGCCAGCGATCCGAGATTGCCTGGGCCAGCGAGGCTTCGTCATAGTGGTTGAGTCCGCGAATCGCCAACCATTGCAGCGGCGCCCAGCCATTCGGGTGGTCCCACTGCTGATCGGTGTCGAACTCGGTGGTGGCGATGCCGCCCGTGCAGAGCAGCCGCTGGCGGATCACCTTGGCGACACGGTGCGCCTGCTCCCGGTCGGCCAGGCCGACGTAGAGTGGCGTGACAGTCGCCGCCGTCAGCATCGTGCAGCGCCGGTCACGCTGCCAGTCGAAATCGAAGAAGGCCCCCTCGCGCTCGTTCCAGAACACTCGCCTGATTGCCTGGGCTCGCTCGTTCGCCTTGCGCTGGAACGCCTTGGCGGTCTCGACCTCGCCATTCTTTGCGCTGAGGCTTGCAATCTGGGCTTCCAACTTGTGCAAGAAGCAGTTGAGGTCGACCGGCAGCAAGGCGGTGGTACGAATGCTCGCCAGTTGCTGTGGATCGTCGAGCCAGCGGGAACTGAAGTCCCAGCCCGAAGCGGCACCGGCCCGCAGGTCGCGGTAGACCTCCTGCGCTGGACGTGACGACTGTCGCGCAGTCAGCACATCTTCCAGGTAGGCTTCCTCGCGAGGCGTGTCGCGCTCGTCCCAGTAGCGATTGAGCAGCGTGCCGTCGCTCAGGCGCACACAGCTGCGGTGAGCCTCGCCACGCGGCAGCATGTCGGCGCCGGCCATCCAATAGGCATACTCCTTGCGCAGTTGCGGCAGGTAGTCACGCGCCCGCCGGATCACGCCATAACGGGCGAACAGGTCGATCATCATGGCGAACAGCGGCGGCTGTGAGCGGCCGAGATAGTAGGTGCGATTGCCATTGGGCACGTGCCCGTAGGCGTCGATCAGGTAGGCAAAGTTGCCGGCCATGGTGCGCATGAGATGCGGCCGGCCACTCTCGGCAAGGCCGAGCATCGTAAAGTACGAGTCCCAGTAGTAAAGCTCACGGAAGCGCCCGCCGGGCACGACATAGGCATAAGGCAGCGGCAGTAGCGACGAGTATTCCGGATGCTGCTGGGGGCGGCGTGTGAGCACGTCCCACAATCCATCGATATGCGTGACCAGCGACTGCTCGGGTGGAGAGACGTAATTGCTGACCGGCTCGCACTCGGGAGTGAAGTGATCCATGACGAACGTCGTCAGATCGAACTGCGGATCGTCCTTGCAGGCCCGGTACGCAGCGAGGATCGCCTCGGGGTCCTTGCGCGGGATGCAATCGACGAATGTCTTGCTGTCCTCGAACACTCGGCTGCACTGCACATCGACGAACAGTTCCGCGTAACGCTCGGCGGGCGTCATTGGATCGGCCGGTGCGACCCGCGCCACCTGAGCTTGTGAGTCCTCCACACTGCCTCCTGTGCATCTGCCGTCTATGGCGGGTGGCCCTGTGCCATCGATCGCTTCCGGTACGGAAAGAAACGATGACAAAACAGACCACTACGTTGGCAGCGTAGCAGTTGCACAGCCATCCGGAGGCGTAGTGCCTCAGTGTCCGGCAGCAGGATGAGGCTTCATGCAGTCCCGAATCGACGGAAGACTTTTGTGTGATCTAGGCTGTATCCACCAGGCAATGGCGCTTTAGCGACGTTCAAACCTTGTTTCCCGTCAACAAGGGGCAACGCGTGTCATGCTCCAATCACGTCGTGTTCCCTATCTCTCGTACGTTCATGGCGGCTGAGGCGTGATCCATGCTCGACTTGTCCTTTCTGCATGCCACCCCCTTCTACGAACTGACAGCTCTGCTGCTGCTGGTTGCTCTCGTCGGTTCCCTTGGAATCATGCTGAAGCAGCCCATGATCGTTAGTCTTATCGCAGCAGGCATACTGGCCGGCCCCTCGGCCTTCGACATCGTTGCCTCGCATGAAAACATCGAGCTATTGGCCGAGCTGGGCATTGCGATTCTGCTTTTCTTGGTGGGCCTGAAACTCGACCTGAAACTCATCAGGACGCTGGGAAGCGTTTCCCTGGCGACGGGGCTGGGGCAAGTCCTGTTTACTTCAGCCATCGGCTTCCTGTTGGGACTATCTCTTGGCCTGGATAAGGTGGCAGCGCTCTATGTTGCCGTGGCGCTGACATTTTCCAGCACCATCATCATTGTCAAATTGCTGTCCGACAAACGTGAAGTCGATTCCCTGCATGGACGCATTGCCATCGGCTTTCTTATCGTTCAGGACCTGTTCGTCGTTCTGGCCATGATGATACTTTCCGCGTTCGGCGTGGGAGCCCAGGCCGGCACGGGAGAAGGCGCACTCTTTCATATACTGAAAGTCATTGCCTATAGCGTGTTGATGCTGGTGATTGTCGGACTGTTCATACGCTATGTAGCAACGCCGCTGGTGTCCCGCATCGCCCGCTCTACGGAATTGCTCATCGTCTTCTCCATCGCCTGGGCTTCATTGCTCGCCTCCCTCGGCGACTACCTGGGCTTCGGCAAGGAGTTGGGTGGACTACTTGCCGGTGTCTCCCTTGCCTCGACGCCATTTCGCGAGGCGATCGTTGCCCGCCTCTCGTCCTTGCGCGACTTTCTGCTCCTGTTCTTTTTCATTGCACTCGGCACACAGCTCGACCTGAGCCTGCTCGGGGCCCAAGTCGTACCGTCACTCGTATTCTCGCTGTTCGTGCTCGTAGGCAATCCGCTGATCGTGCTGGCCATCATGGGCTACATGGGATTTCGCAAGCGCACAGGGTTTCTTGCGGGCCTCACCGTGGCGCAGATTAGCGAGTTTTCTTTGATCTTCATTGCCATGGGAATCTCGCTCGGTCATCTCACTCCCGACTCCCTGGGGCTGGTCACCTTGGTGGGACTCATCACCATTGCCCTGTCGGTCTATATGATCACCTATTCCCACTTCCTCTATGACCGGCTCGAGCCGGCCCTCAACCTTTTCGAGAGAAAGCATCCCCTGCGTGAAGCCTCAGCCGAAGAGCAGCGCAGGATGGAGCGAGTGAGCTACGAGATCATTCTGTTCGGTCTGGGACGCTATGGGAAAGCCATTGCACGCCAGCTTCAGGAACAAGGTTTCCGGATTCTGGCCATCGACTTCAATCCCGACGAAGTCCGGCGCTGGCGTCAGAGGGGCATCGACACGATGTACGGCGATGCGTTCGATCAGGAGTTGCTTGGCGACCTGCCCCTCAAAAGCGCCAGATGGGTCATTTCCGCCATGCCCCAGCATGATCTGGGCGTTACCCATGAGGATCCGCGACTGGTGTTGATCCATGGCCTGAAATTGCAGGCTTACCCAGGGAAAATCGCCGTCGCCACCCATCGTCTCCATGAGAGGGACATGCTGTACGAGAAAGGCGCCGACATCGTCCTCCTGCCATTTCAGGATGCTGCCGAACGCGCAGTAGAACGGATCATGGAGCAGAGCGACAAGACGACCAAGAACCGGCTGCAATCATAGAAAGCCCAGGGCTCGATTCACACGGAGACCAGAACGTCATGTCGGGATGCGTTCAAGACCTGCCGGGTAACCTTGCCGACGAACCACTTATGAAACCGGCTTTCGCCATGTTTCCCCATGACCACCAGATTGCATTCCCGCGCCTGTTTCAGGATCGACTCGATGGGCTCGCCTCTCGTCACGACCAGGCGCGTCGAGGCAGCCAACCCCGCCTGCACGCTTAGCGCCTGCAGACGTTCGGTGGCTTCCCGCTTGGCAATGATCCGGTAGTGGCCGATGTCCTCGTCGTCTGCATCGGTCAAGCGCAGGAGTCCTTCGAAAGGCACATCCACGACATGCAGCAGGGTCAGCCCCGCCTGTGGCGCGATGGCTCGTGCGTGGTGGATTGCCTGGAGTGACGCAATCGAAAAATCGACGGTCACGAGCACCCGGCGGTAGGCGTCGATAGCCGGCCGCTTGACGACGAGTACCGGACACGTCGTGCGGTTCAGCAATCGCTCTGCGGTCGACCCCAGCAGGACATGACGCACGCTGCTCTTGCCCGTCGCGCCACAGACCAGCAAGCTGTCTTCCCTCTCCCCAGTGGCATCGAGCAACTCGGCCAGCAGATCGCCCTCGACGATCCGGCACATGGGAGTCACGGCTGAATGATGCGCCTGTAATTGTCTCGCCAAGGCCTCCAGTCTGCCGCTTGCCTCGTCGAGTACACGCTGCGGTAGCGTCGCGGCGCTTGCGGCGGAAAGAAAGTGACCGAGCCTTGCCAAGAGCGCCGGATTCACAACGTGCAGTAACTCCAGAGAGGCAGCAATATCGCGACTCACCAGGGCGGCACGCTCTACGGCCTGGTGGGCCGGAGCAGAAAGATCGGTGGCAGCGATGACGTGACTGAAGCCAGACATTCCGGTCTCCTCGACATGCAATGCGCTCTTTTCTTCGAGACCGCAAGCGCGCCCGAGGGTTCTGGCGTCACAGGACTTTCTTGCGCAGCCAGGCCGCCAGCGCCTCTCCGGCAATGACCAGCACCAGAATGGCCAGCAGGACCGTGGCCACCGTACGCCAGTCCAGCGTATCGATCGCACTCTGCAGGATGACGCCGATACCACCGGCGCCGACCAGGCCTAGCACGGTCGATTCGCGCAGGTTGATATCCCAGCGCAGGATACCCACAGCGAAGAAGGTGGGTATCACCTGGGGCACGATGGCATAGAGCACCACCTTGGCACGCGAGGCGCCAGTAGCCTGCAGCGCTTCCACCGGGCGCCGGTCGATCTCCTCGATCGCCTCGCCCATCAGCTTGCCCAGGAACCCCAGCGAACGAAACATGATGGCCACGATCCCCGCCAGTACGCCGGGACCGAAGATGGCCACGAACAACAGCGCCCAGATCAGCGTGTTGACGGAGCGACTGGAGACCAGGATGAAACGTCCCAGCCACAGGGTGAAGCGATTGGGTGTGGTGTTCTGGGCAGCGATATAGGCCACCGGCAATGACAGGATCACCGCAAAGAACGTGGCGATGGTGGCGATATTCAGCGTCTCGATCAGAACGCGCAGGATAGTTCCCAGGTTCGAGACATCGGGCGGCACCATGCGTCGGAACAGATCGCCGATCTGGGCGGGGGCATCCCACACCCAGGGCCACACGATATCGATCGTGCCCAGCGACCAGCTCACCCCCACGGCGATGATGAGGAAGCTGAAGAAGCGCCACCAGCGCTGGCGGGAGGTGTACCGTGTCCATACACGGTCGGCGACGGACTCTTTCACCAGATCATTCTCCTCATGCGCCCACTGACGGCCTCGCTGATCAGGATGACGCCAATGATGACCAGCGTGATGGCCAGCGCGAAGTCGTAGTCATAGCGGCCGAAGGCGTTCATCAGGGTCGCGCCGATTCCGCCGGCCCCGACGATCCCCACCACGGCCGAGGCGCGCAGGTTGCTGTCCAGCTGGTACATGGCCAGACCGATCTGGCGCGGCATGATCTGCGGCAATACCGCGAACTGCAGCACGGCGATGTAACCCGCACCGCTGCTGCGCAGCGCCTCGACCTGACCCCAGTCGATTTCCTCGATACGCTCGGCGAGCATTTTGGCAACGAAACCGATCGAGTAGATGGTCAGCGTGAGAATGCCCGCCACCGGGCCGAAACCGACCGCCTTGACGAAAAGGATGGCAACGATCACCGGATGGAAGCTGCGGGCCACGATGATCAGTGCTCGCCCGACGATATACACGGGCACGGCGGCAATGTTGCGCGCCGCCATGAACGCGATCGGGATACTCAGGCCGACCCCCAACAGGGTGGCCAGGATGGCAATCTTGAGACTTTCCAGAAACCCTTCGATGAGCAGCTCATGCCGGGCGAAACTGGGCGGGAAGGCGCCCGAGAAGATGCGCGAGGCCCGTTCCATGCCGGCAGCAATGCGCGCCCAGTCGAAGGGCAAGCTAGTGACGGCCCAGGCCGCATAGACCAGGACGCCGATGGTCAGCCCCCAGCGTAACCAGGCATTGGCAATGAAAGGGCGCTTGCGCCATTGGCGCCGGGAGGCAGGTATCGGCTGGGTCATGTCGCCAATGCCTCGCTGTTCGGCGTGTGTTGCCGTGCGGCATCCTCGCTGGTGCCGCTGTAGACGGCATCCATGGCGTCCTGGTCGAGATCCTCCGGCTTGCCATCGAAGATCAGCTTGCCGAAACGCATGCCGACGATACGCTCGGTGTATTCGCGTGCCTCACCGACATTGTGGATATTGATCAACACCGGCAGGTGCAATTCGGCGGCCAGTTTCTGGAGCAGCTCCATGATCTGTCGCGAGGTCACGGGGTCAAGGGAGGCCGTCGGCTCGTCGGCCAGCAGGATATCGGGATCCTGCATTAGCGCACGCACCACACCGACACGCTGCCGTTCGCCGCCGGACAGCTCATCGGCACGCTTGTCGGCGTAATGGGCGATCCCTACGCGCTCCATGAGATGGAAGGCTCGGTCGATATCCTCCTGCGGATAGCGACGCAGCGCAGCCCGCCAGTAGGGGATGTAGCCCAGCCGGCCACACTGCACGTTTTCCATGACCGACAGGCGATCGACCAGGTTGAAGCCCTGGAAGATCATGCCGATACGCCGCCGTGTCCGGCGTAATTCCTCGCGCCGCAGCGTAGTGATCTCGACCCCGTTGAGTTCGATGCTGCCGGAACTCGGCTCGACCAGGCGGTTGATGCAGCGCAGCAGGGTGCTCTTGCCCGCCCCTGACGCACCGATGATCGACACGACCGATTCACCCGGCACCTCGAGATCGAGGCCCTTGAGGACCGGCTCGCCGTTGCCGTAGCGCTTCACCAGTTGGGATATTCGCAACATGACCCAGACTCCTTGACCTGACGTGATCGGGAGGCTGCCTGCAGCCTCCCGATGTCCACTCGCTGAAACCGCTCAGCTCTTGTTCAGGTTCTCGGGGGTGTAGCTGACCCCGTTGGCCTTCTGGATATCGCGAATGACTTCCCAGTCTTCCTTGTAGGTGATCGGCACGAACTGGGTCACACCGCTGAACTCTTCCCCAAGGGCCGTACCTTCGAAATCGAAACTGAAGAAAGCCTCTTTGACCTTCTCGGCCAGTTCGGGATCAAGGTTGTGGGCATACGTATAGGATGTGGTCGGGAAGCGCTTGGACTCGAAGACGATCTTGACCTCTTCCGGGTCGTACAGGCCACGCTCGGCCATCCGGTCGACCACTTCCGAGGCCACCGGGGCAGCATCATAGTCCCCGGCGACCACGCCCAGCATGGATTGGTCATGAGAGCCCGAATAGACCACTTCGTAATCCTCTCCCGGCACGATGCCTTCCTTGGGGAAGAGGGCCCGTGGCGCCTGGTTGCCGGAATTGGAGGTGGGCGACGTATGCGCGACCCGCTTGCCTTCGAGATCCTGCAGGCTATCGATCCCGCTGTCCTTGCGCGTATAGACCTGCAGGGTGTAACCGAACTCGCCATCCTCGGAACCCATGATCGCGAACGGCACGGCACCCGCCAGATTGACGGCAAACGGCGTCGGCCCCGTGGAGAAGCCGGCAATGTGGATTCGGTTGCTGCGCATCGCCTCGATCTCCGCGGAGTTCGACTGCACCGCGAAGAAGCGTACGTCCTTGCCGGTCACGTCGGACAGGTGCTCGATGAACGGGTCCCAGATATCTTCGTAGATGGCCGGATCTTCGACGGGGGTATAAGCGAACACCAGGGTATCCGGGTTCAGCAACTCGTCGGGATTGGTAGGCGTATCGGCGACGAGGTCGCCATTGGCATCGCAGTAGATCGAGGCCAGGTCACCGCGGTTTTCGCAGTCCTGGGATTGCTGGGCAAGGGCCGCTCCCGAGTAGCAGGCCAGTGCAACGCCCGCACCGAGTGCCAGTCGGCAAGTGCGGAAGACAGTGGCGTAAAGTGAAGCCTGGGTTATTGTCATGGCGTGGCTCCCGATAGTCTTGATTATTGTCGTTGTGCTCAATTGAGCGTATGGAACACTGTTGGTTTTCACAAGAAATATAAGCAAGAATGTTCTCAAGCAAACGCTAAATGTTGCTTTTCAAACATTAGCCATTGGTCTCATCACAACCCACCAAGCCGTCTTGCCGGCGCGGCTTGTCTTCATAGGCGCGGGGATCAACATGCAGCCAATTCTCGATACAGCTACCGATACCAAAGCCCTGCGCAAGGTCGATGTGGTGTTGACGGATGTCGACGATACCTTGACCCGACAGGGCAAGCTTTGCGCCAGCACCCTCGACGCCATGGAGCGACTCGCTGACGCCGGGATTCGTCTGGTTCCCGTGACCGGTGGCTGTGCCGGCTGGTGCGACCACATCGTCCGGGCCTGGCCCGTTGCGGCAGTCATCGGGGAAAGTGGCGCCTTTCGATTCATCAAGAAGACCGATGGCAGCCTCGACCAACGCTTCGTGCGGCCCCGGGAACATCTCCGTGAGGAACAGCGCAAGCTGCTGCAACTGGCCGATACGGCACTCTCGGCGGTGCCTGCCGCGCGCCTGGCGGCCGACCAGCCCTACCGCCTGGCCGATGTCGCCATCGATCATAGCCAGGACGTCGGCCCGCTTGGGAGCAACGACATCCAACGCCTGATCGACTGCATGCGTCGCGGAGGCGCCCGGGCACGCGCCAGCTCGATCCACGTCAACGCCTGGTTCGGCGATCACGACAAGGCCAGCATGGCCGTCAGCCTGCTGGAAGAGGATTTCGCAATCGCGTCAGGCGAGCAGGCGTCCCGTGTACTGTTCATTGGCGATGCCCCCAACGACGAATCGTTGTTTGCACGTTTTCCCCTCAGCGTGGGCGTCTCCAACATCGCCAGGCACCTCGACAAAATGCAGTCGCGCCCCAAATGGGTGTGCCGGGCCAGCCATGGTGCCGGCTTCGAGGAGATGGTGGAGCGATTGCTGGCCGCTCGGCCTTGAGAGGCAAACCGGTGAGATTAGCCCAGTGTACGGCGATGCTCGCCCTGCAAACGCTATCGCCCCGGCAAGCGGGGCGATAGCACTGACGACAAGTATCACATCAGGGTTGTGACATTCCCTGCTGCAGCTGCTGGCGCTGCTCTTCGGTCAGCAAGCCATGTATCTCGTTCTGCATTCGAATCCTGTCAGCCATCATGTCACCGTGCAGCTCTGCCATGCGCACATGCAGTGACTTGACGGCATCGGGATCGGGCGTTGGCTGGTTCATGAGCAACATCATCTCGTCGCGCATATCCATCATCTTGCTCATGCGCTCGATCTGCGTATCTCGATATTTTTTCCTGATGTCCAGCATGTCCCGCTGCTGCTGTTCATCCAGCAACAGTAACAGGCCTTGATCGCCCATCATGCCGGGCCCCATGCCGCCCTGACCGCCCATCATGCCGGGCCCCATGCCGCCCTGACCGCCCATCATGCCGGG
>NZ_FOPY01000011.1:142232-171654 GCF_900113605.1 Modicisalibacter xianhensis
GGACCCATGCCGCCCTGACCGCCCATCATGCCGGGGCCCATGCCGCCATGCATGTATGGCCTCATATCCCCCTGCCCACTCATCGGCCCATGAGCTGTAACGGCACTGCTGGCCAGAAGCCCCAAGCCCAGGGCCAGGCTCCATGCCAAGGTTTGCTGACGCATGTTCATCGGCCACCTCCTCGAAACACATGATTGTGATTGCAAGGTAGTCTGTCGCGGGGAGCCGCCCCATGACCTCGATCAACCATTGTGGTGCGTCCACCCTGCCTGGGTTCAGGCGGGGCTCTGGAGCAATCCCAGCAGACTGACCAGGATGAGCAGTCAAGCCCCGGCGCTTAAGCCTGGCCAGGTTCCGCCGATAACCAGTTATTCACATCACTGGCTGGTTGCAGGAGGGGCATCATGCTGTCTCGCTTCAAGATAGGCACGCGGCTTGGCGCCGCCTTTGGCATCATCACGTTATTGCTGCTGGGCTCGCTGAGCGCTGGCTGGCTCGGTCTATCGACCGTCAGGAATATTGCTCACCACGTACTGGAAACGGATGTCTCGCTGGCGCTCAACGCCTCGGAGGTTCAGCGACTGGCCCTCGAAGAACGGCGCTACGAGAAGGACAGCTTCATCAATATCGACAATGCCGAGAAAGTCCGCGCCTATCAGGAAAAATGGCTCAACACCCGTGAAAAACTCGATCAGGTACTGCAGGCCGGACAGGCCATGGCAACGACCGATGATCTGCGCGGGCTCTACACCGAAGCGGTCGATGCCTTGGAGGACTATGCCGCCGGCTATCAGGCCGTGATGAAAGATATCGCGGCGGGCAAGATCGCTGACACCAGCCAGGCCAACCAGGCGTTGGGAGATCACAAGGCCGCCATCTACCGTCTCGAGGAGAACGCCAACGCCATTGAGAGCCTGGCCATGGCGGACATCGCCAATTCCAATGCAGTCATTGATGTCGACTACCGTTATTCCCTGGCGGGCCTGCTGGGCTTTGCGGCCTTGGCACTGGTGGTCTCACTGACCCTGGCCTACGTCATCACCAAGAGTATTGTCCGTCCGCTGAGACGTGCCCTGCAGGCCGCTCAACAGGTTGCCAATGGCGACTTGCGCCAGAAGATCACCGTATCGGGCCAGGATGAAATCAGTGAGCTGCTCACCGCCATGGACACCATGAGCCGCTCGCTGACCCGGCTCGTCATGTCACTGCGCCATGCCGGCGAGAGCGTCTCCGTCGGCGCCAAGGAAATGGCACAGGGCAGCCAGGACCTTTCCTCACGGACGGAGGAACAGGCCAGTGCACTGCAGGAAACGGCGTCCAGCATGGAAGAAATGGCCTCGACCGTTCGGCAGAACACCGAATCGACGATGACCGCGGACGAGCTATCGGCCAATGCCTCCCGATCCGCTCAAGCCGGCGGCCAGGAAGTCGAACAGACGGCCCAACTCATGCGCGAAATCGCCGATAATTCGCAGAAAGTCAACGCCATCATTGGCGTGATCGACTCCATTGCCTTTCAGACCAATATCCTGGCCCTTAACGCCTCGGTCGAAGCCGCCCGTGCCGGCGAACAGGGACGCGGATTTGCGGTCGTGGCCAACGAGGTCCGCTCGCTGGCCAGCCGAAGTGCGGCATCGGCCAAGGAGATCCGCACCATGATCGAGGCAACGACCCTGCAGATCACGGCAGGCGCCAAGCAGGCAGAGCGCAGCGGCAAGATCATGCGCGAGACGGTCGAGGCCATCCGCCAGGTGTCGCTGCTTATCTCGGAAGTCGCCACGGCAACGCGGGAGCAGAATGGCGGCATCGAGCAGATCAATGTCGCCATTACCCAGATGGATTCGGTAACGCAGCAGAACGCGTCGCTGGTCGAGCAAGCCAGTGCCGCTGCCGAGTCTCTGGAAGAGCAGGCACAACGGCTGGCGGGGCTTATCGCCACCTTCAAGGTCAATGAACCCACCGAAAAGGGCCTGGTGCAGGCCTCCCCGAGCCAACCACAGGCAAGCACGCCTGCCATGCCGGCCCTGCCCGGTGCAGCTCGCCGCGAAACGGCCAGGCCGGTAAAGAAAGCCACGGAAGAGTGGACAGCGTTCTGAGATTCGTCCCGTCTACTCGAGTGCCACTGCAGCCCCGCTTACGCGGGGCGTTTTTTTCCATTGGCTGGCAACAGGCAACATCCCGGTCCAGAGGGCTACGACAATAGCCCAACCACGCTGATTACGATCAGCACCACGCCCAGCACACGGAAGAAGACCTGCGAATCGGCAGCCACCATGTAACGATGCACCCGCTCCCCCAGCAGGTGACCTGCGAACGCGCACGGCAGCAGCCAGAGATGATGGATCAACTGCAGGTCGATGCCGGCGATCAGGAACGACACCATCTTGATCACCACCAGGATGAACCACAGCACGAACAGCGTATCGCGCAGCTGGTGCTTGGCGACGTGGTTGGCGAATACCGCCACGATCAGCGGCGCGCCGATCAGTGACGTGCCGCTGACATAGCCGCCCAGGATCAGCAGCACGTAATCGACGTAGGTGTTCTTGCTCCTGAAAGGCTTGTTCAGCGCATAGCCCAGGGCATAGACGATGACGATGCCGAAGATGATCTTGGTCATTAGCTCGGCGGGCAGGCTGAGCAGCCCCACCACCCCGATCAGCTTGGGCACGATCATGATCTTCAGCGCCTTGCCCAGGTAATGCCAGTCGATGTTGCCCTGCCCCGGCTCGCTCGCACCGCCTGCGGCCTGTGCCTGACGGTGCCCGCGCCAGGCGATCCAGCTGGAAAAGATCAGCAGGTGAACGGCAATGATCGGCAGGAACACCAGCGGCTCGTTCAGCACCAGCAGCAGGAACGGCAGCGCCAGCACCGCCCCGCCGAATCCCAGACTGGTGCGCACGAATCCGCTCCAGGCGAAGATCAGACCGATGAGAACGTACTGGTACCAGAGTAGATCGGCCATGGATCGGGCGACGCCTCCTTGCGGTTCGAATGACAGGAACGCCCAAGGATAACGCATCCGGCATCACGCTCATGATTTGCGCCGTAATAAAGAAAGCCACGCCTGCCGGCGTGGCTCGCTCGTGTCACACTCAAACGCTCACTGCAGCGCCGCTTCGTCGTAGTCCAGCTCGCGGATCAACGTTTGCAGCATCTGCTCGTCGATGTGGCGACGCTTGCGCAACCGGTAGAGTTCCTTGCGCTGGACCTGGATAGCCTGCAGGCGCAGGTCGGTTTCCAGCGCATAGCGCTTGCTCGCATGCTCGGCCTGGTTGTCCCGTTCCAGCGCCATCGCCTGCAATTCCTGACGATAGGACTCGATGATGCGGGCGGTGACAGAATGCTTCATCTCGGCATCATCCTCGGCATGCTGACTGGCCCACTCTTCCAGCCACATGACGGCTGCCTGGGTGGCGGCCTGGCGCGCCTTGAGCAGTTCCTGCTCATGCTCTTCCAGGTCGTTGAGCGACAGGAACTTCATGAAGTAGGGAATGCCCAGCGCACCGACCAGCAGCGACAGGATGATCACCGCCGCGGACAGGAAGATCATCAGGTCGCGACCGGGGAAAGGGACACCGTCGATGAACAGCGGCACTGACAGGATACCCGCCAGGGTGATGGCGCCACGCACCCCCGCCACCGAACTCAGCGCAGTGATCAACAGCAGCGGCTGGCTCTGCCCGCCCTTGCCACGCAGCTTGAGCAGGCGTGTCTCGGTCCAGTGGTAGGCGTAGATGAAGGCGAAACGGATAGCCAACAGCACGGCCATGATCACCACGGCATACAACACCAGCGTTGGCATATTGTGGCCCTGGGTGCCGGAGGCCTCCCACACTCGCTCGATGATGCGTGGAAACTGCAGGCCAAGCAGCAGGAACACCACGCCATTGAAGCTGAAGTCGAGCATTTCCCACAGACTGCGACTGAGTATGCGCGTGCTGGTCTTCACCGGCAGCATGTCGACGCGACTCTGCACCATGCCGGCGGCCACGGCCGAGAGGATGCCCGACATCCCGGCATGTTCGGCGAGGAAGAATGCCGCGAACGGCAGCAACAGGATAGTGACCACGTAGGTCGCCGGGTCGTAGAGGTTGCGCGCGGTCATCCATTGCTTGATCTTGCCGACCGTCCAGCTCAGGCCACCGCCGATCACCAGCCCGCCCAGCGCCACCACCACGAATTCGCCCGACACCGACAGCAGCGAGAAACTGCCGGTAATGACGGCAGCGATGGCAATCTTGAACGAGACCAGGCCGGTGGCATCGTTCATCATCGCCTCGCCTTCCAGCTGGTGCGACATGTGCCGCGGCAGGCGGCCCTGGGCAATCGCGATCACCGACAGCGCGTCGGTGGGCGACAGTATCGCCGCCAGCGCGAAGCTCGCGGCCAGGGGGATCGATGGAATCAGCCAGTGGATGAAGTAACCCACCGCCACCACCGTGATCAGCACCAGCAGCAGCGACATGGCGGCAATCTGGCCGCCGTGCTCGGTAAACTCCTTTTTGGGAATCTTCCAACCGTCATAGAACAGCAGCGGCGGGATGAACAGCATCATGAAGATCTCGGGGTCCAGCTCGACTTCCATGCCGAACGGCGGCAGGGCCAGCAGGCTGCCCAGCAGGATCTGCAGAATGGGCAAGGGAAGCGGAATGAGGTTGGCGAGAATGCGACTGGCGCCAACGGCCAGGGTAAGCAGGAAGATGAGGTTGAGTATGTCCATGATGGTGGCAGGGCCGGCTAGGTAGCGAAGGAATCTTGTTACCGGTAGCTATCGGCGGAAGAACGGGTCTCTGCAATCTTTTGCGTGACGTCAGTGGCCGCTGCTCTACCGGCATTGCACCGGTCTCTCCCTGGCGCCGCCTCGGGACGGCAAGCGGGAGGAGTTGTTGCATAGCTTACGCCTAAAACAGCGTTTTGCTATGCAGCATACGTCGAAGAATCGAGCCGTCTTGACTGCAGTCATGTGCCGCCCGGGTTTTCGCTTGGTCAGCATTGGACGCTACGCTGTACTTGCAATGCATGATGTCATCACGACGACCAACGACAAGGAACCTACCCATGGATGACCAGCAGTTACCCTCCGGCGCCGGTGACGTGGCCCAGCACTATCCCGACGTCTGGAAGGCCTACGCCGCGCTGGGCAAGGCCTGTGCCGAGGCCGGCCCGCTGGACAAGCGCACGATTCGCTTGGTCAAGCTCGCCCTGGCGATCGGCGCACGCTCCGAGGGGGCGGTACATTCGCACACCCGCCGCGCCCTGTCGGAATCGCTCAGCGCCGAGGAACTCAAGCAGGTAGCCCTGCTCTCGATTCCCACCCTTGGCTTCCAGAATGCCGTGGCGGCATTGACCTGGATCGAGGACATCACCGAGCCGGAATAGTCTCAGATTCCCGCCCCGCCTGGCCCTGAGGCATCCGGCCAGGCGGAACGCCAAGTCTTGGGTACGGCACGTCGGGTTGTACGCTTGACTTGAATCAACACCGCATTGCGGCAAAGTCCGCACAGTGCCTGCCAGCGCCGCCCGAACCCTGCCTGCCAGGACGGAGTTCGGGCGCGCCCGTCATAGTCACCGTGTCGCGAGGAATCCTCATGGCCATTGCCAACTACACCGACCTGCTCGCCGAAGCTCACCGCCAACCCGACCCGCAGCGTCTGTTGTTCGTCTTCGCCAAGGCCGAGTTGCCCGATCATCCCGACGCCCAGCAGCGCGAGCGCTTCGAGCGAGGGGAAGGCGGCGTACTGACTCCGGCGCTGTGCGTCGACAAGACACTCGATGAGCTCAGCGACATGTCATCGCTGGTAAAAGAATCCCGCCGCACCGGCGTGGAGTGGGACATCGTGTTTGTCGCCGCACTGGCCGGCGACGGCGTGACCCCACCAACCAGCGAGGAGGCCGAAGGGCCCCTGCAGCACATGGTCGAGGCATTGCAGATGGGCAGCATCGGCAACTTCCTGGCCTTCGACCGTCAAGGCAACGCGGTCGACATCCAGTAACCCGGCAGGGGCTATGCTGGTAACCAATATTTCGTGAATCCATGCCAGAGAGGCCCAACATGGCAAGACGTTTCAAGGTCGGCGATCACGTGCGCTGGAACTCGGAAGTGGGGCATGTCACCGGGCGTGTCATCCGCGTGCACACCCGCGATACCGAGTACAAGGGACACCCCCGCCGTGCCAGCGAGGACGAGCCGCAGTACGAGGTCCAGAGCGACAAGACGGATCACATCGCCATGCACAAGGACTCGGCACTGAGCAAGCTCGACGACTAGGCTACGGCTGAGCCAAGTCTCGTCTACGAGACGCCCTGGTTGACTGCCCACACTGCCGCCTCGACCCGCGAGCGCAGGCTGAGCTTCTTGAGCAGGTTCTTGACGTGGACCTTCACCGTACCCTCGGTGATGTCGAGACGCTTCGCAATCATCTTGTTGCTCATGCCGCGTGCCAGCGCACGCAGGATGTCCAGCTCGCGAGAGGTGAGCGATGACAGGGCATCGGCGGGGGCGGCACGGCCACCGCTGACGATGCCGGCGAGGATCGCGGCAAGCTGCGGGCTGATCACCAGCTTGCCTTCGGCGGCCTCCTTGATGCGATCCAGCAGGTCTTCGGGCTCCATGTCCTTGAGCAGGTAGCCGTCGGCGCCCGCACGCAGCGCGGCGACCACATCGTCATCGGCATCCGAGACCGTGAGCATTACGATGCGGGTGTCGATGCCATTGCTGCGCATCTGGCGCAACGCCTCCAGGCCATCCATCCTGGCCATGTTCAGATCCATCAGGATCAGGTCGAGGTCTAACATGCCGGCCGCCTCGACAGCCTCGGCACCGTTGGCCGCCTCGCCGGCGATGACCATGTCCGGGTCCATCTCGACCAGTTGGCGTACGCCGCGCCGGAACAATGGATGGTCGTCGACGATCAGCAGTCGGGTCTCGCTCATCAGGTCCCTCCCAGTAGGGTGATCGATTCGCTGCCGGCGGTGACCTGCGGGGTGAAGCACAGCACGACCTCGGTCCCGCCCTCGGCGCGATTGCGCATGGTGAACGTACCGCCCAGCCCGGCGGCCCGCTCGTGCATGATGGTGGTGCCGTAGTGGTTCGGCCGCGCATGCTGCTCGGGCAGCCCCACCCCGTCATCACGGATACAGACCTTGACCTGACCGGCATCGGTAGTCTGCAAGTGAATATCGCAATTCTCGGCCCGGGCATGGTGAACCACGTTGGACAGTGCTTCGCGCACGATCTGCAGCACGTGGATCTCTTCATTGGGCGTCAGCGGGCAGTGGCGCAACTCATAGTCGAGCAGGATCTTCAGCTCGCCACGCTGGGCGAATTCGCGCACCGTCTCGTTGAGCGCCGCCTCGAGCCCGGGCTCGGTCATCTTGAGGCGGAAGGTATTGAGCAGTTCGCGCAACTGGCGATAGGCCGAGTTCAGTCCTTCGCGCAGCTCGTCGATGACCGCTTCTTGCTCGGCCTGGGGACGCTCCTGATGAATGAGCTTCTGCAGTCGCGCCACCTGAATTTTCAGGTAGGACAGCGACTGGGCCAGCGAATCGTGCAGTTCGCGGGCGATCACCGCGCGCTCGTCCATCAGCGCCAGGCGACGCTGCTCGTCGTTGTTCTGGGCCAGCGACAGATTGGTGGCAATCAGGCCCGCCACGGTCTCGACCAGGTCCAGTTGCCAGCGCAGCGGCGGCTGACCCGCCGGGTACTGCAGCAAGAGCACGCCATAGCGATGGTCGGACTCGCTGACCACCACCGGACGGACCCGCGGTGGCACCCGCTCGCCGCTCAGGCAAGGGCCGCAATCCGGTGCCACACAGAAATCGGGGCGATCGCCGAGCTGGGTGGAAATGCGCTGATAGGCGCGTTCGGCCTCGCCCTGCGCCAGGCACAAGGTGATTGGCCCCAGATCGGTCACCTGTTCCAAGTGCTCGAGCACGTCACGGAAATCCTCGCTGCCGGGGGCCGACCCATTGAGGCGCCGCGCCGTCTGGTAGAGCAGGCGCAACGCTTCATTGCTGCGCTTGAGTTCCGAGGTCTTGGCCTCGACCCGCTGCTCGAGCTCCGCGTACATCTGCGACAGGCTTTCGTTCATCTGGTTGATGGTGCGCGAGATCAGACCCAGCTCATCGTTGCCCGCATAGTCGACGCGTCCGTCGAAGTCGCCGTGGCGTACCCGGTTGACCACGTGGAACAGATCGCGCAGCGGCGGCATCACGTCGTTGAGCAGCTTGTACATGGCCACGAAGACCAGCACCAGGGTCAAGAACAGCACGATGCCCTGAAACAGGCGCAGCATCTGTATGCGCGACTCGGCCTCGCGCTGCAACTGGCCGACCAGGTTATCCACTTCGCTGACGAACTTGACGACCTGAGCGGCCAGCGCCTGAGGCGGGCGCGCCTCGGCGGTGAGCAGCGCCGGGCGCAGCATGCCCTGCCACGTCTCGGTCACGCTGGCGTAGCGGTCCGTCAGGGGGTGCTGCGGATCGTCGGGAATCAGCGAGGCAATGGCCGAGCCATTCAGGCTAGTGTCGAACAGCTCGATTTGCTGGCGCAGCACATCGTCATCCACCGGCACCTGCAACCGTGTGCTCAGCAGGCGGTAGGCCTGCATGCGCAGCGCCCCGGCCTTGTTGATGGCCGCGGCGTCGCCGCTGGCGGTCTCGGCGATCATGATCGAGCCGAGCATGCTGGTCAGGGCAAGCAGGACGATCCCCGCCATGGCAAGGCCGGCCCGGAAGATCAGCGAGCGGGTCAGGGACTGGGGCATATGCACTCCGGGCGGGACTACCACCAATGCCTCGCTGTGATGCCAGCGGGTGTCGATGCAGCCCCGTCACTCCATAAAGAACAGATAAAACAACGGGTTGAAAGAAAAAGCCTGACTACCTCTTAAGGAGTAGCCGGCCTAGCCTACCTTGTCCATCCCGCAGGCCATCTTGACTCGAGTCAACAAGGGTCGCGCGCGTCGTGCCTATGGTGGCCTCGATGATCCACCGGGAGGGCTCGCGATGGCCAGCCAACACTACAAGCAACTCTCCGTGCTCACCCTGAGCACCACGGCATTCACACTGTGTTTCGCGGTGTGGGTGATGTTCGCCATTATCGGCATTCCCATCAAGGCGGAGCTGGGCCTGACGGAAACCCAGTTCGGCCTGCTGGCCTCGACGCCCGTACTCACCGGCGCGCTGAGCCGGCTGCCGCTGGGCATGCTCACCGATCGTTACGGCGGCCGCCTTGTCTTCACCGTGCTGCTGTTGAGCACCGTGGTGCCGATCTGGCTGATCTCGGAAGCCACCGCCTACTGGCACTTTCTGGTGCTGGGGCTCTTCGTCGGCCTGGCCGGCGGCTCGTTCGCGGTAGGCATCGCCTACACCGCGCGCTGGTTCAGCAAGGCACGCCAAGGCCTGGCCATGGGCATCTTCGGTGCCGGTAATGCCGGTGCGGCGATCACCAAGTTCGTCGCGCCGAGCCTGGTGGTCGCCTTCGGCTGGCAGATGGTGCCGCGCGTCTATGCCGTCGCCATGCTGGTCATGGCCGTGGTCTTCTGGCTGTTCACCTTTACCGACAAATCGCATCAGTTGAGCGCCAACGTGTCGCTGAAGCAGCAGCTAGCCCCGCTCAAGGATGCCCGCGTGTGGCGCTACTGCCAGTACTACTCGATCGTCTTCGGTGGCTACGTAGCGCTGTCGCTATGGCTGACCAAGTACTACATCAGCGAGTACGGCCTGTCGATCCAGACCGCCGCGTTGATCGCCACGGTGTTCATCCTGCCTTCCGGCGTGATCCGCGCCCTCGGCGGCTGGCTCTCCGACCGCTTCGGTGCACATTCAGTGACCTGGTGGGTGATGTGGACCGCCTGGATCTGCCTGTTCCTGCTTTCCTATCCCAGAACCGACATGACCGTACAGACCGTCGACGGTACTGCCGAATTCGCCCTGGGTCTCAACGTATGGGCCTTCACGGCACTGCTGTTCGTGGTGGGCATCGCCTGGGGCTTCGGCAAGGCCTCGGTGTTCAAGTACATCGCCAACGACTTCCCCAACGACATCGGCGTGGTATCCGGCATCGTCGGCCTGTTCGGTGGCCTGGGCGGTTTCCTGCTGCCAGTGCTGTTCGGTGTGCTCCTCGACGTCACCGGCATCAACAGCAGCATCTTCATGCTGCTTTACGGCGTCACCTGCGTCTCCCTGCTGTGGATGTACTTCGCCGAAGTGCGCCGCAGCGACTACTTCACACGCTCCGTCTCCGGCATTGAGGCCGGCAAGGACAGCGTGCCTGCTCCCATCACTGACCGTTAAACGGCTCCGGAGGATATTGTCATGAGCGTTTCTCATCCCATCGGCGCAGGCTCCAGAACGGGGCCGGTCCTGGTCGACTGGCGGCCGGAGGACAAGGGCTTCTGGTCGTCCATCGGCAAGCCCATTGCCAAGCGCAACCTGTGGATCTCGATTCCCGCCCTGCTGCTGTCGTTCGTGGTGTGGATGGTGTGGAGCGTGGTGGTGGTCAACCTGCCCCGCGTCGGCTTCACCTATTCCACCAACGAGCTGTTCCTGCTCGCCTCGCTGCCCGGCCTGTCGGGGGCCACGCTGCGCATCTTCTACTCGTTCATGGTACCGATCTTCGGTGGCCGGCGCTGGACGGCGATTTCGACCTTCTCGCTGGCGATCCCGGCCCTGGGCATCGGCTTCGCCACCCAGACGCCCGACACGCCCTACTGGATCATGGTGGTACTGGCGATCCTGTGCGGCTTCGGTGGCGGCAACTTCGCCTCCAGCATGGCCAACATCAACTACTTCTTTCCCAAGGACGAGAAGGGCACCGCGCTGGGCTTGAACGCCGGCCTGGGCAACCTGGGCGTGTCGGTGGTGCAGTTTGTGGTGCCACTGGTGATCACTGCCGGCGTGTTCGGCGCCCTGGGCGGCGAGCCGTTGACGATGACCAAGGACGGCACGTCACAGCCGATCTGGCTGCAGAACGCCGGCTTCATCTGGGTGCCGTTCATCCTGCTCACCGCCGTCGCCGCCTGGTTCGGCATGAACGACATCGCTGACGCCAAGGCCTCGTTCCGCGAGCAGGCGATCATCTTCAAGCGCAAGCACAACTGGCTGATGTGCTGGCTCTATGTGGGTACCTTCGGCTCGTTCATCGGCTTCTCTGCCGGCTTTCCGATGCTGATCTCCAACCAGTTCCCCGACGCCAACGCCATGCAGTACGCCTTCCTCGGCCCGTTGGTCGGCGCCCTGCTGCGCCCGGTCGGCGGTTGGCTCTCCGACAAGCTGGGCGGCGCCAAGGTCACGCTGTGGACGTTCGCCGGCATGTCCCTGGCGGTGTTCGGGGTGATCTCCTTCCTGCCCAGCGCCGAGAGTGCCGGCAACTTCTGGGGATTCCTGGCCATGTTCATGGTGCTGTTCGCGCTGTCCGGTATCGGCAACGGCTCCACGTTCCGCATGATCCCGGTGATCTTCATGACCCAGCACCAGCGCGAGGCCGGTGACGACCCCCAGGCTCGCGAGCAGGCCTCCAAGCAGGCTGCCAAGGAAGCCGGCGCGGTGCTCGGCTTCACCTCGGCCATCGGTGGCTACGGGGGCTTCTTCATTCCCAAGAGCTACGGCACGTCGATCGCCCTGACCGGCAGCGTCGAAGGCGCCCTGCTGACCTTCGTGGCCTTCTATGTCACCTGCATCGTGATGACCTGGTGGTACTACGCGCGCAAGAACGCCGAGGCGCCGTGCTGATCCGCCCCTGTCTCGACACTCCCCAGAGCCGGCGCCCGCCGGCTCTTTTCGTTGTTGTCCCGCTATTACGCTACTCAAGCCCGCTACGCGGGTCGCCCCTACCCCCAATGAACCCCGTGGATTTACCAGCTACCCCCTAAGGCATAGGCCGCCGATAAAACCGCTTGAAAAGCAAAGCGTTGCAGAAACGCAGCCGACTACCCCCAAGGGAGTACGCGGCCTCCCGACGCCAGAAGACGGGCCTGACGACTTGATTCGAGTCAACAACCTCACCCGCCGGAAGGCCCAAAGTGACCTCCGAAACGACGCTTCAACGGGTCCAGGGAGACATCGTGCAGCGGCCCGATCCGGCGGAGACGCCCGGCCCTGATGCACCGCTGCCGACTGGTTGAAGAGACAACGACTGCGGAGACCGTGATATGAAAATTCGCTCACAGGTGGGCATGGTCCTCAACCTCGACAAGTGTATCGGCTGCCACACCTGCTCGGTGACCTGCAAGAACGTCTGGACCAGCCGCGAAGGCGTCGAGTACGCCTGGTTCAACAACGTCGAGACCAAGCCTGGTGTCGGCTATCCCAAGGAGTGGGAGAACCAGAAGAAATGGAAGGGTGGCTGGCTGCGCAACAAGAATGGCTCGATCCAGCCACGCATCGGCGGACGTTACCGCGTGCTCGCCAAGCTGTTCGCCAACCCCGACCTGCCCGAGATCGACGACTACTACGAACCGTTCGACTTCGACTACCAGCACCTGCACAAGGCCGGCGAAGGCCAGCACCAGCCGGTGGCACGCCCGCGTAGTGCCATTACTGGCCAACGCATGAACAAGATCGAATGGGGCCCCAACTGGGAAGAGATCCTGGGTACCGAATTCGCCAAGCGCCGTAAGGATGCCAACTTCGAGAAGGTCCAGGCCGATATCTACGGCCAGTTCGAGAACACCTTCATGATGTACCTGCCGCGCCTGTGCGAGCACTGCCTCAACCCGACGTGCGTGGCGTCGTGCCCGAGCGGCGCGATCTACAAGCGCGAGGAAGACGGTATCGTGCTGATCGATCAGGACAAGTGCCGCGGCTGGCGCATGTGCATTTCGGGCTGCCCGTACAAGAAGATCTACTACAACTGGAAGACCGGCAAATCCGAGAAGTGCATCTTCTGCTATCCGCGCATCGAGTCCGGCATGCCGACGATCTGCTCCGAGACCTGCGTGGGCCGTATCCGCTATCTGGGCGTGATGCTCTACGACGCCGATCGTATCCAGGAAGTGGCATCGTCTCCCGACGAGCGTGACCTGTATCATCGCCAGCGCGACATCTTCCTCGATCCCTTCGATCCTGAAGTCATCGCCCAGGCCAAGCGCGACGGTATCCCCGAGAACGTGATCAAGGCCGCCCAGGCCTCGCCGGTCTACAAGCTGGCCATGGACTGGGGCCTGGCCCTGCCGCTGCACCCGGAATATCGCACCCTGCCCATGGTGTGGTACGTGCCGCCGCTCTCGCCGATCCAGTCCGCCGCCGAGGCCGGCCACATCGAAAGCGACGGCGTGTTGCCCGACATCGAGTCGCTGCGCATCCCGGTGCGCTACCTGGCCAACCTGCTCACCGCCGGAGAAGAAGAACCCGTGGTACTGGCACTCAAGCGCCTGATGGCAATGCGCCTGTACAAGCGCGCCCAGCAGGTCGATGGCCGCCAGGCCAATGATGTCCTCGACGCCGTGGGTCTGAGCGAGGCGCAGGTCGAAGAGATGTACCGCTACCTGGCCATCGCCAACTACGAAGATCGCTTCGTGATACCCACCAGCCATCGCGAGCAGGCCCGCGAGGCCTTCCCCGAGCGCGGCGGCTGCGGCTTCTCGTTCGGCAACGGCTGCCATGGCGGCGACAGCGACGCCAGCCTGTTCGGCGCGCGCAAGCACACCACCACGCTGATCAAGCCGGCCCATCAACATGAACACGAACACGCCTCATCGCTTGCCCAGGCCGATGTGGTCAGCCACTACACCCCAAAGCCGGCCCAGCCGAAACGCCCCGCGCCGGAGGAAGAATCCAATGCGTAGTCTGATCGTCCTTGCCCGCCTGCTCGACTATCCCAGCGCGGAGTTGCAGCAGGCTGCCGCTGACATGCAGGCCATCGTCGCCAACGAGGCCCACCTGAGCCACCCGCAGCGCGCCGCGCTGCATGGCTGGATTGGACGCATCGCCAGCACCGACCTGCTCGACCTGCAGGCCGACTACGTGGCGCTGTTCGACAAGGGTCGCGCCACCTCGCTGTTGCTCTTCGAGCACGTCCACGGCGAGTCCCGCGACCGCGGCCAGGCCATGGTCGACCTGCTCGAGCAGTACCGCCAGGCTGGCTTCGAGCTCAGCGCCCGCGAGCTACCGGACTACCTGCCGGTATTTCTCGAGTACCTGTCGACCCGCGACGAGGCCGACATTGCCCAGCAGTTGAGCGATATCGCCCACATCCTGGGACTGCTTGCCGCCCGCCTGCGCGAGCGGGAATCGGACTATGCGCTGGTACCCGCCGCCCTGCTGGCCATGATCGGTGCCGATACCGCCATCGATGCGCATGCCGAGGCCGTCAGCAAGGAAGCCCGCGACGATACGCCCGCCGCCCTCGATGCCGTGTGGGAAGAAGAAGCCGTGCGCTTCAACGCCAAGTCCGACGAGGATTGCGCGCTGCAATCCGCCACCGGCCGCCGCCAGGCGGAACTCAAGCGCCAGTCCCAGGCCGAGATGCCGATTCGTATCGTGCCGCCGGCCGTCGATGCCTCGTTAGGTCACTGAATCAGGAGCCTGCCGTCATGAACTACCTCAATGAACTGCTGTTCGGCCTGTATCCCTATGTGGCCGGTACCATCTTCCTCGCCGGTGCCCTGCTGCGCTTCGACCACGGCCAGTACACCTGGAAGACCGGCTCCAGCCAGATGCTCTCCAAGCACCAGATGCGCCTGGGGAGCAATCTGTTCCACATCGGCATCCTGGTGATCTTCTTCGGTCACCTGGTCGGGCTGCTCACCCCGCACTGGGTCTACGCACCGTTCATCAGCGCCGGCACCAAGCAGGTCATTGCCATCATCGTCGGCGGCATCGCCGGCGTGATGTGCCTGGTCGGCGGCGCCATGCTGCTGCATCGCCGCCTGACCAACCCGCGCGTTCGCGCCACCTCCAGCCGTGCCGACATCGTGATCCTGGCGCTGCTGGTCGCCCAGGTGTCGCTGGGCCTGCTGACCATCATTCCCGCCATGGGCCACCTCGACGGTGGCGCGATGCTGAATCTCGCCGAGTGGGCGCAGTCCATCGTGTTCTTCAAGGGCGGCGCTGCCGAGCACCTGGCCGAGATCGGGCTGATCTACAAGCTGCACATCCTGCTCGGCCTGACCATCGTGCTGGTGTTCCCGTTCACCCGCCTGGTGCATGTGTGGAGCGCGCCGCTGGGGTACGTCGGCCGTCGCTATCAAATTGTCCGTCGCCGGACCTGAGACGGAGGAAAATGAGATGCAACTGATTCCGCTCGAAACCCTGCCCGCCAACGCACAGGCCATGGCGATCCCGCCGGTGTGGGTCGGCGACGTGAACATCCCCGCCGAGGATATCGCCCGGGAGATGCAGTACCACCAGGCCGACTCCGTGGAAGACGCCCAGCTTCAGGCTGCACGCGCCCTGGTCGTGCGCGAGCTGCTGCGCCAGCGCTGCGACGAGCTGGGCTGGGAGGTCGAGGACAGCGAGGAGGCGGCCCTGGCCGCCCTGCTGGACACGGAGCTTGACGTGCCGGAGCCCGCCGAGGCCGACTGCCGGCGCTATTTCGAGGCCAACGCCGAGCGCTTCAGCGAGCCGGTACGCCTGTCGGTCCGTCATATCCTGCTGGCGGCTGCGCCGGACGACGCCGACGCCCGCGACCGCCAGTACCGCCTGGGCCAGGATCTCGTCGCTGAACTTCAAACCGTGCCTGAGCGCTTCACCGAGTTCGCCCAGCGCCACTCCGCCTGCCCCTCCAAGGACGACGGTGGCGAGCTGGGCTGGCTGACACCGGGACAGACCGTGGCCGAACTGGACCGCGCCCTGCAGCGCTTGCCGGAAGGACTCCACGACCGGCCGCTGGCCTCGCGCTACGGCTGGCACGTGGTCAGCGTCGACCGTCGCGATGGTGGACGTGCCGTGTCCTACATCGAGGCTGCCGAGCGTGTGCGCCACACCCTGCGCGAGCAGGCCACACGCCGCGCCCTGCGTCACTACCTGCTGGCGCTGGAAGCGCGCCTGGGCGTCAGCGGTGTGGCGCTGGATGACGAAAGCGCCGGCGCACTGATGCAGTAACTACGAGGAGAATTCCATGGCCCACGTACACGCCGATGCCCCGTTCGTGCCGCTCAACATTGCGGTGCTGACGGTCTCCGACACCCGCGGTTTCGATCAGGACGGCAGTGGCGACCTGCTCTGCGCGCGCCTCATCGAGGCCGGCCACTGGTTGAGCGACCGGCGCATCGTGCCGGACGACATCTACCGTATCCGCGCGGTGGTTTCCGAGTGGATCGCCCGCGACGGCATCCATGCCGTGCTGGTCAATGGCGGCACCGGCTTCACCCCGCGCGACACCACGCCGGAGGCGCTCGCGCCGTTGTTCGACAAGGCCATCGAGGGGTTCGGCGAGCTCTTCCGGCAAATCTCGCTGGCCGACATCGGTGCCTCGACGATCCAGTCACGGGCCGTCGGCGGCGTTGCCAACCGCACCCTGGTGTTCGCCCTGCCGGGCTCGCCCAAGGCCTGCGCCACGGCCTGGGATGGCATCCTTGCCTCGCAGCTCGACGCCCGTACCCGGCCCTGCAACTTCGTGGCCATGGTGCGCCCCGATGCCTCGCCCTGCGCCAGTCGCCAGTCCGTGGTGTCGCCAGTGACTGAAACGCTCACCGCGGAGAAGCCGGCATGAGTTGCGTCAGTTGCGCCACCCTCACGCCCGGCCTGCTCGATCTCGACGAGGCCCGCCAGCGTCTGCTGGCCGCCGCTCGCCCCTTGGCGGCAAGCGAGACCTGCCCGCTCGACGCCGCGCTGGGCCGCATCCTGGCCGCACCGGTCCATGCCCGCCTGGCCATGCCCGGTGCCGACAACAGCGCCATGGACGGTTACGCCCTGCGCCTTGTCGATCTCGACACGCACCCCGACGGGTTGCCGGTCATCCAGCGGATTCCGGCGGGCTGCGCGCCGGCGCCGCTCGCCGAGGGCAGTTGCGCGCGTATCTTCACCGGCGCGCCGATTCCTCCCGGTGCCGACTGCGTGATTCCCCAGGAACGCTGCCGGCTCGACGCACGAGGCCGCATGCATGTGCACGGTGAGGCTCTACTTGGTGCCAATATTCGCCGACGCGGCGAGGAGTATGGCGAAGGGGCTGCGCTGCTGCCGGCCGGCCAGCGCCTCGACGCCCCCGCCCTGGCGCTGCTGGCCAGCCAAGGCATTGTCGAGGTCGAGGTCACCGCCCGCCTCAGGGTGGCGCTGATCTCCACCGGCGACGAGCTGGTCGAGCCGGGCACGCCGCTGGCCCCGGGCCAGCTCTACAACAGCAACCGCGTCATGCTGCGCGCCCTGCTCCAGCCGCAAAACTGCGAGATTGTCGACCTTGGCACCATCGCGGACACCGCCAGCGCTCTGCGCGAAGCACTGAGCCAGGCACGCGATTGCGCCGATGTGGTGATCTGTACCGGTGGCGTCTCGGCCGGAGAGGAGGATCACGTGCGCCCGGTACTCGCCGAACTCGGCGAGCTGCACTTCCATGGCGTGGCGATGAAACCCGGCAAGCCGTTCGCCTTCGGTCATCTGCACCGTGCCGGTGGTGACGTGCCGTTGCTCGGCCTGCCCGGCAACCCGGTCGCCTCGCTGGTGACCTGGCAGGTACTGGGGCAGGCCTTCGTGCAGGCCTGCCAGGGCCGCCGCCCACGACCGTTGCAGCAGCTCCCGGTCAAGGCCGGCTTCAGCCGCCGCGCCCCGCAGGGTCGTTGCGAACTGCTTCGCGTGGTTCTCGACCGCCACGAACACGAGCCGGTGGCCCGACTGGCTGGCGGCCAGGGGTCGGCCATGCTCGGTGCGGCCTGCCAGGCGGACGGCTACCTGATGGTGCCCGGCGACATGCCGATACTGGAGGGCAACGCCTATGCGTTCCTGCCCGTTGCACAATTCGCCGTCTGATGCCGTCGCCAAGCGTCGTTATCTGCGCGACCTAGTACGCAATGTGCCGTGGCTGGCCCAGTTGCCGGAGGACGACCTGGAGTCTCTGCTGCAGGGTGCCAGGGTACATGTCGCCGAGGGCCGCGAGTGGCTGTTCCGACAGCAGACCCCGGCACACTGGATCTACATCGTGGTCAGTGGTGCCGTGCGCCTGCTGCGTGCCACCGACGACGGTCGCCTGGCGACGATTCGCTGCGTGGAACGCGGCGGCACATTGGGCGAGCTGAGCCTGATCTCGCAGCAATCCACCTACCTGTATTCCGCCGAGGCGCTGCGCCGCACCCATGTCCTGGCGATCAGCTCCAGCCGCTGCCAGGACAGCCTGGCCCACGAACACTGTCGTGGCGCTTTCCTGTCGCGCCTGACCCAGGAGTTGACCGAGCGCCTGGAAGACATGGCCCTGCTGACCCAGGCCGATGCCCGCGCACGCCTGGTCAGCTTCCTGCTGCGCCAGCTTCCGCTCGGCGCCTCGCTGCCGCACGCCATTCGACTGAGCGTGCCCAAGTGCTGGCTGGCGGCACAACTGGCCATGACGCCCGAAACACTTTCCCGGCTGCTGAGCCGCCTGAGCCGGGCCGGGGCGATTCTCGTCGAACGCCACCAGCTGGTGGTGCTCGATCGCAGCAAGCTGCGCGCGCTGAACGACTAGCCCGACGTCATACATTTTCGCAAGGAGACGCTTATGCCCGCTTCACGCCAATCCCGCCCGCTGGTGTATTCCTGCTCGGGCTGCTCGGACGTGGCCCAGTTGGCCAACGAGGTCGCGGTGCGCCTGGACCATGCCGGGCGTGCCGAGATGTCGTGCATCGCCGGCGTGGGCGGCGGCGTGCCCGGCCTGGTACGCACCGCACGTTCCGGCCGGCCAGTTGTCGCCATCGACGGCTGCCAGATGCATTGCGTCCAGCACTGCCTCGACAATGCGGGTGTCGACATGACCGAGCACGTCAGGCTCTACGAGATGGGCTATCGCAAGCGGCGCGGCCAGCGCTACAGCGAGGACGCCATCACCCAGGTCTGCGACGACGTGGGCCGGCTCATTGCTCGCCTGCCCCTGCAGGCCGAAGCATTCAGCGAAGGTGACGCATGAACACGCTCGTGGATGGCTTCGGCCGCCGTATCCGCTACCTGCGCCTCTCCGTGACCGACCGCTGCGATTTCCGCTGCGTGTACTGCATGAGCGAGGACATGACCTTCCTGCCCCGCGCCCAGATACTGACGCTGGAGGAAATCACCGCGCTGTCGCGCGCCTTCGTCGAACTGGGGGTGGAGAAGATCCGCCTGACTGGTGGCGAACCGCTGGTCCGCCATGGCATCGCCGACCTGGTCGAATCGATTGGCGCGCTGCCGGGCTTGCGTGATTTCGCCATGACTACCAACGGCAGCGGGCTGGTCAGGCATGCCGACGCCCTGCGGCGCGGCGGGCTCAGCCGGCTCAACGTCAGTCTCGATACCCTGGACCCGGCGCGCTTCCGGTCGCTGACCCGTACCGGCGATCTCGGCCGGGTGATCGACGGCATCCGCGCCGCACGCGAGGCCGGCTTCACGCGCATCAAGCTCAACGCGGTGATCCTCAAGGGTCGTAACGACGACGAGGTACCCGCGTTGGTCGAGTTCGCCCGCCGCGAGCGGCTCGACATCAGCTTCATCGAGGAGATGCCGCTGGGCCAGGTCACCGAACATGACCGCGCCGCCACCTTCTGTTCCAGCGACGACGTGCGCGCGCTCATCGAACGCCACCATGCCCTGCTGCCTTCCACCGAGAGCACCCTGGGGCCGTCGCGCTACTACCGCATGGCCGACAGCGACACACGCATCGGCTTCATTTCCCCGCACAGCCACAACTTCTGCAGCACCTGCAACCGGGTCCGCGTCACCGCCGAGGGCCGCCTGCTGCTGTGCCTGGGCAACGAGCACTCCCTGGACCTGCGCAGCGTGATGCGTCGTCACCCCGGTGACGGCGAACGGCTCAAGGCGGCCATCGTCGATGCCATGCGCCTCAAGCCCGAGCGCCATCACTTCACCACCGACGGCGACGTGCAGGTGGTGCGCTTCATGAACATGACGGGAGGCTAGCGCACTCCTCTGTCAGGAGCCGCAACGCGTCACGGCATCGGCCAGATGATGGAGCAAATCGGGGTAGAGCTGCTCGCCAAGCGACAGTTCCGTACCCAATGGATCGACCACGATGGAAGTATTGACGCCGCTATCACCGAAGACGCTTTCCACTAGCGCCGGGTTGTACTGGGGCTCACTGAAGACGCAATCGATGTCGAGTTCGCCAGCCAGGTTACGTAACTCGTCGATGCGTGCCGGGCTGGGTTTCGAGGCATCACCCAAGGAGATCGCACCGGCTGCCGAGATGCCGAACCGGTTCTCGAAATACTGATAGGCATCATGGAAGACGATGAAACGAGCCTCCCGGGCATCGGCGAGCTGCGCCTGCAATTCGTCGGTCAACGCCGCGAGATCGGCCTTGCCAAGGCGAGCGTTTTCCCGGTACGTCACCGCGTTGTCCGGATCAAGTTTCGCCAGCGAGTCGGCAATGGCGTCGAGCCAGACCTGGGCATTCACCGGATCGAGCCAGCCATGGGGATTCGTGCCCTCGTGCGAGTGGCCATGGTCGTGGTCGTGGTCGTGGTCGTGGTCGTGGTCGTGGTCGTGGTCGTGGTCGTGGTCGTGGTCGTGGTCGTGGTCGTGGTCACCATGATCATGCGGCTCGAAGGTCGCTCCCTGCCGATACTCGAGTTTGCGCGTAACCGGCACGTCCATCAGTTCCACGCTGACAGCATCGTCGGCCAACGTCTCTATCGACTCCGCCAGCCAAGGCGTCAAGCCCGCGCCGACCCAGAACACCACATCGGCGCGATCGAGTGCGCTTGCCTCCGAGGGGCGCATGGAATAGCCATGCGGCGATGCACCGGGCTGAATGACCAGATCAGGCGAACCCAACTCCCCCATCACACGCTTGACCAGAGAGTGAACAGGCGGGATATCCACCGCCACGGATGGCACGTCGGCGGCAGCGACAGCGGGTAGCAATGCAAGAGACATCAGATAATGGCGGGTACGTAGAGGCACGAGGATTCTCCTGGGTCAGGCTATTCAATTGACAAGGGAAAGCTACGTTATAACATAACAATTCAATGAGGGCATTGCCCCCCGATCATTGGCGATCCTCTTTCGCTGACTATGCCGGACATCCCATGACACTATTGACGATTGAACACCTGGATGTGGCCCTTGGCGGCCAACGCATACTGGAGGAGGTTCACCTCACTCTCGAACGGGGTGAAATCGTCACCATCGTCGGCCCCAACGGCTCGGGAAAAACGACCCTGCTGAGAAGCATCATCGGCTCGTTGCCTCCGTCGCGGGGCAGCATTTCCAAGGCACCGGGACTCACCATCGGTTACGTCCCCCAGCGTCTCCACCTCGATGCCACGTTGCCGATGACGGTGTCACGACTGATGGGATTGCCGCGACGGCACTCGGCACGGGAGATCGAGCAGGCCCTGGCGCGCGCGGGGGTTACCGAGCACGCCAACCGCCAGGTCAGCGACCTGTCAGGCGGCCAGTTTCAGCGCGTTCTGCTGGCCCGCGCCCTGCTGGAATCACCCGGCCTGCTGATTCTCGATGAGGCGACCCAGGGACTCGACCACCGCGGCACGGCCGACTTCTATCGCCAGCTCGAACAAGTGCGCCAGGAGCTGGGCTGCGGCGTGTTGATGGTCAGCCACGAACTGCACGTGGTGATGCGAACCTCGGACCGGGTCATCTGCCTGAATCGCTCGATCTGCTGCGCGGGAACGCCCGAGCGGGTTGCCGCATCACCGGAATACCGGGCCATGTTCGGTCACGATAGCCAGGATGCCCTGGCACTGTACCGCCACCACCACGCCCCGACTCCGTTGGAGCTTTCCTCATGATTCTCGACGATTTCCTGGTGCGCGCCGCCCTGGCCGGTGTCGGCGTAGCACTCGCCGCCGCCCCGCTCGGCTGCTTCGTCGTGTGGCGGCGCATGGCATTCTTCGGCGATGCCACCGCACATGCGGCAATTCTTGGCGTGGCGCTCTCCCTGGTGCTTTCCACGTCGATCTTTGCGGGCGTACTGGTGGTATCGCTGCTCATGGCCCTGATCGTGTCACTACTGAACGGCAAGGGTTACGCCATGGATACGCTGCTGGGCGTCATGGCACATTCGGCGCTGGCTTTCGGCCTGGTCGCGGTGTCCTTCGTCTCCGGCATACGCATCGACCTGATGGCCTACCTGTTCGGCGACATTCTCGCCGTCGGCAAGGTCGACCTGGCTATCATCTGGGGCGGTGCCGCCCTAGTCGTGGCCTTGATGGGATGGCGCTGGTCGCGCCTGCTGACCTCCACGCTAAACACTGACCTGGCCCACGCCAGCGGTATCGATCCCCGGCGCGAGCAGCTTATCCTGACCCTGTCGCTCGCCGTGGTTGTCGCTGTTGCCCTGAAGGTCGTCGGCGTCCTGCTGATTGCCGCCCTGCTACTCATTCCCGCCGCGGCGGCACGCCCGTTCAGCCGTACCCCAGAGGCCATGGCGCTGCTCGCGGCAGCGATCGGTACCGCCTCCACCCTCGGCGGGCTGCAGGCGGCCTATTGGTTCGATACCCCGACCGGCCCCACCATCGTGAGCCTGGCCGCCACCCTGTTCGCCCTGTCCAGTCTCGCCGCCCACCTGCGCCTCAAGGCGTCACGTGCGCTTGCCTCGGCCGGTGGGCGGCACTGATCAAGCGTTCGTCCAGTTCCATTCACTGCGTGCCACCGCGTCATGGGCATGCAGGCTTTCGGCATGCACCACGCGCAGCTGAAAGCCATCGACGCTCGCCTGCCTCCGCAGGGTGCGGTGCAGGCGGCGTGCCGCATCCTCGCAGAACATCAGATTCTGGCCGTTGGCCAGGGTGAATGCCTGCTCATCGATGCGCTTGACGGCTGTCTGCAGGGCGGTACCGAGCGAGCGTTCGACATCGTCGATCAGCGCCTCGATTGGCAGCTTCTCGATGCCATCGGCCAGACGCAGCGACAGGTGAGCCTGGCTGCGCTGACTGTGCGGCGTGGCGAGGATGCCCTGTTCACTGCCCAGCCATGCCCTGACCGCTTCGCGGGATATCGGCATGTCGGTGAAATCTTCATCGAAGGCTTGCTGGATCAACTGGCGCGCCAGGGCCGCCGAACAGGGGCAGGTCGAGGAGTAGCCGACCGTCAGGTCGAGCATGGCCTGCAGGCCGCGCCCATCCCGCCGACAACGCAACGTGAAAGGATAGGCCTTCCAGCCTGCCAAGGGGCTGATCAGTGCCGGACGCTTGATGAGCACCTCGCCGCGCAGGTCGAGGAAGGCGGTATCGGACAGTGCCGCATGGCTGTCCAGATAGTTTTCCAGCACCGCGGCCACACGCGGCAACGTCAGTTCCTGATTCTCCAGTTCGGCCAGCGCCAGGTAGAGGCGCGACATATGAATGCCGCGCGTCAGGGGATCATCCAGCGAGACACCGGCCGAGACTTGGCCGTTGACGGGTTGACCGCCCACCTGGAAAGGCAGCGCAATGGCTTCCATGCCGACCCAGGCCAGCGTGCCGTCGACAACGGATGCCCCCTGGGCCACATCGATCAATTCGTGCTGTGTCATCGGTTCGTCCTCCTCAATCCCAGGCGGGGAACGGGTCGGGAAGGGAACGCCAGTGTTCGTGGCCGGCCTGCATGTCCTCATCGCTCAACAGGCACGCATCTAGCCCCTGACGTATCCGGGTCTCGTCCAGGTCCTGGCCGATGAACACGAGTTCCTGACGCATGTCGCCGAAGGGCTCCTGCCAGTAGCGCATGATGGCGGCCCGATATTCCGGGTCCTTGGGCCAGCGCGACTCGGGCACGGCCTTCCAGAACATGCCCGCGAAGCCGTAGCGGGCGATGCCGCCGGCCTGGCTCCACTGCCCGGCGAACTGGGGCCGGCTGGCCAGCCAGAAGAAGCCCTTGGAGCGCAGCAGCTTGCCGCCGAACCAGTCGCCGTGCAGCAAGTCGTAGAATTTCTGGGGATGGAAAGGACGCCGGGCGTGATAGGCGAAACTGGAAATTCCGTACTCCTCGGTTTCCGGCACATGCTCACCGCGAAGTTCTTTCAGCCAGCCCGGCGCCTGCTGGGCTCGTTCGAAGCTGAACCTCCCCGTATCCAGCACCTTGTCCAACGATACTTGGCCTTGGGCCATGGGTATCAGCTCGGCATCGGGGTTGAGCGAACGCAGCACTGCCGTCAGCTCATTCAGGTGTTGCGCATCGATCAGGTCGATCTTGCTGATCAGCAGCACGTCGCAGAATTCCACCTGATCGACCAGCAGGTCGGCGACATTGCGCTCGTCGCCCTCACCCAGGCTTTCGCCTGCCTCGGCCAAGGACTGCGCGTCATGGTACTGGGCCAGGAAATTGGCCCCATCGACCACCGTGACCAGCGTATCCAGCCGGGCCACCTGAGAAAGGCTCTGTCCGTCCTCGTCGGTAAAAGTGAAAGTTTCGGCCACCGGCAGGGGCTCGGAAATGCCCGTGGACTCGATCACCAGGTGATCGAAGCGCCCTTCCCGGGCCAGCTGGCGTACCTCGACGAGCAAGTCCTCTCGCAGCGTGCAGCAGATGCAGCCATTACTCATCTCGACGAGGCGCTCCTCGGCACGGTTGAGTGCCACATCGCCGCCGGATGCATCGCCATCCCCGGCCATGCCGCGCACCAGCGACGCATCGATGTTGATTTCGCTCATGTCGTTGACGATTACCGCGACACGGCGTCCTTCCCGGTTGGCCAGGATATGATTCAGCAAGGTGGTCTTGCCGGCACCGAGGAAACCGGACAGCACCGTTACCGGTAGCGGTTCTGGCAGCGACTCCATCAAGATTCTCCTCTCAGCTTTCGATAGTGGTGTTCCCGCTGCTCCTGGCGTTCCTTGGCTTCCAGGCACAACGTTGCCGTGGGTCGAAGCAACAGATAACTTGCGATGCGGGTCTTTCCGGTAAGCAGCCGGCAGCGAAAGAAAGCCAGCTGCTCCTCGTTCATGTAAGCGTCATCGGACATCGCCAGCAGGCGTGCCTCTTCGGCAGGCTCCATCTCGTCGTCCTCAACATCTCGAAGCGAACCATTGCCTTGGCGGCCAGGGTTGTCGGTTGGCGTTGGCGCTATTCTTGAGCCAAAGAAGATATGTTATATCATAACAAAAAAGCAATTGCCGAGGAGCTGATATGCCAATGCCTGCGCTTTCCCATAGCTTGAATGACGATAACGGTCGACACGGTGCCCCCCATTGGGCTGTGGGGGACGAGGTCGAGGTGTTACCGCGCATATTCGACGATGCTATCAATATCGCCGTGATGCGCCGTACGTTGGACACGTCACTGGTAGCAGACATCGAAGCCCAATGTGCCACACAGCGCGCCTGGCAATTGGCCTGGCTGGGTCATCCCGACAACGGGCTACGCGAGGATCTGCTTCGTCAGCTACCCGCGCCAGATGCAGCAGCGGCGCTAGCCGAGGATATCCTGCTCCTGGCCCAGGCCGTGTGCGATCTCTTTGACACCTCCATGGTCGGGGTGCGCCTGCGCCTGCTGGATGCCGCCATGTGCCCACGCTTTCACTGCGACAATCTCCCCGTACGGCTGATAACCACCTACTACGGTCCAGGGAGCGAGTGGCTTCCCGAAACGGCAGTCAATCGTGCCGGCCTGGGCGCTCCAAACGCGGAGAAGCCCGAACCTGTTATCGACCCCGACGCTATCCAGCGGCTGACAGCGGGTGACATTGGCCTACTCAAGGGAAGCGGCTGGATAGGTAACGAGCATCGGGGGCTTGTCCATCGAAGTCCTGTACTGCAGAAGGGTCAAAAGCGACTGCTCCTGACGATGGACCCCGGCTAAGGTCGAACTCCATCATGCCGTCATCACGCCGATAACCACGTACAGGGAGCTTATACACACGACAACGGAGATCCGCTTGATGGCCATAACAAACCACAAGAGACGCCGCGGCTTTTCACTCAGTTTGCAGGGCAAGGTCTTGCTGCTGGTGCTGACCCCGCTGCTGCTGGTGACCGCCGCGCTGATCGGGGTGGTCGCCTATGACCTGGTCCAGGCCTCGCGTAGCGCACTGGCCGAACAGCGGGCCATGCTGATCGAGTCGCGCAAGGCCGCCGTGCAGAACGTGATCGAAACGGCGAAATCCGCCATTGCGCCGATCGTCGCCGAGTCCGGTCCCGACGATGCAGAGGCCCAGGCACGCGCCAAGGAGATCCTGAGCAGCCTGCGCTTCGATGGCAACAACTACGTCTTCGTCTACGGCTACGACGGTACCACTCTGGTCCAGCCGATGAAGCCGGAAAGCCTCGGCAAGAATGCCCTCGGCACCCAGGACAAGCACGGCAACCTGCTGATCCGCGACATGATCGAACTCGCCAGGCAGGACGGCGGCCATTATCAGTATGCCTGGCCGCACCCGGCCAGCGGTGAGGTCGAGACCAAGTACTCTTATGCCGCGGGCATCGACAAGTGGGACTGGATGCTCGGTGCCGGTACCTACATGACCGAGATCGACGAGGCCATGGCCGTCGTCGAAACTGCCCAGGCCGCCGAACTGCGCAAGGTCATGACCGCTACCGTGCTGATCGGGGCCGTGCTGTTCATCGGCGCGGCACTCGTCGCCTTCTGGCTGACCCGCCGCACCATCCAGCCGATCCGCCGCACGGCCAGCGCCATGCAGGACATTGCCGAGGGCAAGGGCGACCTGACCCGCCGCCTCGTCGTCGAGAGCCGCGATGAGGTGGGCGAACTGGCGATCCAGTTCAATGCCTTCGTGGCACGCATGCAGGATACCCTGCGCGAGGTACGCGTCAGCACGCTCCAGGTGTCGCGGGCCGCGAACGACATCGCCCGCAGTAGCGAGGAACTGGCGACGCGCACCGACCAGGCCGCTGCCAACCTGCAGGAAACCTCGGCCTCGATGGAGGAAATCACCTCTACCGTCGCCCATAGCGCCGATTCGGCCCAGCAGGCCAATCAGCTGGTCCAGGCGACCTCCGACGTGGCGCGCCAGGGCCAGGCATCGATGGATCAGGTCGAGCGCACCATGAACGATATCGATGCCTCGGCGGCGAAGATCAGCGAGATCATCACCATGATCGATTCGATCGCCTTTCAGACCAACATCCTGGCGCTCAATGCCTCAGTGGAGGCCGCCCGGGCCGGTGAACACGGCCGCGGCTTCGCCGTGGTCGCCCAGGAAGTGCGCACCCTGGCCAGTCGCTCGGGCGATGCCTCGCGCGAGATTCGCGAGCTGATCGACACCTCCACCGGCCATACCCGGTCGGGCGCCGAACTGGTACGCAGCACCAGTCAGACCATGCAGGAAATCGTCGCCAGCGTGGCGCGGGTCACCGACGTGATCGTAGAGATCAGCGCCGGCGCCCGGGAGCAGAGCAGCGGCATCGGCCAGGTCAACACCGCCGTCGCCGAGATGGACACCATGACCCAGCAGAACGCGGCCATGGTCCAGCGGACCTCGTCTTCCGCCGGCACCATGCGCGAGCACACCCAGCGCCTGAGTCAGCTGATCAACGCCTTCGTGCTCGGCGACGATGCGAGAGGTGCCGATACCGCCCTGCCATCCTCGTCGTCGAGCGCGAGGCAGGCACCGGCACGTATCGCGAAAACCCACGCCCCCGTGCCCAGCGGCGACGATGACTGGGAGGCATTCTGAGCATGGCGCCGTCGGCCACGGGCAACATCAAGGCCTGCTAAGGTAAAGGCTCCGTCACCACAGGAGCCTTTACCATGACCGCGGAACTGACCTTGCTCGCCTGGACGCTGGTACTGGCCATCGTCCAGATCCTGCTGCCCGCGATGTGGCGCAACCGGGAAACCGGCATCGATTACAACACCGGGCCGCGCGACGAGCCCGGCCCACCGATGGGCAAGATCACCGCGCGGCTGTTCCGGGCCCAGCGCAACCTGTTCGAGACCCTGCCGCTGTTCATCGGCGCGATCCTGATCGCTCATGTCGGTGGCCAGACCGGTGCGTTGACGCTATGGGGCGCCTGGCTCTACTTCCTGGCTCGTGTCGTCTACGTGCCGCTTTATGCGCTGGGCATCCCGTGGATCCGCTCTATGGTATGGGTGGTGGCCCTGCTTGGGCTGGGCCTGGTATTGCTGGCGATCCTGTTCTGAACGTCTCAAGCGCCCTGCAACGTGCAACGCAGCAGGGCACTTCCCGAAAGGCATCGATACGGGCCGGTTTCTCTTAGCCTTCGACCTGCGCCCTGACCTGCGCGACGATATGCGCACCGATGGGAATCGCCGAGGTCGCCGCCGGTGACGGCGCGTTGCACACGTTGACCGTGCGCTGGGTGTTCACGAACAGGAAGTCGTCGACCAGCTTGCCGGCGTTGGAGACCGCCTGGGCACGCACCCCCGCCGGATAGGGCTCGAGATCGTCCAGCGTCAGGCTCGGACAGTACTTGCGCACCTCTTCCAGGTAGCCTTTCTTGTACAGCGAGTTCTTCAGCTCGATCAGCCCCGGGCGCAGGTTGCTCTTGAGCACCTTGCGGATCCCCGGATGGCGAAGCATGGCCAGGCTATCCGCCAAGGAAATATCGCTCTTCTGGTAACCCTCGCGCTTCCAGGCCAGCACCGCATTGGGGCCGACCGTGACGCTGCCGTCGATCATGCGCGTCAGATGCACACCCAGAAACGGCATCGACGGGTCGGGAATCGGGTAGATCAGGTGGTTGACGATGCGGTCGTGCCGAGCCGGCAGCCGGTAGTACTCGCCGCGGAACGGGCAGATGGTGAAGTCCGGCTCGATGCCCAGCATGCGCACCACGCGATCAGCCATCAACCCCGAGCAGGACACCAGGTGGCGGGCAGTGAACTCGCCCCGGCCGGTGGTCACCACGACCTCGCCGCTGCGTTCCTGCAGGCCGGTGACCGGCGTGGCGTAGCGGATCTCGCCGCCGGCGTCCTCGAACTCGCGGCCCATGGCGGCAGCGACCTCGGCGTAGCTGACGATGCCGCTGGAGGGCACGAAGATGCCGCCCACGCCGGTGATGTTGGGCTCGCGCTCGCGCAGCTCCCCTGCCGTGAGCCAGGTGCGCTCCAGGCCGTTAGCCTCGGTGCGCTCCCACAGCGCCTGCATGCGCTGCAGTTCGAGGTCGTTGGTGGCGACCAGCAGCTTGCCGCACGTGTCGTAGGCGATGCCGTGCTCGTCGCAGAAGGCCTTGGTGGCGCGGTTGCCTTCCAGGCAGAAGCGCGCCTTGAGGCTGCCCGGGGTGTAATAGACGCCGGCGTGGATCACGCCGCTGTTGTGGCCGGTCTGGTGGCGGGCCGGGCCGTCTTCCTTCTCGACCAGCAGCATCTTCCTGTCGGGGTAGGCCCGGATGAGCTGCATGGCGGTGGACAGGCCCAGGATGCCGCCGCCGATGATGATGAA
>NZ_FOPY01000033.1 GCF_900113605.1 Modicisalibacter xianhensis
GCAAGTCATCGACGCTCAGACGCAGGTAGTCGCGCAGAGCCACCACGATCTCTTCCTGGACGGGAGACAGCGTCGCGAGCAGGTTATGTCGCGTGTGGGGTCGATCATGTTGCGTGCTGCGGTAACGCCACCGGGCAATGGTGGGACACGAGACATGATAACGCCGAGCCAGTTCGCTATCGCTGACCGAGGCGGGTGCCTGCTGGATCTCCTTGCGGATGCGCGGTGTGGTGGTCGCCGTCTTATGCAGTTTGATATCCATCTCGCTGCTCCTGGATGAATTGAGCAATGAGTTCACGCGCTGCCAGCAGAGGATAGCTCCTAAGGCTTAATCTATCATCCGGCCTCTTACACTTAGGCAGAGTATTCTCACAGGCACCAAGCCCATATGGCAAGGTGGCACACACAAGGCTAGCATGAGGCTTATCGCACCATGTGGTTTCTTTTCCGTTCCGTCTTTCTCGCTATGCTGCTGTCGCTGCCCGCATTGGCAGAACAGGTCGCTGATAGCGGTAGGGACTGTCATACGGTAACGATGCCTGTGGAGTCGATGCACCTCACTACAGATAGCCCTCCTGCCCATGCCAAGACTAGAAAAGAAGTAGCTGGTTGCGAGGGCAAAACAACTGAAGGTAAATCGTTAGAGACGTGTAAGCCTCAGCCAGAGTGCACCACGGGCAGTTTGGTGTTTGATAGCGTCCCGCAGCTTGGCAATTATGGAATGGTTGCTCAGGCACGCCTAGTCATGCCTGACACACCGTCACCCTTTAGTCCCCCCCAAACCCTTTGGCGTCCACCGCGCCGAGCCTGATTCTCAATAGCACTTTCCATTCGCAGCGCTTGATCGCCTGTGAAATCAGAGCACGTGCGCCACAAAGTGGCGGTCGTGGAAAGCCTTGGAATCAAAAATGGCTCATCAAAAGAATTCTCGTATCCTCTCCATGTGGTGGCTCATCGGAACCATAGGCCTGGTTGGCTTGGAAAGTACGGCATGGGGCAGTAATGCTCAGGCCGCCCCGCTAACCTTTTATCAAGCAGTCGCACTGGCCGAGCGGGGGGCGCCTGATCTAGCGGCCAAGGCCGTGAAGATCGAAAGCACCCATGCTTTGCTCGAACCAGCCGATGCGCTTCCCGATCCGAAACTTATGCTGGGCATCAGCAATTACCCTGTGTCTGGTCCTGAAGCCGGTAGTCTGAATGATAGCGCGATGACCATGCGCAGGATCGGCATTGCCCAGGCTATTCCTAATAGCGCCAAGCGCCGGGCGCGCCGGGAAATTGCCAGCGCCGAGTTGGGGCAGGCCCGGGCGCAAGCGCAAGTCGTGCGGCTTCAGGTTAGACAAGAAGCTGCCCAGGCCTGGCTTACGCGCTTTTATGTGGAGCAAAAGCTGACATTGCTCGACGAGCTCGATCGAGAAAATGCCCTGCTTCATTCGACCGTCAATGCAATGATCGCTTCGGGACGAGCCCCACTTACGGATGGCGTACTTGCCAGCCAGGATGCTGCCCGGCTCGCCGATAGTCGCGATGCCCTGGAAGGTGAACAGGTTGCCGCCGTCGCACTGTTGCGCCGCTACGTGAACGAAGCAGCAGACGAGCCGTTGCTGGGCTCGCCTCCCTCCTTTTCCCTGTCTCCTCAGGCCCTGCGTGACCAGGTATTGCAATATCCCGATGTGCTGGAATTGGAGGCAAGTATGCGTACAGCAGAAGCGCGGGTACTAGAAGCGCAGTCTCAGAGACGCCCGGACTGGGGGGTCGAGTTGGCCTGGCAGCAGCGCGACGAGCGCTATGGTGACATGATTTCTGCCCAGATCTCTTTTGACCTACCCCTGTTCGCCGCCACCCGACAGGACCCTACGATACGCGCCCGACAGCTCAGCGTAGAACAATTGACACTCGAGCGTGACGCATTGCTGAGCGAGCAGGCCCGCGAACTCGATAGCCAGTTGGCAGACTATGCCACGCTTTCCAGCCAGTTCCATCGAGCCCAGTCCACTTGGGTGAAGCTTGCCGAGCAGAGAGTCGATCTGCAGTACGCCGCCTATATCAATGGGGATGGCGATCTGGGTGCCGTGTTAGCGGCACGCCGTGATCTCATTAACCAACGTTTACGTGTCTTTGATCTTGCCTTTCAGCGTGATCTGCTTGCCATGCGGCTGACATTTGCCTATGGGGAACCCGCACAATGAATACAACCAAGTTTCGTCAGCTGGTACTGGTAGCGGCTGTGGCTACCGCAAGCAGCGCAACGACATACTGGGCTACCCGAGATGACACGCCAGCTCTGACAGCCTCGGCTCAGGCCGCGACCACCGAGACCGAGCGTGAAGTACTTTACTGGTACGACCCGATGATGCCGGGTCAACGCTTCGATAAGCCGGGCAAGTCGCCTTTCATGGATATGGAACTGGTGCCGAAATATGCCGATGAGGGTGGCAGTGACACAGCTGCGGTCAGTATTAACCCGAGTATTTTGCAGAACTTTGCCGTACGTACCGCGGTCGTCGAGCGCAAGGAAGTGACGCCTTCGTTAAGTGCCGCCGCTAATGTGCAGTTCAACGAGCGGGATGTAGCTGTGGTGCAGGCACGCAGCGATGGCTTTGTCGAACGTACCTATGGCCACGCCCCCAGCGACGTTCTCACCCAGGGAGAGCCGCTGGTCGATCTGCTTATCCCAGCCTGGGGAGGCGCTCAGGAAGAGTTCCTGGCCGTGCTGCGCACGGGTGATCTGGCGTTAATCAAGGCCGCCCGAACTCGGCTGAGGTTGACGGGAATGCCGGCCGAGCTGATCGAATACGTCGAGAAGGTGCGCCAGGTCCAGCAAATCGTGACACTCAAGACGCCGGTCAGTGGCATGCTCAAGAGTTTGGAGGTACGCCAGGGCATGACGCTCAAGGCTGGCGCCACACTGGCCACTCTCAATGGTCTGGACACGGTATGGGTGGAAGCAGCCGTGCCCGAGATCCAGGCTGAGCAGGTCGCTGCCGGCCTGCCCGTGGAGGCGCGCTTGCCTGCCTATCCTGGCGAGACCTTTCACGGACAGGTAATCGCCGTGCTGCCCGAAAACGATGCTACCAGTCGCACGCTGCGAGTGCGGATCGAGCTGCCCAACCCTGAGCTGCGCCTGCGTCCTGGCATGTTCGCCAGCGTTGCGATCCGTGGCCCCGCTCAGACGCACCTACAAGTCCCCGTTGAGGCGGTACTGCGAGGTGGCGAGTATGACTACGTGCTGGTCGCCGAAGACAATGGCGGGTTTACACCACAGCGTGTGGTAACAGGCACCGAGTCACAGGGGCGGGTGGCACTGATCGAGGGTACCCACGAGGGCCAGCGTGTAGTGGCCTCAGGCCAGTTCCTGATCGATTCCGAAGCCAGTCTGGCCGGTGCACTCGATCGTTTAGGCATAGCCAAGGCGAAGGGTGGCGCCAGTAAGGACAGTACAAACGTGGCCGACACAGGCGGCATACATGTACCCACCATGCAGGGCATGAACATGCCGGACATGGACATAAGGGACCAAGGCACGATAAAGGCCGGCCCCATCACGGGACGCGGTAAAGTCGAAGCAATTTCGTCAGGACAGATCACCTTGTCACACGAGCCGATCCCGGCACTTGGCTGGCCAGCGATGACCATGCCTTTCGAGCTGGTCAATCTGTCAGTGGCTACGGGGCTCCAGCTTGGGGACAGCGTAACTTTCACTTTGCAGGAAGGTGAGGTGGGCTATGTTATCGCCAATCTGCAGGTAGAGGGGGGCGTACAGTGATCGAACGTCTGATACGCTGGTCTATCGTCAATCGCTTCCTGGTCCTAATACTGACACTGTTTCTGGCGGCTGGCGGTGTCGTCGCGGTCAAGGATATGCCCCTAGACGCCTTGCCAGACCTATCCGATGTACAGGTAATCGTGCGCACACCGTATCCTGGGCAAGCACCGCAGCTGGTTGAGGACCAGATAACCTATCCGCTCTCGACCATGATGCTTTCTGTCCCCGGAGTCAAAACGGTGCGCGGCTACTCGTTCTTCGGCGACTCCTATGTCTACGTGCTTTTCGATGACGAGACAGATCTGTACTGGGCACGCTCACGGGTGCTCGAGTACCTCAGCCAGGCGCAGAGTCAACTACCCGACGAAGTCTCGCCAGTGCTTGGTCCCGACGCCACCGGCGTGGGCTGGGTCTACGAATATGCGCTGGTCGATCGCAGTGGGCAGCATGACCTGGCGCAGTTGCGTAGCTTGCAAGATTGGTTCCTCAAGTACGAGTTGAAGAGTGTGCCCGGTGTAGCCGAGGTGGCCACCATCGGCGGCATGGTCAAGCAGTATCAGGTGGTGCTCGACCCGGTGAAGATGGCGGCCTATGGCATTCCGCAGGATCGGGTAATCGCTGCTATACAGCGGGCCAATCAGGAAACTGGCGGCTCGGTGCTTGAGCTCGCCGAGACTGAATACATGGTTCGTGCTTCCGGCTATCTGGAATCGCTGGAGGACTTCCATCGTATTCCATTGAAGACCAATGGCGCCGGTGTGCCGGTAATGCTGGGTGATGTCGCCTCGGTGCAGATTGGTCCCGAAATGCGCCGTGGTATTGCCGAACTTGATGGAGAGGGAGAAACGGTGGGGGGCGTCATTGTGCTGCGCTCAGGCGCCGATGCCCGAGCTACGATCATCGCTGCCAGGGAGCGCCTGGAGACACTAGAGGCGAGCCTGCCCGACGGTGTCGAGATCGTGACTACCTATGATCGCAGCCAACTGATTGACAGCGCCGTCGATAACCTCAGCTACAAGCTGATCGAGGAATTCATTGTTGTCGCGCTGGTCTGCCTGGTGTTCCTCTGGCATCTCCGTTCGGCGCTCGTTGCTATTCTGTCGCTGCCTCTGGGAGTGCTGGCTGCATTTTTGATCATGCAATGGCAGGGCATTAATGCCAACATCATGTCCCTGGGGGGGATCGCCATCGCCATCGGGGCCATGGTCGATGCAGCGGTGGTCATGATCGAGAATGCGCACAAGAAGCTCGAAGCCTGGCAACATGCCAACCCGCAGGCCGAGCTGAAAGGCGAGGCTCGCTGGCAGGTGATCGGCGATGCCGCCGCTGAGGTCGGCCCTGCACTGTTTTTCAGCCTGATGATTATCACGCTGTCGTTCATCCCAGTGTTCACCCTAGAATCCCAAGCCGGTCGGTTGTTTTCGCCGCTAGCGTTTACCAAGACCTATGCCATGGCTGCAGCGGCTGGGCTTTCAGTCACGCTGGTACCCGTGCTGATGGGCTACTGGATTCGCGGGACGATCCCTGACGAGAACAGAAACCCTCTGAACCGCCTTCTAATTGCTATCTACCGGCCAATGCTTAATGGCGCACTGCGTTGGCCAAGGATGACGATCTGCCTGGCGCTGGTTCTGCTGGTCAGTGCAGCCTGGCCAGTGACTCGGTTGGGAAGTGAATTTTTACCGCCACTTGATGAGGGTGATCTGCTTTATATGCCAACTGCGCTGCCGGGCCTGTCGGTAGGCAAGACGTCGCAGTTACTGCAGCAGACTGATCGCCTGATTAAGAGCGTGCCCGAAGTGGATAGCGTATTCGGCAAGGCTGGACGTGCTGAAAGTGCCACGGATCCGGCTCCGTTGACCATGTTCGAAACGACCATCCGCTTTAAGCCGCGCGATGAGTGGCGTGACGGAATGACGCCGGAAATGCTAGTCGAGGAACTCGACCGGGTGGTTAAGGTGCCGGGCCTGACTAATGTATGGGTACCGCCGATTCGCAATCGTATCGACATGCTGGCGACCGGCATCAAGAGCCCGATTGGCGTCAAGGTCACAGGAACCGACCTGGGCGAGCTCGACCGTATTGCCCAGCAGGTCGAGCAAGTAGCCATCGAGGTACCGGGTGTCAGCTCGGCGCTGGCCGAACGCCTCCAGGGCGGGCGCTACGTGGATGTCGATATCGACAGGGCTGCCGCGGCGCGTTATGGCCTTAACATCAGTGACGTCCAGTCTATCATTGCCTCGGCGATCGGTGGTCGCAACATCGGCGAGACGGTTGAAGGACTGGCCCGTTATCCGATTAACGTGCGTTATCCGCGCACAATCCGCGACTCGGTCGCCGGTATACGCAGCCTGCCAATCCTGACCGAGGCGGGTGGACAGATCACCCTTGGCAGTGTCGCCAATATTCGCCTGAGTGAAGGTCCACCGATGTTAAAAAGCGAGGGGGCGCGGCTCATGGCATTGGTCTATATCGACGTGCGTAATCGGGACATCGGCTCGGTGGTGGCTGACTTGCGTGACGCCGTCATCCGTAATGTCGAGCTGTCTCCTGGTGTGTCGATCGCCTACTCGGGGCAGTTCGAGTACATGCAGCGAGCCAACGAGAAGCTCAAACTCGTAGTGCCGGCCACACTGCTCATCATCCTGGTTTTGTTTTATCTGACATTCCGTAGCTTCAGCGAAGCGCTGCTACTGATGGGAACGTTGCCCTTCGCGCTGGTCGGCGGGGTATGGCTGCTCTACCTGTTCGGCTATAACAACTCGGTGGCCACCGGCGTCGGCTTCATCGCCTTGGCCGGGGTCTCGGCTGAATTCAGCGTGGTGATGCTGTTGTATTTAAAGCAGGCGATAGACCAGCGTCAGCCAGCTAAAGGACACATCGATGCGGTATCACTTGATGCGGCGATCCGTGAAGGAGCAGTGCAGCGCGTGCGGCCCAAAGCGATGACTGTGACGGTGATCCTGGCTGGGCTGCTGCCCATTCTGTTGGGTAGTGGCACCGGCTCGGAGATCATGAGTCGCATTGCCGCACCTATGGTAGGCGGTATGCTGACGGCGCCACTAGTGTCGATGTTTCTGGTCCCCATCATTTACCGCTGGTTGCGTCAGCCTCGGAGTAAGGATCGCAGGCAGGGCGAGGACGATTCAGTACCCGACGGAGATGTGATTGCCGACGTGGCCGGCATGCCTTCCTATTAATAGTGCGTGGCGGGTCCGGAGCTCGCTTCGGACCCGTACAAGGTATGACGGGGCATGGAAAGGGTCATGCAGGACCGCACTTTATTGTTTGGATTCAGCTGCGTTTCAGCTTGCTGCGTTATGCTTAAAAAAAGCAGGTCACGCTGCTAAATGTCCTCCATGCGACCAGCATCGCGCACAATGCGCATGGTTTCGTGCTCTTCAAGAGAAAGCAGGTTAGTGAGCAGCTCCCGGGCGGAGTTCGTCTCGGCACGTGAAAGCAGGAAGCGGTAGAGGCCTGAGACTTTATCGTGCCAAGCAAGAATGGCCGCCATGACTTGGTCCGTGTCCTTGTCACGAAAGGCATCGTTACACTGCTCATGAGGCTCGATTGGGTATTTTTCGAAATACTCGTAGCACCAAGTGTTCAGCGCCGAAGGCGAGGCATCCTGGCGGGACATCTCCAGAGTTCGGCTGAGTTCCCGCTCATGCTGGGCAAGATAATCCAAGAGCATCTTGACTCGCTCTCGACGCGAGCTTGTCGAACAGTGGGACAAACAGTCGGCAAGGTTGGTGTGAGCAGCTTTCGTCCAGTCCAGTACGTCACCCAGGGTTTCGACTTGCATTGTTCTCTCCTAAGAAGTTCAAAGGGTTATCAGAAGAACCTTTATAGCGCTTTATTTCCAAAGAATAGGTTGCCTGGTCATGGTTTCACTAGCCTAACTGACTATGTCTATTGAGTCTTTAGGAAAGAGAGCCTGAATCTGTTGCTGACTTGATGAAGATCAATAAACGAAAGACGCATTTGGCAGTAAATGTAATTGAGGTGACCAATGCATGCTAACTGCGCCATGCTAATAGTTATAAGGGAAAGATAAGGCTCCTGGTAGCTGCCTTGGGTAACACTTAATTTATGAAAGAAAGGGGAGGATTTTCATGAACATTCGAGTTGCCTTGCTATTAACTTCCGGCATGCTGCTGGGCGGTGCCGCCAATGTGCAAGCGGCAATGCCTGACGGTGCCACTCTCCATAAAAACCCTTCATGCGGCTGCTGTGATGAATACGCAAAGCACCTGGAAGCCAGAGGTGTCGAGGTCGAAATCGTTGAAAGCCAGGATCTTAATAGTATCAAACTGGAAGCTGGCGTCCCTTACGGTTACGGCTCATGCCATACCGTCATGCTAAGCGACTACGTAATTGAGGGCCATGTTCCCTTGGTTGCTATCGACAAACTGCTTGCCGAGCGTCCCGATGTTGAGGGCATTGGCCTGGCTGGCATGCCTCAGGGGTCGCCGGGTATGCCGGGATTCAAGCAGACGTCATTCGAGATCATAAGCTTTGTGGAACAGAAGGCATCATCTTTTATGACGCTGTAGATAGCATCTGCGCAGGTATCGCAAGGAAACAAGGATTGATAGCTAATGGCCAATAAAACCGACGTTACCCGTGTCCAGCAATCCGATTCAGCCGATCTCAAGCAATATACCTGTCCCATGCATCCTGATATCGTAACCAATCAGCCGGGTGACTGTCCCCGGTGCGGCATGCACCTCGTCCCGATGGGAAGCAGCGACTCGTCTACAGAACCTAACCACGGTCACAGCCAGGGACATCATATCGGCCAAGGGCTCGCCATGCCGGTGAGTAGCGGCAAGTATGACAACGTACCTGACGGTTATCCAGGAGCCGTTTATACCTGTCCCATGCATCCCGAGGTACGCCAGACTCGTCCCGGCGCTTGCCCATTGTGTGGCATGGGGCTGGAGCTCGAGTCTGCCGTAGTCGGCGAGGCGGGACCTAATCCCGAGTTAATGGATTTCACGAGGCGTTTTCGGGTCGCAGCCATTCTTACAATTCCGCTATTGATATTGACGATGGGCCCCTTGCTGGGCCTAACCGGAATTCGCGGGTTTTTTGGAGAACGAACTGCACAGTGGATTGAACTGGTGCTCAGCACGCCGGTAATTCTGTGGTCAGGGTGGCCGTTTATGGTGCGTGGCTACCAGTCCTTCCGAACCCGGAATCTCAACATGTTCAGTCTGATTAGCATGGGCGTTGGGGCAGCTTATCTTTTCAGTATTGTGGCAGTGTTAGCGCCAGGGATTTTTCCGGCGGGCTTTCGCGATGAGAGTGGTGATGTTGGGGTCTATTTCGAGGCCGCGGCGGTGATTGTGGCTCTAGTACTGCTGGGCCAGGTAATGGAGCTGCGTGCAAGGGAAGGCACGGGCAAGGCGATCCGTGCGCTGCTGGACATGGCGGCTAAAACGGCGAGGGTGATCCGCCCCGACGGCAGCGAAGAAGAAATTGCGTTGGAAAACGTCCAGGTGGGGGATCATCTGCGGGTGCGGCCCGGGGACAAGGTGCCGGTAGATGGTGTGGTAGTGGAGGGCCGCTCTTCCATCGACGAGTCGATGATTTCAGGGGAGCCCGTGCCGGTGGAAAAGGTGACCGGTGACCAGGTCACCGGAGCTACGATCAATGGCACCGGCAGCTTGATCATGGAGGCTACGCGCGTCGGTGCGGATACCATGCTTAGCCAGATCGTCGCCATGGTGGCCAATGCACAGCGGTCACGTGCGCCGATCCAGAAATTTGCCGATACGGTAGCGGGCAAGTTTGTCCCTGCAGTGATTGGGGTTGCAGTCATCGCATTCATCGCCTGGGCGATTTGGGGACCAGCGCCGGCACTGGCCTATGCGCTGGTCTCGGCAGTAGCAGTGTTGATCATTGCCTGTCCCTGTGCGCTGGGACTGGCCACCCCTATGTCGATCATGACCGCCACTGGTCGGGGAGCGCAGAAAGGGGTACTGATCAAAAATGCCGAAGCGCTAGAACGCTTCGCCAAGGTTGATACGTTGATTGTCGATAAGACCGGTACATTGACTGAAGGCAAACCGAAGCTGGTAGCCGTGCTGCCTGTGGCAGGACATGTCGAGGCCGACGTCCTCCGTCTAGCAGCCAGCCTTGAAAAAGGCTCTGAGCATCCACTAGCTGAGGCGATCGTGGCAGGCGCTGAGGAACGCGGCGTTCTCCTTGATAAAGCCTCGGAATTTGAAGCCGTGACCGGCATGGGTGTAAAGGGCATGGTCGATGGCAAACACGTAGCATTAGGCAATGCCAAACTGCTGGCTGAACTTGGCCTGGAGGGTGGCATATTGGTGGATGCCGCCGACGCCCGCCGGGATGAAGGCGAAACAGTGATGTTTGTCGTGTTTGATGGCCAGATCGCTGGGTTGGTCAGCGTGGCTGACCCAGTAAAGGAAACTACCCCCGGTGCACTAAAAGCATTACACCAGTTGGGATTCCGTATCATTATGGCTACTGGTGATAACGAACGCACCGCACGCGCTGTCGCTGGAAGGCTAGGCATCGATGAAATTCGTGCCGATGTCATGCCCGAGGATAAGGCGCGTATCATTCGCGAACTTCAAGAACAGGGACATCAGGTCGCCATGGCAGGTGATGGCGTAAACGATGCACCTGCACTCGCCCAAGCCGACGTGGGTATCGCCATGGGTACTGGTGCGGACGTGGCCATCGAAAGTGCTGGCTTCACCTTGGTTAAGGGTAATCTCGATGGGATCGTACGTGCCCGACGCCTATCGCAAGCCACCATGCGCAACATAAGGCAAAACCTCTTCTTCGCACTGGTCTACAACGGAGCCGGTGTGCCGGTTGCGGCCGGGCTTCTGTTCCCGTTCTTCGGGATATTAATTTCACCGATGTTTGCAGCCTTCGCAATGAGCGCTTCGTCACTGTCGGTCGTCTTGAATGCGCTGCGCCTGCGCCAAGTGAGGATCTAGTCATGGCTAAACCTTCTGACGTAAAACAGAGAGATTGGCGTTTCTGGCTGACATTAGCCGGCTTTGCTTTTATCGCATTTTTCTTTCTATGGCAGGAGCACCGAGCGCATCTGCTCGGTGCATTGCCCTGGCTCTTCGTGCTGGCCTGTCCTCTCATGCATGTATTCATGCATGGTGGGCATGGCCATGGTGGTCCAACGTCACACGGCCAGAGCAACAGCGAGCGCAAGGAGGGGCGAGATGAATAGTGGCTTGCAGGATTACGGCCTGTGGAGTCTGGTTATACTGAATTCGACGGTGTTCATTACTTTTGCGTTCAGCTTCTTCAGGCCGCAAACCCGTCGGGACTGGCGCTCCTTGGGTGCTTTCAGCGCTTTTATGGTGGCCCTGTTCACGGAAATGTATGGGTTTCCGCTTACCCTCTATTTCCTCTCCGGCTGGCTGCAGAGCCGGTACCCGGAAGTGGACTGGTTTGCCCACGATAGCGGGCACCTCCTGGAGATGCTTTTTGGATGGCAAGGCTCTCCTCATTTTGGACCGTTCCATCTTCTAAGCACGGTGTTCATCTTCGGAGGGTTCTATCTTATTGCGACGGGATGGAGAACACTTTATGCGGCGCAACGTGAGGGCGTTCTGGCTACAAGCGGACTTTATGCCTATATCAGGCATCCCCAGTATACTGGATTCGTGTTGGTAATGTTCGGCTTTTTGCTGCAGTGGCCTACCCTACTTACCTTGGCCATGTTTCCGGTACTGGTGTGGATGTACTCGAGATTGGCTATGCGTGAAGAGCACGAAGTGGAGCGCCGGTTTGGTGATGAGTGGCGGCGATACGTTGTTAATACGCCTCGGTTTATTCCTCGTTTAGGCGCGCTCAGCCCTGGTACCTAGTTATAGGCAAGGTGCTAAGTGAAAGTGAGCGGTCTTGACCGCTCACTTTTATTGTCACGAGCGACGTCTTCCTGTTCCCTGTGAAGACTGATGGCAACTCCAGGGCTCGTGGCGGGCATTGTCTTTCACGTTCTGGTCGACGAACCGATAGTGATCCTCCTTGAAGCGGGTCCACCAGTCATGGCTTACCTCAACGGCATGCTTGGCCAGAATACCCTCCACACAATCGATGCACAGACGTGATGCATCATAGGCCAGATCGAGCCGCTGCTTACTTTCGTTGAAAGATACGCTATCCAGGCCGTAGAGCTGATCGATTTCAGCGACGGCTGCCTGGCGCTTTTCAGGATGACTGGGCTTGAGCTTGAGGTGGCGTTTCACCAGGTTGACCGTGGAGACGCCCAGGCGGTGTTCGTCTTGCATGGCTGTGCCCTTGACGAGTGAAACGAGCGCCTGTGGAAAATCCACAGGCGGGAAAAGTAATCAATGCTGAGCTTTAAAGTTTCGTGGCTGGCTGACACGTAGCTTAATGTCCATGCTCTTCGCCTTGCATGTTGCCCCTACCTCCACCGCCGCCATGCATGTTGCCCATCATCTGTTGCATCATCTGCATGTGTTTCTGCATCTGGCGCATGTGCTCCTGCATCATGGCCGAGCGTTCTTGCGGAGTACTGGCTTCCGACATCTGCTCCATGTGCTGCTGCATCTTTTCCATATGCTCACGCATCATGGGCATCATGTCGCCGTGGCCACCATTCATCATGTGGCCGTCGCTCATGCCTTCCTCCATGTTATGGTTTTCCTGTTGCGCCAGGGCAGGGCCTGCAAGCGTTAATGCAACCAATGACATCATCACTAATCTGGAAAGGGACATTGCGTACTCCTTCTTTGTTAACACATAGGGAAAGTATGAATGGTTTCTGCTTTACGTGAATTGATGGAGCTCAATTTTCCCATCCTTCCTCTATAAAGCAGCCGATAACTCCTGTCGATAATGGCTAAGCTAGCAGGCGCTAATTGGCAGGGGAAGCTGCCTGATTAAAATCATAAAGCTAAGTGCTGTCTAATCAACTGGATAGATAAAAAGGTACGGTTGCCGAGGTAAGGTTGGAGTAATGAATGCTAGCCTTGCATGTTGTTACGTTATTCTACATTTTACATAAGAGGATTCAGCTTGCGTTCAGGATTGTTATCTACGCTTAAGTCTAAATACATAGAATAATAAGTAGGTAAGGCTGCTACGTTTTAGTGACGGTAAGGATTGCTGGCCAGCGACGCGAGGGATTCGCATGGAGCTGTTGACTCTACTTTTTATTTTGTTACTTAGTCTAGGTGCCGGCCTGCTAGTGCAGTGGCTGCCTATGCGCCACCAGCCGATGCCCACCTATCCTCAGCGCGCGCCTTTTCTTGGCGGTGGCACACCTGACAGCCACGCCTGGAGCCGCTATCACGTCCGCTATTATCCCATGACGCTGCTGCTGATCGCCTTCGAGATGGAGATGATGTTCATGTATCCGTGGGCGGTGGTGTTCGTTGAGACGGGCATGAAAGCAATGATGGAGATGGGCATGTTCCTGGCCATCCTGTCGGTGGGCATCGTTTATGCCTGGCGTGAGGGGGTGTTCAAGTGGCAGTGAGCTGGTTACGGAAGCTCGCCTCGCGCACGCAGGTTCCCGTGTTTCCCGTGCTGGGCAAGCAGGGCGATAGAGCGCTGCGGTACCTCGCGCTATCGCCGGAAATCGAACTGGTCGATTCGCCACGCCATGCCAGTGTGTTGCTGATTGCGGGAGAGGTTCCGGCTGACCGGTTCGAACCCCTGCGGCGTGTTCACGATCAGTTGCCCTACCCCTTCACCACCCTGTGGTTTCGCAGCGAACCGTGGCCTCATCTGGAAAACGTGCCCCGTGTCGAGAAACTCGACGAGTTGCCCGGGGCCCTGATTACGGCACATCGTGAACTGATGGCAGGCCAGCGAGACAGCGCGCCACGCATCTTGACGGATAAACCGCCCAACCCTTGGAAAGGCGAGGGCGACTTCGGTCAGGGCGGCGAAGGCATGATGGGTGGGGTGCCCTACGGGCGGCCCATGGCCATGAATATGCAGGACGACATCCGCGATGGGTTGACGCTGGATTCACTGACCTTCCGGCTCGGGCCATTCTTCTCAGCATTTCCACCCGGCATGATGGCGGAGATTACCTTGCAGGGTGATCTCGTCCAAACATGGAGCACTCAGCTCGCCCCATATCCGCAGAGCCTCGATCCGGTATTTTTCACCGCCCGGGAACGACCGGTCCCCATCGCCGAGCTTGAGCTCGCCCGGGCCCGCCATCACCTGCATCGTCTATTTCAAGCCCTGCGTCTTGCCGGGCTGGAGAACGCCAGTCTGGACGCCTTGCGCCTGGCACAGAACCTCTCGACCTCAAGCACGCTGGGTGGGCTGCGCCGTCGCCTGGTGCGCAGTGGTTTCTTTCGTCTGTCTTCGATGGAGGGTGGTGTGCTCGATCCCGAGCAGGCCCGGCAAATCGGTGGCCCGGCTGCTCGTGCTGCCGGGTTGGATGATGACCTGCGCTTGGAAGACGCTGGCTATCGTCGGCTGAGGTTCTCACCGGCGTGTCAGACGCATGGAAATACCCGAGCACGTTGGCAGCAGACCCTGAACGAGATCGACCAGTCGCTTCATCTAGCGCAGCAGGCCGAACGGGATGAGGTATACACGAGCGAGGTGGATCGCATCGAGACGCCACGTGGCCCTTGGTCCGAGCAGGGCCCAGAGGATGCCAGCCCGCTCCTCGACGAGGTCCTGCCAGGCCTGGAGTGGGGCGAGGCGCTGGCGACTGTGGCGAGCCTGGATGTTGCGGCAGTAGTCAACGAGGGGGGCGGAACACAGACGCCTGATGAACTTCGGGTGGTCCAGGGAGGCTCCGGAAATGTTTTTAAATGAGCTACTCCTGCCAGTACTGATGGTGACGTTCATGCTGACTGTCGGCGCCTATGTCGTGGCGGTGCTTGATCGGCTCATTGCCGGCGCATTCGGCGCCCCTCAGGCAGGCAGTGTCTGGCTTGCCCCCATGGCCCGAGGGGCTTGGCTGATGACCCAGCACGCCAATGCCACCGAAGCACCGGACTGGCAGGCCTGGCGGCTGGCGCCGGCACTGTATCTGGCCCTGGCTGCAATTGGACTGGCGGTAGTGCCGTGGTCGGAGTCGCTGGTCGCCACTGATTTGGTCACCAGCGTAGTGTTATGGGGCAGCGTTGAAGCATTGGCGACAGTGGTCATCTTCTTGCATGGCTGGTCGGCGAACGCGCTGCTGCCCCTGATCGGCGGCTATCGTTATGTGGCGTTAGGGCTCTCCTACATTCTGATCAGCATGTTCGTACTGATTGGCGTGGCATTGCCGGCCGAATCGCTACAGTTCACTCAAGTGGTCGCCTCGCAAGAAGCGCTATGGAATGTCTTACGCCAGCCGCTGGGGTTGCCGCTGTTTCTGATCGTCGGCCTGGGCATGACCTTCTGGGGGCCGCTCAACCTGGCCGATTCGGCGGACCTGGCTGGTGGCACGGCTTCTGAAATTTCCGGGCCCCCGCGGCTGGTCTGGGACGTGGCGCGAGCGGCCATGCTGGTGGCTTTCAGTGGCGTGGCAGCGAGCGCCTTCCTGGGTGGCTGGCTGGGACCTTGGCTACCCGGCCCGCTGTGGATGGCAATAAAGATGCTGGCGGTACTGCTCGTATTGCTACTGCTTGGGCGGTTACTGCCGCGTATTGCCCCTGAGCGCTGCGTCACCTTGATGTGGGTAGTGCTGCTGCCGCTGTCGTTTCTCGACCTGGTGTGGGCTGGCATAGGAGCGCTGCTATGAATCACGGCATTGGTGTAGATATCGCGTTTCTGTTGTTGGCCACGCTCGCGGTGGTCACCGGATGGCGAGTGTTTCGTACCGATTCGATGGTACGCGCCTCTTTTTTCCTGCTGGTGTCGTTTATCGCCGTGGGCGTGATCATGATTCTGCTGGCAGCGGAATACCTGGGCGTGGCGATGTTCTTCATGATGGCCGTGGAAATGACGGTCATGGCGCTGTTCATGGTCATGTTCATGATGAATCCCGCCGGTCTCAATCCGATGAACATGGTTCACCAGGAGCGCATCGCTATCGGGGCAGGGATTGTCGGCTTCCTGGTGTTGGGCGCCATGGCGCTATTTGCTGTCTTTCCTGACCAGCCGGTCTCGGCAAGCCTCGATCCAGTAAAGTCACTAGGCAACGAAATGCTCGGTGACTCGATGTTGATCTTCGAGTCGGCAGGCCTCGTCCTACTCACCACCATGATCGGTGTGGTGGTGTTGTCGTGTCACCGAGGGCGCTATGGGGCGGCTGCAGAGGGCTCACTACCGCCAGGGCTGGAGCCGGGCGGCGACCCGGCGGGCAAGCCCGAGGAAGACGAAGAGGAAGAGGGTGGCGGTCATCACCATCATCATCATCACCACTGACCAGGACAGACAGGCAGGGAGGCTTGTATGACACTAACCACACTTTTGCTATTGGCAGCGGCACTGATCGGTATCGGGATCTATGGCGCGCTCTCCCAGCAATCGTTCGTGATGCTGATGATGGGGCTGGAGATGATCCTCAATGGCGTCATGCTCGCCGCGGTGGCGTTCTGGGCCTTTAGCGGGGCAGGCGTGCCGGAAGGGCAACTGCTGACGATCATTGTCATGGCAGTGATGGCCATCGAGATGGCCATGGGCTTTGCCTTGGTGGTGGCAGTTTTCCGCGGCAAGCAGGCCGACATGACCGAGTCATTGACCGGGTTGAAGCACTGATGTTGTGGCTCGTTCCTCTTTTGCCGCTGCTTGCCACCCCCGGCATGTATTGGCTTGGCAAGCGCGGGTCTGGCAAGGGTAGTGGCCGTGCCGTGTTGAGCCTGGCGGGGGCGGCAGTCGCTGTCGTTACCCTGCTGCTCGCGAGTATGGCACTCATGGGGGGCTGGGATGGCGCTTATCGCTGGAGTTCACACATCGTCCTGTCGGTTGGGATGACACCAGCAAGTGGCGTATTCGCCATTGTTGTGCCACTGATCGCGACATTGATCATTGTCTATAGCGCCTACCATGAGTCTGAATCCCTCAGTGAGCGCGTACCAACGCGTCCTCCCGCCAGGTTGATCGCTCTGCTTACGGCGTTTGTCGGGGCGATGGAGCTTCTCGTACTGGCCGAGGATCTGGTCACTCTGCTGATCGCCTGGGAACTGGTCGGGGCATGCTCGTGGGCGCTGATTGCCCATGAATGGCAGGAATCCGACAACCTGCGGGATGCTGCCTGGGCGTTCCTGGTCACTCGCTTTGGGGATCTGGGGCTGTATATTGCCGCGGCGGCAGCATTTGCCGGTACTGGCTCGTTTGCCTTCGCTGAGCTGTCCCAACTCGATGGCTGGCAGTTGCATGTCTTCGTTGCCGGCGCCGTGTTGGCCGCAGCGGCCAAGTCCGCCCAGCTTCCATTTTCACCATGGTTGTTTGCCGCCATGTCCGGGCCGACACCGGTGTCGGCATTGCTTCATGCAGCGACCATGGTCGCTGCAGGTATCTATCTGGTAATTCGGCTGCATGCGGAGATGGCCGCCGTTGCCTGGTTCGGGCCGCTTGCCATCACGTTGGGCTTGGCTACCGCCTTGGCAGGCGGTGTCGTGGCCTA
>NZ_FOPY01000013.1 GCF_900113605.1 Modicisalibacter xianhensis
TTTTTTAATATTGCTTTTTCCCGCTCCAGACGATGGACCTGGGCTTCCAGTTCCTGTATCCGCTGCTGCTCCGGCGTCAGTGCCTTGGACTTGGGCGTGACACCATCACGCTCCTCCGCGAGCTGCCTTACCCATCGTCGCAGCGCGCTTTCCACAACGCCGAGCGAACGGCTGGCTTCGGTGATGGAATATCCCTCATCCAGTACCAGACAAGCAGCCTCCTGCTTGAACTCCGGCGTGAAAGATCGTCGTTTTCTGGTCATCAGACACCTCGCTAGGGGTGGCAAGCGTACCACCTACATAGGTGTCCAGTTTTATTGAACCACTACACAGCGCATCAACAATCCCAACTATGAGCGTGTGCATCATCTGGATGTCATGCTCTCGGCATGGCGCGGTGATGAAGATGTCGCCTCACAGCGCCTCGATGACCTGATCGAACGCGCCCCGGCCAATGCCTCGCTATGGCGTGTCAAGGGCGATCTCAGCCGCTGGCGCGGCTGGCCGCGCCAGGCCGAGGAGGATTATCGGCGAGCTGCCCAGCTTTCGGCACCGGACGCACGAAACGTCCCCGCCTACGGGATTCTCATGTCGCGGCTCGATCGAGGCGACTGGCGTGGCACCGTCGCGGCCATTGAGCAGCATGTCGAAGAGGATCCCCCCAGTGTCTCGCTGGATAGCCTGACCCGGCAATTGCGGGAACAGCGAGCGGGCCGGCTGACCGTCAAGGGGACCCGAGGGGACAGCACAGGATCCGGCGTACAGAGTTCACGCGATTGGCGCTACGAAGCCCTGCTGGAGGCGCCGCGCAATGATGCAGGTTCCCGGTTCTTTGCCCAACGCATCGGCCTGTTCGGCGAGTTCGATGACGATGCGCTGCATGCCGCCTACACCGCCGCTGGTTACGAATTCAACCTGTATCCCGCCACCTTGAAGGTCGCGATCGGGGAAGGCGCCCAGCTCAATGACGACCCATTGATCTGGGGAGAATTCGCTTACGCCTTCTCGGATCGCTGGACGGGCATCGTCAGTGCCAAGATCAATAGCGACGAGACGCCCCTGCGCGCCTTGCGCGACGGCATCAATGCCAATCTCTATCGGTTCGAAGGCCGCTACCGGCGCGATGAATCCGGCATGGGCGGCGCCGGGCTGGCCCTCATGGACCTGGATGATGGCAATCTTCGCCGTGCCATTTCGGGCTACTGGACCGAAGAGCTCTACGACCACGACGAATGGGCCATCACCGGCCAACTGTTCGCCGGGGCCTCGAAGAATGACGACGTCGAGGCCAGCTATTTCAATCCCCGTCGAGACGCCAGTGTCAGTGGCGAGCTCGAAGTCGGCTATACGCTGCCACTGGGCTACCGCAAGACCTTCATCCAGACCCTGTCGGTGGGCGGCGGCAGTTACTGGCAGGAAGACTATGGCAGCGATGCAACCTGGTCCATTGGCTACCGGCATGGTTGGGAGTTCGAACCCAACGTCATCTTCGAATATGGCATCAACCGTCAGAAATCCGTCTACGACGGTGTTCCCGAGTACGGCAACTTCATCTCTGCCGGTGTTGAATGGAGGTTCCTGTGAGCAAATGGTTAACGGTGCTGCTGGCCTTGTCCCTGGCCATGCCGGCTATTGCGGCTGCGAGTGTGGCGCGCGATACGGGACGAGACCCGGGGCGTGATCCCGGCGAGTTCAGCGTAATCAGTTATCACGACGTGGTCGATCTCGACCAGACCCCGAACGAGAAGGTCTATCCACAGACCATCACCCGCAACCTGCTGGTCCAGCATTTCAACCTGTTCGCCGAACTCGGCTATCACCCGGTCAGTTATCAGCAGATCATCGATGCGCGAGAAGGCAAACAGCCATTGCCCGAGAAGGCGATACTGCTGACCTTCGACGACGGATATCGCAGCTTCTACGACATCGTCTATCCGCTGCTCAAGCTCTATGACTATCCTGCCGTCACCGCCGTGGTCGGTAGTTGGCTGGATGTGCCTGCCGGACAGCAGGTGCCGTACGGCGATACCTCCTTGCCCCGAGACCATTTCATGACCTGGGAGCAACTGCGCGAAATGCAGCAATCGCCCCTGGTCGAAGTCGCCTCGCATACCTACGACCTGCACAAGGGCATCATCGGCAACCCCTTCGGCAATCAGCAGCCGGCCGCCACCACGAGTGCCTGGTCGCCTTCCGGCTACGAGAGTGAAAGCGCCTATGTGGATCGCGTACGCAACGACATGCAGATGACGCGCCAGCGCTTCCAGGAGGAACTGGGCAATGGGCCACGCATCATGATCTGGCCCTACGGTGCCTACAGCAATGCCACCCTGAAGCTCGCCGCCGAAGCGGGCATGCCGCACACCTTCAGCCTGCTCGAGCATGTCAACAACGTGAACGAAAGCCCGAGAGAGATGGGGCGCTACCTGATCGACCAGGAAACCTCCATGGAAACCATCGAGGAAATCGTTTCCGACCGTACCTGGGAGCGCAAGGTCGAGCGTATCGTGCATGTCGACCTCGATTACGTCTACGACGAGGACGAGGCCCAGCAAGGACGGAACCTGGATATGCTGCTTGATCGCGTCAAGAAACAGGGCGCCAGCACCGTCTATCTACAGGCCTACGCCGATGCCGATGGCGATGGCGTTGCCGAAGCCCTTTATTTTCCCAACCGTCACATGCCGATGAAGGCCGACCTGTTCAACCGGGTCGCCTGGCAGCTCAAGAAGCGTGCCGGGGTCAAGGTCTATGCCTGGATGCCGGTCATGGCGTTCGACCTCGGCGAGGGCCACACATACGTTCAGGACATGCGTCATGGCCGCCCCAACCCGAGCTACTATCGTCGTCTGTCACCCTATGACGAGGCGAATCGCCAGATCATTCGCGACATCTACGAGGATCTCGGGCGCCTGACCAAGTTCGACAGCCTGCTGTTTCACGACGATGGGCTTCTGAACGATTTCGAGGATGCCAGCCCGCAAGCGCTTCAATGGTATGCCCGTGAGTGGGGGCTGCCTGCCAGCGTGAGCCAGATCCGTCAGGACGAGCGGTCCATGAGCGAGTGGACCCGTCACAAGACGCAGTTTCTGATCGACTTTACCTATGAACTGCGTGACGTTGCCGATCATTATCGCCAGTACGACAACAAGCGCTTCCTGATTGCCCGCAATATTTATGCCCCGGTAATCCTCGATCCCCAAAGCGAGACATGGTTCGCTCAGGATCTCGAAAAGTTCGGCAAGGCCTATGATTACACCGCTGTCATGGCCATGCCCTACATGGAAGGCGCCAATGATGCGAATCTCTGGCTGAAACGTCTTGCCAACGAGGCATTGCGGCATGTTCCCGCTGAGCGTCTCGTCTTCGAGCTTCAAGCGATCGACTGGCGTAATGACTCGCCGGTGCCCAGCGAGACACTGGCGCACTGGATGCAGTTGATACGCAACGAAGGCATCTATAACTACGGCTATTATCCCGATGACTTCATTACAGGTCATCCCGATATCGGTGTGCTTCGGCGCCACTTCTCGCTGACGGCTCACTTGGGGGACGCGTGATGAATGCAATGGAAATACTGGCGTTGTTTGCCATCGGTTACCCCAGCCTGATGGCGACCGTATGGATCTGTGGCGGTATCTATTATTACTTCCATTGGGAGCGAAAACAGACAACACGGCCGACCTCGGCCAATGATCCCAATGCCCCGCGGGTGACGGTGCTGGTGCCGTGCCATAACGAAGGCCCGAACATCGACGAGACCATTGGGCATCTGTTCCGGCAGAACTATCTCAATCTCGAGATCATTGCCATCAATGATGGAAGCCGTGACGACACGGGTGAACGCCTCGATGCACTAGCCCGCGAGAACCCGACGCTGAAGGTCCTGCATCAGGTCAATCAGGGCAAGGCCAGCGCCATGAACAATGGCCTGGCGCATGCCAGCGGCGAGATCATTGTCGGTATCGATGGCGATGCGGTGCTCGATTACGACGCCGTAGGCTGGATGGTCGAACACTTCCTGCGCAGCTCACGTGTCGGCAGCGTTACCGGCAACCCACGAGTCCGTACCCGCTCCACGGCGATCGGCAAGATTCAGACCGGCGAGTTCTCATCGATCATCGGACTGATCAAGCGCGCCCAACGCATCTACGGCATGGTCTTTACCATCTCGGGGGTCATCTGTGCCTTTCGCCGCAGCGCGCTCGAGCAGATCAATGGCTGGAGCACGGACATGATCACCGAGGACATCGATGTCAGCTGGAAACTTCAGCTTTCCGGATGGCAGGTCCGTTACGAGCCTCATGCCATGTGTTGGGTATTGATGCCGGAAACCCTGCGGGGCCTGTTCCGTCAGCGTCTTCGCTGGGCACAAGGCGGCGCCGAAGCTTTCCTGCGCCATTTCAGCAAGGCCATTCACTGGCGCAACCGTCGCTTCTGGCCGCTACTCGCCGAATATATCGTCAGCATCGTCTGGTGCTACTCGATAATCACCTTAATGTTGCTGGGCGTAATCGACCTGATCTTGACGGTCCCGAGCTGGGAAGCGGCCGAGGATGTCCTGGGCTGGTCGGGAGGCCTGCTTATTTTCCTTTGCCTGATCCAGTTCAGTGTCAGCTTCTATATCGACAGCCGATACGACCGGACCATTGTCAACTGCCTGTTCTGGAGCATCTGGTATCCCTACTTTTACTGGATATTGAACATGATGACCGCTGTCATCGCGTTCCCCAAAGCCGTGGTACGTCGCCGCGGTCAGCTCGCCATCTGGAGTAGTCCCGATAGAGGAGAAGCCTTTCGTGAATAACAAGCTTGGCTCAATGATCATCAGCAATCCCAAACGCCGAGGATTGGGGTATCGCTTTCGTGATACCTCGTTGGTACTGGCCACCCTCAGCCTGTGGGGCCTGTTCGGCTCACAGACCTACCTGACGGTGACGAGTGCCGAATTCCTGATGGAACAGATCTACCTTATGGAGGTGCTCAAGGTTACGGCCATCGATTTCCTTGTCGTTTTCATGGTGTTTCACACTTGGGTAATCTATGAACGGCTGTTGTTTCGTTTCAAGGTAAAAGTTGAAACCACATTATAAATACTGACCCAGTAACGCCACGCGCCGATTTATCACTGTAACTTCCCTCACTGGCCTGATAAAAAAACAGGCTTCATGGGCCGGTTCGTACCAACGAACCGGCCACGTTATTTGCGTGCATTATTTAAAGCCACCTGAATTTCTCTTTAGCCGATTAATTAGTAGTAGTGGCATAACGTTCAGCCCTTTCAATAAACCAGCAGGCCTTACAATTTGACGAGCCCTGCCCTAGCTTCTACGTTGCAAACAGCAATCTCATCGCATCGATCCCTTTCAACACGGAAGTCAGGAGAAAGGCTCGCCATGAAACAGTTACATCGCTTGATCCCGCTCTGTGCCGCTGCCCTGCCTTTGACGGCGATGGCAGCCCCCGAAAACCTGAGCGACTGGCAGAACCAGCGCAGCGATCCTTCAACGGCTTGGACAATCACGCAACTGCTCGGCGATGACGTGATTGCCGGCGAGAATACCGAGGTCGGTGAAGTCGCCGATGTGATACTCGACGCCCAGGGCAACATCCAGTCGCTGCTGGTCTACTCCAATGGCAATGCGGTAGAGCGCGGCTTCTATACCACCGAGTGGCCCGTCAAACTGTTCGAGCCGAAAGATGTGCTGCTCTCTATCGATCAGCAGCCATCAGAATTCGGTAATCAGCAGTCCACGCTCTCCCCACAGGAGCTTTTCGGCCAGAATCAGTTCAGCGCCAGTGCGATGCTGGGTATGGGCGTACAGGTCGAAGACTCGGCCTATGCGGAAATCGAGGATCTGGTCGTGAACGATCAGGGGCAGGTGACGAGTGCGATCATAGACCCCGATGGCATGGAAACCGATAACTACTGGATTCCGACCGAGATGGGTTGGGTCAATCCAGACTGGATTCTAGTGCTGCCGTATTCACAGAGCGATATCGAGCAATCCGGCTCGTATCAGGGCAATATCGGTAATAGTGGCGGTAACAGCGGCAGCAGCGGCTCGTCCTGAACACCCCCACAACCTGTAACGACACAAAAACGGCAGCTGATAACAGCTGCCGTTTTCGTGTCAGTGCTTACGCCAGGGCTCAACCGCCGTAGACGTCTTCCACACGGGTCAGCGGGTAATGCGACGGGTACGGACGACGTGCCACGCCGGTATCGACGGCGGCCTGGGCCACGGCGGATGAGACGCGATCCAGCAAGCGCGCATCCATCGGCGTGGGGATGATGTAGCCACGACCGAACTCCAGTGCGTCGACCTCATAGGCATCGAGGACGTCCTGCGGCACCGGCTCCCGGGCCAGGTCCTTCAGCGCGTGCACGGCAGCAACTTTCATTTCCTCGTTGATGCGGGTGGCACGAACGTCCAGCGCACCGCGAAAGATGAACGGGAAACCAAGCACGTTATTGACCTGGTTGGGGTAGTCGGAACGACCGGTCGCCATGATCACGTCGGGGCGCGTTTCGTTGGCCACGTCCGGATGAATCTCGGGATCCGGATTGGAGCAGGCGAAGACCACCGGGTTGTCGGCCATCTTCTTGAGCTGCTCGGGACTCAGCAGGTTGGGACCGGACAGGCCGATGAACACGTCGGCGCCTTCGATGGCTTCGTCCAGGGTGCGCAGATCGGTCTCGGTGGCGAACATCGCCTTGTACTGGTTGAGATCGTCGCGCCCGCTGTGGATGACGCCCTTGCGGTCGAGCATGTAGATGTTCTCGGCCTTGGCGCCGCAGGCGACCAGCAGCTTCATGCAGGCAATGGCGGCAGAGCCGGCGCCCAGGCAGACGATGCGGGCGTCCTCGAGCTTCTTCTCGGCGATATCCAGCGCGTTGAGCATGCCTGCCGCCGTGACGATGGCGGTGCCGTGCTGGTCGTCATGGAAAACCGGAATGTTGCACTGTTCGACCAGGGCGCGCTCGATCTCGAAACACTCCGGTGCCTTGATGTCTTCGAGGTTGATGCCACCCCAGGTATCGGCAATGCGCGCCACGGTATCGATGAACGCTTGCGGGCTTTCGGCATTGACTTCGATATCGATGGAGTTGATACCGGCGAAACGCTTGAACAGAAGGCCCTTGCCCTCCATGACCGGCTTGCTGGCCAATGCGCCCAGGTTACCCAGGCCAAGAATGGCGCTGCCATCGGAAATGACCGCGACCAGGTTGCCCTTGCCGGTGTAGAGGTAAGCGTTTTCCGGGTCCTTGGCGATTTCGCGAACCGGCTCGGCCACCCCGGGGCTGTAGGCCAGGGCCAAGTGTTTGGCGGACGATGTCGGCTTGGTGATTTCAACGGACAATTTGCCGGGAATCGGCTGGGAATGATAATCCAGCGCCGCTTGCTTCTTCGCGTCTGTCATGCGTCTAATCCGGTATGATCGTTGAGATGTCCAGCAAGAATATAGAAAAAAGCACAGCCGAACAACTTGAGCCAAGTTCCTGTCTTTGCTGACTTTTAGCCGCTCGTTTGAAAACGTTTCCAGATATTCGTTGCAACTTATGCCTACCATTTCCAGCATAAGCACCAGCTTATTGCCGGCAGATTTCGGGCAATAAAAAACCCGCCACTTGGGCGGGTTCTTGGCGTCAAGCGAGATTAGCCACGCTTGATAGCGGCACCGAAACGCTTGTTGAAACGCTCGACACGGCCGCCGGTGGTCGCCTGCTTCTGCTTGCCGGTGTAAAACGGGTGGCAGTTGGAGCAAACGTCCAGTGACATGTCTTCGCCAGCGGTGCTGCCGATGTTGTGAACAGCGCCACAGGAACAGGTCGCCGTGACCTTCTTGTATTCCGGATGGATACCTTGTTTCATCTTGATGCCTCATGAAGCTGTGTGCCGCCACCTGATCCTGAAAGCGATGATGAGGCCAGGCACCGCACACGGGTTGAGTGAACCGGTGTCCTCCCACGGCGCGAACGTGCAGCGTCGTTCAGGAAGGCCGGGCATTATAGCAGAGCCGCCACGGGAGTCCAATTGCCTTCATCGCCTGCCACACCGCCCGCACCCAAGGTGCTGGGCGTTGCCGTCCCCACCCCACTGCGCAAGCTGTTCGACTACCGCCCCTGCCAACCGGGTCCCTCTGCCGGCTGGCAGCCGGGCATGCGCGTGCGGGTGCCGTTCGGGCGCCGCGAGGTGGTGGGCATCATCGTCGAGTGCCGTGACACCAGCGATTTCGGCCTTGCCTCGCTGAAGCCGGTCAGTGCCTGCCTGGATAGCCAGCCGTTGCCGGCGGACTGGCTGTGGCTGTGCCGCTTCACGGCGCGTTATTACCAGCACGCCCTTGGCGACGCCCTCCATCAAGCGCTGCCGGTGCTGCTGCGCCAGGGCCGGCCACTGGAGGCCCGTACCCGGGAACGCTGGCAACTGACCGCCACCGGCCAGGCTGCGGATGCCGCCAGTCTCGGCCGGGCCCGGCGTCAGGCCGAACTGCTCGAACTATTGCGCCAGCATCCACGCGGCGTGGTGGGCTCGGTGATCAGTGCCCAAGGCTTTACCCGCGCCCAGCTCAGGGCATTGGCCGAAAAAGGCCTGGCCGAGTGCCGCGAGGAGCCGTTGACCGCGGCGCCATCCACTCCCGGCAGCGCCCTGCTCGCCGAGCCGGCACTGACGCTGAACCGCGAACAGGCCACGGCGCTGAGCGAACTGCATCAGGGGCTCGATCGCTACCATCCCTGCCTGTTGCAGGGGGTAACCGGCAGTGGCAAGACCGAGGTCTACCTGCAACTGATCGAAGCCATCGTCGCCCAGGGACGCCAGGCACTGGTGCTGGTACCCGAGATCGGTCTGACACCGCAGACCCTGGCGCGCTTTCGCCGACGCTTCCGGGTGCCGGTGGTGGCGCTGCACTCGGGGCTGACCGATGCCGAGCGGCTGGATGCCTGGGAAGCCGCCCGTGCCGGCCGATCACCTATCGTCATCGGCACGCGCTCGGCGATCTTCACGCCACTGGCCCGGCCCGGGGCGATCATCGTCGACGAGGAGCACGACGGCTCGTACAAGCAGCAGGATGGCCTGCGCTATCACGCCCGCGACCTGGCCATCGCCCGCGCCCACAAGCACCGCATTCCCATTGTGCTGGGCAGCGCCACGCCATCGCTGGAAAGCCTGGTCCAGGCGCGCGCCGGCAATTACCGTCACCTGCGCCTGACGCGGCGCGCCAGTTCACACGCCCCGGCCCGCCTGGAGCTGATCGATCTACGCGGTCGCTCACGCCAGGGCGGGCTGATCCCGCCAGCGATCGATGCCATCAAAGGGGCGCTAGGCGCCGGTGGCCAGGTACTGGTCTTCATCAACCGGCGCGGTTTCGCGCCCACCCTCGCTTGCCACAACTGTGGCTGGCTGGCGGAGTGCGACTGGTGCGATTCCCGCCTGACCCTGCACCGCCAGCCGCCGCAGCTAACCTGTCACCACTGCGAGCGCCAGCGCAGCATTCCCGATGCCTGCCCCGACTGCGGCAGCGCCGACCTGCGCCCGCTGGGCACCGGTACCGAGCGCAGCGAGGAGAGCCTTGGCGAGCTGTTTCCCGATGTCTGCGTGCACCGCATCGACCGCGACAGTACCCGGCGCAAGGACGCCTTCGAAACCACGCTGAACGAGATACGCCGTGGTGAGCCCTGCCTGCTGGTCGGCACCCAGATGCTCGCCAAGGGACACCACCTGCCTCACGTTACGCTGGTAGTGGTGGTCAATGCCGATGCCGGACTGTATGCCAGCGATTTTCGTGCCCTGGAGCACAGTGCCCAGCTATTGATTCAGGTTGCCGGCCGAGCCGGTCGCGCTGAACGCCCCGGCCGGGTGCTGGTTCAGACCCTGCACCCCGACGACCCGCACCTGCGCCTGCTCGCCGAGAGCGGCTATGACGCCTTGGCCGAAAACCTGCTCGAAGAGCGGCGCATCGCCGGCCTGCCACCCTACCGCCACATGGCCCTGCTGCGTCTGGAAAGCCCGCGCGAAGCTGACGGCCTGACATTGGCCGGCGAAGCGGCCGGCGCCTTGCGCCAGTGGCTGCAGGCCCGCGAACTGGCGGTGGACTGCCTGGGACCGGTGCCGGCGCCCATGGAGCGTCGCCAGGGGCGCTATCACGTGCAGGTGATGCTGTCGGCGGCCAGGCGCAGTTCGCTGCACGAGGCCAGCGCCTGGCTGACCGCCTGGATGGAACAGTCGCCACTGGCGCGGCGCGCACGCTGGAATCTCGATATCGATCCCCAGACGTTGAGTTGACGCGACATCGACAGAGGTTTAAAGCCGAGCCGCAATTGCCGATAATGTGCGGCCATGCTCGAAAGATGAGCGACGTATTGACGCCGCTGCACCGCCGCGAGAGCCTCGACTGCCACTCGCTCGCGCGCCGCCAGGGCCACAGGACAAGCACGCATATCCATGAAAGACACCATCTCCGCACTGCTCGATGAGGCGCTGGCCTCGCTCAAGCAGCAAGGCCTCGTGCCCGACGACGTTTCTCCCGCCTTCAAGGTCGATCCGACCAAGGACAAGGCCCACGGCGACTACGCCAGCAACCTGGCACTGATGCTCGCCAAGCCTGCCGGCAAGAAGCCCCGCGATGTGGCCGAGGCGCTGATCGAGGCCCTGCCGTCCACCGATGCTGTGCGCAAGGTGGAAATTGCTGGCCCCGGCTTTCTCAATTTCTTCGCCGCCACCGATGCCGTGGCGCAGATCGTGCCGACCATTCTCGACAACGGCGATACCTTCGGCCGCAGCCTGAAAGGCGCTGGCGAGAAGGTGCAAGTGGAATTCGTCTCCGCCAATCCCACCGGGCCGCTGCACGTCGGCCATGGCCGTGGCGCGGCGATCGGCGACTGCCTGTGCCGCCTGCTCGAGGCCACCGGTTATGACGTGACCCGCGAGTTTTACTACAACGATGCCGGCGCCCAGATCAGCAACCTGGCGCTGTCGGTCCAGGCCCGCGCCAAGGGACTGACGCCCGAGGACCCGAGCTGGCCCGCCGACGGTTACCGTGGCGACTACATCGCCGATGTCGCCGACAGCTACATGACCGGCAACACCGTGGATGCCGACGACCAGCACGTCACCGGCGCCGCCGATCCCGAGGACCTCGAGGCCATTCGGCGGTTTGCCGTGGCCTACCTGCGCCGCGAACAGGATCTCGACCTCAAGGCGTTCGGCGTCGAGTTCGATGTCTACTTCCTGGAGTCCTCGCTGTACCGCGACGGCAAGGTCGAGGAGGCCGTGCAGCGCCTGATCGACAACGGCCACACCTACGAGCAGGACGGCGCCCTGTGGTTGCGCACCACCGACTTCGGCGACGACAAGGACCGGGTGATGCGCAAGACCGACGGCGGCTATACCTATTTCCTGCCCGACGTCGCCTATCACCTCGACAAGTGGCAGCGCGGCTTCAAGCAGGTCATCAACGAGCAGGGTGCCGATCACCACTCCACGGTGACTCGCGTACGTGCCGGCCTGCAGGCCCTCGAGGCCGAGATCCCCCAGGGCTGGCCGGATTACGTGCTGCACCAGATGGTGCTGGTGACCCGTTCCGGCGTGGAAGTGAAGCTCTCCAAGCGTGCCGGCAGCTACGTGACCCTGCGCGACCTGATCGACGAGGTCGGCCGCGACGCCACCCGCTATTTCCTGGCGGCCCGGCGCGCCGACTCGCAGTTGACCTTCGATATCGACCTGGCGCGTTCGCAGTCCAACGACAACCCGGTCTATTACGTGCAGTATGCCCACGCCCGCCTGTGCAGCGTGATGCGCAAGGCCGAGGCCGACGGCCTGCCCTTCGACCGCGAGCTCGGCTTCGCCAACCTGGCCAGCCTCGAGGCCGACCAGGAAAAGGCACTGATGAACCGTCTGGCGCGCTTTCCCGAGGTGGTCGAGCACGCCGCACTCAGTCGTGAACCGCAACAGATCGCCCAATACCTGCAGGACCTCGCCGCGGATTTCCACACCTGCTACAACGCGGTCAAGGTGATGGTCGAGGACGCTGCCCTGCGCAATGCGCGTCTGGCCCTGGGCCTGGCCACCCGCCAGGTGATTCGCAATGGCCTGGACCTGCTGGGCGTCAGCGCACCCGAGGAGATGTAAGCCATGGCCCGCCGCAGCGCCTCGCAAGGTTCCGCTCGTCGCGCCCCGCCCAAGGGCGCCACGGCCCGTCGCGCCCCACGCCAGAAGGAGCGCCGCAGCGTACCGGGCTGGCTGTGGGGGCTGGCCGGCCTGATGGCCGGCTTTGCACTGTCGCAGTACCTGCAGGAAACGGCACCGCCGCTGGCCACCGTGGTGCCCAAGCCGCCCAGCGCGCAGCAGGCGGCGGAATCGAGCGGAGGCAAGCCACAGCAGGCATCGGCCCCCCAAGAGCCGCGCATGCCCACCTTCGAGTTCTATACGCTGCTGCCGGAATCCGAGGTCATCGCGCCCAAGGTGGAAGACGTGCAGAGTACACCGGCCACCACGGCGGTCGCCGATGTCGTCGAGGCCAGCGCCCCGGCCAGCACGGCGACCAAGAAGCCGGCCGCGCCGGCGCCCTCCGAAAGCCAGGCGAGCTACATGCTGCAGGCCGCCTCGTTCAAGGAGGCGGCCGATGCCAAGCGGCTCGCCGGACGCCTGCAGGATTTCGGCCTGCTGGCCAAGATCACCGAGGTCAAGGCCCAGGGCAACCAGACCTGGCACCGGGTTCAGGTCGGCCCCTATCAGGATACGCGCGAACTCAACCGCGCCCAGGACCTGATGATGACCCAGGGCATCGAGCCCCTGCGCATCAAGTTGCAGAACTAAGCACACGCTGCACGCTTGATTTCCGGGCGTTGCGCCCACACTTCCTGTCAATGATTTCGGATCGGGCACGTGCCGCGACGGTACGCGCCCCCATTCATCGGGTGGGCCCCGCCTGCCCCCAGGGAGTTTATTCACATGACGACGATCGTATCCGTGCGTCGCGGTGAACAGGTCGCACTCGCCGGTGACGGCCAGGTATCACTGGGTGATACGGTAATGAAAGGCAATGCCAGCAAGGTCCGCCGCCTGTATCGCGGTCATGTCCTGGCCGGTTTCGCTGGCGGTACTGCCGATGCCTTCACCCTGTTCGAGCGTTTCGAATCCCAGCTGGAAAAATACCAGGGTCATCTGGTCAAGGCCGCCGTCGAGCTGGCCAAGGACTGGCGTACCGATCGCGCCCTGCGTCGCCTCGAGGCCATGCTGGCTGTCGCCGACAAGAACGCCTCGCTGATCATCACTGGTAACGGCGACGTGCTCGAACCGGAGCGCGGCATCATCGCCATCGGGTCCGGTGGCAATTACGCCAAGTCGGCCGCACTGGCCCTGCTCGAGAATACCGACCTGGGCGCTCGCGACATCACCGAGAAATCGTTGAACATCGCCGCCGATATCTGCGTCTACACCAATCATCACATCACGCTCGAAGAGCTGTGAGCAAAGAGTCCGGAGCCATGTCCCAATCCCAGATGACGCCCCGTGAAATCGTCCATGCGCTGGACCAGTACATCATCGGCCAGCACGATGCCAAGCGCGCCGTCGCCATTGCCCTGCGCAACCGCTGGCGCCGCATGCAGCTCGACGAGACCATGCGCCAGGAAGTCACGCCCAAGAACATCCTGATGATTGGCCCGACCGGGGTGGGCAAGACCGAGATCGCACGTCGCCTGGCCAAGCTGGCCCGCGCGCCGTTCATCAAGATCGAGGCCACCAAGTTCACCGAGGTCGGCTACGTTGGCCGTGACGTCGAGTCGATCGTTCGCGACCTGGTCGAGATGGCGATCAAGATGGTTCGCGAGCAGGCCAAGGAAGAGGTGCGTCACCGTGCCGACGATGCCGCCGAGGACCGCATTCTCGACGCGCTGCTGCCCCGCCCGCGTGGCAGCGAGTACGACCATGCCCGCGATGATTCCTCGACCCGCCAGATGTTCCGCAAGAAACTGCGCGAAGGGCAGCTCGACGACAAGGAAATCGATATCGAGGTGACCCCGCAGGCCGCCGGCATCGATATCATGACCCCGCCGGGCATGGAGGAGATGACCAGCCAGTTGCAGAGCCTGTTCTCCAACATGGGCAAGCAGAAGACCGAGACCAAGCGCGTGGCGGTCAAGGATGCCTGGCAGTTGCTGCGTGACGAGGAAGCCGCCAAGCTGGTCAACGACGAGGAGATCAAGCGGCGTGCCGTCGAGGCCGTGGAGCAGAACGGCATCGTGTTCCTCGACGAGATCGACAAGGTCGCCAAGCGTGGCGAGACCAGCGGCACCGATGTCTCCCGCGAAGGCGTGCAGCGCGACCTGCTGCCGCTGATCGAAGGCTCGACCGTGTCGACCAAGCACGGCATGATCAAGACTGATCACATCCTGTTTATCGCCTCCGGGGCTTTCCACCTTTCCAAGCCGTCCGACCTGATTCCCGAGTTGCAGGGCCGCCTGCCGATCCGTGTCGAGCTCGAGGCACTGTCGCCGGACGATTTCAAGCGCATCCTCACCGAGCCGTCCGCCGCGCTGACCAAGCAGTACCAGGCGGTGATGGCTACCGAGGGCCTGGAAATCCAGTTCACCGACGATGGCATCGCACGCATCGCCGAGATCGCCTGGCAGGTCAACGAAGGTACCGAGAACATCGGCGCCCGCCGCCTGCATACGGTCATGGAGCGCCTGCTCGAGGAAGCCTCATTCCAAGGCGGCGATATGCAGGGGCCGCTGGTCGTCGATGCCGAGTACGTCAACTCGCAGCTCGGCGAACTGGCGATGGACGAGGACCTTTCGCGGTATATCCTTTAAGCCATGCTCGATGCGTACCGGGCCACCGGTGCGCATCGCCCCATGTGCGCAGCCAGGAGACAGTCATGAGCGCCCCGATTCCCACCCGTGTGCACTACCACAAGCAGGCCCGCGAACTCGAGCTGGGTTACGCCAACGGTGAGACCTACCGGCTGAGTGCCGAGTATCTGCGTGTCTATTCGCCCTCGGCCGAGGTGCGAGGCCACGGGCCCGACACCGAAGTGCTGCAGACCGGGCAGAAATACGTCGGCCTGCAGAACATCAGCCAGACCGGTCGCTACGCGCTCAAGCTGCATTTCGACGACGGCCACGATACGGGCCTGTACAGTTGGGAGTACCTTTACGACCTGGCGACGCACCACGATGCCTACTGGGAACATTACCTGCAGCGCCTGGAACAGGCCGGCGCCTCGCGCGAGCCGCTGGGCATTCCCGTCAAGCAGGTGTAGCGGCGGTATTCACACGGGTGCGTCAAAACCGCTGACGCCGCCGAGACGAAAAAGACAAACGCTACTGGGCGACGCTACAATGTCGCCCAGTTCTTTTATCCCGCCCGGGCCCGACAAGGATCGACGACCAACATGGAAAAGCGTACGACTCACTTCGGCTATCAGGAGGTACCGGTCGAAGAGAAGGCCGCCAGAGTGGCTGATGTCTTTCACTCGGTGGCGGCCCGCTATGACATCATGAACGACCTGATGTCGCTGGGCATTCATCGCCTCTGGAAACGCCTGACCCTGGAACGTGCGGGGGTGCGACGCGGCCATAGCGTGCTCGACATCGCCGGCGGCACCGGTGACCTCACGCTGAAGTTCTCGCGCCTGGTCGGCCCGACCGGTCGCGTGGTCCTGGCCGACATCAACCAGTCGATGCTTCAGGTCGGCCGCGACAAGCTGCTCGACAACGGGGTGGGCGACAATGTCGAGTACGTCCAGGCCAATGCCGAACGCCTGCCGTTCCCCGACAACACCTTCGATTGCATCACCATTGCCTTCGGCCTGCGCAACGTGACCGACAAGGACGCTGCGCTGGCATCGATGGCACGCGTACTCAAGCCGGGCGGCCGCCTGTTGGTGCTGGAATTCTCCAAGCCCGTCAATCCGGTCCTGTCGACGGTCTACGACAACTACTCCTTCAATGTGCTGCCACGCATGGGCAAGCTGGTGGCCAACGATGCCGACAGCTACCGCTATCTGGCAGAATCGATCCGCATGCACCCCGACCAGGAAACGCTCAAGGCAATGATGGAAAATGCCGGGCTGGAACGGGTGGAGTACACCAACCTGACGGGGGGCATCGTCGCCCTGCATCGCGGCATCAAGCTGTGAGGATTTCATGTCGTTGACACCGACACTGTTGTTGGCCTGTGCCGAAAAATGTCTCAACGCCATGCTCTTGCGCGACCCGGCTGCCCCGACTCGCCTGCGCCGGCTGGCCGGCAAGCGGCTGCTGCTGCGCCTGGAGCGGCCGCGAGTGGATCTGCTGGTCGCGTTCCACGAGCATGGCCTAGGTCTGATGCGCCACCCGCATGCCGAGGAAGGTGACGCCAACGCCATCGTCGAGGTCGACAGCGAGGCATTGGGTAACTTGCTGGCCGGGGAGTCGCTCGAGCACCTGATGTTCAATGGCCGCCTGTCCATTCGTGGTCAGACGCACCTGCTCGAGGACGCCCGCGCCCTGCTCATGGATCTCGACCTCGACTGGGAGGGCGCGCTGGCCGAATGGTTCGGCGACATGCCTGCCCATAGCCTGGCAGAGGGCCTGCGCCGCTTCAGCCGCTTCGGCATGCGCAGCCAGCGCGAGCTGCGGGCCGATCTCGCCGAGTACATCTTCGAGGAGGCACGCCTGCTGCCGGGCCATGCCCAGCGCGAAACCCTGCGCGATCACCTGACCGAACTCGAGGTTGCCACCGACCGGCTCGAGGCGCGCCTGACCCGCCTGCAGCGCAAGCTAGCTCCTCGCCAGGAGGCCAGCGAGTGAGCCTGCGTCTGCTGCGCATTCTGTGGGTGGTGACCCGCTATCGGCTGGATACCCTGATCCCGTTCGAGCGCTTGCCTGCCCTGTTGCGCCTGGCGTTCCGGCTGTCGCCGCTGCGCCTACTCCCCACCCGGGGCCATTCGCGCGGCCAGCGACTGCGCCTGGCCCTGGAGTCACTGGGGCCGGTGTTCATCAAGTTCGGCCAGATGCTGTCGACACGCCGAGACCTGCTACCCCCGGATATCGCCGACGAGCTCAAGCGCCTTCAGGATCAGGTACCGCCGTTTCCCGGCGATCAGGCACGCGCCTTGATCGAGGACGAACTCGAACGCACCATCGACGAGTGCTTCGCCGAGTTCGACACCGCGCCGATGGCCTCGGCCTCCATCGCCCAGGTGCACGCCGCACGCCTGCATACTGGCGAGGCGGTGGTGGTCAAGGTCATTCGCCCGCGCATCGAGCATGTCATGCGCCAGGACATCAGCCTGATGTACGCTTTCGCTCACCTGCTCAAGCGCGTGCCCGAGGCACGCCGCCTGCGTCCGGTGGAGGTGGTAGCAGACTATGAAGCGACGCTGTTCGATGAGCTTGACCTGCGCAAGGAGGCTGCCAACACCTCGCAGCTCAAGCGTAACTTCAAGCACTCGCCCCTGCTTTACGTTCCCGCGATACACTGGCCGCTGACCCGCCAGCGGGTTATGGTCCAGGAGCGTATCTGCGGCGTCCCGGTGGCCGACATGGAGCAACTCGCCGAGCAAGGCACCGACCTGCGCAAGCTGGCCGAGCGCGGCGTGGAAATTTTCTTCACCCAGGTATTCCGCGACAATTTCTTCCATGCCGACATGCACCCGGGCAACATCTTCGTGTCGCGCGAGAATCCCGACGACCCGCAGTACATCGCCATCGACTGTGGCATCGTCGGCAGCCTGACCCGCGAGGATCAGGATTACCTGGCACGCAATCTTCTGGCCTTCTTCCATCAGGACTATTACGAAGTCGCGCTGCTGCACATCGAGTCGGGTTGGGTCGGCGAAGGCACTCGGGCCAACGAGTTCGCCGCGGCAATCCGCGCCGTCTGCGAGCCGATCCTCGAGCGCCCGCTCAAGGAGATTTCCTTTGGCCAGGTACTGCTCGGACTGTTCCAGACCGCGCGGCGCTTTCATATGGAAGTCCAGCCGCAGTTGGTGCTGCTGCAGAAGACCCTGCTCAACATCGAGGGCCTGGGTCGCCAGCTTTATCCCGACCTGGACCTGTGGACCACCGCCCGCCCTTACCTCGAACGTTGGATGAAGGATCGCGCCGGCCCGCGTGGCTTCTGGGCTTCGCTGCAGAAGCAGGCCCCCGAACTCAGCCAGCAGTTGCCCGAGCTACCGGCCCTGGCGCACCAGGCCCTGTCCCGCGCGGATAGCGACCTGCGCCAGCGCCGCCAGCAGGCCGAGGCAATGACCCGGCTCGACCAGCAACTGGCCAGGGCGGGGCGCAGTGGCCGTCGCCTGCGTCTCGGGCTGCTGATCCTGGCCCTGGCGCTGGCATGGCAGCCTCTGGCGGCGTGGGCCCAGGAGCAGCCCTGGCCGGTGCTGGCCGCCGCGGCCCTGGGCCTTGTTCTGCTCGCGTGGCGTTAGGCTGAAACTAACCTATTGACGTCACTTGCTTTCTTCTACACTGACTCAGGATTGTCATCGATGAGCGATATTCTTCACCAGCTCGCCGAGGTTCTCGACCAGCGCCGTCATGCCGACCCGGAATCCTCCTATGTGGCGTCGTTGCACTCCAAGGGACTCAACAAGATTCTGGAAAAGGTCGGCGAGGAAGCGACCGAGACCATCCTTGCCGCCAAGGACGCCGAAAGCGGCGTTGAGCGCGAGCGCCAGGCAGTGGTCGCCGAAACTGCTGACCTGTGGTTTCATAGTCTGGTGATGCTGTCGCATCTGGGCATAGACTCGCAGGATGTGCTCGATGAACTGGCACGCCGTTTCGGCATATCCGGGCTGGACGAGAAGGCCGCCCGCACAACGAAATAATTGGGTTCCGGCCCGACGGGAGAACGACATATGTTAGGTGGTATCAGTATCTGGCAACTGCTGATCGTACTCGGCATCATCATCCTGATTTTCGGCACCAAGAAACTGCGCAATGTGGGCGGTGACCTGGGTGGTGCAGTCAAGGGCTTCAAGAAGGCCATGAACGACGACGACACCAACACGGACAAGGACGACACGACGCAGCGCCAGGTGCAGCACGACACCGACGCCAAGGGCGAGACCTACGATGTCAGGCCCGAGCAGCGCGTCGAAGACAAGGAAGAGCGGAAATAACCCGCCATGTTCGATATCGGCTTTCTTGAACTGCTGATCATTGGTGTGGTGGGCCTGCTGGTGCTCGGTCCCGAGCGGCTGCCCAAGGCCGCTCGTACCGTGGGCTTGTGGATCGGCAAGACCAAGCGCACGGTGGCCAACATGCAGCGCGAGATCAATGCGCAGCTGGAAGCCGAGGATCTGCGCCAGAAACTCAGCGAGCAGGAGAAGAAGCTCAACGAGGGTCTCGACAAGGCGCGGCGCGAAGTCGAGAGCTACGCCGACACGCCCGAGGCGAAGAAGACCAGGCCCGAAGCCTCGCCTGACGGCACCGTCGCCAGCGGCGGCGACGCTCAGATCCAGCACGCCGAGGCACGCACCGGCATCGCCCATGCCGAGCCGGCCGAGCACGAACCGGTCGCGCCTCCCACGCCGTCATCCTCCACGGCCGATGACAAGGATTACCCGTCGCGATGAGTGCAGCCCCCTCCCCGCGTAACAAGCCGCCGGAACAGGAACACGCCCAGGCCCCGCTGATCGAGCACCTCATCGAGCTGCGCTCGCGCCTGATGCGTGCCGTGATCGCCATCGTGGTCATCTTCCTGGCGCTCTACGCGTTCTCGAACGATATCTATGCTTTCGTTGCCGACCCGCTGATGGCGCTCTTGCCGGAAGGCTCTCAGATGATCGCCACCGAAGTGGCTTCACCGTTCCTGGCACCCTTCAAGCTGACACTGGTGGTGGCCGTCTTCGTGGCCATTCCCTTCGTGCTGCACCAGATGTGGGCCTTCATTGCGCCCGGCCTATACGAGAACGAGAAGATACTGGCGATACCGCTACTAGTTTCGAGCGTGGGGCTGTTCTACGGCGGGGCGGCTTTCGCCTATTACGTGGTGTTCCCCTTGCTGTTCGACTTCTTCGTGCATACCGGCCCGGAGAATGTCGCAGTGATGACGGATATCAACCAGTATCTCAACTTCGTTCTCAAGCTGTTCTTCGCCTTCGGTATCGCCTTCGAGATCCCGATCGCCACGTTCCTGATGATCTGGACCGGCGCAACGACCGTGGAGAGCCTGTCGAAGAAGCGCCCCTACGTGATTCTGGGCTGCTTCGTCATCGGCATGCTAATGACGCCGCCGGACGTGATTTCACAGAGCCTGCTGGCCATCCCCATGTGGCTACTCTATGAGATTGGCATCGTGTTCGGACGCCTGGTGCGACGCCGCCAGCGCAAGCGCGAGCAGGACGACGTCCAGGATGCCTGACACAACGAGCCCGCCGATTGGCGGGCTCGTTGCTTGGCAAGGATGTCTTTTACTCAATCCATCATGTCGACGAGCTTGTCGACCAGCTTGAAGATGCCCTTGGCCGCTTCGCTGATCCGATCGGTCAGCATGAAGGCCGGCGTGGTGATCACGCGGTGTTCGCGGTCGATGACCACGTCTTCGACACTGCAGCTCTTGTGCAGCCCCCCCATGCTGCTGATTGCGCCAGCGGCACCCGCGTCCTGTCCCACCGTGATCGGAATGGCCTGCCCCAGTAGCCGGGGAACCAGAACCGGAGCGATGCACATCAGGCCAATAGGCTTGCCGGACTCGAAGAATGGCATGACCTTGTCGCGCAGCAGTGGCAAAACGCTCATGTCGGACCCAGCCTCGGCGAAATCCGACAGGTTGCGGGCCACGCCAAACCCGCCGGGCAGCACGAGACCGTCGTATTCGCCGGGATCGAGCGTCTCCAGCGAAGCGACCTCACCACGTACCAGTCGGGCCGATTCGACCAGCACATTGCGCGCCTCCTCGGGCATCGGCTCGTCGGTCAGGTGATTGATGCTCTGGCGCTGCTCGATATCGGGCGCAAAACAGCGATAGCCGATACCCAGTTGATCCAGGCGCAGCAGCGTCAGGGTCGTTTCATGGGGTTCCGAGCCATCATGCACCCCGCAACCCGAAAGTATCACCGCAACCCGTTTGCTCATGCCGTTCTCCTTGTCGTTGTCGGCATCTTGCCGTTTCACTATCGGAAAGCCACCATGCCGGAGTGCACGGCGAAATTACAATCTAGAATGTCGCCTAAGGTGCGACAAGGCGCCGAAAGCATCCTGTGCCGCACCGTTGCTATACTGGCAGCCCTTTTGCCGCCGTTGTCATCGTATTGTCATCGATCTGGCGCACACTCGATGCCACGGCGGTCGCGCCCCAACGACTGGAGAATGCGTTTTGAGTCAACTCACTTCACGTCAGTATCCCGCGACCCGCATGCGCCGTATGCGCAAGGACGATTTTTCGCGCCGCCTGATGCGCGAGTCCACGCTGACGCCCGACGACCTGATTCTGCCGGTCTTTGTCCTCGACGGTGACAACCGCCGCGAGGCCGTGGCCTCGATGCCCGGTGTCGAGCGCCTGTCGATCGACCTGCTGATCGAGGAAGCGCGCGAAGCGTCGTCGCTGGGCATTCCCGCCCTCGCCTTGTTTCCGGTGATCGAGGCCAGCCAGAAAAGCGAACTGGCCGAGGAGGCCTACAACGCCAGCGGTCTTGTCCAGCGCACGGTGCGCGCGCTCAAGGACGCCTGCCCCGAATTGGGTCTGATTACCGATGTGGCTCTCGACCCATATACCAGCCATGGCCAGGACGGCATCCTCGACGAGCAGGGCTACGTGATGAACGACCGTACCGTCGAGACCCTGCTCAAGCAGGCGTTATCGCATGCCGAGGCCGGGGCTGACGTGGTCGCCCCGTCGGACATGATGGATGGCCGGATCGGTGCGATCCGCTCGGTACTCGAACAGGAAAACCTGCACAACGCACGCATCATGGCCTACTCGGCCAAGTATGCGTCACGCTACTACGGGCCATTCCGCGATGCAGTGGGCTCGGCAGGCAATCTCGGTAAGGCCGACAAGTGCACCTACCAGATGGATCCAGGCAATAGCGACGAGGCCGTCCATGAGGTTGCTCTCGACCTTGCCGAAGGCGCCGACATGGTCATGGTCAAGCCCGGCATGCCTTATCTGGACGTGGTTCGCCGCGTCAAGCAGGAACTCAAGGTGCCGACCTTCGCCTATCAGGTCAGTGGCGAGTACGCGATGCACATGGCCGCTTTCGAAAACGGCTGGCTGGACGCCGACAGCGTGATTCTCGAATCATTGATGTGCTTCAAGCGGGCCGGCGCCGATGGCGTGCTGACTTACTTCGCCAAGCGCGCGGCACAGTTGTTGAACCAATAACGGGAGAGCTGCCCCGACTCTCCTATCGACGCAGGAGTCTTCGCGATGGAAGAGTCGCGTGCCCAGGAACCGTCAGGCAATCAGGAAGACGGTCAGGAGTCGCTCAATACCGAATCGGCCAATGATGCTCCGCTGCGGGTCAACCGGACCCGCACCGGCATTCATGCCAAACCGACGCCCTCGCCGGAAGCCGATCTCAACGACCCAACGCTGTATTTCAATCGCGAACTCTCGCATTTGCAATTCAATATCCGCGTGCTCGAGCAGGCGCTGGATACTTCGCATCCGCTGGCCAACCGGCTGATGTTCCTGCTGATCTTTTCGTCGAATCTCGATGAGTTCTTCGAGATTCGTGTTGCCGGTCTCAAGCACCAATTGATGCTGGGGCGCGAGGACACCGGTGCCGACGGGTTGACGCCTCGCAAGGTGCTAGCCGAGATCTCGCGCATCGCCCACGATCAGGTGGACCGCCAGTACCGCATTCTCAACGAGTCGCTGATTCCGGCCCTGGAAGAACAGCGCATCCGCTTCATCCGACGCAACCAGTGGACCCAGGCCCAGCGCGCCTGGGTTCTCGACTATTTCGAGGAGGAGATCATGCCGGTGATCAGCCCCATCGGGCTCGATCCCTCGCATCCCTTCCCGCGACTGGTCAACAAGAGTCTCAACTTCATCGTCGAACTCGAGGGGACCGACGCCTTCGGTCGCGAAGGCGGCCTGGCGATTCTGCCTGCACCACGCTCGCTGCCACGTCTGATTCGCCTGCCTCAGGAACTGGCCGGCGAAGGCTATACGGATTACCTCTTCCTGTCGTCGATGATGCATGCCCATGCCCAGGAAGTGTTTCCGGGCATGCAGGTGCGTGGTTGCTATCAGTTTCGCCTGACCCGCAACGCCGACCTGTCGGTCGATCCCGAGGAGGTGTCCGACCTGGCCTCGGCGCTGCGTGGCGAGCTGCTGGCTCGCCGTTATGGCGACGGGGTCCGCCTGGAAGTCGCCGAGAATTGCCCCGATGACCTGGCGGCCTTCCTGCTCAAGCAGTTCGAACTGGAGCCGCAGGATCTCTATCGCGTTCATGGTCCGGTCAATCTGGCCCGCATGATGGCGATGCTCGACGATGTGGAACGCCCTGACCTGTACTATCGCCCGTTCACCCCCGGCCTGCCCAGGAACCTCAAGCCCGACTCCAGCCTGTTCGACATCATTCGCCAGGGCGATGTGCTACTCCATCACCCCTTCCAGTCGTTCACGCCCATCGAGGATCTGATGCGCGAGGCGGCCCGCGACCCGTCGGTGCTGGCCATCAAGCAGACCCTCTACCGTACCGGGGCGGAATCACCGATCGTCAGCGCCCTGGTCGAGGCGGCGCGCAACGGCAAGGAAGTCACCGTGGTGATCGAGCTGCGTGCACGCTTCGACGAGGCCGATAACCTGGCGCTGGCATCGCGTCTCCAGGAAGCCGGCGCCATCGTTATCTATGGTGTCATGGCCTACAAGACCCATGCCAAGATGATGCACATCGTGCGTCGCGAAAGCGGAGAACTGCGCTATTACGTGCATCTGGGCACCGGCAATTACCATTCCAAGACGGCCAAGCTGTATACCGACTACAGCCTGCTCACGGCCAACGAAACGCTGTGCGAGGATGTGCACATGGTCTTCCAGCAGCTGTCGGGCATGGGCAAGCCACGCAATATCAAGACCCTCTTGCACGCCCCGTTCGTGCTCCACGGCAAGCTCATCGAGATGATCCAGCGCGAAACCCGACTTGCCGAAAAAGGCAAGCGCGCCCACCTGATCATCAAGTGCAACTCGCTGACCGAACCCAAGCTGATCCGCGCCCTCTACAACGCTTCGCGGGCCGGCGTGCAGTGTGACCTGATCATTCGCGGCATGTGCTGCCTGCGCCCCGGCGTACCGGGGATATCCGAGAACATCCGGGTACGCTCTATCATCGGCCGCTTCCTGGAACATACCCGGGTATTCTACTTCGCCAATGGCGGCAAACCGGAAGTCTGGGCCTCGAGCGCGGACTTCATGGAACGCAACATGTTCCACCGTGTCGAGACCTGCTTTCCCATTCTCGACAAGAAGCTGGCCCAGCGCGTGCGCAAGGACCTGGAAACCTATCTGGTCGACAACTGCCAGAGCTGGATCTTGCGCGAGGATGGCAGTTACCAGCGCAACGAGTCCGGCGAGGCTGCGCCCATCAGTGCCCAGGAAACGCTGCTCTATGCCTATGCAGCGAAATCCTGACGCCGCCTGATGATGCGAAAACCCACGGCGGAGGCCGTGGGTTTTACTTGTCCTTGTAATACGGAAAGGAGGCTGGCCGATGCCAGCCTCCTGGCCTTAGACGCCGATCTGGCCGCCATCGGCCTTCTGGATCACTACCGTCGAAGCACGCGGACGCACATCGCCGCTGGCTGCGTTAGTGGCTGGCTGCATGATGGCCCCGGGATCGGCCGGCCAGTTGCCCGGGTGCTGGATGTTGATGAACAGCGCCGTCTTGTCCGGCGTGGCGAAGATGCCCGTCACTTCGCAGCCGTTCGGGCCCACCGCGAAGCGCTTGAGCTGCGCCTGGTCGCTGGCATCGATCACGGCGGCATCGCCTTCATTCATGCTGACCGAGGACGGCACCACGGCCAGGACCTGGTCGTTGGTGTAGCTGGCGACACCATCGTAGCCATTATCGGTTTCGATCCACAGGATGCCCTGACCATCGCCGCGATCGTCGTACCACAGACCATCGGGGCTGGCGAACTGGTTGAGCTCGGTCAGGCCGGACAGGTTGTCGGAATCCGTGGCCGCCGCTCCGAAGACGAACACTTCCCACTCGAATGTCGTCTCTTCCGGTGACGGCTCGCGCCATCGAATGACCTGACCGCCTTCGTTGTCGGCACGCGGATTGGGCGCATTGACCGGTGCAGAAGCGTAACCCACGCCCAGCCCGTCGATATCGCTGCCGCCGTTGGAATAGGTCGGATCGGTGCCCTCTGCGGTACGGTCGGTATTGTTGGTCAGGGTCATGTAGACCTCACCGGAAACCGGATCGACAGTTCCCCATTCCGGGCGGTCCATGGGCGTGGCACCCATCAGGTCCGCGGCGTCACAGGTGTGTATTATGACCCCGGCCAGGTCGTCGTCGGCCAACCCCAGAGCGCTGGAGAGGCGCTGTCCATCCTGCGTCGTGGCATCGGCGGTCAGCGGCAGCCACTCACCAGTGCCATCGGCATTGAACTTGGCAACGTAGAGCGTGCCTTGGTCCATGTACTTGGCACCAATGGCCAGACGGTCATAGTTGCCGCCAGCCCGATTGGCGTCGGCCGGATCCCAGACAGCATCGGAGACGAACTTGTAGATATATTCGTTGCGTGAGTCGTGACCGGAATAGAAGACCACGGGCTCGCCCTCGACCAGCTTGCCCGGCCAGCACCCTTCGTGGCGGAAACGACCCAACGCTGTGCGCTTGACGGCACGTGTGTTGGTATAGGGATCGATCTCTACGATATAGCCAAAGGTGCGCGGTTCGTTGCGGTAGTCGTCGGCTGCAGTAGCACCTCTGGGCGTGGCATTGAAACGTGCGAATTCACCACCCACTTCACTGGGGTCGCCGGCAGCGGTTTCCCACCCATAACGTCCGCGTCCTGTCGGTATGTCCAGACGATTATCGTCAGCTTCACGGCCGTTATCCTTGACGAAGACTTCCGGCCAGTTCTCTTCACACGTCAGGTAAGTGCCCCACGGTGTGTAGCCACTGGCACAGTTATTGTTAGTGCCGCGCGTCTTCGTGCCATCGGTTGAATAAGCGGTAACAACATACTGACTGCCCGCCACCGGCCCACTCAATTCCATCGGCGTAGCCGAGGTGAATCGACGGTTGTAAGGAGAGTTGGGAATGTGCGTCCAGGTCCCGTCTAACTGCTTCTGTACACGGACAATCGTCACGCCATGCGCATTGATTTCCGTGCGCACTTCGTCGGCAGGGCGTACGCCACTGCTGGCATTAGTCGCACCGCCCTGCGGTGCCCAAAGTGCGCCCTGATCGATATATTCGTTGTTCAGGGAGAGCAGGAAATCGCTGGATGCATCGGCATCATTCAGCGGAAAATGGTACATACCGTCATGATGCATGCCGACGCTATTGGCCTGAATTTGCGGCGTCATCTGACGGTCAGCACTCCAGTTGGGCGCCATGCTGTTCAGCGGCGTCCCCCAGGGTATCAGGACCTGAGCGGTGTACCCTTCCGGCACGACGACAGCGTCGGTCATTGAGCCCGCAATCGACTCGAAGGCAAGGGCCAGGGCCGTCTTTTCAGGCAACTCTCCCTTCGGGACCTCGCCGTCACTGCCGAGATTGCTGCAACCTGTCAGGCCAAAACCGCCCAGCACCGTCATCGCAGCGACGCCCAGACCACCCTGCATGATACCGCGGCGCGAGACGTGCTTTTCCAGAATATAAGAGAACGGCTCGTTACCGCTGCGGTTCAAGATATAGTGATTTTCGATTTCCTTGCTCATGGTCCCCTCATTGAATGGCAGTTCTCAAATTCTGTCGTGATTGCCAATCGAACGGGGACGACGTTAAGCCTACAAAATGACAAGTTGGTTAACGATTAAAGTCATGACCATGACAGGCTTTAACTCAATTACTGCGGAAAGTATCCAACGCCCTGAGATCGACGCTATCGACCTCTACCGGTAGCCGGCATTCCTCGCGTGCCTGGCGGACCCGTAAGCGTTCGGCCAGCCGCTCGCTGTCGTCATCGAACGTGCGGCCGTTGAGATCGGCAAGTTGCTGCATGCCCTGGTGGTAAAAGGCCAGCAGGTCGAGCGCCTGCGGATCGTGGCGCTCGAGTCCCGCCTGCCGCAACGCCGGCAAGTGAGCACTGACCCGGGACAGCTGGCGCTTGAGTTCCCAGGCGTAGCGTTGGTCACGCATCCCTGGCCGGTCGCGTAGCACAGCGACAACGACGCTGGTCGCCAGTAGCCCGAGCAGTACACCCAGTGCGTTCATGCCCAGGCTGGAGCCGAACTGCGACGTCAGCAACTGTGAGAACAGCAGGCCAAAGATGATGAACTGCCCGGCCACGATCACCGTCATGGTTTTCGCCTTGCGGCGATACTGCTCGGGATCGTGGGCTTCGAAGCGAAAACGCATGCCGGACAGTCTCCTTCAGGTCAAACAGGTCATTGATCGCGTAGCCGGGCTGCGGCGAGATCGAGCAAGTGTTCCGTAGTTTCCCAGCCCAGGCAGGCATCGGTCACCGAGACGCCGTAGCGCAACGCCGCCTTGTCGAGTGGCTGCTTGCCTTCGTTGAGATGGCTCTCGATCATGACGCCGATCAGCGCAGATTCTCCGGCCAAGCGCTGCGCCAGCACATCGAGCAGCACCTCGCTCTGGCGACGATGATCCTTGCGGGAATTGGCATGACTGCAATCGACCATGAGATTGGGCCGCAGACCTGCCTCTTCCAACTGACGACGGCTTTCTGCGACGCTTTCGGCATCGTAGTTGGGCCGGCCATGGCCGCCACGCAGGACGAGGTGGGTATGTGCATTGCCCTGCGTCTCGTGCATGACCGGCCGACCGTACAGGTCCATGCCGAAATGCCGGTGTCCTTGGGCGGCAGCACGCATGGCGTCGATGGCAACCCCGACCCCGCCGTGGGTGGCGTTCTTGAATCCCACAATTGCCTCGAGCCCGCTGGCCATCTCGCGATGAATCTGCGACTCGGTAGTCCGCGCCCCGATTGCCGCCCAGGCAAGCAGGTCATCGAAGTAGGCCGCAGCCATAGGCTGGAGTAGTTCGGTGGCGACCGGCAAGCCCAAGGCTGCGACATCGCGCATCAAACGACGCGACAAGGCCAGACCGTGGGCCATATCGTCGCTGCCATCCAGGTGGGGATCGTAGGCCAGCCCCTTCCAGCCGACCGTGGTGCGCGGCTTCTCGACGTAGACGCGCATCACCAGCAACAGGCGGTCCTCGACGCGCCGGGCCAGCGCTGCCAGACGTTCGGCATACTCTAGTGTGGCGCGCGGATCATGGACGGAACAGGGGCCGACCACGACCAGCAGGCGGTCGTCATCGCCATCGAGGATGGCCCGAATGGCCTCGCGCTGCTGGGCGATGGAACGCATTAACTCTTGATCGAGCGGGAGCTGCCGACGCAATTCGGCGGGTGTTGGCAGGGAATTTCCGGCCTGGCGGGCCGGTGCGGAAGCACGTTGGGGGTCGAGCTGGGGCACTGTAGCAGTCATGGTGTTCGTTTCCTGGCTGGCTCGCAGCGGCGAGCGTCACTGGTTATCAAGACATCGTGATTGTCGTGTGCCACCCAGGATGCCCCGGCCGGAGGCGGCAGACTGGACCGACCGGGCGACGCTAAATCGCCAATACCCTGCACCATAACCGTAATCGTTCTTGCCATAGGCAGTGAAGGCGATGGGTGCGGTGGTCATTTGTCTGGCTCCTTGTCGAGCAATGAAATGTGTACGGTGCAACGAAAAACCCCCGGTCGGGGTTGCCGACCGGGGGTTTCAGTGGAGGCAACCCTGCTGGTCAGGGTGCGCCTCTTGGCTCAGGCCGTCTCGGCCGGGCCAACGGGCGCACCGCGACTAAACCAGTACCAATAGCCATAACCTGCCCAACGACACGCACGTACCGCACCCGGCAACTGCCGGAAAGCACTCGTGTGTGTAAGAGGCATGGCGCTCATGGTTGTCTCCGATATCGATGGGCTGCGACCTGTCACAAAGCAGCGTTCTTTCATCCTACACGGAAGCTGCCGTTTGACAACCCTGCCAGCGTCAACGTTACAGCCCGAAGTACTTGATCCAGATAATGGTTGCCGGCAGGCAGCTCATGCCGACCACCACGACCAGCCCCAAAAAGAGGGACATGAATCCGCTGGTATCCTTGAAATTGGGGTCGTACTCGGCCATGTCGTTGTCTCCTCACCTTGTTGTCGTCGTCGGGACAGATTGGCCTGCATTCTAGCGTGTTCCGCCAACGGCTGCAGTGTCAGCGCAGATGCCGCCCACCATCCACGGGCAGGGTGATGCCGGTCACGTAACGGTTGTCGAGCAGGTAGCGCAGGCTTTGGTAGATCACGCCCGGCCCGGGCACCATGGCCATTGCCGACTTGGCCCGAGCCTTGGCGGCGTAGGCCTCGTCATCGCCCTCGTTTAGCATGATCAGCGCCGGTGCGATGGCGTTGACCTGAATGTCTGGTGCGTACATGGCCGCGAACGACAGCGTAAGATTGTCCAGCCCCGCCTTGGTGGCCGCGTAGGCAGCGTGCTTTTTCGAACCTTTGCTGGCGACGTAGTCGGTCATGTGCACGATATCGCGCTGCGGCTCGCTGCAGGCATCCAGCAATTCACGACAGTGCAGGTTGATCAAGTAAGGCGCCTGCATGTGGACCCGGAACAAGCGCTCGAAGTTGCTTCCAGCATCATCGCCGCTCGAATCCGGCGCCCAGTCGCTGGCATTGTGTACGATGGCACGCAGCGAACGTACCTGGGCCTTCAATCGGTCGATGAAGTCGAGAATGCCGGCTTCGCTGGAGAAATCCGCCGACAGCGTGCCAATCCCCTGCTGGCGAAGCGCATCGATTTCAGGACGCTCGCGGCGGTAGGTGACGATGACCTCATGCCCGTCGGCAACCAGCCGCTCGGCACAATGGCGCCCCAGACGCTGGGCGCCGCCGGTGATCAGAATTGGCGAGGCGCTCATGATCCGTTCTCCGGCGTGGCATTATCGCCCTGTGTTCTAGCATCGCCGGATTCTGGAATCAGTGGGTCACGTGGTGCATAGGCAAACACGTCAGAGTGTACCCGGGTCGCATCGAGCCCGAGCGGCGCTAAAGTATCGATACAGGCGTAGACCATGCCCGGCGACCCAGAAAGGTAGACGTCATAGCCGGAGACATCCGTGAGCGTGGCGGCCAGCGCCTCGTCGATACGCCCCAGGTGGACGTGTATGCGAGGCCCGGCGAACGTGCCACCCAGCGGAGTTTCCGAGACGGCATGGAAGGCGAAGTTGGGGTGCGTTTCGGCCCACTGGCGGGCGAGGCTTTCCAAATAGAAGTCGCGCCGCTCGCGCACCGCCCACCAGAACGAGACCGGATGGTCGTGATTGGCCGCGAAGGCCGCCTCGAGCAGGGCTTTCATCTGGGCGAAGCCGGTGCCGGCGGCCACCATCAGTAACGGTCGGCCACTCGTCTCGTCCAGTACACACTCGCCACTGGGCATGCGCAGGGTCAGGCGCTGCGACTGCTGGATCATTTCGCGCAGGCGCTGCGAATTGGAGCGCTCCGGCCAGTGCTGGATATGCAATTCGATGGTGCCATCGCCGCGATGGGCATTGGCAATGGAGAACGGCACCCAGGTTTCATCGTCGAGCAACAGCTCGAGATACTGACCGGGAGCATGGGCAACCGCCTCGCTGCGGCCTTCCAGCTGCACGCGAAAGACGTCGGGCGTCAGGTCCTCTACCGAGATCACCTGGCAGGTCAGGGTCCTAGGCGTCATGCTTTCCTCAAATGGCTTGGTCAGGGGGGAGCATCAGCGATGCAGCACCGCAGGCAGCGGAATACCCAGCTCATCCCAGCGGTCATCGACACGGGCCTTGATCCCGCTATCCATGACGATGGGCGTTCCCCATTCGCGCTCGGTCTCGCCGGGCCACTTGGTGGTGGCATCGAGGCCCATCTTCGAGCCCAACCCCGCCACCGGTGATGCGAAGTCGAGATAGTCGATGGGGGTATTTTCCACCATTACCGTATCACGTGCCGGGTCCATGCGCGTGGTGATGGCCCAGATCACATCCTCCCACTGACGGGCGTCGACATCGTCATCGAGCACGATCACGAACTTGGTATACATGAACTGACGCAGGAAGCTCCATACGCCCATCATCACCCGCTTGGCATGCCCGGGATACTGCTTCTTCATGGTCACCACCGCCATGCGGTAGGAACACCCCTCAGGCGGCAGGTAGAAATCGACGATCTCGGGAAACTGCTTACGCAGAATCGGCACGAAGACCTCGTTGAGTGCCAGGCCCAGGATCGCCGGCTCGTCCGGGGGACGACCGGTATAGGTCGAATGGTAGATGGGGTCGCGGCGATGCGTGATGCGCTCAACGGTAAAGACCGGGAAGGTCTCGACCTCGTTGTAATAGCCGGTGTGGTCGCCGTAGGGGCCTTCCGGGGCAGTATCGTCGGGATAGATGAAGCCTTCCAGTACAATCTCGCTGGACGCCGGCACCTCGAGGTCGGCATGCCCGCATTTGACCAGTTCTGTGCGCGAGCCTCGCAGCAGCCCGGCGAAGGCGTACTCGGAGAGCGTGTCGGGCACCGGTGTCACTGCGCCGAGAATGGTTGCCGGGTCGGCACCCAGCGCCACGGCCACCGGGAAAGGCTCACCGGGGTGGGCCTGCTGCCACTCCTGGAAATCCAGCGCTCCGCCTCGGTGCGACAACCAGCGCATGATCAGGCGATTCCTGCCAAGCTTCTGCTGCCGGTAGATGCCCAGGTTCTGGCGCGTCTTGTGCGGGCCCTTGGTGACCACCAGCGCCCAGGTCACCAGCGGTGCCACGTCGCCCGGCCAGCAGTGCTGGATGGGAATGCGATCGAGATCGACCGCATCGCCTTCGAGTACGACCTCCTGCACCGGCGCCTTGCGCAGCGTCTTGGGGCCCATGCTCATCACCTGTCGGAACACCGGCAGCTTGTCGATGGCATCGCGGAACCCCTTGGGCGGCTCCGGCTCCTTGAGAAAGGCCAAGAGCTCGCCTACCTCGCGTAAGGCCTCCACCGAGTCCTGCCCCATGCCAAGCGCCACGCGGCGGGGAGTGCCGAACAGGTTACCCAGCACCGGCATGCTGTGCCCCTTGACGTTCTCGAACAGCAGTGCCGGACCACCGGCCCGCAGCGTCCGGTCGCAGATCTCGGTCATTTCCAGGTAAGGGTCCACCTCGGCACGTACCCTCACGAGTTCGCCGGACTCCTCAAGCGCCGCAATGAACTCACGCAAGTCCTTGTACTTCATGCGCTAAACCCTTCTCCCCAACGACAGAAGGGGCAGCATATCATGCCGCCCCTTTGCAGTGCCGCTTCCGACGCTCCGTGCAGAAGAAAGCATCGAGAACCATTACGAGCGAACACAGGTCGTGTCCGGCCGGAGCACAGGAACCGGAGCATACACGGAGTATGTGAGGATTCCGCGCACCGCCCGGGTGCGAGATGTGGAGTGCAGTAGGTTATTCGATGTTTTCTAGCGGCGCTTCATGGCCTCGAAAAACTCAATATTGGTCTTCGTATCTTTCAGACGATCGATCAGGAATTCCGTCGCCGCCACGTCATCCATCGGATTGAGCAGCTTGCGCAGGATCCACATGCGCTGCATTTCGTCCTCGGAGGCAATGAGGTCCTCGCGACGGGTCCCGGAGCGGCGGATGTTGAGCGCCGGATAGACACGCTTCTCGGCCAGCTTGCGGTCGAGATGAGCTTCCATGTTACCGGTGCCCTTGAACTCCTCGAAGATGACCTCGTCCATCTTGGAACCGGTGTCGACCAGCGCAGTGGCGAGGATGGTCAGGCTACCGCCCTCCTCGATGTTGCGCGCCGCGCCGAAGAAGCGCTTGGGCTTTTCCAGGGCATGGGCATCGACGCCCCCGGTGAGCACCTTGCCGGAGGACGGCACCACGGTGTTGTAGGCACGAGCCAGGCGAGTGATCGAGTCGAGCAGGATCACCACGTCCTTCTTGTGCTCGACCAGGCGCTTGGCCTTCTCGATGACCATCTCGGCAACCTGCACGTGACGTGCCGGCGGCTCGTCGAAGGTCGAGGCCACCACCTCGCCGCGCACGGTGCGCGACATCTCGGTCACTTCTTCCGGGCGCTCGTCGATCAGCAGCACGATCAAGTGGCACTCGGGATTGTTGCGCGTGATCGAGGTGGCAATGTTCTGCAGCATCAGCGTCTTGCCGGCCTTGGGCGGCGAGACGATCAGGCCACGCTGGCCCTTGCCGATGGGGGCGGTAAGATCGATGACGCGGGCGGTGAGATCCTCGGTGGAGCCGTTGCCCAGCTCCATGACCAGGCGTTCCTGAGGAAACAGCGGGGTGAGGTTCTCGAAGAGGATCTTGTGCTTGGCGTTTTCGGGCTTGTCGAAGTTGATCTGGTTGACCTTCAACAGCGCGAAGTAGCGTTCGCCTTCCTTGGGCGGACGAATCTTGCCGGAGATCGAATCGCCCTTGCGTAAGTTGAAGCGGCGAATCTGGGAAGGCGATACGTAGATATCGTCCGGGCCGGCAAGATAGGAACTGTCGGCGCTGCGCAGGAAGCCGAAGCCATCCTGGAGGATCTCCAGCACGCCATCGCCGTAGATGTCTTCGCCACTCTTGGCATGTTTCTTGAGGATGGCGAAGATGATGTCCTGCTTGCGGGAACGTGCCAGGTTATCGATCCCCATTTCCTGGGCGATTTCCAGCAGTTCCGGCACGGATTTTTGCTTGAGTTCGGTAAGATTCATCGGTTTGTCAGAAATTGCTCTTGTCAGCGTGGCAGCGTGAGCTGATATAGGACAGGAGGCGGTGACGATGCGCCGCGCGGTGCGTTCAGGGCCCTGGGATTTCCTCTCGCCGAAGATAGCCGTTGGACGACGACTCCCATGGGGAGGTCAGAAGCGTATCGGAATCGAGGGAGGCGCTGTTCCTTGTCGCCTGACATTCACTGTAGAAGTGAAACAGCGGGCTTACTGACGGCTTGGAATCTGACCGCGTGGCGGCCCGGAAAGCATTTTTGGAACAGGCGAACGTCTGGATGGTAGTTAAGCCGGGCGACAAACGCAAGTCCCCCGTACCTCATGGCAGGCCATGCCCCGCTCCGGCTGTGCCTGTCACAGTCACAGGGCGGCATCGATGAACGCGTCCAACTGATCGTCATCCAGCGCCCCGACCCGGGTTGCCTCGAGATCGCCGTCCACGAACAGCACCAGAGTCGGCAGGCCGCGAATGCCGTACTTCTGCGCCGAAGCGGGGTACTGGTCGGCATCGACCAGGTAGCAGCCCAACTGGGCGGAGTGGCGACTGGCTAGCCTGTCGAGACGCGACGCCAGCGTCTGACAGGGCTGACACCACTGCGCCATGAACACGACCAGCGCCATGCCCGGCTGGGCCAGCAGATCTTCCATTCCCTCGTCCGTCAGCCACTCCATGGACGTATCGGCCATCGTTTGCTCCTTCGCAGTTACCGTTCCCATTGGACGCTGCCAGAACGCGATTGACAAGCATCCGGACGCCCGACAACCTTAACGCAGAACAGCATAGGAATTGCGCATGAGCGGGACGCCTGCGGAAACACGGACTCCTCGCCGCCTGGCGGCCATCGATCTGGGGTCGAACAGCTTCCACCTGTTGGTAGCCAACTATCACGAAGAGCAGTTGCAGGTCGTCGCCAAGCTGGGCGAAAAAGTGCAACTGGCTGCCGGCCTCGATGAGGATGACAATCTCGGCGAGGATGCCATCCAGCGTGCGCTCGACTGCCTGGCCCGGTTCGCTCCGTTCATCGCAGACGTGCCATCGCGCAACCTGCGTGTCGTGGGCACCAATGCACTGCGTAATGCCGTCAACAGCGAGGCGCTGATCCATCGCGCCGAAGCGCTGCTCGGCCATGAGATAGAAATCATTGCCGGGCGAGAGGAAGCCCGTCTGATCTATCTGGGGGCCGCCCATGCCCTGGCCGACGTGCATGGCAAGCGCCTGATCGTCGACATCGGCGGTGGATCCACCGAGTTCATCATTGGCGAGCATTTCGAGCCACTGGCCTTGGAAAGCCTGCACATGGGCTGCGTAGCCTATACCAGCCGCTTCTTCGCTGAGGGCGAGATTACCGAGAAACGCTTCCGTCAGGCCGAACTGGCTGCGCTATCGGAACTGGCCAATATTCGCCGGCCCTACCTCGAACTGGGCTGGACCGACCCGGTCGGCTCCAGCGGCACCATCAAGGCCGTGGCTGCTGTGCTTGCCGCCACTGGCGACAGTCCGGATGGGCTGATCCACCGCGAAGGCCTGATGAAGCTACGCAAGCAGCTGATCAAGACCAGGCGACTCGACAAGGTCGCCATGGAGGGGCTCAAGGCCGATCGCGCCCGGGTCTTTCCAGCCGGCGTAGCTATCCTGAGCGCCATCTTCGAGGCATTCGACCTGACCTACATGCGCTACTCCGACGGTGCCCTGCGTGAAGGCGTGCTCTACGACCTAGCCGGCCGCAACACGCCCGAGGACTCCCGCCTGCAGACACTGGGCGCCCTGCAGCGCCGCTATGGCGTCGAAACCCGCCAGGCCGATAACGTGGCGGCCAGTGCCCGCCGTGCCTTCGACCAGGTGCGAGACGCCTGGAAACTCGACGACGAGCAGAAACAGTTCCTCGGCTGGGCTGCCCAGATCCATGAAATGGGCCAAGCCGTCTCGCACAGCCAGTTCCACCGCCACGGCGCCTATCTTCTGGAACATTCCGATCTGCCGGGGTTCTCTCGTCCAGAACAGCGTTGCCTGGCATTCCTGGTTCGGGCTCATCGGCGCAAGTTTCCCGTCAAGGAACTCGAGGCACTGCCTGAGTCGCTGCGCGAGCGCTACGCCCGGCTGGCACGCCTGCTGCGCGTGGCGGTGATCCTGAATCACTCGCGCCCCGAGCAGCCTGTCGTTGATTTTACCCTGACCGCCGAGGGCGAAGCGCTGCGACTCGCCCTGCCCGATCCGCTCGCCGAGCAGGCCCTGCTGGTCAACGACCTGCAGCAGGAGATGGCCCTGCAGCAGGCGGCAGGATTCAACTTCGAACTCGAGTCGGCCCCGGTCGACGCCTGATCAGGCGTAGGTCATTTTCCAACCTTCGGCCACGGCGACCCCCAGCACGGCGACCAACGTGTCGCCGTGCCAGGCCAGGAGTTGGCGGTCGCGCCGCCACGGCGGAATGTTGGCTTCCTGGAGCAGGCGCTTGACATCGCGTCGGCCACGCCCGGCAATACGCAATGTTTCCCCGCCCCGTCGCCAGGTCAGCCGCAATCGACAGGCTCGACCCTCGTGCGAAGCGAGATTCACGTCGACGATCCCTGCCGGAGTGCTTAACCCTGCATGGCCGTTCCACTCGGCTTGCCAGTCCTCCGGCACCGGTACCTGCGGTGCCTGCAGGTAGAGCATGCCGCGCCAGCGCCGTGCCTCCCCGCCCGGCCACGCGACGACAACACCGGCATCCCTACGGGCATCGAGTTGAGCAAGTAGCGCGGCCAGACGGCTTGCCGGCGGCGTAGGCAGGGCCAGTCGCTGGCAGGCATGGCGGATCAGCAGCCGCTGGCGCGCTGGAGAGAGAGATATGACATGCACCAGCGCCAGACAACCGGCATCGCCTCCTGCCGCCTCGAGATCCAGCGCCGCCAGTTCATCGAGCAGGGTATCGGCTTCGCCGGCCAGGACGGCACTGCGTGCCAGGGACGAAGACGCCCCGGGCCAACGCGCGGCAAGACGAGGCAGAATATCGCATCGCAGATAATTGCGGTCGATGGTCACGTCCCGGTTACTCGGGTCATCCACCCAATCGAGACGTAGCGCCTGTGCCTCGCGCTCCAGTTCGCTGCGGGTATAAGGGAGGAGCGGACGCACCAGGCGTCGCCCCTGCCAGTCGCGCTGTGCCGGCATGCCGGCCAGGCCGCGAATTCCGCTACCACGCAGCGCTGCCAGCAGCAGGGTCTCGGCCTGATCGTCGGCGTGCTGCGCCAGCCACAGCGTTTCACCGGCACCGACCCGTTGCGCAAAGGCTGCGTAGCGGGCCTCGCGTGCTGCGGCCTCCAGCCCCTGCCCCCGGCTTTCGACCCGTACGCGCTCGATGTACAACGGCACGCCCAAGCGGCTGCACAGCACACCACAATGGCGCTCGAAATCGCCTGCTGCCGTTTGCAGGCCGTGGTTCACGTGAAGGGCGTAGATCGGGTGGGGATAGCGACGCGACGCCTGTACGGCAAGCGTCAGCAGCAGGCAGGAATCAAGACCGCCCGACAGGGCAATCCAGACAGGACGCCCCGGCGGAACAGTCGCCAGGGCGTTATCAATCACAGCTGGGAGCGACATGCTCGGCTTATGCTGGAGCTCCATAGCTCATCAGCCGTTCATAGCGCCGTTCCAGCAGGGCATCGGTGTCCATGGCCTGGAGCCGGTCGAGGCTGGCGAGCAACGCCTCCTTGACCCGCTCGGCGGTGACCGATGGATAGCGGTGAGCACCGCCCAGCGGCTCCTCGATCAAGGTATCGACGAAGCCCAGTTCTTCCAGGCGCTCAGCGGTGATCCCCATCGCCTGGGCAGCCTCAGGGGCCTTCTCGGCACTCTTCCACAGAATCGAAGCGCAGCCTTCGGGCGAGATCACCGAATAGGTCGAATACTGCAGCATGGCCAACTCATCGCAGACACCGATGGCTAGCGCCCCGCCGGAACCACCCTCGCCGATTACCGTGGAGACGATAGGCGTCTTCAGGCGCGACATCACCGCCAGGTTGTAGGCGATAGCCTCGGACTGGCCGCGCTCTTCGGCATCGATACCCGGGTAGGCGCCCGGCGTGTCGATGAAGGTGAGAACCGGCATCCTGAAGCGCTCGGCCATCTCCATCAGACGGCACGCCTTGCGATAGCCCTCGGGACGCGGCATGCCGAAGTTACGCCGGACCTTTTCCTTGACGTCACGCCCCTTCTGGTGACCGATCACCATCACCGGCTTGTCGTCGAGGCGTGCAACGCCACCGACGATGGCGGCGTCATCGGCAAAGTGACGGTCGCCGTGCAACTCGTCGAAGTCGGTGAACACGTGCTGCAGGTAATCGAGGGTATAGGGGCGCTGCGGGTGGCGAGACAGTTGCGACACCTGCCATGCCGTCAGGTCGCGAAAGATCGACTCGGTGAGCTTCTGGCTCTTTTCCTCGAGACGAGTAATCTCGTCGCTGATATTGATCTTGCTGTCATTGCCGACCAGGCGCAGTTCCTCGATCTTTGCCTGAAGTTCGGCGATGGGCTGTTCAAAGTCCAGGTAGTTGGGATTCATAGGGCTTCGCTTTTTGAAATAGACAGCCTGGAGGCCACGGCTGAAACGCGACAATGCGCAATCGATGACAATGACTGCGCATTATCGCACCTTGGCCTGCACACGCAAGGTACGTCGCTCCGAGAGGGATCGTTTCAGCCACGGTAGCGGAGCCTGACGCCGTCCTGTCCTTCGACCTCGTGCAAGGCGACCATCAGTTCGTCGGCCGGCGCCACTTTCCAGTCGTCGCCCAGTTCGAGCCAGCCACTGGCCTGGGCGTTGCGGTACCTGAGGCGCACCGGCAGGCCGTCATTGCTGCGCCATGGATCGAGGCTGTCGCGTAGGCTCGAGATGAAGCGACCATTCAGCCGGTTACCGTCCACGGAAAGTTCTACCGCCTCGCCATAGCGGCGGCGGGCATCGACCATCATCGTGATTTCCTTGCCGCGCAGGCGCAAGCCACCGGAGAAGTCGTCGCTGGACACTTCACCTTCGACGATCAGCACCTGGTCCTGGCCGAGCGTGGCACGTACCTGGTCGAACAACTCGCCGAACAGCGACGCCTCGATGCGCCCGGTGCGGTCGTCGAGGGTCACGAAAGCCATGGTGTCACCGCGCTTGGATTTCATGGTCCGCATGGCCACGACCAGCCCGGCGACACGCTGGGGCTCGCGAGACGGCTTGAGCGAGCTGATGCGCGTCGACACGAAGCGCGCCAGTTCCTTCTCGTATTCGTCGATGGGATGCCCGGTCAGATAAAGACCCAAGGTATCCTTCTCGCCGGCCAGGCGTTCCTTGTCGCTCCAGTCGCGCACCTGGCGGTATTCCGCATAGGCGTCGCCGGCCTCGGGCTCGACGAAGGCCTCACCGAACATGTCCATCATGCCCAGGTTGGCATTGGTGGTGCTCTGCTGCGCCGCCTTGATGGCATCATCGAGCGCGGCGGCCAGCACGGCGCGCGACGGCCCCAGGCTATCCAGGGCGCCGGCACGGATCAGCGCCTCGAGGGTGCGCTTGTTCATGCGCTTGGCATCGACCCGGCGGCAGAAATCGAACAGGTCGCTGAACGGGCCATCGGCACTACGCGCCTCAACGATGGCCCCGATCGGCCCTTCGCCGACACCACGGATCGCGCCCAGGCCATAGACTACCCGGCCCTGCTCATCGACGGTGAACTTGTAGTCGCCGACATTGACGTCCGGCGGGGTCACCGTCAGGCCCAGGTTGCGGCACTCCTCGATCAACGGCACCACCTTGTCGAGGTTGTCCATGTCGGTGGACAGCACTGCCGCCATGAACGGCCCCGGGTAGTGAGTCTTGAGCCAGGCGGTCTGGTAGGACACCAGGCCGTAGGCGGCCGAGTGCGACTTGTTGAAGCCGTAGCCGGCGAACTTCTCCACCAGGTCGAAAATATTGCCGGCCAGGTCCTTGTCGATGCCGTTGGCCGCACAGCCTTCCATGAAGCCGGCACGCTGCTTGGCCATTTCCTCGGGCTTCTTCTTGCCCATGGCGCGACGCAGCATGTCGGCCTGGCCGAGCGTGTAGCCGGCCAGCACCTGGGCAATCTGCATCACCTGCTCCTGATAGAGGATGATGCCGTAGGTGGGCTCGAGCACCGGCTTGAGCAGGTCGTGCTGGTAGTCGGGGTGCGGGTAGGAGATCTCCGCCCGCCCATGCTTGCGGTTGATGAAGTCATCGACCATGCCCGACTGCAGCGGCCCTGGACGGAACAGCGCCACCAGAGCGATCATGTCTTCCAGCGAGTCGGGCTGCAGGCGCTTGATGAGCTCCTTCATACCGCGCGATTCGAGCTGGAACACCGCCGTGGTCTCGGCCTTCTTGAGCATGTCGAAGGTCGGCACGTCGTCGAGCGGAATGCTGGCGATGTCCAGCGGACCCTCGCCGCTGCGTGCACGCACCGCATCGACCATCTCCAGCGCCCAGTCGATGATGGTCAACGTGCGCAAGCCGAGGAAGTCGAACTTGACCAGCCCGGCTTCCTCGACATCGTTCTTGTCGAACTGCACCACCAGGCCATTGCCGTCCTCATCGCACAATAGCGGCGAGAAGTCAGTAAGCTTGGTCGGCGCGATGACCACGCCACCGGCGTGCTTGCCGGTACCGCGGGTAATCCCTTCGAGCTTGACCGCCATGTCCCAGATTTCCTGGGCCTCCTCGTCGTTGGCGAGGAAGTCGCGCAGCGCCTCTTCCTGCTCGTGGGCCTTGGCCAGGGTCATGCCGACCTCGAACGGGATCAGCTTGGACAGCTTGTCACCCAGCGAATAGGGCTTGCCCTGGGCGCGGGCCACATCGCGTACCACCGCCTTGGCCGCCATGGTGCCGAAGGTGACGATCTGCGAGACGGCGTTACGCCCGTAGCGCTCTGCCACGTAGTCGATCACCCGGTCGCGTTTCTCCATGCAGAAGTCGACGTCGAAGTCGGGCATCGAGACACGCTCGGGGTTAAGGAAACGCTCGAACAGCAGGTCGTATTCCAGCGGGTCGAGATCGGTGATCTTCTGCGCATAGGCGACCAGCGAGCCAGCCCCGGAGCCACGCCCCGGTCCTACCGGGATATCGTTGTCCTTGGCCCACTGGATGAAGTCCATGACGATCAGGAAGTAACCGGGGAACCCCATCTGGATGATGATGTCGAGTTCGAAATCCAGGCGCTTGCGGTAGGCTGGCTCGTGCTCTGCGCGCGAGCGGCCGGCATAGATGGCGTCGGGCCCGTCGAAGAGCTGCTCGAGGCGCTCGGTCAGCCCGTCATGGGAGACCTTGCGGAAATATTCGTTGAGGGTCATGCCCTCGGGAATCGGGAACTCGGGCAAGAAGTACTCACCGAGACGCACGTCGACGCTGCAACGGGCAGCGATCATCACGCTGTTCTCGAGCGCCTCGGGAATATCGGCAAACAGCTCGGCCATTTCTGCGGGACTCTTGAGGTATTGCTCCTCGCTGTAGCGGCGCTCACGGCGCGGGTCGTCGAGCGCCTTGCCCTCGCCGATGGATACCCGCGTTTCGTGGGCCCAGAAATCCTCCCGGGTCAGGAAGCGAACATCGTTGGTCGCCACCACCGGGGTACCGGTATCGGCGGCAAGCTGAACCGACAGATGAACGCACTCCTCTTCGTGCTGGCGGCCAGTGCGCGTCAATTCGAGGTAGAAACGCTCCGGGAAGTGGCGTTGCCATTCGGCCAGCAGTTCGCGGGCTTCCTCATGATGATCGGCAAGCAGAAAGCGTCCGATTTCGCCTTCGCGTCCGCCCGACAACGCGATCAGGCCGTCGCTCTGTGCGAAGACCCACGCTTTCTTGAGTACGGAAATACCCTGGCGCTGGCCATCGACCCAGCCACGTGAGATCAGCTCGGTGAGATTGCGGTAGCCATCGTTGTTCATGGCCAGCAGCGTCAGCCGGTAGGGGTGCCCCTCGTCGAAGGGGTTCTCGAGCCACAGGTCGGCACCGATGACCGGCTTGAGACCGGCCCCCTGGGCGGCCTTGTAGACCTTGACCAGGCCGAACAGGTTGGCCTCGTCGGTGACCGAGACGGCCGGCATGCCGGCCTCGGCCGTGGCCTGGACCAGCGGCTTGAGGCGCACCAGGCCGTCGACGAGGGAATATTCGCTATGCACACGAAGGTGGACGAAGGGCGTGGTCATATCGGACTCGCAGTTGTTCGGGCAATGGCGGCTGCGGAGGGACATCTCTCGCAGCGTATCAGAGAGCGGTGGAATACAGTCGATTCTGCTGGGCGTTTCTCAGAACAGCTCGAGTTGTTTCTTGACCGGCGCAAAGGACCGGCGATGTTCGGCCAGCGGCCCCAGCCGAGCCAGCGCCGCCAGGTGTTCGGGCGTGGGATACCCCTTGTGGCGGGCAAAGCCATACTCGGGATAGCGTGCATCGAGCGCCACCATTTGTGCATCCCGCGCGACCTTGGCGAGGATCGAGGCGGCGCCGATCGCCGGATGGCGGGCATCGCCCTTCACCACCGCCTGACCGGGGAGATGATGCCTCGGCAGGCAATTGCCGTCCACCAGCAGGTATTCGGCAGCCACCGCGAGCGCATCGATGGCACGTCGCATCGCCAGGTGAGTGGCATGATAGATGTTCAACTCATCGATCTCGGCCGGTGAGGCTTGCGCCACGGCAAACGCCAGGGCGCGCTCACGAATCAGAGCATCGAGTTCCAGCCGGCGCTTTTCGCTCAGCGCCTTGGAATCGCCCAACCCCTCGACGGGACGGCACGGGTCGAGAATCACCGCCGCAGCAACCACGGCTCCCGCCAGCGGTCCACGGCCGACCTCGTCGACCCCCGCCAGACGCTCACCGGTGTACTCGATGACCAGCTCGGGAAAGCCGCCCAAAGGCCTTTTTCCCGTTTTCCTGCCTACCCTCTTTCTATCAATGCTGGTCAAGGTCATGGCGCTTTCTCGAACTCACCAGGGGCCACTTGCTGCGGCAATGATCGCCGTTGGGCCAGGGCAAGCACCGTGTCGGCGGCTCGCTCGCTGGCACAGCGCTGCAACTGCGCATGCATGGCTGCAAAGCGCGACTCGATCGCCTGGCGGGCCTGAAAATCGCCAAGCCAGGTCACCAGCCGTTCGGCGATCGCCTCGGGCGTGGCCGCGTCCTGGATCAACTCAGGCACCAGCGTCTCGCGCGCGATCAGGTTGGGCAGCGAAATCCACTCGGTCTTGACCAGGCGTTGCGCCAGCCAGTGCGTCGCCGGTGCCATCCGGTAGGCGACGACCATGGGCCGGTGGCAGAGCATGGCCTCGAGTGCAGCGGTCCCCGATGCCAGCAGCACGGCATCGCTGGCGACCATCGCCTCACGGGACTGGCCATTCACCAGCCTGACCCGAGACGTCAACGCCGGATACTCCTTCAGCAGCGCAGCCAGTTCCTCATGGCGCTGAGGGGTCGCCGCCGGGATCACGACCTGCAAGCCCTCGATGCGCTCGATCAGCCTAACGGCACTATCGAGGAAGGTGCGGCCCAGGAAGCGAATCTCGTTGGCCCGCGAACCTGGCAGCATGGCCAGTACCGGCCCGTCGCCCGCCAGGTCCAACGTCTGGCGCGCCGCGCGGCGGTCATTGACCAACGGCAGTTCATCGGCCAAAGGGTGTCCAACGAAGGCCACCGGCACCTGATGGCGCTCGTAGAATGCTGCTTCGAAAGGCAGAAACGTCATCATGACATTCACCGAGCGGGCAATGCCCTTGACCCGCCCCTGCCGCCAGGCCCAGACGGAAGGGCTGACGTAATGTGCCGTCGGGATGCCGCTATCGCGTAACTGACGCTCCAGCCCCAGGGTGAAATCCGGTGCATCGATGCCGACCATCACGTCGGGTTGCCAGGCCAGCGCATCGCGGCGCAGATGCCGGCGTACACGGATCAGCCCCGGCAGATGCTTGACCACCTCGACCAGCCCCATCACCGATAGGGTTTCCAGCGGATAGAGGCTGACGAAGCCTTCGGCGATCATGCGCGGCCCCCCGATACCACGGAACTCGATATCGGGATGGCGCGACTTGAGGGCGCGCATCAGCCCGGCGCCCAGAATATCGCCGGACAGCTCACCAGCCACCAGGTAGACACGCATGTCCTGTCACTCTCAGCGGGTAATGCCGCGGGTCGAATTGCGCAACGAGGCGATGAAGACCTCGACTTCGGGCATATCGGCGTAGCGGGCTGTCAGGGTTTCCAGCGCCTGCTCCAGTGTCTGGCCCTGCCGGTAGACGACCTTGTACGCTTCGGCGAGCGCCTTGAGCGCCTCCCGGGAAAATCCCCGACGTTTCAGGCCGACCAAGTTCAGGCCATGGGCCTGCGCGGGATTACCATTGACCATGAGGTAGGCCGGAATGTCCTTGGTGACGATCGAGCCCCCACCGCACATGGCATGGGTGCCCACATGGCAAAACTGATGTACGGCGGAGAGCCCGCCAAGAATGGCATGGTTACCGAGGGTGACATGTCCGCCCAGCGTGGCCTGGTTGGCGAGAATGCAGTCGTCGCCGATCACGCAGTCGTGCCCCACATGAGCGTAGGCCATGAGCAGGTTACGGCTGCCGATCGACGTCACACCACGATCCTGCACGGTTCCCCGGTGCAGGGTGACGCCTTCGCGGATGACATTGTCGTCGCCGACCTCGAGGCGTGTCGGCTCGCCGGCATATTTCTTGTCCTGGCAGTCCTCGCCCACCGAGGCGAACTGAAAGATGCGATTGCGCTCGCCCAGGCGTGTCGGGCCCTTGACCACCACATGCGGGCCCACCACACTACCGGCCCCGATCTCGACATCCGGTCCGATCACGCTGAACGGGCCGACCTCGACGTCATCGGCCAGGCGGGCAGAAGAATCGACGATGGCGGTAGGATGAATCAAGCAACCTTCCTCTCGGCACAGATGATCTCAGCCTCACAGGCCAGTTCGTTGGCGACGGTGGCGCGGCAGGCGAATTTCCAGATACCGCGCTTCTCACGCACCACTTGCGCTTCCAGGCACAACTGGTCGCCAGGCATGACCGGGCGCTTGAAGCGGACGTTGTCGCTACCCACAAGGTAATAGACATAACCGTCGCGCGGCAGCTTGTTGACCGTCTTGAACCCCAGAATACCGCAAGCCTGGGCCATGGCTTCAATGATCAGGACACCCGGCATGATCGGGTGATGCGGAAAGTGGCCATTGAAGAACGGCTCATTGATGCTCACGTTCTTGTAGGCGACGATGCGCTCACCCAACGTGATATCCACCACACGATCCACCAGCAGGAACGGATAGCGGTGCGGCAGATACTCACGAATCTCGTTGATGTCCATTACCATCGATACGACCTCTGAAAGTGCGTAATGCCCACCGGACAGGGTGGGCATTCTGGAGCGGATATCCGCTGACTTGGCTTGGCGGTGGATTATAGCGTCACGCTACGGCGCTGACAGCCGTTCACGCGTCCCGATTGTCACGCTCGAGTCGCGCCAGGCGCTTGGCGATGTCGTCGAGTTGCTTGAAGCGCACGGCATTCTTGCGCCATAGGGCGTTGTTCATGGCCCCGGTCCCCGACGAGTACACGCCCGGCTCGGTGATGGAGTTGGTGACCAGGCTCATGCCGGTCACCTGGACCCCGTCGCCAATCGTCAGGTGACCGGCCAACCCGACGCCACCGCCCAGCATGCAGTGGCGACCTACCCGGGTCGACCCGGCGATCCCCACGCAACCGGCCAGTGCCGTATGGTCGCCGATCTGCACATTGTGTGCGATCTGCACCTGACTATCGATCTTGACATCATTGCCGATCACCGTATCGCCAAGGGCACCGCGATCGATGCTGGAACAGCTACCCACTTCGACGTCGTCGCCCAGCACCACGCCACCCAACTGGGCGATCTTGTGCCAGGCCTGGCCGTCATGCGCAAAGCCGAAACCGTCGGCGCCAATGACGCAGCCACTGTGGAGAATGGCTCGCGCACCGACGATCACGCCGTGGTAGACAGTAACGTTGGCGTGCAGTAGCGAGCCACTGCCGATCACCGCATCACACCCCACCACGCTACCTGCACCGATGACCACATCGTCGCCCAGCGTCACGCCCGCCTCGATGACGGCCTGGGGCCCGACGCTCACGTTGCGCCCTATCGAGACGCCTTCGGCCACCCAGGCCGTCTCGTGGATACCGGCCGTGACCTGGGCATTGAAAGGATCGAACAGCCGCGATAGCTGGGCATATCCCAGATAGGGATTATCGAGTTCGAGGCGAGCCGTGGGGCAGTCGGCGGCATGCGCGGGGTGGATGAGCACAGCGGCTGCCCGTGTCTCGGTGAGGTACTTGAGATAGGCCTTGTTGGCCAGAAAGCTGATATCCTGCGGGCCGGCATCGCTGAGCGTTGCCAGCCCGGTCACGCGGCGCTCACCGTCGCCGACGAGGGTCGCCCCCAGCCGCTGGGCCAGCTCGGCGAGGGAGCACGTAAAGGGTGTCGTCATTTTCATGGCATCGGCGAGCGGGCGCCCGGGTGGACGCACCGAACGATCACTTGTCGTTGAGAATATCGGTCACTTCCTGAGTCAGGTCGAGACCGTCGGCCATATGTACCACAGAGTCACGGTCGACCAACAACTGTACGTCGTGCTCGGCCACCACCTGATCGATAGCGCGATCCAGTTGCGGCTTGGCGGCCTGCAGGAACTTTTGCTCAGCCTGCTGCTGGGCCCGCTGGATCTCGGCACGCAACTGCTGGAACTCGCCGCCTTTCTGACGCAGTTCCTGGCGCACCTTGCTGCGCTCGGCGTCTGACATGATGTCGCCATCCTGCTGCAACCGCTGCTGCAATTGCTGAAGTTCCTGCCCCAGGCTATCGGCACGCTGGCGCTGCTCGCCGGTCTGGTTGCGCAACTCGTTCATGGAGCGCTGCGCCGCCTCGGAACTTATCAGCGCCTCACGCCAGTCGAGCACGGCCACTTCCGTGGCATGGGCAGGTACCGACAGTATACCAAGCAGGCACAGGACACCTGTCATCTTGCGCATCGAATTCTCCTTGTCACGTTGCCCTGGCTGCATCGTCAGAATGTCTGGCCGAGGGAGAACTGGAAGGTCTGGGTATCGTCACCTTCCTGCTCGTTGAGCGGCTTGGCCACACTGAAGGTCAGCGGCCCCACCGGGGTCAGCCAGGACAGCCCAAGGCCCACGCTGTAGCGAAGCTCGCCCAGGTCGACACCGCTTTCGCAATTGGAATCAGGCGCCCCGGACACATCGGACACGTCGTAGCATTCAGTGAGATAGCTGTTGCCGGCATCCACGAAGACCGAGGTCTGCAGGGAGCGGCGGTCCTCGACCCAGGGGAAGGGATAGATCAGCTCGACCGAGCCTTCGACCAGCACGTTGCCGCCCAGGGTATCGTCGTCACCATCGCCGCGAGGCGTGGTGGCCGGCCCCAGCGTATTGCCGGCAAAGCCACGCACCGACCCCAGGCCACCGGAGTAGAAGTTCTCATAGAACGGATACGGGTCGTTGCCGATGGTATCGGCATAGCCCAGCGAGGTACTGAACTTGAGCGACCAGTCAGGACGGAACTCGAACAGCTTCCTGGCGTTGTAGCGCAGCTTGTAGTACTCGGCATCGGAGCCCGGCACGGCGGTCTCCAGGGCCACACGCTGGTAGCTGCCATCGGTCGGCATGATGCCACGGTTGAGATTGTTGCGCGTCCAACTGGCGGTGAGCTTGTAGCTCATCGCGTCGTTGCCCTGGCTGTCGACGTATCCGATGATTTCGGCCGGCGTATCGTTATAGGTCTCGATGGACAGATCCTCGAGCCCGACCCCGAAGTTCAGGCGGCTGAGGTCGTTGATCGGGTAGCCGAAATCGATGCTGCCACCGTACGAATCGGTGGAATACGTCGAGATATCGGAATCCTCGTAGTCGGTCTCGCGATAGAACAGGTTATAGCCGCGCGAGACCCCGTCGAGGGTCCAGTAGGGGTCAGTGAAGCCGAAGTTCAGGTTGGTGTAGGTGTCGCTGCGCTGGGCGCCGACATTGACCCGGTTGCCCGTCCCCAGGAAGTTCTTCTGTGACAGCGAGGCCCCATAGATGACCCCTGCGGACTGCGAGTAGCCGATACTGGCCGAGATCGAGCCGGATGGCTGTTCCTCGACATTGTAGGTGACATCGACCTGGTCGGGCTCGCCGGCCACGGGCCGGGTCTCGACATCGACCTGGCGGAAGAAGCCCAGGCGCTCGAGCCGCTGCTTGGACTGGCTGATCTTGTCGGTGGAGGCCGGCGCGCCTTCCATCTGGATCATTTCGCGACGCAGCACCTCGTCTTGCGTGGTGGTATTGCCCTCGAAGTTGATCCGTCGCACGTAGGCACGACGACCGGGATCGACCCGGAAGATGACATCGACGGTATCGCCGCCTTCATCGACCTCGGGCACGCTTTCGACGTTGGCGAAGGCGAATCCTTCCGCCCCCAGCGCCTGGCGCAGGGCCTCGGCGGATTCAGTCAGTGCGCTGCGCGAATAGATATCGCCCGACTCCGCCGTGACCAGCGATCGTGCCTGGCTCTCGGGCAGGGTCAGATCACCCGCAAAACGGATGTCGTCGATGCGGTAACGGCGCCCCTCGTCAACATTGATCGTGACATAGATCTTCGACTTGTCGGGACTGATGGCCACCTGCGTCGAGGTGATCGCGAAGTTCACGTAGCCCCGATCGAGATAGTACGAGCGCAGGGTTTCGAGATCGCCGGCGAGCTTCTCGCGCGAGTATTCATCGTCGGAAAACCAGCCGAAGAACCAGCCCGGGCGATCCTCGAGCTGGATGAGATCACGCAGGGTATCGTCGTCGAACGCCTCGTTGCCGACGACGTTGATCTGGCGAATCTTGGCGACAGCGCCCTCGTTGACGTCGATGTTGACCTGAACGCGGTTGCGATCGACCGGCTCCACCGACGTCTCGATACTTGCGCTGTATCGCCCCTGCGAGTGATAGAGCTGTTCGAGCTGGCGCTCCACTTCATCGAGCGAGGCACGCTGCAACACCTGGCCCTCGGCCAGGCCGGTCTCGGCCATGCCCTTGCGCAGATCCTCTTCGGCAATCTGCGAATTGCCCTCGATCTCGATGCGCGAGATCGAGGGCCGCTCGACCACATGGATCACCAGGACGTCCCCGTCCCGGGCCAGGCGAACGTCTTCGAACAAGCCCGTCGCGAAGAGCTGCTTGGCGGCTTGCGCCAGTTCGCGATCGTCTACACTTTCATTGGCGCTTACCGGGAAGGCGTTGAATACCGAAGCGGCAGAAACGCGCTGCAGCCCTTCCACGCGAATGTCCGAAACCGTGAAATCGGCCGCCATGGCCGCTTGGGTGCTGGTTGCCAGCACTACCACCAATCCGAGGGTCTTTAGTTTCATGCAGTCGTTTCGCCCGATCTGTTCTGCTCGCTCGCCGAACAGGCACCTTATACATTTCCCGGGGTGACTGACAAGGCCAAGCGTGGCGCTTGCCGGCCATGCCGCTCCGGGCCGAGGGGCGCCTTAGGCGCCGGATAGTTTCAACGCAACGTCATGTTTTTTGCAGCCGCATCGCGTCACAATCGCATCAGGTCAAAGTACAGCGCCATCAGCATCAGCGTCCCGACCAGCGCCAGGCCGATCCGCAGCCCCACGGCCTGGACAGCCTCGGAAACGGGGCGGCCGCGGATCGCTTCGATGAGGTAGTAGGCCAGGTGCCCCCCATCGAGTACCGGAATCGGCAGCAGGTTGAGCACACCGAGACTGATCGACAGATACGCCATGAAACTGATGAAGCTTTCCATGCCGCTGCGCGCCGTATCGCCGGCCACCCGGGCAATGGTGATCGGGCCCGACAGGTTGGACGGCGAGATCAGCCCGACCAGCATCTTGCGGATCGAGTCGAGGGTCAGCACGGTCATTTCCACGGTGCGCGACACAGACTGCCCGACCGCCGCCAGGGGACCGTAGCGAATCTCGCGCCGATACTCTTCCGGCCAACTGACCGGCTCGACGCCGGCCCCGATGTAGCCGATCGTCTCGCCTTCAGCCTCCCGGCTGCCTGGCATCAGGCCCATGTCGCGAAACTCTCCGTCACGCTCGACGCGCAACGCCAGTGTCTCGCCCGGCCGATTGCGAATCCGCTCGACGAAGTCCAACCAATCCTTGATGGGCGTGCCATCGACCGCCACGATGCGGTCTCCCGGCTCGAGCCCGGCCTGGGCGGCCGCCTCGCCTTCGAGCACCTGGCCGAGCACGGCCGGGATCTCGGGACGCCATGGCGTGACACCCAACGTCTGCAAGGGCTGGGGCGGGTCCTGATGCGCCAGCCAGTTGTCCACACTGACGTGATGCACCCGCGGCTCGGTACTCTGACCCTCGCGTACGCTGACGTCCAGGCTGCCGCTGAGCCCGATCCGCGAGATCAGCTCGAGATTGACGTCCTCCCAGGAGCGGGTTTTATCCCCCTGGATAGCCATGACCTCCTGTCCCGATGCCAGACCAGCCTGCGCCGCGGGTGAACCGGGGGCCACGTTACCGATGACCGGGGCCACCGTCGACGTGCCAGCGACGAAAAGCAGCCAGTAGGCAACCATGGCCAGCAGAAAGTTGGCCAGCGGACCAGCCACGACGATGGCAATCCGCGCCCACACGCTCTTGCGGTTGAACGCACGATCCTGTTCCTCGGGAGCGACCGGCCCTTCACGCTCGTCGAGCATCTTGACGTACCCGCCCAGGGGAATCGCTGCCACGGCGAACTCGGTCCCGTGACGATCGAAGCGCGACCAGAGTGGTTTGCCAAAGCCCACGGAGAAACGCAGCACCTTGACGCCACAGCGCCGCGCGACCCAGAAATGCCCGAATTCATGAAACGTGATCAACAGGCCAAGAACGACGATGACCGCCAGCACATTCTGTAGTGCGCCCATTGCGTTAACCTCCCGGCTTAGCGTGCCAGATGCCGCACGGCAACGCGGCGGGCGCGCGCGTCCTCGGCAAGTATGACGTCCAGTTCATCGGCGGCCTTGACGTCACAGGTATGCATGACGGCCTCGATGACGTCGGGAATCTGTGTAAAGCCCACCCCGCCGGCCAGAAAGGCCTCGACCGCGACTTCATTGGCGGCATTCAATAGCGCTGGTGCCGTGCCTCCCGCCGCCATGGCCTCGCGCGCCAGGCGCAGGCAGGGAAACGCGGTTTCATCGGGTGCCTCGAAGTCGAGCCTGGCCACACTGAACAGGTCGAGATGCTCGACACCCGCGGCAATCCGCTCGGGCCAGGCCAGGCCATAGGCAATCGGCGTACGCATATCGGGGTTACCCAACTGGGCAATGACCGAGCCATCGCTGTAGGCGACCATCGAATGGATTACGCTCTGCGGATGCACGACGACCTGAATCTGCTCGGGACGCGCATCGAACAGCCAGCAGGCCTCGATCAACTCGAGCCCCTTGTTCATCAGCGTGGCGCTATCTACCGAGATCTTTCGTCCCATCGCCCAGTTGGGATGGGCACAGGCCTGCTCCGGCGTCACTGCCTGTAGCCGGACGGCGTCCCAACCTCGAAAAGGGCCGCCCGAGGCAGTCAACAGTAGTTGGGATACGCCGAACCTGCCCAAACCTCCACGATGCCCGGGAGGTAGACACTGGTAGATGGCATTATGTTCAGAATCGATGGGCAGCAGCACGGCACCATGGCGCTCCACCTCGTCCATGAACAGCGCCCCGGACATGACCAGCGCCTCCTTGTTGGCCAGCAGCACGCGCTTGCCTGCGCGCACTGCGGCCAGCGTCGGCAACAGGCCAGCGGCGCCGACAATGGCCGCCATGACCACATCTACCTCGCTCGCTCCGGCAACATCCTGCAGGGCGCCCTCCCCGGACCGCACCTCGGTCGCCAGGCCGGCACGACCAAGCTCGTCACGCAACCAGGCTGCATCGTGCTCATGCGCCAGCACGGCGACCGCCGGACAATGGGTCAGGCACTGATCGCGCAGCGCTTCGCGACGGGTACAAGCCGTCAGTGCATGGACCCGGTAACGCTCGGGGTGGCGCGCCAGGACATCCAGCGTACTGGTGCCGATCGATCCGGTGGCTCCCAGGACGGTAACCGACTGGCGGACATGCGATGTGTCGTTATCCAGCATCACCTTTCCTCAGACCCATAGCCTGAACAGCGCAAACAACGGAATGGCCGCAGTCAGGCTATCGATACGATCGAGTATCCCGCCATGACCGGGCAACAGGCGGCCTGAGTCCTTGATGCCGCGCAACCGCTTGAGCATGCTTTCCAGCAGGTCGCCCAGCACCGATACGAGCGTCACGACCAGCGTGGCGACGACCAGCCATATGGCTTGCGCCGTCCCGAGGCCAAGCCAGGCCGAAAAGAGCATGGCGAGCAACGCCGTCGCGACCATGCCGCCGTACACGCCCTCCCAGGACTTGCCCGGACTGACACGCGGGGCCAGCTTGCGGCGACCGAAACGACGCCCGGCAAAATAGGCGCCGATATCGGCGACCCAGACCAGCAGCAACACGTAAAGCAGCCACTCGCCACCGATGGCACGCAGGTGGATGAAGCCAATCCAGCAAGGCAGCAGGACCCATGCCCCCATGGCCAGGCGAGTGGCAGGGGCACGCCACTGCTGACTGGTCCGGGGGTAGCTCACCACCCAGTAACCGCTGGTCAGCCAGCCGATTGCGCCCAGCCACAGCGGCCAGGCCGACTGCACCACACCCAGCAACCAGGCAAGTAGCATCAGCACGGCCAGACCGACGACATAGGCCAGGCGCTGCACAGGACGGGCCAGCCCCGAGAGGTTGGCCCATTCCCAGCCACCCCAGAGCACGACGGCTCCTGTGAACAGGGCAAAGCCTCCTTCGACAAGGCCGAACAGGCCTACCAGCGCCAGCGGTGCGAGCACCAACGCCGTCAATATGCGTTGCTTAAGCACCTTGAGCCTCGATCTGTTCCTGGGTCTTGCCGAAGCGACGCTGACGACCGGCAAAGGCGTCGATGGCCTCGTCGAAGGCGTCGGCGTCGAAATCCGGCCACAACCGGGGCGAGAAGAAAAGTTCGGAATACGCCAGTTGCCAGAGCAGGAAGTTGGAGATTCGCTGCTCGCCACTGGTACGAATGCACAGGTCCACGGGCGGGGCACTGTTAGTGATGATCTCCCGGTCGAGGGCCGCCTCGTCGATATCGGCGGCGTGCATTTCTCCACTCTCGACCCGCGCTGCCAGCCGCCGGGCAGCCATGGCAATGTCCCACTGCCCGCCGTAGTTGGCAGCGACAATCAGATGCAGACCACGATTGTCCTGCGTCAGCGCCTCGGCCCTTTGGATATGCTGCTGAATCGATTTGGAAAACGCGTCCCGCTCGCCGACGATGGTAAGGCGAATGTCATGCTCGTGCAGCTTTCTGACTTCGCGCTTGAGCGCCATCAGGAACAGCTCCATGAGCGCCCTGACTTCGCCTGCCGGACGCTTCCAGTTCTCGCTGGAAAAAGCGAACAGCGTAAGGGTTTCGACGCCGCGCTCCACGGCACGGCGAATGACGGCACGGACAGACTCGACACCCGCGTGGTGACCGCGGATGCCGGACATTCCATGCGCCCGGGCCCAGCGGTTGTTGCCGTCCATGATGATGGCCACGTGACGCGGCACTTGGGAAGACTGCGGTGACGTCATGTTAACTCGCGAGGATGAGTCAATTCGGGCGGCCATCTATGCCGCCCGTTTCCAGCTCAGACCTGCATCAGGTCGTGCTCCTTGGACTCCAGCAGCTTGTCGATCTCGGCGACATGCTTGTCGGTCAGCTTCTGGATATCGTCCTCGGCGCGGTGCTCTTCATCTTCGGTGATTTCTTTTTCCTTGAGCAGCGCCTTGATGTCGCTGTTGGCATCACGACGCACGTTACGCACCGCAACGCGAGCGTTTTCGGCCTCGGCACGTGCCTGCTTGATGTAGTTGCGGCGCGTCTCCTCGGTCAGCGGCGGCATGGGAACACGAATCACCGTGCCTGCAGTCGCCGGATTGAGTCCCAGGTCGGACGTCATGATAGCCTTCTCGATCTTGGGCACCATGGGCTTTTCCCAAGGCACCACGGCCAGGGTGCGAGCGTCCTCGACATTGACGCTGGCGACCTGGTTGAGCGGCATCTGAGCGCCGTAATATTCCACGGTGACCGCATCCAGAATGCTGGGGTGGGCACGCCCGGTACGAATCTTGTGGAAGTTGGCCTGTAAAGACTCCAGGCTCTTCTTCATGCGCGTTTCGGCGTCTTTCTTGATGTCGTTGATCACGGTATTACCCTCTGTCTATCAGCGTGCCTTCCTTTCCGCCCACGACCAGGTTGAGTAGCGCACCCGGCTTGGTCATGTCGAATACGCGTACCGGCATGTCATGGTCCCGTACCAGGCAGATGGCGGTCAAATCCATTACGCCCAGCTTTTGGTCGAGTACCTCGTCATAGCCCAACTGCTCGTACTTGATGGCTTCGGGATGCTTGACGGGGTCCTTGTCGTAGACCCCATCCACCTTCGTGGCCTTGATGATCACGTCGGCATCGATCTCGATGCCGCGCAGGCAGGCCGCCGAGTCGGTGGTAAAGAACGGATTGCCGGTACCGGCCGAAAAGATTACCACGTCGCCAGAGGTCAGGTAGCGAATCGCCGTACGGCGATCGTAATGCTCGACCACGCCGCTCATCGGAATTGCCGACATGACACGCGAACGGATATTCGAACGCTCCAATGCATCGCGCATTGCCAAGGCGTTCATGACGGTGGCCAACATCCCCATATGGTCGCCGGTCACGCGCTCCATGCCGGCGGCATGCAGTGCCGCGCCACGAAACAGGTTACCGCCTCCGATGACGATGCCCACCTGGACACCGATACCGACCAACTGGCCGATTTCCAGCGCCATGCGGTCGAGCACCTTGGGGTCGATACCGAAGTCTCCGTCTCCCATCAGCGCTTCCCCCGAAAGCTTGAGCAGGATGCGCTTGTACTTCGACTTGGCATTACGGTCGGGATTGGCAGACATGCGTAATCTCCTGATGGCGGCGGAATTGACGAGCGTGGCCGATGGCCAGATACACGATGGCGTGCGCTCTCGCGCACGCCATCTCGAAAGCCAGAAGCTAGGACCTCAGCTACGACGAGCCTGTTCCATCACTTCCTTGGCGAAATCGACTTCTTCCTTCTCGATGCCTTCGCCCACTTCAAAACGGGTGAAGCTGACCACCTCACCGCCATTGGCCTTGACGTAGTCGGCCACGGAGGTGTTGGGGTCCTTGACGAAGGGCTGCTCGGTCAGGCTGTTCTCGGCCAGGTACTTCTTGAGACGGCCCTGAACCATCTTCTCGGCGATCTCCGCCGGCTTGCCGGCCATGTCCGGCTGCGCCAGGATGATGCTCTTTTCCTTGTCGAGCTGCTCCTGCGGCATGTGCTCGGGGCGTGCCACGGCCGGATTGATTGCCGCGACGTGCATGGCAACGTCCTTGGCGACGTCGGCATTGCCACCCTTGAGCAGGGTCAGCACACCGATGCGACCACCGTGGACGTACTCGCCGACCACGCCACCTTCCGGTGCATCGACGACAACAGCGCGACGCACGGAAATGTTTTCACCGATCTTCTGGACCAGCTGCTGGCGGGTCTCTTCCATCTCGCCTTCCATGATGGCGGCGATGTCTTCGGACTTGCTCTCGAAGACCTTGGCCAGGACCTTCTCGGCAAATGCCTTGAAGTTGTCGTCACGGGCCACGAAATCGGTCTCGGAGTTGACCTCGAGCATGACACCGTAGCTGCCATTCTCGGCAACACGCGTCACGACGGCGCCTTCGGCGGCGGTACGGCCGGCCTTCTTGGCGGCCTTGAGGCCAGAATTCTTGCGTAGGTCCTCGATGGCTTTCTCGATGTCACCATCGGCTTCGGTGAGTGCCTTCTTGCACTCCATCATGCCGAGCCCGGTGCGCTCGCGCAGTTCCTTGACCAGAGATGCGCTGATAGCTGCCATGATAGTTAACCTCTAGGTATGTTCGACGTCGGATATACGGAAAACGGGATCTTCCTGCGTGACCGTCACAGCGTGACAAAGGGGGCCGCGGCCCCCTTTGCCCAACTCCCGACCGTCACCCTCGCCAGTGTGGGCGAGAAACATGACAGCCAGGATAGGCATGCCGGAATCACTCGGCGACTTCGTTGCTCTCGGTCACTTCGACGAATTCGTCGGGGCGTCCTTCCTTCGCCTTGGCGCAGGCATCGGCAATTGCGCTGACATAGATCTGGATGGCACGAATCGAGTCGTCGTTGCCGGGGATGACGTAGTCGACGCCATCGGGGTCGGAGTTGGTATCGACCACACCGATGACCGGAATGCCCAGCTTGTTGGCCTCGTTGATGGCGATGCGCTCATGGTCGACGTCAACCACGAACAGGGCATCAGGCAGGCCGCCCATGTCCTTGATACCGCCGATGGAACGCTCGAGCTTGTCCTGCTCGCGAGTCGCCATCAGGACTTCTTTCTTGGTCAGCTTCTCGAAGGTACCATCTTCACGCATGGTCTCGAGATCACGCAGACGCTTGATCGACTGGCGGATGGTCTTGTAGTTGGTCAGCATGCCGCCCAACCATCGATGGTTGACGAACGGCTGACCCGCGCGGCTGGCCTCTTCCTTGATGATCTTGCTGGCGGAACGCTTGGTACCGACGAACATGATCTTGTTGTTGGAAGCCGCCATCTTCTCGACCACGGCAACGGCGTCGTTCAGTGCCGGCAGGGTGTGCTCGAGGTTGATGATGTGAATCTTGTTGCGGGCACCGAAGATGTACTTGCTCATCTTCGGGTTCCAGTACTTGGTCTGGTGACCGAAGTGGGCGCCTGCCTTCAGCAGGTCACGCATGTTGACTTGTGCCATGGATGACTCCTGGTATATCGGGTTAGGCCTCCATACACCCCATGGATCCGACCGCGATGCGCCGAAGCGACCTGATTCGCGGCACCCGGGACCATGTGCCGGTGCATGTGTGTTTTCAAGGCATTACGCTAGCTTGTGCTTTCGACAATGATTTGCTGGCCAGCCTTTCGGGCCAACAACGCGGATTGCAGGAAAGCGCGCGGCTTTATACCATAGAATGATGCCAAGATGAAGTCGCCGCCATTGTTTTGCACGCCCGATCCCCGCTGGCGACACATCCCATTCCTTGATACGAGACTCCATGAACGTTCCCATCAAAACGCCCGAAGAAATCGACAAGATGCGCGAGGCCGGTCGTCAGGCAGCTTCCGTACTGGAAATGCTGATTCCCCATGTGCAGGCCGGCGTCTCCACCGGCGAACTCGATCGCCTCTGCCATGAATATATCGTCCACGAACTGGGGTCGCAGCCGGCGCCACTCAACTATCACGGCTTTCCCAAGTCGATCTGCACCTCGCTCAATCACGTGGTGTGCCATGGTATTCCCGACTTCGACAAGAAGCTGAAGAAGGGCGACATCATGAACATCGACATCACCGTGAAGACCGCGGACGGCTACCACGGCGATACCAGCATGATGTTCGTGATCGGCGAGACCATCCAGGGAATGCGCCTGTGTCGCGTCACCCAGGAGTGCCTGTACAAGAGTATCGCCCTGGTTCGCCCCGGCGTGCGCCTATCGGAACTCGCCAAGATCATCGAACAGCACGCCGAGGCCAACGGCTACTCGGTGGTACGCGATTTCTGTGGCCATGGCATCGGGGCGGGGTTTCACGAAGATCCGCAGATCCTGCATTATGATGGCTATGCTCCCGAAGCCGACATCGAGCTTGCTGCCGGCATGTGCTTTACCATCGAGCCGATGATCAATGCCGGTGGCTATCGCACCAAGGTGCTGCGTGACGGCTGGACGGCAGTGACCCGCGACAAGAGCCTGTCGGCCCAGTGGGAGCATACCCTGCTGGTCACGGAGGGCGGCGTCGAGGTGCTCACGGCGCGTGGCGACGAGGATTTTTCGTTTCTCGCGGCCTGACCGCCCCGCGGGGCCCACGACGACCTGACCGGTCCCGCACGATTCACGAAGCGTTTACGCCGGACGGGGCGGTGCCATGCATCGCGCCCCGAGCGCCTTCTGGGAGAGCCACGCCGCATGCTTCTGCACCACTATCACTTCGTTCCCGACGAGACGCTGTTCGATAGCGCGGCGTTCCGCGCCGAGCTCGAAACCGGACGCTCGCCGGTGGTGCTGTTCAAGCAGGCGCTGCGGGAGATTCAGGCCAACCTCGACGCGCGCTTCCGGGCCGGTGCCGACATCCGCGACCTGGTGCACGGTCGCGCCTGGTGCCTGGATCGGCTGCTGGAATGCGCCTGGGCCCGACACGACTGGCCGGACAACGGCATCGCCCTGCTCGCCGTGGGCGGCTACGGTCGTGGGGAGCTGCATCCCCACTCCGACATCGACCTGATGATGCTGCTCGAGCATGACGACGACACGCCCTACCGCGAGCCGCTCACGGCATTCATTACCTTTCTGTGGGATATTGGCCTGGAAATCGGGCAGAGCGTGCGCTCGCTGGCCGATTGCGAGCGCGAGGCACGCGGCGATGTCACGGTCATCACCAATCTGCTGGAAACCCGCACCCTGGCCGGCCCCGAACAATTGCGCACGGCCATGCGCGAGCGCCTGTCGACCCAGCACATGTGGCCGTCGGATCGCTTCTTCGAGGCCAAGTGGCAGGAGCAGATCGCCCGCCACTACAAGCACAACAATTCCGAGTACCATCTCGAGCCCAATATTAAGAGCTCGCCGGGTGGCCTGCGCGACATCCAGATGATCGGCTGGGTGGCCAAGCGCCACTTCGGGCCGATGCGCTACGAGGACGTGGTCGCCCAGGGCTTCATGAACGATGCCGAATTGCGCATCCTCAGCCAGGGCCAGGCGTTCCTGTGGCAGGTCCGCTATGCCTTGCACATGATCACCGGGCGCGCCGAAGATCGCCTGTTGTTCGACCATCAGCGCACCATCGCCGACATGTTCGGTTACCGAGACACGCCGGAGCGCCTGGGCGTCGAGCAGTTCATGAAGCGCTACTACCGGCATGTCACTGCATTGGCGGGCCTCAACGACATGCTGCTGCAGCATTTCGACGAGGTGATCCTGCGCGCCGACGAGGAACTCGAGACACGCCCGCTCAACGCACGCTTCGAGACCAAGGGCGGCTACATCCAGGCACGCGACCGGCGCGTCTTCACACGTCGGCCGGCGGCCCTTCTCGAACTTTTCCTGCTGATGGCCCAGCACCCCGAGATCGAGGGCGTGCGCGCCGACACCATCCGCCTGATTCGCGATCATCGCCACCAGATCGACGATGCCTTCCGCGAGGACCTGCGCCACCAGAGCCTGTTCATGGAACTGCTGCGCAGCGGCGGCAACGTGCCTCGCCAGCTGCGCCGCATGAACCGCTACGGCGTGCTCGGCAAGTACCTGCCCGAGTTCGGCCAGGCGGTGGGGCTCATGCAGCACGACCTGTTCCACATCTATACTGTCGATGCCCATACCCTGCGCCTGCTCAAGCTGATCCAGCATTTCCGCGAGCCTGCCGGGCGCGAGTCGTTCCCGGTGGCCGCCGCCCTGGTACATCAGTTGCCGAAGCTCGAGCTGCTATGGATCGCCGGGCTGTACCACGACATCGGCAAGGGCCGTGGCGGCGATCATTCGCTACTCGGCGCCCAGGACGTTGCCGCGTTCTGCGAGCGCCATGGTCTTACCCCCCGCGACACCCGCCTGGTCACTTGGCTCGTGGAGCACCACCTGCTGATGTCGATGACTGCCCAGAAGCGCGACATCTCCGACCCGGACGTGATCCGCGAGTTTGCCGCCCAGGTCCGCGACGAGGTCCACCTGGATTATCTCTACGTACTTACCGTCGCCGACATCACCGCGACCAATCCCTCGCTGTGGAACGGTTGGCGGGCCAGCCTGCTGCGCCAGTTGCACGGCGAGACCAAGCGCGCCCTGCGCCGCGGCCTGGAAAACCCCATCGACCGCGACGACTGGATCAACGAGACCCGCGCCGAAGCCTTGGCCCTGCTGCGCACGGTCGGCGCCGATATCGAGCACGTCGAACGCTTGTGGGACACCTTTGGCGACGACTACTTCATGCAGTATTCGCCTAGCGAGATCGTCTGGCAGACCCAGGGCATCCTCGCCCACGGCGGCTCCGAGCTACCCCTGGTGCTGGTCAGTGCACCGGCCGAGGATACCAGCGAGGGCGGCACCAAGGTGTTCATCCACACTCGCTCGGTGGAGGATCTGTTCGCCGCAAGCGCCGCGGCCATGGACCAGTTGGACCTGTCGATTCACGATGCCCGCATCGCCACGTCGAGCAACGACTGGACACTGAATACCTTCATCGTGCTCGACGACAATGACGAGCCCATCCGCGAGCCTGCCCGACTGGATCGCATTCGACAGCACCTGGTCGAGGAACTCGACGATCCCGACGATTACCCGCAGATTGTCAGCCGCCATACGCCGCGCCAACTCAAGCACTTTCGCGTGCCGACCCAGGTCACCATCGAACAGGACCCGGCCAACGAGCGCACCGTACTGGAGCTGATTGCCCCCGACCGCCCCGGCCTGCTGGCCCGTGTCGGGCGTATTTTCGTCGAGCAGGACATCGCCCTGTCGGCGGCCAAGATCGCCACCCTGGGCGAGCGCGTCGAGGACGTGTTCTTCATTACCGACAAACGTGGCGCCCCGATCACCGACCCCGACCAGCAGGCACGCTTGCGCGACCGATTGTGCGATGTGCTGGACGTCTAGGCGCGTGCCGATTTGAGGCGCCCCGGCGGCTTCCCTATAATCGGTGGTTTCCTGCTCGCTCGATAAAAAAGACTGCCGCCACACCCGGCGGACACCGCTGGAATGCCGATGAATCCCGAACTTGCTGCGCTCAAACCCTATCCCTTCGAGAAGCTCGCCACACTCAAGGCTGGCGTGACACCACCGGCGGCACTGCCCCACATTGCGCTGTCGATCGGCGAACCGCGCCATGCGCCGCCGGATGCAGTACTTGAGGCGCTGCGCCGCCACGAAAGCGATGTCGCCCGCTACCCGGCCACTGCCGGCCTGCCTGAATTGCGGCAGGCCATGGCGGCCTGGGCGACACGTCGCTTCGGCCTGAGCGCGGACAGCCTCGATCCGGAGCGCCACATCCTGCCTGTGAATGGCACTCGCGAGGCGATCTTCGCCTTTGTACAGGCTGCCCTGGATCGCACCCGCCCGGCGCGTGTCGCCATGCCCAACCCGTTCTACCAGATCTATGAGGGCGCGACCCTGCTCGCCGGTGGCCAGCCAGAATACCTGGATTGCCGGGCCGACCGGGGATTCCGCCCCGACCTGGACGCGGTGCCGGCCGACGTCTGGCGCGACACGCAGATCGTGTTCGTCTGCTCGCCGGGCAATCCCACCGGCGCGGTGACCCCGCTCGAGGAATTCACGCGCCTGATCGAACTGGCCGACGAGTTCGATTTCATCGTGGCCTCCGACGAGTGCTACTCCGAACTCTACCTCGACGAGGACACCCCTCCGCCCGGACTGCTGCAAGCCTGTGCCGCGCTCGGCCGGCACGACTACCGCCGCTGCATCGTGTTTCACTCGCTGTCCAAGCGCTCCAACCTGCCTGGCCTGCGGTCCGGTTTCGTGGCCGGCGACGCCGAGCTGATCGTGCCGTTCAAGCGTTATCGCACCTACCACGGCTGCGCCATGCCGCTGCAGGTTCAACACGCTTCCATCGTGGCCTGGAACGATGAGCGGCACGTATTGGCCAATCGCGACGCCTATCGCGAGAAGTTCGCCGCAGTGACTGATATTCTCGCCCCGGTCATGGACTTTCCGGTCCCTTCGGCAAGCTTCTACCTGTGGCCGGCTGTACCGGGTGGCGATGACGAGGCCTTTGCACGCGACCTGTTTGCCGAGCAGCACGTGACGGTGCTGCCCGGCCGCTACATGTCTCGCGACAGTGCAACAGCTGGCAGACGCTCCAACCCGGGCAGCGGTCGTGTGCGACTGGCGCTGGTCGCCGAGCTCGAGGCTACCGTCGAGGCGGCGAAGCGTATTCGTCGCTTCATCGAGTCCCGCGAATAACCGAGAAGAACACAGTCCATGATCACGCTATACGGCATCAAGACCTGCGACACCTGTCGCAAGGCACGCAAGGCCCTCGACGCCCGAGGTACGCACTATCAGTACCATGACCTGCGCGAGGACGGCCTGAGCGCCGAGCATCTCGAGGCATGGCTCGCCCGCGCCGAGCTGGCCACCCTGCTCAACACCCGCAGCACGACCTGGCGAGCCCTGGCGGCGGAAGACCAGCAGTCAGCCAAGGCTGACCCCACCCATGCCCAGCGGCTGATCCTTGCCCAGCCGACCCTGCTCAAGCGCCCGGTACTGGACACTGGCGAGCGCCTGCTGATCGGTTTCACACCCGACGATTACGCAGCCCTGGCCTATTGACCCCATCACCCCTGAACAGAATCCATCGGAGACCCCCCCATGCTGAGCTTCGCTCTCGGAATCGGTAACCAGAACAGCCAAGGCGACTGGCTGGACGTCTACTATCCGGCCCCGCTGTTCCAGCCCGACACCGCGCTGGCCGAGGCGGCCCGCAAGGCACTCGACGCCCCGGCCGGCAATGCCGTGGTCAGCTTCCTGCCCGAGCACTGCGCCGCGCTGGCCCAGGCCTTGAAAGAGGCCGGCAACGAGGAGCAGGCCGAACTCGCCGACGCTTTCGCCAGCAGCCAGCGCCCGCTCGTTGCAACGTTCCTCGACACCGACCAGCCGCCCCAAAGCGCCCCCGAGGTCTACCTCAAGCTGCACCTGCTCTCGCATCGCCTGGTCAAGCCGCATGGCGTCGACCTGACCGGCATGTTCGGTCTGCTGCGCAACGTGGCCTGGAGCAGCGAAGGGCCTATCGACATCGAGGAACTGCCGGCACGGCGCCTCAAGGCACGCCTGGAAGGCCGCCCGCTGTCGGTGGACTGCGTCGACAAGTTCCCCAAGATGACCGACTACGTGGTGCCCAAGGGCGTGCGTATCGGCGATACCGCACGGGTGCGGCTGGGCGCCTACCTGGGCGAGGGCACCACGGTGATGCACGAAGGCTTCGTCAACTTCAACGCCGGCACTGAAGGCCCGGGCATGATCGAAGGCCGCATCTCGGCCGGCGTCATGGTCGGCAAGGGCTCCGACCTGGGCGGCGGCTGCTCGACCATGGGCACGCTGTCGGGTGGCGGCAATATCATCATCAAGGTCGGCGAAGGCTGCCTGATCGGTGCCAACGCCGGTATCGGCATTCCGCTGGGCGACCGCTGCACCGTGGAAGCCGGGCTCTACATCACTGCCGGCGCCAAGGTTGCAGTGCTCGATGACCAGGGCCAGGAGGTCAAGACCGTTGCCGCCCGCGAACTGGCTGGCCAGGATGACCTGCTGTTGCGCCGCAACTCGGTCAACGGTCGTATCGAATGCCTGACCAACAAGAGCGCCATTGCGCTCAACGATGCGCTCCACGCTCACAATTGATGTCGTGCGCCCGCACCGCGGGCGCCATTCACTGCAAGCAGGACTATTCATGCCCTTGTCCGATACCGCCGAACCGGCGACGACGCTGTCCCCGACGCTCGAACTGGCCATCGACCTGATGCGCCGGCCCTCGGTCACCCCCGATGATGCCGGATGCCAGGACGTGATGATCGAGCGCCTGGAACGTCTCGGCTTCCACGTGCAGCGCCTGCCCTTCGGCGATGTGGTCAATTTCTGGGCGGTACGTGGCCATCACGGGCCGGTCCTGGCCTTTGCCGGACACACCGATGTGGTACCCAGCGGGCCAGAGAGCCAATGGCACACGCCACCCTTCGCGCCACAGATCAATGCCGAAGGCGAGCTGTGCGGACGCGGCGCCGCCGACATGAAGGGCAGCCTGGCGGCGATGATCACGGCCGTGGAGCGTTTCGTGGCGGCCCACCCCGAGCATGACGGGCGCCTCGCCTTTCTGATCACCTCCGACGAAGAAGGCCCCGCCCGGGACGGCACCCGGGCGGTGGTCGAGCACCTGCGCGAGGCCCACGAGCGTCTCGATTACTGCATCGTCGGTGAACCGTCGTCCACGGCACGTCTCGGCGACGTGATCAAGAATGGCCGCCGGGGGTCGCTGGGTGGCGTGCTGCATGTCCACGGCGTGCAGGGACATGTCGCCTATCCGCACCTGGCGCGCAACCCGATACATGACGCGGCACCGGCACTGGACGCGCTGTGTCGCGAACACTGGGACGCCGGCAATGACTTCTTCCCCGCGACCAGTTTCCAGATTTCCAATATCCGCTCGGGCACCGGGGCGACCAACGTCATTCCTGGCGAACTGGAAGTCGTGTTCAATTTTCGCTATTCCACCGAAGTCACCCACGAGCAGCTTCGTGAGCGCACCGAGGCGATCCTCGACGCCCACGGGCTCGACTACCGCCTGGACTGGACGCTCAATGGCGAGCCGTTCCTGACCGCCGAAGGCGATCTGATCGAAGCCACTCTCGCCGGTGTCGAGGAAATTGTCGGTCAGCGCCCCGAACTGTCGACGGCCGGCGGCACCTCGGACGGACGCTTCATCGCCACACTGGGCAGCCAGGTGGTCGAACTGGGTCCGCTCAACGCCACCATCCACAAGGTCAACGAGCGCGTGCGTGCCGCCGATCTGGATACGCTGAGCCGTATCTACGAGACGATCATGCGCCGCCTGTTCACCTGAGGTTCATCATGGAGCGCTATCCCGACATCGAAATCTACCTGGCCGAAACCGATATCCCACGTATCGAGGCCTGGCTGCGCGACACCCTCGACGCCGAATCGCTCAAGCCCGCCGGCAAGCGCAAGTGGCGGACGCGAGGGCACCGCGAACACGCGGAAGTTCCTGTACTGCTGGTGGAAGCCGTGGCTGACGGCTTCGCCACCCTGTGGTTCGATAGCGACGCCACGCCCTGGCCCAGGGATACCGACTGCGCCCGCGATGCCGCCAGGCACCTGGCTTGCGAGGTACGCTGCTCCTTGGGCGGCTGGCAGCCCGGCGACGACCCCGACCGCTTCTGGCAGGTCCTGCCCGATGGCCGCGAAGGCGCCATCCATTGGCCCGATTCGGGGCAATAGACTGGACCGAAACGACGACACCCTACCGTCTGGGTAGGGTGTCATGTAAAGCAACAACGGCTAGGAAGCGCGCGAGCGTAGCTACTTGCTCACGTTATGACAGTGACGTCATCTGCCTGGAGTCCGCGCTCGTTCTCGACCACGTAGTACCGAACCTTCTGCCCCTCGGCCAGGGTACGGTGCCCCTTGCCACGAATGGCCCGGAAATGGACGAAAACGTCTTCCCCGCCATCGCGGGTAATGAAACCATACCCCTTGTTGACGTTGAACCATTTGACCTCGCCGATTTCACGATCGTCGTTCTCGACCTCGGCGATCGTCGCCAGGCGTGGCGAGAGCGAGTGCATGGCGAGCGTGGCAGCGAGAAGAACCAGAAAGACCGCCAGCCCCGTTGCCAGATAGACCTGCAGCATGCCGGCGCCGGCCAGCATGTCGGTGATGGCACCGCCAAACAGCGTGACGAACAGGGCAACCAGAAGCGGAGCGGGAATGGCAAACAGAAGGCTGACGAGACTACAACGAAGTATGACCTTGCGATTCATGGACCTCTATTTCTCTTGTTGTGATACAGACAATAGCCACGGTGTGTACCCCTCGTGCTGGGCATGCCGGGCAATGATCAGGAAGGTGTCGCGATGAACGGCAACACGCAGCGCAACGATTCTACCATGGCCAATGAGGGTACGCTTGACAGGCTGGAAAAGCGCCTGGAAGCCCTGGAGAGCCGTATCGCCTACCAGGAAGATTGGCTGGACACGCTGGATCAGGCCGTGGCAGGCCAGGAACGCAGGTTAACGCAGCTTGAGCGTTTAAGTGAACTGTTACAATTGCGGCTGCGCGAGCAGCGTCAACTGCTGCAGGCCCAGGGAGACGGGCCCGGCGAAGGCGACTATCGCCTGGAAGATGAAATTCCCCCGCACTATTAAAAAGGCAGAGTCATTAACAGGTGGGTCAAGGCCCGAAGCCAGGCAGGGCAACCGACTTCGGGCCTAGAGATTCAGGTCATCGGCGGCTCGGCCGGCAGGTCGTCCAGGTAACGTTCCGCGTCCAGTGCTGCCATGCAGCCGCTCCCCGCCGAAGTGATTGCCTGGCGATAGACATGGTCCATGACATCGCCGGCCGCGAACACGCCCGGCACGCTGGTCGCCGTGGCGTTACCGTCAAGTCCCGACTTGACCCTGATATACCCGTCGGCCATGTCCAGTTGGCCCTCGAAGATCCCCGTATTCGGCGTATGCCCGATGGCAATGAATACCCCGGGAACCGACAGTTCCTTGACCGTACCGTCCTCGGTGGACTTGAGACGCACACCGGTCACGCCAGACCCGTCACCCAGCACCTCCTCGAGGACATGGTTCCACTCCACGGCCATGTTGCCGCTATCGACCTTCTCGAACAGCTTGTCCTGCAAAATCTTCTCGGCACGCAGGCTGTCGCGGCGGTGCACTAAGGTCACCTTGGAAGCGATGTTGGAGAGATACAGCGCTTCTTCCACGGCCGTATTGCCCCCACCGACAACCACGACTTCCTGGTTGCGATAGAAAAACCCATCACAGGTAGCGCAGGCCGACACGCCCTGCCCCATGAACTGCTGCTCGGAAGGCAACCCCAGGTAGCGTGCACTGGCGCCGGTGGCAATGATCAGGGCATCGCAGGTATACGTGCCGTTGTCGCCCTTGAGCGTGAACGGACGCTGGCGAAGCTCCACCTCGTGAATATGATCGAAGAGAACCTCGGTATCGAAACGCTCGGCATGCTTGCGCATGCGCTCCATCAGTTCAGGGCCCTGGACACCGGCATCGTCGCCCGGCCAGTTATCGACATCGGTAGTTGTGGTCAACTGGCCACCGGCCTGCATGCCGGTAATCAATAGCGGCTTGAGATTGGCCCGCGACGCATACACGGCAGCGGTATAGCCGGCGGGGCCGGAACCGAGGATGATCAGGCGTTCGTGGCGGACTTCACTCATGGATGACCTCTCTTGCGATGGGCGCCGCAATCGCGACACCGGCTATAACGACAGATTCATGAACTGGGGCCTGGACTCGCCGAAAGCAAGCACAGACCGCAGTTCACGCGTCAAGCCAGCAGCCTGGACGAGAAAGGGCGGCCCGTGGGCCGCCCTTTCGACACGAAGGCTTACAGTTCCTTGGAGTATTCACCCAGGTACTTGGCAACGCCTTCGGCATTGTCCTTCATGCCTTCCTTGCCTTCGTCCCAGCCAGCCGGGCAGACTTCGCCATGCTTCTGGTGGTGCTTCAGCGCCTTGACCATACGCAGCATCTCGTCGACGTTACGACCCAGCGGCAGGTTGTTGACGGTCTGGTGCTGGACAACGCCTTCCTCGTCGATCAGGAAGGAAGCACGCAGGGCGACACCAGCTTCCGGATGCTCGATGCCGTACGCCTGGGTTATTTCGTGCTTGACATCGGCCACGATCGGGAAGCCGACCTCACCGATACCGCCTGCGTCGGGAGACGTCTTGCGCCATGCATAGTGGGTGAACTGCGAGTCGATAGACGCACCGATCACCTCGACACCCAACTCCTTGAACTGTGCCAGACGATTGTCATGGGCAATGATCTCGGAGGGGCAGACGAAGGTGAAATCCAGCGGCCAGAAGAACAGCACACGCAGCTTGCCATTGCTGTCGGACAGCTTGAAATTCTCGACGATGGTGCCATCGCCCAGAACGGCGGCAGCTTCAAAATCGGGCGCCTGACGGCCAACCAAAACGCTCATTCGTATCTCCTTGTTCAGGATAGTGATTGATGAGGAATGTAGACGGGCACCGAGCGTACCCCTCGGCCCCGGATTTGCCAATTTGATTAGACTAATGGCGTATATAGGTAATGTCTATCGAGACATATTGCAAAAAACTATTAAAAAATTCTTCGTGATGCCATATAACTAACAGTGCATGAGCCTGCATCAGAACACGTCATCATCACGGCCGAGCACGACATCCATCAACTCCCCCGAGCCAGGCGAGACCGATATCTCGATCTGTATCGGCGCACAGCATCGCGGGCAATCCTCCCAAGTACGGTGCGAGCCTTGGCTTGTATCGACCAGCAGGTCGAAGCGAGTGCTGCAATAGGGGCAGGTTACCTCACGGGAGGTGAGCAACTCTTCATGCATGACATGCTCCACAGCCAGCCACTAACTGCCAACTTGAGGTTGGCAACGCTTGTTTTCAAGGTTTCATCAGGCTTTTTTCTGGCTGACTAGATCCTCCGGGACCGCCTCGGCAGCATTCGTATTACGATTGCGCTGGCCGATGCTTGAAAACTGCACCTATCATGACCATGTGAGTAGAGACAGGGACATGTCGACAATCACCGCCCCAGACCAGCAGCTTGTGGTCATCGTCCCGGGAACCTGACATGCGGGCGGTCTAGCGACCACATGCCGGAGCGGGCCAGCCTTGGTGGAGCGCGCTCCGGCCGCAAGGACAGAAGAGGAGGAGTTCCATGAGCGCCGAAGACACGCCGAATACCTTGAGTACCCTCGAAGCCGGGGGCAAGACCTATCACTACTACAGTCTTCCCAAGGCTGCCGAGGCATTGGGGGATATCAAGCGGCTTCCCTTCACGCTCAAGGTCCTGCTCGAGAACCAGTTGCGTTTCGCCAGCGAGCCCAGCGTCTACCGCGACGACATGCAGGCCTTGGTCGACTGGCAGAAGGATGCCCGCTCGACCCGTGAAATCGGCTACCGGCCAGCCCGTGTACTGATGCAGGACTTCACCGGGGTTCCCGGCGTGGTCGACCTTGCCTCGATGCGCGATGCCGTTCAGCGTCTGGGCGAGGACCCGGCACGCATCAATCCATTGTCACCGGTGGATCTTGTCATCGACCATTCAGTAATGGTCGATCATTTCGGTGATCCTTCTTCCTTCAAGGATAACGTCGCCATCGAGATGGAGCGCAACCAGGAGCGTTACGAGTTCCTGCGCTGGGGCCAGCAGGCCTTCGACAACTTCCGTGTCGTGCCACCGGGCACCGGCATTTGCCACCAGGTCAACCTGGAGTACCTGGGCAAGGCCGTATGGACCAAGGACGAGGATGGCAAGACCTTCGCCTATCCCGACACGCTGGTAGGTACCGACTCGCACACCACGATGATCAATGGCCTGGGCGTGCTGGGCTGGGGCGTCGGTGGCATCGAGGCCGAGGCCGCCATGCTCGGCCAGCCGGTATCGATGCTGATTCCTGAGGTCATCGGCTTCAAGATCACCGGCAAGTTGCGCGAAGGTATCACCGCCACCGACCTGGTGCTCACCGTCACCCAGATGCTGCGCAAGAAAGGCGTGGTAGGCAAGTTCGTCGAGTTCTATGGCGACGGCCTCAAGGAAATGCCGGTGGCAGATCGCGCAACGATCGCCAACATGGCACCGGAATATGGCGCAACGTGCGGCTTCTTCCCGATCGATGAGCAGACGCTCGACTACATGCACCTGACCGGTCGCGACGACGACCAGATTGCGCTGGTCGAGGCTTATGCCAAGGCGCAAGGCCTATGGCGCGAACCCGGTCACGAACCGGTCTACTCCGATACCCTGCAACTCGACATGGACGATGTCGAAGCCAGCCTGGCCGGGCCCAAGCGACCCCAGGACCGGGTAGCACTGACCGACATGAAGTCCACTTTCGAGAAGCTGATGAACGGCGATGCGCCGGATGCCCCCCCCGAGGAGCAGGCCAAATGGAATTCCGAGGGTGGCCATTCGGTTGACGATGTCGAGATTCACGACACCCATCGCCATTACCGGAATGCTGACAGCCAGGAGGTGGAGTACGAAGGCGAGAACTTTACGCTCAATCCCGGCGCCGTGGTCATCGCAGCCATCACCTCGTGCACCAACACCTCCAATCCTAGCGTGATGCTGGCCGCCGGCCTACTGGCGCGCAAGGCGGTGGAAAAGGGGCTGAGTGCCAAGCCGTGGGTCAAGACCTCACTCGCTCCCGGTTCCAAGGTAGTTACCGACTACCTTGCAGCAGGCGGTGTGCAGGATGATCTCGACAAGCTCGGCTTCAATCTGGTGGGTTACGGCTGCACCACCTGTATCGGCAACTCCGGGCCGCTGCCCGAGCCGATCGAGAAAGCCATTGATGCCGGTGATCTGACCGTCGCCTCGGTGCTCTCCGGTAACCGCAATTTCGAGGGCCGCGTTCATCCGTTGGTCAAGACCAACTGGCTGGCGTCACCGCCGCTGGTCGTGGCTTATGCCTTGGCCGGTAACGTGCGTGTCGACCTGTCCAGTGAGCCGCTGGGCAATGGCAAGGATGGCCAGCCCGTATACCTCAAGGACATCTGGCCCTCCCAGGCGGAGATCGCCGAGGCCGTGGAACAGGTCAAGACCGACATGTTCCGCAAGGAATATGCCGAGGTGTTCGACGGCGACGAGATCTGGCGTTCACTCAAGGTTCCCGAGAGCAAGGTCTACGAGTGGTCCACGGACTCCACCTATATTCAGCACCCGCCTTTCTTCGAAGGCATGGGCAAGGATCCGGAGCCGGTCGAGGACGTCAAGGAAGCCCGGGTACTGGCCATGCTCGGCGACTCGGTGACCACCGATCACATCTCGCCGGCCGGTGCGATCAAGCCCGATAGCCCTGCCGGTCGCTACCTGCAGGAGCATGGCGTACAGCCCAAGGACTTCAACTCCTATGGCTCGCGACGCGGCAACCATGAAGTGATGATGCGTGGCACCTTCGCCAACGTGCGCATCCGCAACGAAATGCTCGATGGCGTCGAAGGCGGTTATACGCGCCATGTGCCTTCCGGCGAGCAGATGGCCATCTACGATGCCGCCATGAAATATGCCGAGGACAGCACGCCGCTGGTGGTGGTTGCCGGCAAGGAATACGGTACCGGCTCATCGCGCGACTGGGCGGCCAAGGGAACACGCCTGCTTGGCGTACGCGCGGTCATTGCCGAATCCTACGAGCGTATCCACCGCTCCAACCTGATCGGCATGGGCGTATTGCCGCTGCAGTTCCCCGAAGGTGAGGACCGCAAGTCGCTGGGCCTGACCGGCGACGAGACGTTTTCCATCGAGGGGCTGGGCGAACTCGAGCCGGGCGGTACCATCCGCGTGACGATCAAGTCCGACAAGGGCGAGAAGTCCCTCGACGCCACCTGCCGCATCGATACCGCCAACGAGATGGAATACTACCGTCACGGCGGCATCCTGCACTTCGTGCTGCGCAGCATGCTGTAAACGCCAACGCGCCGGCTGTCCGGCGCGTTTGGCTCCACATGAAAACACCCCACCACGCATACGTGGTGGGGTGTTTTTTGTTAAGCGGCCCGTTCTGAGATTTCTTACGAAAAGGCAGCGAGCGCAGCCACTTTTCGTTGAAATCTTAGAAGGCGCGGCGACGATACCCCCGATACCTCGGATACCAGAAATGCCGCTCGATCGCCTGCCAGATTACTTCGTCACTGGATTTTAGCGCCACACCCTCTTCCTGTGCCTGCTTGGCTACAGCGAAGGCAATGGACTTGCTGATCTCACGAATGTCGCCCAGCGACGGCAGCAGTGCGCCTTCCCCGTTCTTGACGATAGGAGCGCCTTCGGCCAATGCATTGGACGCCGCCATCAGCATGGCATCGGTTACCCGTGTGGCATTGGCCGCCACGACGCCCAGGCCAATGCCGGGGAAGATATAGGCATTGTTGCACTGGGCAATGGGAATACTGCGATCGCCCACCTGAGCCGGCGGGAACGGGCTGCCGGTGGCGACAAGCGCTTCGCCGTTGGTCCAGTCGAGCACATCCTGCGGCTTGGCCTCGACGCGTGACGTGGGGTTGGACAGCGGCATGACCACCGGATTGGGGCAATTCTCGTGCATCGCACGGACCACCGCCTCGGTGAACAGGCCAGGCTGGCCTGACACGCCGATCAGCACAGTGGGGTGTGCGTTGCGAACCACATCCAGCAGTGTCTTGCCCGGCCAGTCGGCGACTTCGTCCTGGGCATGTGCCAGGCGCTGCTGGAAGTCATAAAGCCCCTGCATGTCGTCGGTGATCAGGCCATGGCGATCGACCATGTAGACGCGCTGACGCGCTTCCTCGTCGCTGAGCCCCTCTTCGGTCATGGCGACGATGATCTGCTCGGCGATACCGCAGCCGGCGGACCCAGCGCCCAGGAAGGTGACGCGCTGATCGCTGACCTTGACGCCACGCGCCTTGCAGGCGGCCAGCAACGTGCCCACGCAGACCGCTGCTGTCCCCTGAATATCGTCATTGAAACAGCACAGCTCGTCACGATAACGCTCGAGCAGCGGCATGGCGTTGGTCTGCGCGAAGTCCTCGAACTGCAGCAGGACATTCGGCCAGCGCCGCTTGACCGCCTGCATGAACATGTCGATGAATTCGGCGTACTCCTCATCGCTGATGCGCGGGTGGCGCCAGCCCATGTACATGGGGTCGTCGAGCAGGGCCTGGTTGTTGGTGCCCACGTCGAGCATGATCGGCAGAGTGTAAGCCGGGCTGATGCCACCACAGGCGGTATACAGTGACAGCTTGCCGATGGGAATCCCCATGCCGCCGATACCCTGATCGCCCAAACCGAGGATGCGCTCACCGTCGGTAACGACGATGACCTTGACCTTGTCCTTGGTGGCGCTGCGCAGGATGTCGTCCATATGCTCGCGGTCGGGATAGGAGACGAAGATACCGCGATGGTTGCGGTAGATATTCGAGAACTCCTCGCACGCCTCACCCACCGTCGGCGTGTAGATGATCGGCATCATCTCCTCGAGGTGCTCTTCGATCAGACGGAAGAACAGCGTCTCATTGTCGTCCTGGATGGAGCGCAGGTAGATATGCTTGTCGAGGTTGGTGGCGTTCTGACGATACTGGCGATAGGCACGCTCGACCTGTTCCTCGATGGTTTCGACGTTTTGCGGCAGCAATCCGACCAGGTTGAATTCGATGCGCTCCTTCAGCGAGAAAGCACTGCCCTTGTTGAGCAGCGGCATTTCCAGCAGTGAGGGACCGGCATAGGGGATGTACAAGGGACGCTTGGCTTGCTCGCTCATCTCTCGGCTCATAGTGGTACGCAGGTGAATGGATGACTGCCGAGCCCAACGAGGCGTGATCACGCCCGGGCGTCGAACGATGTCCTGGGCGAATAGGTTATCATGCTTGCCGATATCGAGCGCGGCGGGCGATATCCCGTGCATTGGCTTTCAAGCACCAGCCTCGGTCGCTATGTTAGGTAGTAAAGGCTAGCCTAGAGCCACTCGCCTTTCAGGAGCCGGTATGCGCACGTTCTATCATGACGATCAGGCCCTGCATCACCCGTGCAGCTATTTTTCACGCGGCAAGATGCGCACGCCCCAGGAGCTGCCGGCACGCATCGATCCGCTGCTGGCCGCCATGACCTCCTTGGGTGCCTCGCTCGCGATACCCGACGATGCCGGCATGGGGCCCATCGACGAGGTACATACCCAACCCTACCTGCGTTTTCTGGAAGGCGCGCATCGGCGCTGGCCTGAGGACTGGGGCGACGAGGTCATGTCCAACGTCTTCGTACGTGAACCCAATGCCCTGCGCGGCGTGCTCGCCGAAGCTGGACGCTACCTGGCCGATGGCAGCGCGCCGCTGGGCAAATACACTTGGCAGTCGGCCTACGCCTCGGCACAGAGCGCCATCGCGGCCGCCGATGCACTGACCCAGGGCGAACGCCTGGCCTATGCGCTGTGCCGCCCCCCTGGCCACCATGCGCGAGCCGACGCCGCGGGCGGCTTCTGCTATCTCAACAATGCGGCCATCGCGGCCCAACGGCTCAGCCATCACCACTCACGCATCGCGATCCTCGATACCGACATGCATCACGGCCAGGGTATTCAGGAGATATTCTATTCCCGAAGCGATGTCCTCTATGTCTCCGTCCACGGCGATCCGACCAACTTCTATCCCGCCGTCTGCGGCTTCGAGAACGAGCGCGGCCAAGGCCCCGGCCACGGCTACAACCTCAACCTGCCGATGCCCCACGGTGCCTCGGAAGACGACTTCTTCGCCCGGCTCGACGAGGCTTGCCGTGCCGTTGCACTGTATGCCCCGGACGTGCTGATTCTGGCGCTCGGGTTCGATATCTATACCGATGATCCCCAGGCCAAGGTCAGCGTGAGTACCCAGGGGTTCACCCAACTCGGCCAGGTCGTCGCCGAGCTGAACCTGCCCACGCTGGTGGTTCAGGAAGGAGGCTATGCGGTGGACAGCCTGGAATCGAACGCGCGCGCCTTCTTTCGCGGACTGATGGGCTGAAACGACGACGCCCCGGCAAAGGCCGAGGCGTCGGATAACGACCTTGCGAACCGGCTAGATGAAGCGTCCCAACCCTACCGCATGGCGCAGCGTGTCCATGAACGGTGCCGCCTCGGCACGTGCACGCTCCGCCCCCTTGCGCAATACGTCCTCGATGTAGCCCGGGTCCTCCATCAAGGCCTGGTAGCGCTCGCGTGGCTCGCGCAGGTGCGCATTGAGATAGTCAAAAAGCTCGTTCTTGGCGTCTCCCCAGCCGATACCGTCCCGATAACGCTGGCGCATGGCCTCGGTCTCCTCCGCCGTGGCAAAGGCAGAATAGATCTGGAATAGCGTGCAGGTATCAGGGTCCTTAGGCTCGCCGGGCTCCAGTGAGTTGGTCTTGATCTTGCGGACCAGCTTGAGCAGTTTCTTCTCGCTGACGAACAGCGGAATTGTGTTGTTGTAGCTCTTGGACATCTTGCGCCCGTCGAGCCCACCCAGCACCTCGACCTTCTCGTCGACCACCGCCTCGGGCAGGGTGAAATATTGCCCCTTGAACAGGTGGTTGAAGCGCCCGGCCATGTCGCGCGCCATCTCGATGTGCTGGATCTGGTCGCGACCCACCGGCACCTTGTTGGCGTTGAACATCAGGATATCGGCCGCCATCAGCACCGGGTAGCTGAACAGGCCCATGGTCACGCCCTTGTCCAGGTCCTGCTGGCCGGCCGCCTCGTTGTCGGCCACGGCCGCCTTGTAGGCATGTGCCCGGTTCATCAGGCCCTTGGCGCAAACGCAGGAAAGCATCCAGGTCAGTTCGGGAATCTCGGGAATGTCCGACTGGCGATAGAAGATGGCATTGTCGGTATCCAGGCCCAGCGCCAGCCAGGTGGCGGCAATCTCCAGACGCGACTCCTGGACGCGCTTGGGATCCTGGCACTTGATCAGTGCATGCAGATCGGCAAGGAAGTAATAGGACTGGACATTAGGGTCCTGGCTGGCGGCAATCGCCGGCTTGATGGCGCCGACGTAGTTGCCGAGGTGTGGCGTGCCGGTGGTGGTGATGCCGGTAAGAACGCGAGTCTTGTCCATGAGTAGGCGTGTCTGCGTAAGCGGGAAAATAACACCTAGTGTACAACGCCATTGCTTTTCAAAGCGACCGCCGGCCAATGGCCGGCGGAAGGGGACACGTCATGCCATCAGACGGCGAGGATCGGCACTTTCCAGGCCGAAGGCTTCGGCCACCGCCGGGTGAGTCACTTGGCCGGCATGCACATTGAGGCCGGCCAGGAAATGCGGATCGTCGGCCAGCGCCTGCTTCCAGCCTCTGTCGGCCAGCGCTATCACGAACGGCAGGGTGGCATTGGTCAGTGCCTGGGTGGACGTGCGTGCCACCGCGCCAGGCATGTTGGCCACGCAATAATGCACGATGCCATCCACGACATAGGTGGGCTCGGCATGGGTCGTTGCCTTGCTGGTCTCGAAGCAGCCTCCCTGATCGATCGCCACGTCGACGAGTACGCTGCCGGGGCGCATCTCACCGAGCTGTGCGCGGGTAATCAGCTTGGGGGCGGCAGCCCCGGGTACCAGCACCGCGCCAATGATCAGATCGGAGCGGCGGATCGCCTCGTCCAAGGCGTCGGCGGTCGAGTACACGGTATGCAGCCGGCCCTGGTAACGGTGGTCGAGCACCTCCAGGCGCGGCAGCGACTTGTCGAGTACCGTCACCTCCGCACCCAAGCCCAACGCCATGCGCGCGGCATTTTCACCGACCACGCCACCGCCGATCACGGTGACACTGGCCGGTGCCACCCCCGGCACGCCGGGCAGCAACACGCCCGAGCCTCCCTGGGCCTTCTCCAGGCTATGTGCCCCAGCCTGTACGGCCATCCGTCCCGCGACCCGGCTCATCGGTGCCAGTAATGGCAGCCCACCGTCACGATCGGTGATGGTCTCGTAGGCAATGCAGGTGGCCCCGGACGCCATCAGCCCGCGAGTCAGTGTTTCCTCGGCAGCCAGGTGCAAATAGGTAAAGAGGGTCTGGCCTTCCTTGAGCCGGGCAACCTCGTCGGGCTGTGGCTCCTTGACCTTGACGATCAGTTCGGCATCGCGCCAGAGCGTATCGATATCCTGCTCGATATCGGCGCCAGCGGACTGGTAATCCGTATCGGCGTATCCCGAGCCCTCCCCTGCCGAGGCTTCCACAACCACGCGATGACCACGCTCGACCAGTTCGCGCACGCCGGTAGGCGTCAGGGCAATGCGATATTCATGATTCTTGATTTCCTTGGGAACGGCGATCTTCATGACCCCTCCTGCGCACTCTGAAGTAAGGCGAATTCACCCACTCAGTACAGCACAAGGCGTCAATCGCGTTAAAACGGCTTCTCAAAACAAGATATCGTCCCGCTGTCACTGGCTTGAAAAGTCATTTTTTTCGCACAACCTTTCATTGACAGGGTATTGCTCGGCATCATGCCTTCTCATTGACGAGCGCACCACCGTAGACGTCGACATAGGCTGCCGGCAGGCGCCGTGGTCGCCCCGAAGAGAGTGCAATGCAGGCAAAGCGCGTGCGCGCCCGCAACAGCGTCATGCCATCGTCGGGCCGCAGGAGCTGGAAGCGTCTCGTCAGGGTCATGCGTCCATCGCAGGCGACGATCCAGGTCGCTATCGCCAGACGATCACCGGCATGTGCCGGGGCCAGGTAATCGAGCTCATGACGATGTACCGCCATGGCCCGGTCGTTCCGGCGATAATCCTGGATGTCCAGGCCCAGAAAACGGGAGTGCGCCCAGCTCACCTGCTCCACCCAGCGCAGGTACTCGGCATTGTTGGCATGCCCGTAGGCATCGATGGCCGATTCGGCGACCGTGAAGTCGATGACGAAGGGATCGGGCAGGTCCCACTTCATGGCGGCTCCTTGGACTGCATTGCGAAGTGGCAGGCTAGCAATATCGCTGCCTTGTCATTCCATGTCGCGGGGCGTGCCACATTGCCAGCAGGTGTCGAACACGCCATCGAGCGTCTCGCCACACTGCCGGCAACGCCAGGCCGACGGCCTATCTTCCGGGCCGTGCAAGGCTTCCTGCAGCAGGGCCAGCGCTAGCGTGTAATCGTGCGCTGCCACCCAGACTTCCGGCTCGCATTCGCTCAAGGGCAACTCACCGGCACCGCCACCCAATGCCATGTTGCGTAGCTCGCAGGCGATACCGCCAGCCTCGAGCACGTTGCGCACATGACTGACCAGCAGCGCATTGGAGTGCGCGAACAGGCACACCTCGCCGGAAGCCGCCACGACGCTTCGCGCTAGTCGCGGAAGACGCGAACGCCCAGCGCCTTGAGGTAGGCCGTCTCGGGAATCGCCGGATGCACCGGATGATCCGACCCCTGGCCGCCCTGATAGATGACCTGCCCGTGCCGGTCCTGATGACGCACCGCCCCGCGCACGCACTCGACCAGGCGCTCGGTCGCCAGGTGCATAGAGCACGAAGCACTCAGCAGCAGGCCATCACGGCCCAGCAGGCGCATGGCCTCGCGGTTGAGTCGCGAATAGGCGCGTTCGCCGTTGGGAATGTCCTTGCGCTTCTTGATGAAGGCTGGCGGATCGAGCACGATCACATCGAATTGCTCGCCCTCGGCCTTGAGCGCGGCCAGTGCCTCGAAGGCATCGCCTTCACCGATGGCTACCTGCTCGGCAAGGCCGTTGAGCGCGGCGTTCTCGGCAACGCGCTCCAACGCCTCGGCGGAACTATCGATGCACAGTACCTCCGTCGCCCCGTGAGCCGCCGCCTGCACGCCCCAGCCTCCAACATAACTGAATACGTCGAGCACGCGCTTGCCGGCCACCAGCCCGTTGAGCCAGGCCCGGTTGGCGCGATGGTCGTAAAACCAGCCGGTCTTCTGGCCGTCGATTACCGGCGCGACGAAACGTACGCCATTCTCTTCCAGCAGGACCTGTTCCGGCAGTTCGCCGAAGACCACTTCGACCTGCCGCTCGAGTTGCTCCTGGCGTCGGCCGGACGAATCGTTCTTGAACACGATGGCCCGCGGCGACAGCACCTTGTCCAGCGCAGCAACGATTTCATCGCCCAGGTGCTCCATGCCCAAGGTATTGAGCTGGACGACCAGCACGTCGTCGAAGCGATCGACGATCAGCCCTGGCAGCAGATCGCCCTCGCCATGAATCAATCGATAGAACGGCTTGTTGAACAGGCGCTGGCGCAATGCCAACGCCTGCTTGAAGCGATGCACCAGCAGCGAACGGTCGAGACGCACGTTGGCATCGCGCGAGACCACACGTGCACAGATCAGTGAGTGTGGATTGACATAGGCCACCCCCAGCGGTTTGCCGCTGGCGGCCTCGATGATGGCCTGGGCGCCGGGTTCGACCCCCTTGAGCGGCGTCGCCTCGATATCGATCTCGTTGGAATAGAGCCAGAGGTGCCCCGCCTTGAGGCGGCGATCGGCATTCTTCTTGAGGCGCAGGCGTTCGGACACGGAACTCTCCGTCAGGATGAAAGGACTGCGCGTATTCTAACGCGCCAGGATGACAGGAAGAAAAAGCACCGCGACAATACGGCGCCCAGCTCATCCACAAAAGTTGGCGAGCGAAGGCCATGCGGTGTTAAAAGCCGGCGAGCAAGCGCAGTTTACTGAAGTAAATGAGCATTGTGAGCCGGCTTTTAACACCGCATGGCCAAGCGCAGCCACTTTTCGGGCGAGCTGTTGTCAGGTTTGGCAATGAGCGCAGTAAACACTCGCCCTCTGCCCCAGCGTAATCAGGCGCAACTCGTCCCCACAGCGCCGGCAGGCCTGGCCAGCCCGACCATAGACATTGAGGCGCTGGGCAAAATAGCCCGGCTCGCCGGTGCCGCTGACGAAGTCGCGTAGCGTGGTGCCACCTTGGGTGATGGCGGCGGTCAATACCTCGCGTACCGCCTCGGCCAAGCGCACGTAACGCTCATGCGAGATACGCCCCGCCGACCGGCGCGGATCGATGCCCGCCAGATACAGGGCTTCGGTGGCATAGATGTTTCCCACCCCGACCACCACGGCGTTATCCATCAGAAACGGCTTGACCGCCAGGCGCCGCCCCCGCGACATCGAGTAGAGTCGCTCCGCAGTAAAGTCGGGCGACAGCGGCTCGGGGCCGAGTCGGCGCAGGCGAGTGTCGCTGTGCAGGTCGCCCTGCAACCAATCGACGAAGCCGAAGCGGCGCGGATCGTGATAGCGCAGGACGCTGCCATCCTCGACAACCACATCGACATGATCATGCTTCTTGGGCAGGTCGCCGACCCGGGCGATGCGCAGGCTACCCGACATGCCCAAGTGCCATAGCAGCGTCCGTTCGTCCTGGCCGGGAGATTGCAGCGGAATCAGCAAATACTTGGCACGACGCCCCAGCTCACCGACCCGGCGGCCCACCAGGCTATCAGCCAGATCGTCGGGCACCGGGGTACGCAGACGCCGCTCGCGCACTACCACCTCGGTGATCTCCTGTCCCACGATATGCGGAGCAATACCGCGGCGCGTGGTTTCGACTTCGGGTAGCTCGGGCATGGTGGGCTCTCTCAGGTACAGATACGAAAAGACCCGGCCTGGGCCGGGTCTTTCTCGGCGGGCCGGGTCATCGAACCCGATCTGCCGTGGAGGCTCTCAGATCACTTGATCTTGGCTTCCCGGTAAATCACATGCTTGCGAACCACCGGATCGTACTTTTTGAACTCGAGCTTGTCCGGCGTATTACGCTTGTTCTTTGCCGTGGTGTAGAAGTGGCCGGTACCGGCGCTGGACACCAACTTGATCTTGTCACGCATGATGGGCTCCCCTTAGATCTGCTCGCCGCGCTTACGGATATCTACGAGCACCTCTTCGATGCCCTTCTTGTCGATGATGCGCATGCCCTTGGACGAGATACGCAGCTTGACGAAGCGCTTCTCGGATTCCACCCAAAAACGGTGGGTGTGAAGGTTGGGCACGAAACGACGACGCGTCTTGCGCTGGGAGTGGGATACGTTGTTACCAGTCACCGGACGCTTGCCGGTAACCTGACATACTTTGGACATGAAAGCCTCCAACCGCTGGGCGAGTTGTTCAAAACCTGTCGGGCAAACCGGGAAGAGAGAATGGCAGGTGACCGCCTTCCGCCCCTTAATTAACCCAAGGAAGTCAAAGGGCGTACTTTATACCAGAGACATGCTGTCACGGCAACGTTTTCTGCGGCAATTGAAGGTGGCGGTCGAACGCCAAGTACGACCGATACCTTGTCACAGCCAGCCGCGCTCGGCAAATGATACCACGTCGCCATCGCCCACCACGAAGTGATCCAGCACCCGAATATCGAACAGTCCCAGTGCCTCCTTGAGCCGCTCGGTGATACGCCGGTCCGCCCCGCTGGGCTCGGCCACGCCCGAGGGATGATTATGGGCAAAGATCACCGCACCGGCACCTAGTTCCAAGGCGCGCCGGGCCACTTCCCGCGGGTAGACAGATGCGCTGTCCAGCGTGCCGCGAAACATCGACTCGAAGCGGATCACATGATGCTGGGTATCCAGAAACAGGGCGGCGAACTCCTCGTGGCCGAGATGGCGAAGGTGCGAGGCCAGGAAGGCCCGCACCAAGGCGGGCGAGGTCAATGCTCCACCGCGCTCGATCTGGCTGGCCAGATGGCGACGGGAAAGCTCCAGCACCGCCTGCAATTGCACGTACTTGGCCTCGCCGAGCCCATGCTCGGCGCAGAAGCGCAGGCGATCCGCCTCCAGCAGTTGACGCAGGCCACCGAAACCGCTCAGCAAGTCCCGCGCCAGATCCACCGCCGAACGGCCTTTCACGCCCACCCGCAGGAAGATGGCCAGCAGTTCCGCATCCGACAGCGCCGCTGCACCCAGCGACAACAGCTTTTCACGCGGTCGCTCACCTTCAGGCCAATCCCGAATCCCCATCCTCTGCCTCGTTACCTTATGAATACCGGGGCTTACATTACGCGACATTCACGACTAGCCTGAATCGGCAACCTGCTCTTTTCGTGTACGCCATCGACCACAGTGTCTGTTGCCCGAAAGGCCTTCGCGCTACGCAAAGAGGGGCGTGTAATGGTAAGGTAAACTGCTGGGATCATTAGGATTGCTCGTCATGCCTCATCTGGCCGGAAAGCGCATACTGCTGGGCATCAGCGCCGGCATTGCCGCCTATAAAAGTGCCCACCTGGCGCGGCTGTTGAAGAAGGCCGGCGCCGAGGTCCGCGTGGTGATGACCGAAGGTGCCCAGGCATTCATTACGCCGCTGACACTGCAGGCCCTGACCGGCGAAGCGGTACGCACCTCACTGCTCGACCCCGAAGCAGAAGCCGGCATGGGGCATATCGAACTGGCCCGCTGGGCCGAGGTGGTGCTGATCGCACCGGCGACGGCGGACCTGATGGCACGCCTCGCCCATGGCCATGCCGATGACCTGCTCACGACCCTGTGCCTGGCTACCGAGGCCGATTGCATGATGGCACCGGCCATGAACCAAGCCATGTGGCGCCACCCGGCCACCCAGGACAATGCCGTGCGTCTTGCGGAGTACGGCTGGCGCCTGCTGGGGCCCGATGCAGGTGACCAGGCATGTGGCGACGTCGGCCCCGGCCGCATGCTGGAGCCGGAAAGCATCGTGGCGATGCTCTCCACTGCGACAGAACCGCTGCCTCTCGCGCCGGAACCCCTCGCTATACCGGCCACCGCCATGCCGGACCACGCCACGGCACTCGATGCGCTGGGCCTGACCATCACGTTGACCGCCGGGCCGACACGCGAACCGCTCGATCCGGTGCGCTACCTGACCAACCACAGTTCGGGCAAGATGGGCTATGCCCTGGCTACCGCCGCTGCCCGGCATGGCGCCCGGGTTCGCCTGATCAGCGGCCCGGTCAGCCTGGCAACGCCAGCCGGTGTCGAGCGCATCGACGTCGAGTCGGCCAGCGAGATGCTCGAAGCGGCACGCCAGGCCATTGCCGACAGTGACATCTTCATCGGCTGCGCCGCGGTCGCCGACTACCGGGCCGAGCAGTATAACGAGCACAAGATCAAGAAGACCCCGGGCGACGAGACGCTGGTACTCCGCCTGGTCAAGAATCCCGATATCGTGGCCACCATGGCCTCTGCCGAGCCGCGCCCGTTCGTGGTTGGTTTCGCCGCCGAGACTCGCGATGTCGAGGCCTACGCCCGTGACAAGCTGGAGCGCAAGAACCTGGACATGATCGTCGCCAACGACGTCAGCCAGTCCGGCCTGGGCTTCGGCGCCGACGAGAACGCCGCCGTGCTGCTGTGGCGCGACGCCGACAACGAACCGGGCCGCCTCGAGCTGCCGCCCCAGAGCAAGGCCACGCTGGCCGATGCGATCATTGCTACTGTCGTGGCGCGCTTTCACGCCACGCAACGCGAGGCGCGAAAGGCGCCCCAACAGGACACGCCATGAACGACGTTTCGACACCTGCTGCTACCCGCGGCACCCGGCTTTCCGTCAAGATTCTCGACGAACGGGTTCATCAATACCCGTTGCCGCACTATGCAACCCAAGGCAGCGCCGGCATGGACCTGCGTGCACTGCTCGATGCGCCGCTGGTGCTCGCCCCCGGCGAATGCGAGCTGGTCCGCACCGGGCTGGCCGTACATATCGCCGATCCTGGTCTTGCCGGCCTGATACTGCCGCGTTCGGGCCTGGGCCATAAACATGGCATCGTACTGGGCAACCTGGTTGGACTGATCGACTCTGACTACCAAGGTGAGCTGATGATTTCCGTCTGGAATCGTGGCCAGCACCCGTTCACGCTGGAACCCGGCGAACGCCTGGCGCAGTACATGCTCGTGCCCGTCGTCCAGGCCGAACTCGATATCGTCGAGGATTTCGACACTAGCCTGCGTGGCGCAGGTGGCTTCGGCCATTCGGGCCGCCATTGACAGCATGCTTGCCCGCTCCGGCGAGGCAGTCTTTTCAGGAAGTGCCCGGCCCAACCCAATGCCGGGAGACATAACGACATCCGTCGACACCAAGGAGGGAGCATGACCCAGATTACCCCATCCATTTTCCGCGCCTACGATATCCGCGGCATCGTGGACGATACGCTGACTGACGAAAGCGTCGAACTGATCGGCCGGGGCATCGGCAGCGAAGCCGCCAAGCGCGGCGAATCCACCGTGGTGGTCGCCAGGGACGGACGCCTGTCGGGCCAGCGCTTCAAGGACGCCCTGACCCGCGGCCTCAATGCCGCCGGACGCGACGTCATCGATATCGGCATGGTGCCGACGCCGGTCCTCTATTTCGCGACCTACGTGCTCGACGGCACGGCTTCGGGCGTGATGGTGACCGGTAGCCACAATCCACCGGACTACAACGGCTTCAAGATCGTACTGGGTGGCGAGACGCTGTCCGGCGATGCCATTACCGCCCTATACGAGCGCATCAAGAACGACGATCTGGAAAGCGGCGAGGGCTCGGTGCGTGAGCACGACATTCGCGACGCCTACCTGGAGCGCATCCTCGGCGACGTCACGCTGAGCCGCCCAGTCAAGGCCGTCGTCGACTGCGGTAACGGCGTGACAGGCGAACTGGGCCCCAAGCTGATCGAGCGTTTGGGCGTCGAGACAATCCGCCTGTTCGACGATATCGACGGCACCTTCCCCAACCATCACCCCGATCCCGGCAAACTCGAGAACCTCGAGGATGTGATTGCCAAGGTGAAGGAGACCGGTGCCGACATCGGCCTGGCCTTCGATGGCGACGGCGACCGCCTGGGCGTGGTCACGCCCAAGGGCGAAGTGATCTATCCCGACCGCCTGATGATGGCCTTTTCCGAAGACATGTTGATGCGCAATCCCGGCGCCCGGGTGATATTCGACGTCAAGTGCACCAGCAACCTGGCCCAGGTCATCGAGAAGGCCGGCGGCACGCCGGAAATGTGGCGCACCGGGCATTCGCTGATCAAGGCGCGCATGAAGGAGACCGGCGCCCAACTGGCCGGCGAGATGAGCGGACACATTTTCTTCCAGGAGCGCTGGTACGGCTTCGATGACGGCATCTACGGCGCGGCGCGCCTGCTCGAGATTCTCTCCAAGCAGGACGACGATGCCGACACCTTCTTCCATCATTTCCCGCAGGATCTCGGCACCCCCGAGCTCAACGTCAAGGTCACCGACGACAACAAGTTCGCGATCGTCGATAAACTGGCCAAGGAAGGCGACTTCGGTAACGATGGCGTAAAGACGACCTTGGACGGTATCCGCGTCGATTACCCCGATGGCTGGGGCCTGTGCCGCGCCTCCAACACCACGCCGGTGCTGGTGCTACGCTTCGAGGGCAAGAGCCAAGAGGCGCTCGAACGCATCCAGTCCAGCTTCCGCGACGCACTCAAGCAGGTCGCGCCGGATGCCGAACTGCCGTTCTAGGCATTCTCCAGAAGCGCTTGCGCTTACCGGCCTTCAGATACACCCTGAACGCCATGTCGTCGGCCTGCGGGCCGACGACTCGTTTGATACTGAGGAGACTGATCGCTGATGAGCGAACAACCCCGCGATCCCCGCCTGGTGGTGGAGGTCCTTTCCGAAGCCCTGCCCTATATCCAGCGTTTCTCCGGCAAGACGGTCGTGGTCAAGTACGGCGGCAACGCCATGACCGAAGACGCTCTGGTCGACTCGTTCGCCCGCGACATGGTGCTGATGAAGGAAGTCGGCATCAATCCGGTCGTCGTGCACGGTGGCGGTCCGCAGATCGGCGAGCTGCTCGGCAAGCTCAAGATCGAGTCGCGCTTCGTCAACGGCATGCGCGTCACCGATGCCGAGACCATGGACGTGGTCGAGATGGTGCTCGGCGGGCTGGTCAACAAGGGCATCGTCAACCAGATCAACCAGTGCGGCGGCAAGGCGATCGGCCTGACCGGCAAGGATGGCAGCCAGATTCGCGCCCGCCAGCTCAAGGTCGAGCACAAGAGCCCCGAGATGACCGTGCCCGAGATCATCGATATCGGGCACGTCGGCGAAGTCGAACACGTCTCCACCGACCTGATCGAGATGCTCACCGCGCGTGACTTCATCCCGGTGATCGCGCCGATCGGTGTCGATGCCCAGGGCAACAGCTACAACATCAACGCCGACCTGGTCGCCGGCAAGGTCGCCGAGGCATTGCGCGCCGAAAAGCTCATGCTGCTGACCAACGTTGCTGGCCTGATGAATGCTCAAGGCGAGGTCCTGACAGGCCTGTCGACCCAGCAGGTCGACGAATTGATCGCCGACGGCACGATCCACGGCGGCATGCTACCCAAGATTCGCTGCGCGCTGGAGGCCGTCAAGGGCGGCGTGGCCAGTTCGCATATCGTTGACGGCCGGGTACCGCACGCCACCCTGCTGGAAATCTTCACCAACGCCGGTGTCGGTACACTGATCACCGATACGGCCCATCCTGCCGCCTGAACAACGCTCACCAGCGCACTGCACGTCGGGTGCAGTGCGTTGTCTCGCCATTGAATGTTGCCGTTTGCCCTGGCTCGTCCCCCCAAGTACGATTAGCGGGACCATAAAATATTACTAGAAGAACGCCATGACGCAGGCTACTACCAAGCAGAGTCGCCGGGAGCAGATTCTCCAGGCGCTTGCGCTGATGCTCGAAGAAGATAGCGGAAAACGCATCACCACCGCTTCGCTGGCTCGTCAGGTCGGCGTTTCGGAAGCCGCACTCTATCGCCATTTCCCGAGCAAGGCGCGCATGTTCGAAGGGTTGATCGAGTTCATCGAGGAAAGCCTGTTCGAACGCATCCGACGCATCCTCGACGAGACGCCCGATGCCCCGTCACGTTGCCAGCATATCCTGATGCTGCTGCTGGGCTTCGCCGAAAAGAACCCCGGCCTGTGCCGGCTGCTCAACGGCGATGCGCTGACCGGCGAGACCGCCCGCCTGCGCGTACGCATGGGACAGCTTTTCGAGCGCCTGGAAACCCAGCTCAAGCAGATACTGCGCGAGGCCGAACTGCGCGACGGTCTGCGCACCACCCTGCCGGTCTCATCGGCGGCCAATCTGTTGCTGGCCTATGCCGAAGGGCGTATCGGCCAGTACGTACGTAGCGACTTCAAGCGACTGCCCACGGACTACTGGAATGAACAATGGTCGCTGCTCTCGGCACAGTTGCTTGCCCCCGTACCCACAATCGCTCGCGCTTGATCCACTTCGTGTCGCCATGACAAAAGCGCCCGGCAATCGCTTGCCGGGCGCTTCGCATCCTGGGACTGGAGTCACTCGCCGTGCCGTCAGGCGACCATCGCCTCACCCAGTTGCTGGCGAATCTTCTTCATGGCGTTCTTCTCGAGCTGCCGAATACGCTCGGCAGATACCCCGTAGACATCAGCCAATTCATGCAGGGTCGCCTTGTTCTCGGCCAACCAGCGGCTCTGCAGGATATGCCGCGAGCGCTCGTCCAGCCCAGCCAGGGCATCCTGCAGGCGCCGGGTGGAATCTTCCTCCCAGTCGCTGTCCTCGAGCTGGACCGCCGGATCGTAGCGGCTGTCCTCGAGATAATGCACCGGCGCCTGATAGGGCTGCTCTTCGTCATCGGCAGGCGAAGCGTCGAAGCCAGCATCGAACGCCGACAGGCGTCCTTCCATCTCGCGCACCACCTCGGGCTTGACGTCCAGATCCTTGGCAATGGCATCGACTTCGTCATTGTTCAGCCAGGCCAGGCGCTTCTTGGCGCTACGCAGATTGAAGAACAGCTTGCGCTGGGCCTTGGTCGTGGCGATCTTGACGATACGCCAGTTGCGCAGCACGAACTCGTGGATCTCGGCCTTAATCCAGTGCACGGCGAAAGAGACCAGACGAACCCCCTGGTTCGGGTCGAAGCGCTTGACGGCCTTCATCAGGCCCACATTGCCTTCCTGGATCAGGTCGGCCTGCGGCAGCCCATAGCCGGAATAGCTGCGTGCAATATGCACGACGAAGCGCAGATGAGACATGACCAGGCGGCGGGCCGCCTCAAGATCACTGTGCTCATGCAGGCGGAAGGCCAGCTCGCGCTCTTCCTCGACAGTCAGCACGGCGATGCTGTTGACTGCCTGGATGTAGCCATTCAGATCATGGCCCGGCGAAAGCTGGCCAATAGGCTGAAGACTGGTGCTCATGCAGAATGTCTCCATGTTGCCCAAGAAGCGGGGAGCCCTATTGGCGGCTCGCCCGGCAATAATTAGACGCCTAACATAACGTTGCGCCTCATAGGACTGCAACTACAGCGTAAAGTTCCGCGGGCCGCAAGCCCGACAAACCACCCTGCTGCCGTTCCAGGCTAGCGTGGCCGGATGTCCTTGAGATGACGGCTTACCGCCATCCAGCTGCCCAACCAGCCTAGTAGTGTACTAGAAATCAAAAGGGTTGCCGAACCTTCAACCCCTAACGTCGGCATGACGAACGATGCGCCGTAGCTCTGCGCCAGTGCCTGGACCGGCGCCGCCAGCCACTGCCCACCCAGAGCCAGCATGGCCCAGGCGAGCAACCCGCCCCCCAGGCCGTACCAGGCCCCACTGTACAGGAAGGGACGACGCACGAAGGCATGTGTGGCACCGATCAGTGTCACTACCTCGATCTCCTGGCGGCGGCTCTCCACCGCCAACCGAATGGTATTGCCAACGATCAGCAATACCCCGAGGCCAAACAGTAATGCCAGCGCCAGCGTCAGTCGTTGACCCAGCTCAGCCAGGCGATTCAGGCGCTCGAGCCAGGCCAGGTCCAGGCGCACCTCGTCGACGCCACCGACATCCTCCAGTCGCTCGCTCAGGTCGCGCACGGCTTGCGGCGTCACGTCGATCGGCGAGACGATGATGCTGGCCGGCAACGGATTCTCGTCCAGCTCGCTCAGGGCATCGTCGAGCCCCAGGGCCTGCTGGAACTCGGCCATGCCCTCGGCCGCCGTAACCAGGCGGGCCCCGGCTACACCCGGACGATTGCGCAGCGTATCGGCCACCTCCATGGCCTGCGCTTCATCGATCGACGCCGATAGATAGACCGTCAGCGTGGCGCTCTCGTCGAGTTCGGTATCCAGCACCTTGGCGCTGTCCATGACCAGCCACAGGGCACAAGGCAGAATCAAGGCAATCGCGATGGCCACCATGGTCAGCAGGCTGGCTACCGGCCGACGTACCAGCCGGTACGCGCTGTCACGGGCCATGGCCCGGTGGTGGCGACTCCAGGCACGAACACGGCTATTCAGTCCAGTGCGCTGGCTTCTGGCCCCCCGCCGAGACGCAGTGTCGCGGGACGCTGGTTTCTGGGTTTGCCGGGAGGTACCGGAGGTCATACGGCCTCCCAAGCGGCGTGCTCGTCGGCGATCAGTCTTCCCTCGCGCAGCCGCAGCACCCGGTGGCGCAGGCGGGCGATCAATGCCAGGTCATGGCTGGCGATCATGACCGTGGTGCCGATACGATTGAAGTCCTCGAACAGGCGCATGATATCGGCCGACAGCTGTGGGTCCAGGTTCCCGGTGGGCTCGTCGGCGAGCAGCAGCGCCGGCTTGTTGACCACTGCCCGCGCGATACCGATACGCTGCTGCTCACCACCGGAGAGCTCGATGGGCAGGGCTTTCTCGCGATGCAACAGGCCGACCTTGTCGAGAGCCGCTCGCACACGCCGGGCCGCCTCATGAGGCTCGAGGCCCTGGATTTCCAGCGGCAATGCCACGTTGGCAAACACGTCGCGATCGAAGAGAAGCTGGTGATCCTGGAAGACCACACCGATCTGGCGGCGGTAGAACGGGATCTGGCTGGCATGCAGCCGATCGATATCGTAGCCGGCCACCAGGATGCGTCCACGCGAGGGACGCTCGAGACGCATGATCAGACGCAGCAACGAACTCTTGCCGGCCCCCGAGTGACCGGTAAGAAAGACCATTTCGCCGCGCTGCACGCTGAAGTTGATGTCGGCGAGCGCCTCGAAACGCCCACCGTAACGCTTGCCTACGTGCTCAAAAGCGATCATGCCGCGTTCTCGTCATCCTGCGAGAACAGTGCACCAACGAAGTCATCCGCCGCGAAGGGACGCAAGTCGTCCAGGGTTTCACCGACCCCGATGAAGCGGATCGGCGTACCCAACTGCTTGGCCAGGGCGAAGATGATACCGCCCTTGGCGGTACCGTCGAGCTTGGTCAGGGTGATGCCGGTGACCGGCACAGCCTCGTTGAAGGTGCTTGCCTGGGCCAGGGCGTTCTGACCGGTGCCGGCATCGAGTACCAGCATCACTTCGTGGGGCGCCGCCTCGTCGAGCTTGGCCATCACTCGGCGCACCTTCTTGAGCTCTTCCATCAGGTGCCCCTTGTTGTGCAGCCGCCCCGCGGTATCGGCGATCAATACATCGACCTTGCGCGCCCTGGCAGCCTCAAGGGCATCGTAGATGACCGATGCGCTATCGGCGCCGGTATGCTGGGCGACGACCGGCACCTGGTTACGCTCGCCCCACACCTTGAGCTGCTCCACTGCGGCGGCACGGAAAGTATCGCCGGCGGCGAGCATGACGCTGCGCCCTTCGGCCTGGAAGCGCTTGGTCAGCTTGCCGATGGTGGTGGTCTTGCCGACCCCGTTGACACCGACCATGAGGATCACGAACGGCCCCTCACCCTTGGGGGGCAGCGCCAGCGGCGTGGCCACCGGGGCGAGCAGTTCGGTCAGTTCTTCCTGCAGCGCCCGGTAGAGCGCCTGCGGGTCGTTGAGTTCCTTGCGCGAGACCCGGGCCGAGAGATTGTCGATGATCTCGGTCGTCGCCTCGATACCCACATCGGCCATCAACAACTGGGTCTCGAGGTCCTCCATGAGCTCGTCGTCGATCTGCTTCTTGCCCAGAAACAGGTTGGCCAGGCCGTCCGTCAGGTTGGCACGGGTCTTGCCCAGGCCAGCCTTGATGCGAGAAAACCAGCCACGTTTCTCGCTCTTGGGCTTGTCGCGCCCGGCCGTGGCCGCTGACGTCTCGTGGGGCACCTCGACGGTCGTGTCCCCCTCGAGATCGTCCGCCGCTTCCTGGCGACGCACTTCTTCTTGGGCTTCCTCGGCGGCACGCGCCAGCGTGTCTGCCTTGGCCTCGTCATCCTGCCGGGTATCGTCGCGGGGCGCCGCCGGAATCTCGGGCTCGGGCGCCAGCGGTTCGGGTTCCACCACCGCGGCATCATTTTCCGTCGGTACTTCGTGACCCGGCACCTCGGCCTCGGGACGCTTCACCTCCTCGGCCAGCGACTCGCGGGGGGTATCCACCGGCACCTCATCGAGGGCCGTATGGGCTTCGCCCGTGGCCAGCTCACCGTCGAGAGCCTCGCGAGACGCCTCCTGTTCGAGCTCGTCGGGACGATAGTCCGTGGCCTGGGCCACCTCGGGGTCGTGTTCATGTACCGCCTCTTCCGCGGCGGATTCTACTTCGGCAGCGCGCTCTTCCGCCTCGGCGGCCTGCTGCCGCTCGAGCGCTTCCTGCTGATCAGATTCCTGCTTCTTCTTGCGCTTGAAAAAACCGAACATGGGCGAGTTCTATGCTGTAGAGACTGTGAATCGATCCATCCTATCACTGTGCACTACCACTGTGGATAAGGCACACGTACAATCCGGCGACCATGACACGACAACGCTCTTCCCGCACGCGCCGCACTGCGCCCTCCTCGAAGGAACCATCGCGCGGCAAGCTGCGCATCATCGGCGGCCGCTTTCGTCGCCGGCTGCTGCCGGTGGCCGACAGCCCCGGTTTGCGCCCGACACCCGACCGCGTCCGCGAGACCCTGTTCAACTGGCTGGCCTTCGACCTGGCCGGACGACACGTACTCGACCTTTTCGCCGGCACCGGCGCGCTCGGCCTGGAAGCCCTGTCGCGTGGTGCAGAGAGGGCACGCTTCGTCGAAAGCAACGCTGGGGTGGCACGCCTGATCGAGGCCAACCTTGCCACCTTGGGCGCAACCGGCCAGGTCGTGGTGCGTGATGCCCTGGATTTTTTGGGCGAGCCCGCCACACCATTTGACGTCGTGTTTCTGGATCCTCCGTTTCGACGCGAGCTTGCGAGCCCGGCCTGCGACCTGCTCGAACGTCGCGGCTGGCTGGCCGACGATGCGCTGATCTACGTGGAAACCGAAGCCGAGCTTCCGCCTCAGGTGCCGGGATGCTGGATGCTCCATCGTGAGGTCAAGGCAGGCGACAGCCATGGCAGGCTCTACCGGCGATGTCCGTCAGCCTCCGGAGACGCTTGCTGAGCGACAGGACGCAGCGTACGCTGGCGGCTGGCCAGTCGCGTCAGATAACGCAAGACATCAGGAGAAAGGAATGAGCATCGAACTCTTCAACCAGCTCGAGCAGAAAGTCGCCAATGCGGTCGAGTCGCTGGAAATGCTGAAAATGGAAGCTGACGAGCTTCGCGAGGAGAACACTCGCCTCAAGCAAGAGCACCAGGAATGGGAACGGCGCCTGAACGGCCTGCTGGAGAAATTCCGGGAACTGGAAGGCAGCGAAACCAGCGTCTCCTGACCCTCAGACGCGCTCCTGCTGTTCTGCGCCGGTAGGGCTCACGCCTTGCCGGCAACCAGCGGCAGCGACATCAGCCACGCATCTTCCCGGCCTGCGCCGTTACGATAATAGCCTCGCCGAACCCCATCTTGCTGGAACCCCGCTCGCCGGTACACGGCGATGGCCGCCTGGTTCGAGGCACGTACCTCGAGTAGCAGCCGCTCACTGTTCCACGCCCTCGCCTGGGTAATTCCATGCGCCAGCAATACCGAGGCAATGCCCTGACGACGTGCCTGAGGTGCGACCGTAATCGCCTGCAACTCGGCCTCGAATGGCAGGCGGTAGAAAACGGCAAAGCCTTGCAGGACAGCATGCGCCTTCATGCCCAGGACATGCGCCCGCTCGTCCACAAGCGCGTTGTGTAGCTGGGCTTTTGACCACGGATGAGGCTGCCCTTCGCCCTCCAGCGCCACCAGGCCCGGCAGATCATCAAGCTCCAACCGCTCAGGACGCATCGTCAGGCTCACCGTCCGCCGCGCCATGCCAGGCCTCGCGCCAGTCAACCATGGCTCGCCACAACTCACGCTTGGCATCGGGCGATTTCGCCAGCGCCTCAAGGGACGGGCCCTGCCAGCCATCAATGTCCAGCAGGCCACAACGCCCATCCGTCAGTGCCAGCACGGGAGCGAGCGTATCATCCTCGCCAAAGACCAGGACGCGCTCGGGCCGCCAGCCTCGGCGGCGCTGACCGTCCACGAAGGCGCGCAGCCCATCGCACGCTTCGTCAAGGGGTGACTCGACGGGTGCTCCTTCGACCAGCGGCCAGTAGAATTCCTGAAAGACCGGCGCGTTCCTGGGCAGGATACCCGCGGCCTGCAGCAGGTTATCGAGCAGTCGTCGGCTCGTGCCGTCGAGCGGCTGGCGGCGAGGCACCATGACCAGCCAGCGGCCATCCAGCGCAGCCACCTGCAGCGCGAAGCGCAACGACGCCTGAGTGCGGCGCTCGCCAGCCTCGGCTGGCGCTGTCTCCCGCGCAGGTGACGCAGTCGGTGCGTCTTCGTCGGCCTCCATGACGCCTTCGGACTCGAGCAATCCACGGGCCCGCTTGCGCTGACGCTGCGGCGATACAGGCGTGGTTTCTGCCGGCGAGTGCGGCGGTGCCTCGACTGGCGTATCGAGCAGCGCATGCAACCGCTGTGAAGGTGCCTGCTCGACGGGCGCCTCGGGCTCAAGCCACTCGCAGGCCAGCGTTTCGGCCGCATTCGGCAGGCGATAACGACTGACCCAAGCGGTCAGCCCCATGGCCTCAAGGTATTGCGAGCGCTGCGGTTCGGTGACCATTCAGTGGCTGCCACCGCCCCGGCAATTGGGTGAATCCGGACGCGCTCCGCCGCGCGCCTCCCATTCCTCGGGTGTGTACAGGTGCAATGCCAGAGCATGGACCGGACCGGCTTTCTCGTCGGCCAGAATGGCATAGACCTGCTGGTGGCGCTTCACCGGCATCAGCCCCTGGAAGCGGGACGACACCAGGGTCACCTTGAAATGCGTTTCCGAATTGGGCGGCGCATGGTGCATGTGACTTTCGTTTTCCACAGCCAAGTAAGCGGGCTCGAGCGCCTGCAACTTGGTTTCGATCTGTGCCTGGATGCTCATGCCTGTTTGGCCTCCTGTGGCGTAGCAATCATTGTAACGTGTCGTTCGGGGCAGGCGATACGCTCAGCGGCGAGCGGCCAACGGGATGCGCCATAGGCTCAACGACAGGGCAACCACCACGAAGGCACAGCCCAGCCAAAGGGCCAATTGCAGCGACCCGAACGACAATGCCAATACAATACCGAGCAGCGCCGTGCCCAGCGATTGCCCAAAGGTGCGTACCGAAGCCAGCACACCCGAGGCGTTGGCGCTGAGTTCCAGCGGTACACTGCCGATCATCTCGCGATTGTTGGGCGCCTGGAACAGTCCGTACCCCAGTCCGCACAGCAGCGTGCGCCAGACCACGTCCAGCGGCGCTGCCGTGTTCGACATCAGGGCCAGCGACAGCATGCCCAACAAAAAGATGACCAACCCCAGCGACGATAGCTTGGTGGGGTTGACCCGATCCGCCAGCCGTCCGGCCATGGGTCCGGCAACCATCAGCGCCAGCGGCCATGGGGTAAACATCAGGGCAGCCTGCCATGGAGGCAACCCCATCAGGTTCTGATAGAAGAACGGCAGACCGACGAAGGCGGCCCCATTGGCAGTGAACGCCAGCATCGAGATCACTGCCGCATAGGAAAAGCGCGGCTCGGCGAACAGCGCCGGCGGCACCAGGGGGCGCTTCGCCCGGCGCAGCCGCCACACGAACAGGCCGGCCAGCGCGACGCTAGCGAGCAACAGGGCGATGACCTCCCCCATCGCCGCGCCATGGCCCAGCCGGTCGATGCCGTACACGAAACTGCCCAGCATGGTGGCCGACAGCACGGCCCCCGGCCAGTCGAGCCGGCCCGGCTGAGCCGCTTCACGGGGCAGCGCCCGGGCAGCCAGCCACAAGGCAACCAGGCCGACCGGAACATTGATGGCAAACAGCCATGGCCAACTGGCCACGGCCAGCAACAGGCCGCCAAGTGACGGCCCCGAGGCGATGCCGAACGCCACGACCAGCGCGCCGAGACCGATGGCCGACCCCAGCAGGCGCGATGGGAAGATGACCCGGTACATGGAAGGGCCGATGCTGAGCATCGCCGCCGCCCCGACACCCTGCAGGATACGCGACAGCAGCAACGTGGTCAGTGACTCCGACAACGCGCAGCACAGCGAGGCCAGCGAAAACACGGCCAAGCCGCCCATGTACAGGCGATGGCGACCCACCCGCCGGCTCAGGGCGGCAAAGGTCAGCAGCGACGATGCCGTCACCAGCTGGTAGGCATTGGTCACCCAGACGATGTGCGACTCGGCAACCTGCAGCTCGCGGGCCATCGTCGGCAAAGCGATATTGACGATGCCGCCATCGAGTACGGCCATGAGCGTGCCCATGACCAGCACCAACAGGGCAAGCTTGCGCTGTGACCCCGGCAAGCCATCGTCGTCGGGGCGCGTCTCGAAAAGTCGGCTCAATAGCATAAGAAAACCCGGCAAGGCCGGGTATATTGGAAGTATTGGCTTACCCGCCATGACCCGTGTCTACTCGCCACGGGTCATGGCAATGCTGTGCAGTAAGCGTAGAGGCCGGGTTCAGTCTTCGTCGGTTTCCAGCAGGATCGCATCATCGAAATCGGCGATTTCCAGCGGCGCCTCGTCATCGAGGTCAATGGCCAGATAGCTATGCTCGACCGTCAGGAAGCGCTGAAACAACGACCAGTCGGTGGACTCAGGCCACTGCCGCTCGTCCTCTTCCCAGGCGCGCAGCTCATTCTCGAGGATATCCATGTAGCGCTCGCGCACCCAGGCGTCGAGCGCTTCCTCGGTATCCATCTCGGGAATGAGATAAACGGTATTCTCGCGATCGATATCGTCGAGGGTCAGGTCATCGTTGCCGACCGTCGGCTCCAGCGAGTTGATCCAGTCGACGAACGCCTGGGTTGGCTTGACGCTCAGCGCAGAGCGATTGAGCAGTTTCATCGGGAGTCTCCTCGACATGCGGCCACGACATCGAAACGCTGACCATTATGGTCGCTTGCCGCGCGACTTACCAATCATTCCGGCCGCATGGCCGGAAATAGCAGCACATCGCGAATCGATGGGCTATCCGTGAACAGCATCACCAGGCGGTCGATACCGATGCCTTCCCCCGCGGTCGGCGGCAGCCCGTATTCCAGCGCCCGCACGTAGTCGGCATCGTAGTACATCGCTTCGAGATCGCCGGCCTCCTTCTCGGCCACCTGGGCGGCGAAGCGCTCGGCCTGATCCTCGGCATCGTTGAGCTCGGAGAAGCCATTGGCGATCTCGCGCCCACCGACGAAGAACTCGAAGCGATCGGTGACGAACGGGTTGGCATCGTTGCGTCGCGCCAGCGGACTGACCTCGGCCGGGTACTCGATGATGAAGGTCGGCTGATCGAGCCGGTGCTCGGCGACCTCTTCGAATATCTCGGTCTGCAGCTTGCCGAGCCCCCAGCCATCCTTGACCTTCAGACCCAGCTTCACGGCCGTATCACGCGCCGCCTCGAGGGTGTCGATGTCGGCCTCCGCGATGCCCTCGCCATGCTCGAGAATGGCCTGACGCAGCGTCAGGCGACGGAACGGCTTGCCCAGGTCGTACTCGGTGCCCTGATAGTCGAGCACGGTCGTCCCCAGCACTTCCTGGGCGGCATTGCGGATCATTTCCTCGGTCAGGTCGAGCAGATCCCTGTAGTCCGCGTAGGCCCAGTAGAACTCGAGCATGGTGAACTCGGGGTTGTGCCGGGTCGACAGCCCTTCGTTGCGGAAATTGCGGTTGATCTCGAAGACCCGCTCGAACCCGCCCACCACCAGGCGCTTGAGGTACAGCTCGGGCGCGATGCGCAGGTACATGTCGATGTCCAGCGCATTATGGTGGGTGATGAACGGCCGCGCCGTGGCGCCACCGGGGATCGGCTGCAGCATCGGCGTCTCGACTTCCATGAAGCCGCGCGCCTCGAAGAAGCGGCGGATCGAGGCGATCACCCCGGCACGCACCTCGAAGGCGCGACGCGACTCGGGGTTCATGATCAGGTCGACGTAGCGCTGGCGATAGCGCGCCTCGGTGTCGGTCAGGCCGTGGAACTTGTCGGGCAATGGGCGCAGACTCTTGGTCAGCAGCTTGGCCTCGGTCATCATCACGTACAGATCGCCCTTGCCGGACTTGTGGACCGGTCCGCGCGCGCCGACGATATCACCGATATCCCAGCCCTTGACGTCCTCGAGGACCGCTTCGGGAAGCCCCTTCTTGTCGACATAGAGCTGGATCTGACCAGAGACGTCCTGGATGACGATGAACGGTCCGCGCTTGCGCATGATGCGCCCTGCCACGGCCGCCAGACGAGCGCGACTCTCCAGCTCGGTCTTGTCGAACTCGCCCAACTCGGCCTGAAGCTCCGCGGCCAGGCTATCCCGGCGAAAGTCGTTGGGAAATGCGCTACCGCCACGCTCAGCGGCCTGCTCGCGGCGGGCAGCCAGCTTGGTCCGGCGCTCCGCGATCAGGTGGTTTTCATCGTGCTGGGGAGAATCCTGGTTCGCCATTGCTCTGCCTATGAATAGAAAATCGTCGTCGTAACTTGCAGCAGTTAATGTCCACGCCAAGGCGCGTCATGAGCGATGCCGAGGCTAGGCATGAAACGGCGAGCCAGCGCAGTTGACTTGTGTGTCAATGAGCATGGCGAGCCGTTTCATAACGCCGCCTCGGCGAGCGCAATAGCGCCGGATCAAAGCCCCTGCTTGAGGCTGGCCACGATAAACTGATCCAGATCCCCATCCAGCACCTTCTCGCAATTGCTGGTCTGCACCCCCGTACGCAGGTCCTTGATGCGCTGATCGTCGAGCACGTAGGAACGGATCTGGCTGCCCCAGCCGATATCGGCCTTGCTGTCCTCGGCCTCCTGCTTGGCGGCATTGCGCTTGTCCATTTCCAGCTCCCACAGCTTCGCCTTGAGCTGCTTCATGGCGAAGTCGCGGTTGGCGTGCTGGCTGCGCTGGGTCTGGCAGGCGACCACTACCCCGGTCGGCTCGTGGGTAATGCGCACCGCGGAATCGGTGGTGTTGACGTGCTGACCGCCGGCCCCGCTGGAACGGTAGGTGTCGACCCGCAGGTCGGCCGGGTTGATCTCGATCTCGAAGTCGTCGTCGATCTCCGGTGACAGGAACACGGAGGCGAACGAGGTGTGGCGGCGACCGCCGGAGTCGAACGGGCTCTTGCGCACCAGGCGGTGCACGCCGGTCTCGGTGCGCAGCCAGCCGAAGGCATGATCGCCCTGGACGTGCAGCGTGGCCGACTTGATGCCGGCCACCTCGCCGGCAGATATCTCGACGATCTCGGTCTTGAAGCCGTGATGCTCGCTCCAGCGCAGGTACATGCGCAGCAGCATGTTGGCCCAGTCCTGGGCCTCGGTGCCGCCGGAACCGGCCTGAATGTCGAGATAGGCGCTGTTGGCATCCATCTCGCCGGAGAACATGCGCCGGAACTCGAGCTTCTCGAGCAGCGACTCGAGATGGGCGAGTTCCTTCTTGACCTCGTCGACGGTGGCATCGTCCTCTTCCATCACTGCCAGTTCGAGCAGCTCCTGGTTGTCCACCAGGCCACGATCCAGCGATTCGATGGTTTCGACGACGACCTCGAGCGAGGCGCGCTCCTTACCGAGCTTCTGGGCGTAATCCGGGTCGTTCCAGACATCCGGATTTTCCAGCTCGCGGGAAACTTCCTCTAGCCGATCTTTCTTCTCGGCATAGTCAAAGATACCCCCTCAGGACGTCTGTCCGCTCGGACAGGTCCTTGATGAGGTTGTTGATCGGATTGATCTCTTGCATGGTCGTCCTGTTTGGCGTCCTGCGGAAGCGATTCGATGGCCGGCACGCAGGTGCCGGCAAAGGGCCGACCATTGTAGCGAAAGAGGGGGATTGCGGCCATCCCGTCGCGCATGAGCCCGAGCCGATGGCAAGGTACGAAAAGCCCGGCCATGGGGCCGGGCTGGCTCTCGATACAGGGATATGGGTCAGAAGCGATAGGTCGCCTGGGCACCGAAGCCATGGGCTTCGTTCTTGTAGTCGGCCGTGTATGAAACTGCCCCGAATCCATTCAAAGAGTCATCTCGAGACTGACTGATGGTCGTAGTACGCTCAGTCAAGTAGGAGTAGGCAAGATCAACCGTAAAATCGGGGATTGGCGTCCACCCTGCCCCAACCGAGAAGATACGGCGGTCATCCGAAGGAATCCTGACGCTGCGATCCTCATCATTCGTGGGGGTGTTGTCGATTGCCAACCCGGTACGCAGCACCCACTGTGGGTTCAACTCGTACTCGGCCCCGACTGCGAAATTCCACGCATTGGAATAGTTTTGTGCTTCGTTGGTGATTTCACCGCCTCGACTACCATCGACAAGGATACGCTCGAACCGGCTCCAACGTACCCATGAAGCTCCAGCCATTAGCGTCAAGCGATCAGTCATGTCTTGCGTGACGGAAAAACTCACCGTCTCGGGGGTCGTCAAATCCAGGCTGGCATCGTCTTCTCTCACTACCGTGCCATTGGGTAGCGTGGCTCGGAAATCGCCGGTCAGGGTGTAGTCCACCTTGGAGCGATAGGTGAGGCCGAGAGTCGTTTCAGGCACCGGCTTGTAGATCACGCCGACATTGTATCCCCAACCGTCATCGTCTCCGTCCACGCGTGCATCGATATCACTCGCTGAACTGAAACTGGGATCACTAGGAAGCTGGCGGCGTAATTCGCCTTCTACCTGGTTGTAAGTGATACCTGCACCGATCGATAACTGGTCGTTAATCTTGTAGGAGAGGGTCGGCTGCGCACTGACAACCTTTACTTCCGTATAGTTGCCGAAGTAACGACCTTGAAAGTCGTCTTCATAATCCGTCTTGGAACCGAAAGGCGCATACACTCCAAAACCGAAATGCAATCGCTCAGAGAGGGGTTGAGCGTAGAATGCGAAAGGAACGAGCGTACCGGGCACCATATCGCCATCGCTACTGCCGGATACCGGCCCCAACGGGAACTGAACACCGTTGGGCAATCCCCCTGTAGCGAGGCCAGAATCTATCGAAGTGCTGGACTGCACATTGTCTATATCTGTGTTTACGTCCAAATAGGTGGCGCCGGCGGTGACTTGCGCGCGATCCAGAAATGACATCCCGGCAGGGTTGCCAAAGACGATGGTGGCATCCTGGACATTCGAACTGCGCCCGGCATGACTGTAGCCTTGCCCGCTAACACTCTGCTCGTTGATCTGGAATCCGCCGGCCACGGCCTGGCCGGAGATCGCTGCGGCGGCGACAGCGACGGCGATAGTGAGCTTGTTGATGTTATTTTGCATAGTTTTCTCGAAATCCTGTTCCCGTAAGGCTGAACGTTGTCATTACTCTGCTCATACGCAACGGCAGTCTGCCTAACCGTTTTGGCTGAAGGACAAAATCAAGTCAAGAACAAACGATCGTTTTAATCAACTGAAAGTGCATCCATTAGTCGTAGGTGTCACAAGCGATCGGCCAGACCGCCACCTGACGGCATTTTCCAAGTTATCGGCCAACATGCGCTTCGCTTGATCCACGCCCTTGACCTTTGTGTAACCCACAGGTTTTAGACTGAGGACAACGCGATCAGGAGATCAGCCATGAAAGTCGCAGAACTGGCCAGGGCGGCCGGTGTAACGGCCGAGACGGTTCGTCATTACACCCGTGAAGGCCTGCTCTCGCCCCGCCGCAACCCTGACAACGGCTACCAGCTTTACGGCCACCACGACCTCAATCGCCTGCGCTTCATCCAACGAGCGCGCACACTGGGCTTCAGCGTACGCGAGATCAGTGACATCCTCGATCACGCCGATCATGGCGACTCGCCCTGCCCGCTGGTCCGCGACCTGCTGGCACAGCGCCTGCCGACGATTCGCCAGCGCATTGCCGAACTCGAGGCCTTGGCCGAGCGCATGGAGCAGGCACTGGACACCTGGCAGGACATGCCGGATGGCGTCCCCGACGGTCATAGCCTGTGCCGCCTGATCGAGAGTCTCCCCGAAGAGACCCGCCCCCTGTCCACCATGCCTGCAGGAGACTGCCAATGACTGTCTCAGCCAGCCATCTTTCGCGTCGCGTCGACAACATGTCCTGTCAGGGCTGCGTGAGCAACATGCGCCGCGCCATCCAGGCGCGGGATACCGAGGCCGAGGTGGTAGGTACGCCTGCCGAGAAACGCCTCGACGTGACGACGGTTCTCGACGGCGACACATTGGACGCCGTGCTCCGCGAAGCCGGTTATCCGCCCATGCAGGAGGACGAACCGAAGACGCAACGCCAGCAGCACCAGCGTCATGTCGATGGCATGAGTTGCCAAGGCTGCGTGCGCAAGATGCGCCAGGCCATCCTGGCCCACGATGCCGAGGCGGAGGTCGAGGGCGCCCCCAGCGAGAAGCGCCTCGATGTTACCACTTCACTTGATGGCGCCACGTTGGATGCCGTGCTGCGAGAAGCCGGCTATCCGCCTGATGAGCCACCGTCCGCCATCGACCAGCCGAGTTCGACGCCTGATGAGGCGCCAGAACCGGCAGCCGAGGCGTCGCCAGAGGGTGCCGCTTCGCAAGAAACGCAGGACAGCAGCGACGTAGTCCGCCTATCATTGACCGGGATCACCTGCGCCGGCTGCGTACGCACCATTCAGCAGGCGCTCGATGATACGCCGGGCGTGCGCCGGGCCGAGGTCAACTTCGGCTCGCGCACTGCCCAGGTCTATGGCGATGCCAACGCCACCCAACTGATCCGCTCGGTGGTCGAGGCCGGTTATGGCGCCGAGGTGATCGAGGACCTGCGTCAGGCCGAGCAGACCCGCGAGGTCAACGAGGCCCGGGAGTATCGCCAGCGCCTGCGCGACACCGCCCTGGGTCTGGGTCTGGGCATTCCGTTGATGCTCAGCATGTTCTTCCATCATCCGCACTTGGCTGGCGGCGAGCGCTGGGTGTGGCTGGCCATCGGCCTGGCCACGCTCGGCGTACTGGCTACCGCCGGGCGGCGCTTTTTCGTCAATGCCTGGAAGGCGTTTCGCCACCACCAGGCCAACATGGATACGCTGATTGCCGTCGGCACGGGTACCGCCTGGCTCTATTCGATGGTAGTCATCCTGTTCCCCGAAGCGGTTCCCGTCGCGGCCCGGGGACTCTATTTCGAAGCGGCGGCGATGATCATCGGTCTGATCAGCTTCGGCCAGGGCCTCGAACTCAAGGCACGCGGGCGCACCAGCCAGGCGCTCAAGCGGCTACTTGACCTGCAGGCGCCGATGGCACGGGTCATCCGTGACGGCGAGGAGCGCGAGATCGGGGTTGACGAGGTGCGCGCCGGCGATCGTATTCGCGTGCGTCCCGGCGAGCGCCTGCCGGTAGATGGCGAGGTCGAGGAAGGCAGCAGTCACATTGACGAGTCGATGCTCACCGGCGAACCGTTGCCGGTGGCCAAGCAGCCCAGCGACGAGGTCAGTGCCGGCACCGTCAACGGCCGCGGCGGGCTGGTCTATCGCGCGACCCGCGTGGGTGCCGATACCCGCCTGGGGCGCATCATCGACCAAGTCGCCAAGGCGCAGAACTCGCGCCCGCCGATCGGCGAGCTGGCCGACAAGGTCTCGGCGATCTTCGTGCCCAGCGTGATGATCATTGCCGTGTTTACCGCGCTGGTCTGGTACAACGTCGGCCCCGAGCCGCAGGTTATCCACATGCTGGTCGCCGCCACCACGGTGCTGATCATCGCCTGTCCCTGTGCGCTGGGCCTGGCCACGCCAATCTCGACCATGATCGGCGTGGGCAAGGCCGCAGAGCACGGCATCCTGATTCGCGACGGCCAGGCACTTCAGACCGCCAGCCGCCTGACCACGCTGATCGTCGACAAGACCGGCACGCTCACCGAGGGCAAGCCGCGTGTCACCGATGCCGAGATTCTCCAAGGCGACGAGCGCGACGTGCTGGGCCTGGTGGCCGCCCTGGAGCGCGGCTCCGAGCATCCGCTGGCGGCTGCCCTGCTGAGCTACGCCGAAGAAAATGCCATCGAGCCCGCGACGATTCGTGACTTCGATTCCGTGACCGGACGTGGCGTCACCGCCATCGGTCCCGAGGGCGAACGGCTGCGCCTGGGCAATGCCGCGATGCTCGACGAAGCCGGCATTTTCCTCGGTCAGAATGAATCCAGGGCGAGGGAACTCGAGTCCCAGGCACGTACCGTGGTCTACCTGGCCATGGACGACACGCTCGTGGCGCTGTTCGGCATCAGCGATCCGCTGCGCGTCGATAGCGCCGAGGCGGTACGTCGCCTGCAGGCCGACGGGCTCAAGGTCGTCATGCTCACCGGCGACAATGCCCATACCGCCGCTGCCGTGGCTCGCGAGGTCGGCATCGACGACTACCGCGCCGGTTTGATGCCCGAAGACAAGCACGCCGAGGTTCAGCGCCTGCAGCAGGCAGGTGAAGTGGTCGGCATGACCGGCGACGGCATCAACGACGCACCGGCGCTGGCCCAGGCCGATGTCGGTTTCGCCATTGGCCAGGGTACCGACGTGGCCATCGAGAGCGCCGGCATCACGCTGATGCGCGGCTCGTTGCACGGCATCGCCGATGCCATCGAGATCAGCCGCGCCACGCTGACCAACATCAAGCAGAACCTGTGGGGCGCCTTCGGCTACAACAGCCTGGGCATTCCAATTGCCGCTGGCGTGCTCTATCCATTCACCGGCCTGCTGCTCTCTCCAGTGATTGCCGGCATCGCCATGTCGCTGTCCTCGGTCACGGTGGTCAGCAACGCCAATCGGCTGCGCCTGTTCCGCCCCAGCGCCGCACAGCGCCCGGCCCAACACGACGACAAGTCCCATCTGAAGGAGGCAAGCGCATGAGCTGGCTGGTCAATCTTGGCGGCATTGCCCTGATCGCCTTGATCGTGTGGTGGTTCTGGATGTCGCCCAGCAAGCGCTCCTGAAAGGACGAAAGGCTGGCCAGATTCGGGGCAGCCTTTCTATGCTAAATAAAACACTTCGATACGGGAGCCGCCATGCCGACATTGGACGGCGTGCTGGAAACAGCACTCTACGTGGACGACATGGCTCGTGCGCGGGCGTTCTTCGAGACCGTGATGGGACTCGAGCCCTTCACGGCAGACCATCGCTTCACCGCCTACGACGCTGGGCGCGGCACGGTGCTGCTGCTGTTCCTGAAAGGCGAAACGCTCGACACCGTTACCCTGCCCCGCGATATGGGCACCATTCCCCCGCATGATGGCCACGGACCAGTGCATATGGCGCTGGCCATTCCCGCCGACCAGCTCGGTGCCTGGGAAGCCCAGCTCGACGCGCATGACATCGAGATCGAGGGTCGCACGCACTGGCCCAAGGGCGGCGAAAGCCTGTATTTCAGAGATCCCGATGGGCATCTGTTGGAGTTGGCGACGCCCGGCGTCTGGCCGAACTATTGAATTTTTTCAGCGTGCTCGATCATTAACTGCAACGTCTCCCTCCCCTTCCAGCGGTTGCGTGACAGCTTGTAGGCACAACGCAGCCGGGCCCCGAGCCCGAAGGCCGGCATTTCTCCCGGCGTCAGTGCACGAAACCAGATAGCGCGCACCGCCATTCCGCCACTCGACAGCTCAAGCATCAGATGACTGCCGTCGGCGCCGACCACACGCAGGTTTTCGACCAGGAACTCGCCCTCGAACAACGGTGCATCGAACTCGCGGCCATAGGGGGCCAGGCGCTCCAGCTCGTCGAGCGTCGCCAGGCAGAGCTGCGGCGCGGCCAGTTCGCCGTCGGTAAACATGCAGGGGTAGAGCTCGCATTCGCCAAGTTGCTCGTTGACCGCCTGATACAACGCCCGCGTGAACGCCGGCAGTTGCTCGACCGGCAGGCCGATGCCCGCCGCGCCGCGGTGCCCGCCGAAACGCGGCAATGCTGGCGGCGCGAGATCATGCGCGCGTTGCAGGGCGTCACGCAGATGTAACGCCTCGATGGAGCGCCCCGAGCCGGTGAGCATACCCGGCGCGGCGGCGGGCGTGAGCACCAGCGCTGGCCGGCCGAAGGCCTGGACCAGCCGCGAGGCAACGATGCCTTGCACCCCGGCATGGCCATCCTCGAGATAGACCACCAGCACCTGGGCGCCTGACGCCAGTTGTTCGAGCGCCAGCGCGCGGGCCGTCTCGGTCATGTCGGCTTCGATGGCTTTGCGTGACTGGTTGTCCTGATCGAGCACTTCAAGGTGCCGGCGTGCCGTATGCTCGTCGGCCGCCAGCATGAAGTGCAGCGCCGCATAGGGGTCATCGAGGCGCGAGCGGGCATTGATGCGTGGGCCCATCTGGAAGGCCAGCGTCTCGGCGTCAAAGGGCACGCTGTCGGCACCCAGGCGCTCGGCCATTGCCCGCCAGCAGGCCGCCTCCATGCGGTTGATCAGCGTCAGGCCCTGGGTGACCACCGCACGATTGATGGCGCTTCCACCCAGCGACACGCAATCGGCCACGGTACCCAGCGCTACATAGGAGAGCCAGGGCGATAGCTTGGGTGTGGAGGGTGACAAGGCGCCGAATTCGATCAGCACCGCCCGGGTCAGCGACATGACCAGCCAGGCGACCATGCAGCCGGCAATGGTGCGATCGGGAAACTCGCAGTCGTCCCGGGTCGGGTTGACCGTGGCGTAGGCGGAGGCCGGCGGGCCTTCGTTTGGCAATGCGTGGTGATCGGTGACGATGACCTCGATACCGGCTTCGCGCAGGCGGGCGATGCGCGGTTCGTCGGAGGAGCCACAGTCGGCGGTGATCACCAGGCTGGGTCGCGGCTTCAGCGCCAGGGTGCGCTCCACCAGCGGCAGGCTGATGCCATAGCCGTCGTTGATGCGATGGCCGATCAGGCTGTGCAGCTTCTGTGCAGGCACGCCAAACAACTCGTTGAGGGTGCGCAGGATGACCACGTGCGAGGTGATGCCGTCGACATCGTAGTCGGTGAGAATCCCGATGTGCTCGCCCTCGGTCACCGCCCGGGCGATGCGCTCGGCGGCACGGCGGGCGTCCTTCAGCTTCTCGGGGTGTGCCAGGTAACGCAGACCCGGCGTGACCAGCGGGTCGAGTTCGCCGGTATAGTCCGGCAGGCGGCCAGCCAGGATGCGTGCCTGCAATTCGGAAAGCCCCGCCGCCAGACAACGCTGGTAGAGCGTCTCGTCGCGACGACGCGGCATGATGCGCCGACGCATGAACTCGGCCAGGGGGCGTTGCGCACTCTCGGTTTCCACAAAGGCTCCTGTGACGCAGCGCGCCCGGCAAGCCGGGCGCGATCAGGCATCGAAACGGACGATAAACGCTAGACCTTGCGGCGGTGCTCGGCAACGAAGGACTGCACGGCACTCAGCTCCGCCGGCAGCACGCTGTAACGTTCCTTGCGCTCGAGCAGGTCTTCCATGTGTGCGGGCAATGGCACACCGGGAAAGCCAGCCTTGACTACCGCCTCAGCGAACTTGGCCGGATGGGCGGTGGCCAGGGTAATCATCGGCGTGGCGGCATCGCCGTGGCACACCTCGGCGGCACGGTAGCCGGTCGCGGTATGCGGATCGAGCAGCTCCTTGGTGCGATGGTGCGCCTCGCGTATCACCTCGAGGATGGTCGCATCGTCGACACTGTGACTGGCGAAGCGCTCACGCAGCTTGGCCAGCGGTGCATCGGCGAGCGCGGCCGGCTCGCTCTGGAAACGCTCGAGCAGGGCGCGCACGGCATCCCCGTCGCGGTCATAGGCGTCGAACAACAGACGCTCGAAATTCGACGACACCACGATGTCCATCGATGGCGCCAGGGTCGCTTCGAGGTCACGCTTGGAGAAGTCGTTATCCGCCAGGGTGCGGTGCAGGATGTCGTTGGCGTTGGTGGCGATGACGAAACGCTCGACCGGCAAGCCCATCTTGAAGGCCATGTAGCCGGCGAAGACATTGCCGAAGTTGGCCGAGGGTACGCAGAAGCTGACCTTGCGATGCGGCGCCCCCAAGGCCACGCCAGCGGCGACGTAATAGACGATCTGGGCCATGATGCGCGCCCAGTTGATCGAATTGACCGCCACCAGCCGCGTGCCGTCGAGAAACGCCTGGTCGGCGAAGCTGGCCTTGACCATTGCCTGGGCATCATCGAAGTTGCCCTCGATGGCAATGTTGAAGACATTGTCGGCCAGCACCGAGGTCATCTGGCGGCGCTGTACCTCGGAGACACGGTTGTGCGGATGCAGGATGAAGATATCGAGATTGTCGCAGTGGCGACAGCCCTCGATCGCCGCCGAGCCGGTATCGCCGGACGTCGCGCCCATGATCACCGCGCGCTCGCCGCGTTTCTTCAGGAAGTGATCCAGCAGGCGACCCAGCAGTTGCAGGGCGACATCCTTGAAGGCCAGCGTGGGGCCATGGAACAGCTCGAGCAGGAAGTGGTTGGCGCCGAGCTGGTTGAGCGGCACCACTGCCTCGTGGCTGAAGGTGGCGTAGGCGTCGCGCACGATATCGCGGAAGGTATCATCATCGATCTCGCCGCCGACGAACGGCCTCATGACCCGGAAGGCGATCTCGGCATAGGACAGCCCGGCCATGCTCGCCAGATCGTCATGCGACAGTTGCGGCACGCTCTCAGGCACGTAAAGCCCGCCGTCACTGGCCATGCCGGTCAGCACCACATCCTCGAAGTTCAGCGCCGGCGCCTGCCCGCGTGTACTGATATAACGCATCTTGGTTTCCACTCACTAGTGAACTGCTGACCCACACTGTAGGCAGCCCCGGGGAGCCGGGGTGGCTTATTCCTGTTCGTTGAGGCACTCGACCCGAATACGCGTGATCGGGCCGGCCACATCGGCCAGTGACTCGAGCTGCCGGATCGCCTCGTTCATGTGCTTCTCGCGGGTTCGGTGAGTCAGCAGAATGATCGGTACCAGTTCGCCTTCGGTGGCTTCCTTCTGGATGAGTGCTTCAATGGAGATGCCCTGCTCGGACAGGATCGTCGCCACACGTGCCAGCACCCCGGGACGATCCACCGCCAGCAGACGTAGATAATAAGCGGTGACAATGTCTTCCATGGGCAGGATCGGCAGGCTTTCGTCACCTTCGACGATGCCGCTGAACGCCAGGTAAGGCACACGGTAGTGATGATCGGTGGTGATGTCTCGGGCCACGTCGAGCAAGTCAGCGACCACGGCCGAGGCCGTAGGCTCGGAACCGGCGCCGGCACCGTAATAGAGCGTCGGCCCGACGGCATCGCCCATCACCGCGATGGCGTTCTTGACGCCATGCACGCTGGCCAGCAGGCGCTCCTTGGGAATCAGGGTGGGATGCACGCGCAGCTCCAGGCCGGCCTCGGTGCGCTTGGAGATACCCAGGTGCTTGATGATATAGCCGAGGTTGTCGGCCTGCTCGACGTCTTCGGCGGTGATCCGCGAGATGCCTTCGGTGTAGGCCTTGTCGAACTGCAATGGCACGCCGTAGGCGATGGAAGCGAGGATGGTCAGCTTGTGCGCAGCGTCGATGCCTTCGACGTCGAAGGTCGGATCGGCCTCGGCGTAGCCCAGCGCCTGGGCTTCGGCGAGGACGTCCTCGAAGGCGCGGCCTTCGTCGCGCATGTGGGTGAGAATATAGTTGCCGGTTCCGTTGATGATGCCCGCCACCCACTGGATACGGTTCGCGCCCAACCCCTCGCGCAGCGACTTGATAACAGGGATGCCACCGGCCACCGCCGCTTCGAAGGCGACGATCACGCCCTTGTCGTGAGCCGCCTGGAAGATCTCGTTGCCGTAGACGGCAATCAGCGCCTTGTTGGCCGTGACCACATGCTTGCCGTGTTCGATGGCGGTGAGCACCAGCTCGCGAGCCACATCGTAGCCACCGACCAGCTCGACCAGCACGTCGACATCGGGGTTACGCGCGACCTCGAAGATGTCGGTCGTGACCTTGACGCCGGTGGTGTCGCACTCGGGGTTCTCACGCCGGGCACCGACCTGCTCGATGACGATCGGCCGCCCCGCCCGACGGGCAATTTCATCGGCATTGCGTGTCAGTACATTGAAGGTACCGCCACCGACGGTCCCCAAACCACAGATCCCCACTCTCACCGGTTTCAACGTCGTGCTCCCTTCCTAATCCGTTCGATTCGCGAACTGATCAATTTTTGACCAGAACGACAAGGTAAGTACCCTCTGACGGGGTGTCAATCATGTGTCCAGCGGCCTTGCGAAGGCAGCATCATTCCTCGATGCCGAGCATGCCGGCCAAGCGTTCGGCAGGCACGTAACCCGGCACCATGCGCCCATCGGGCAACACGATGGCCGGCGTTCCCTGCACGCCGAGCTCAAGCCCCAGATGATACTGATCAATGACCGGATTGTCGCAGTCCGGCGCATTCTTCAGGTTCTCGCCGCGCTTGGCGGCACTCAGGGCCTCACCGGGATTGGCGGCGCACCAAACCTGCGCCAGGTAGCGCGCGCCTTCGGACCCCAGGCCACTCCTCGGAAAAGCCAGGTACTGCACCTCGACACCCATCTCGTTGAGGCGCGGCACTTCCTCGTGGAACTTGCGGCAATACGGGCAGGTCACGTCGGTAAAGACCTGGATCGTGGCCTGGGGCGCCTCGTTGCCGCGAAAGGTGATGAGCTGGTCGTCAGGCACCTGGGCCAGGCGCTCGGCACGCTCGGCGTTGCGGGCCTGCTGGGTCAGGTTGACCAGGCCATTCTCGCCGTTGGCGAACAGGTCTCCCACGATGAAGTGGCTGCCCTCGGCATCGCTGTAGAACGTTTCACCGCTTTTCAGGTGAACTTCATAGATGTTCTCCAGCGGTGTCTCGCTCACGCTTTCCACGGGCATCGGCTCGCCGTTGACGGCCAGGCGCTCGGCCAGAGTTTCGGCGGTAGGTGCCGCCAGTACCAGGCTGGAAGTCAGTGTCAGGGTTGTGAGCAGTGCGCACGTCAGCGCCTTGAAACCACGAATCATCATTCAACCTCGAGGATGGTGTTCGGCATGCAGCGTTTCCAGGCGCGCCTGGGCTACATGGGTGTAGATCTGCGTCGTCGACAGGTCACTATGACCCAGCAACATCTGTACGACACGCAAATTGGCCCCATGATTCAACAGGTGCGTCGCGAATGCATGACGCAGGGTATGCGGCGATAGTGGCTTGTCGATGCCGGCGAGCCGGGCATAGTGCTTGATGCGATACCAGAACGTCTGGCGAGTCATAAAAGCGTCGCCGCGTCCCGGGAACAGAGGCGGCTGCCGGATATCGGTCATCAGTTCGCTGCGCCCGGCACGCAGGTAACGCTCCACCCATGCCTGGGCTTCCTCGCCCAGCGGTACCAGCCGCTCCTTGTCGCCCTTGCCGACCACACGCACTACCCCCTGGCGCAGGTTGACGCTGTCCAGGCGCAGGCCGATCAGTTCGGAGACCCGCAGGCCGCAACCATACAGTACCTCGAGCATGGCGCGATCCCTCAACCCCAGCGCCGTGTCGGCATCCGGAGCGATCAGCAAGCGCTCGACTTCGGGCTCGTCCAGCGTATCGGGCAAATTGGCCCGTACCGGGGGTAGCCGGACCTCACTGAGCGGATCGCTGTCGAGACGCCCCTGCTCGAGCAGCCAGCGGTAGAAACCGCGTAGACTCGACAACAGCCGGGCATTGCTGCGCAGTTGATATCCCGCCGCTCGGCGCGCTTCCAGCCAGCGCGGCAATACCTCGGGATCTGGCGAGAGCAGCCGGCTACCGCATTCATCGGCATGGGATCGCCAGGCTTCGAGATCGCGTCGGTAACCCGACAATGTATGTTCGCTGGCCCCGCGTTCCAGCCACAGGGCGTCAAGATAGGCCTCGATCAACCCGTTTTCGTCATCCGACTCGGCCATGGCGCATTATCTTCGCAAAGCAACCCGCAGATGCAACGAAACCCCGCCCCGCATGCGCGGCGACGGGGTTTCCAGGAATGGCGGCGTGCATCCACCCTGCCGCCCGGCGGCAAGCGTGGCTTAGGCCAGCTTTTCCTTGATACGGGCCGCCTTGCCGCTGCGCTCGCGGAGGTAGTACAGCTTGGCCTGACGCACGTCGCCACGACGCTTGACGTCGATGGCTGCAACCAGCGGGCTGTAGGTCTGGAAGGTACGCTCGACGCCGACACCGTGAGAAATCTTGCGCACGGTGAAGGCGGAGTTCAGGCCGCGGTTGCGCTTACCGATCACCACGCCTTCGAAAGCCTGCAGACGCTCACGGTTACCCTCGACGACCTTGACCTGGACGACGATGGTGTCACCGGGGGCGAATTCCGGCACTTCCTTGCTCATCTGCTCGGCTTCGAGCGCCTGGATCACCTTGTTTTTGCCACTCATGATGCAACTCCTTGACTGTTTTGGGCCACACGGGCTCGCTGCATTCACTCGTCATCGTCAATCACGGACAATGGCCGAGACGCGCCCGCCTGGCGTGTGATCCCGACGTTCGACGACGCGGGAACGACAAATATGGGTGACGTGGAGCTACCGCTACTCGCTGCGTGCCTGATCGGCATCGGGCGGTATCGGCTCGCCACACTCCTCCGCCGGGTTGGCGTATTCCTCGATGAACTCATCGAGCAGCTTGCGCTGCTCGTCGCTCAACGTTCGGCTCTGCAACAACTCGGGACGCCTGAGCCAGGTGCGCCCCAGCGACTGCTTGAGACGCCATCGCCGGATGGCGGCATGATTACCACTAAGCAGTACGTCCGGCACACGACGTCCATCGATGACCTCGGGCCGGGTGTAATGCGGGCAATCCAGCAAACCATCGGCAAACGAGTCCTCGACCGCCGAACTCTGGTGTCCCAACACTCCGGGAACCAGCCTTGCCGCCGCATCGATCAGCACCATGGCCGGTAGCTCACCGCCACTGAGCACATAGTCACCAATCGACCATTCTTCATCGATGTCGCTTTCCACGACGCGCTCGTCGATGCCCTCGTAGCGACCGGCCACCACGATCAGTGGGCCACCGGACGCCAACTCCTGCACGCCACGTTGATCCAGAGGTCGCCCCTGCGGCGACAGGTAGATCACCTTGGGGGGCGTGCCGTAGCGCCTTGCGCCATCCGCTCGCGCCTCATGGATGGCCTGGCGCAGGGTATCGACCTTCATCAGCATACCCGGGCCACCACCATACGGGCGGTCATCCACCGTGCGGTGTCGATCCGTGGCGTAATCCCGGGGGTTCCAGAAATCGATTTCCAGCAACCCCTGCTTGACCGCTCGTCCGACTACCCCGTAGCCGGTCAGGGCCTCGAACATCTCCGGGAACAGGGAGACAACACCAATCCACACGGCAGATCCCATGGAGCCGGAGCATGCCCGGCCCGTCGTGTCAGTGCCCATTCGGGTGTCGCGTCAGAATTCAGGATCCCAGTCCACCGTCAGCGTACCGGTGTCCGTGTTCGCCTCGCGAATCACCTCGTCGGGCAGGAAGGGAAGCAATCGCTCCCTGTCGTCGATGCTCTGGGCATCGCCCTTGACGACCAACACGTCGTTGGCGCCGGTTTCGAACAGGTAGTCGACACGCCCCAGGTCGATGCCATTGAGCGTCACGACCCGCAGCCCTTCCAGTTGATACCAGTAATAATCACCTGCCTCGAGCTCGGGCAGCGCCTGCTTGGGCAGCAGAATCTCCGCCCCGGCGAGCTGCTCGGCCTGCTCTCGGGAATCGACACCCTCGAGCCTGGCTACAAGACCTTTTCCCTGACGACGCCCTTGGGCGAGGCGGCGGGTCGTGCGTGTCCCGCGCTGATCGATCACCCATTCGGCGTAGTCGAGAATGCCCTCCATCGGGCTGGTGTACGAGTACACCTTGAACCACCCTTTCACGCCGTAGGGGCTGGTCAACTTGCCCAGCACCACGTAGTCGCCCGACTGGCCAACTTGCGGCACGTTCGATACGTCATTCGGCATGAGAACGGCGCTCGGCTTATGCCTGCTGCTTGCGTGCTTCTTTGATCAGCTCGGCAACGCGGTCGGAGACCTGCGCACCCTGGCCCTGCCAGTGGCTGACACGATCCAGATCGACGCGCAGACGCTCTTCCTGGCCGCGGGCGACCGGGTTGAAGAAACCGACGCGCTCGATGAAACGGCCATCGCGTGACTTGCGAGAGTCGCTTACGGTCAGGTGGTAGAAGGGACGCTTCTTGGCGCCACCACGTGCCAGACGAATGGTAACCATTGCGTTAACAATCCTTCGGTTGAGTTCAGTATTTACGCCACAGATTCATGACTGCGGTCGCAGTCGTCAGCTACGCATACGCGCAGCCTGCCACGAAGACGCAGCATTCTACGGAAAACGACGGGCGTTGGAAACCTTTTTCCTCGCCCGTCGTGGCGGTGCGTGGGCTCAGCGCCGCGGGAATCCGCCGCCACCGAAACCGCCGGGGCCGCCGCCCATGCCGCCAGGACCGCCAGGACCGCCACCCATGCCAGGCGGCAGCATCCCGGACATGCCGCGCATCATCTTCTGCATGCCGCCTTTCTTGCCGACCTTCTTCATCATCTTCTGCATCTGCTTGTGCTGCTTGAGCAGACGGTTGAGGTCGGGCACCTGCAGGCCGGCCCCGGCGGCGATCCGCCGCTTACGCGAGCCATTGATGATGTCTGGCTTGCGCCGTTCCTTGGGCGTCATGGAGTTGATCAGCGCCTCGAGCTTGCCCAACTCCTTCTCGGGACCAGGCCCCTGAGCCATCTCGGCAAACTGCCCCATGCCAGGCAGCTTTGACATCATGCCGGACATGCCGCCCATTTTCTTGAGTTGCTGCAACTGATCGCGGAAGTCCTCAAGGTCGAAGCCCTCGCCCTTCTTGACCTTCTTGGCGAGCTTTTCCGCCTTGTTCTTGTCGACGGTGCGCTCGGCCTCCTCGATGAGCGACAGCACATCGCCCATCCCCAGGATGCGCGATGCCACGCGATCGGGATGGAAGGGCTCCAGGGCATCGACCTTTTCGCCCATCCCCATGAACTTGATCGGCTTGCCGGTGATGTGGCGCACCGACAACGCCGCACCGCCACGCGCATCGCCATCGGCCTTGGTCAGGATCACCCCGGTGAGTGGCAATGCCTCGTGGAATGCCTTGGCCGTGTTGGCAGCGTCCTGGCCAGTCATGGCATCGACGACGAACAGGGTTTCCTGGGGCTGGAGCGCCTTATGCAGCGCCTGGATTTCATCCATCATGTCGCTATCGACATGCAGGCGCCCGGCCGTATCCACCAGCACCACGTCGTGGAACTGGATCTTGGCGTGCTTGAGCGCAGCTCCAGCAATATCGACCGGTCGCTGCTCGCTGGTCGACGGGAAGAAGTCGACCTCGACTTCACGCGCCAAGGTCTCGAGCTGATCGATGGCTGCCGGGCGATAGACGTCGGTGGATACTACCAGCACCTTCTTCTTTTCACGCTCGCGCAGGTAGCGCGCCAGCTTGGCCACGGAGGTGGTCTTGCCCGCCCCCTGCAGGCCGGCCATCAGCACCACCGACGGGCTGCCCTTGAGGGCCAACCCTTCGTTGGCCTCGCCCATGATCGCTTCCAACTCCTGCTGGACGATCTTGACGAATTGCTGACCCGGCGACAGGCTGCGCGACACTTCCTGGCCAACGGCCCTCTCGCGCACCCGCTCGACGAAAGCCTTGACCACTGGCAGCGCGACGTCGGCTTCGAGCAGGGCACGACGCACCTCGCGCAACGTATCCTTGATGTTGTCCTCGGTCAGCTTGGCCTGACCGGTGACCGATCTGAGCGTCTGCGACAGGCGCTCCGAGAGATTTTCGAACATGGGGCTCTCCGTAGGGGGATGCCTGGATGCCGGCTTCCTGGCAAGCGAAACCGCACCTGCTGTTTGGTGACGAATTATACGCCTTCACGGCCTCAGTCTCCATGCAGGCATGACCATCGATCTCGCCCTCTCATCGCAGCGTCTGGGCGGGAGGGTCACGATTCGGTATAGTGGCGCTGCAATCGATTCTCATGCCACGGCACACCTTCCGAGGTCACAAGGCCTAACCATGCAGGCGCTTCCCTTCGCATTACTCGCCATCATTTTCTATCTTGGCGCGGGTTCCTGGCAGGGCCTGACGCTGCTACGCCGCGTTCCTGCCCGCCCGGCCCTGGTCAGGGGCGTGGGCCTGCTTGCCGTGGCCTGCCACAGCGTAGTGATCTTCGTCACGCTAGGCAGCACCGAGTCGCTCAACCTCGACCTGGCCAACAGCGCGTCATTATTCAGTTGGTTGATCGCCCTGCTGCTGGTTGCCGTGAGCTTCGCCAAGCCCGTGCTGAGCGCTGCGGTCGGCCTGTTCCCTCTGGCGGCGCTGGCCCTGCTGCTGGTCATGGGCCTGCCCACGCAAGGGCATCGCGAGGGACTGACCCCCGGCATCGCCATTCATATTCTTACCTCGACCCTGGCGTTTTCCCTGTTTGCCATCGCTGCCGTACAGGCGATGCTGCTGGCCCGACAGAACCGGGCCCTGCGTCAGCACCATACGCGAGGCATCGTGCAGGTCCTGCCCCCCCTGGTCACCATGGAGCGCCTGCTGTTCGAATTGATCTGGGCCGGCATGATTCTGCTCACGGCGTCGATCGTCAGCGGCATGATCTTCCTCGACAACCTCTTTGCCCAGCACCTCGTCCACAAGACCGTGCTCTCGTTTGCCGCCTGGATCATCTTCGCCCTGCTGCTGGCGGGCCATCACGTCCTGGGCTGGCGCGGCGCCAAGGCGGTGCGCTGGACCCTAGGTGGCTGCGCCCTGCTGCTGCTGGCCTACTTTGGTAGCAAGTTCGCCCTGGAATACGTGTTCGGGCGGCCCTGAGCCGCTCTGCACAGCCGCCCTGCCTTGACACCAGGGCGGCCTATTCCCTACAAACGACCTGTCATGCTATTTAGGATTTCCAGCCCTTGAACGACGACATCCCTTTGGGACTGCTGTTCGGCCTGCTATTTCTTCTCATCTGCCTGTCCGCCTATTTCTCGAGCTCCGAGACCGGCATGATGTCAATCAATCGCTACCGCCTGAGCCATCAGGCCAAGAGCGGCGATCGTGCCGCCAAGCGGGTGATACGGCTACTCGGCCGTCCCGATCGGCTGATCGGGGTCATCCTCATCGGCAACAACTTCGTCAATAACCTGGCAGCGTCGCTCGCTACCATCATCGCCATTCATTTCTTCGGTGAGGTTTCGGGGCCGGCCGTTGCCACGCTGGTGCTGACCATCGTGGTGCTGATCTTTGCCGAGGTAACGCCCAAGACCTATGCGGCAATCAAGCCGGAGCGCATCGCCTATCCGTCGTCACTGGCACTGGAACCGCTGCTCAAGCTGCTGTATCCGCTGGTATGGATGGTCAATGCCATTTCCAACGGCCTGCTACGCCTGCTTGGAGTACGTAACATCGAGGGCGGGGCGGACAACCTGACCCGTGATGAACTGCGTACCGTGGTCCACGAAGCCGGCACCATGATTCCACGCCGGCACCAGGCCATGCTGCTGTCGATCCTCGATCTCGAGAACGTCACCGTCAATGACATCATGGTGCCCCGCCACGAAGTCTCCGGCATCGACCTCGACGATGACCTGGACAGCATCCTGGCCCAGATACGCGCCAGCCAGCATACGCGTGTACCGGTCTACAAGGGCGATATCAACAACATCATCGGCATCCTGCACCTGCGCAATGCGGCCCGCTTCCTGTCCAAGCCCGAGGTCACCAAGGCGGCGATCGTCCAGGAGGCGCGCGAACCCTACTTCATCCCCGAATCGACGCCCCTGCACACCCAGCTGCTCAACTTCCAGCAGCAGAAGCGGCGCATCGGAATCGTGGTCGATGAGTACGGTGACGTGGAGGGTCTGGTCACGCTGGAGGATATCCTCGAAGAGATCGTCGGCGAATTCACCACCGACGTCGCTGGCATGCACCAGGAAATCCACCTGCAAGACGATGGTAGTTATGTCATCGAGGGGACGGCGAACATTCGCGAGATCAACAAGATGCTGGGCTGGCAGTTACCTACGGACGGCCCCAAGACGCTCAATGGCCTGATTCTCGAGCACCTCGAATCCTTTCCCGACGCACCGGCCTGTCTGCAGCTGGGCACCACACGCATGGAAATCCTACAGGTCAAGGACAACCTGATCACTGCGGCACGTTGCTGGCAACAGGTGCGCCGCTCGCGCCTCGCCTGACAAGCACGCCCCAGTCGCGCCGGGGCACCGACTCTCTTCAGTCGAGGATGCGCCGCTCGGCGGCAGTCTTGAGTTCGCGCACCTTGGCTTCGAGACTGGCGCTGCTCGCCGCCTCCGGCCTCATCGGCTCTCCGAACACCAGTGCCACCTTGGCCCGCAGGCGGCGCGGGCGCTTGGTCAGCGCCGGGCCGCCGCGATTCGAGGTCCAGGACCCCCACAGTCCAGCCAGCGCCGCAGGCACGACCGGCACTGCATCGCGTGCCAGAATCATGTCCACGCCACGCCGGAAGCGGTGTACATCGCCATCGGGCGTCAGCCGACCCTCGGGGAACAGCATGACCACTTCACCGCTGCGCAGCGCCAGGCTGACCTGCTCAAGCGCACGCCGCACGCCGCCCGGATCACGGCGCTCCGAGTCCACGGGAATCGCCCCGGCAATGCGAAAGAACCAGTTCAGCCACGGCGACTCGTAGATCGGCCGGTCCATCAGGAAGCGCAGCGGGCGCGGGCAGCCTCCGCCCAGGATCAGGGCGTCCATGAAACTGACATGGTTGCACACCACCAGCGCGGGCCCCTCGGCGGGGATATGGCTGCGTCCGGTGAAACGCAGGCGATACAACACATGCATCAGCGCAAAGATGGCCAGCCGCAGCACCGAACGCGGGTTGATCATCAGGATGTATACCCCGGTGGCTAGTGCAATGCCCGCCAGCCAGACAAAGAAAACGTGTAGCGAGGCCCCAAACAGGGTCAGCACCACGATACCGAAGACGGCCGCCAGGATCATGAACAGCGCATTGAGCAAGTTATTGGCGGCGATCATCCGTGCGCGGTGCTCGTCGTGGCTGGCGAGCTGCAACAGGGTGTACAAGGGCACGATATACAGTCCGCCGCCGACACCGACCAGCGCCAGGTCCAACGCCATGCGCCAGAAGGCGGGCATCGCCCATAGCACCGTCAAGCTCAGTTGCTCGCCGGCGATGGCCGGCTGCAGGGCCAGATCGAGCCCGGCGATGCCGATGATTAACGCGCCCAGCGGGACCAGCCCCACCTCTAGCCGCCCACCGGAAAGACGGGCACATAACAGCGCACCACCGCCCACGCCCAGCGCAAACGCCGCCAGCAAGGCGCTGACGGCCGTCTCGTCGGCATGCACCACGTCGCGTACCCACGCCGGCAATTGAGTCAGATAGCAGGCGCCCAGAAACCAGAACACGCTGATGCCCAGCAGGCCACGAAAGACGCGCGGATGTCGCCAGCTGTCGCGCAACACCTGAATGCTGCCCGACAATGGGCGCCACGTGACGCGCCCGGGGGCACTGGATGGCGCCTTGGGCACGCCCAGGCTGACCAGGTAGCCGGCCAGGGCAATGCCGACCAGCGTCAGTGCGATCGCCGCACGCGACCAGACTCCATTCAGTGAGGCCAGGACCCCGGCCAGCAGCGTCCCGAGCAAGATCGAGACGAAGGTGCCCAGATTGACCCAGGCGTTGCCGCGCACCAGTTCGGTGGGGCGCAGGTGCTGGGGCAGGATGGCGTATTTGACTGGCCCGAACAGCGCCGACTGCGTGCCCATCATGAACAGCAACCCCAGAAGCACGGCAAACTGCTCGAACCAGACGGCAGCCGCAGCAGCACACATCGTGGCCAGCTCAAGCAACTTGAGCCGGCGGATCAGGCGCTGCTTGTCGAGACGGTCGGCCAACGCCCCGCCCCAGGCGGAGAACAGCAGGAAAGGAAGGATGAACAGTCCTGCCGCCAGGTTGTTCAGTAGCCCCGTATCCCAGCCATGCCGGGGTACGGCCACGAAGGTCAACAGCAGCAGCAGGACGTTCTTGAACAGATTGTCGTTGAAGGCGCCCAGGGCCTGGGTCCAGAAGAACGGGGCGAAGCGGCGCTGCGTCAGCAAAGACTCACTCACTATGCTTGGATGGCGACCCGAGGCCGGCAAGGATGGTGGTTAGCAACTGATCGAGCAGCTCTCCGACCTCGAGGGCCTGGCCTTGCCAATAGCCCAGGCGCTCGTTGAGCCCCAACTGCACCAGGCCGTGCACGCTGCCCCACAGGGTGCGAGCCATGCGCCGTGCCTGGAGATCGTCGAGAGCCGGCTGGTATTCCTTGAGGGTGGCCTCGACACGCGTGAACAGGGCCTCGATCATGCTGTTCTGTCGCTGGTCCAGCTCCCCCTCCTGGGCCAGGGGATAATCGAAGAGCAGTTGCCAGCGGAAGGGCTCCTTCTGCGCAAATTGCCAGTAGGCTGTCGCCAACGCCTTTAGCTGTGGCTCGGGGGTGGCCCCGCTAAGGCCCTCGACCGCGGCACGTAGACGATCGAGCGTCTCGATGTTGACGTACTGGAGCAGGTTGTTGAAGCTGCCGTATAGCTTGAGTAGCGTACTGGGCGCGCAACCGATCTCGCGCGCCAGGGCACGCAGGGAGAGCGTATGCACAGGATTCTCCCGCAGCCATGCATCACATGCCGCCATGACCTGGGCATGCAATGCCTCGGGCGCGTGCTGTCGGGGACGTGCCATCGTTAACCTCGTTTCGCAAATCGCTACCATGCGCGCTCGGAAGCGACAATGATCGAACACTGTTTCCGCTCAGCATATCGACACCGTGCATAAACGCAAGTCCGACGCATGCGCCATTTGACAGCAAATGACCGCCAGCCGGTGGTTGATACCATGCGCCGAGCACCCATGACTCCACCAGCCAGAGACCTGACATGGCCGGACGCCTGCATATTGCTGCTTTGCCCCTCGATGGCCTGCTACCGGGGCTCGAGGCCACCCACCCCTTGGCAACCAGTCCCAACCGGGCACCACGTCACCCCGTCTCGATCATTCGTCACGAGCAGGGAACCCCACGCCTGACCACAGCCTTCTGGGGACTGACACCGCCCTGGCTCAAGGTGCTCGACCATGCGCCGCATTGCGCCCGCGCCGAGTCGCTTGACGAGCGAGCCATGTTTCGCGACGCCTTTGCCGCCCGCCGCTGCCTGGTCCCGGTCAGCGGCGTCTATGTCTGGAAACCCCAGCCACGCATGAAGCAGCCATTTCTGGTGACCCGCGCTGATCGCGGCCCGTTGCTGCTGGCCGGATTATGGTGCCGCTATCATACGACACTGACGCACTACAACGATTCCATGGCACTGATCACCGTGCCTGCCAACCAATTGCTCGCCCCGCTCACCGACCGCTTCCCGGCCATCATGGACGCAGGGACGGCACACCATTGGCTGTCGCCGGATACGCCTCAAGAACAGGCCCGCCACCTTCTCTCCCCGGCTCCCTTGGAACTGTTGGGCATTTTTCCTGTATCAAGACGGGTAAACGATCCGTCTTACCAGGACTGGGCCTGTGGTCGACCGACCGGCAACATGGTCCGCTGGCATAGCGAACAGGAGACATGATGCGACTACCGCGATCCCGCCGTGCCCTCGGGCAGGGGCTTTGCTGGCTCGGCCTGGCCGTGGCCGGCGGCCAGGCATTGGCCGCCAACGAGGCCGTTGACACCCACCGCGCCAGCGAGGCACCCATCGTCAGCCCCAACGATGACCGAGACTATCGCACCCTGGCCCTGGACAATGGCCTGCAGGTATTGCTGGTCAGTGATCCCGACGCCGACAAGGCGGCGGCTTCGATGAACGTCTCGGTGGGCAGCGCCCAGAATCCCGAGTCGATTCCCGGCCTGGCACATTTCCTCGAGCACATGCTGTTCCTGGGTACCGAACGCTATCCCGAGGCGGACAGCTACCAGCAGTACATCAGCCAGCACGGTGGCAACCACAACGCCTTTACCGCCAGCCAGGACACCAACTACTTCTTCTCCATCGAGCCGGACGCGCTTTCTGGCGCACTCGATCGCTTCAGCCAGTTCTTCGTTGCCCCGTTGTTCAATCCGGAATACGTTGACCGTGAGCGCAACGCCGTGCATTCGGAGTACCAGGCCCGCCTGCGCGACGATGCCCGTCGCCTGAACGAGGCCATGGACCAGGCGCTCAATCCAGATCATCCGGATACCGGCTTCTCGGTGGGCAGCCTCGAAACGCTGCGCGACGGTGAAAAACCGCTGCGCGAGGCACTGATCGACTTCTACCGGAACCACTACGGCGCCAATGTCATGGACCTGGCAGTAGTGGCGCCACAGTCGCTGGATACATTGGAGACATGGGTACGCGAGGATTTCAGCGCCGTTCTCGATCGCGGCCTGAGCCGGCCCGAGATTCCCGAGCCCCTGCTGACGCCTGAACTCGTTCCGGCGAAGATGCAGGTCCAAAGCCTGGAAAACCGCCGTCAGGTACACTTCCTGTTCTCTAGCCCTGACCCGCTCGAGGACTATCGCCACAAGTCGCTGGACTACATCGCCAGCCTGCTGGGCCATGAGGGCGAAGGCAGCCTTCTCGCTTCACTGCGCGAGCAGGGCTGGGCGGATGGCTTGTCGGCCGGAAGCATGCGCGGCGATGGCGATGACGCCCTATTTGCCGTCAGCATCAGCCTGACTCCCGACGGGGCCCAGCAGCTCGACCGCATCCAGGCCAGCCTGTTCGCCATGATCGAGCGCATTCGCGAACATGGCATCGAGGCCTGGCGCTACGATGAACAGTCTCGCCTGGCGGAACAGCAGTTTCGTTTCCAGCAGCGCGGCGAGCCTATCCATCTCGCCAGCCGCCTGGCCATGAACATGGCTCTCTACCCCCTGCAGGACGTCCAGTATGGCAGCTATCGCATGGATGGGCTCGAACCGGACCAGGTTCGTCAATTACTGGCCTCGCTGACGCCCGAATCTCTGCTGCGGGTGTATAGCGGCCCGGACGTGGAAGGCGATCAGCGCGGCGAATGGTTCGATGCCCCCTACACCCTGACACCAGTCGATCAGTGGCCCGAGGCCGAGCCATTGCCCGATCTGGCGCTTCCCGAACCCAACCCGTACATTGCCGAAGACCTGGAGCTGCTGGACCTCACTTCCCGCGATCCCGTGGCGCTGATCGACGGTGAGCACTTCTCGCTGTGGTATCGTCCCGACAGCGAGTTTGGCACCCCACGGGCCGAGTGGCGCTTCAGCCTGCAAAATCCCGAGGCTTCGAGCAGTGCCCATGACGCCGCCCTGGCCCGGCTGTTGGCCGGCTGGCTGAACGACAGTCTCAACGAAACACTGTACCCTGCCCGCCTGGCTGGCCAGGATGTTTCAGCCTATGCCCATGCCCGCGGCATCACGCTGTCGCTGTCAGGCTGGCGCGACCAGCAGGAACTGGTACTGGGTCAGGTCGTGGCACAGCTGCAGACTGGCGATATCGCCAAGGAGACTTTTGCTCGGGTCAAGATGGGTCTGGAGCGGGAGTGGCGCAACGCCCCGCAGTCACCACTCTATGCACAGATGCAAAGTACGCTGGGCGCGGCGCTGATCCGCCCCCAATGGAGCGACGCTGCCCTGCTCGAGGCTATCGGCCCGATTGACGTCGAGGACTTGCGCGAATTTCGCACTCGCTTCCTCGATCAGCTTTACATCGAGAGCATGGCGGTCGGCAACCTGACGCCAGAGCAGGCCCGGCGCAAGGGACTGACAGTCGCCAACGCCCTGTCGCCCCAGTTGAGCGAGACCGCTATTCCCGAGCTGAAGCCCCTCGATGTGCCATCGTCGGCACCGACGCTGCATCCGCACTCGACACGCAACGACGTCGCGGTGCTGCGCTATTTGCAAGGGCCTGATCGGTCACTGGATAGCCAGGCCGCCCTGGCCGTACTCGGCCAGATGATCGACACACCGTTCTATGCACAGCTACGCACCGAGGAACAACTCGGCTACATCGTCACGGCAGGCTACCAGCCGCTGCTCGATGCACCGGGCATCAACCTGCTGGTTCAGTCACCAAGCGCGGACATCGACACGATCCAGTCACGTATCGACGCCTTCCTGAAGACGTTCGATGCTCGTATCGAGCAGGCCGATGACGAGACGATCGCGCCGTATCGCGACGCCGTGCGCGATCGCCTGCGGGAACGCGATCCCTCGCTCTCCAGTCTGACCAACCGCCTGTGGTACGAACTGGCCTATGATCATACCGAGTTCGACCGGCGTGAGCGTTTGGCCGAGCGCGTCTCGCAGCTGGATGCCGCTACCCTGCGCCAGGCATGGCAATCGCTGCGTGCCGCCCCGGCCCAGGTGGTCACCTTTGCCAGCGGGATGTCACCCAGCGATGTCTCGGCGCTGACCGAAGGCTATCAGCCCCTGCCAGAGGCACGCTGACACGTAGCAGAGTCTCGAAAGACACCGCCCGCGCCGTCTGTCGGCGCGGGCGGTGTCTTTTCTACCCCTTTGCGTTCTCGGTTGCCTGCGACCCCGTCTGTCAGCCAAATGCCTGCGATGGCATCATGGCTTCCACATGCATGACCAGTTCCTCAAGGATCTGCCGTTCACGATCGTTCAAGGAGGCCTGATTCAAGCGCTCGATCTCGCGGGCGAACGCTTGCAGGGTCAGCACGCCCAGCGTGGCGTCGTTCATCCGCGACCAGCGATAGGCTTCCCACTGCGACTGCTCCTCGCTGGTCAATGTATCGGGATAATTGCGCGCCCGCAGACGGAAGAGCATCTCCTCAAGTCGTGGGTCCTGAAATGCGAACGCCGTCTCACCCAGCGCCTCGGGGGTCGTAGCCAGCACCCGCTGCATTTCCTGGCGGTCCGCCGGCGAAAAGAAACCGCCGCTGTAGAGCATCAGGTCCGGATCCTGCGGGCCCTGCGCAGGTCCTTCGGCGAACACCGCCGCCGCCTTCCTGGCGGCCTCGGGATGTGCGCACAGCGCCTTCCAGTGCTGGCGACAGGCCGTCACATCAAGTCCCAGGCGCTCGACGATATCACCGTACTCGCCCTGGCGTGGTCCATTGACATCCTTGAGGAACGTGGCAGGCATGACGACCGGGCTGCGGTTGATGTGAATGACCTTGAGCGGAATCCTCGATTCCCCCTCGGCCAGCTCGTCCGCACTGGCAAAGACCCGGGCACGGATCTCCTCGACGGACAATTCGAATAACGGCGCCGGGTCCACCGAGAGGTCATAGACGACAACGCCGTTGGCATTGGAAGGATGCTCGGCCAGCGGCATGACCAGCGCGCTGCAGCCGCGGCTGGCCGGATAGCGCCGCGAGACATGCAGCATGGGCTTGCGACCGGGAATGTCAAGCATGGCGGCCACGTCACGCTTGCTGCGCAGCCCAAGCAGATAGTCGAACAGCTTGGCGTTGCGCGAGCGCAGCAGCTTCGCCAAGGCGATGGTGGCACGCACGTCGGCCAAGGCATCATGGGCGCCGGCATGCTCGATGCCATTGGCAGCAGTCAGTTCCTCGAGACGGAAGCTCGGCGAGCCATCCTCTCGACGGGGCCACTCGATCCCCTCCGGACGCAGGGCATGAAAGGTACGCACCACGTCGATGAGGTCCCAGCGCGAGTTGCCGTTCTGCCATTCCCGGGCATAGGGATCAAGGAAGTTGCGATATAGAAGATGGCGAGTGACCTCGTCGTCGAAACGCAGGCTGTTATAGCCCAGCACGCAGGTCCCCGGCATACTCATTTCGGCATTGATGCGTGTCGCGAACTCGACCTCAGGCAACCCGCGCCGACGCGCCGTCTGCGGCGTGATGCCGGTGATCAGGCAGGCCTGGGGATGAGGCAGGAAATCGTCGGCCGGCTTGCAATACAAGGTCAGCGGCTCACCGATCTCGTTGAAGTCGGTATCGGTGCGAATGGCCGCGAACTGCACAGGCCGATCACGCCGTGGATCGGCCCCGAAGGTTTCGTAATCGTGCCAGAGAAATGTTCGCTGTGTCGCGCCGGACTGCGCCATGACCGCTCTCCACACCAGTCGAAAGCGACCAGACTAGCACAGCTGGGAGCAACGCTCAGCCGCTACGCGGTAGCGTGACGTTGAGCTCCAGGACAGAACAGTCGTCCTCGCGGTCGAGGCTGATGTTGATGGCGTCCTGATCGACGTTGACATAGCGGCGAATGACTTCCAGCAGTTCGCGCTCGAGCATCGGCATGTAGTCAGGCTGATCGCGCTGGCTGCGCTGATGAGCCACGATGATCTGCAGACGCTCCTTGGCGACGGACGCGGATTTCTTGCGTTCACGCTTCAGGAATTCGAGTAACTTCACCGACGACCTCCTCCGAACACGCGGGAGAGCAGGCTCTTCTTCTGGTACTCATGAAAGCGCAGCGGGATATCTTCACCGAGCAGACGAGACACGGTATCGACATAAGCCTGGCCGGCGTCGCTCTTCTGATCGTGGGTAACCGGTACGCCCTGGTTTGACGCGCGCAACACCGCCTCGGATTCGGGAATCAGCCCAATCAGGTTTATCGACAGTATCTCCTGGATATCTTCCAGGTTGAGCATGTCGCCATGGTTGACCCGTTCCGGATCGTAACGCGTGATCAACAGATGTTCCTTGACGGGATCCTGGCCCTGCTCGGCGCGGCGGGTCTTGGAGCCCAGCAGACCGAGAATGCGGTCGGAGTCGCGAACCGACGAGACCTCAGGGTTGGTCACGACTACAGCCTCATCAGCGTAGTACATGGCCAACTGAGCACCACGCTCGATCCCGGCGGGCGAGTCACAGACCACGTAATCGAAGTCCTTGGTCAGGGTGTCGAGTACCTTCTCGACGCCTTCGGCGGACAAGGCATCCTTGTCGCGGGTCTGAGAGGCCGGCAGGATGTGCAGGTTGTCCACTCGCTTGTCGCGAATCATGGCCTGATTGAGCCCTGCCTCGCCCTGAATCACGTTGATGAGGTCGTAGACGACGCGCCTCTCGCAGCCCATGATCAGGTCCAGGTTTCGTAGACCCACGTCAAAGTCGATCACCACGGTTTTCTTGCCGCGCAGTGCCAGCCCGGTGGCGATGGCTGCTGCACTGGTCGTCTTGCCGACCCCGCCCTTGCCGGAGGTCACTACAATAATCTTGGCCAAGGTAAGCTTCCTGTTGCTAGTGTCTGATGATCATTGTGCATTAGTGGGTTCAAACGAGCGGCGCGATGGCCAACTGGTCATCGTTGAGGCGCACCTGCACCGCCGTGCCGAGCAGTTGAGGGTCGATGTCCTCGAGGCGCTTGTAGTTCCCGGCCAGAGAAAGCAGCTCGGCGTGTAATTCATGACAGAAGATGCCCGCTTCGCGGTCACCATGTATCCCAGCCAGAGCGCGGCCTCGCAGTGCCCCGTAGACATGCACGTTGCCACCGGCCAGGACCTCGGCGCCAGCGTTGACCGAACCGAGCACGATCAGATCGCCCTCTGCCGCACTGACCTGCTGGCCAGAGCGGACCGTGCCACGATGGATACGGTTGGCCACTGGCGCCATGCCGGCCGGTGCCGGGCTCGGCAGTTCTTCCTCGGGCAGCGAGCGCGACACGCTCTCAAGGTTGCGCACCCGCTCTTCCTGGGGCGGAAACCAGCCGAGGCCCAAGGCCCAGGCCGATTGCTTGACAGGGTCCGCCCCACCACGCACGGCAACCGGCAATAGCTTGTGGGCACGGCATACCGCACAGATCCGCTCCAGTGCCAGGTGCGGTTCGGCGAGTTTTTCCACGCTCAACACGACTGGCGTATGCTGGAAGAAGGCCGGCGACTGACTGACCTTGCCGGCCAGTTGCTCGCGTATCTGCTCGGGATCTGCACTGGTCAGTTCCATGACCGTCATGGGCAGCATGCCACCCTTGAAAGAAAAGGCCGTACCTGCCCTGTCCACGTTGAGGCTCATTGCCGGTCTCCGCGTCGGTAATGTCACTAAGCTAAGCGAGGGGCTGCCTGGCTGCAACTGATGATACGCCCAGCCTAGCCTCTTGTCAGTGTCGCAGGACACCGACGCTTCGGGCTTTTCCGCCAGTGGCGCACATGCTTAGATAGCACTGAGCGAACGCCGGTAGCGGACACCGGCACGCGACAACAACCACTTTCTTCTATTATTTACGTCTTTCAGGGATGCCTGTTCTCTCATGTCAGGAATTTTTGGACGCTTATTCGGCCCACGCTGGCAACACCGCGACCCTTCGGTACGACGCCAGGCCATCGATCGCCTCGACGCCAGCCAGCCTCGGGACCGCCAACGCCTGGAGCAACTCGCGAACGACAGCGACCCCGACGTACGCCAGGCGGCACTGGCACGGCTCGAAGACCCCGCCCGCCTGCTGGCATTGTGCGACGACCAGCATTCGCCAGAACTGCACGCCCAGCTCGTAGCGCTGCTGACAGGCCAAGCCGGCAACGTACCGTTGGCTGAGCGACTGACACTGGTCGAGCGTGTCGACGACCGAGACCTACTCACCAGGCTGGCATTGCAGGGCGACAATCAGGAGCTGCGACTGGCGGCATTGGCCCGCCTGGACGACGAACCCGCCCTGATTCATCAGGCCTGCGAGAACAGCATCGCTGCCGTTCGCCATGCGGCAGCCGAGCGCGTCACCTCCGAAGAGGGCCTGGCCCAACTGGCCCGCCAGGCCCGACGCGACAAGCATGTGGCGCGCCTGGCCCGTGACCGTCTCAGCCGATTGCATGAGGATGCCTCACAGGCCGAGGCACAACGCATCGAGCGCGAGCGAATTCTGGACGCTCTCGAACAGCATGCCCAGCATGCCTGGGAGCCGCTCTATGCCGGTCGCTACCGCCACCTGATGCGCGAGTGGGAGCGCTTGCCCGATCTGGCCACACCCGAGCAGGAGCAGCGCTACCAGGAAGCCTGCCTGCGTTGCCGCAAGGTCATCACCGACCATGAAGCGCAGCATCAGGCGATCGAGACGGCAGACCAACAGCGCAATGATGCCGAGGCGGAGCGTCAGGCACTGGTCGAGGCACTGGAAGAATCGGTTGCCAGCCTGCGCCAGGGAGATTCACTCACCCAGCAGGATATCGATAGCCTGCTTGCGCACAAGCGCCTGCAGGCCAGCCGCTGGCAGGCCCTGTCCGAGCAGCATGTCCCCAGTCAGGAGCTCAGCCAGCGCTATACGCAGTCGCTCGAGGCACATGAGCGCATCCGCCTGGCCTGGGAACGCCTGGAACAGCAATCCGACGCACTGCGCGAGGGCATCGAGCAACAGGACAATGCGCGCCTGCGGAGCGTCATGGATAATATCGATTGGCCGAGCGACCTCCCGCCGTCGCCCCTGCTGCGCCGAGTGAAGCGACAACTGTCCCAACAGCCCGTCGACCCCGCCGGCCCGCAACAGGCGGAGCGCTTCGCGAAGGATCTCGATGAACTGGAAAAACTGCTCGAGCGCGGTGCCTTCAAGCAGGCCAGCCGGCTGCACCAGAGCTTACGGCAACGCTTCGATACCTTGCCTGCCGACCGGCGCCAGCCCCTGCAGCCGCGGCTCAAGCGCCTGGGTGCACGGCTCGCCGAGCTACGCGACTGGCGGGGTTTCGTGGCGGGCCCCAAGCGTAACCAGCTGTGCCTGGCCATTGAGGACTTGGCCGAGGATACGACACTCCTCGATGCCGAACTGGATCGGCGTCATCGCCAACTGGTCAAGGACTGGAAAAACCTTGGCGATGCCGCAGCCGAACGCGAGTTGTCCAGCCGCTTCCGGGCTGCCTCGGACCATATCCACGAGCGCCTGGCACCGTGGCGCAAGGCACTCGACGAGGAGCGCCAGCGCAATTTGGAGGCCCGAGAGGGGTTATGCGACCAGTTGGAGGCTCTGCTCGACAATCCCGACCCCGGTGCCGACCCCGATGCCCTGCGCGAGATTCGGGATCGCTCCCGGGAACAGTGGCGGCGCTTCTCGCCCGTGCCCCGGGATCATGCCGAGCAGGTCGGGCAACGCTTCGGCCGCATCCGTCATGCCTTGCAGGCCTTGATCGACCAGCGCGCCCAGGAGATAGCTACTGCCAAGCGCGCCTTGGTCGAAGAGGCCCGTCAACTGCAGCACGACAAGGGAACCGCCGCCCAGCGCGCCGAACAGGCCAAGGCGCTGCAGCGGCGCTGGCGTGAACTGGGTCGCGCCCCCAAGGGAGAAGAGCAGGCCCTATGGCGCGAGTTCCGCAGCCTTTGCGATACCCTCTTTGCCGCACGTGAAAGCGAGAGGGACGACCGTGCCCAGCGGGCCCGCGACCACTTGGATGCCATGCAGGCCTTGATCGAGCGGCTTGACGCCTGGCAACCTTCTTCCAGCCATGATGCGGGGATGCTGGAGCAGGCCATCGCCGAAGCCGACAGCCTGGAGCCACTCCCGGCTGGCCGTCGCAGTGAGGGCATGCGTCGGCGCTGGACGGGCATCGTGCGCGCCCGCCGCGACCGGTTGCTGCGGCTGGCCCTGAGCGAAGAAATCCAGCGCTGGCAACAATTGCGTCCACTGCTCGAACGTCATCTCGATGCCGATGCCCAGCGACTGGAGGGACACGAGGCTGTATCGATCGAGGCCATGCCCGGGCTCGACGACGACATGCTCAACGCCCACGAGCAACGCAATGCGGCACGCCAGGACCCGATGACTGCCGAGCAGGTAGCCGAAACGCTCAGCCGGCTACGTGTTCACCTCGCCTTGCTGGCCGGCGGCCGGGTCGAGCGAGCCGATGAGCCCCTGCGCCTGGCCATCCAGGTGGAACGACTCAACGAATCGCGTGAGCGCGAACTTTCCAAGGCAGGGGAACTGCACGATATCCTGTGCGGCATATTGGCAACAGGGCCAGTCCCGCCTGCGCTGTGGGCCCGGGAAGCCGGCGAGCTCGACAGTCATCTCGCCCAGTTGGCCCGCCTGCCCACGTCCTAGCCAGGCACTGACCCACAAAAAGGAGCGAGGCATCACGCCTCGCTCCTTGCCTTTCTTCTGCCTCGCAGTTCTTTCGGACAATCAGCCCATGAACTGGCCGCCGTTGATGTCCAGGTTAGCACCGGTAATGAAGCCGGAATCGCGGTGCGCCAGGAACGCCACGGCACGCGCGATCTCTTCCGGTGTTCCGTAGCGCTTGACGGGGATCGTCTCGCGAATCGACTCGCGGATCTTTTCGGGAATCTTCATGATCATGTCGGTGGCAATGTAGCCAGGCGACAGCGTGTTGACGGTAATGCCCTTGGTCGCGGTTTCCTGAGCCAGGGACATGGTCAACCCGTGCATGCCCGCCTTGGCGGCGGCATAGTTGGACTGGCCGAACTGACCCTTGCGCCCATTGATGGAGGAAATATTGACGATTCTCCCATAGTTGGCCTCAAGCATGTCCTCGATCACGCAACGACAGGTATTGAATACACTGTTGAGGTTGGTGTCGATGACTTCGCGCCACTGCTCGGGGCTCATTTTCTTGAGCGTGGTGTCCCGGGTAATGCCGGCGCAATTGACGAGTACGCTGACGGGGCCATGCTTTTCGCGAATCTCGCGCACGCCGGCCTCGCAATCTTCATAGTCGGTCAGGTTGGTTCCGGATAGAACGATGTTGTCATAACCGTCGGCGCGCTGGTCTTCGAGCCAGGTTTTTGCCTTGTCGGGGTTGTGGTAGCCAGCCACGACCAGATACCCCTCCTTGGCCAACTCGCGGCAAATGGCCGTACCGATGCCACCAGTACCGCCGGTTACCCACGCCACGGGTGCTGTTTGTGTCATATGTTCTCCCCCTGAGTTATGACGATTGCGCTGAACGAAGAAGATGGCCTTCTGCGAGTGCCACCACCCTCCAGTCAAGTATGGTCCAGTTTCGCTGGGCTGTGCGAGTATTCAACACTTGACTTGGGGCAAGATTTCCTTATAATACGCAGCACAATCTGATGCGGGGTGGAGCAGTCTGGTAGCTCGTCGGGCTCATAACCCGAAGGTCGTTGGTTCAAATCCAGCCCCCGCTACCAAATTTCAAAGAAGCCGATCCATAGGGTCGGCTTCTTTCGTTTCATTCACTTGATTAAAGTCGCTAGTGACAGAACCACACGTTAACCACGTTATTACCGTGTCAACGCTATCACCGGTCTTTCGTCATCGGCCGACCGCCCCAAAACCGACGCCCCGACACCCAGTCGTCCTATCCCGGGAAGTTTGAGCGCGGGCGCGGCATAGTCGATACCGAAGACGAGCCCCAGCAGGTTGACCTCGATCCCCTCGTCACCCGCCACTAGAATCCCGAACAGACCAGCCAACGAGATTTGGTAGCCGCTTTCGCTGGGCGTCTCGGCAGTCCAGCCATCAAGCAAGTAATCCTTACCGATTGCCGTGGGGGGAAAATGCACGCGCAGGCCGGGAACTTGGCGGATGACCCAAGCCGTGAAGGTGTTGCTGTTGGGTCCAGGCCAGATCCGGTATTCGCCGGCACGCGGATAGGCGGCGGCGGCCTCTGCGATAGACGCAATGAGCTGCGTGGCGGCCGCCCCGCGATAGTCGGCAAGCAGTTGCGGTGGATTGCCATACCAGGCCCGGTCCGGGTTGCGCTGTCGCGACGTGTGCACTGCTCCGCGCCAGCGGGTAACTTCATAGACATGATAAAACGTTGCGTCTTGGGACTTGGTCGCGATCCAGGTGTGCACCCCGAAAGCGCCTCGCCAATTGAAGGCGCGTGCTGCATAGACCTGCACGATGGCCTCGCGGGCCTGCTCGGGTAACGGCGCGAGCCCCGCCGTCGAACGATCCGCGGTCGACCAGTGGCTATCCAGATCGATGCTCGGCCCGGCCAGCATGACCAGAGGCCCTCCCAGCAGGAGAATGCCGATCGCTCCCATCACGACAAGACTGCGGAAACCAGCGAACAGCCAACGTTTCATGTACCCGCCCCCTTGAATCCTTGCCGACCGGCCCGCATCTGGTGTGACATACCCACTTTCAACAGGGCCAAGCGTTATGCCGATAGTCGACCCCCGTACCGGAGCCCCTCTCAATACGCCCGAGGCGTCGCAGCAACCGAGCGGCACACAGGCCGACCCGTCGAGCTATATCGTCGATGTCGACATGTCCAACTTCCAGCAGGTCGTGCTGGAAGGTTCGGTCAAGACACCGGTCCTGCTCGACTGCTGGGCCCCGTGGTGCGAGCCCTGCAAGAACTTGATGCCGGTACTCGAGAAGCTCGCCCACGAGTATGCCGGGGCGTTCGTCCTGGCAAAGCTCAACATCGAGGAGCATCAGCAGATCGCGGCGCAACTGGGCATTCGCTCGGTTCCCGACGTCAAGCTGATCATCCAGGGGCAGCTTTACGACCAGTTCCAGGGCGCCCTGCCCGAGCGGCAGATTCGTGAATGGCTGGCCCAGTACATCGAAGCACCTCAGGATGCGCCGGCTAGCCCCGAAGAGCAGGCCGAAGCCGCCCTCACCGCCGGCGATGCCGCCTCGGCACGCGCCATCTACCAACAACTGAGCCAGGAATATCCCGATCACTACGATTATCAGATCGGACTGGCCAGTGCGGTACTGGCCGAGGGTAATCCCGAGGATGCCCGGGCAATTCTTGACAACCTGCCGCCCGAACATCGCGATGGCGCCAAGGCACGCGGCGTGCGTGCCCGCCTCGAGTTCGGCGAGGAAGCCCCCGGCGCCGAGGAGTTGGCTGCCCTGGAGGGCCGCGATGACAGTGAAGCCCAGTATCGCCGTGCCCTGCGCCAGGTCGCCGACGGTCAATACGAAACCGGCCTCGACGCCCTGCTCGCCCTGATGAAGCGCGACCGCGCCTATGGCGACGATGCGGCACGCAAGACATTGTTGCGCGTATTTGATGCTCTTGGTGCCGATCACCCCTTGACCGTGACTTACCGGCGCAAGCTATTTGCCCTGCTGTACTGAGGCGTTAGCGATAGCCGAGGCTTGAGCAGTGGGCCCAACAGGCCCACTGCCTATCCTTGCTTCTGGCTACGACCTACCAAGCACTGTATCGAGGCGCTTTAGTGCCTGCTGCAACTGGGCGGTAGACGTTCCGAAGTTCAGGCGCACGAAACCGGGCCAGCCAAAGTCGGCGCCATCCGACAGGGCGACCTTGGCGCGCTCGAGCAACGCTCTCTGGGGTGATTCGCCCAGCCCCGCTTCACGCAGGTCCAGCCAAGCCAGGTAGGTGGATTCCGGCTCCCGGTAACCGACTCCCGGCCACTGCGCGACATGCTCGCCGAGACAGGCACGATTGTTGCGCAACACGTCAAGCAACGCCTGGCGCCACGGCTCGCCCTCTCGATAGGCGACCTCAGCGGCCAGCAGGCCCAGCACATTGACGTCCGGTACCAAGCCGCGTATGGCCTCCTGCAATCGTCGCCGGAGACTGCCATCAGGTACCACGGCACAAGCACAGGTCAAGCCCGCGGTATTGAAGGTCTTCGAGGGCGCCCATAGCGTGATGATCCTCTTGGCCAAGTCGGGAAACGCCGCCGCCAAAGGGCGGTGTCGCTCGCCCTCGAGGATCAGGTCGCAATGCAATTCATCGGAGACGACGATCAGGTCGTGGCGTTCCGCCAGATCGGCGATAATCGCCAACTCATCATGATGCCAGACACGCCCGGTAGGGTTGTGCGGGTGGCACCATAACAGCAGGCGGGTTTCCGGCGTGATGGCGGCTTCCAGCGCTTCGCGATCGAGGCGCCAGCCCTCACCGTCGGAAACGGGTTCGGCAAGACGCGCGGTCTGCGCCAGGCGCCCGGTGCGTTCGGCGACCTTGAGAAACGGCGGATAGATCGGCGTGACGGTGAGCACCCCGTCGCCGGGCTCGGTCAAGGCCAGGCTGGCCAGATGCAGCGCCGGTACCACGCCTGGCAGCCACAACTGCCAGCCCGGTTCGATCGGCCAGCGATAATGCTGCTGACTCCATTCGCACAGCGTCCGACGCAGACTGTCCGGCGTACGTCCATACCCGAACACCCCATGCGCGACCCGCTCGCTCAGGGCATCGACGATGGCCGGCGGCGACGCGAAGTCCATATCGGCAACCCACAACGGCAACACATCCGATGCATAGCGCTGCCATTTCTGCGATGGGTACTGGCGGCGGTCAATGGACGTGGCAAAATCGAAGCGCATGGTCTCTCCATGTCGAAACTCTGTGATCCCTAAGGAAGAACATGCCTGAAAGCCCCTTTTATGCCAAGGCCATGCGCGGCGGGTCCCGCCTGGTCGGCCATTGGATGCTCATTGGCCAGGCCGATCCCGACCGACTGGCGCAGATTCTTGCCGACACGGCCCGCCTGGCCAGCCTCGGCGATCCCGAGGAGACGCCCAGCGGCGTCACCTTGCGCGAATGGAGTCATGAGGGTCAGCCACCGTCATGGGCCATGCGCAGCGCGTTATTCCTGCTGGCACAGATACCCTCGCGTCCAATTCCCAATGACGATCTCGAGGCCTGTGCGTGGGCCTATTGCTGGCTGCGCAACCGCAGCTTCGAGACCTTCGAGCAGGCATGCGAGGCGCTGCCCGATCACCTGCAAGCGCCCTTGGCAGCACCCCTCGAGCAGGCCTGGGCCGATCAGCAATCCCAGCGTCTGATATAGTCGGCGTTGCCGACAGGGCCCGTGCCCACGGCAGCCACCTCTGTATTTTCCTGCGCTGGAGTCGCTCTTGGACGTTCCCGTTGCCTGGCAAGTCGCCAAGCTGTTGGTCTCGATTGGAGTCGTGCTTGGCCTGGCAGCCATTGCCGAACGCCTGAGCCCGCGTATCGCCGGCCTGTTGTCCGGCTATCCTCTGGGCACGGCCATCGCCCTGTTCTTCATCGGTCTCGAGATTTCGCCCGGTTTCGCCGCCGATAGTGCTGTCCATACCCTTGCCGGGTTTACTGCGACCCTGGCCCTGGGCGGTGGCTATCTCCTGTGCGGCCGGCGCGAAGGTGTCACTGGTATATTGTCGGGGACCCTGGGGGGATTGGCCTGCTGGCTCACAGCCAGTGCCGTACTCGCACAGATCGATTTCGACCGCCTTGGCGGCGCGCTGGTCACCCTGGTAGCGATTGGCCTTTTTCTCTGGCTCTACCGCCAGGTACCCGACCGGCGAACCGGTGGCCGGGGAAGCCTCTCCTGGGCAGGTGTACTGTTCCGGGCCCTGCTTGCGGCAGCGATCATATTCACGATCACCGGCTTGGCTCATGTCCTGCCGCCGGCCTGGGCCGGGTTGCTTGCTGCGTTCCCGGTCACCATGTACCCCTTTCTGGTGATCCTGCACCTGACGCATGGCCCAGGCCCGGTCGCCACGGTCATCAAGCACTACCCGGCCGGGCTCGGCTCGCTGCTCTGCTATGCACTGTGCGTGTCGTTGGTCTACCCCACGCTGGGCCTGGCATTGGGCACGCTGGTCGGTTTTGCCGTCGCCACCGCCTGGTTATGGTTGTGGACGCGCCTGCAGGCGTACTGGCAGCGCTCACGCCACCCTGTCGACGCTTGACCTAGCGTTTGCTCGGGCGTCATTCTGATATGCCATTCGACAAGGATTCGCCGATGTTCACGCGTACGCTGGAGCCTGCCTTCTACGACACCGACGCCTTAGGACATATCAACAATACGCGCCTGCCGGCCTGGTTCGAGTTGGCCCGCAACGATCTGTTCCGGCTGTTCACACCGGATCTCGACCCGCGCAAGTGGGCGCTGATCATGGCGAGGCTCGATGTCGAGTTCCTGGCCGAACTGTTCTATGGCGAGGATATCGAGATACGTACCTGGATATCGCGCCTGGGCAACAGCTCTTTCACCGTGACCCAGGAAGCCTGGCAGAACGGGCGCCCCGGGGCGCGCGGCAATACCGTGCTGGTGCACTACGATCACGAAGCCAAGCGTGCCGCGCCACTCCCTGCCGATGTTCGCCAGGCCCTGGAAGCTCACCTTGTCGATACTGCCGAGGCCGGCGCATGACACCCGCCGTGCAGGCGCTCAAACGTGCCAAGGTCACCTTCGAGCTGCAGGAATATCCGCACGATCCGGCGAGCGCCGCCTATGGCGAGGAAGCTGCCCGGCTGCTCGGCCTAGCGCCACACACCGTCTTCAAGACACTGTTGACGAAGGTCGACGGCAAGTTGGCGGTGGCCGTGGTGCCGGTGTCGGCCATGCTCGACCTCAAGGCACTGGCACGCGCAGCGGGCGGCAAGAAGGCGACCATGGCCGACACTGCCGAGGCCGAACGCGCAACAGGTTATGTGGTCGGCGGCATCAGCCCGCTCGGTCAGAAACAGCGCCTGGCGACGTACATCGACGACAGTGCCGCCGGCCTTATACAGATGCACGTCAGCGCCGGCCGTCGCGGCTTGGAGATTTCTCTCGCCCCGCAGGATTTACTGCGGCTCACCCAGGCATGCCTGGCGCCACTGGCACGCCACTGAGCCTTTTGCGCTACACCGTTGTCACAGGCCCATAGCCGCCCAGTCGGAGCCAATCAATGGCCATTCGCTACGATCTGTGGATTTCGCCCGACGATATCGAGCGCCATCGCGCCGTGGAGGCCGACCTGGAGCGTTACTTCATCGAGCGCTTCGCGGATTACCCGCACATTCGCTTGTTTGGCGACGATCCTTACGATTATGATGCCCCGTTCAATCGCCTCTACGACGTCCTGATCGCGCGCGCCAACGACTACTGCGAGCGTGAGTGGGGCTATGTGCCCACCCCGATTCAGCTCAACCAGGCATTCTTTCGCGGCGTGGCACACTCCAACAAATTCCTGCGGGACTCCGGAAACGATGCTGATCCAGACCGACCAGACGCCCACTGACGCCCAACTGGCCATCATTGCCGAACAACTTGGCAGAGCCCCGCGCGGTATTCAGGCCGTTTCCGCCACCGATGGTCAGGGTACGCCGTTGGTGCTGCGCATGGAGTCCATCGTCGACGACAAGCCCTTTCCTACGCTGTACTGGTTGAGTTCCGATCTGCTCAAGGTCGAACTGTCGCGCATCGAGGCCAGCGGTGTGATCAAGCAACTCGAGGCGCGCCTTCAGGACGATGCCGAATTCCTGGCAGCCTATCACCGCAGCCATGAAGACTACGTGGCCCAGCGCTGGCATTATATGAGCGAATCCTACCGCGAGCAGGCCGAGCGCCAGGACTATACTGCGCTATTTCGCGAGCGGGGCATTGGCGGCATCGCCAACTGGGATCAGGTGCGTTGCCTGCACACCCAGTACGCACATCACTTATGTGGCAATAACGTCATAGGACAGTGGTTGGATGCCGAATATGGCATCATCGACCGTCTGCCCTGAAGGATACCGTTCGACTGGCGGGCGCCCTTGGGGCGCCCGTTTTCGTTACCGGGAATGCTACTATTAGCCCTTTCGCAAGGAGAGACGCCATGCCAAGAGTCTGTGTCTATCTGGGGTCGCGCGAGGGGCACGACCCCCGTTTTCGTGACGCTGCCATCGCGCTGGGACGCGGCATTGCCGAACGTGGCCTGGGGCTGGTCTACGGTGGTGCCCGTATCGGCCTGATGGGCGCCGTGGCAGATGCGGCCCTGGAGGCGGGCGGCGAGGTCATCGGCGTCATGCCCCATCACCTCGTCGATCGCGAGATGGCCCACCACGGCCTGAGCGAACTGATTCGCGTCGACAACATGCATGAGCGCAAGGCCAGCATGGCCGCCCATGCCGACGCTTTCGTGGCATTGCCCGGCGGTATCGGTACCCTTGAGGAATTGTTCGAGGTATGGACCTGGCAATATCTCGGTCTGCATGACAAGCCGGTCGGCTTGCTCGATGTCGCCGGGTTCTATCAGCCCCTGCTAAGCTTTCTGGACAATGCCGTGGATGCCGGCTTCCTCGCGGCGCGTACACGCGCTCAGCTCCAGCACGCCGGCACGCCCGACTCGCTGCTGGACAGCCTCGAAGCCCATTTCAAGCCGGCCTGAGGACACCCAAGGCGCAAGGAGACGCCATGTACGCCATCACACTCGACGATCAAGCGCTTGCCTGGAAGGAACAACCGCCCCTTCCCTCCCCCGGTGCCGATGAAGTGCGCATCAAGGTTGCCTGGGCCGGGATGAACCGGGCCGACCTGATGCAACGTGCCGGCCAGTACCCGCCGCCACCGGGTGCTTCCGAGATTCTCGGGCTGGAAGTCAGCGGCACGATTGTCGAGAAGGGGGCGCGTGTCGAAGGCTTCGACACCGGCCAGCATGTTTGCGCATTGCTTGCCGGTGGTGGCTATGCCGAAGAGGTCATCGTGCATCAGGCTCAAGTCTTGTCGCTTCCTAAAGGCTACGGTCTGCGCGAAGCCGCGGCGCTGCCCGAGGTGTTCGCCACGGCCTGGCTGAACCTGTTCATGGAAGGTGCGCTGCGCCAGGGGGATCGTGTACTGTTGCACGCTGGTGCCAGCGGCGTCGGGACGACGGCCATCCAACTCTGTCGCGCCTTTAGTCATCCCTGCTTCGTCACCGTGGGCAATGACGACAAGCTGCAGCAATGCCTGTCGCTGGGTGCCGATGCCGGTTGGAACCGCCACCAGGGCAGCTTCGTCGAGGCCGTGAAGAACTGGGGCGGCGCTGACATGATTCTCGATCCGGTGGGTGCCAGCTACTTGGCCGACAATCAGCAGGTACTCAACATGGATGGCCGCTTGGTCCTGATCGGCCTGATGGGTGGCCGAGCGGCCGAGCTGGACATGGGACGGATGTTGATGAAGCGGCAACGCCTGATCGGCTCGACCTTGCGCAGCAAGACACCCCAGGCCAAGGGCGCCATTCTCGATGCTTTGCATGCGCATGTCTGGCCGCGCCTGGTACGCGGCGAGCTTCGCCCGTTGATCGACCGCGATTGGCCGATACAGGACGCCCAGCAGGCCATGGATTATCTGGAAAGCAACGCCAGCATCGGCAAGGTCTTGCTGTCGGTGAGTGGCGAGGGATAGACGGTCGGCGTATCGCTAGCGCTAGGTCGTCGAGTCGAGGGTGCGTAGGTACGTCAACTGCAGTAGCCGGGCATCCTCGCCGGCACGGTGGCGACGAATGCCGCGTTCGGCGATCAGGGCTTCCTTGGTGCGCTTCCATAGCGCAAGTTGCCTGTCGTTGAGAAGTCGGCGCAAAGCCTCTAGGCGGAAGCGCGGCAACATGCCGGCATGATGGAACAGTAGCGACAGCCAGGTATTGTCGTAACCCCAGCTATCGCTGTAGGCGATGCCCGCTTCGCTGAGCTCGTCGTTGAGCCAGCGCGCCACTTCGACCACAGGATAGCCCTCGCGCTTCAGTCGCCCTCGCGAGATACCGTGCAGCAATTCTGCCTTGGGGTCCCAATGCGTCCACTCGTCGAGGGGCTGGATGAGAAAGGCACAGGTACTGCCATCGCTTCTCGCCAGGCCAACCTCTATGGGATAGCTGCCCCGGCCAAAACCGGACGCTTCGATATCGAGCAATATGGGCAGCGTCACATCACATTCCTATCTGGTTCGGGCTAGACGATTCGGCTGGGTTCCCGTCCATGTAAACACGAAATCCGGGCTATTGCCCGGATTTGCCTGGCTTGGATTAAACGCAGCTACTGGCCCCGAGACTCGCTCAGTGCATGGGCGAATCGTGCGCCTCGACACGATAGACTGGATAGTCGGCAAGCGCCTGCCAGTGCGCGGCACACTGCTCATCGACAGCCAGATCGAGGTCACCTTGCCGATAGGCCTCGGCCAAACGCCTTGCTGCCAGGCGATGGCCAGCCTCGCCGGCTCTGGCATACCAGGTTACGGCATGGTCGTGACGACGCGGATATTGAGCGCAGCCATGCTCGTAGATCAGTGCGGCCTGGTATTGGGCTTCGGGATCGCCACTCTGCGCTGCCTGCAGCACATAACGCGCCCCACGCGCCTTGTCCTGCGGGGTCATGCCGCGTTGGAACAGCATGTTGCCGTAGACCGACAGCGCTGCCGTATGCCCGGCTTCGGCACAGCGCTGGAAAAGATGCATGGTCAGGCGCTGGGTACGCGGCGAACGCGGTAACCAGCGAGTTTGGAATAGCTGCTCGGCCAGTCGATATTCAAGCCGGGTAAACAGGGAAGAAGCCTGCGGCATGGCTAAGAACCTTGAATCCAGTTTGCCTAGGGTGACAACGTCGAATACAGCCCCATCCAGGGCCAGTCCACGTGTTCATCTCCTTGCTGCCAACCGTCCGGACTCCGCCGGATCAACGGTGGGCAAGCATACGCCCACCTCGGGCATGACTCAACCCTAGTTTGCCGCTTTCTCGCGCCCCCGCTACCATGCCCTTTTCCCTAGCATAGATGGAGCCTGCGGAATGCAGAAACGACCACTTGGCCGGACAGGGATCGACGTCACCCGCCTCTGCCTGGGCACCATGACATTCGGCGAACAGAACACCGAAGCCGAGGCTCACCGGCAACTCGACCGCGCCGTCGATTTCGGTATCAATTTCATCGATACCGCCGAGATGTACCCGGTCCCGCCCAAGGGCGAGACGCAAGGGCGCACTGAGGCCTATATCGGCACTTGGCTCAAGGCCCGAGGCAAACGCGACGATCTGGTAATCGCTACCAAGGCAGCCGGTCCTGGCATGGAGCACATCCGTGGAGGCCCACGCCTGACGAGCGAGCATATCAATCAGGCCATCGACGCCAGTCTCGAGCGCCTGCAGACGGACTACATCGACCTCTACCAGTTGCACTGGCCGGACCGCAGTACCAACTTCTTCGGCAAGCTGGGTTATCAGCCGGACCTGGAGGAGGACGCCACGCCCCTGGCCGATACATTGATGGCCCTGAAAGCGTTGGTCGATGCTGGCAAGGTTCGCGCGATTGGCCTGTCCAACGAAACACCGTGGGGCGTCATGCATAGCCTGCACCTTGCCGACACACTTGGCGTGCCACGGGTGGCCAGCGTGCAGAATCCGTACAATCTGCTCAATCGCAGCTTCGAAGTGGGCCTGGCCGAAATCGCCCATCGCGAACAGGTCGGCCTGCTGGCCTATTCGCCGCTGGCCTTTGGTGTGCTGTCCGGGAAGTATCTGGATGGCGCCCAGCCACCCAAGGGCCGCCTGACCCTTTATGAGCGCTTCAAGCGCTACACTTCAGACGTGGCCAACGAGGCCACACGCGCCTATGTCGACATTGCCCACCGGCATGGCCTCGACCCGGCACAGATGGCGCTAGCGTTCGTCAATTCGCGACCGTTCCTGACCAGCAACATCATCGGTGCCACCACCATGGAACAACTGGAAAGCAACCTGGCCAGCGAGGCCCTGTCGCTCGACCAGGCCGTGCTCGACGAGATCGAAGCAGTGCATCGCCGGCTTTCCAACCCCTGCCCCTGAAGCTATGGGAGCAATAGCGGGGGCGACATCGGCCCCCGCAGCCCCGCTTGGTATACTCTCTCCTGCCATGACCCAAGACGCAGGAGCCTTTGATGCTGAGTGTGATCTCCCCGGCCAAGACGCTGGACTTCGAAACGCCCCCCACCACCCGTACCTACACCCAGCCCGACTACCTGGAACAGAGCCAGGCACTGATCGACATCCTGCGTGATTATTCGCCACAGCGGCTTGCCGAGCTGATGGGCATCAGCGACAAGCTGGCCGGTCTCAATGCAGCCCGCTTTGCCGAATGGGCCCCGCCCTTCGATCTCGAGAACGCCAAGCAGGCCATCCAGGCGTTTCAGGGAGATGTCTATGTCGGACTGGATGCCGCCTCGTTCAGCGAGGCGGACAATGCTTTCGCCCAGGATCACCTGCGAATTCTCTCCGGCCTTTATGGACTGCTGCGTCCCCTCGATCTGATCCAGCCCTACCGCCTGGAAATGGGGACACGTCTGCCCAACGATGCCGGCAAGGATCTCTACGCCTTCTGGAAAAACCGGCTCACTCAGGCCCTGGACGACGCTATCAACCAAAGCGGTACCCCGGTACTGGTCAACCTCGCGTCAAACGAGTACTTCAAGGCCATCGATGCCAAGCGCCTTTCTTCCCGGGTTGTCACCCCCGTATTCAAGGATGCCAAGAACGGCCAGTACAAGATCATCAGCTTTTATGCCAAGAAGGCGCGGGGGCTGATGAGCGCCTGGATGATCCATCAAAGGATCGATGACCCGGAAGGCCTCAAGGACTTCGATGTCGATGGCTATCGCTTCAACTCCACCCTCTCGCAAGGCGATACCTGGGTCTTCACCCGCAAGGAACAAAGCCCATCCTGAGGCGTCTTAGCATGCAGGAATCGGGACAGGGACAAAGGCGAGAGGTAAACTGCCTCTAGCCTTTTCATTACCCTTCGGAGACGACACCATCATGAAAAACCTGTTTGTCATGCTACTGGTCGGCCTGCTTGGCTTCGGCCTGGCAGTCGAGCATGCTGAAGCCAAGCGATTAGGCGGGGGCAAGAGCTTCGGCACTTACTCACGTTCGGCCAACACGACCGACGCTGCACCGAACCGTACAGCCACGGCTACCCCTCCCCGTCAGCCTTCCAAGGGGCTGTCGCGCTTCGCCGGGCCCTTTGCGGGGCTCCTAGCCGGTGGCCTACTGGCCTCGCTGTTCTTCGGTGGCGCCTTCGATGAACTGCGCCTACTGGACATGCTGCTAATTGCCGGCGCCATTTGGCTGGCCTTCCGGCTGTTTCGTAAACGGCGTCAACCTGCGCCGGCCGGCGGCCCTCGCGAGCAAGGTTATCAGCAGCAGGCTCGCCCCGATAATACGACGCAGGCCTTTACGGCGAGCGGACTGGGCGGCGGTGCTGCAGCACAACCCGCCTGGTTCGACAGGGAACGCTTTCTGGGCGGCGCCAAGGAACACTTTATGACGCTGCAGCGCGCCTGGGACAACAATGACTTCAGTAGTATTCAGGAATACGTGACACCGGAGCTTTATAACCTGTTGCGTGAGGAACGTGCCAACCAGCCGGCTAATAATCGCACCGAAATCGTCCGCCTTTTTGCCGAGCTTGGTGATGTGCGAGAGGTGGGGCGTCAGGCCGAAGCCACCGTGCTTTTCCATGGCATCATGGACGAGAATGGCGAACAGAATGAGTTCAATGAGACCTGGCATCTGGTACGCGACCTGCGAGACGGCGCGCCGTGGTACGTCCAAGGTATCGAGCAGAACACAGCGCCCTGATAACCTCGTTCAGAGCCAACAACCTAACTACTGAAAGAAGCGCCGGGCCCAAGGGTCCGGCGCTTGTCTTTACAGCGGCCTGCCAGGTCAATTCTGTGCTTCCTCGGCAGACTCCTGAATATCCTCGCCCATTTCTTCTACGCTATCACCGGCATTTTCCGCCGCTTGATCCATGCTCTCACCGGCTTCCTCCATCGGCCCCTCATCTTCACACCCGGCAATTCCGCCTACCAGCATGGCCATGAGGGCAACCAGACCCAGCATCTTCCACAGGCTTCCTTTCATGTATCGCTCCTTTACGTATGACTTGCCACCCTAACGTAGAGAGCTTTTCAGCATGTCGCCAATCAAGCGTATGAAAATGATTTTCCCGGAAACGAAAAAACCCCAGCCGATTGGCTGGGGTTTTCGAAGAGATGCCTGACGATGACCTACTCTCGCATGGGGAGGCCCCACACTACCATCGGCGCTGAGCGGTTTCACTGCTGAGTTCGGCATGGGGTCAGGTGGGACCCGCTCGCTATGGTCGTCAGGCGTAACTGTGGCGTGCTGCCGGAGCAGCACCCAAATACCTGGTGCTCTAACAACGTGATCAAGCTGACTGCGATACGACTCGCGTATCCGTGTGTCGTGGCGACCGCCACCCGGGCCGTCAGGCCCCTTGGGTGTTATATGGTCAAGCCTCACGGACCATTAGTACGGGTTAGCTCAACGCATTGCTGCGCTTCCACATCCCGCCTATCG